>CAVVZK010000005.1:0-465774 GCA_963752655.1 uncultured Acidobacteriaceae bacterium
TGACAACCAATGCTGCGGAATGACAACCAATGCTGCGGAATGACAACCAATGCTGCGGAATGACAACCAATGCTGCGGAATGACAACCAATGCTGCGGAATGACAACCAATGCTGCGGAATGACAACCAATGCTGCGGAAGGATCACTAGAGCTGCGGAATGGCGACTAGAGCTCCGGAAGGCGGCGAATCCTGAGGTGCTGGTCAGTCGGAGGTAGAGAAGCAGATCCTCCGCCTTCGGCGAAGGATGACAACCAAAGGGGAAGGGTGCTCGGGGGTGGAGTGAGCAGGAGGGTTTGGAGTGAGCAGGAGAGTTTGGAGTGAGCAGGGGGGGTGGAGTGAGCAGGAAGAGTTGGAGTGAGCAGGAGGAGTTTGGAGTGAGCAGGAGGTTTGGGAGTGAGCAGGAGTTCGGGGTTGAGAAGCGGGTTCTTCGCTGCGTTCAGAATGACGGCCGAAAAGGAGAGTAGACCAAGGAGGTCTCTGCTTGTGCGCGCGGGGCTGGACGGAGCTCGCGTTTCTGAATTCAGGCCTTTGGTTTGGAGCGGCCGGTGTAGCGGTAGATGGCGCACTGCTCGTCGCCGGTGGAGCCGTACTCGTGCTGCTCGGCGATCTCGCGGAGGTCGGCGATGTGGTCTTCGGTGGACATGGCTACGGGGCCTTGCCAGAGCTTGCTGGAAGGCGGGGTGGCGGTCGAGGACGGGGGCGTGCTCGGCGTTGATGTAGAGGAGGTCGAGCTGGCGGGGGCGAGCTGCTGAACTGGGTTTCGACGAGGCGGAGGAGCCTGCGGAGGAGGGGGGCCTCGAAGGGGTGGAAGAGGAGGCGAGGGTGGGGGTGTCGGGAAGGGTGAGCGAGAGGGCGTCGCCCTGGATGAGGCGGATGGGCGAGAGGAGCTGTTGTGCCTGCAGGGGGTGGGTTGCGGCGGAGCGGATGTTGGACTCGGCGATGGCGGCGAGGCCGGGGTTGAGCTCGACGCCGACGACCTCGTGGAAGGGGGATTCGGCGGCGATGAGGAGGGCGCGGCCTTTGCCGGCGCCGATGTCGAGGAAGGTGTAGCGGTCGATGGGGAAGGGTGGGGCGGTGCGGTCGATCCACAGGTCGATGATGCCGCGGAGGATGGAGGGGGCGACGCCGTAGTAGGCGGTGACGTGCGTGTCGCTGGGGTGGCCGGTGAGGAGGTCGGCGGCGGGGATGAGGCCGCCGGTGTCGGTGCCGTAGCGGGCGTCGAAGGGGTGGATCGGGCGGGCCTTCGCTGACGTGGATGCCACAGATGCCGCGGCTGGGACGAGCTGTGGCCCCGGGCTTGTCTTACTGCTCTTGCGCTTTGTCGCGGGCCTGGCCGGGCTTGAGGGCTTCTGGGCTTCTTCGGCGTTGTCATTCAGCGGATCTGCACGAGGTTCGGGTTGCCGTCGAGGCCGAGGAGTTTGCGGCCTGCGGGAGAGATTCTTTGGGGGGACCACTGGGGCTCGGGGAGGACGTTGACGGTGGTGTGGCTTACGGTTTCGAGGCCGGCGAGACGGTTCGCGATCTGGGCGGATAGCTGGGATTCGGCGATCTCGGTGGGGTTGGTGAGGATGAGATCGACTTCCACGCGGGATTTTGGGGGGACGCCGGGGATGCCGGTTCCGGGTGCGTGGGGGTCGGGCGTGATGGTGGTGGCGAGGACGAGGCCGAGGTCGACGATGTTGCAGGGGAGGTCGGGGTCGTAGCAGTCGCGGAGGGCTTCGCGGAGTTGGGAGTCGGTGAGCATGGTGCTGGTTTCAGGGTAAAGCAAGGTGTCACCGCCGGAAGACGTGAAGGGTAGCGCAAGAGCGGAGCAAAGGCGAACGCGGGGCGAGGGGTTTTGAGGCTGATGCTTGGGAATTGGGGCGGGAGAAGCACCCCACCCTGATCGCGATGGGGACCGCGAAAGGATGGGGCACCCGATGTTCGCGGAGGGTGGGTGTCCCGGATACCCGGGAGAGGTAACCCCACCCTATCGCGATTTGCCGGAGCAGGGCGGGGGATGGGTCTCTAGTTCTTGCGGTCGACGAGGTACTGGGCGAGGGACTTGAGCGGGTCTGCGGCTTTGCCGAAGGGTTCGAGGGCGGCGAAGGCGTCGCGGATGAGGTCCTGGGCGTCGGCGAGCGAGCGGGCGATGCTGGCGTCGTGGCCCTGGGTGGGGGTGTAGACGGCGGGCCACGTGGCTTTGATGGTGGCGGTGTCTTTGCCGGCGGTCTTGCCGAGTTGTTCTGAGGCTTGGGTGATGTCGAGGACGTCGTCGACGATCTGGAAGGCGAGGCCGGCGTTGCGACCGAAGGTGCGGAGGCGGTCGATGGTGTCGGCGCGATGCTCCGGCGAGGTGGCCGCCGGCGACGATGGAGACGGTGATGAGGGCGCCGGTCTTGGCGCGGTGGATCTGCTCGACGAGGTCGGCGGTGGGAGGTTGGCCTTCGGACTCGATGTCGAGGACCTGTCCGCCGATCATGCCCGGGGCCTGTCCGGGAGGGAGGTCGTCCTCGGGGCCTTCGGGAAGGGCGCCGACGCCGGTGCCGACGGCGGTGGCGATCTCGCCGAGGATGCTGACGGTGGTTGCGGCGGGGCAGCGGAGGTGGGCGACGGTGTGGAAGGCGAGGGTCTGGAGGGCGTCGCCGGCGAGGATGGCGATGGCTTCGCCGAAGACCTTGTGGCAGGTGGGCTGGCCGCGGCGGAGGTCGTCGTTATCGAGCGACGGGGAGGTCGTCGTGGATGAGCGAGTAGGTGTGGAGCATCTCGAGGGCGGCACCGAGATCGGCTGCGGCGGGCTCCGTGTCGGGGTGCGCGTGCGGAGAGTTTGGTGGCGAGGCGCCAGGCTTCGAAGCAGAGGATGGGGCGGAGGCGCTTGCCGCCGGCGAAGACGCTGTGGCGCATGGCGCGATGGATGGAGTGGGGCGCGGTATTGGGCGAGGGCAGGAGGCGCTCGAGGGCGAGATCGGTGCGCTCGGCACCGGAGTGAATCAGGTCTTTTACGGAGGGGTCCATCTGAGGTCGATGATAAATCAGGGTCTGGTTTCGGCAGGGGCCGGGGCTGGCTCGCGGCGGCGCGGGAGGATGGAGCGACGGAGGAGGAGGAGGGCGAAGGTGGGGAGGGCGAGGAGAGAGATGGCGTCGCCGGCGAGGGTGTCGGGGGTGGTGGCGTAGCGGATGTCGATTGAAGACTCGCCGGCGGGGATGTGAAAAGCGATGAGGCCGTCGCTGCGGGGGATGCGCTCGGTGACGGGGGCGCCGTTGCGCTCGACGTGCCAGGCGGGGTAGTCGCGGAGGTTGAGGACGAGATCTTCGGGGGACTTTGCGGAGAGGAGGAGGTGCCGGGGGGCGGGGCCGTGGGGGGTGGGGTTGGGGGGGACGGGTGCGGGACCGAGGGCCTGGAGGGCGGGGGTTCCGGGCTTGAGGGCGTCGTTGTCGGCGGTGCTGGGGGTGTACTCGTCGGTGGGTTCGGAGCCGGCGCTGGAGTGGAAGAGGGCGAGCTGGGCGTCGGGGGCGTCGGGTGGGTCGCAGCCCTCGTAGAAGTGGGTGTAGGCGCCGTAGCTGAGGGCGGCGGGGAGGGCGAGCGACAGGGCGATGGCGAGGGGTGGGCGGAGCGGGACGGAGCGGAGGGCGAGGGCGGCGGCAAGGGCGGCGATGGGGGCGAGGATGGCGAGGGTGCGCCAGGGGAACTGGAGGAAGGCGAGCTCGGGGAGGTGCTGCCAGATGGGGGCGGCGAGGGGTGTGAGGAGGAAGGCTATGCCTGCGGTGAGCGAGGGCGAGGAGGAGGTGGGGCGGCTGGGGTTCGGTTGGGGGCCGGCTGCGCTGGGGGTGCGGAGGGTTGCGGCCAGGAGGGCGAGGGTGGTGACGGCGAGGAGGAGGAGGGCGATGGTGCTGGCGGTGTGGAGGACGTCGTCGTGGGGGAGGTCGCCGGTGTGGTGGAAGAGGGTGTTGTCGGCGATGCGCATGCCGGGGACGTTGGCGAGGGCGATCTCGACCCAGCGGCGTTCGTATGCGGCGGGGAGGATGTAGAAGGCGGCGAGGGCGAGGCCGAGGGAGGTGCCGGCGAGGGTCTCGGCGGCGAGGTGGAGGAGGGGGCGGAGGTTGCGGTCTGTGCGGTAGAGGAGGACGAGACGGGCGATGGCGACGGTGGCGACGGTGTAGCAGGCCATGACGGCGGCGGGGGCGTTGGTGAGCCAGAGGAGGGCTACGGTGAGGGCGAGTAGGGGGAGGTTGATTTGCTGGGTGGGGCGGGTTTGTTCGGCGGAGGCAGTTTGGGAGGCTTCGCGGTCTGGGGGTGGGAGGATGGCGAGGAGGAGGAGCGGGAGCCAGGTGGCGGCGAGGAGTTCGGCGAGTGCGGTGCGTTCGAAGGCGGTGAAGAGGGTGTAGGGGTTGCTGAGGTAGAGGGTGGCGGCGACGAGGGCGGCTGGGGGTGGGGCGTAGCGGCGGGCGAGGGCGTACATGGCCAGGCCGGCGGTCGTGAGGGCGAGGAAGGTGTAGAGGATGGGGGCGAGGGTGAAGGCGTTGGCGGGAGTGAGGGACGGGAGGTGGGTGAGGAGGAGGGTGAGGAGGGCGCCGGCGGTCCAGGAGAGGGGTGGGTAGAAGACGAAGCGGGGTTCGCCGGCTCCGAAGGCGGGGGTGGAGGCCCAGTGGGGGTGGAGGTTGCCGGCGGAGATCTGGCCGGCGGCTTCGAGCCAGCTGACGAGGTGGAAGTCAAGGTCGTGGCCGCAGGAAGGGCCTTCGCGGAGGAGCGGGAGGATGCAGAGGAGGGCCGCGGCGGGGATGAGGAGGAGGTGGAGGCGGCGGCTGCGCATGGTGAGGTGGGATCAGTGTAAGAGGCGGGCCTGGGTAGTGGGGTTGAAGGGGGATTGCAGGGCCTCGGGCGGGTGTTACGGGTTTCCTAGACGGGCTGGAGGGGGTGGTGAGGAGGTGGGGGGAGTTCGGCGGTGATGAGGGTGCCGGGTGTGACGTCTCCGCCGGCGAGCACGATGGCCATGATGCCGGCCCGGGGTGTCCTGCTGCCATCCGGGAGGTGGTGGAAGGAGGCGGCCATGAGACCTGGGCGGAGGCGGTTCATCTGGACGCACGGGGTGCGGAGGCCGGTGATCTCGATGACGGCGGCGGGGCCGAGGTGGAGGCGGGTGGCGGTGGGGAGACGGAGGAGGTCGATGCCGGAGGTGGTGATGTTTTCGCCGAGGTCGCCGGGGAAGAGGGAGATGCCGAGGTCGCGGAGTGTGTCGAGGAGTTCGACGTGGAGGAGATGGACCTGTGTGCGGTTAGGCATGGCGGGGTTGCGGCGGCGGAGGTAGCGGTGTCGTACGAGGGGGCCGGCGTGGGCGTCTCCTGCGACGCCCTTGCCGCCGAGCAGGTGGATGCGGGGCTGCGGCTGCTTGCTGAAGGTGTGGGTGGGGCTGAGGCTTACGGAGGTGACGTGGGCGGGCATTGCTTGTCTCGTTCGGACATTGGGGTGGGTGTGGCGTTTCGTGCTTTCAAGAGCGTGCGAAGAGTTGGCGAGAGGATCGTTCGCCGGCTGGGTGACTGGGGCGTGATTGGGGCTCGTCGTAACGGAAGGAGGTGAGGGCGGCGGTGACTGGTCAGCGGGGAGTGAGGGTGAGGGTGTGGGTGGAGTTTGGCTCGTGTGAAGGGGAGGGGGAGGGTGGTGACGTGGAGCCAGGCGGGGAACTGGTCGAGGAACCAGGGGCTGGCGGGGTTGCCGGATTGGCCGAGGACGAGGTTGAGGGTGCTGGCGTCTGAGGTTGGCGAGATCGGCGGTGAAGCGCTCGGAGGGGCCGAAGCTGCGGCCTACCTGCTTGACGGTGGTGCCGTCGCCGCTTTGGGCGACGGAGTGGTGCCGGTGGGGAGGCCGACGACGGCTGCGGAGGATGGCCGATTGCGCGAAGATGGGGTGCTCGATGTCGAGGGGGTGGGCGTTGCCGTAGCGCCAGCTGGCGAGGTCGGAGGGGGCGTGCGCGTTTTTGAGACCGGCTTCGACGGCGGCGGCGAGGAGGTCGTCCCAGGTGGGGTAGGCAGGGGGGAGCCAGCGGGCGGGGGTGTGCATGATGAGCTGCTCTTCGGCGAAGGCGCTTTCGCCCCAGCGGTAGAGCTTCCAGGGTTCGGGGAGGTTGCCGGTGGGCTTTTCCGAGGGGTCTGCGCGAGCGAACTTCGGGGTGAGGAGGAGGGGCCAGAGGGCTGTTGCGAGCGGCGTCGACGATGGCGGCGAGGGCGAGTCGCTGCCGACCTTGCCGTTCCAGGTGCGGAGGAGGTCGGCGGCCTGGTGGAGGCGTTTCGCGTCGGCGGTGAGGGTTGCGTGATCGATGGCGTAGGCGAGGCGCTGGGCGATGACGCGGTCGGGGTCGGAGTAGACGTCGGTCTGGAGGGCGAGCATGTCGGCGGGGGACAGGTGCTCGCGGGCGGAGAGCAGCTTCCAGATGCGTTCGTTGCGGTAGGGGGCGGCCCAGTTACGGTGACGGGGAAGGGGTAGTCGTCGGGGGTGATGCGGGCGTTGGCGGTGGCGAGGATGCCGCCGGGGGGGTCGAGGGCCTGAGGAAGCTGGTCGAAGGGGATGTAGCCGGACCACTCGTGTGACGGTGCGTCGATGGCGCGGATCGGTAGGGACGGTGCTGAGCTGCGACGGGAGCGGGCCGCGGAGGGGGATGCGGCCGACGGCGTGGTAGCCGATGTGCCCTGGTCGTCGGCGTAGACGAGGTTCTGGGCGGGGCCGCCGAAGGCTGCGAAGGCGGCGACGAGCGAGGCTGCGTCGCGGGCGGAGTTGATGTCGAAGAAGGGGCTGGTGAGGGTGGCGGGGTCGTCGATGATCCAGCGGAGGGAGATGGCGCGGCGCTCGGTGTGGAGGAGGGGCGAGATGATGGGGGTGAGGGTGGTGCCGTGCCGGGTGGCGGAGACGTCGAGGACCTGGTCCGCGCCGCCGCGGACGTGGATGATCTCCTCCCGGTGGAGGACGGGGTGCCAGGTGCCGTCGGCGGTCGGCGAACTCTGGGCTTCGCCGGTGCCGCGGAGGTGCTCGATGTAGAGGTCCTGGACATCGGCGCCGAGGTTGGTGAAGCCCCAGGCGACATGGTCGTTGTGGCCGACGATGACGAAGGGGGTGCCGGGGAGGGTGACGCCGGAGACGTGGAAGGGTTCCGCTGAGCCTCGGGGGGGCCTCGAGGTCGGCGGCGTACCAGAGGCCGGGGACGGTGAGGCTGAGGTGCATGTCGTTTGAGAGCAGGGGCTTGCCGGTGGCGGTGTGGGCGCCGGAGACGACCCAGTTGTTGGAGCCGGGCTGGCAGCCGGCGCAGGTGGAGGGCGCGAGGGTCTGCGTGAGGGCGAGGAGGTCCTTGGGGTCGGTGCCTGGCTTGAGGGGAGGGGGTAGTCGACGGAGTCCGAGCTGGGACTCGTCGAGGGGAATGTCGGGATCTGGTCGACGGGGGCGGTGAGGTCGGGGACGGGGTGGCTGGGCGGGTGGTCGCGCCAGGAGCCGACGGGATAGAGGTCGAAGAGGAGCTGTTCGGCTGATCAAGGGGAGGTCGGGAGCGAGGCGCGCGGTGAGGGCTTCGCGGTCGAGCTTTTCGGGAAGCGGTTGGTGAGGTCCTGGAACATGGCGAGGCCGACGAGGAGGGAGTCGCGGGGGAGCCATGGGCGGGGCCGGTAGCGGAGGATGCGGAACTCGAGGGGGAGGTGAGGCTCGCTCGGCGTCGATGGCGCGTTGACGCCGCGGGCGTAGAGCTCGAGCTGGTGGAGCTGGTCGGGCGGGAGGTCGCGGAGGGCGCGGTCGGCGGCGGCGCGGAGCTGGAGGGTGCGCTGGGAGCGGTCGTGCGCGAGCATGCCGGAGCCGAGGATCTCGGCGAGGTCGCCGGCGGCGTGGCGGCGAAGGGCGTCCATCTGGAAGAGGCGGTCGCCGGCGGTGACGAAGCCCTGGGCGAAGACGAGGTCGTCGATGGACTGGGCGCGGATGTGGGGACGCCGTGGGGGTCGCGGTGGACGGTGACGGGGCATGAGAGGCCGGCGACGGAGAGGCTGCCGTCGATCTGCGGGAGGGAGTCGCGCATGGCGTGCCGGAGCCAGAGGCGGCCGGCGACGAGAGCGGCGATGAGGAGCGCGGAGAGGAGGATGGCGAGGGTGGCCAGGAGGCGGATGGTGCGCTTCGAGATGTGGGGGCTGCGGGGATGCGAGGCTTCGGCTACGGGGGCGCCGGACTGCGGCTGGCGGGCGTAGGCGAGGGTATCAGTGGGGAGTGGATCCTGCGAAGGCATGCTGATCTTCCGAGTCTAAATTGATGGCGGGCCGGCGGGCGTTGTGGGCCGGGCGAGCTGCAACGGTGTTGTGCAAGGGCCCAGCGAGGTGGACAGGTGGAGGGTGAGCGCGGGCACGCTGCTATGCTCTTCCGGACACGGGAATCGTTGGTTCCTGGTTGAGTTCTGAAGGAGAGGGATGCAACCGGCGCATAATCTCCACGCAGTCCAGACGGTATTTCTGCTGCTGCTGATGATGGTGGCGTTTTTTGCCGTGATGGCGCGCAGGCTGACGGCTTCCGTATCCGATCCTGCTGGTGATTGCGGGCCTGCTGATCAGTTTTGTTCCGCAACATGCCGCGGATACCGCTCGATCCGCAGCTTATTTTTCTGATCTTTCTGCCGCCGCTGCTGTATGCGGCGGCGTGGGAGACGAGCTGGCGCGAGTTTCGGCGGAACCTGGTGTCGATCGGTCTGCTTGCGGTGGGGCTGGTGGGGTTTACGGTGTGGGGCGTGGCGGAGATTGCGGACCGCTTTATAACGGCGCTGGACTGGAAGTCGGGCTTTATTCTGGGCGCGGTGGTGGCGACGACGGACGCCATTGCGGCGACCTCGATTGCGAAGTCGGTGGGCCTGCCGGGGCAGATTGTGGACATCCTCGAGGGGGAGAGCCTGCTGAACGACGCGACGGGGCTGCTGGCGCTGGAGTTTGGTTTGACGCATGCTGCTGCGCGGCGAGACGCCGACGGCGATTGGGCGGCGGGGCGCGGCTGCTTTGGCTGGTTGCGGGCGGGCTGGGCGTGGGTCTGCTGGTGGGCGTGGTGACGGCCTGGTTTGAGAGCTGGATCGATGACGGACCGGTGGAGCTGGTGATCAGCCTGATTGTTCCGTATGCGGCGTACCTGGCGGGGGAGGGGATTCGCGCGTCCGGGGTGCTTAGCGTGGTGGCGTGCGGGTTGTATGTGAGCCGGCAGAGTGTGCGGCTGTTTTCGCCGGAGGTGCGGCTGCAGGTGACGGGTGCATGGAGCGCGTTGAACTTCATGCTGAACGGCATTGTGTTTGTGCTGATCGGACTGCAGCTGCCGTATGTGCTGGCGGGAATTCGCGGGTACAGCCGGTGGACGCTGCTGGTGTACGGGGCGGTGTTCAGCGCGGTCCTGATCGCGCTGCGGCTGGTGTGGATCTTTCCGGGGGCGGAGCTGGCTTACCAGATCCGGACGCGGCTGCTGGAGTCAGGAGGTACGAACGGCCGCCGGCGCGGGCGGTGTTTGTTGTGGGGTGGACGGGGATGCGGGGCGTGGTGGCGCTGGCCGCGGCGATCAGCCTTCCGGAGACGCTGGGGGATGGGCGGCCGTTTGCGCAGAGGAACCTGATCGTGTTTCTGACGTTTTGCGTGATCCTGGTGACGCTGGTGGTGCAGGGTCTGAGCCTTCCGTCGTTGATTCGTGCGCTGGGGCTGGCGGGCGGCGATGAGGAGGAGAGCGAGGAGGTCGAGGCGAGGCGCAATGTGCTCCAGGCGGCGATCACCTACCTTGAGGGATCACGCGAACGGGATGGAGGCGAGTTTCGCATCAGTACGAGGATCTTCTGCACGGGTATCACCATCGACTGGCGGCGGTGGATCTGGGGAGCGAGATTGAAGGTGAGAGGGCATCAGGCGCGGTGTTGAAGCACCAGCGGCAGATTGCGCTGGGGGCGGTGCGGGCGGAGCGGCAGGAGCTGATCCGGCTTCGGGATGAGGGCCGGATTGGAGACGCGGTGCAGCGGCGGCTGGAGCGCGAGCTGGACCTGACGGAGGCGCGGCAGGTGGGCGGGCCGCTTAGCTGAGCAGGACCGGGGAGGAGGGTGCGGGCTCGATACGGGGGGTGGGGATGGGCCGGGGGACCTGGGGGAGGGTGGTCCTGATGACGAGGGCGATGCCGGCGAGGACGGGTAGGGCGAAGATGCTGCCTTCGGGCCCGGTGAGGCCTCCGGAGAGCAGAGGCTGGCCGAGCGGGTGGGTGGCGAAGAAGCGGTGCTGCATGAGGCCGCCGCTGTCCGCGACGCCGTAGAGAAAGGACTGGGCCCAGTCCCAGCTGGCGTGGAAGCCGATGGCCCACCAGAGGGATCCGGTGCGCCAGAGGCTGAAGGAGAAGACAAGGGCGGCGAGGGCGGCGGTGAGGAGACCGATCGAGGACTCGCCGGGGTTGTTTGTGTGGACCAGGCCGAAGAGGGTGGCGAGGAGGAGTGCGGCGGTCCAGAAGCCGAGGGCGTCGTGGCGCGGCGTCTTGAGGAGAGAGGCGTAGATGCCGGAGAATCCGCGAGCGAGGGTGAAGAGGAGGAAGCCGCGGAAGAGGTACTCCTCGAAGAGGCCGACGAGGAGAAAGGCGAAGCCCCACTCGGCGCCGAAGCGGGGGATGGCGGCGCCGGAGAGGAGGCGGGCGTCAAAGACCAGGAGGTGGGTGAGCCTGAGGATGAGGACGAGGAGCGGAGAGGAGAAGCAGTCCCCAGAGGAGGCCGACGAGGAGTAGCCGGGGCGCACGGGGCGTCGGGCCGATGCCGTAGACGCGGATGGGACGGCGTTCGATGCGGGACATGACGGCGGTGGCGAGAAGGAGTGACGGTGAAGAGAACGCTCTCGTCGAGGATGGCCATGGAGGCGGCACGCTCGTGTGGGGCGGAGTGGCGCGGCCTCGTGGGGGGACGCGCGGTGTTTTGCGTGTTCGTAGTTGAGCAGCTGGCGTGCGGGGGCGAGGAAGAGGAGGACGAGAAGGAAGAAGAGGAGCAGGCTCCAGCCGGCGCGCAGGCCGTCGGTTCCGAGGAAGATGGCGCTGGGCGACGGGATGCGGGACGGGACGCGGGACGGGGGAGGGTGACCTCGGGTCAAGGTTGGGGTCGAGGGTGGAATCGCTTTCCCGGAGGGCTGAGTTGTCTGCGGTCACGAGAGGAGCTCCTGATGCTGGTTGCGCCTTCGGATTTTACGGCTTGCGTGGACAGTAGCGAGCTTTGCCGGGAGCACGTGTGGACTTATGCTTGAGGCTCGGCGTATGCTGCGAGCATTCCAAGGGAGGGATTTTTGCGAGTTTTTTACCACGATAACTGTTTTGACGGGGCCTGCTCGGCGTCGCTGTTTACGCGGTTTCATCGCGAGTGCGTGGGGGCGCGTCGGAGTACTAGTATCACGGGCTGGTGCATCGGGCGGGGTCGCTGTTTGACGGAGAACGATTTGCGCAGGGGGATGAGAATGCGATCGTGGACTTCAAGTACTCGTCGTCGCCGCGGGTGACGTGGTGGTTCGATCATCACCAGAGCGCGTTCCTGACGCCGGAGGACGAGGCGGAGTTTCGGAGAGGGCAGGTGAACGGGGACGGGACGCCGGGGCCGGAGGCGATGCGGAAGTTCTTCGATCGCGAACTATATCTCGTGCACGGGCCTGATCGCGGAGGTTGCGAGCACGAGGTTTGGGATGGATACGTTGAGCCCCTGCGGGAGCTGATCTACTGGGCGAACATTGTGGATGGGGCGAAGTATGAGAGCGCCAAGGATGCGGTCGAGATGCGCGGAGCCGGCGATGAAGCTGACGATGGTGATCGAGAGCTCGACGGATGACGACGCTGGTGCAGAAGATCATTCCGCTGCTGACGGAGATGAGCCTGCAGGAGGTGCTGGACCAGCCGTTTGTGCGGGAGCTGGTGGGGCCGCTGATGGAGCGGCACATGGCGGGGATCGAGCTGATTCGGGCGCGTGCGGAGGTGGAGCAGGGCGTGATCACGTTCGACATCACGGATCAGCCGACGGAGGGGTACAACAAGTTCATTCCGTACTACCTCCACCCGGAGGGGACGTACAACGTGGGGCTGAGCCGGTCGAGCTTTCGGACCAAGGTGGCGGTAGGGACGAACCCGTGGACGACGAGGCCGGTGGCGGAGCTGGTCAATCTTGCGGAGATTTGCGAGCGGTACGGCGGCGGAGGGCATGCGCGGGTGGGAGCGATCAGCTTTCCTCCGGACAAGGGAGAGGAGGCGCGGGCGGCGGCAGGGGAGATCGTTCGGGAGTTGCAGGGGAGCGGGGTGGCCTAGAGCCGGGCTTGCGGCGAGGGGTGGTCTACTCGCCGAGATCGTCGAGCATGGCGGCGAGCTCGGATTGGGCGTGGGTGTTGCCGGTGCGGGTGGCGGCGGCGATGCCCTCGTGAAGGCGGGTGCGGGCCTCGTCGGTGCGGTGGAGCTTGAGCAGCAGCTGGGCGGACATCTGGTGTGCGGGAACGTAGTCGGGCGTGTGGGTGAGGATGGTGTTGTATTCGGCGAGCGCCTGTTCGTTGTTGCCGGCGGCGGCGTAGGCCATGGCGAGGCCGTAGCGGGTAAAGGCATCGGTGGGATTTTGTTTGAGGATGTCGGTGAGTGCGGCGATCTTGTCCATGCTGTCAAGGGTGCAGGGAGGGAGGCGTGTTGGCAAGTTGGTCGTGCGGGGCGGCGATGGAGTCCTCGAGGAGGAGAACCATGGCGACGGCGGCGAAGGCGCAGAGCTCGCCGTAGATGCGGGTTTCGAAGAGGACGCCGCGGAAGAACATGATGGCGAACCAGGGAGCGAGGATGTAGACGTAGTTGCCGAAGCGCGGTGGCCGGATGCGGCTGCGGAAGAGGATGACGAAAGGGATGAGGTATCCGCAGACGTTGAGGTAGGCGGCCCAGAAGTGCGGGTTGACGAGGCGGCGGAGGTTCTCTGAGGCGCGGTTGTAGACCTCGGTGCGGTCATTCTGGGCGAAGAGGTGCGCCAGGCCGAGCTCGATGGCGGTCCAAAGCAGGAGGAGGAGGAGAGCGCGCGCCCAGGGGAGGTGCGAGAGGCGGAAGCGGTCGCGGAGGGATGCCGTGGGGGACGCGGTTTCGACTGTGGCCGCGTCGAGGAGGAAGATGCCGACGAGGAAGAGGGTGGTCTCGCGGTTGAGGGTGCCGACGACCATGATGAGGACCAGGGGGAGAAACTGCCGGCGGTAGATGGCGTCGATGCCGGCGGTGAAGAGGGCCAGGCTGAGGAGGTCGTAGGGGTAGGAGAAGTTTGCTTCGGGGTGGAGGATGTAGGTCCAGAGGAGGGCGGAGAGGAGGACTGGGAAGACGAGGAAGGCGAGCCGGCGTGTGGTGGTGAGGGCGTTGTAGAGCCGCTGGCAGAAGAAGACGACGGCGGCGAGGGCGAGGATGGAGAGGAGGAAGAAGGCCATGCGGCCGGGCTCCTGCAGCGGGCCGACGCGGCCGGCGGCGAGGCGCTGGGCGAGGTGGGTGCTGAGGAGGGGCCTTGAGGAAGAGGATGGGGAGGACGCGGGCCTGGTAGGGGAGGCGCTCGTGTCCGGCGAGGTATGCGGGGAGATCGAGGAAGGAGACGGGGTAGAGGACGTAGTAGCGGAGGAACTGGTAGGCGGCAGAGGCGTAGATGACGAGGAGAAGCGGGAGGCGGAGGCGCCGGGAGAGCAAAGGGTGGACCTCCTGAGAGGGTAGCCAGGTGTTGCGAGGAGCTTGCTGGTGCGCGGGGCCGGGTGCTGGCGGCGGCTCTGCTCAAGGGTATCGCAGGGTGGTTGTGGTGACACGGAAGCTGGAAGGGGTGAGGGGGTGTTGCGGTCGGGGAGGTCGCGGTGGAGCGGGTAGACTTAAGGGTATGAGTGACGAGGGATTGACGGAGGCCGCGACGAGGAGGGTGACGGAGTCGCAGTCGGAGCGGAGCGAGATTGTGCTTCCGGCGGATACAAATGCGATCGGGAATCTGTTTGGCGGAAGGCTGATGCAGTATATCGACCTGGTGGGGGCGATGGCGGCGAGCCGGCATGCGCGGGCGTTTACGGTGACGGCGAGCATGGATCACCTGGATTTTGTGGCGCCGGTGAGGCTGGGGGAGCTGCTGATTCTGAAGGCGAGTGTGAACCGGGCGTTTCGGACGTCGATGGAGATCGGGGTTCGGGTGATGGTGGAGGATGTGCGCGAGCAGAGGCTGCGGCATGTGTCTTCGGCGTACCTGACGTTTGTGGCGGTGGAGCGGGACGGAACGAGGATCGTTGTGCCGCAGGTGGTGGCGGAGACGGAGCATCAAAGACGGAGGTACGAGGATGCGGGGCGGCGGCGGGAGCTGCGGGCCGGGGAGACGCAGAGGAAGAAGGAGATCCGGGCTTTGCTGGGGAATGAGTGGCATGTTTGAGGGTGTCGTGGTTTGTGATGGACGCAGAGTGGGGACGACGAAGCAGATCCTCCGCTGCGCGAAGGATGACAATGTTTTGGGCGGGAGTAGGTGCTGCGCTTTGGGAACGATAACAACGTAGGGCTGAGCTGGAAGGAAGGTATTCGATGGGACATCAGGGAGTTGGGGGGATGGGAGCGGGAGCGCAGCAGGGTCAGGGGCCGCAGCCTTTGCCGGGCGTGGAGTATGTGATTGCTGTGGGCAGCGGAAAGGGGGGCGTGGGGAAGACCACGGTGGCGGTGAACCTGGCGGTTGCGCTGGGGAAGATGGGGCACAAGGTCGGGCTGATCGATGCGGATATCTACGGGCCGAATGTGCCGACGATGCTGGGTGTTAGCCGGCAGCCGAACGTGGTGGGAGAGAACCGGATTGAGCCGATCGTGAGCCACGGGGTGAAGTTCATCTCGGTGGGGCTGATCTCTCCGGGGGACAAGCCGATGGTGATGCGTGGGCCGATGCTCCACCAGATCATCCGGCAGTTTCTGATGCAGGTGGAGTGGGGCGAGCTGGATTTTCTGATCGTGGATCTGCCGCCGGGTACGGGCGACGTGGTGATCTCGCTGGTGCAGACGGTTCCGCTGACAGGGGCGGTGGTGGTGTCGACGCCGAGCGATGTGGCGCTCGAGGATGCGCGGAAGGCGCTCGAGATGTTTCACCAGGTGCGGGTGGAGGTGCTGGGGATTGTGGAGAACATGAGCTCGTTCCACTGCCCACATTGCGGCGAGGAGATTGACATCTTTTCGAAGGGTGGGGCGGAGCGGACGGCGGCGCAGTTCGGTGTGGAGTTCCTGGGGTCGCTTGAGTTGGATCCGTCGATTCGGAAGGGCGGCGACCGGGGTATGCCGGTGTCGCTGGGTGGACCGGAGAGCGATGCGGGCGGGGGGTTCTACTCGGTTGCGAAGAAGCTGGTTCTGGCGGCGGAGCGCGTTGCGGCGCAGGGCGGCGGTGTGCTCGAGGTCGAGTAGGGGCTTGACGCGTTCAGTAGAATGAGGGTGTGGGATCGGGTTGAAGAGACTGCCTGCGACTTGCTCCCGGAGGCTTCTGATGGCGGATGCGGATCGTGTTACGGCGCGACAACGGGCCATTTTAGCGGCCATCATCGAGAGCTATGTTGAGACGGGTGAGCCGGTGGGCTCGGGTACCGTGGCGCGGATGGACGCGGGTGTGGGGATGAGCTCGGCGACGGTGCGGAACGAGATGGCGGCGCTGGCGGATGCGGGGTTGCTGGAGCAGCCGCACACCTCGGCGGGGCGGGTGCCGACGGCGCGTGCGTTTCGGATGTATGTGGACGAGCTGAGTGGGGTTGCAAGGAGAGGGCTTCCGGCGCAGTCGCGGCTGGAGATCGATTCGAGGTTTGCGGGCGTGGCAGGGACCGAGGCGCTGCTGGAGCGGACGAGCCACGTGCTGGCGACGCTTTCGAGTGGTGTTGGTGTGGCGATTGCGACGGTTGCGGATGGCGATCTGCTGGAGCATGTGCACTTTTCGCGGCTGGCTCCGGCGCGGGTGCTGGCTGTGGTTGTGACCCGGAGCGGGATGGTGCGGGACCGGGTGCTGGCCCTGCCGCGGGACTTTGAGATGCGGGAGCTTGAGGCGGCGGCGGCGTTTCTGAACGAGAGCTTTCGCGGGTGGAGCGTGGAGCGGGTGAGGGCGGAGCTGGCGCGGCGGGTGGAGCAGGAGCGCAGCGAGTACCAGCGGATGCTGACGGCGGTGCGAGCAGCTGTGGGCGGGGGCGGTGCCCGAGACCACGGTGCAGGCGGTGTATGTCGGCGGTGTCGGAAACCTGGTGATGGGGGTGGCGAGCGAGGCGGACCGGGAGCGGCTGCGCGAGGTGCTGTCGGCGCTTGAGGCGAAGCAGCGGCTGGTGGAGCTGCTGAACGCGTATATCGATGCTCGGCAGGAGAGTGTGCGGGTGGTGTTCGACCTTGAGGACCAAGCGCCGGAGCTGGCGGGGCTGGTGCTGATTGCGGCGCCGGCGCGGGTGGGTGGAGAGCAGAGGGGAACGGTTGGGGTGATCGGGACCAAGCGGATCGACTACGAGCGGACGATGAATGCGGTGAGCTATATCGCGGGCGCGTTTGATCGGATGCTGCATTCGGACGGGTGACGGTTCTGGATGCACGAGGGGGACGGGTGAACTTGCGCTAGGCACGTAGACCCACGACGACTTTGGCGGTGGTGACTGCCTGGCCGACGTGCCTTTGCGTGTGCTCGGCGCAGTGGATGAGGAGTCCGCCGACCGTGGTGGGTAGGAGTTTTCGGCCGACGCCGCGTTCGAGCTCGTAGGTGCTGGGTGAGATGGCAAGTACTCGCCAGCGCGCGTTTTCGAGGCCTTCCCGAAGCTCGTCGAAAGAGCTCCGGGGCGGTGGCCGGTTCGAGCATTTCGTCGCCAAGTGCGGCGAGCTGCGTCACTGAGAGCTGGCGGCCCTCCGCATAGGTGAGCAGGCGGTCGAGGGAGCGGACGATGTGGCGCAGGTGATAGGCAACGGATGCGAGGCCGAAGGGCCGGGCGTGCATCTCCGCATCGCTCAAGGGCTCACACCAAAGTGTGAGATCCTCCGCTGCAAGCTCAAGTGCGTGAAGCACCTGGCGACGGAGCGCATCGACGTCCTTGAGGGTTCCTCGAAGCCAGGGCTCCACACTCATCTCATACACCTCTATCCAGCTACTTTGACTGGTTCGCTTGTGCACCGCGTCTCCGACCAAGAGACGATTAGAGTCCCTTGCGGGCGCGGAACTCACGGACGACATCGGGCGCGGCGCGGTGTTCGCCATCGACGGCCTGGTTCATGCCGCGAACCTCTTCGGCGGAGACCTTTCCTGCGAGCCGATCCATGGCGACCTGGATCTCCGGGTGATCGCGGAGGGAGTCTTCGCGGACGAGCGGCACGGCCTGGTATGGGGGGAAGTAGTGGCGGTCGTCGGCGAGGACGGCGAAGCCGAGCGCCTGGATGGGACCGTCGGTTGAGTTTCCGGCGACGATATCGACCTGCCTGGCCTGGAGCGCGCGGTAGAGGAGGCCGAGGTCCATGACGCGCGGTTCGCCGGTAAAGCGGAGATCGTAGGCGGCTTCGAGTCCACGGAGACCATCGGGTCTTTGCTGGAACTCGTAGCCAACACCGAGGCGCCAGCCCGCTGCCGCGGGGACGGCCTGGCTGAGGGTGCGGAGGCCGAGCCGGCTGGCGTCGTCTCCGCGGATGACCATGGCGAAGGTGTTTTCGAAGCCGAGAGACGGCTCGACGCGCACCCGGTAGCGGGTGGCGTAGAGGTTGCGAATGGTCTCCATGACGCGGTCGGGGTCGCGGTCGATCGGCTGTTTAAGGATGGCTACGAGGGCGGTGCCGGTGTACTCGACGTAGGCGTCGATGCGACCGCCGATAAGGGCCTGCTGGCAGATGTAGCTGCCGGCGAGGTAGAAGCGGCGCTCCACGCGACGGTGTCCGACGGCTTCGATCTCCTGCGCGAGGAGCTCTCCGGCGATGACCTGCTCGGTGAAGTTTTTTGCGCCGATGGTGACGCGCGACGAGCGGGGCGGTGCGCAGGCAATGGCGAGGAGCAGGGCAGGGGTGAGGAGGGCGAGGACGGCTGGCTTCCATCGGTGTTGTTTGGGCCGCGATTCCCGGGTCACCGTTCGCGCACCGCTAGCCGCCGTTCGAGGAGGCCGAGGCCGGCGTCGGCGGCGAGCGCAAGGAGGGCGGCGGGGATGGCGCCTGCGAGGACGAGGCCGTTGTCGACGGAGGCGACGCCGCGGAAGATGAGTTCGCCGAGGCCGCCGGCGCCGATGGCTGCGGCGATGGTGGCGACGCCGACGCAGGTGACGGTCGCGGTGCGGAGGCCGGCGAGGATGACGCTGGCGGCGAGTGGGAGCTCGACCTTGCAGAGGCGCTGCGAGTTGGTCATGCCGAGGGCGTTGGCTACGTCGATGAGCGCGGGGTCGACGCTGCGGATGCCGGCGTAGGTGTTGCGCAGGATGGGAAGCAGGGCGTAGCCGGTAAGGGCGAGGATGGCGAGGCGGGCGGCGTTTTCGCCGAGCCAGGGGACGGGGAGGAGAAGACCGAAGAGGGCGAGGCTGGGATGATCTGGACGACGTTGGCGAAGGCGATGACGGGCTTTGCGAGGCGCGCGTTTGCGGGTGAGAAGGATGCCGAGAGGGAGGCCGATGGCGGCGGCGAGGAGCATGGCGCTGAGGGTGAGCCAGAGGTGCTCGAAGGTGAGGCGTGCGATCTCCCCGCCATAGGTGCGGAGGAATTGTTGGAGGCCGGTCAATGGGAGCCCGCGGTGGAATCGGCTCGATGGACTGCGTGCACGTACTCCTGGACGGCTCGCTCGTTGCTTTCGGCGACTTCAGTTGCGGGGAGGTCTGCGACGACGGTGCCGGCTTCGAGGAAGATGACGCGCTGGGCGAGGTAGAGGGCTTCATCGAGGTCGTGGGTGACGATCAGGACGGTTTTGCGGACGCGTTTGAGGAGGTCGCGCAGCATGGTCTGCATCTCGGCGCGTGTGATGGGATCGAGGGCGCCGAAGGGTTCGTCCATGAGGAGAACATCGGGGTCGGTGGCGAGGGCTCGGGCAAGGCCGACGCGTTGGCGCTGGCCGCCTGAGAGCTGCCACGGGTATCGATCGCGGAAGGGACCGGTTTCGAGGCCGACGAGGGTGAGAAGTTCGTCGACGCGTGCGCGGCGTTGAGGCCGGTTGTGGCCTGCAAGCTCGAGGGCAAGGCCTACGTTGCGCTCGATGGTCATGTGGGGGAAAAGACCGGTCTCCTGGATGACGTAGCCGATGCTGCGCCGGAGGGTCGACGAGGTCCTGATCTGCGGCGTTGCGGCCGGCGACAGAGACCTCGCCCGAGGTCGGTTTGACGAGGGAGTTTACTGTGCGCAGGAGGGTTGTTTTTCCGGAGCCGCTGCGACCCAGGAGAGCTGTGGTGGTTCCTTGATCGAGCTTGAGATTTATGCCGCGCAGCAGATCGCGGCTGTGGTCGAGCCGGTAATGGACGTCGGTGAACACGACACCCGGGTCAGGCATGGTGTTCCCCGGCGATTGACGTGGGAGAGGCGTAGGACGGCGGATCTCCATGCGGAGCCTCGGCCTTCCGATGGGAGCTAGCCGGTGGGTGCATCTTCCGGTGCTGAGGCCGAGATGGCTTCGGGAGCGGCGTGGGCGTCGGTTGCGGGATCAGCGGCTGCGGCGCCCTCGGTTCCAGGCTGGCCCTTTACCCGGACGACGGTGATCTTATCGAAACCTTCTTTGAAGGTGGGGGGCTTGAGACGCTCGGCCATCTTCTGCATGACCTCGTCGGTGACCTGGCGGTCGCGCTTGGAGTTGCGTTCGAGGCAGACGGAGAGGGGGACGTCGAAGAAGACGGCCTGGACCTCGTAGCCGAAGCTCTTGGCCATGTTGATCCACTGGCGGCGCTCGTGCGGGGAGAGGTTGGTGGCGTCGACGTAGTTCCACGGCATCTTGGCGATGAGGCGGGCGCGGAGGAGGCTGCGCAGGGTGGAGAAGACGAGGCCCTGGTAGCGCTGGTCGGTGATGTCGTCGAAGAGCAGGGTGCGAAGGAGGTCGCTTGAGAGCGGGGTGACGCCGCGGCGCTTGTACCAGGTGGTCTTTCCGGAGCCGGGGAGGCCGATGGCGAGGACGACGTAGCCCTTGGGGGATTTGGCGGCGGTGAGCTCTTCGGGCGGGGTGCCGAGGCATTCGGGCTGGGTTTCGACCTCGATACGGCGATCGGGAGTGGAGGCCTGTGGGACTGCGGGTTCGGGAGCCTGCGCCTGCTCCGGCGGGGGGGCCTGCTCGCGCTCTCCGGCGTGCACTACGGAGGGTGTCGCGCTTCCGGCGAGGGGTGTTTCACTGACGGGGACGGGGTCGGGGACCGCGGCTCGCGGGGGCACGGGATCGGGGTATGTGGGCCGCAGCGGGGCCTGCTGGTTGGCCGGCAGCTCCTGGCCGATCTTGCCGGTGGACTCTGATTCATTTGGTCCACGTCTGGTGCGTCGTCTCATTTTGTCGCTGATCCATTCGCGCAGGTCGCGCATCCCTCACTTGTAACACCGCCCCGGAGAGGCCCGCAAACCGGTGCACCCGGACTGCCAACAAGGGCGACGCGAGTCCTGGCAGACCGCGCTCGCGTCCTCATCCCTTTACAATGAGAACTAACCATCACTCATTTAAGAGGAGCAATCGCAAGTATGGCAGTTAAGGTAGGCATCAACGGCTTCGGCCGCATCGGTCGCAACGTCTTCCGGACGACGCTTGGCAAGCAGCGACATCGAGATCGTTGCCGTGAACGATCTCACCACCCCCGCAACTCTCGCGCATTTGCTGAAGTATGACTCCATTCTCGGGAACCTGAAGCAGGAGATCTCGGCGGACGCGGATTCGATCACTGTGGATGGGAAGAAGATCCGCGTGTTCGCCGAGCGCGATCCTGCGAAGCTTGACTGGGCCTCTGTCGGTGCACAGGTGGTTGTGGAATCCACCGGTTTCTTTACCGATGCCGAGAAGGCGAAGGCGCATCTGGGGACGACGGTGAAGAAGGTGATCATCTCGGCGCCGGCGACGAACGAGGATCTGACGGTTGTGCTGGGCGTGAACGAGAGCAAGTACGATCCGGCAAAGCACAATATCATTTCGAACGCCTCGCTGCACGACGAACTGCCTTGCGCCGGTTGTGAAGGTGCTCCATGAGACGTTTGGGATTGCGTCGGGCATTATGACGACGATCCACAGCTATACGAACGACCAGGTGATTCTGGATACGCCGCACAAGGACCTGCGCCGGGCTCGGGCTGCCGCGCTTTCGATGATTCCGAGCTCGACTGGCGCCGCAAAGGCGTTGAAGCTGGTGATTCCTGAGATGGACGGAAAGCTGGATGGCTTTGCGATTCGGGTTCCGACGCCGAATGTCTCGGTTGTGGACCTGACGTTTGTGGCGGAGAAGCCGATCTCGGTCGCGAGCGTGAACCAGGCGTTGAAGTCTGCTGCAGATGGACCGTTGAAGGCGTATCTCGGATACACGGACGAAGAGCTGGTGTCTTCGGACTTCAAGGGCAACCCATTGTCTTCGATCGTTGACTCGAAGCTGACCAAGGTAGTCGGGCAGACGGGCAAGGTGATCTCCTGGTACGACAACGAGTGGGGCTACTCGAACCGGGTGACGGACCTGATCGGCTTCCTGGTCCAAAAAGGGCTGTAGGCGTTGGGTTGAAGGCTGGATCGCCCTTGCGTGCCTGATGACGCAAGGGCGGTTTTGTCTGCGGGGCCCTCTTCGGGCGGTACCCGTTATTTCTGTAGCAGGCCGAAGACGGCGACCCCGTTTGTGGTTCCTACGAAGACGTTGCCGTTGACGATCATCGGCGTGATGAACTTGTTTCCGGTCCCGAACGCATCGCGGCCGGCTGGGGCTTGCTGGCTGTTGTAGAGTTCGTTGCCGAGGTTGGTCGCATCGTAGGCATGAAGCACGGCGGGTGCGTTTGTTGCACTTTCGAGCGCCCACACGATGCCGTTGTTTGTTCCGTTTGCGGAGATGCTGGGCGTGGCTCCGGGGTATGGGAACGCGGTGGCCGACTGGCTTGTCGGCGCTGCGCTGAGGAGGGCGTCGCTGATGGAGTAAGCCTTGAGGGCATCGTTGACGCCACCGAAGTAGACCGTGTTGTTGAAGTAGGCGGGCCCTGACCAGGCGCCATTTGGGAGGGCGTTCGGGAGCTCCTGGTAGAGGTTGGTGTTGTTGCCGGCGGCCCGGTTGAACTTGCCCAGGTTGTCCCGGTTCGCGACGTAGATGTTGCGGTCTTTGCCGGCTCCTACAACGAGGTGATGGACGACACCGGCGGTATCTGTGAGGTCGGGCAGAAGCATGGCACCGCCAGATCCGAGGTCGACGTCGGCGGCCGATTCGGCGACGGTGTTCCAGGGCTCGAAGAAGTCGCTGACCGCAAGTGCGCCGCCTGATGTGCTGAGCTTGAGGAGTGCGTTGCCGAAGTCGCCCTGGCTTGGAAAGCCGTTCGCGTCGAATCCGCTGTCGAGGGTTCCGTTGGCATCGAGGAAGTAGATGTTGCCGGCGGGGTCGGCGGCCAGACCGTAGCCGCTCATCCAGATGGATCCCTCGCTGCCGTTGGGCGTGAGGTTCAGCACGGTGGTCTGCGCGAGGGTGCTTTCGCTGAAGCCCATGACCCATCCTGAGTACGGCTGGATGTCGCAGTGGCTGGTCCATCCGGTGTAGATGGTCCCGTTGAGAAGAAGGAGGCCGGCGCGCTCGGCGTACTGACCGGGATCGAAGATAACGCGACCGTTCAGGCTGTTGGCGCCCGTCCCAGGGTAGGAGGCGGTGATCTCGGTGGGGCTTCCGGTTTGCTCGGCACCGGTGACGAGGTCGAGTGCGTGGAGTCGCTGGTGGTAGCCGCCCTTCGCGTCCCTGGTCATGCCGATGACAAAGATGGTTCCGTTCGGGCCCGCCGCCCTGTCGATGACGGGTGTCGAGGTGATGCCGATCTCGGGAGAGATCTGGTTGCAGTTATGGGCATCGCTGGTCGTCTCTCCGGTGCCCAGGACCGAGGTCTTCCAGGCCTGCGCTCCGGTGGCTGGGTCAAGGGCGTAGACGCTGTCATGCTCGGTGACGACGTAGAGGAGATTGGCTGCGCGGGCTGCGGGGCCGGTGCCGAGGGTGAGGCCGCTGATGTATAGCGGCTGCGCGTCCACCTTGCCGTCCACGGGATAGACGCCACGCAGGCCGAAGGTGGTCGAGTTGACGTTCGAAGGCGTCAACGTGGTTTCGGTTGCGTTCAGCCCCCAACGCGAGTTGTTGTTGTGGTAGGTGGTGACGTCGGTCGTCACGGGAGCGGGTGCGATGGTCAGGGCCAGAGTCGCGGTGTGGGTGATGGCCCCGGAGCCTCCGGTAGAAGGTGATGGGGGTGAGGCCGGCGAGCGCCGAGGGGGAAGCGCTGAGGCTCACGGTTTGCGGGGCTCCCGGTGTGAGGGTCAGTGTTGCCGGGGTGGCGGTGACTCCCGCCGGCAGGCCCGTCACGGTGACGGCTACGGTACCCGCGAAGCCGTTGACCGCCGATGCCAGCAGCGTGACGGGTGTGCCGGTGGTTCCGTCGAGGATGGTCTGGCTCGCTGGGGACACAGCGAGCGAAAAGTCAGGCGGCGGAGGCGGCGCGGGTGCAACGGAAAGAGCAATTACGGCGGTGTGGGCGAGGGCGCCGGAGCGTCCGGTGACCGTGACTGTGCTGTTGGCCGCGACGGCGCTGGACGCGGCCGTCAGCGTGATGGCCTGTGCGGCGCCGGGCGTGAGGGAGAGCGTTGTTGAGCTTGCCGTGACGCCTGATGGCAGCCCTGCAAGTGTGACGATTACCGGCGCGTTGAAGCCGTTGAGAGGGCTTGCGAGGACACTGATCTGCGCGGTGCTTCCGGCCGTGATGCCAAGCGTCGCCGGCGTGGCGGTGAAGCTGAAGTCGCCGTTGGATTTACCGCATCCGATCAAACTGCCGAGAAGCGCGCCGCCCAGCAGGACCATGACGAGCACGACGGCGGGCCTGGAGAGCATGGGCGCTGAATTCTTTCGATCCGTCATTCGAGAACCCTCGCCTACCCTGCCGCTTCGTGTGTCCATCACTGTCGATACGAGGCGGTTCCGGGAGCGCGGCTCACGGAAGAATGCGCCTTTTACAAAGGTAAGACGTTTGGCGGGCTGCTGATCGGTCCGAGATTTTGAACTTTTGTACCGCGAACACGAGGAGGATGGGGAGGGGACTCGGGGATGTCGCCCGGGTCCAGAGATGCTCTGAACCTGAGCTCGATCGAAGAAGCGCTGAGGGCAGCCGAGGCATCCAACGAGTATGAGTCGGCAAAACATTCCCGGAAGCAGTCCTTACGAACCGATCATCGGCTTTTCTCGCGCGGTTCGTGTGGGAGCCTATGTTCACGTCTCGGGTAGCGGACCGGTGGGCGCGGATGATGCCGATCCCGCAACCCAGACCGAACAGGCGCTTACGATTATCGCGTCGGCGCTGAAGGAAGCGGGCTCCTCGATTGAGCACGTGGTCCGAACGCGCGTTTACCTTACGCGCGCTGAGGACTGGGAAGAGGTCGCACGTATTCATGGGAAGTTTTTCTCGATCACGCGACCGGCTGCGACTATGGTCGTGGTGGCAGCGCTGCTGAATCCGACGTGGCGGGTTGAGATCGAGGCTGACGCACACATCCCCGACTAGCCGGGCGAGCGGCGGAGTCGCGCTGGTATTCTTTGACTGTGGCCGATCTCACCTTCTCTCAACCCGCGCGCCGCAACGTTGCGGTTCCGGTGATTCTCGCGATGTTTGTGCTTGCGGCCGCCGCCTTCGCAGTTCTGCACTTCACGCCGCACAGCACGGCTGACGCACGTGTGACGCGGACGGATGTGTACCAGTCTCACGTTGTTTTCAAGTCCAACTCCATCGTTCTGAACAGCGACCAGGCACAGGACGATTTTTATGTTCTGGCCACCGTTCGGCTCACGGATCACCTCCGACTTCCGCTCTTTCTGAAGGACTTCCAAGCCTCATTCAACCCGGGATCGCCTGCGGAGACGATACAGCTCTCGACGAGCGCCATTGAGAAGCCCGACCTCGCCAACCTTTATGTCAGCTTTCCGGCGCTGAAGAAGCTCGCTGATGCGCAGGGAACGGCGCCGCTGTATCGCGAGACGAAGATCGATCCGGGCCAGACTGCCGAGGGGTACATCGTCCTGCATTTCCCGGGAAAGAAAGATCTGTGGGACAAGCGCCAGAACGCTACGATTTCGATCGATCTCTACCACCAGGCTCCGCTGACGGTCGACATTCCGAACCTGAACCCATCTCAGCCATGACGCGCCGCCGCTTTATCGCCGACAGATGGACCGAGACGACGGCCACGCTAACCGGGGACCAGGCCGTTCACCTGGCGCGTGTTCTTCGTGCGCAGCCTGGACAGATCTTCGACGTCGTGGCGGGGGGCTTCGTTCATCGCTCGGAGATCACGGCGATCATGCCGGCGACTCCGAGCGCGACGGAGGAGGTCCACTTTGTGCTGCACGAGGAGCTCGAGGCTGATGCCGCGCTGCCATTGCATCTGCTGATCGCCATCTTCAAGTTCGATCACCTGGAATGGGCTATTGAGAAGGCGACGGAGCTTGGCGTTGCGAGGATCACGCCGATTCTTGCGCGCCGCACCGAGAAGCATCTTTCCCAGGCGGCGCCAAAGCGGGTGGAGCGGTGGCGGCGGATCGCGCTGGAGGCTTCGAAGCAGTCGCGGCGGACCTCGATTCCCGATGTCGCGGATCCGCTGGTTCTGACGAGCGCCCTTGCTGCGGAGCAGAGCAGGCATCGGATTCTGCTGAGCGAACTTGAACAGTCGACACCGCTGGTGCAGGCGCTCCTAGCGGCGGCGCAGGAGCGGGGCGAGGGGAATATTCCTGGGAAGACGACACATGCGCTTGCGATCGGCCCCGAGGGCGGATGGACTGCCGAGGAGATGCAGCTCTTTCGCGAGCACGGCTGGAAGCCCGTGACGCTTGGACCAAGGATCCTGCGGGCGGAGACTGCGGCGATTGCGGCGATTTCAATCGCGGGAGCCCATCTCGGGTAGACGATTCATCCGCGGCGCTCGCGCGTTGTGGCCGAGATGCAGAGGCCCCCGGGAGTGGAGTCCCGGGGGCGTTTCGAGACGGTTGGGCTGCTCTAGCTGAAGATCTCCTTGACCTTGTCGAACAGGCCGCGGGAGTGCGGGACGTTGTTTACTGTCATGGTGTCTGCGAGCTGTCGGACGAGTTCCTTCTGCTGCCTGGTCATCTTGGTGGGGGTCTCGACGCGCACCTCGACGATGAGATCGCCCTTGCCGCGTTCGTTGAGGTGCGGTACGCCCTTGCCCTTGAGCTTGAACTCGCGGCCACTCTGTGTTCCCTCGGGCACCTTGATCGTCTCCATGCCTTCGAGGGTCTGGATCTCGACATCAGTTCCGAGCGAAGCCTGCGGGAAGCTGATCGGCAGCACGCAGTGAAGATCGTCGCCATCGCGCTCGAAGAATTGGTGAGGTTTGACGTTTAGAACGACGTAGAGATCGCCTGCGGGACCGCCGAATTTGCCGGCCTCGCCCTCGCCACCGTAACGGATGCGGGTATCCTGCTCCACGCCGGCTGGCACCTTGACGTTGATGGTGTGCTCGCCGGTGACGCGCGTCTCTCCTCGGCATACCTGGCATGGATCGACGATGAGGGTTCCGGTTCCCTGACAGACGGAGCAGGTGCGCGCCACGGAGAAGAAGCCCTGCTGAAATCTCTGCTGGCCCCTGCCGCCACATTGAGTGCACGTGATGGGGGCCTTGCCCTTGGCGGCTCCGTTGCCCTTGCACTCGGTGCAGACGTCGAGACGCCGTACCTTGATCTCGCGCTCCTTGCCGAAGACGGCCTCCTCGAACTCGAGTGTGAGGTCATAGCGCACGTCGCGTCCGCGTTGAACACGGGAGGCGCGTCTGCCGCCACCACCACCACCGCCGTTGAACAGATCCCCGAAGATATCGCCGAAGATATCTCCGAGGTCCTGAGGATTTCCGGTGAAGCCGCTGGCGCCGGGACCACCGCCTGTAAAGGCGGCATGGCCATAGCGGTCGTAGGCGGCGCGCTTTTCGGGGTCGCTGAGAACCTGGTAGGCCTCGCTGCAGGCTTTGAACTTTTCTTCGGCGGCCGGATTGTTCGGATTCCGATCGGGGTGGTGCTGCATGGCCAGCTTGCGGTAGGCCGTTTTCAGCTCGGCATCACTCGCGTCGCGGGACACACCCAAAAGCTCGTAGAAATCAATCTTCGTCACGTTTGCCGTCGCACTCATCTGTAGAGTTTCCTTGTCGCTTGCTTACCACAGCAATTCTGACCCGAAGCAGACCGGATGGCCTGATACAGGATCGAGCGTGTTGCTGTTAGTCATTCACTTGATTCGTGTTGCTGGCGATACGAACCAACGCCGGACGGAGCAGCTTTTCGCGAAGTTTGTAGCCGCGCCGGATCTCTTCCAGGACCTGGTGATCCGGGAACTCACTGGTCTCGATGCTTCCGAGCGCTTCGTGGACCCGTGGGTCGAACTGCGCGCCGACGGTTTCGACGGCCTGGACGTTGAGTCCTCGGAGGGCATCGTCCATCTGCTTCAGGATCATCTCGACGCCGGACTTCAACTGCTCTGCCGAACCCTCGGCTTTGAGAGCCAGGTTGAAGTTATCCATCACACCCAGAAAGGGCTCGACGGCGCCCTGGATGGCGTAGTCGCGCGCGTCCTGACGCTCCTTTGCCTCACGCTTCCGGGCGTTATCGAACTCGGCCTGGAGACGTGCCAGCCGGTCCTTATACTGGTCGCGTTCCCCTTTCAACTGCTCGAGCTCGGCCTGATCCTGCAGCGGGAGCCGCCACTGTGGGCTCATCCGACTCCGCCACTCCGGAGATATACTCCGGTTCCTGGATCTCCTCGACCACACTGCCCTGTTCTGTCATCTCTTCCCGCATCAATCCCCCGGCTGTCACCGATTCACTTCTTCTATTGTTGCCTATTCGGGCCCATCGCGCGACCTTCTCCCATTGCGTCTCCATTGGTTTTCCATCCAGAACTTCAGCCCGGACTGACGGGCAAACACTGCGAGGCAGAGCTCGCGTTGACCGTGGCACAGCTTTTATTAGACGTTGCCCCTAGATGACGAGGTGACCCATCTTCTCGCGTTTGGTTTCGAGGTAGCGGGCATTTTCGTTTGACTCCGGGACGAGAGCGGAGATGCGTTCGACGACCTCGATGCCGGCTTCGCCAGGGCGTCGACCTTTTCGGGGTTGTTGGTCATGAGGCGGACTGCGGGGACGTTGAGCTGCTTGAGCATCTGGGCCGGCAGCTCGAAGACCCGGCAGTCGGCCTTGTAGCCGAGTTCGAGGTTGGCCTCGATGGTGTCGCGGCCGTGGTCCTGCAGCTCATAGGCGCGCAGCTTGGCCATCAGGCCGATGCCGCGGCCTTCCTGCTGCTCGTAGAGGAGGATGCCGGCGCCTGCGTCCGCGATGGTCGCCAGCGCGAGCTCAAGCTGCTGGCGGCAGTCGCAGCGAAGCGAGTGGAAGACGTCTCCGGTAAGGCACTGGGAGTGGATCCGAACGATCGGGGGTGAGGCTGTAGATGTCGCCCATCACAAGGGCGATGGCGGACTCGACCCGGCGGACCGGGGCCGGAATGGACTCGTTGCAGGACTCGGGGGTTATCGATAACCCCTTCAAAACCAAGGATGCGAAACTGGCCCCAGCGTGTCGGGAAGTCTGCGTCCGCAACTTTTGTGACGCTGGCGAAGTACATAGCTGCATTATATGATTCGCCATAACGCCGAAAGATGCGGCGGCGGTCCTGCACAGGGTGGGCCGAGGCTGAGGGGACGCATGCTGCCGGCGCGCAGATGTGGGGCAGGGCTGAAAGGCCTGGAGCGCGGGCGTAGAGTGAGGATGTGATGCAGCCAGATCCTAAGCTGATTCTGATAACGCTGTTGGTTGAGCTTGGCGTGGCGGCGGCGTTTTCGAGCTCGCTGGCCCGATCAAGGACCTTCAAGGACCTGCTTCTGACGTCTGACCGGACGCTCCGCGAGACGATCAGTCTGCTTGCGTTGATCTGCATTCCGCTGACGCTTGGGGTATGGATACGGGTCTCCGTGCCGAACTTTCTGGCGGCGGACCTCTCGTTTGAGACGACGATCCTGCTGGGAATTCTTATGGGTCCGCTGCCTGCGCTGGCGGGTGGCGCGGTGCTGGCGGTACCGGCGCTCCTTCATCAGGAGTACTGGGCGTTGCCGGTGAACCTGATGGTCGCGGGACTCTCGGGCATGTTCGGGCGTTTCGCGGACCTCGAGGATGTCTGGTCGTTCTCGCCCATGATCGATCTGAGCATCTATCGCTGGGTGACGCGCAATCTGCGGCGACCGCAACTCGACCGGCAGATTCTGCTGCTTCTCCTGATTACGGCGATGCAGTTTGCGACGAGCTCGCTGGCGCAAGCTTTACCCGCAGGCGACTCTTTGAGCTGCATTCCGATTCCTGGCTGGTCGAGCTGGCGATTTGTGCGTGTGCGCCGGTAGTGGTCGGCATTCCGCTGAAGATCTGGAACGCGATCCGGATCGAGCGGAAGCTGGAAGAGCAGGGAAGGCTGCTGCTGGAGGCGCGGCTGGATGCGCTGCAGCGGCAGATCAACCCGCACTTCCTCTTCAACACGCTGAACTCCATCACATCGCTGGTTCGGTCAAAGCCGGACCTGGCGCGAGAGATGATCGTCAAGCTTGCGGCAATTCTGCGAGTGCTGCTGAAGGATCGGGACGCCTTTGTGCCGTTTCGAGACGAGCTGGAGTTTACGGACGACTACCTGGCTATCGAGGTGGTGCGTTTTGGCGAAAAGCTGCGGGTGGTGAAGCAGATCGCGAAGGACACGCTGGATATTGTGGTGCCCAGCATGCTGCTTCAGCCGCTGATCGAGAACAGTATCAAGCACGGCCTGGAGCCGAGGATCAGCGGCGGCACGGTGACGCTGCGCAGCCGCATTACGCCCGAAGGGAAGCTGATGCTCGAGGTGGAAGACGATGGCGTGGGGATGCCTCCGGAGCAGGGCCGGGAGTCGCCGGTGAGCGGGCTGGTGCGGCCTGGCACGGGCATCGGCATGCGCAATGTCCGCGAGCGGATGAAGGTGCTGTACGGGGAGCTGGCGTCGGTCGAGATCAACAGCCGGCCGGGGCGCGGGACGAAGGTGAGGCTGCTGATGCCGATCCTCGATACAGGGGCGGAGGCGTGGTCGACGACCTCGAGCAACGGCGCTGCCGGCTATGCGGGTGTGGACGCGGCACGTGCAATGACACGGTCGTAGTAAGCCTCGTAGAGCGGGATGATGCGGGAGGCGCAGAAGTGGTCCTGGGCCGTCTTGCGGGCGGCGAGTGCCATGGTGGCGAGGCGGGGGCTGTCGCTGAGGAGCTGATAGCGGCGGAGCTCATGCCTCGATATCGCCTACTTCGAAGAGGAGGCCGTTTTCGCCATCGTGGACGAGCTCGGGAACGCCGCCGACCCGGGTGGCGATGGTTGGGACGCTGCAGGCCATGGCTTCGAGTGCGGCGAGACCGAACGACTCCATTTCGGACGGCATGAGCATGAGGTCGGCGAGCGGAAGGAGCTCGTTGACGTTGTCCTGCTTGCCGAGGAAGTGGACGCGATCCTGGACGCCGTGTTTTGCGGCGAGGTACTCGGCGGTGGAGCGGTCGGGGCCGTCGCCGATGAGCATCAGGCGCGCGGGCATGGCCGCTGGCGACGCGGGCGAAGACCTCGACGACGTCCGGGACGCGCTTGACTGGGCGGAAGTTCGAGAGGTGCACGAGCAGGCGTTCGTTCGGCGGTGGCGTAGCGAGGGCGCATGGCGGCGACGAGCTCGGGTTTGCGGACGTAGACGTCGCAGTTGACGAAGTTGCGAATGACCTCGATCTCGGAGGTGATGTTGAACGCCTCGTGGGTGCGGTCGCGCAGGTAGCTCGAGATGGCGGTGACGCCATCGGACTCTTCGATTCCGAAGCGGGTGATGGGGAGATAGGAGCGGTCGAGGCCGACGAGGGTGATGTCGGTGCCGTGGAGCGTGGTGATGAAGGGGAGGTAGCGGCCGCGTGCGTTGAGCGACTGCGTCTGGACCATCTGCTGGGCGAGGTAGGCGCTGACGGAGTGAGGGATGGCGTAGTGGACGTGGAGGAGATCGAGGGAGTAGAACTCGGCGACCTCGGCCATGCGGGTGGCGAGAGCGAGATCGTAGGGCGGGTGTTCGAAGAGCGGGTAGTTGGAGACGGCGACCTCGTGAAAGTGGATGTTGGCCTCGCGGCCGGTGAGGCGAAAGGGCTGCGAGTAGGTGATGAAGTGGATGTCGTGGCCGCGGGCGGCGAGTTCGATGCCGAGCTCGGTGGCGACGACGCCGGAGCCGCCGTAGGTGGGATAGCAGGTGATGCCGATCTTCATGGGCGCCTTTCGGTGCAGGCTTCCGTTTACGGTACAGCCATACGGGAGCGATGATCTCAGTCGAACTCGGGGGCGAGCTCTCCAAAGTGGATGAGCCTCCGGCCGGTGGGATGCGAGATTGTGTCGGGAATGACGGAGAGGAGAGCCTGTGCTCGGCTTCGCGGTGCGATCGGAGCCGGGTGGGACGCGATCGAGGTCGGCGTCGCTGTATCCGGGATGGCAGACGAGCTCCCACGTTCCGCTTTCGGGCAGGTGTTGGAGCAGTTGCCGGAGGTGCGCGTGGTCGAGGTGACCGGTGGACGAGATGCCGAGGGCGCCGCTGGTGGTGAGGATCGAGCGGTCGCGGATGCGGGGACTGCGGTGAAACTGACGCTCGAGCCTGTTGAGGGCTCGTATCTGGAGGCGACGCAGGGGCGTGCCGTGGCCCAGGCTCAGCGTCCAGGCTGTTCGAACGGGTTGCGAACGGCGCCGACGTTCGCGTTGTGCGCAGCTTCGAGCAGGGGCCCGCTGACGGCGGGAAAGATGTGGGTGTGCTTGTGGGTGTCCAGATGCGTGACGACGATGCCGGCGTTCTGCACGCGGCGGATCTGCGCCTCCGTTTCCGTGCGGATGTCGGATGGGCGGAGCTTACCGCGAAGGGCGGCGGTGGCGAAGGCGAGGAGGGAGGTGCGGAAGCTCATGCGGTCTGGGCCAAGGAGGGAGGGGATCTCTGCCGGTGGAGAGAGCGGGAGCTCCGTCCGATGAGCACGATGTGGCAGCCGATGCCGAGCGATGGGTTGCGTTGTGCGACGGCGACGGCGTCCTCGAAGGCGGGACCATTGGCCATCAGGGTTGCGGAGGTGAGGACGCCTGCGCGATGGAGCTCTTCGATGGACGCGATTGATGCCCGTGGTCAGGCCGAAGTCGTCCGCATTGATGATGAGCCGAGCGGGCATGGTGAGTGGGACTGGAGATTCTGAGCGCGATGCGGAGGTGGTGGGCAGTGAGGGACTCGAACCCCCGACATCCTGCTTGTAAGGCAGGCGCTCTAACCGACTGAGCTAACCGCCCGCTGGGTGCACGCTAGGTTGAGTTTAGGGCAGGGTCGCCGGGGTTGCAAACGAACGGACGTTCGAGAGAGGGGTGAAATGCAGGCGGTGCAACGCTCGGGGCTGGCGGCCAGAGGTGACGGGCTGAGCTTTGAGTCGACGTGACGTTTTCTTCTGGTAGACTTTGGGTGTACCGCGTTTTGGTCCTGTACGGCTCTGAGGGAGGCTTCCGAAGAGCTGTGGGGCGGCAAAGAGCAGGCATCCGGCGGCGGTTTGTGCCTGGAGGCGGAGTTGGGGACGTAGCTCAGTTGGTTAGAGCGCTGCCCTGTCACGGCAGAGGTCGCGGGTTCGAGCCCCGTCGTCCCCGCCACTAAACCTTTGAAACCAAGAGGTTTGTGGCATGTGATAGTTGCTTTATGGTGACTCCGAGGGTGCCGGAGGCGGCTGAAAGCAGATACCGCCGAATAGACTCTCCCCCGCGAGGTCTTGGGCTGCGCGCTTTTCGGCGCTCCCCCCTGTTGGTAGATTTCGAACGTAATACGCCTGCCAGGCTGTCGACAAAGCACGGCAATCCTGGTGCTGTCAGCTGTGTCCGGCGAGTACGCGGTTCGCCGTGCTCCGCGCCGCGCCGGAATCGCTGCCTTGGTTTTGCGGAGGTTAGCCCTTGAGCGAATCGGCTGCGAGCGAAATGATGTCAGCGACGGCTTCAGGGTGGGAGATAAAAGGGCAGTGGCTGGAAGCGACTGAACGAACCGTCGCGTTCATGCGCTTTGACATGAACTCCTGGGCTGGTGGAGGAATCATCTTGTCGTCGGTGCAGACCAAGTACCAGGACGGAAGGCTCTTCCATGCCGGTGTTGTCTCTTTGCCCCGGAAGGAAGCAAGGGCGAGAGGTTTTTGTACGGCAGCCATGACGGCGGCCTCGTCGTCGGTGGCTCCGCCCGCAAACGCGTCATGGAACTTGTCCCTGTTGATCCAGAGATAGCCGTTCGCATCCGGTTCAATCGCGGTGGATCCGGGTGAAGGAGGACCCTGGTTGGCCAGCGACTCAAGGCTTTCACCTTCATCCAAACCGAAGGCCGTGATGTAGACCAGAGCCTTGACCTGCGGCGTATCTGTCGCGGTGCCGGTAATTACGGCTCCGCCATAGGAGTGACCGACGAGAACCGTGGGCTCTGTGACGTTCGAAAGCAGTCGGCGCGTGACAGCAACGTCGTCGCTTAGGGACGTTAGCGGGATTTGAGCTGCGGTGACCGTGAAGCCCTTTGCCTGCAGGAGCAGAATAACCCTGCTCCAGCATGTTGCGTCGGCCCAGGCACCGTGTACCAGCATGATGTTCGCTTGCTTGCTCATCTATCCTCCGAGTGCTTTGTGGGTTGCGAGTGGCTAGACCAGTGACATTGCCGGGGTGTCTTCGAACGCGGGGTAATCCGTATAGCCGACCGCGTCGAAGGTGTAGAAGGTGTCGCGACTGTAGGGAGTCAGCGGGAGGTTGTTCTTGATACGACGAACAAGATCGGGATTGGAGACGAAGTGACGGCCAAACGCCACGGCATCGACGGTCCCCGCTGCAACGGCCGCTTCAGCAGTGTCCGGCTCGAAACCGCCCGCGGAGATGAGTTTGCCCTTGAAGATAGGTCGGAGCCACTCAGCGGCGACCGGCCCCTGGGTTTCGTTGATGAGATCGCTGCCCGAGATCCTCGGCTCGATCAAGCTGAGGTAAGCGAGAGGGAAGTGATTCAGGTGGTCGGCCACATAGGAGAACAGAGCCTCAGGATCGCTGTCCCACATCCCGTTCCATGTACCTTTTGGCGCAATCCTCACAGCCACTCGATCCGGACCCCAGACGGAGACCAGAGCTGCCACGACCTCGGAGAGGAAGCGGGCCCGGTTCTCGATGGAGCCCCCGTACTCGTCGGTGCGCTGGTTGCTCCCGTTCTGGAGAAACTGGTCGACGAGATAACCATTCGCCGCGTGCAACTCGACACCTTCGAAGCCAGCCGTCCATTGCTCGTTCTGCTGCACGTCGATAATCCTGCACGATGCCGGCGATCTCCGGAAGGGTAAGAGCACGGTGAGGGGACGGCTGCGTCCAAGCCTCCCGGTATGGACACGAGATGATTGGGATGGACCCAATACTCCGGGTTCACCGAAGCAGAGACAGGCATCTCTCCTCCTGTCATCGCTGTGTGCGATGAGCGGCCAGTGTGCCAGAGTTGAGCGAACATGTGTCCACCTTTCGCTTTCACAACAGACGTGATCTTTCTCCAACCCGCGACCTGGGCATCTGAATACAATCCAGGTGCTCCCAACCATCCACGGCTGGTTACGGATATGTTCGTAGCTTCGCCGATGATGAGACCGCCTTCGGAGGCGCGTTGTCCGTAGTACTCGCGCATCAGGTCACCAGGAATCGAGTCCGGTTGGACGGAGCGCGATCGCGTGAGTGGAGCCATCACGACCCGATGTGTGAGGGCTAGTCTGCCCAACGTCACGGGGGTGAAGAGTGTCATCGAGGGTGCTTCGAACATATCGTCTCCTATGATTCGCACTGAGGTGTGCCTCGCCACTTCAGTCGCATGTTCCCGCATTCCGCTTCTGATGACTGTGGGCTGGCGTTTATGCTGTATGTCGTCTTGACCGTCTTTACGATGAAGCGGCTTTGGCTGCCTGTTGGTCGGAGCGGTGAGCGGGGGCGCTGATGGGAGCCTGTTTCAGTTCTGAGGTCGCACGGGTGTTTCCTGGCCTGCAGCCGCCTCGCCGATGAAGTCTGCTACCTCTTTCGGCTTGGAGAGCATTGGCACATGGCTGCTGGCGAGAGTGAGTATGGTGGCGTTCATTCGCTTCGCGGTGACTCTCTCCTGCTCTGGGGAAATCATGCGATCGTTTGAGGCGACGACAAACCAGCTCGGTTTTGTACGCCATGCGGCCGTGGTGACGGCGGCGCCGAGAACCGTACCCTGCGTAGCGGCCTGCGTTGCGACCAGGGTGCTTCGTTCAGACAACGGAAGGTCGGGGGCGAAGTCTTCGAGCACACCTTTCGGGGTCAGAACAAGAAATCCATCCTCAATGGGTCGCAGTTCACCGACTCCAGGTGTAGGTCCGTAAGGCTTGCCGAGGCTCCCGGCTGACTCGCCCGCGTCTGGAGCAAACGCGGCTACGTAAACCAGAGCTGCGACTTTCGCGTTGTTCCCAGCTTCTGTAATCACGGCACCACCATACGAGTGCCCGACCAGAAGTACGGGGCCGTCCTGTGCGTCGATGATGCGCTTCGTGGCGGCGACATCATCGGCGAACGAAGTCAAAGGGTTCTGTACACAGACCACGTGGAGTCCCTTGGCCTCGAGCAAGGGAATGAGCTTGGACCAACTGGAGCCATCGGCCCAAGCACCATGCACCAGGACGACGTTCTTGATGGGAGATGCGGGAGCGGCTTGCGCGGCCACGAAAGACGGAAGCGCGAAGGGAAGAAAGAGGAAGCCGCGGGTAGTTGCGAAGAATGCTGTGCGAAGTGTCATAGAGGTTCCTTTCAGGTTTTGGAGAGTTTGGGCCCGTTTTGGACGGCTTGCGACGCCTAAAGATGAGCTGATCAGGCGCTCAACATCGGTTGCGCGGCCATGGCCTCGACGTTCGTCGCGAAGCTCTCGGCGTGCCTGGCGAGGTATCGATGAATGTCCGATATCACGACCGAGCCTTCGCCTACAGCGGAAGCAACACGCTTCACAGACTCGGACCGAACATCGCCAACCGCGTAAATGCCGGGAACGCTGGTTGCATAACGTGTATTTTCGAAGGCTTCCGTACTTCCGGTGATGATGAACCCCTTCTTATCAAGAGCGAGTGTTCCATAGAGCCAGCCTGAGTTTGGCTCTGCCCCAATCATCACGAACAAGCTGCTTACCTGCCGCGTCACCCGTACCCCGGTGCGACGGTCTGCCCATGTGACACACCGAAGGACTCCGTCTCCATCGATGCGTTCGATTTCTGTGTGGGTGTGCAAGGTGACGCGTGCGGAGCTGTCGATTCGCGAAATCAGATAGCGCGACATCGTATCGGCCAGGGAACTGCCCCGAACGATCAGGTGCACGTGGCTGGCGGCTCCAGAGAGAAACAAAGCTGCCTGACCTGCCGAGTTGCCACCGCCAACAACGACGACCTCCTGATCCTGGCAGAGATTAGCCTCCATCGCCGTAGCCGCATATTGGATACCCTGGCCTTCGAAGCGTTCGTAGTTCTCCAACGAGAGCTTTCGGTATTGCGCTCCGGTTGCGACTACGACCGTTCTGGATTGGACCATCGATCCTCCCGCCAGTGTGAGCACATGCAGACGGTCGACCTGATCGATCGCTACAACGTCCCTGGCGATGGCGAGTCGAGCGCCAAACTTTTGCGCTTGCACCTGGGCGCGATTCGCAAGCTCCTGTCCAGACACCCCTGTGGGAAAGCCCAGGTAGTTCTCGATCTTTGAGCTAGTGCCTGCCTGCCCACCCGGAGCGATGCCTTCGATGACCAAGGTAGAGAGCCCTTCTGAAGCTCCGTAGACCGCGGCCGCAAGACCGGACGGGCCCGCACCGACGACCACCAGGTCGTAGGTTGTTTCCGGATCAAGCATCTCCGTAAGACCCAACTCATCCGCCAGTTCTGCGAGCGTGGGCTGGTGCAAGACGCGCCCATTAGGGAAAATCACTGCTGGCAGAAGATCCTGTTCCCGCGCCGACTCTATCTCGGCGTTCGCGGACTGGTCTGCAGTGGGCTCCAGGAGACGGTGGGGATAGCTGTTGCGGGTAAGGAACCGCTGCAGTTGGATGGTTTCTGCAGCCGTGTCCCGACCTAACAGGACGATGCCTGTCGCGGAGCGCTCGATGATTCCCAAACGCCTCCAGACGGTGGCTTGCATGATGAGGTTGGCGATGTCGCCTTCCGAGCGCATAAGTCTTTGCAGTTGTGAACGAGGAATACGCAGCAGAATGCTGTGCGTCAAAGTACGACCGTTCACCAGCGTCCTGCGTGAGCTGAGCAGATCCAGCTCGCCGGAGAACTGCTTTGGACTTAGCGTAGTCAAGCGTTCAAAACTGCCGTCCTCCGCTTGCGCAGAGATCTCGACAATGCCGTCAAGTACGACGAAGAGGTCAACCTCCCGCTCCCCCCGAATCCATAAAGCTTTTCCCGCCTCGCAGACTTCCTCTTGCCCGTAGCTCGCAAGGCGAATGAGCATCTCGTCCGTGAGAAAGGGAAACGCCATCTCTGGTCGAAAGGTCGAAGAGACAGGAACAGTTGCTGCTTTCGTTTGGTTCGGCATATAAGTCCTCTTGCTCAAGCGGAGGGTGAGAAGAAAGGTCAAACGAGGTCCGCCCTATCGAGCGGTCCGTGTCAGTGTTAGATCTGCGCCACTGGTGGAGCCACACTGCGCTCGAGTAAGTGCCGAAGGCGGAACTCTGAAACAGACAGCCAACCGGCGAGCTTGACGTATCTTCTGCGCGTTTGCTTTGCCCTAGAGATCATGGAAGCACCTGACTCCACAATCTTCAGCGATTGGTACGGATCTGCTAAGACCCTTCGAAGCTAGAGCGACATCCCTAAATGGAGTGAGTTTCGCTCGTTTCGCGAGTGATCAATCTGGAAAGATAATCTCGCGCCGGCCAAACAGACGGGCGTCTACGGAGAAAGCTCCAGGTCCGACTGCGGCATTCACGACTGCCATAATCGTGAGGTTCAACAGCAGCAGTTCGTTCTGAGTGAAGCCAGGCCAGGGTGACGATGTCAGAATCAGGGCGGAAGCAGCTCCGACACTCAAGGTAATGCTACCGATCGGGGTTGTGAGGCCGATCAGAACCGACAACATTGCAGTGAACACCGCAATTTTGAGCGCTATGAGAACAGAAAGTGGCACGGGCAAAGCGATTAGAAGGAGGTGGGCCTCATAGAACGCGGTCAGAGACACCGCAACTCGCAGAAGCAGTAGCCCAGCCCCGGGGAGCCCAGCCGGAAAGGCAAAGAACAGTCGCTGCACTTCAGGCCTCCGAGGGCACTGAGCGCGTGCCCCCTCCAGCGTATGCATGACTGCTGACGAGGGCATCCCTCAATTGAGGGAGCAGAGTCAGATCCTGCGTATCGGGAGCTTTGAAGCAGCCATGCAAGGCCTGCTTCTAGCTCACTCACAACTGCATGATGCCCCGGCGAACTGCAATCGAAACGGCTTGTGTTCGATCCGCTGCGCCCAGCTTTTCCAGAATGTTCTTCATATGACTCTTGATCGTCTCCTCGGACAGCGTGAGGTGAGCGGCGATTTCCTTGTTTCGACTGCCTTCTGCGACTTGCTTCAGGATTTCGATCTCGCGTTGACTCAACGCCTCCTGTCCCATGTGCTCTGCAAGGTTTGCAGCAACACGAGGATCGACGCGCCGCCTTCCAGCGTGAATCATTCGCATTGATTCGACGATCTGCTTACGGGGCATGGTCTTTAGCAGGTAGCCGGCGGCCCCGGCCTTTAAGGCTCGGTTCACCTCCGCATCTCCTTCGAAGGTCGTCAAAATGATGATTTTCGCGTTGGGCGATTTGGCCTGGATGGCAATCATCGCATCGATACCGCTCATATCGGGGAGGCGGAGATCCATAAGAACCAAGTTCGGCCTCAGCTTATCGAACAAGTCAATCGCCTCTCGTCCTGTGGATGCGTAACCGACTACATGCATGTCGGTCTCGTGTTGAACCACCAAAGCGATGCCTTCCTGCAAGAGAGGATGGTCGTCTACGACGAGGATCTTCAGCTGATCAATCATAGGAACTCTCAGGTGTTTGAATCGTCAGATTTCTCTGGTTTTGACACGTCTTTGAAAGCGATCGAGAAGACTTCGTGGCTTGATGCGCAGGTAAGCAACATTACTTGGGACGAACACTTGGATTTCAGTACCTTTTGCCGGAAGGCTCCAGAGGCTGAACTGTGCGCCTAAGGTCTTTGCACGCTCACGCATGCCCGTCAGGCCCCAGTGTCTCTCCTTGCCAAACTCCATGATCGCTGGATCAATTCCTCGTCCGTCGTCTCGAATAAACAAGTGTAAGCCGGTCCGCTTATAGGCAAGCTCCACCTCGATGAGAGTCGCGTCAGCATGGTGGTAAGAATTCAGTACAGCTTCACGGGCGAGGAGGAAGAGTTCACCGCTGCAACTCGCGTTCAAAGGATATGGAACACCATTGACGATCGTGCGATAGGTCGCTCCCCGTTCTAGCCTAAAGTCTTGTGGGAGAGCAGAAAGAGCGCTCTCAAGAGTACCGCTCACTTGATCAGCACTTCGAAGGGTCATCAGGGAACTACGGCAGTCTTCCACGACCTGACGCATCAGAACCAGAACGCGGGAGATGATGGGCGCTGCAGGGGAATCCTGGGCGATGTATTCGTTGGCCACGTCCAGTTGCAGGGAAGTACTGAGAAATCCCTGCAACAATGTATCGTGCAGATTCTGAGCAATGCGCATCCGCTCTGCGAGTCGTGCTTCGAAGCGTGATCGGAGTTGGTTTGCAAGTTGCCTAGTGCGCAACAGGTATGTCGACCAGACTGCAAGCAGCAGCATCGACACCGAGCACAGCCGGAACCACCAAGTCTGCCAAAGTGCCGGCTCGATGACGAAGGGAAGAGAAGTATCTGACGAATTCCATACGCCGTCACTGTTCGAGGCAATCACGTGAAAACGATAGGTTCCAGCGTTCAGGTTGGTGTAGTCAGCTTGACGCGTGGCGGTCGCCTCGCTCCAGTCCTCATCGAAGCCGTCTAATCGGTAGCGGTACCGCACCCGGTCCGGGACGGGCAGGCTAATCCCGGAAAACTGAAGGTTGATTCTGCGCTGCGAGGCCGGTATGCGTGGCCGCTGAAAGGGAATGGGCTGACCATCTGCGAGCAGGGACCTGATCTGCACAAGGGCGGGGATCGGCGGACGAGCAAGGTCCGATGGATCCGAAGTCACCAGCCCTCCTCGAGTAGAGATCCAGATATGCCCGACCTGATCCTCCAGCATCGATCGGCTGCGCCGAATCCCCTCGGGGGAGCGCAGGCCATCGGTGCGGTCGTACTCACGAATGTCCGTCGCTTCCAGGGTGCCAGCCAGCAGTTTCATTGGATCCAGCCTCAAGATATGTTCCGGAGTGGCCATCCAGAGAAAGCCAGCGCGGTCCTTGGCAATACCCAGCACGGGGTCATGGAGTACGTCAGGGACTTGCCGAAAGGGTTGAATCTTATCCGAAGAGAACAGCGCGAGACCTCTCGCAGTGCCGACCCACATGGCGTTCCCGTTCCCAGAGGGATCCTGCAGGAGAGCCGTCACTTCGTCGGAGGGCAAACCGTTCTGCATCGTGTATGTTTGCCAAGCGCCTCTGCTGAGCACGCTGAGCCCATTTGGCGTCGCGACCCAAATATTGCTTCGTGCATCTTCCTCGATTGCCGTGATGGTGTTGGATGCCAGACCATCCTTCGTTTTGAAGGTGGTGAAGGAGCCTTCCTTTAATCTGCTCAGCCCGGCGCTCAGTGTTCCTGCCCAGACTGTGCCGTCATGGCCTACTTTCACCACGTAGACGCCATTTTGGGCCAACCCGTCAGCTTCGGTGTACGTCCTGATTCTGTAAACGGAGCCGCTGGGTGAGAGATGCGTTAGTCCCCCTCGCTGCCGACCGAGCCAGAGGTCAGCGCCGGAGCCGGCGATGGAATACACGATGTCGTTACCCAGGTGAGCAACTTCCGTCGCTTCCACCTTGCCAGGCGCGACCGACCTGAGGCCGCCCGCGGCAGGACCGAACCAGAGCCGGCCATCTTGTTCTGCATAGATGGGACCGCTGCTTTCTCCAGGCTCGTCGGCCGCGGACGTGTACGCAACAAAGACTCCGTTGCGCCAGCGTTGGAGTCCTTGTGGAGTTCCGATCCAGAGATCGCCTTCGCGGTCCTCGAACAGGGCAGTGGTCACAGTGTCCGAGCGTGTAGCCTCCTGTTCAGAGGCTGCGCCAGGCTTCTGCTCGAAGCGGAAGAACCCGTGCGGCGTTCCCGCCCACAGATTGCCGTCACGGTCGGCAGTAATGGTGAATATCTGACCGCTGCGCAGGGGAAGCGGCACTTCAGCTGTTGACATCTGTTGGCCATTCCAGAAGAACAGACCATGATCGGTCCCTACCCAGAGAGCGTTCCTTGGGCCGGAAGCAAGAACATTGATCTTCTTCGGCAAGAATTCGCTGTTAATCCGCGAAACCCGGTTCGCCTGCAGGGAGAACAGGCCGCCCTCACTTGTACCGACCCAGATCCTGCCATCAGCAGTCTTCGCATTCGAGAGGATGAGCGTTGCAGGAATCTCGATAACTCCCGCCGTGTGAACCTGCCCCTTCCTGTATTCGAAAGTCTCCTGTCCGACCGTCGATAAGAGCACCCCGCCGTCACGGGTCTGTGACATCGCCGTCACATAGCCGTCCGGCAATCCGAGTCTGGAGGTCACGTTCTCAAAGATGCCATCGCAATAACGGAGCACATTGGCACCTTGCATCCAAACCCAAAGTCCACCTTCCGCATCAGTCGCCAGCCCTAGAACATGTGTAATGGGAACGCCATTACGGGACTCCTGCAAGAGGCTAAAGCTCTGACCATCGAAGCGTACCAGCCCTTTGTCGCCCCCTATCCATAAAAAGCCATCCGTGGTTTGGGCGATCGCGCTGACCCGTCCGCCGGGGAACACATCGTTAGTCGACCAGCTGTCACGGATATACTGCGACATCGCTCTGTGCGGGTCGAGCGCAGAAGCGGTGCAACAGTCGAAGCAAAGGTGAAGTGCACCGAGCATCGCGAGCGAATGGCGGGGTCTCATAGGTCAGGGCAAGAACTGGAAGCGCTCGAGAACTACTTCGCTGGGCTGCTGCTGCGGAACCGGTATGTAATCAAAGGTGCAGAGATTGATGTGAACCGATTCGCTTCTCGGCGCGGGCACGTCGGCGTTGAAGGTGTGTTCGGCGACAAGACCCTTCGTAGGGTGAAGGCCTACACCTTTGAAAGTCGTGAACGTAATCTTCGCAGGATCCCAACGGAACAGGTACGTTAGGGAGCCGGGCGGCGCAATGTACCGGTGCGTGTTTGCCGGCCGGAAAAACGGCTGAACGACATACCGCGCGTTGCTTCCCCTTGGGTTTCCCCACTGGCTGATTTGGATGTCGACCTCACGCCGGTCCTGATCCGTACCTTCCTCATCCCACGTGAACATGCTGAACACCGCTGCCGGATCCAGTTTGGAGGTGTCGGCGACTGAGAACGCGTAAGTGCCGTAGCCCAAGCTGCGACTAAGAGCGATTTCGGAGCAATCCCAGCCGTTTGGACCGCGAGAGATGATCAGGTGGAGAAAACCCCGGGCATCCACAATCGCGTTGTTGGGGTCGTAACTGTGAGGAGAGCCATTCCGGTCGCTTCCGATCTGCCTGACATCCCACTCATAGTTGCTGAATCGAAGGCGCTTTGCTGGGGCCGCGAGATTGCTCGGAGCCACTGTACTCACGGCTGCGATCTGTAGGGTCTTCAAGGGGAGTCCTTGCAACTGGTTCATGGGCACAAAGCCTGGGTTGACCAGGAGAGCAGCATACCGCGCGCCGAGGTGAGTCGAACTACGCCAGGTTCCATCGGAAGCGATTTCTGTATAAGGGTGAAGGGTAACTGGCTGTATCCACCAGGTGTCTGCTCCAAGGGCATAGAGCACGATTTGCTGACCGGCATGAGCCCCGACCACATGACCGCTTAAGACGCCCGTGGCGCCCTTACCTCCTGGCCCAACAGGAGGAACCTGATCGAAAAAGATGACCGGCTGGTTAGCAAATTCCCGGCTGCGACAACCTACCGCGAACGCACACCAGCCGATGATTGTGAGCGCGACAGATATTTTCTTGAGGAGATCGGTCATCGTGCTCGTCCTCGAGATCTGGAAGAACCGGCGTCCCGATCAATCAGGCAATTACTGTATGTGGGTATGCGCCTGAACCGTACCGATCGATAGACGCTCGTCGCGCGGGTAACCTTAGCCTGTGATGCGATAGCTTTCGGCATCAGTCTACTCCAGGCAGAGACGCCCTACTGAATTGGGGGGGTCTGACTGTTGTTACGTTCTCTTTTTCGCTTCGATATTGATCGGAAAGTATCGGGAAAGGCGCCCCACTCACCCTTTCAAGGGAGGTGAGATTGCCTGCCATTGGTGAGAGCAATGCACCTCTCTCCAGTGTGGCTAGTTCGGACTGGTAATAGTTCAATTTGGCATGGCTTGCGGCTCACCCCTTCTGGAGCGTGTCTGGCCAGAGGATCTGTACTGTGGCCAGTTCCATAGGGAACAGAAGGAATGTCCAGTGGCACGTGAGGAGCATAAAGGAGATACTATGTCGACGTTGATCAACAAAGTGGCACTTGTAACCGGTGGATCCCGCGGTATCGGGGCAGCGATTGCGAAACGACTTGCGGAGAAGGGCGCCGATGTCGCTATCACGTATGCCAAGGATTCCGAGGGAGCGGCTGCCGTGGTGAAGGCGATCGAAGCGAAGGGCCGGCAGGCAATCGCCGTGCAGGCGGACGCTGCTGACCCAGTGGCCGTGAGGTCTGCAGTGGAGCATACGGCGAAGACCTTCGGTCACATCGACGTGCTCGTCAACAACGCGGGTACTGCCATCCCAAAGCCGTTCGAGGAGGCGACACTCGCGGAGATGGAACGAGTCATCGACATCAACTTCCGCGGTGTGCTGGTGGCCACGCAGGCGGCTCTTAAGTATATGCCGGATGACGGCCGGATCATCTCAATCGGCTCGTGCGTCGGGGAGCGAAACATGACCCCGGGGCTTACGGCGTACGCTGCTACAAAAGGGGCAGTAAAGATGTTTTCCCAGAGTCTCGCGCGAGAGGTCGGCCGCCGCGGTATAACGGTGAACAATATTCAGCCTGGTCCCATCGACACAGACCTCAATCCTGCGGCCGGAGATTGGGCCGCACCGCAGCTCGCCAACACGGCCTTGAACCGGTACGGCCACGTGGAAGAAGTGGCTTCTCTGGTTGCCTTCGTCGCCAGCCCGGAAGCGGCTTACATCACCGGGGCAAACTTGACAGTGGACGGCGGCACAAACGCTTGATTGTGAGCGGAGAGCGTCGCTGAAGCTCTTGATGAGCTCTCTGGGCCGTATGCGATGCAGGGTTAGCTCTGCGGTGTTCCATGGGACGCTCCGGGTATTTCGTGGGAGCGGCGGGAGCGGCGCGTCCAAGGGCGCCGATCCGCTCGTCTGCGAGATGCCCCGCATCCGGAGATCTGCTGAGCCGCCAAAGACAAAGGATTGAGCAGTGACCATGGGCGGTACGAGCTGCACAGAAGGCAGTAAAGCAGGTAAGTGTTCCGCGAAGAAGATCACAGCGAGGTCCACAGGCACCCGGCCAGCAGGAAGATACCTACGGCGAAGTTGACCAAGGCGCAGGTAATGCGGTTGATGGCGGGAATCCAGAGAAGTTTAGAAAGACTTTAGACGTTGCGCATGGACTTAGAACCTGCGGTGGAGCAGAGTTGGAGCGTGTCGCTCAGCAAATAAATTGACATCTTTACGATTCGGAAGGAACGGCCACCCATGTTTTGTCGAGCTCGCGCGTTGCGAGGGCTGCTGGCAGCACTGATCTGTCTTCTGCCTCCAAGTGTCTGCCGTGCGCAGACCGCTGAAAGCAAGCCGCTTTCACCTGCCGAGGTGCGCCGCGTGGAGCTTTTGGTGCGTTCCGAACTGGGCGTGCCGGCGGATTGGGAGATGGCTCCTGAGCCCCGGAGCGCCAGTATCGTGCCGGGATTTGACAGGCTGCCAATTGACTTCTATCCACCAACCAACCCGGATCACAAGAAGACTGTAGAGTTCCTGCTTTCGAGTGACGGGAAGACACTGGCTCAGATGACGAAGTATGACGTGACGAACATTCCTGGAACAGAGATTTCGGCAGCCGGACGTCCAGTCCGCGGGGAGGGAGAGGCTCAGGTTGAGATTGTCAGCTTCGACGACCTGGAGTGTCCATATTGCGCGATGATGCATGCCGCGCTCTTTCCACAGACAATGGAGCACTACAAGGGACTCATTAAGGTTGTCTACAAAGACGATCCCCTGACAGAGATCCATCCATGGGCTATGCGTGCCGCAGTGGATGCGCACTGTCTCGGGATGCAAGGTGCAGGCGCGTACTGGAACTATATAGATTATCTGCACAGCCATTACCGTGACATCACGGTCGAGCCCTACGACGCTACAAAAGCCAATGCACTGCTTGACATATTAGCCCGCAATGAAGGAACCCGGAGTGCGCTGAACGAGAAAGCACTGGATAGCTGCATCCTGCAACAGGATGAGACTACGGTGCGTGCGTCAATGAAGGAGGCCGAGCAGCTCAAGATTGAAGGCACCCCTGCCCTGTTTGTCGATGGGGAGCGGATTTCGGGAGCGCAACCTCAGATGTTGGTGTGGGCTGCTATTGATCGTGCGCTTCGGGCACGGGGCATCCGGCCGCCGGACAGACCGGCGGTGAATGCTTCCGGTTCCTCCGCGGTGGCGAGTAACACGCCGAAGTAGCAGCCCTGTAGAAAGTAAGCCTGGCAGAGCTAACAGATCGGCAGGGTTCAAGCCCATGGGAAGGTTTGTTCGGTATTGATCTAGAGTTTCATGCGGTCGAGCAGGTTTTGGAAGGACTTATCGGAGCGGCATCCATCGAAGAGCGGTTCTGCTCCGAGGACGTTCATGCCCTTATCTCGGTTTCGGTAGCCGCGCTCGAGCCAGCGCATAGCGCCATCTGTATTCCCCAGGGCGCAGTCGACGACGGCGATATCTACGCCGGATACATAGCGCTGGGTAGATGCTGCCTCGAGGCTCTGGCTGATCTTTGTGGCTTCGCCGCGCTGGCCGGAGAGGGCAAGCGCGTGACCGAGCAGCGCTACACTATTGGGTTCTTGACCGAAGAGTTGGGCCGCGCGTTGGGCTTCCACCAGGGCGTTTTTGAACTGCCCCTTCATTTCATAGACCTTGCCAAGCACGGAGTGTGCTTCGGCGAAGTTAGGGTCGAGCTCCAAGGCTCGTAGGACGGCTGCTTCAGCTTCCACGGGTTTGTGAGCGTAGTATGCCACCTCCGCGGCATCGGTCTGAATGATGACGGAGAGCGGATCCAGATCGAGCGCCATGCGCATCTCCTGTTGCGCCTCGGGGAAGCGTCGGAGGCGAGCGAGATGCAGCGCATACCAGTGGTGGGCTGTCGGATCTCCAGGGTTGAGTTCGACGGCTTGTTTGAATTCGACCTCCGCGGCCTTCCAGTTCCAGTCGAGATCCACCTCAACGGCAGCGAGGACGGTATGTGCTTCTCCTAAACGGGGGTCAATCTCGAGCGCTTTTTCCGCGGCAGAGCGAGCTTCGAGCAGAGGCCTTGTGGGGTCTGGGCCGCCGTAGGAGCTGAGGAGAACGGAGGCCTGGCCCAGGCCTGCGTAGGCGGCTGCGAACTTCGGTTCTATCTCGATAGCTCGCTTGTAGTAATCGATTGATCTCTCTAGACCTGCCAGAGTTCGCGTGTTCCAGAGGTATCGGCCACGAAGGTAAAAGTCGCGGGCACGTGGATCGATGGGCTGATCATTCGTGGCAAGTGACTGCCTGGTGAGCTTCAAGGCGACCTGCCGAGCGATGTCGGCCGCTACTCTGTCCTGATTTGCCAGAGGCTCGTCGCCGCTGTCGCGATAGGTCTCTGCCCAGAGGTGTTGATCGTTCTTCGCATCGAGGAGCTGGGCTGTAATCCGGACGGTCTTGCCGGAGCGCATCACAGAGCCCTCGACGACCGCGTCGACATTAAGGGCAGCGGCGATCTGTGCCAAAGGCTTTTGAACGCCCTTGTACTGCATCGTGGATCGACGTGAGATAACCCGGAGCGAGTTGCTTCGAGCCAGCAGAGTGATCACCTCATCGGTCATCCCATCGACCAGGTAATCCTGCCCCGAACCGCCGGACAGGTCGCTGAAGGGAAGGACGGCAACGGCGTGAAGCGGGGTGGCAGCTTGTTCAGGCCCAGCTTTCCGATTACGCACGGCGAAGATAACCAGACTCGCTACCGCGGCGAAGACAAGAGCAGCGGCAGTCCTGTGAAGCGTCATACCCATTCGCGGAGGCGCCGCCTGTTTTGGCGAAGGCAGGGCGGTGATATACGGCGCCGGGGGATGCACCGCTGGGTCGAGCGCGACCGGTGAAGCACCGCTGTCGTGAGGTGCGTTTGCCGCGGCGTGAGTAGCTGGCGATTCCAGGAGATCTTCAGGGACAGCTTCCGGGACAGACACAGGGCCGGGTGAAGTGGGGGCGGCGTCCGGCGACGTCGGTCCGTGGTAGGAGTATTCGATTACAGCGACTTCGGCTATGAAACGGTAGCCTTTGCCGACCACTGTCTGAATGAAGGCCGGGTCCTTGGGATGGTCGTGAAGGATAGACCGAAGCTTGTTGATCGCCGTGTTGATACTGTGCTCTGTCTCGAGAAAGACGTCGTTTCCCCAAAGCCTTTCAATAATTTGATCGCGACTGACTAGATCTCCACGGTTTTCGACGAGCAGGATCAGCAGATCCATAGGGATACGCTCGATCTTGACGCGTTCTCCCGCACGGAGGAGCTCATAGCTCGATTTCTTGACTTCGAAATCACCGAACCGGAAGACGGCGTTGTGCACTGGGTCGAACTCCGAGACGGCTCTTCTGCGCTCCGAATGGTCTGAAAGCACGGAAGGTCCGTTCTTAGAGCTTTCGTACCTGAAGCGGCGTCGTCATGTAGTGGGCCGGGACAGAGCGGATTATAGCTGCCGATGCGGAAAAGTGCGAAGAGTTGAATCTTAAGGCGAGATTTAGATCAGTTTAGATCCGATGCATGGACCAAATGCCGGGGAGGGTTGAGAGTTTGAGGCGGGTGTTCTCCCTTACCGTCGGGTATCCGGGAGCCTCTTCATTCGGAGGATTTATGAACTCTTGGCTTCGGTTTGCAACCATCCTGCTTCTCGGCGTCCCACCTATTGTTGGCGCCCAAGTGTCGAGCCAGTCGACGGTGAGCCCTTCCACCATGCAAGCTCCTGCCGATGACTCAGCCAGCAGTCAGGATGGGGTGCAAGCGGACACGGAGGGCAAGCGGAGGCCGAACATCCTGTTCATCATCATGGATGACGTCGGTATCGACCAGATGCAGATATTTGGTTACGGCGGACTGACACCTCCGCTAACGCCGAACATAAACGCGATTGCGAGGGCTGGCGTTCGTTTCAGAAATGCATGGTCCATGCCGGAGTGCTCCCCAAGCCGCGCGATCTTTTTTGAGGGAAGATATCCGCTGCGCACGGGTGTTTATAACGCGATTCTGAGCACGGACCTAGCGAACTCCCAGGTGTCTCCGTACGAGGCGACTACGCCGAAGATCCTGAAGCGGCGGGGCTATGAGAGCGCGTTGTTCGGGAAATTTCATCTTGCAGGTCCGGACTACAACCCATTTGGGCGGGCGACACCCTTTGCCCTTGGCTGGGATTACTTCGATGGATTTCTGGAGGGGGCGACTTACCCTATCGATCCGACGATTGGGCATCAGTTTACAGACAGAAGCCTGTACACGTGCGGCTTCATTCCGAATACGAGCAAGTCTCCGAACGGCGCGGATACCGGGGCGTGCCGGCATCCTGACAACCACTGCGACGTGATCTCGAGGGATGCTGCGCATCCGACGCCGGGTTTCAGCTGCCTGCAGGAGGGCGGATTGTTTGTGCCGAAGACGACGTGCGACGCGCCTGCGCCGGCACTCGACTTCGCACAGACAAATGCGTACTACGTCTGGAAGAGAGTGATAAATCAGCCGGACGGGACTGTGATCCCATCGGACCCCAATGCGGTGACACGAGGGTATGTGTCGGACACGACGACCAGCGCCGCGGTGGATTGGATTAACCGGAAGAATGCTGCCAATAAACATTGGATGACTACGGTGTCCTATGCGAACGACCACACGCCATATCAGCAGCCTCCACGCAGTCTGCTGCCTAGCCCCACGCCGGACACCTCCGGATTCTCCTGCACTGGAAACGATCCGAAGAACGTACTGGCTACACGAGTGATCAGCAATCAGATGATCGAGGCCATGGACACCGAGATCGGAAATCTGCTCGTCAACAGCGGCTTAGCTTCCAGAAGTGCCAACGGGCAGCTCGACTACCATCCCGAGCGGACCAACACTATGGTCGTTATCATCGGCGATAACGGGACCTATGCTCCGGGGGTCAAGGTACCGTTCGACCTGAGTCGATCCAAGGGCACGGTGTACCAGACCGGGGTCTGGGTTCCGCTCATCGTCTCCGGGCCTATGGTGGTCTCTCCTGGACGTGAGGTGAAACAGATGGTCAACGTTACCGACCTGTTTCAACTCTGGGGGGACGTCGCGGGCATCGATGTGCACAAGGCTGTGCCGAAGTCACACATCCTGGACTCGCAGCCGATGTTGCCCTACCTGACTGAGGACGACCATCCCAGCATTCGAAAGACAAACTTCACCCAGACTGGGAATAACATCCACCTGAACGATGTGCAACCACCTCCATGTGTTCTCGCGCTGACTTCGCCTCCGACATGCGTGCAGCTTTTTACCAGTCCGCAGCTTTGCGCCTTTGAGGGCGGGGACTGGTACGGACCGACGACACCTGACGGTACTTCGCCACCGAACCCGGTGTACGCGACGTGCTGTGATGTGCAGAGGGCAGGCATTTACAAGGACCAGAACGGGGTTCCTGTGAACCTGTCGCTTCTACCGGTCTTCCAGGTCTCGACACGCAACGATGACTTCAAGCTGGTGAGAAAGCAGATTCATGTATGCGCTTCGGCACCCAGCACCAATGACACGCGCGCTATCCAGACCGAGTTCTACAGGATTAATGAAAAAGCACCGCTTCCGAAGATCGACAAAGCAGGTGACACGTTATGCGGCGAAGACTGTCCTGCTGGCCTGAAAGGAAAGGAGCTCGAGACCTTCAACTATCTCCAGGCCGATATGGATGCCACGCTTAGCTCCGAACCGCCTTGCCCCGGCGATGGCAACGAAGACAAAAAGGTCAACTTCGCCGACATCAAGGACTGGTACCTGTTCACGGTCCACAACGGAGGGTCGAGTTGGTATGACTTCAACCACGATGGACACACGGATATCAAGGATTTGGATTTCATTGGCGCACACCTCGGGACGAACTGCCTGCGACCGAAGCCATAACTATCTTTAAGGCGGAAACTCGTAGCTGCCCTCGTGCAGATACGAGTCCTCGTCTCCCACAACATCGGGATGCGGAGTAATCCAGCAGATGCGATCGGCTGCGAACAGGTAGCGGTACGGGAGTTCTTAGTGGTGAATCTAACAAGTGTTCTCGGAAAAAACCCGATCAAAGCTTCCGCTTTTGCGGTCGTGCTGATGTTGCTCGCAAATACCTCCGGCCGATCTGCTTCAGGGCAGAGGCTGCCTGAACTGGGCTCCTCAAGATACCTGAAGTCCGGAGTCTCCTGTGAGGACGGTGTCTCGCAGTCCAGGAAAGGGTTCGTGTCTGGCGTGAGTAGTGGCGGGTCGACGGCAGAGCCGAAGGCAGGGCGTGCCTCTCTACGGTCAGACAGGGCCCATGCAGGCATGGTCTGGATACCGGCGGGCGAGTTCTGGATGGGGAGCGATGAGCCGAAGTTTCCTGATGCTCGCCCGTGGCATCGGGTGCGGCTACATGGCTTCTGGATAGACACGACACTTGTGACAAACGAGCAGTTCGCCCGGTTTGTTGCCGCAACCCAATATGTAACTGTTGCCGAACGGCGGCCGCGACCAGAGGAGTTTCCTAATGCGCCGCCTGAGAACCTAGCAGCGGGATCGATTGTGTTTACACCTCCAGATCATCCTGTACCGATGAATAATGGCATGCAGTGGTGGAGCTTCGTTAAGGGCGCGGACTGGCGGCACCCAAGGGGTCCAGGAAGCAGCACCAAGGGTCTTGAGAAGCATCCGGTGGTCCACGTCGCATACGCGGATGCAGAGGCCTACGCTCGATGGGCCGGCAAGCGGCTACCGACCGAGGCCGAATTTGAATATGCGGAACGCGGCGGCCTGGATCGTAAGCCGTATGCCTGGGGAACCGATTTCAAGCCGGGGGGGACTTATATGGCGAATACATTTCAAGGCCACTTTCCGGAGGGAAACACCGGCGAGGACGGATACGTGGGCACATCGCCCGTGGGGTCGTTCAAGCCGAACATCTATGGTCTTTACGACATGTCTGGCAATGTATGGGAGTGGACCTCGGACTGGTACCGGCCGGATTATTACGAGACGTTGGCCAGCGCGCATGCGGTATCGCTCGACCCACAGGGCCCAGTGGACAGCTTCGACCCCTCGGAACCCGGCATTGCGAAGAGAGTTCATCGAGGCGGATCATTCTTGTGCACCGATCAGTACTGTTCCCGGTACATGCCGGGTGGTCGCGGTAAAGGTGAGCCAAGTACGGGAACAAATCACTTGGGCTTCCGGCTGGTAAGGGACGCGGCAGAAGGCACCCTGAAGAACGGAGAATAATCCGAATGGGTTGTTTGATGGCAGGGCACAACGGTCTTAGAAGAGCCTGCTCAACTGCCGAGGGCACGATCTACGCAATGCGGGCGGCCTTGCATGCGCGAGCGAAGAACATCGACCTTGCCATTACGAGGATGTACTACGGGGAAGCGTAATCGGGGCTGTCTACGCTGTTGTGCATTCTGAGCGCAGCGGTCAAAGGCAGGTGCTGCAGAGCCGTCTCAGGTCCGAACGGTGATGTGCCGTGCGGAGTTGCGGGGGAAGGTTCTTCTCTGAGGCGTGGGCCAGTGCAGATTGCTAAGACCTGGGTTAGGTCATGTGGAAATCAGAGTTGATTACGGACGTGAGACATAACCTAAATCCGACATCGGTTCCCGTTGTCGTCAGTGGCGTGGAACACAAGTTCGCATTGAATTCGCTAAGCGAGTTTGAGGCCAACGGTCATAAACCACTGTATCCGGCAGATTTCTCTCTGCCCCGGCCGACTCAGGAACAGCAACAAGAAGCGGCCCCTTACAAGAACGCGCCAACGAAGGCGGTGGACTTCTTCACTCAACTGGGCGATGCAGTGGCGACAAACCCCATACCCAACCGGACCACCGGATTGTCCGGCACGGCCCTGGCCGATCTTCCTCCATGGGTTACTCCGCAGTACGGGGCTACAACCACCTACACCGTTCCTTCCGCCGGCCAGAAGCGGGTCTTGGACCTGCTCGCGCCGCTTGGGCTGACTAAGACCGGTTTCCGTATTCCGGCCGAGTGGGGAGGCACGCAGAAAGCTGCCTTGCAAACCGGTTACGTCCTGGGACAGAGGATCCTCACAGGCTTCATCAATCATGCCAAGGCGAACCCGAGCACCAATTACTGGGGGATCGTGAACGATCCTGTTGGAACTTACCCGAGCGATGCGCTTGGCTATCTGTATCGCTCATTGATCGTCATTGAGGGAGGCGTCGCCAACCTCGGGCTCGATGCCGTCTATCCAACCTTGACCGGCAACCCTGCAGCGCTCGATGGCAATCAGACTTACAAGCTCACGTTCATGCCGCCGACTCCGCCGCTGCCGGCGGTAGGTATCTACCCGCCGATGGTAAGCGACGCGAATGGCAATCCGAAAGGCTTCTGGTCAATTCACGTCTACGCAACCGACCCGACGCAAGGCGCCGCGCCATTTATCGCACAGACAAGTGTGCTGAACACCAGCGATTCGACTGCGGATACGGCTGTGCTTTCAGTGGACGCCGCGACCAGCTTCATGACTGTGCAAGCCCCAACGTGGGGAACGCTCGTCGCGAGCACCCCGATTTTATTTGGCCCGGAGGCGGCCAACTACGGCTTGATCCCCAACGCCGTCTACTACGTGGCAAGCACACCCAAACCGAACGCGGATGATACATACACGTTCCAGGTCTCTCAACAATGGCTACAGACACTGTCGTCTGGCAACGTCCCGATCCAAGGGACGAACGGCCACGCTGGCTCTGTGGTCAACCTGCAATCTCCAGCGAGAGTCGGTGCGCTTACTTATGGGATGGTGAAGCCCGTCACTCAGCTCGGGTCGTCGCAGCTCGCGGCCGACCAACTGCAGCGAAACCCGGACAGCTCACTGACCCTGTGGTTTGGTCCAAGCTTGCCTGCGGGTGCGCCTGCGTCGAACTGGATTCCAACGCCGTCCACGGCTTATTACAGCGCGCTCTACCCCAGTACTCAGGTGAGCACGGCCTTCCAGTTAACTCTTCGGATGTACTACCCGACACCCGGGAACGAGCCACCGTCGATTCTACCGTGCACCGAAGCGTGCCCGAGTGTGTTGCCCGAAAGCTACATACCGCCTGCCCTGGAGTTGATTCACTAGCAAGTACCGCACCTGGGTCGGAACTTCGATCCAGGTGCTGGCCACTTACTCTCCACGATCGCAGTGTGGCTGACACGCTGATCAGCTTCGAAGGCGAGCGCTAAGGGCGGACAGGTGCCATGCGGTCCAGCGCGAGGTTGAGGTTCAGAACGTTTACACGGGGCTCACCCAGGAGACCGAACTGTCGCGGCATCACGGATCGTGCAATGAGCTGTTGCAGGCTGACCTCTTCGAGATGACGCTCTCCGGCAACTCGCGGCACCTGATACACCGCCGCGGCGAGAGAGATGTCAGGATCGAGACCAGACGCAGATGTAGTTACGAGGTCCACGGGGACGTCGCTGCCGTTTGATTCACCCTTCACAGAAGCATTGACGCGATCGGCCAGAACTTTGTTGGTTGGTCCAAGGTTCGACCCTGAGGAGGAAGACGCATCGTAGCCGCTTCCCGCAGCGGATGGTCGGCTATGGAAGTATTTAGGCCCGATGAAGGGCTGCCCGATGAGGCTGGAGCCAATGATGTTGCCGTTCTGACGAATCAGCTGGCCGTTTGCTTTGGCGCGCATCGTGAGTTGAGCGATCCCGGTGACGGCGAGAGGGTAGATGATGCCGAGCAGAAGCGCAGTGACTACGGTGTAGAGGATGGCAGTAATGCTTTGCTTCTTCATATTTCATCCTTTTGCAGAGTTCTAGGCAAGATGCAGAGCCGTAATGGCGATGTCGATGGCCTTGATGCCGATGAAGGGAACTACAAGGCCGCCAAGTCCATAAATCAATAGATTGCGCTGGAGGAGTGCTGCCGCGGACATAGGTCTGTAGCTGACACCCCGCAAGGCAAGCGGAATCAGCCCGATGATGATGAGCGCGTTGAAGATCACGGCGGACAGTACAGCGGATTCGGCGTTATGCAGATGCATGATGTTGAGTGCATTGAGTACCGGAAAGACGCCTGCGAACATTGCCGGAATAATTGCGAAATATTTTGCTACGTCGTTCGAGATGCTGAAGGTGGTAAGCGCTCCCCGCGTCATGAGCAACTGTTTGCCGATAGCGACGATTTCAATGAGCTTCGTCGGATTTGAGTCCAAATCGACCATGTTGCCGGCTTCTTTGGCGGCCTGTGTCCCGGAGTTCATTGCAACACCAACGTCTGCCTGGGCAAGTGCGGGTGCGTCATTGGTGCCATCGCCAGTCATCGCGACGAGCTTGCCATCGGCCTGCTCGCGCTTGATCAGATCCATCTTGTCCTTGGGCTTTGCCTCGGCGAGGAAGTCATCCACGCCTGCCTCGCGGGCGATTGCGGCAGCGGTGAGAGGATTGTCTCCCGTAATCATGACGGTGCGGATTCCCATCGCGCGGAGCTGGTCGAAGCGCTCTTTCATGCCGCCCTTCACAACGTCCTTGAGGTAGATGACGCCAAGCGCCCGGCCATTTTCTGCCACAACGAGCGGAGTTCCGCCTTTGCGCGCAATTTCCTCGACGGAGGTGCGGAGCTCCCGGGGTATCGGGGAGCCGTGTTCTTCCAAGTAACGAGCGATGGCGTCTACCGCACCTTTCCGAATGCTGCGACCCTCGACCTCGATGCCACTCATGCGTGTAGCCGCGGAGAACGGGATGAACTCGGCGTTCAGGGATGCAAGCTCACGGCCCCGGAGATTGTACTGATCCTTGGCGAGGATGACGATGGAGCGGCCTTCGGGCGTTTCGTCGGAGAGGGAAGAAAGCTGCGATGCATCCGCGAGCTGCTGGGCTGTAACGCCTGGAGCGGGAAGGAACTCGGCGGCCTGTCGATTGCCAATGGTGATGGTTCCTGTCTTGTCGAGGAGTAGGGTATTCACGTCGCCTGCAGCTTCCACGGCACGTCCCGAAGTAGCGAGCACATTGTGCTGCACCAGTCGATCCATGCCTGCGATGCCGATGGCAGACAGGAGACCACCGATGGTGGTCGGTATCAGGCAGACGAGCAGCGAGATCAGGACGAACACCGTTTGTGGTGCTCCGGAGTACAAGGCGAACGGCTGGAGCGTGACGACCGAGAGCAGGAAGATGATGGTGAGACCGGCCAGCAGGATGTTGAGGGCGATTTCGTTAGGGGTCTTCTGCCGCTCGGCGCCTTCCACAAGCGCGATCATGCGATCGAGAAAGGTTTCGCCGGGATTTGAGGTGATGCGGACAGTGATGACATCGGACAGCACACGTGTTCCGCCTGTAACGGCGGAGCGATCGCCGCCGGCCTCGCGGATGACAGGTGCGGACTCACCGGTGATCGCGGACTCGTCCACCGAGGCCACACCTTCAGTGACCTCGCCGTCACCGGGAATCATCTGTCCGGCAGCCACACGAACCAGATCGCCGACACGGAGCTGCGACGAGGGTACCTCTTCGATATCGCCTGTTTTGCTCTTTCGGTACGCCGTGGTTTCGGACTTAGCCTGCCGCAGGGCGTCAGCCTGGGCCTTCCCGCGGCCCTCGGCCATGGCTTCCGCGAAGTTGGCGAACAGCACCGTGAACCAGAGCCAGAGGGTGATCTGAAGATCGAACTTGAAGTGACCGTGGTGAGTAGCGAGGTTCTGGAAGAGAAGCGCCGTGGTCAGGACGCTTCCGAGTTCGACGACGAACATGACCGGGTTTTTCATCATGACGCGAGGGCTCAATTTCGCGAGCGCGTCGAAGCCGGCCCGGCGAACGATCTGCGCATCGAACAGCGAGCGCCGCTTTGCTTGTGTGGACATAGTAGTGCTCCGTGTGATTGCGTTAGAAGCTGTGGCCTGCCCGCATCAACAGGTGTTCCAGGATGGGGCCAAGCGACAGCGCAGGAAAGAAGGTCAGCGCGCCAACGATGAGAATGACGACGGTTAGTAAGACCGTGAAGAGGGGTGTGGTGACCGGGAAAGTGCCGGCGGTGGCGGGCACGCTCTTCTTTGCGGCCAGGCTGCCTGCGAGCGCCATCATGGGGATGATCATCATGAAGCGGCCGAAGAACATCGCCACGGCGAGCGAGTAGTTGTACCAATGGGTGTTGGCGTTGAGTCCTGCGAAGGCCGAGCCGTTGTTACCCGTAGCGGAAGTGTAGGCGTAGAGGATCTCACTGAGGCCGTGCGGCCCGTGGTTTGCCAGGCTTGACAGGCCGAGGTTAGGCATCAGGACGGTTACCGCCGCGAAACCCAGGATGAGCACGGGGAAGATGAGCAGGTACAGCATGGCCATCTGGACATCGAAAGCCTCGATCTTCTTCCCGAGATACTCCGGCGTGCGGCCCACCATGAGACCGGCGATGAAGACGGCCATCACGACAAATATGAGCATGCCGTAAAGCCCTGCACCAACGCCGCCGAAAACGACTTCGCCGAGCAGGATGTTGACCATCGGGACCATACCGCCAAGCGGAGTGAAGCTGTCGTGCATGCTGTTGACGGCACCGCAGCTCGCGTCGGTGGTGACGGTGGCGAAGAGTGCGGAGTTCGCAACGCCGAAGCGCACTTCTTTGCCTTCCATGTTGCCGCCGCTTTGCGTGAGCGATGGGCGCGCATCCACGCCGTGAAAGGAGGGATTTGGGTGCGACTCCGCCCAGTAGCTGGTGACGGTTCCCGCGAACCAGAGGACGACCATTGTTGCCAGCACTGCCCATCCGTGTTTCCGGGAATGGACCATCTGGCCCAGAGTGATGCAAAGGCCGGCGGGTATCAGAAAGATGGACAGCATTTCCAGGAGATTTGAAAGCGGTGTCGGGTTTTCGAAAGGATGAGCGCTGTTGGCGTTGAAGAAGCCGCCGCCATTTGTGCCGAGCATCTTGATCGCTTCCTGCGAAGCCACGGGACCCTGCGCAATGGTCTGAGTTGTTACCGTGCTCGTCTTTCCGTCTGCTCCGGTAACCTTCTGCGCTTCGACCAGCGTGGCGGTGTCGTACGGTCTCAGGTTCTGCACAACACCCTGAGAGACGAGGCCGAGGGCGAAGACCAGGGATATGGGTAGGAGAATCCAAAGAGTTGCGCGCGTGAGGTCTACCCAGAAGTTCCCGAGCGTCTTTGCTTCCCGGCGGGCGATACCCCGGACAAAGGCGATGGCGAGCGAAAGACCCACTGCGGCGGACCAGAAGTTGTGCGTGGCGAGGCCGAGCATCTGCGTGAGATAGCTCATCGTGGACTCGGGAGTGTAGCTCTGCCAGTTCGTGTTCGTAGTGAAGGAGATAGCAGTGTTCAGTGCGAGCACCGGCTCGACATTCGCGAGATGCTGTGGGTTCAGCGGCAGCCATGCCTGCAGGCGTTCCACGAGGTACGTGAGAAACAGGGTGGCAGCGCTGAAGATCAGCATCGCAGCGGTGTACTGGGTCCAGCCCATCTCTTCCTCGGGATGAACGCCTGTGATGCGATACAGCCCTCGCTCGCAGGGGACAAGAATTGGATCGAGGAATGTCTTGCGCCGTTCAAAGACCGCGGTCATGTAGCTGCCCATCGGCTTTGCCAGCAGTAGTACGGCGGCGATGAAGACGCCGATTTGTAACCAACCGTTGAGTGTCATGGCTTAGAACTTCTCCGGACGAAGCAGAGCGTAGACGAGGTAGACCATCAGCAGGGCCGATAGCACGAGGAGGATGATGTTGAGGATCATGATTTGCTTCCTTTCAGACTGTTGCAGGCTCTGGTGTAGAGAAGACCGAGCCCGAAGAACACGATGAGGGACACGACGGCGACGACGTCCAGCATGGATCAATCCTCCTTGTCACCAACTACCTTGCTTAGTACCCCACCAGTACACGAGTCCAAGAGTGGCGGTTGTTTGAGCGTGTACGAGTGCTCCAGCGGTGTCGGTGAGGAAGAACCGCTGATTCGAGAAGTCACGGCGATATTCTGCGCGGGCCAGGAAGCCGGGCGTGAAGGTGTGATCCGCGACAAGTGTGACCTCCTTGAGTGCCTGCGTCGTGCCGCTGAACAGACCTCCGCGGTCGTCAAAGTATTCTCCACGTGCGCCGACGGTCGAGTTGCGTGGCAGCGCATACTTAGCGGTCGCACTCCCGATGACAACTCGCGCCGGTCGCTGCTCTGACACGGCGGTACGATTCAGCACGTAGTCCGCTTCACCGATCAGCGTGAACTTCGGGGTCGCATTCCATGTGGCGTAGGTGTCGAAGATGTGTTCGCGGCCATTCGGCGCTGGCGAGATGTTCTCGGCAGGCAGGCCCGGCTGCGTTGGCGACGAGGGCAGACCAGGGTTCAGCGTGGGCTGCACGTCGCGCGCTTCCTGGCCAAAGTAGTAGTTCACGTTCCATGTCAGCGTGCTTGCAGGCTTTAGAGTGAAGATGAAGCCCTGCGACTTGAAACCGTTCAGATCTTCGGTATCGTTGGCCCCGTTGACAAGCCAATACGCCACATTGACTTTGGGTGTCACGTTGTAATTCGCTCTTAGGCCCATGTGGTAGAAGGGCAGGTAATTGAAGCTGTACGAGCGTGAGTAGGCGACCTGATCTTTGGTGTAGTTGCCTTCGTTTCCAAGGGAGCTCGCGAATTTGCCGAAGTCCACCTGGAGGCCGGAGCCGACAGGAGCGAGGTAGCTGCCGTAGGCCTGGAAGATGTTTCGCCACACCTGCGGTCGCTGCTCGTTGAGGCTTGAGCCTTGCAGTGTTTCCGTCGCCTGACCGTACTGCAGATCCAAGCGGCCGCCGAAGCGTTCCACCCTTGTGGGAACGTGCTCAGCGATCAGGCTTACCTGGTTCAGATTGAAGCTGTTGCTTGTCACGTCATACGCGCGAAGTAGGTTGACTCGCCCGACCGGCGCGTTGAAGTTGTAGCCGTAGTAGCCGTCCACGCCGAAGTTGAACGTTGTGCTGCGAAGGAGCCCGAGAGTAGGTGCGTCAGCAGCGGTCAGCGTGGGTGTGGGTGCTTGCGCTTCACCGGACTCACCGTGAGTGGCCGCTGCTTCGGGCGCGGGAACCGAAGGCGGAGCAGACGCGTAATCGGCATGCTGTCGCGGCTTCCAGCTGGTCGAGCCTTGTGGAGAGACGCCTCAGTTCCTGACGAAGCGCCCGAACTTCCTCATCACGCGAATTGTCGGTAGGGGTTTCCGGCTGCTGTCCGTGGGCTCCCAAGGGGAACACCAAAAGAAGAGCAGAAGGGTCGGAACGATCCGGATGGTGAACTTCATGTCTTTCCTCGGCTCCTATTGAAGAACGAGAAGGCATGAAAAGTCCGTAAGAGAAAAGTAGAGAATCAGTAAGATTTATTCTCATGGGTGAGCCGGTTGCGAATAACCTGTATCCGATCCAAGGCTCACTATGTACGTAGCGGATCCCGTCACCGCGGTCGAGCTTCTTCCGCAGCTGCCCTACTAGAACCCGCAGGTATTCGGGCTGATCTTCAGCGGTTTCACCCCAGATGCTTCGCAGTAGGACCTTGTGCGTGAGCACGCGGTCTGCATTGGCAAGCAAGAGCGCCAGGAGATCGAACTCTTTCGGCGTAAGGTGCAGCATTTGTCCGCGCAGTGCAACTGTGTGCGCCGCAGTATCCAGAACGAAATCACCCACCTCGCGTCGTTCTGCAGGGAGCGTCGGCTCGACTTGCGGTCTCCGTAACTGTGCCCGGACGCGCGCGAGCAGTTCGGGCATACTGAATGGCTTGGTCAGGTAATCGTCGGCACCTTCGTCCAGGGCTGCCACCTTCATCGTATCGGTGTTACGAACGCTGAGGACAATGATCGGCGTCGGTGCAAGCTTTCGGATCTCCTTCGTAAGTTCCAAGCCGTTCATCAGGGGCATCGCCAAGTCAGTGATGATCAGGTCGGGCTTGTTCATCGTGAACTCTTCCAGAGCCTTGATGCCGTTCTCCGCCGTCGAGACCGCGTAGCCACTGCTTTGAAGCGAGGTCCTCAGCACGCGGGTGATCTGCTTCTCATCGTCAACGGCAAGGATTCGTTTCATCCGATCTCCTGCGTGACGATATGCAGATCAACGTGCGGTGCCTCGGCCATAAATCGCTGCAAAGCAAAGAAGTACAGATACGACCGAAGACCGTGGGTGGCAGAACGCCCCACTATGGCCTGAGTGATTCGATGCTCACGAACGAAGACCGCAGTGGTGCGCGCGGTGTCCTTGCCTTTGAAGGATCTCGACGTGGGCCCCCAGGTTACGTGCGAGCTGCAGCCCGGCTTCCAAAGCGGCTTTCCTTTCACCGCTCATCGTCACCCGCATCGTCAACATGCAAGACGTAAAGCTGGGCATCGAGGGCCTCAGCGAGCCTGGCACCGCGCGCGATGAGGTCTCGTGCCTGAACGTTGGAGCTGATGCAGACCGCAACGCGCTCCGCGATAGACCATTGACCGCCCAGGCGCTTGCGTTTGACGTAGTCCTCCAGAGTACGATCCACCGCTCGCGTTACCCGCTGAAGCGCCATCTCACGGAGTGCGATTAGATTTCCACGACGGAAGAAGTTCGCGAGAGACCGTTCCACACGCTCTGCCGGGTAGATGTCTCCTCGGCGCATGCGGGTCACGAGAGCCTCTGGAGTGAGATCGCTCAGAACGATCTCATCGGCGCGATCCAGCATCCAGTCAGGCACCTGCTCTCGTACCGTGATCCCGGTCAGCGCTTGCACGCGGGGCGTCAGGCTTTCGACATGCTGCACATTTATCGTGCTTACCACGTCGACCCCGTGCTCCAGCAATTCGAGGACATCCTCGTAGCGCTTGGCAAAGCGACTGCCCTCTACATTCGTGTGGGCGAGTTCGTCGATGAGAGCGACCTGAGGTGCGCGGCGTAGGACGCTGTCAACGTCCAGTTCCGTAAAGAGCGTTCCTTTGTATTCGATTTCGCGACGTGCAACCTCTTCGAGCTTGCCTGCCAGCTCAGCTGTCGCGCTGCGTCCGTGAGTCTCAACGATTCCTATGACGACATCTTCGCCGCGGGATCGGCGGCGAATACCCTCGCTCAACATGCTGAAGGTTTTTCCCACGCCTGGTGCGTAACCGAGAAAGACCTTGAAGCGGCCGCGCCGCCGACCTTCCGACGGTTCGTCGACACGTTGTAGCCACTCCTCGGGCGTCTTCTGTACTTGCTCGGTCACCCTTCTCACGCCGTAGACTAACCCCATGAACTCTCGCCGATTTGTGGCAACCACCCGATGGGCAACAGCTTTCGGGGCTCTCGCGGGAATTGTAATCGCATACAGGCTTTGGGTGCACGTTAACCCCACGACGGTCGCACTCACGCTCGTGATGTTTGTGCTCGTACTCGCGGCGCAGTGGGAGTTGCGGTATGCTGTCGCGGTGTCGGTGGCGGCGACGGCGGCGTATAACTTCTACTTCCTACCACCGGTTGGCACGTTCACGATCTCTGACCCACAAAACTGGCTTGCGCTCTTCTCTTTTCTTGGGACGAGTATCGTTGGCAGCCGCCTATCTCAAAGAGCACGTGGCGAGGCCGCGACCGCATTGAAGCAACAGCGCGAATTGGGAGTGCTGTACCTTCTGAGCCGCGAGTTGCTGCAGACCCAGAGCGTCGCCGATGCTGTTCAGGCGGTGCCAAGGCTCATCAACACCTCGACCTTAGCCGAGTCGGTCATCCTGTATCTTTTGGATGGCGACAGGCTCTACCAGGCAGGTTTGCACCCGATCACAGGCGTGGAGCTTCCTCATCTTCGGCAGATTGCGCTAACGCTCTCGGCCGTGCAGTCGAGTGCCGGCAACGAAATTCTGGTCCCGTTGCGAACAGGAGTGCGTCCGCGCGGATTGTTGTCTATTCGGGGCGCCGGCTTGTCAACGGACAGTTTTCAGGCGATTGGTGGCCTTGTTTCAATCACGCTCGATCACGCGCAGGCCATCGAGGACTCCGCGAAGAGCGAGGCTAACAAGGAGAGTGAACGTCTGCGCACCCTGATTCTGGATTCGATCACTCATGAATTACGTACTCCGCTTACGTCGATAAAAGGTGCGGCAGGCGCATTGCTGGCCGACTCCGAGATGAGCGGGGAGGACCGCAAAGAACTGGTTAGCATCGTCGATGAGGAAGCCGACCGCTTGAATCGGCTAGTGGGACAGGCCGTGGAGATGGCGCGCATTGAAGCGCGCGAGGTGCAGATGCATATGGAGCCACTTGGCATCCTCGAACTGATCGAGGATGCGCAGGAGGACTGCGGGTGGGTGTCGGGCTCGCACGAATTGCAGGTAAGGGTCCCCGAGTTGCCGAAGATCACAGGGGACCGCGAGCTCCTTGAAAAGGTAATCTGCAACTTGCTTGAGAATGCTGCCAAGTACTCCGAAGCGTCCCGGCCCATTTTCGTCACGGCGGAGCTGAAAGGCGACTTTGTCGCAACCAGCATTGCAGACCGCGGTATTGGCATCGACCCCGCCGAACAGAGTTTAATCTTCGACCGCCTGTACCGATCACGCACACAGACAGAAGGAACATCAGGTACGGGAATGGGGCTATCGATCTGTCGTGCCATCATTGAAGGGCATCAAGGGCGCTTGAGTGTGACAAGCCAGCTCGGCCAAGGTTCAGTGTTCACCTTCACCCTGCCCGTTGCGACTCAGGTGAAGAGCTGAGAATCCCTCGTCTGAGGGGCAGGGACGCAAGTAGGTGGGAACTGCGTGCGAATCAGACCCAAGGCAAAAGCACGGGCGAGTCGATGAAGACTTTCTTGCATTGCAAGGAACAGGCCTTTGCTTGTTACGTTCACTTACCCGGCATAGGCGGCAACCTAATGGTCCGTTGCTGGCGGTGGCTCCCGATCAACGAGGAGAGACGCGATCTCGATCATGGGGCGGGTGGTGTTGCCGCACTCTAGTGTTTGAGTCAAGGCGCAGGAGTTGGAACTCGCGTATCCGAGCGGTTCCGGCTGAGGCAAGGATGCGAAGGCGAACGCGGGCTGCGGTAACCGGCGGGAAACGATCGATCTTCTTGTGGCCGATTGCGAAGCTGGAAACGAGGGTATGCCAGCGGCCGTTCTGCCAGGCGTCGATGCTGTACTGCTGCACCTGCTGACCTTCGACGAGCCACTCCATGGTGAGGGCGTGGTCGAAGGTGAGCGGGCGCTTGAGCTCGATTTCGAGTGTGGCGGCGTGTGAACCGGCGGGCGCGCTCCAGACGGTATCGGGGTCGCCGTCGAGAGCGTTGCCGATGTTTGCGTCGGTTGTCATCGCGGGATTGAGGAGACCTTTGCCGTAGCGGGAGGTGAGTGCGGCACCGAGCTCGCGGAGACGGGCGACGTCTACGTCCGGCAGGAGACCGCGGTCGTCGGGAGCGACGCCGAGCATCCATTGTCCACCGTGTCCGACGGAGTTCTCGTAGCTGTCCAGCAGGTCGTTCAGGCTTTTGAGAGAGGCTTCGTCGTGCGGATGCCAGAACCAGTGGAGTTTGCGCAGAGGCGTATCGACTTCGACGGGCCGCCAGCGGAGGTATCCGTGGCGATCGATGACGTTCCAGTTCTGGTATTCGATCTTGCCCGATTCATCGCCGGCCCAGCGGGCGTCGGCGTATTCGAAGAGACCGGTGTCTGCGAAGACGATCGTGTTGGGTTGATAGGTCCGGAGGGTTTCGATGATTCGTGGGAAGTTGTACACGTGACCGCCGCTGCCGGCACCGTCAAGCCAGAGCTCGACGAGGTCCCCGTAGCGGGAGACGAGTTCCTGAAGCTCGGCGTTGTAGTACGTATCGTAGGCGACGGGGTCGTTGTACCGAGGGTCGTGGCGGTCCCAAGGAGAGAGATAGACCCCGAAACGGAGGCCGTTGGAGCGAGCGGCGGAGGCGACTGCACCGACGACGTCCCCCTTTCCGTTCATCCAGGGGCTCTGCTTGACGCTGTAGGCGGTTTCCGACGTGGGCCAGAGACAGAAGCCGTCGTGGTGCTTGGCGACAAGGACGACGTACCGAGCTCCTGAAGCCTTGATGGCCCTCATCCACTGATCCGGGTTGAACGCGGACGGATTGAAGGTAGAGGGGCTGGCGGTTCCATCACCCCACTCACGATCGAGAAAGGTGTTCGTTCCGAAGTGCAGGATCACCCCGAATTCCAAGTCCTGCCATTCGGTCTGCTGGGGCGTGGGCTTGAGGTCGACGGCGTTCTGGGCGAGGACCGGAGGCGCAGCAAGACAGAGCAGGCTGAGCGCGCCACGAGCCAGGATATGACGCGGAAAACGCGGAGCAGGCTGGGGCACGAGGAGGTCCTCTCATTGGGATAACTTACGGACTGTGCGGCGATAGTCAAACGGCCGCATCACCGGACGAAGTGGAGGAAGCCCCAACGCTCGGGAACATGCATGTCGATGAGTCCCTGGGGTGACCATACCCAGTTGTCTTCTTTGGGCTGACCGACCTTCCACTCGACGCGGCTGAAGTTGATGCGCCAGGAGCTTGCGTAAGAGGGGGCTGGGACGTGTTGACGGGGCTCGAAGGCATTGAGCGGATAGGCTATCTCGAGAGTCCATCCGCGGTCGACGTCGGCGGAGTTGTTGAGCGTGCCCTGGACGGAGACGGCGGTCCTGAGGCCCTGGATGTCCCAGCTGTTGTCGGCTTTGCCGCCCATGCGATAGGGCTTGGGAAGGAAGAGATCCCAGCCGGTGTTGAGGGCGTTCATCTCGAACTCGTAGTAGCTGGGCGTGTCGGGGAGAGGCTTGAGGAAGACCTCGAAATCGTTGTCGTGAAAGATGACGGAGTCGTGCTCCGTAAGGCGAGCCTTGACGTCCGGCTCTTCGAGTTCCGCGGCGATGTATAGGTATTGATGATCCCAGAGCATCTTGACGCGGGTGCGGAAGCGCGGCGGCGGTTTGAGGACACCTTCGATATCGACGAAGTTGGTCGTCCAGGGAGCGCGGCGCCAAGCGGGGTCGTCGAGGCGGCCGTCGATGCGTGGCGCAACGGGCGTGAAGTGACAGAGGTACTCGAGCGGAGGCTGCGTGGCCGAAGGCACCTGGCCCGAACCGAGGATGGTGGGTAGCGCAAGCGCGACGACGAGGCCTGCGATCCGGCGGGATTGTGGCGAGCGGGTCATGTTGGAGGTCCGGATTACCGATTCAAGGTTGTTGGCCATGACTACGGGTTAGAACCGGTAGTTGGCAGAGAACTGGAGTCGGCGTTCGGTGGAGCGTACGGTCTGGGTGGAGACGTTGCCGAAGTTGCTGTCCGTGACACCTGTATCGGGGTTGCCGTAGCTGGTGATGTTGAAGGTGTTGAAGGCGTCGAAGCGGAAGCCGATGGACTGTTCGCGGAAGGTATGGAAGTCCTTGAAGGCGGACATGTCGACGTTGAGGTAACCGGGGCCGCGCACGTTGCCGTTGCGGGCGGTGCCGAAGGTGTTGGGCGCCGCGACGCCGAAGGCGCAGGTTCCGTTGTCGGTGCCGGCCGGGCAGAGCGTGGCGGAGGGATCATTGCCGAACCAGTTTGCGAGCGAGCGGTGTGCGACTTTGAGGCTGCGGTACTGGTTGGGTCGCGAGTTTCCGAAGCTGTTGGCGTTGTTGCTGGAGCCGCCGGTGATGGTCTGAGCGAAGCCGCTATAGGCGACTGCTGCGGTGGACACGCGCCAGCCGCCGATGGCCTCGTCGAGGAAGCGATTGATGCCGGAGAGGAACTGCTGGCCGCGGCCGAGGGGCAGGGCGTAGACGCCGGTGGCACTGAAGTTGTGGGTGACGTCGTAGCCGGCGGGGCCCCAGTCGGCGGCGCTGTCGTAGTAGTTCTGGAAGGCGCCGGAGAAGCCGTTGGTGTTGATGCTGTAGTTGCCGAGGCTGTTGGTGAGCGCCTTCGAGTAGGTGTAGTTGGCGGTGAACTCGAGGCCGTGACTGGTGCGTTCGCGGAGCACGGCCTGAAGGGCGTTGTAGTTCATGGCGGCGCGGGACTCGGTGACCAGAAGGGAGTTCGAGCCGATGCTGACGGAGGGATCGATGGCGTTGATGCCGATGTACTTGTTGTTGTAGTAGGGCGCGCGTGGTGGGATCGCCATTGACGAGGTACTGGTTGATGTTGCCGTAGTCTTCGATGTGCTGACCCTGCTCGCCGAGGTAGCCGACCTGGAGTGAGAGTGAGCGGCTGAGAGCGTACTCGGTGGTGAGGCTCCACTCCTGCACATAGGCGGGCTGGATGTTCTGGGGGTAGACGTTGAAGGTGCCGCCGTACTGTGTCGTGCCACCCGTGAAGCCCTGCTCGGCCGTGCGAGGGGTGCCGCCGTTGCCGGGGGTGGGCGTGATTGCGGTGACGTTGAGAGCCTGAATGAAGGGAGTGATGGAGGTGAGGCGCTGGTTGGAGGAGTTGCCTTCGTAGAAGCTGGTGGCGCCGTAACCGCCGCGGAGGACGAAGCGATCGGTGGCCTGGTAAGCGAAGCCGAGCCGGGGCATGATCTGCTTGAAGTTGCCCTGGTAGCAGCCACGGTTGGAGCAGATGCCGGAGCCCGGCGGGGGCGCCGACGGGAACGCTGTCCCGCGTAGATGACCTGGCCGGTAGCGACGTCGATGTTCCCGGTCTTGTTGTTGGACTCGATCCAGGGCTGGTCATACTCGTAGCGGACGCCGAAGTTCAGGGTGAGGTTCGGCGTGGCCTTGAAGTCGTCGCTGATAAAGCCGGCGGTGCGCCACTGACGCTGGCCGACGTTGACGCTCGAGAGGGTGACCGCGGCGGAGGTGACGCGGTCGAGCAGGAAGTCGGCGCCGGGGTAGCCACCAGTATTGGCCAGGACTGGGATTGCTTGAGAACTTGCCGCTGTAGGTGAGGGTGCCGAGGAAGCCGTTGTTGTTGCTGGTCGGGTAATTGTTCTGGTAGCGAAGCGCCTGGATGCCGGCGGTGATGGTGTGTTTGCCGCGGGTCAGGGTGAGGTTGTCGATGTAGCTGTAGGTGTTGTCGGTAAGTCCGAGATCAAAGGCAGGGGCGCCGACGCCGGTGAGACCGTTGCCAAGACCCTGGTACGTGAAGCCCTGCTGTAGCTGGTTCTGGAAGGTGATTCCAACCTTGGCATTACCGCCGGTGCCGAACTGGCCGGTGGGATCCTGGGGCAGTCCCTCATTCCAGATGGTGCGAGTGAAGCCGACACGCGCCGAGTTGACGACTGAGGGGGAGAAGATGTGGACCCAGTTCGCACCCATGACCTTGGTCGGGAAGATGTTGGCGCTGGGAAAGGTTATGGCGAGAACGGCGCTCGAACCGTCATAGGCGGTGGACATGGAGTAGAAGCCGGTGATCTTGTCGGAGGCGCGAGGGTCGTACTCGATCTTGATATCGCCCTGGTTGTTGGCTTTGAAGTTGCGCGAGTTGGCCTGGTAGTTGTTGGCGGCGACGCCGTCGGTGGGAGTGGCGTTTGGCAAGGGATAGAGGCTGGGATTGGCGAAGAGGAACTTGGCGACGGGATTGACGATGGGGATGCCGACGTCGCCGACGTAAGGTTGGAAGTTGTTTTCGGGGTCGTAGAGCTGGATGGGATTCTGGGTGGCGAGCAGGGCGGAGAAGTTGCCGTTGCGCATGTCCTGCGTGAAGACGCTGGCCTTGTTGATGCCGCCGTTGTGGTAGCGCGAGCCGAGGTAATCGACGAAGAAGAAGAGCTTCTCGTGCTTGATGGGGCCGCCGAAGGTGCCGCCGAACTGCGACTGCGAGAAAGAGTTGGTGGGGATGACGGGGACCTGCTGCTTGTTCGAGTAGCTGTTGGCGTTCAGGCGGTAGTCCTGCACGTAGCCGTAGGCTGAACCGTGGAAGCTGTTGGTCCCGCTCTTGAGGACGCTGACGATGCCGCCGCCGTTGACGTTGCCGTAGTCCGCGGGCGAGTTGGCGGTGAGGACCTTGACCTCTTCGAGCGACTCTGGCGCGGGGCTGTAGGAGATGAGGTTGTTAAAGGTCTCGTTGATGTCGATGCCGTCGAGCGTGTAGTTGTTTGCCTGCGCGCGGTTTCCGTTGAGGTTGACGGAGTCGGTGTAGTAGGTGGAGCGCTCGATGCTGGTGGTCCCGCTGGTGCCGGCGGTGCTGACCGAGCCGGGCACGTAGAGCGAAAGGGCGGAGAAGTCGAGGCCGTTAAGCGGGAGGTTGCGGATGGTGTTGGCGGTGAAGGTCGAGCTGAGGGTGGCGTCGTTCGTGTTCAGGATGGGCGCAGCGTCGGTGACGTCGACGGTGACGGCGCTCGTGCCGACTCGGAGTTGAACGTTGAAGGTTGCAACCTGGAGGGCCTCGAGTTGGAAAGGCGGAATCGTGTCTGTGCCGAACCCCGTAGCCTCGATGGTGATGACGTAGCGGCCGATGGGGAGGAAAGCGATGCGGTAGAGGCCGGCGGAATTGGTGACGGCTGCGGAATCGACGCCCGTTTCAACATTGTGGGCGGTCGCGTGTGCTCCGGGAACGACGGAGCCGGTTGGGTCAGTTACTGTCCCGGTTACAGTCCCGGTGATCGTCTGGGCTCGACCGGAAGTCATACAGAACAAGACCACGGCGAGCAATGCGATACACGACCTCAAAAGAATCTTCATGGGAGGATCTCCGTCATAGCGCTCTTGGTTCCGGAATCAGCTGAGCCTCGCCTCACGCGCACAAGCAGCGCAGAGGGCTACGGCTTACATAGGTCTGCCGCTGCACAAAGGCGAACGCCGAAAGTTCCGAGCCCTTTTGGAGAAGACCATACGCTAAGTCTTCGTCTTTCGTAAAACCAGTGCTCCTATCTAGATAACAAGCGCAACCCCGCCACGTAAACGATGGTCACGGGTGTGATCGTTCCTGAAGAGAAGACGAGGCCAGGACCAATCTTGAAACAGTCCGTGCGCTGCGTGCTTGTGGGGCTCGGGTAGGGGTCCTGAAGAGCGGATGCCGGGCTGCCGTTACGGCCGGGCTAGCTGTCTTTGCGGTAGAGGAGCTGGCGCATGGCCTGGCGTCGGGCCTCGTTTGCCTCGGTGACGTTTTTGCGCTCGTCGGCGTCCATGCGGGTCTTGGTGAGGGGATCGGCTGCTTCGGGTGCGCTGCACTCGGGGCAGCGGTTGGCGAAGCCGGGCTTATCGGGCTTCAACTCGAACTCTTCTGAGCAGCTGACGCAGACTTTGATGGGGAAGGCCATACGGGATTATTTTACGACGCCTGTGACGAGGCCGAGTCCGGTGGTGCTGGACTCGGCCTGGGTAGGAGGGATTAGGCGTTGGCTGAAGGATGCGAGCCGTCTACTTGGGGGTGTGGGGCCGTCCTCCTGTTCGACATCCTTGCCTTCGCCGGGGAAGGGCCACTTGCGATTGAGGGGCTGGGTATCTTCGCGAACCTGTTTGGGGACCTTGTTGATGCGCAGATTTTCGAGGACGTGGACGCCGAGTTTGCCGGCGCTGGCGATGTCGATGTCGCCGTCCTTGTCGAGGTCGGCAGCGACGAACTGCGTGCCTGCGCTGGCGGTGCCGTTGATGGAGAGGACGGTGCGAGCGAAGACGGGGTCCGCGCTGCTGTCGCCGATTTGCATTGCACCTGCACCGGCGAGCACGGCCTTGGGGGCCTCTTTCCCGGAGTGATGCGCGCCTGCTCCGCCATGTGCGGCCGAGGCGAACTGGGCCTTGGTGGGGAGCTTGTAGGCGTAGACGACGACGGGGTCATAGGATCCCGGGGTCGCCGCCGGAGTGGCCGCGATAGCGTTTGCCGGTGATGAGCTCCGGGGCGCCATCGCCGTCGATATCGACCAGGGCGAGGGCGTGCGACTGCGAGAAGGACTCGTCGATGGTGTGGCGGATCCACTTGCGGTTTGGCGGCGGTGCCGGCCTGTTCGAGCCAGTAGAGGCCGTAGCCGTGGCCCTGGCCGTAGATGAGGTCGAGCTTGCCATCGTGGTTGACGTCGTAGCCGAGGATGGGAAAGCCGGTGTCGCCGAGGTCCCAGTCTCCGTGCCAGGTCCACTTGTCGTTGTCGGCGTCGATCTGCTCGAACCAGCCGTGGGGTGTGAGGATGTCGGCTTTGCCGTCGCCGTTGATGTCGGCGATGCCGATGCCGTGGCCGTCCTGCTTTGGAAGACCGATGTGATGCACGCGCGGCTTGTCTTTGCCGAAGTCGACCCAGATGACGCCGGAGCGGTTGTAGTGGGCGAGGGCGACGTCGGGCTTGCCGTCGCCGTTGATGTCACCGAAGGCGCCGCCCTCGGTGTCGAAGCTGTCGGTGATCTTCTCGCCCTTCCACATGGTCGCCGGCGGCGACGGCCTGCGGACCGGGGTTGCGGAACCACCAGAGGCCGTTGGTGATCCAGCCGGTGGTGACGAGGTCGGGGAGGCCGTCGTGGTCGACGTCGACGATCCACTCGCCGCAGTCGGAGACGAACTCGTTGTGCATGCCGACGGTGCGGAACTGATGCTGCTTCCACTCGCCGCCGTTGGCGCCCGGATTTTCATACCAGTAGGCGCCGCTGAGCAGGTCGGGGAAGCCGTCGCCGTTCATGTCGAGCAGGGAGATGCCTTCGGCGTGATCGGTGCCGAGGCGATGGGAGAGAAAGGTGATGCGCGGCTCGCCGCCGGGGCCGTCGCCGGGGTGCTGCATGCGGAACTCGGTGGCATGCGCGGGATCCTGGGCGACGGCCGGGCTAACGGCGAGAAGCGGAAGTGCGAGCAGGGGCAGCAAGGCGCATGGATCGGATGAGGTGAATGGTCACAGTGGGCTCCGTGCTGAGGGTTAGGCAAGCTTCATGGTTTCAGGGTTCCAGTGAACGACGCTTCCGCGCTCGGCGCTGAGGTTGCTGAGCAGGGCGGCGCCGGCAGCGCGGAAGCCGAAGGTTGCGTCTTCGACGACGGGCTGGCGGCTGCGGACGACGTTGAAGAAGTTGTTGAAGTGGTCGTAGCTGTCGGAGTAGCCGTGAGGTGCGACGAAGCGCTCGACCTCCTGTGGCGGCGCGCCGGCTGGGTGCGTGATGGGGTACTTCTTGCGGTACTGCTCGACATACTGCTTCTGCATGGCGTCGGCGAAGGTGGAGACGGTGTAGCCGGGCTCGGTTGCGAGCGGGGTGCGGGTGACGGTGACGGAGTTGGTGGTGCCGTCGATCTCCATGAGGCCTTCGGAGCCGGTGAAGAGGAAGCCTTCGCTCTCTTCGCCGCCGTCGACGAAGTTGACGTGGAGGCTGAGGTTGAAGCCTTCGGGGTAGTCGAAGAGGGCGAGCAGGACGTCGTCGGCGTCGCGGCCATCTTTCCAGAAGCGGATGCCGCCGGTGGCCATGGCGCGGGTGGGGCCGTGGGCGCCGGTGATGAAGTGAGTGCCGCTGAAGAGATGCACGAAGAGGTCGCCGGCGACGCCGGAGCCGTAGTCCTTCCACTTGCGCCACTGGAAGAAGCGCTCGGCGGAGAAGGGGATCTTGGGCGCGGAGCCGAGGAAGCGCGGCCAGTCGCAGGTCTCGGTCGAGGCGTCGAGGGGAACGGAGTAGTTCCAGGCGCCGATGGAGGAGTTGCGGTCCCAGCGGGCGGTGACCATGTTGAGCTTGCCGATGGCGCCGGCGGCGAGCAGCTCCTTGGCCTTGGCGTAGACGATCGGAGCTGACGCGCTGGCTGCCGACCTGGAGGATGCGGTTGGAGGTGCGCGCGGCGTCGATGATCGCCGGGCCGTCCGGGTAGATGTGGATCATCGGCTTTTCGAGGTAGACGTCCTTGCCGGCATGCATGGCGTCGACCGCGGCCTGTTTGTGCCAGTGGTCGGGCGTTGCGATGAGGACGGCGTCGACGTCTTTGCGGCTGAGGATCTCGCGATAGTCGCGGGTGGTGAAGACGTCGGAGCCCCACAGCTCCTTGGCGTGGGTGAGGCGGCCGTCGTAGCAGTCGGCGACGGCGACGAGCTTGACGCCGGGGACCTGGAGAGCGGTGCGGGTGTCACCCTGGCCCTGGATGCCGGCGCCGATGAGCGCGAGCTGGATGTTGTCGTTCGGAGATCGCGGCGCGGCGGTTGCTTCCTGCGCGAAGAGCGGGTCGAGGCGGGTTGCGGCAGCGGCGACCGTCGCGGTCTTGAGAGCGGATTGGAGGAAGCTTCTGCGATCGAGCATGGTCTTGGGGGCGTCTCACTTTCGTAGCTGTAGCGTGCTGAGGCGTACCGGAGAACGGTAAGTGAATGGGAGGCGTATGTCCAGAGGAGCCAGCAGTTCTCGCGGGGATTGCACGGAGGTGCTGGAGAAAAGAGCGGGTCCGAGTGAGAGCGGGGCGAGGCTGAAAGCAGACTGACGGCGCGACGATGCTGGACGCAGGAACGGATGTGGGCGGAGGGTGCTTTCGGGTGAGTACACCGGCGAGGCTATTGATGGTTCATGCTGCGCTGTGCGCGTCGGAAGGCGTCGTCGCTGACGTGAACGGAGCCCTGGAAAGGACGATCGATGGCCCCGATGGAGACAAGCGCGAGCGCGACCAGGAGCGAGAGTGTGAAGACCTGAATCGCATGCAGCCAGGAGTTGGCCGAGCCGAACATGCTGGAGGATCCGACGGTGACGAGGCCACCGATGATAAGCACCCACCAGAGCACAGGGGGGAGCCTGGAGGCGCTCTGGAGGAGACGTGTCCGGCGATGCTCGGTCATGGAGCTGAGTTCCGTGATGGCGTGGTCCTGGGCGGTGATCTCGGAGGGCGACACGGCCCGCACGGACATGAGCGTGTTCCACATCTTCTGGTTAATGGCGGAGCTCTCGTCAGTGGCCTGGTTGTGGGCCATCTCGGGCCAGTCCTTCTCGAGGACGGTGCCGGCGTAGGTGCGCGCCAAGGCCTTCAGTGTTGCCTGTTGCGCTAGGGGAAGGCCATCGCAGAGACGTTCCACGTTGACCAGGGCATTGGCCTCAAAGTCGGCGTTGATTTCGGCGGCGCCGTAATCGTTCCAGACGGCGTAGAGCATGAAGCCGAGGATGACGGCATTGGTGGTGCCGAGGATGCTGAACTGCCAGCCGATCAGCTCGTTGTGAGGCCGGCGCTTTTCCCAGGGCCAAAGGCGGCCGAGCGCCACCATGAAGAGGAGAGAGATGCCTACCATGAGTAGAACGAGGAGCAGGTCTTCGGTCGTATCCAGCATCCGTGTGTTGCCTCCGTGCGGTATGGGCCCCGTTGCAGAGTAGTCCTCGAGCAGGCCGAATTGGTAGGTTGGTGTTGCCTAGCAGGTCACCCAAGGGAGTGCATGAACGGGATCAGGATACGGCCCCGCCGTTTTCGTGCCGGCGCGCTTTATAGATTCTGCTTGTTCTTTGCAGGCGTCTTCCCGGGTTATGCGGTGGTGGGGGTTATTCGCGGAGGTAAGCGGCATCGTGAATGCTGGGTTTTCGGCGGGAGGTCCCGGGGACATTGAGTTGTGGAGGACGGCCTGTTACTCTAATGGCACGTTATGCGTTCCCTTTGCCAGCTTCGCTGTTGTTGTCCGGCTGCGGCAGAGTGTTGTAGCGCACGTTAAACTCTCTCCTCCAAAAATCTAACTCTAGCGTTTCCTGCTGGCCTATGAGCTTGTGGGGACGATCCACAGCCTAGTTCAGGCCGGAGCTCTCCGTTGATTTCCCAATCCACTGTCTTAACCGATACGGGCCCCGTAGCACAGCCGAGGCTTGGCCATCTCCAGCTGCTGGAGGCGGAGAGCATCCAGATCCTTCGAGAGGTCGCGGCGGAGTTTGAGCGGCCGGTGATGCTGTACTCGATCGGCAAGGACTCCTCGGTGATGCTTCGGCTTGCGCAGAAGGCGTTTTATCCGGGGCCGATTCCGTTTCCGCTGCTGCATATCGATACGGGGTACAAGTTCCGGGAGATGCTGGAGTTTCGCGACCAGATGGCTCGCTCGATTGGAGCAGAGCTGCTGGTGTGGAGGAACGAAGGTGCGCTGGCGGCGGGGACGAACCCGATCGCGCTCGATACAAAGCGCTGCTGCGGCCTGCTGAAGACGCAGGCGCTGCTGGACGGGCTGGCGCATTACGGGTTTACGGCGGCGTTTGGCGGGGCTCGGCGAGATGAAGAGAAGTCGCGTGCGAAGGAGCGGATTTATTCGTTCCGCGATCGCGCCGGGCAGTGGGATCCGAAGAACCAGCGGCCCGAGCTTTGGAACCTGTACAACGCGCGCATTCATCCGGGGGAGACGATCCGGGTGTTTCCGCTGTCGAACTGGACCGAGATGGACGTGTGGCAGTACATCCACGAGGAGGCGATCCCGGTGGTGGATCTGTACTTCGCGAAAGAGCGGCCGATGTATCTGCGGGGCGACGCTCTGCTGCCGACGGAGCAGGCGTTTGTTTCGCGACGCGGGGAGGAGCCGGTGATGGTGAAGTCGCGGCTGCGGTCGCTCGGGTGCAGCCCGTGCACGGGGGCGATTCGGTCGGACGCCGATACGATCCCGAAGATCATCGAGGAGATCCTGGGATTTCGGTCGTCGGAGCGTGCGAACCGGGCTATCGATCACGACCAGGAGGGATCGATGGAGATCAAGAAGCGGGAGGGTTACTTCTAAGGTGGCTTATCTGGTGGACGAGAACGTCATCGATCGGAGGAACCGATCGGCCGGCACCGAGGACGCGCCTGCGCGGGAGCCGGAGGTCTGGGATGAGCGGATTCCTGCGTTCAATCCGCTGTTTGCGCATGTGCCGGAGCGGCCGCCGGTGGCGCTTTCGCCGCAGCTTGCGAACAGCGATTTCAATATCAACGACTACCTGAAGGAGGAGCGCGCGAAGGACCTGCTGCGCTTCTCGACGGCGGGCTCGGTGGATGACGGGAAGTCGACGCTGATCGGGCGGCTGCTGTACGACACGCAGAGTGTCTACGACGATCAGCTCGAATCGATTGAAGGGAAGGGAACGACGGCGCCGGGCGTGCTGGATCTTGCGCTGCTGACGGATGGGCTGCGGGCCGAGCGCGAACAGGGCATCACGATCGACGTGGCGTACCGCTACTTCTCGACGGCTCGGCGGAAGTTCATCATCGCGGACACGCCTGGACATGAGCAGTACACGCGCAACATGGCGACGGGTGCGAGCACGGCGGATGTGGCGATCGTGCTGGTGGACGCGCGCAAGGGAGTTTGCCGCAGTCTCGCCGACATGCGTACATCACGGCGCTGCTGGGTGTTCGGCACGTGATTGTTGCGATCAACAAGATGGACCTGGTGGGGTATGCGGAGTCGACGTACAGGGAGATTCGCGGACGCGTTCTCGGAGTTCTTCACGGGGCTTGATGTGGATGGGCACGAGGCTACGAAGCTCCACTTCGTTCCGGTGAGTGCGCTGGCGGGCGACAACGTGGTTCACGCGACGGACGCGATGCCGTGGTATACGGGGGCTACGCTGCTGGCGCTGCTGGAGTCGATTCCGACCTCGGAGGTGATGGCGTCCGCGCCTTTCCGGTTGGCGGTGCAGCGGGTGATTCGACCCAACCTTGACTTCCGTGGGTTTGCGGGGCAGATCGCGGCGGGAACGATTCGGCCCGGGAGATCGTGTGGTTGCGCTGCCCTCGGGGCGGAGCAGCCGGGTCGAGCGCATTGTGACGTTTGACGGCGATCTCCCCGAGGCGACGGCGCCGATCTCGGTCACGCTGACGCTTGAAGACGAGATTGATATCAGCCGTGGTGATCTGCTGGTGGCGCCGGAGAGCCCGGCTGCGGTGACCTCGTCGTTCACGGCTTCGCTGGTGTGGATGGATGCGACGCCGCTTGAGGTGAGCCGACGGTATCTGCTGAAGCATACGAGCCGGACGGTGCAGGCGCGGGTTCGACGGCTGATCCACACGGTGGACCTGTCGGAGCTCGAACAGGATCGCTCGGCTTCGCTGGCGATGAACGGGATCGGGCTGGTGGAGGTGGAGACGCTGCTTCCGCTGGCGGCGGACACGTATGCGACGAATCGGCATACCGGCAGCTTTGTGCTGATTGATCCGCAGAGCAACGCGACGGTGGCTGCGGGGATGATTCGGAGGACGGAAGACGGCGGGACGGTGTTTCCGGTTGCTGGCCGTGTGACGGCGTCCGAGCGCGTGGCACGCTTTGGCCATGCCGGGGCGCATGTGCGGTTGCGTGGCACGGTGGATTTTGCGGAGGCGGTGGAGCGGGCATTGTTTGAGGGTGGAGCGAATGTGACGCTGGTGGGGTCTGACGAGAGTGGGGTTGCGGCGCTTGTGCGGGCTGGACTGCTGGTCCTCACCACGGTCGAGAGCACGCCCGAGCGGCCGGGATTTTGGGTTGAGGTTGTGGGGGCCGAGAGTCCTGAGGCGAAGATTCTGGTTGCAGAGACGCAGATCGATGCCGACTCCTTCGCCGACCGATCGACTGCGGTCGCGGCCACCATGCAGATGTTGCGAGATAGCGTACTTCGTCGAGGAGAGACCCGATGAGTGAACTGATTCCGACCTTGCCGCCGCTTCGATCTTCTCTCACCACGAGGGAGGCGCGCTTCGCCCCGAGTTGCGTGGCGCAGCTGGCGCATGTTCGCGAGCTGCTTGCATGTGAGTTGGCTGCGGCTCCGGGGGTTGAGGAGGCGTGCATCACGTGCAGCTTTCAGGCGGAGGATGTGTTGCTGCTGAAGCTTGCGCTGGAGCTGCGACCGCGCATACCGGTGCTCTTTCTGGATACGGGATATCACTTTGCCGAGACGTATGCGTATCGCGACCGGATCGCCGCGGAGTGGGCGCTGAACCTTATGAACCTTGAACCGGCGAACACTGTTGCGCAGCAGGAGGCGGAGCACGGGATGCTCCACCAGATTGCGCCGGATCGTTGTTGTGCCCTGCGCAAAGTCGAGCCGCTGTTTGCTGCGGTTGCGCGATACAAGGTTTGGCTGACGGGTCTGCGCCGGGAGCAGGCTCGGAGCCGGACGGCGCTCGAGGAGGTGGCCAACTTTACGCTGCCCGGGGGCGTGACGGTTCGCAAACTCAGCCCATTTGCAGATTGGACGACGCGAGATGTATGGCAGCTTGCGGAGCACTTTGGCATTCCACTGCTTCCGCTGTATGAGCAGGGGATATACGAGCATCGGGTGCGAACCGTGCACGTCGCTTCCGACCGATCCGAATGATCCGCGTTCAGGGCGATGGGCTGGCCGCAAGGTTGAGTGCGGCATTCATATCCAGGCGGCCCCGGGGCAGTAGCCTCTCGCCGAGCGGGAACAGAAAGGCACGATGGAATACTTCATCGGCTTCATTATCGCGATCTTTATAGCGCTGACCGGCGTCGGGGCAGGCACGATTACGACGCCGCTGCTGATCCTGTTCCTGGGCGTGCCGACTCCGATTGCGGTGAGTACCGGACTGATGTTTTCTGCGGCGGTGAAGCTGGTACTTGTGCCTTCGCAGGTCGCTCGTCGGCAGGTGAACTGGCGTGTGCTCGGGTACATGCTTCTTGGTGGGCTGCCGGGCGTTCTGCTGGGCTCGCTGCTGCTGAACCGGCTGGCTAGTGCGGGCTCGAAGCAGGTGATGAATGGCCTGCTTGGCGCGGTGTTGATCCTGACAGCGGTGTACCAGATCTGCTTCTCGTTCCGTTCGGCGAAGAAGGACTACACGCGACCGGACCGGAGCCGGTGGATGCCGCTCCTAATGTTTCCGGTGGGCGCGGAGGTTGGGTTTTCTTCGGCGGGAGCCGGTGCGCTGGGTACGGCGGCTCTGCTTTCCCTCACGGATTTGCTGCCGGCACAGGTGGTGGGCACGGACATTCTATTCGGCTTCCTGCTGTCGCTGGTTGGGAGCGGGGCGCACTGGTTTTCTCACACGACCAATCCTGAGTTGCTGAAGCGCCTGATTATTGGCGGGATCGGTGGCGTGCTGGTCGGAACGTTTTCGGCCAAGTTTATCCCGAAACGTCCGCTTCGGTTCGCACTTTGGGTTTGGCTGCTGGTGATTGGGGCACAGTTCATCTACAACAATGGGCTGATTCATACGCAGAAGTAGTTCTGTTGCACGACTGAACGACCAGCCGCGAGTGTGGCCTCTCCGAAGCGGGTTTGTGGGCGCGCACGGTGGCGTGCGAACTTGCGTGTACCTCGCTTACTGGAAGACTTCCGCATTGACTCAACCTTGTCGCTTGCAGACTCGCTTGCTGCTCTGCTCCTTGCTTGTGCTTGCCCTGGGATCTGCGGGTGCGCAGATGACCGCGCTGTATCCGAATTACCCGAGCAAGACACCTGCGGTGTTTCAGCAGCCGACGTCGGGGATGGACTCTGTCCCGCGCAATGTCGTTGCGGCGGAGTGAGAGCGGTTTCAGCGGTGTCAGCGATTACTGGTTCATGTTCCAGATGTCGACGTGCCACTTCCAGGTGCCATTGTGCTGTTTCCAGTGGACGACGTATTTCGCGGGAACGACCTGGCCGGAGGCGAGGGTGAGGTCAGCTCGGCCAATTTCCACGACGGTGTCGCCGGCCGACTCCGCGTCCACGGTGGTCAGAGACGCGTCCCTGACATCGAGGCCGGTTATGGCCTGCAGCCAGAATGCCTTGATCGCCGGGAGGCCTTGGATGAGTTCGGCACCCGGTGGGAGTATGTGAGCTTCGGGCGTGTAGACAAGGTCAAGTGCGTCCATATTGCGAAGACAAACGACCTCGGAGCAGAACAGGTCGTTGGTCGCGCGCATGCCCGCGATTGCTGTATCGGGGAGAGTCATTCCATCACCTCCGAGGGGATTTCGATTGAGCAGGCCGGGGACCGATGATGAACATATATGAGCAGGGCACGCGATGTAAATGGGGAAGGGATGCGGGACGGCGTGCCGCCCGGGGCGTTCGGGTTGATGGCTCGTAGCGTGTCCGAGGAAGCTCTTGACATCGTGTTAGGGCTTGCATTACCACTGTCTGCGTCTGATCTTGGGCTCGGGGTCGGAGCCCCTCTGTTGTCGCTTGAGGCTTCTTGGCCGAAGGACGGCAACCCGTTCGAGCGTAGGGGAACCTTTGGAGGTCGGATTGGCTCGCCTTCAAGCCGGGCGTTTCGTTCCTGGGCTATTGCTGAATGTTGAAGTGATCCGCGGGCCGGATTTCAAGGCTGGCCGGTACGACAGGAGACCTACGATGAGCTACACGATTCCGCAGTTACTGGGCATGTCTTCCCCCGCGCTTGACGACGTGTTTCGACAGAGTCCCGCGGGTGAAATTCCTAATGGCGAGGCTCAGGGCACGGCCATCTTTGCGCCGGGGACGAGCTATTCCCTTGAGATCGCCGAGTTCATCAATCACTTCGCATGGCAGGGTAAGAACTTCGATGCTGCTTCAGGGACTTTGAAGAACCGTATTCTGCCGTTCGGGCTGAACGCGATTCTGGCGAAGGTTTATAAGGGGCCGAGCTGGCTTGATGAGAAGGAGTGCATTGTTCTCGATTATTCGAGCACGTCCTTGATTGCGCATTGGGTGCGCGACGAGATTCGTCTGATCGGGCCCGGGATGTACCTGGGAAATGTTTACTGGGACAAGAGCAAGCTGATTCATTTTGCGCTGCAGTTCTGACCCCGGTGTTGGTTGCTGCGCACGATCGAGCTACCTGGGGGAGGTGTTTGGGTACGGGGTGGGTGCGAGCTTCTGCGGGAGGCTCTGTTCAGGCAGGAGATCCTGAAGCCGCTGCCGAAGGGTGGGGTCGGCGTGTGGGTTGCGGCTGTGGTTCAGGAGGGCTGCATCGATCAGGACGAGGTCGGAGGCGGCGAGCTGCTTTCGGGTTCTGGGGATGAGGATGTAGCGGTAGAGCAGACGGTCCACGAATGAGAGCTTTGTGGCCATGTCTACCTCGTCGAGGATGTCGTTGGCGGTGAAGCGCGGGTCCTGGGCGCACTGCTTGTAGAACCGCTGCAGCCGCTCGAGCTCCGCAGTGTGACCGGGACCGGCGGCGATGACGGTAGGAGCTTCATCGGGTCCGTTGGGGTGCGACGAGGCGTGGCAGATGGCGCAGTTGCCGGCTACACGTACGTAGCCGACGGTCTTTTTGGAGAAGCCGGCGGGCATCTCGAAGGTCTCTTCCCAAGGGAAGCCCAGGGACGCGTAGCCTCCGGGCCCGGGAAGGTATTCGGGGAAGAGACGGGGGAGCGCGAGCCAGATCCAGTAGGGGATTCCGGCGCTTCGCTCAGCACCTACGGAGCCGTAGAGGAACTCGGTTCTTTTGTCGGCGGCGATCCACGCGGGCTGGGGCTGCTCGCGAAAGAGCTTGTTCCAGAGGGCGACGGCGGCGACAAGGAGCAGGAGAACGGCAAGCAGGGCGACGGTGAGCTTACCCTTTCGGCCGATGCTGGACATGCGAGGATCTCCGTTCCGCTCTAGCTCTAGAAGGTTTTCAGGTATTCGAGCAGCGCACGCTTCTCCGCTTCGGAAAGGTCGGTGCCATATGCCGGACCTTCGTGCCCCGCGTTGCCGTTTCCGCGGTCAGCGGTGTTGAAGGGGAAGAACCGTGTGCCGTCGGCCTCTGCGACGTTTGAGATGAAGCCGAGGTTCGTGGTGTCGTAGACGTCGTTGCCGCGAAAGAAGGATTTGCTGCGGGAGGCGGAGGGCTGGAGCAGCTCCCAGAGGTTAGGGACGGAGCCGTTGTGGAGGTAGGGACCGCGGAGCCAGATGCCGTCGAGCGGAGAGTTGGCGTAGCCCTGGGTCTTGTGGAAGTGCGAGAAGCGCTGTGGGTAAGGCTGCTGGAAGCCCCAGTCCTTCTCGTAGCCGGCGTAGAGCGTTCCCTGGTTTGCGGCGACGAGGTAGGTGTAGGAGTCCATGCGCGAACGGTCGGTTGCGATGGCGGCGATGGGGACGACGGTGCCGACACCGTGCTCTTGGGCGGGCGTGCTGCGGAACGGTGCTTCACGGGTGCCGTGGCAGCCGGCGCAACGGCTTCCGTAGATGGGGGCTCCTGCCTGGGCAAGCGCGGCATCGATGGGGTAGGGATAGGGAGGCGGCTTCGCGGTCAGCAGCCAATGCGCGGTGCGTTCGACGAGTCTGGCATCGAGCGTGGGCGGATAGGCACCGGTTCCAAAGGCCGCGGAAAGGTTGCGTTCATCGACGCTGGTGTTGTTGCCATCCCAGTGAAGCTGCATGCCCTGCCGCGGCCCCTGGTTCCAGATGGAAGGGAAGTCGGCGTTGCCCATCATCTCCTTCGGGTCGGCGTGCGTCATGTTGAAGTTGAGCAGCGCCTTGGGAGCGTTGAAGGTATCGACGCGTCCGGGGCCCCAGGTCTCTGCGTGAATGAAGCCGAGCCGCTGGCGGAGCATGAGCATCTTCTCGCGCATGAGCGAGACGGCGTAGTAGCGGAAGATGAGGCGGTTGAGGAGGTCTGGCTTCGCGATCCGCCGGTTCGGGTTGCTGCTCATGACGTCGATCTGGTCGAGCATGCGCTGCGGGATGAACTTCTGATCCAGGGGGATGGTGGTGAGGAACTGCTCGAAGGCGCCGAGGTTCAGGCCCTGTGCCGGCATGCCCGTGATGACCCGCGGCTCGGCGCCAGGCTTATCGCGAACTGTGCCGGTGTGACAGACGGCGCAGTTGAGGTATACGACGTCGATGCCCCGGACGTTGCGCATGGAGACACCTACGGGAAGGGCGTAGCGGGGATCTTGCTCCTTCTTCGTAGATCATGCCGAAGGATTTGTAACCACGTCCGGTCTGGTGGTCGGGCAGGTACTCGGGGAAGAGCTCGGGCAGCGCGACCCAGAACCAGTAGGGGATGCCCATGGTTCGCTCGCCGCCGGTGGAGCCGTATTTGTAATGCATGACGTCGTCGGCGTACTCGACAGGGCGGTCGCGGGTCAGGCGAACGGCGAGATAGAGACCGACGAGCGATGACGAACGCGAGCGAGGGCGAGAGAGGCTGCCCTGAGCCGGGGGTGTCTTCGAGGAACGATGGCGGAGGCGGCGGGGGTGAGTTCCGAGGAAGAGACTGCCGCTGTGAGCGGCATGCGCTGGGGGGAGCCGAGATAGCGCTCGAGCCTGGTGGGAATGCTCTCGTGCTCGCGTTGAGCGCGCTCCGGTGCGGTGGCGGGGCGGCTTTGCGGCACTGGCTGGATAGGCGCTCGTCCGCAGGTCGGTGAGGAAGCCGAGCGGCGTGAATCCTCGTCCGGCGACCGGGGCGAAGTGAAGCGCCTCCTGGTCGATGAAGATCTCGTCTTCGAAACGGATCTCCGCGATGGGGATGAATGGATTGTGAGTGCCGGTCGGTGTGCTGCGCCTCGATGCGGAGGATTCGGTGCTGAAGCGACCGCCTCGGTGAGCCCGGCCTCGCGGGCCGCGGCATCTGCGGGCGGGTTCGGTGGAGGTGCTGTGCCGGTCTCTGGGACGAGTCGGATCCAGACGTCTGCGTCGCCACCTTCGATCCGGTAGCGCGTATCGGCGAAGTAAGTGTTCTGGAAGTAGTTGAATCGGCTGAAGTCCGTACTGCGACCGCCGGTTGCGAGATTCAGGATGAGCTTCCAGAGCCGGTCACCGCCGGCGGTGCAAAGCAGGTCGAGGTCTTCTCCGGGTCGGCGCTGGAGCCGGAAGTCACCGGGCGATGACGGCGTAAAGAAGCGGCCGGTGATGCTGGGGGCATCGGGTATGAGCTTCGCGATCCGACCGGGCATTCCGGACTTCATCAGGCCCATGCCGATTCGCAGAAGGACCGATGTGCCGGCGAGGCGGCCGGCGGCGACGGGCAAGTGATGGGTCTGTGGGATGGAGCGATCGGACCGTGCCGGTGAAGACTCTTCCGTCTGGATGAAATGTCCGGGAGTTGCGCACGACGCCGCTGGTGAAGCCGAAGAGACCTGCGGCGACTCGCGCGGAGGCCGTCTCGGGTGGACGGCCGATTCGAGCTTCGGCACGCCAGGCAGACAGCGTCCAAAGAAATCCACCGAAGTCGGAGACGGAGAACGCGAGAGCCAAGCGGACCGGGCAGGATGCCGCGCTGCCAAAGGATGAACATGATGACGGGAACGAGGGGCCGATCGAGCAGGGAGGCGAAGACGAAGCTTCTGCGAGTTCAGGCGACCGCTGATGATGTAGAGCATTCCGAGCCCGGAGACGAGCAGGCCCACGAGGCGAACGTAGTCTTCGGCCTGTGCGCTGAGCGGAGGGAGGTGCAGCCATCGCGCGACGAAGAGAGGCGCGACGAGGATGAGGATGCCGAGCGTGAGGTCGTAGAAGCCGAACAGTTCGACGGTGCGCGCCGGCCTGCCTTGCCCGTCGGCTCTGAAGACGCGGAGGAGCATCTCGCTCAGTCGAGGCGTGGCGACCCTAGGTTTCGAAACGTCAGGGCCCGTACCTACGTTGAGCAAGGAGCTTCCTCCTGGCGAAGGTGTGAAATGAGTGGGGCAATGCTACCAGACGGAATTTTGCCGTGCCAGGCAGATGCTCGCAGGAGGGCCGTTGAGATTAGATGGACGACGGGGTGAAGGGACAGCCTGCGGAATCAGATATCGCGCTGCTTGTGGGTGGGAGGCGACATGCGCGACGCCAGATGCCTTCGAGGAGAGCTGGCACCCATTGCTCGGCGGGACAACGGCTCCAGGTCTCTCGGAGAAAGACGACATCGGTGCCGGGCGAATGGGCGTTCGCGGCCTGAAGCTTGAGCAGGACGAGCGTGTCGGTGCTCAGATCTCCTTTCGCTGAGCTGACGGGTGATGTTGGCTGCCGAAGGACGGAGCCCGGGGCGAAGAGACATTGCCCTCCGGCGGCTTTCGGGGAGAGCGCGTTTCCATCCGGCTGGTTGTTGAAGAGCTGCCGCATGAGCGTCACGCCGCTGACGATGTTGTGGAGCGCGATGCCGACGGCATGCACGCCTGCGGGATCACCGTGGACCATGTCCGACAGGAGCTGCTTGGCACGAGCGATACGGCCGGTCGCGGCCCACCACGCGAGCAGCGCCGGATTCAACGTGCGCGGGGCTTTATCCAGTAGCAGAGCGGCGTCCCAGCTGGCGGGAGTTGCTTTGAAGTCGGGGAGAACATACCGTCCGACGATCTCCTGGACGAGCGGACCGCAGGCTTCGGGCGGGACGTCTCCTCGGACGAAAGTGGCGAGACTCTCAAGTTCCTCGGGTCCCTCTCGGAGGCGCTCGGCGCCACGGGTTGGAGACGGGTCCAGAGAGCAGTTTGAGCGGCGGCGCGACCCTGCGCATCTCTGGCTGCAACGGTGGGAAAGGGCTTGCCATCGACCTCGAGGACCTTCCGAACCTGTCCGAGAACCAGCCCATTCAAGAGCAGAGAGCGACCTGTGTAGGCGCGGTCGAGCACGGGGTTCTGTGCGAGCGTCTCGATCTCGGCGGCGTCTTCTGAGAGAACAAGATCCACGATTCCCGGGATGCGAAATCTTTTCATGATCCCTCCTCGGACATGTTGGATCGCTGTGGGCGTGCGCCTCCAATCTAATACCCGCGGAGGGAAAGCCGGGAGGAAGACTCGCTTGCGGCGGAGCCTGGGTGCGCAGGACCTGGGGCGAGATGCTTGCGCGACGATCTACCTGGCCCGGATGCTTGCTGTCGTTTGCGGCTTTTCGGAGCTCTCGATCCTTCAGGGAAGAATCTTTCTCTCGTCGGCCCAGTGAGAGCCTAGAATCGTGCCCTCAGACAAATTGATATTGAGGAGGCTTGCTTTGGGAAAGAAAGGGTTCCTGACTCCGACACTGGTGGCCGGCGGGTTCGCGTCTGCGTTTCTGCTGGCGAAGTACCTACGACGTCCAGAGGTGAAGCGCAAGGTCAGTGAGGCTTTTGACGAGGCCTGCACGCGTCTGGACCAGAGGGTTGGGTGGAGCACCCTGCCGACGGTCGGGTGGACTAATCACGCTGGTGGGCGTTCGGAATACACTGCGAGCGAACAACCTGTTCGACACGGGTGTGCCGGAGGTCACGGCCGAGAATCCGCTTCCCGCACACGAGAATGTGGAGCGATGGCGCACACAGGATGGGACATCGAACGATCTGAAGTGCCCGTTCATGGGAAGCGCGGGGACGCGGTTCGGCAGAAACGCTGCGCTCGGGCGAGACGTGGCAGGAGCCGGCGCCGACGATCATGATCGCCGAGCCCCCGGGTGGTGAGCCGCGAGCTGATGACGCGCGAGACGTTTTACGCCCGCGACGACGCTGAACCTGCTGGCTGCGAGCTGGCTGCAGTTCCAGATTCGCGACTGGTTCAGCCATGGACAGAGCGTAAAGGAGGATCCGTGGATGATTCCCCTGGCGGAGAATGACACCTGGCCTGAATCCGACATGAAGGTACTGCGAACGATGCCGGATCCGACGCGGACGAGCGCAGATGACGGGAAACCGCCGACGCATGTGAATACCGAGACCCATTGGTGGGATGGGTCGCAGATGTACGGAAGCAATGTGGCGTTCAGGGACAAGGCGCGGTCGGGTGTGGACGGAAAGCTGAAGCTGGGCAAGGACCACCTGGTGCATCCTGATGCGCAGGCCCTGGTGCAGATGCAGAGCGCTGCCCTGGCGGGATGGTGGGTGGGACTGGAGATGCTGTTCACGCTGTTCACGCTGGAGCACAACGCGATCTGCGATGCGCTGAAGGCAGCGTACCCTGCGTGGGACGATGATGAGCTGTTTGAACATGCACGGCTGGTGAATGCGGCGCTGCTGGCGAAGATCCATACGGTGGAGTGGACGACGGCGATTCTCGGGCATCCGGCGCTGCAGATCGGCATGCGATCGAACTGGTGGGGGCTTGCGGGCGAGACGATCAAAAACCTGTTTGGGCGGCTGAGTGGAAGCGAGTTGGTGAGCGGCATTCCGGGATCGGCGACGGACCATTTCGGCGTGCCGTACTCGCTTACGGAGGAGTTTGTGGCGGTGTACCGGATGCACCCTCTGATACCGGATGACATTACCTTCTGGTCGGCCAGCGATGGTCGCGAGCTGCAGAAGCTGGGATTTCAGGAGATTGCCGGGGATGCGGCACAGACGATCTGCGACGATGTGGACCTGACGGATCTGTTTTACTCCTTTGGCGTGATGAATCCAGGGGCGGTGACGCTGCACAACTACCCCCGGGCGCTGCAGCAGTTCACGCGTCCGGATGGTGTGCTGATCGACCTGGCGGCGCATGACATCATGCGATCTCGGGAGCTGGGTGTGCCTCGGTATACGAAGTTCCGCGAGATGCTGCATCTGCGGCCGGTGCGGACGTTTGAGGAGCTGACCGAGAACGCGGTCTGGAGGGAGGAGATCCGGCGTGTCTACGAGGGCGATATCGATCGCGTGGATCTGATCGTCGGTCTGTTCGCGGAGACTCCGCCGAAGGGTTTCGGGTTCAGCGACACGGCGTTCCGTGTCTTCGTTCTGATGGCCTCGCGACGTCTGAACAGCGATCGGTTCTTTACGGACCAGTTTACGGAAGAGGTTTATAGCAAGGTTGGCATGGACTGGATTCGCGATAACACGATGAGCTCAGTTCTGCTGAGGCACTTTCCTGCGCTTGAGCCGAGTCTTCGCGGGGTAAAGAACGCTTTTGCTCCCTGGAACAAGGTTGCGGCTTCTGCTTCGCTTGCCACCGCCCCTGAGCTCGTAGGCGCGTACGGGGTCGAATGAGCTGAGAGTGGGAAAGGGCGGGATGTATGGCTGCTTCCAGAGAGGCTGCTAACTAATCTCTTAGTTGGCCGTCTTCTTAAGAACCGTGCCCCCGCGCCCCTCCAACACGCTTACGGAAGCAGAACTTAGGCTGATGCGCCTGCTTTGGCAGCGGGGCGAGTCGTCGGTCAGCGATCTCGTAGCGGCGATGCCGGAGGACGCACCGTTAGCGTATACGTCCGTGCTCACGACCATTCGCATTCTTGAAACGAAGGGGTATGTGGAGCATCGGCAAGAAGGGCGCGCGTTCTTGTATACACCCCGAGTAGCGGAGGAGGATGCGAGCCGGAGCGAGATCAAGAGGGTGATGGGCAGGTTCTTCGGCGACAGTCGAGAGAGATTGTTGCTGGCCTTGCTGGGCGCGGAGGATGTGAGTGCACGGGAGCTCGATCAGATGAAGGCGGCAATCCGAAAGGCAGCAGCCGCAAAGAAGGCGGCCGGTGAGGTTGAGAACGCATGATGCCCCATGCCGAAGCCGTTGTGAGGTCTGTGTCGGTGGTGCTGACGGAGGTCTTCTTTGCGGGGCTATGGCAGGGGATGGTCACCACGCTTGCGGTCGCGGCGATGCTGCGCGCGTTTCCGAGGGCAGGCGCGGGAGCCCGGTATGCGGCGCTGCGCGTGGCGTTCGTGCTGCTTGCGGTGCTTCCCTGGGTACACCTTCCCCATGCCGTAGTGCCGAGGGCAGGTGCTGGTCATGCGGTCGAGATTATGCCCCTTGTTGCCACTGCTATTGCCGCGATCTGGGTGGTGTTGTCAACGGTGCGCGCCGTGCAGTTGCTGCTCGGTTACCGACATCTTCGCGCGGTGTGGCGGAGGGCGGTTCCGCTAGAGACGGGCGAACGGGATCTGCCGTCGCTGGTTTCTGGAGGAAGGCCCATGGTGCTTTGCACGTCGGCGGATGTAGATTCGCCGACCGTTCTGGGGTTCATGAGGCCCCGCTTTCTTTTGCCGGAGTGGCTTGCACCTACGCTGACGAAAACTGACCTCGAGCAGATTGCGCTGCATGAGTGCGAGCATCTGCGGCGGCATGATGACTGGATGAACTTGATGCAGCAGGTAGCGCAGATCGTGTTCCCATTGCAACCTGCATTGCTGTGGCTGAACCTTCGTTTAGAAGTGCAGCGCGAGCTTGCGTGCGATGCCGGAGTGATCGCTCGTACCGCGGAACCCATCGTGTATGCGAGCTGCCTGACGCGGCTGGCGGAGCAGAGGCTGGAGCACAGGAGCCGGATGCGCCTGGCGTTGGCGGCGTGGGAGAGGCGATCGGAGTTGGCGTCGCGGGTGCATGCGCTACTGGATCAGACGGTGACGAGTCTACCGGCACAGTCACGCTTCGCTGCGATCGCGATGACGCTGGTGTTCGTTACGGGTGCGTTGACGATGGCAGGCGCGCCGCAGTTCGTCCAGGTACGAGGAGGCGATGCGGCCGGTGCGGAGGTAGCGACTGCTGGCCGCGGCTCGGCCGTTTCGCGGGATCTTCCCCGCTCTGCCTCAATGGTGCCTGTTGAATATCGGTCAGCGCACGATGCGTTTGCGACCGCTTCCTTCCGCGAGCCTAGTGTGGCTCGCGAGGTGAAGAGTTCAGCCGTGTTGCCGGTCCGTGCTGTGCGGCGAAGGCGTGCCGGGGTGAGGCCGGGCTTGTTGCAAACTGCTTTGCCGTCCCGGCCCGCTCCTGACCGGGGAGCACATCTGGTGAGGGTCGAGTTTACGCATTCCTATGCCGCTGTCCCGTTTGGTGACGGCTGGCTACTTATCCAACTGTAGATCTCAACCGAGGTAGTTTCGAGAGGGAACCATGTAACAACATCAACTAATCCTTTAGTAGCAGCTTGGAAAGCGCGTCGCTTTGCCTTGCCTACGACCTTTGCAGCCGTCGCCCTGTTGAGTGGCGCCATGTTTGTTCATGAGACCGGCGTGCATGCCGGTGCAGTCTCCGCTGCGCCGCTCGATGACAGCAGCGTGGCTGCCCTGACGCAGCTGGACAGCGCCATGGAGACCCTTGCGGCGCGTGTTACGCCAGCCGTGGTGAACGTGGCGGTGACGGGCCATGGGTCGGAGGAGGAGCAGGAAGAGATGCGCGGTCAACGTCCGGATGCGCAGGGGCTGCCGCCCGGTCTGCAGCAGTTCTTCGGCAGGGGCAATGGCGCAGGCGAGCGCCGTTTGGCCCCGGAGGAGCAGCCGTTGCAGCGAGGCATTGGATCGGGCGTGATCATCTCGCCCGATGGCTACATTGTGACGAACCACCATGTGGTGGATGGAGCGACGCAGATCAAGGTCACGCTCCATGACCGCCGCGTGCTGAACGCAAAGGTGATCGGCGTGGATAAGCTGACGGACCTGGCGGTGATCAAGGTAGACGCGCATGATCTGCCGGCGATCTCCTGGGGTGATTCAAGCAAGCTGCAGCCCGGGCAGACGGTGCTGGCGTTTGGCAGCCCGTTCGGGTATCTGCAGTTTTCGGTAACGCGCGGCATTGTGAGTGCGGTCAACCGGCCGGCACCCTCAAGCGATGCGCGGCGGCCCGGTGGACTCATCCAGACGGACGCTGCGGTGAACCCGGGGAACAGCGGAGGTCCGCTGGTGAACTCGCATGGCGAACTGATCGGCATCAACTTCCTGATTGCGACGAACAGCGGTCAGTTCGCGGGCGCGAGCTTTGCGATTCCGGCAGAGATTGCGAGGTCAGTCACCAGCCAGATCATCAAGACGGGGGCCGTGCACCACGGTTACCTGGGCGTCAGCTTGAATGATGTGACACCGGAGAATGCACAGTTCTTCAACCTCAAGGAGGCGAATGGAGCGATTCTTACCCAGGTAACACCGGGCTCGCCGGCGGCAGTCGCCGGGCTGCAGCAAGGCGACGTGATCGAGCAGCTGGACGGACATGCTGTCGAGAACGGCAGCGGGCTGCAGGTCGCGGTCTCGAATATCCAGCCAGGGACGCGCATCCAGCTGGGCATACTTCACAATGGAACTCCGAAGACTGTAAGCCTTACGGTAGGCGAATACAGCAAGAAGGCCGAGGTGGCCGCGAATGATGGTGAAGGCGCAACGGGCGACACGCAGCAGGGAGGAAAGCTGGGCCTTGCCATGGCGGACCTGACACCGGACGTTCGGCAGCAGCTGAGTGTGCCGGCGGGCGTAAACGGTGCAGCGGTGCGGAATGTTCGTGCTGGCAGCCTTGCGGAGGATGCAGGTTTGCAGCCGGGTGACGTGATCGTGGAGGTGAATCGGCACCCAACTTCGTCAGCATCGGAGGTTGTAAACAGCGTCAAGAACACAGGTGGAGGCAAGGATCTGCTGTTGCTGGTGTGGTCTCAAGGGGGTGAGTTTTACAAGGTGATCCATCCCGGCCAGGGCTGATTTAGCTCCCGGATGTTGGAACTGAGACAGCTCCGTCTTGCGGGACGGGGCTGTCCGCGTTCTGACTTGAACGGAGAAGCAGCGAGAGACCTTTGGTCAAGCTCCATATAGGGAGCTGTCGCTTGGGCACTGGGACAACGTTGTGAAGGAGTATCTCCTGAACTACTAGTTTCTCTGGCAGATCGAAAGCATTTGCGTCGCCCAATTTCAGCACTGCCATCGCGCAGCGTCTTTCGATCACCCTCTTCGGGAGGGACACCTTTACTTTTGGCGTTACGCGTCGCCGCACCAGAAAAGCGAAACAGGTCCTATCGACTAGCGTCGCTCTGCCTGTTGCAGCCGCCACGACCACATCAAGAACGACGTCGCTGTAAGATCGAGTGTCGGCTCGGTAGTCGAGTACGACTGCACGTCGTCCTTGTACATGATGTAGTTGTTTGGATCGTATGTTTCCGCTGTTGCCATTGAACATTTCGAAACGGTCGACTCCATTAGCCGGACAGACCCGCATTCCACCTACCAGCCCGGAAGAAGGGAAGTTGGCCGGTCCTTCGACTGCTGCACCCCACAGCACCGGCGTTCCCCCTGCTGTGCCCCGTAGGGAGCCCGCAATGTTAGCCACCTGATGCTGTATGCAGTTGGGGAAGGTCGATCCATCGCCAACGATGAACGACGATCCCCACGCATTTGCACCCAGTACATTCGCCTGCCAACGCTGCCCGGCTATCAAGTACTTCGCATGGTGTGTAAGCGCGTACGCCTCGCTCGCCATGACGGAAAGGCCCGCAGAGTACGAGACAAGATCATACGTATCCCATGGCACGCCCAGGTTGAACGGATCTGTCTTGCTATAGCTGACTGCCGCATCCACCTTCTTTAGCAGCTGTGCCCGAACCGCAAGTGGTCCCATAGCCAGCCCCGCCGAAGGTCCCCGATCCCGCGCGTCTAGAAGCGCGCGTGTCAGCTCAAAGTGCGCAAGTCCGCTAACGTCATATAGGTTGAGTGTCGATCCCTGCCCTGCATCTTCAATCAGATCGACGTATCGCTTTGCATACTTCGTAGCATCCCGGAGGTAGACCGCCTGGTCCGTCACCGGCAATCCCTCTGGCAGCCGGTCTTCGCGGCCCGCTGCCTGAAGCGCTAGCGCCAGCTCCGCCGCGCCCCATTCAAGGTCATCGCTCCACGCCTGCTCCGGATAGCTCGGCACGGAGGTGATCAACTGTCCTGCCCCATAGCCAGCCGGCTCAGGATGTGACAGGTCGGTCAGGCCGTACACCTGCTCCGCCGCTCGCAGACAACGCTCCGCAAAGGCAGGATCGCTCCTGCGGTTCAGCTGGTAGCTCAACGCAAATACCGCCGTCAGCCGACCCGCTAGGTTGGGTGCGATCTTCGTGCCTGGGCCACCCTCAACGTACACGGTGCGATTGCAGATGAAGTATGTTGTCAGCGGATCGCAGGGTTGCGGATCGCCTTGCTGCTGAAAGTTGTCGGCCGCTTGAGGCAGAGTCCAGATGTCGTACTCTGTGATGAGGCAGTACGGGCTCGGGTATGTGCCTCCGCAGTACCCCGCTGTCGAAGCGATATCACCCTGCCCGTAATAATTCCACTCTGCGCTGTTGTCGACCTGCAGGGCCAGCACGGCTCGCTTCGCGTCCCACATCTTCAACAGGAAGCGCACCCCACGCTTTGCCTCCGCGGTGTAATCCGCCCGCTCCGGCGCACCCCTACCGCTAGTTCCCGCATACGACACGCTGTTCGGCGGGGCGTCTGGCCGCCATGGCGCCTCCGCCCCCATCTGTCGCGGAAAGTCCCTGACGCCGGTCTCCATCAACCCGACCGTGTAACTCGTCGTCGTGACATACTTCATGTAGTCGCCCGCATCCCACCAGCCACCCTCAACGTTTGTGTTCGGCAGCCCAGACTTCAACTCCGGGCCCTTCGGCGGCACCAGGTCGATGTAGCCGTTTTGGTCAAGCGGAGGCACCAGATACCGTACGGCGTCCCGATCCTTCAGGTGGCCCGGTCCTGTTCGCAGGGCATTCGGAATGTAGTCCCCGCCATCTCGTTCTGTCTGATAGAAGAAGAGTGAGTTCAGTAGAAGGCCGGGGTACAGCCGGTGCGGCGGTTCCACTGCGAATGTAGGCGAGCTCGCCGCCTCCGGACCGTTTACGGCTATCCGATAGTGCTCTCCCGCAGGCACGCGAAAGTCCAGCGCATACACCTGGTAGCTCAAAGTTGAACTGTGCCCCCAAGTTCCCAGCAGCTCCCCGATCGCGCTGGAGTATACCGTTGTCCCGTGCTCATCGAGCACGCGGAATGTCGCGCCATTCTCTGTCCCGATCGACATGAGATAGGCACGTGCCGGCGCACTCTCCGGCTCACTCGCGAGCTCGTAACCTACCTGATTCACCCGCACCCAGGCGGTTTCCGCATGACCTGCTACCCCGAGGAGACAAATCAATGACGACAACAATGCGAGCCGTGAAAGCGATAGATCAGAAGGCATAGGAGATTGCCTCAAACAAACAAGAAGGCGTACACCGAACCGCTCCCACGCGAGAGCCGTTCGCAAGCAAAACATCCACGTGAAGTTGTTGGTTGCGAGTCCAGCTTGCCTATCCGGTCTTCTCATAAACTTTCCCTCTGAGGTCGTGTCCCAGCGTACGCCTGCTTTTGACGAGTCGAGGTATAAATAGCACGGTTTATCTCAGGATGGCTACCTGCGCGAAGAAGGAGTGAAATCGTGACGATCGGAGTTTCGGTCGTGATCGTCTCGCCTCCCCTGAATCTTTCGTTGGTCCGATAGCTTTACTAATCACAACCAGCGGGCAGGTACACCCGGATGATGGTTAGCGCCGTGAATCTGACGGCGCTACTTCGCCGAGACGGTGACGGCCGACCCGGTGTAGGAGATCTCCTGATCCGCGGCCTCGGAGGGGAGTGGACCTGCGCCGTGGTTAGGCCCAACGAGCACGATCCGGAAGACGCGTTTCAACACCATTCCCGGGAAGCTGCCATCACGGGCGCCAATGGTGAGCTGTCCGGATCTGTCGTTCCAATGCATGGGGATAACCGCGTGCTGCCCCTTTTGGTAGGCGTAGGTGTCGCCTGCGTCTTCGTAGAGCTCAAAGTCGCCATCGGCACCGCGGTAGATGCGGAGCTCGATCGGACCGTCGGGCTTCTGTCCGGTGTACTCGATCTCGGGGCCGAGAGGAAGGATGGAGCCGGCGCGGACATGAAGGGGAAGTGTGTCGAGAGGGGCGTCGACCGTGATGTGTTTTCCTCCTTCGATTGTCTTGCCGGTCCAGAAGTCGAACCAGGGCTGAGGGCCCGGAAGGTACAGCTCGCGCACTTCGGCGTCTTTTTGAAGGACGGGGCTGACGAGCAGCCCAGGCCCAAACATAAACTGGTCGCCGATGTCGCGAACTGCGGCGTCGGTGCGCCAGTCCATCACGAGCGGCCGCTGGATAGTGTAGTCGTCCTTTGACACGCGCCAGGCCAGCGAATAGATGTAGGGCATGAGGCGGTAGCGGAGCTTGTCGTACTTGAGCAGAATAGGCTCGACGCGGTTGTAGGTCCAAAGCTCATTGTGGTCACGATGCCCATGTGTGCGGAATACGGGACAGAAAGCGCCGAACTCAAACCAGCGGGCGTAGAGATCCTGATACTCGGGCTCGAACTGCGTCTTTCCGGGATCTGGCTGGTGGTAGCCGCCAATGTCGGTGGTCCAGTAGGGCATGCCGGAGAGCGCGAAGTTCAGGCCCGCCGGAACCTGGTGCTGGAGCGCCCAGTAGGAGCTATAGACGTCGCCGGACCAAGTAGTGGCGCCGACACGTTGCTGTCCGAGGAAGGCGGAGCGCGTCAGCAGATACACACGCTTCTCCTCGGTGTCGGCCTTCCAATGATCCTGCACGCCCAGGGTGTGTAGGAAGGGAAAGACGTTTGTGTAACTCATGCCGTTACCAATGGCGATCTTCTTGTCGCGCAGAATCGCGTCGCCGATGTGAGGCCAGTATTCTTCGGGTTCGGCGCTGTCGAGCCAGAAGGCGTCCCAGCCCTGGGCGAGGAGCTTGCCCGCAAGGTTCTCCCAATAGAAGTCCCGTGCTTTGGGGTTGCTGGCATCGTAGACGTGGGCACCCGGGATGTCGTACCCGGCGGCGTGGAGCTTCTTGAAGTTTTCGGACTGAGGGTCGAATAGGCCCCAAACCGAGATCATTGCGTGGATATGCTCGTCGTGGAGTTTCCTGAGATCGGCCGGGACGTCGTGATAGTTGCTGTTGAAGACAGGGTCTCCCTCCTTGGCCCACCAGAACCAGTCCTGCACGATGGCGTCGAGTGGAATGTGCTCGGCCCGGTAGCGGGTAGCGACATCCACAATCTCCTGGGTGGAGATGTAGCGATCCTTCGACTGGAACAGGCCGTAGGACCACATGGGCAGCATGGGCGCGTGGCCGGTGAGCGAGCGGTAGCGATGGATGATACCGTCCATCTCGGGGCCGAAGATGAGGTAGTAGTCGATGTTCTTTTCGGCATTCGAGGTGAAGGCAAACTCAACAGGAAAGCGGTTGTCGGCAAACGAGAAGGCGGCCGTATTCCATAGGACGCCGTAGCCCTTGGTGGAGATGAGGAAGGGGATGGCGATGTCGGTATTGTTCTGGGCCAGTTCCACGGTGTTGCCGCGGTAGTTGAAGACTCCGCCCTGGTGCTGACCCAGGCCGTAAAAGCCTTCGGTAGCGTCTGGCGAGAAGCGGTCTTCAATTTGGAATGTCTGTTCACCGTTAGCCTCCATAGGCTGGTACGTGCGGGGAACCTCGCGACCTTCGTGTAGCAGTTGTTCGCCGGCCAGTGTGCTGTAAGTAACGGCTCCATTGACCCGGGACAGTGAAAATTTGAGGGCGGCGGTGGTCAGGTTGAAGGCCTCGGGCGTCTGTCTTACAGTGAACTTCGCTCCGGGGCAGGCCTCCGCGGGGCTGAGCATCCAAGGCTGCGGCGGAATGTCGCCATTGTTCTTTGTGCTGTGCGAGACGAAGTGGAGAACCGAGTCGCCGCAGACGCTGATCTGGATGCTCTCGTCTTTGTTGGAGGCGGCGAAACCGCTCTTGGTCTCGGTGAGGGTGAGCGCGGGCATCGAGGGATGACTGCCGGGGAGTTGAGCGGCGAGGTGTGCTGTGCCCGGGACCAGACCCAGGGCTACGGCGAAGATGGCGATGCACGGGGGATGGGGCACTGGGTATCCTTCGGGTGCAGATTTACGGTTGTGACGGCGGGGACGACGGCTTTGAGGACGAGTTGGAAGTGTACTGAAGATACTCGATGTAGCCCGGCGGAGCGCCTCAGCGGCAAAAGCGGTAACTATCAGGGACATTGTCGCCGGTACCAGGGAGAGTGTCGTAGTTTCGTGTACGTGTCCCTGTCGCGTCATTCGTTGGGGATCACGCTCCCGCCTCGGGTCTCCAGGATCAATAAAGGGAACTCGCGCACTGACCTCTTCCCGACCAGGGTCGGCCCAGAGGGATGCCGACCCATAATGCCCGGCTTGCGCTCCGAAGCTATGCCACTGTCGGGTAGGGCCACACAGCTCGAACTAGTTGGTCATAGCGGCGTGATGGACTTGTCTCGTAGAGCGTCAGGAGGCGCTCCGACATGCGGTAGTAGGCACACGCAGTTTCCAAGGCGCTGGATGAGCGGGAGGTTCCGAAAACCTGTCTCAGTTTGATTCTGACGACAGCTCGGCGGATTGCCATTGCGTCACACCGCATTCGATCTGCGACGTTTGCACTCCCGCCAACGTTCCACGTTCGGGCATACGCGGCAAGCGCTATTAACAGCTGTGCATTTGCTTGTATCTGACGCAAGCCCTCCCACCCGCCTATCATGATCCAAACCTCATCCGGATCAATCAAGCTTCTCGTCGTTTCCACACTGGAGCACTCCAGAGCGGCTAGAGTGATCCCTTCCGTCCTTATGGGTCTCAACTCCGCAATGAGTTCATTCCAGGGCTTTCGCGCGAGTTCGACCTTTCTTACCTCCGCCTTGAGGAGAGCGAGGACGAGGAGGAAGGTGACACCAGCGAGAATGTAAACTGAAGTCATAGGGTTTTCCCTAGCGCTTTGGGCGAGCTAAGCGGAACTCAGGCGAAGCAGTCAAGAATTCGCAGACCACGCGCGAGATCATCATAGCGCTGCTGGAAGCGTTTTCTAGAGCGTCTCCCTCAAAAGTGTTAGGGATTGGCCTCTCGACGTAAGCCTCTTGGCCGGAAGGACGAGCCGACCGGCTCACAGATCATGAGGATGTTTACTCGATCCTGTAGTTGTTGTGAGATCGTAGCGGACTCGTCGATGTAACGCGAAGAGATACTCCCGCATTTCGGGCGATAGTGGATCGCGCTCTTGTTCCGGTCGCGAAAACGACACCGTCCACAGCAACAAAGCTGCCAAGTACACGTACATACGGACCTGATCGAAGATTACGAGCTCTTTGCGCCAACCGGTCGCGACGTGGGCGACATCTCCGACCACGGCGATCGAGGCCCAAGCAGCCAGACCTTGACCAAGGGTCATCACGTGGCTCCGCCACTGAAGGCCTAAGCGGTTGGCTGCAAACGACACCGAGAGAAACAGTTCGCAGGTCAACAAGGACGTGAATAGCGTCGCTCGCATCTCCCAAAGATCGAGTCCTCTCATGGCAGGTGGTGAGATCGTTTGACACAATCCAGCAGCCAGCAGCATACCCGCGCCTGACCAGAGTAGAAACGCTGTTCGAGCTTCCTGAACCCAGGTTCCGGTCGGACGTAGAACATATCGCGCGATCTCGAAGACCAGCGCAACTTGAAGACTGTAATCTCCCAATGCCAAGATCCAGTAGGCGACGAAATAATTGTGGCGGCTCCCGTAGCGAGAGATGAGGAATAAGACAAGGGTTTCGATCAGCTGATACGCGATCATTGAGGTGAAGACTGGGAAAGTACGCCAGCGAGAACGCGCAAACAAAACAGTAAGAAGGGCGACGTGGCCGACAAAGCCCGCCGCCCAAAGAACGTTCTCTAAAGCTGTAATGCCCATTGCAGATTCGCCACCGTGGAACCGTATAGCTTCGGGATGGCTCCAGTGTAACGACTAAAGATGGCTGCAGGCAAAGACTACGTCTATCAGCACGGTCAGAATCGAATACCCCCGGATAGCAGGACGCGGTTTCGGGTTTGTCCCCATCGTCTCTGCCGTGAGCGTCGGTATGGCCGAGGTGCCGATGATAGCGATGAGGGTGAACAGGCGGATGCGCCTTAGCATTGGAGCTCCTGAGCGCAGTCGCGCTGTCAGGAAACTAAGGGAGAAGGGGCGACTCAGCCATACCACGTTCGACCAGTTCTCTGCCACGCATAGATCGGAGAACGCACATCCGGTTCGAGAATCTCTACGTATATGCGCGATGGATCCGGTTCCATGTGGCCCGGAACTCCGTGTATGGGCCGCGCTATGCTCTCGTCAATCTCTCCATGTTCACCGCCCTCCGCCCTTCAGAATCAGAAGGAAAGGATTCCATAGAACTGAACCTGTCGCGGGCTGCCGATAGGGTTGGTAACGGCTCCTACTCCTTGACTGGCAAAGACGCTGGTATCGGCCCCGGGGCCGAGCGGCGTGATAGTTGGGCGGGTTCCCGAAATCGGAACCGCCGAAGTTGCTGCCGGGCGTGTCGAAGCTCGGAGTGTTGGTAACGTTGAAGACTTCCATGGCCAGGCGAAGGCGAAGTTTTTCTTTGATGCGGGTTTCCTTGTATAGGGCCAAGTCTGCGCGCTTCTGGAAGCTGCCGCGGAAGATGTTGCGGTACCCGCTGGCGAACTTGGATTCGGAGGTGTCGCAGGCCGTGGTGCCTGCGCTGGTGAGGCCACATGGTGGCACCCCCGACTCGCCTGGGGAGAGAGAGGGATAGCTGAAGGCGGTTGGTTTGAAGGCGACATTGGTGAGGTCGCTGACGGTTCCGTTGGGCGCATTCGGGTTCACGCGCGCACCTGTATGACCGGTGAGGGCTTGTTTGGCGGAGACGCCGGGGGCGAGCGGAAGGACGGGATTCGTAAGGTAATCGTTGCTGGCGTAGAAGATGCTGCCGATGGTTCCCGAAAAGTCATAAACGTTATAGGGCTGTCCGCTCTCGAAGAGGGTGACGCCGCTGAGGCCGAAGCCAGCAGTCGCGATCCGGAACAGACGACTGCCGGAACGCAGTTCCGGGACCTGGTAGTTGAAGCTGAAGGTGGTGACATGGGTGCGGTCGTAGTCCGAGGAGGCGTACCCGGAGGCGAGGTTTCGAGGGTCGTTGCCGTTGTAGAAGAGGCCGAATCCACTTGCGGCATCGAGCGAGTGGGACCAGGTGTAGGACAGCTGGTACTCGAGGCCGTGGCAGGCCTGCTGGTGGAGGGAGACGAGGAGCGCGTCATAGTGTGACCAGCCCACCGTCGTCCACTCGACTGAGTTAGGGCTGTAGCCAATATAGGGGGTGCGGAGGTCGGTGTTGCCGCCCGTGGAGGTATTGTAGGGCTCTGAAAGCGAGTGGGTTGCCGTCGCTTGTCGGTAGCGTTGTAGCCGTAGCTGTAGATTTGTCCGTTGACCGGGGACTGTGGTGTGGCGACCAGGGGTTGATTGAACGGAAGAGGGACGGTCTGGTGGACGCCGTGGTTGCCGGTGTAGCCGACGGAGGCGAGGGTTTTGGGCAGGAGCTGGTACTGGAAATCGAGGCTCCAGTTCTCCGTGTAGGGAAGTTTATTGTTGGCCGCGTAGGAACCGAAGAGATAGGGACTGGTGCCGTTCATAAGTTCGGTTTGGTTGGGCAGATTCTTGATGAAGTCGGCTGGGTTGGTATTCACGGGCGGGCGGGTGGTGCCGAACGGGATTCTCTGAGGTGCTGGTGGAGGTGGCGTAGAGTGGGTTGGACAAAGGGCGGCTGCAGCGTGACGCCGAACGGTCCATTGAAGCCACCGCCGGCGGAGGGGGAGAACTCGGTGAAGAACTCGCCGCGGTCGTAGTAGAGGCCAAAGCCGGAGCGGATGACGAGCTTGGGGGAAAAAGAGTAAGCCAGGCCAATGCGAGGTCCGATGCCCCACTGGCGGTTCGTCAGGGTCGAGTTGGTTGCGCCGGGTGTGGCGTATTGCTTGTTGTTGCCGGCGACGACCAGGCCGCTGTCGGTGATGGTGTCGCGAGCGCGAGGTCGTAGTAGTAGCGGGCGGGATCGAAGTTGACCAGATTGCCGAACTTCTCATAAAGGCCGCCATCATAGTCGTAGCGAATGCCGGCAGTGACGGTGAGCTCGGGGCGTTGCTCTTCCACTGGTCCTGTGCGAAGGCGCCGATCTGTGGAGAGCGATAGTAGCGATTCGAGGCTCCCTGGAAGTAGACGGAGTTTCCGGCCCCGTAGCGGAGGGGCCCGCCGCTAAGAAAGTCTGCCAGGCTGGCATACTGGATGCGAAGCAACCTGGTTCGCGCGATTCAGGATATTGAGCTGCGTAAAGTCGTAGTTGCCGCCAAAGGAGAGCGCTGTGCCGACCGACGACATCGTTGACGGTTGAGCTGCCTTCGAAGGTGTTCTGGGCGAATCCGGTGTTGGAAAAGTTGGAGGTGGGGCCGATGTCCAGGCTGTTGCGCCCGCTCGATATTGCGAATGTTGATGCCGGGCAGAAGCGTGCTGCCGAAAAGGTTGATCCCAGCCTGTTGCTGGGTTGAAGGGCTGTCCGGTGAGGGAAGCGACATTCATGCGAATGAAGCCGAACTTCTGCTCCCATGTGAGGTGGGGCGAGAAGATGGAGGTGTTCTCGAGGGAGAAGACCTGGCTGCCCGCATTGAACTTTTGCGGAAAGCCTTCCAACGACGTGCTGGAAAAGGGGCTCTCGGTGGGATCGTGTTGGAAGTAGTACTTGAACGCGAGTGAGTCTTTGTTAGAGATGTTGTAGTTCAGGTTTCCATTTGCCTGATCCGCGAGGAACTTGGACGCCAGTCCGATGAAGCTGACCTGGGTGCTGTCGCCGGCGGGAGAACGGATGAGGTACTGACCGCTGGGAAGTTTTGCCTGAAGGAATTGGAGAGCGACGGGGTCGATCGCAGTGCCGCTGGGCAGGCCTGCAGCTGCGGCGACAGGTTGGAGCCCGGTAAGTGAACGGTCGTCGGTAAGGCCAGCGGGAACGTAGTAGGAGGCGGACGAGTTAAGTTGGTCGCGGTCTCGGGTGTACTGGTATGTGCCGTAGAGGAAGAGCTTATCGCGGAGGATGGGACCACCAAGTTCGGCTCCGGCGACGTAGCGGTGCAGGTCGGGTCTGGGCAGGCCCGCCTGCTTGGTGAAGTAGGGGCTGGCGTTCAGTCTCGACGTTTCCCAGTTTCCGTAGACGGAGCCATGGAGGTCGTTGGTGCCGGACTTAGTGGTGACGTCGATGTGGGCGCCGGCGGTCGCTCCCTGCGTGACGTCGAACATAGAGGTGTTGACGCGTTCTTCAGCGATGGTTTGTTGCGGGCGGGGAAGGCAGGGCTTCGCCTATGGCGTCGAAGATGGAGGTGTTCGTGCGAATAGTGCCGTTGGACTGGAAAGATTCGCCGGTGTTGAGGACGGCTCGGCTTTCTGCGACCTGAGAGGAGGAGGCGCCGTTGAAGAGGTTGTTGGCGAGGACGCTGTTGAAGGTGAAGGTGTTGGAAGAGAGCCGTTGGCCGTTGGCATAGATGTTCTGGTTTCCAAGGCCGGTGTTGGTGCCCGTGTCGGCGAGTGGGTCTGCATGGACGCCAGGTGAGAGAGTAGCCAGCTGGGTGAAGGATCCGGTGCCAAGAGGCGTGCTTTCGATCGTCGCGGCATCGAGGACGTAGCCGTTTGTCGGATCAGTGGCGTCCAGTTGCGGTGTGGCTTGAACGTCGACACTCGTAGAGACGGAGCCCGCCGAGAGCGTGATGTTGAGAGTGGAAGTGCGGTCCGCCTGGACGAGAATGCTGGGGATTTGCTGACTGCCGAAGCCGAGAGCCGAGATAGTAAGGCTATACGTCCCGATAGGAAGTGCCTGGAAGGAGTAGCTGCCCTGCCCGTTGCTAACGCCAGACCGAGAGGCGGCCGTCTGGTTGTTGACTGCGGTGACGGCTGCGCCTGGCACCGCGGCTTTGGTTGGGTCGGTTACAGTGCCGGTTATAACGCCCAGACTCTGCTGAGCTTCTGTCCGATCGCAACAGAGCCAGGTGATTGCAATTGTTGCAAAACAAAGCGAACGGAGTAGGCGCATTGGTGTCCTCGGAAGCTGTGTTCTGAGAGTTGTTGGCGTGAGCAGAACCTAGTGCAAGAATGTGAAAAGAGTGTCAACGGAGGTGAGGCGACCATACCGAGAGCGTTTCGACTCGATCACGATGAGAGCGTATCACTTTGCGCATTTCGAGGGTGCCAGAGGATCCCTAAGCTAGAGAGTGCGCACCGGAACACGCGCCCTGCCGATTACATGGGCTTTCACCTCCGCAGTGTAAACAATCAGTTCCGACCGTGAGGACTTATTATTCGCCGGCACTACACCTTCTCAGCGAGCGCCCCGAGGTGAAGAACAATTCGCTAGGTCGATACCGACACTGTGGATGCGCATGGCGGGTATTCTGAACTCCGCAGAGATTCCAGCGAGCGGTGGACCAATACAGATCGACACCCGCGTAGCCGAAATAGTTACCGCCCATGGTTCGATCACGTGGCCTGCTGTTCCTTTTCCTTTGCTCGCAGAAAATCCTCAATCTCGGTTTTTACCTTCATGCCCCGCCCAATCTGCCGGGGTCCCATGCCACAGCACATCCCTTAGATCTGGCCGAGCGCCGCGCTCTATCAACAGGCGGACCACGGACTCGTGTCCCGCGCCTGCGGCCTGATGCAGAGGAGTTCCATGCGAATGCCCGCCGGACGGGTTATACCGGTTAGGATCTTCACCCACGTCCAGCAACGCCTCAACAATTTTCACCTGACCGTACTGCGCCGCCAGCGCCAAGGCCAGGTGACGTTCCTCTGGACTCGCATTCGCCAAGAGATGACTGAACTCGGTTGAACGACCCAGAGCAGCCGCAACGGGCAGATTAAGTTTGCCCCGTGTCTTAGCAACGCATTCACCGACGCGTGTTCGTCGAGTACTGCCGCCCCACGAATAGCACTTACAGGGTCTGCTCCGTATTCGCAAAATAGATCGATTAAGTGGGAGCTGTACCTTGCACTCGCGTGCAACACTGCCCGTAGCGACCGGCATCAACGCCTCGTTCCGGGCGGCGGTGTCCGGCCCTGCATCGAGGATTACGCGTGTCATTTGGACAATATTGGTGACAACGTGCCGTGACGAACAGGATTCTCGGCCACGAACTCAAGCAGAGTTGGCGAACGGAAGTAGTTTCCGCCTTCGAAGAGGATGTGCTGATGTATCAGCTTGGGATGCAACTCCAAGAGCGTTCGCAGACCTGCCGCATCACCTCTATCAAGTAGGTCTACGGCACTGCGAAACACGGGGTCTTCAATGCGTTCATTGTGCCGAAGTTCCAGGCGATCAGAAAGTGTTGGGTTTTGTATGTGACGCTTTAATCTCGCCCAGCTGGGAAAGCCATATTCACGAGAGACGGTCAGCTGCGCGTCGCTGAGACTTAGCGCAGCGCCGAAGATTTCGGCGTCAGTAGCGCAATGGAAGCGGGGATGGAACTCACGGATTGGTGGGGCCGTTGCATGGATACGCTCAGAGTGCTCTCTTATCAAATCTTTTGCTTGGTGCCTCAGATGATCAAGGCTTGGATTGGACGGGAGGCGTCGGACTTGCATAACGAACTTCCTTTCGTTTGCCCCGGGGTCCGCGTGCAATGGGCAGAAAGTGAGTTCGTAGAACACGAATCGTTGAAACCGGTGACTTCTGTCTTTCCCGCGGACCGGATGCGCCCTTTACGCGCAAGTAAAATACCATCTCGAATCACGCACTGTTCCTTTGATCCTTCCTCAAACGCGTAGCTGCGCCGCGCTTTCAGTTAAGCCCAGCGAATTGCCCCAAGACGTCAGTCTTGGTCGCCGGCTGCTACTTTCATGGCTACCGAAGGAAGACGTGTGGGACAAGTCGGCATAAAGGAGGTGGGCGGGGTCCTTCCAGGGCCGCTACCCGGAGTTCGATTTGCGATCGATGACGAGGTCGAGATTCACGCGATAGTGATTGTTCTACTGGTACAACCCTTGATGAAGATCCCTGATGGCCGAGTAACAGTCGCACGCTACCGCTACCAATCCCTCACGATTTAAGATCTGGATGTGTCCACGCCGATATTCGATCAGCCTGTCCCGTTGTAGCTGCCCTGCAACCGCTGCGATGGTGACGCGCTTGGTCCCCAGAATCTCGCTTAGGACCTCCTGCGTAACATCGATAAAAGAAGACTCGGTGAGGTCCTGTGCTGTCAGCAGCCAGCGCGTGAGTCGCTGCGAGGCGCCGTGAATTCGATGGCATCCTGCGACCTGGCCCAGAGTGTGCGACTGTGCCTGAACGAACTCCAGAATGCGGCTATGCACGTCCTCGTCCTGCCGGAACGCCTTCTCAAGATGGTCAAGCGGAATCCGCACTGCGGCACCAGCAAGTTGCATCCGGCAATGCGTGGGGGCATCCACCGGACCGATCAGGTGAAAGCTACCTATGAAACCTTCGCGACCGACGACTCCGACCTCCGAGGCGAAACCGACCGTGGTAACGGCGAGCACCGAGGCGAGACCGGATGTGAGGAAGAATGCATGTGAGGGCCGCGCCCTGGACTCATGAAGGACGGTTCTTGAGGCCAACTCTACCTGGGACGAACTCGAGAGCAGATGCTTACGACTTCTTTGAGAGATGGCCGCGAGCAAACGATTCGGGTGGGGCTGGAATTTGGGCAGAGCGTCCTCCAGAAACGACGGCGTAGCAAGTTTTCAGCGGAAGATCAAGGAAGTCGAAAAGCAATCGCAGACAACTGGATGTTTCAGGATTGTAAACGTTTCTGAGCGTTAGAAGCGGTGTCCGCCTGACTTCACTATGTCAAATATTTGACATAGTGAGACAACTACATCCTGCCGGATGGCACCTTACAAAGTGTGCAGACGCGAGAGGTAATGACCCGATGCAATGCTGCGCTGATCCCCTCCTTCCTCGTAATTGGAGGCGAACTGACATCACTGTTCCGTTTGGATCGAAATGCTGTCTGATGTTCGAAGAGTTTCAAAACCACGATTGAGGTTCCTATGGCTACCATGAAGCGACAATTAACGGGGATATCTGCCTTGGCAGGCGTTCTCCTGCTCTCTCCCAGCTTGTTGCCTGCGGCGCTTGCCCAGACACAGGCGACCCCGGACAATTCCGCGAACAACCGCACACAGAATCGGTCGGTAACAGCTGATCAGCAGAAAAACAACGCTGCGGATCGGGATCTGACCGCAAAGATTCGCCGATCTGTTGTTGCGGATAAGTCACTTTCGACCTATGGCCATAACGTGAAGATCATCGTGACCGGAGGGGCAGTCACCCTCAAGGGGACGGTTCACTCTGACGCAGAAAAGCAGAACATCGCAGCTAAGGCTGCGAATGTCGTCGGCCAGGACAAAGTGACGAACCAGATCATGGTTAAGCAGTAGCAACTCACAGCACTTCAGTAAAAAGGAGCATCACGTGGCAGGTAAAAACACAGCGGCGTTTGGAATCTTTCCTTCTCACAGTGCGGCAGAGGCAGCGGTGGATCGCCTGCACACCGCGGGTTTTTCTACAGACGATGTTTCGGTGTTGATGGCCGACAAGCAGGGTTCGAAGGACTTTGCGGCTGAGAAGAACACCAAGACTCCGGAAGGCACGACGGCCGGCGTTCTGGGCGGCGGAGCTGTAGGCAGTACCCTGGGGTTGCTTGCTGGACTGGGAGCGCTGGCGATACCCGGCGTGGGTCCGCTGATCGCGGCGGGTCCTATCATGGGAGCGCTTGCGGGCCTCGGGATCGGCGGAACCCTTGGCGGTCTGGTTGGAGCGCTTGTAGGAATGGGCATCCCGGAATACGAAGCAAAGCGCTATGAGGGTCGCGTCAATGATGGCGGGATCCTTGTCTCCGTCCACTGCGACAGCTCCGAGGAAATCGGCCGAGCCAAAGAGGTTCTTAAGGCAGCTGGTGGCGAAGACATTGCCTCCTCCGGGGAGAAGGCGGTCAGCACCCACACGGACAATACGGCTGAGGCTATCCACCACACCCAAACGACAGCGAACAAAGTTTACTAAACTCGTGCGCAGCACGAGAATGGCCGCCTTATGGCGGCCATTTCTTTTGGTGGGTGTCAACCCAGGCTGGAGTAAGTCTCAAATTGAACAAGTTGGACAGCTCTGAACAGCTTTTCATCAACCTGTCTGCGCTGGCTTTGGGGCCGTTCACCGCAGCGGGGATGCGGTTCTGATCGTCACTCCTGGATAACGGGATGCACCGGGGCCCGTTATCTCGCTAAGCTGCGGGCGGGCTTAGACGCCGTCTCCAGCGTAGTTGACGTTTGCGGTCTCGTGAGGTGTCCCCTTTTCCTGCCGGTTGGGTTATGCGATGTCCAGGTGCTTTGCAACCCAGCGCTCCATGACCTGGCAGAGGATGGGCAGATTCGCTTCGTCAAAGACCGTGCCATGATTCCCCGAGAGCCAGTAGTTGCTGACTTGTCCGCTCGTGGTCCTTGCCCAGCGGAGCCTTGATTCCGCGCCCAACCTCGACGCATCCTCCTGGGCGAGAAAGTGCAGGATCGGGAGGCTCACCCGGTTGGGGCGATAGAAGCTGAAGTCTCTCCGGGTGCACCAGGCGCAGAGCTGGCGCATCCAGCGGAATCCCCACAGGCGGTTTATCACAGGGCGCATCTGCCTCAAGAGGAGCCACAACGTCCTCCGGAGGAGGGAGATTCCAGAGCGCACCAGCGGCTGGATAGTGACGCCCCGGCGGGCGCGTCTTAGCTTCTCTCGGATGTGAGTGCCGTAGACTTCCCACTGTTGTAGGACGTGAACGCCGCCTGGAAACGGCGTATCGAAGAGCACAAGGAACACGGGTTGACCGACCTTCTCAAGTTCAAACGCGGCCTGGAAGGCGATCACACCTCCCTCGCAGTAGCCGCCCAGGATGTAGGGCCCTATGGGTTGCAATGCCCTGATGGCCGCGAGCGCCTCAGCGGCTGCATCCTCGATGGCGTACAGCGGTCGAAATGGGCCACGTTCTGCGGGACGCACGAGCGCGCTGGACCAGGTTTTCGTCATGGTGCGTGCCACGCGGCGAAGGTAGAGGCCTTTGGTGTCAGCGGCTGGGATGAAGAAGAATGTTCCGCGTTGCCCATCCGTTCGCAGGGGATAGACGATCCCCGCCTCTCCCTCGTCCGCCTGTACCTCGTCGGCATGCTTCAGCATCTCGATAAGACCGGCGATGGTTGAGTTCTTCACGAAGTGTTCGGAGGAGAGTGGGACGGTCAATCCGAACAGCGAATCGATCGCCGCCAGCATGGTCACTGCGGACAAAGAGTCTCCGCCGAGCGCAAAGAAGTCTTCTTCCATGCCGATGTTCTTGCAGCCGAGCAACGATGACCAGAGGCGGAACAGGAGCTGCGTGTCTTCAAGCAACGGCAAAGCTTCAAGCGACTTTGTCGGCTCGACTCGCACGGTGATTTGCGCATACTCGTTTCTGAGATCGAGCCGCTTGGGCTTTCCGGTAGACCCTCGCGGGATGGCATCGCGGAGAACAATGAATCGCGGGATTTTGAAAGCCGCGATCTTTCCTTCGAGGAAGCTGCGGAGCTCTGCGGGGGTTGCCGTTGCGCCTTCCGAGAGGACTACGGCACAAGCGATCTCGTCTCCGAGTGTTTCGTGCGGAACGCCGAATGCCGCAACATCATGGACGGCCGAGTGCTGGGCGAGCACGGCATCGATCTCGTCCGGGATGATCTTTTCACCGCCGCGGTTGATGATCTCCTTGATGCGCCCGCCGAGGTAGAGGTATTCATTGGCATCGATGCGGCCAAGATCTCCGGTGCGTAGCCAGCCGTCTCGGAATGCATGGCGATTAGCATCAGGATGACCGAAGTAGCCGTGCATCACTGCCGGGCCACGGACGACGATCTCACCTTCGTCAAACCCGTTCCTGAGGATGCTGCCTCCGTCGCGAAGGATGGCGATCTCCGGGCCCATGCTGCGCCCTACTGACCCTGGAGGGGTGGCTCGATCAAGTGCTGTGGAGGCGATGCCGCCCGTCTCAGAGAGGCCATAGACGTTGAGTACAGGCACCTGCAGGGTACTGCGGAGCTCCTCGTACAGTGCCGGCGTAAGAGGTGCTCCGGCGGATCGTACGAACCGCAGCGACCTGGGAAGAGCACGGCCGGAGCGTTGGATCTCGCCCAGCATGGCGCGATGCATGGTCGGTCCGCAGGTATACCAGGTGGGTCCGAGCAACTCCAGTGCGTTGTAGAGTGCTGCTGGAGCCAGGTCGCGTGGGGCGATCAATGAACCACCCGCCACGAGCTGAGCGATGGCCGAGATGATGCCCTGAATATGGAAGTGCCGAGCCATCAAGAGAAGTCGGTCGTTGTCGTTCAACCCGGTTATGGCGAGAGTGTGATCGAGCATGGCCGTCACGTTCCCGTCGGTCAAGCGGAACGAGCTTTCTGTAGCCCGAGGTGGCTGAGGTGTGGAGGAGCAGCCTTGCCCCGCCGTTTTCAGATTTGTGAATTGCCTGAGTCGCGGGGCTGACCAGTTCCCAGCGACAGAGCGGGATGTCCGCGGAGGCGAGGATCACTGCCATGCCAAGCCTTTGAGCCACGGCTGTGGCCGTCTGCTCCCTTGCCTCGACGATGATGGCGGCAGCCCCGATTCGTCCCAGATCGTTTGCGAGCTCGGAGGCGGAGAGCGCCGGATCGATAGGACAGCATGCGCACACGCGCGTGACCCCCAGAACAGAGATGAGTCCACAGGCGCCATCTGTCTGGGTGACGGCCACCGTGTCCTGAAGTGAAACCCCAGCTGCCTCCATCACCTTGGCAAGGTCGAGAAACATCGTTGAAAGATGTCCGGAGGTAAAGCAGCCCAGTCCGGGTTCAAGGATCACTGGGCCCAGACGATGTCGCATCAAGCCATCTGGAAGAGCGCGACCAGAAGGAGATGGGCTCCGCGGTCTGGACGCTTGGGTCGATCTCCTGCATCTGTTGACCTCGCCTTCAATGGGCCCCGTGTCTCAGACAGATTGCCTGACCTGCAAAGGCGAAGCAATCAATTTCGAAGGCTGATTCAGCTGGCGACGGCTGCCGAGTGCGGTGGCGACAAGGGCGAGGGAAGATCGGAAAGGAAGTTTTCGAAAGGGGATTGTGTCTATTCGCCTTTGAGGAGGGCGGCGGGCTGGAGGGTGCGGAGGATGCGGGCGGGGAAGAAGGCGGCGGCGGCGGCGATGAGGAGGTTGAGGAGGAGGACGATGGGGAGGACGCCAGGGCGGGGGAGGGTGGCGGTTGAGAAGTCGGCCTCGCTGATGAGGCAGGCGAGTGCGGAGCCGATGATCCAGCCGGCGACGACGCCGGCGAGGGCGAGGACGGTGGCCTCGAGGAGGAAGAGGCTGAGGAGGTGCACGCTGGGTTCCGCCGAGGGCCTTCATAAGGGCGAAGTCGCGGCGGCGCTCGAGGACGGAGGCGGAGAGGGTGGCGAGGACGGAGACGGCGACGGTGAGGGCGATGAGGAGGACGGCTCCGTACATGAGGGCGTGGGTGCGGTCGACGATGCGGCTTTCGCTTTCGACGAGCTGGCGGACGGGGCTGACGGTGAGCGTGGGAAGGGCTTTGCGGAGGCTGCCGAGGGTGCTCTCGATGCGGGCGGCGTTGCCGGGGACCTGGAGCTCGATGACGGTGGGGCCGTTGCCGGTGAGGTAGGTGAAGGCGGCGAGCGGGATGTAGATGCGGCTGTCCTCGTCGGCGCCGGTGCGGAGGAGGCCGGCGCCCTTGAGGGTGATGGTCTTGCCGGCGTAGGTGAGCTGGACGTCGTGCTCGTTGGCGACGAAGTTGGCGGCTTTCTGGCCGAGGAGGGCGGGCTGGATGCCCGGTGGGGAGGTCGGTGGGCCAGGTGTCGACGCTCCACCAGGAGTTGAGGCGGCGGACGGCGGAGAAGTCGGTGCCGGCGACGACGACGGGGGTTCCGCGGTCGGTGGTGGCGACGGCGAAGGCGAAGGGGGCGAGGTTGGCGTCGGGGCCGGCGGCTTGCTGGGCCCGGGCGAGGGCGTCTGGGGGGAGTGCGGCGCCGGCGGGGGCGGTGAGGACGATGTTGGCGCCGAAGGAGCGGAACTCGTGGTGGAGCTTGGCGTCGAGGTCGGCGTAGAGGGTGAGGAGCGTGGTGGTGATGGCGGCGGAGACGGTCATGGCGATGAGGCCGGAGAGGGAGCGGAGCGCGGCGGTGGAGGAGGGAGCGGGTGAGCATGTGGCGGAGGTTGAGGGTCATGCGGTGGCCTCTGGCTTGGGAGCGGGGCGTCGGTGCGTTCGGGCGGATAGAAGCAGCGCGCAGGAAAGGCGCAGCGGAGGCGGGTCGAGCTCTGCGGTGGAAAGCAGGTTCTTTGCTGCGCTCAGAAGACGGAGGGGGTTTGGGCTGGCGATGGTGTAGCACGGGCGTGCGCAGTCTGGGGTCATGCGTCGGACCGGAGGATGGAGGAGGGGTCGAGTTTGAGGGCGGAGCGGATGGCGGGGGTGCTGCCGGCGATGGCGACAAGGAGGGCGAGGCCGGCGGTGATGGGGAGGAGGACTGGGTTGAGGATGGGGACGGGTGCGGTTCCGGAGAAGATGCGGGCGCCGAGGGCGGCGGCGAGGGCGCTTCCGGCGAGGTAGCCGACGGTGCCGGCGGCGAGGGCGAGGATGCCGGCTTCGACGTAGAAGAGGAGGGCGATCGAGCCTTTGCTGGCGCCGAGCGAGCGCATGAGGCCGATCTCGGCGCGGCGCTCGAGGACGGCGGTGGCCATGGCGGCGGAGACGGCGAAGCCTGCGGCGAAGAGGGCGGCGGCGGAGATGAGGGCCATGAGGCCGGAGATGCGTTTGAGGACGTTGCCCTCGGACTGCTCGACGCGGCGGACCTGCTGGGCGTTGCTGTTGGGGATGGCTTCGCGGATCTGGTAGGCGATGGAGTTGGCGTAGGGGCGGCAGTACCAGGTGTCGCGGAGCTTGGGGGAGAGGGTGTCGGGGTTCTGGCGGGCGAAGGCGTCTTCGGGGCGGGTGCGGGCGGAGATTTCGATGCGGGAGACGGCGTCGGGGGTGTTGTTGAGCAGCTGGGCGGTTGCGAGAGGGGAGAGGAGCTGGGTGTCGGCTCTCGTCGGCGGCCTGAGACGATGCCGGTGATCTGCGAGCGGCGGAGAGCTGGGCGTCGGATCGTTATGAGGAGCGTGATCGTCGTGAGGGTGTCGCCGACGTGGAGGTTGAGCCTCGTCTGCGAGGGCGGTGCCGAGAACGACTTGTCGGCAGGTGACGCGGGCCAGAGCCCGGTCGAGCTTCCAGAGCGGGTGGACGGCTGGAGCGCCGGTGTTGAGGCCGCCTCAGATTGTGATCTGAACCAGAGGCCACGGGCTGAGGATCGCCAGGGTGCGGCTGGGGAAGGTCGGTTGCTTCCGCGAACGATGGCCCACCCTTTGCCGCGTTGAGCTGCGCAGAGGATGGGGCACCCGGAGTTCTGGCGGTCGGCAGCGTCGTCGGCGGTAAGTAGAGAGTGGCGAGAGCTCGGGGCAGATGGCGGTGATGTTGTTGGCCCAGAAGATGGTGCGGAGTTTGGCGAGGTCGGACTCGTGGAGGTAGGCGTTGCCGGGGGCTGGATGTCGACGCCGCCGATGTTGACGGCGAGGGCTGCGGCCTGGGGGGTGACGAGGATGTTGGCGCCGTAGACGGCGAGCTCGGCGTGGATGCGGTCGCCGATGGTGGTGGCGAGGGCGAGCATGGCGGTGACGGCGGTGGTTCCGAGCAGGATGGCGATGCCGGCGAGGAGCTTGCGGCGGCGCTGGCGGCGGAAGGATTCGAGGAGGAGGCGGAAGAACACTTATGCGGCCTCATGGAGGAGGAGAGGTGCGGAAGCGGGGCGGTGGCGGGCTTTGAGGTAGGCAAGCAGATCCTCCGTCTTTGGCGAAGGATGACAAGCATAAGGGCGTGCCGTGGGGACGGTGATGGTGGCGGGGCAAGGCGGGTTCTTCGCTGTGCCCAGAGTGACAGCGGGCGCGGGTGCAGAGGCTGGGGCTGGGCGGGTCGGGGGGTTTCGGTAGAGAAGCAGATTCTTCGCTGCGCTCAGAATGACAACAAGAAAGAAAGGTGCGGGGGCGAGAAGGGCAGGTGCGGCCGCGAGGAAGGCGGTTGAAGACGGGAGGCGTGGGCGGGTCCGTACTCTGCGGTAGAGAAGCAGATTCTTCGCTGCGCTCAGAATGACAACAAGAAAGGGAGGGGCGGGGGCGAGAAGGGCTGGAGCGGCGGCGGGGAAGACGGGTACAGAGCGAAGGCGCGGGCGGGTCAGTACTGTGCGGTAGGGAAGCGGGTTCTTCGCTGTGCTCAGAATGAGAACAGAGGCAGGGTCTGGGCGGGTCGGGAGGCTGCGGTAGAGAAGCAGATTCTTCGCTGCGCTCAGAATGACAACAAGAAAGGGAGGTGCAGAGGCGAGAAGGGCCGGTGCGGGGCTGATGGGGGCGGGTGCTAGGGCGATTGAGGTTGGTGTGGGGGGCGCCATGGTTAGCGCTCGAAGATGGGGGCGAGGTGCTGGAGGTCGGCGGATTGGACGAGGAGCATGCCTCCGGCCTGGGTGGATTTGAGGGGGATGGGGTTGCAGCCGCCGGCTGACGCCCATGGACTGGGGGACGAGGGGGGAGGCGCACATCTTGCAGGTGATGCCCTGGGCTCCGATGTAGAAGCCGACGGGGCCGCAGATGGAGCAGGCGTCGGCGACGGAGACGATGTTGCCGTCGGGCTTTTTGAAGAGCAGGAAGCGGATTTCTACGCTGCGGCCGGCGTTGGGGCCGGTGGAACTGGGGTCGGTGATGTGGACGCCATAGCGGTGGAGCTTGTCGTCGTTGACGTCGGCGAGGGGGACGGTGACCTGCTGGCCGGTGAGGGTGACGGCGGTGGTGGCGGAGAGGGCGGTGGAGCTTTTGGCGTAGATGAACTCGGCGGTGGACAGGAAGATGAAGAGGAAGGAGGTGCCGACGACGGCGGACATCCACATTTTTTCGCGGCGCTGGGACCAGGCGAGCTTGCGGCGGGCGGCGGGGTCGAGAGCGGCGAGCGCGGCGGCGTCGTGGGTGGGGGTGGAGCGTTTGCGCTCGAGGAGGATCATGAGGCCGGCGAGGGCGAGCATGGTGACGAAGAAGAAGAGGTCGTTGCGGACGATGGGGCCGATGAGGCGCATTTCGGCGGTGGAGGAGGGGAGGACGCCGTTTTCGGAGAGCTCGTGGAGGCCGGAGACGACGAGCTGGAAGGTGACGAAGTAGAGGATGACGGTGGTGACGCGGAAGAAGCGCTGGAGGTTGATCCTGACGGAGCCGCGGATGAAGAGGACGCCGAAGACGATGGCGACGGCGAGGCCGAGGACGGTTCCGGTGAAGGAGAGGATCTCGGAGGAGTTGAGGGAGACGGCGGAGAGGATGAGGACGGTCTCGACGCCCTCGCGGAAGACGAGGAGGAAGACGAAGAAGAAGAGGCCGAGGCGGGAGACGCTGGCTTCGCCGCCGGTGTATCGGGCGATTTTGGCTTCGATGTCGCCGCGCATGGAGCGGGCGGTGCGGTGCATGAACCAGATCATGGAGACGACGAAGGCGGCGGCGGCGAGCATGACCCAGCCTTCGAGGACGTCGGAGTTGATGTTGAGCTTGGAGATGATGACGGCGGCGAGGACGCTGGCGGCGACGGCGGCTCCGATGGCGTAGAAGACGGTGCGCTTGAGCTCGGATCGGCCGATTTTGGAGAGGTAGGCGAAGATGATGCCTACGATCAGGGACGCTTCGACACCCTCTCGGAGCGTGATGATAAATGCCTGCAGCATAGAGACTTCCCTGGCTTCCTCGGACGAGCTGGACGGGGTGTCCTCGCTGCTGTCCGGTGGCTGATTCCCCCATGAGTCGTGAGGGGCTACCGAGGTCAAGTCTAATCCGGACCGAATTGGTCGTCAATCGGCTGGCAGGTGCTCAGGGACCAAGATTTGAAGTGGGGCACAGGAGGTATGTGCTCCCGGGAGGAGTGAGGTGAAGAGGCAGATGTGGGGGAGATGTGGTGCGCCCGGAAGGAGTCGAACCTCCGACCTACTGGTTCGTAGCCAGTTGCTCTATCCAGCTGAGCTACGGGCGCACATTGCACGGGTATGCAACCTGTTCAGGATAACGGAGAACCCTGGGCAGAGCAAACGGCGCGGCTTGCGATGAGATGAGGTGGTGCGCCCGGAAGGACTCGAACCTCCGACCCTTTGGTTCGAAGCCAGATGCTCTATCCAGCTGAGCTACGGGCGCGTGGGTGAAGAAGCGACTTCGCTACGATAACGGACGCGGGCGGGAAGAACAAGCAGGGTTCGCGTCTCGGGTGGGCGGGTGAGGGTGGGCGAAGGCTACTTTGCGGGTTGCGCGGTGGTGACGCCGGCGGCTGAGGGGTCGGGCTCGATGACGGGGACCGGGATGGGGATGAGCGGGACCTCTTCGACGATGTCGACGCCGGCGCGAAGGAGAAGCTGGTGGACGACGGACTCGGTGAGGCGGCTGGCGTCGTACTCGATGCGGATGGTCTTTTCGGCCTCGCGGAGCTCCAGGCGGCGGATGCCGTAGACCTCGCGGAGGCGGGCCACGGCCATGGTTGCGGATTCGGTCGGGGGGAGGCCGTAGCGGTAGAGGACGTCCAGCTGAGTCATGGGGTTGATGATAGCAGCGGGGGTGGCGGTGAGACGCAGGTCCTTCGACTTCGCTCAGGATGACAGCCGAAGCAGAAGAACATGCAACAACAAGGGCCAATGCGGGGTTCTTCCGCTTTGCTCAGAATGACAGTTTGGAGGGGAGTGCGGGGTTTTTCGGCTTTGCTCAGAATGACGATGCGGAGAGCAGAAAGCGGTGCGCGGGGGAAGGATGGGTTTTAGAGGTGGCGGAGGTAGTCCATGATTTCGGGGCTGGTCCAGACCTGGGCGCTGACGAACTTGCGGCGGAGGATGCCGTTGCGGTCGATGATGTAGGTTTCGGGGATCTGGGCGGTGCCGTAGAGGGCGTTGATGCGGGCTTCGCTGTCGCGGACGGTGACGAGGTTGACGTGGTGGCGGGTGAGGAACTCGCGGTAGAGGGCGTCGTCCTGGTCGATGCTGACGCCGACGACGGCGAGCTCGGGCATTTGCTTCTGGAGATCGAGGAGGCTGGGGAGCTCTTCGACGCAGGGGGCGCACCAGGAGGCCCAGAGATTGAGGACGACGACGCGGCCGCGGAGGCTGGCGAGGTCGAGGGTCTGGACGCCGTCGCTGATGGTGAAGAGGGGGGCGGTCCGGCTGAGGCGGTTGGGATGATCTCCGCGGTCGCAGCCTCCAGAGAGGAGCAGGGTGAGGGCGATGGCGGCGGAAACGAGGGTGGGGGATCTACGCACGAGGCCTCCGCTTCCTATAATACGGAGCTGTGAAACCGATACTTGGACTGGATGACCCGGAGGAGAGTAAGTCGCCTGCGGTGGAGGGGTCGATCGAGGAGGCCGAGGACTGGGCGCCGCTGGAGCTGACGGTGATTGTGCCGGTGCGGGATGAGGCGGTGAACCTGCCGGGGTGCCTCGAATCGCTGCTGCGGCAGACGGAGCCGGGGTTTGCGCTGGGGCGTGAGTGGGAGCTGATCGTGGTGAACGACGCGTCGACGGATGGGACGCGGGCGATCGCGGAGGCGGCTGCGGCGGAGTATCCGGCGACGGAGATGGGGGCGGCGGTGACGGTGATGGATGCGCCTCCGCTCGACACGGGAGATCGCGGCGGATTTACGGGGAAGAATAATGCGTGCTGGGCGGGGGCGCAGATGGCGAGGGGCAGGCGGCTGCTGTTTACGGATGCGGATACGATCCACGAGGCGGGCGGGCTTTCGCGAAGTCTGCGGGAGGCGGAGCGGCACGGGGCGGACCTGCTGTCGTACTCGCCGCGGCAGATCGTGACGGGAGCGGTTCAGCGGAGCGTGATGCCGCTGATCTTTTCGGAGCTGGCGAGCGTGTATCCGCCGGAGCAGGTGAACGACCCGAACCGGCGGGTGGCGGCTGCGAACGGGCAGTTTCTTTCGGTGGATCGGAGGGCGTACTTCGACCTGGGCGGGCACCGTGCTGTGGGGCGGAGCGTGCTTGAGGACGTGGCGCTGGCGACGGACGATGAAGCGGGCGCGGCGAACGGTTCGGTTCCGGTATGCGCCCGAGGCGGTTTCGACGCGGATGTATCGAACGGTGGGGGAGATGGTGGGGGGCTGGACGAAGAACCTGGCGCTGCTGATGCCGCACCCGGTGTACCTGGCGGCGTGGCGCGTGCTGGACTTTGTGCTGTTTTTCGGGCTGCCGATGGTGGCGCTGGGGATTCCGCACCTGGCTGGGTGGCAGAGGGGGGCGATCCTGCTGGTGTGGGTGAGGACGGCGTTTCGGTTTTACAGCCGGGTGGCGCGCTCGAACTTCGGTGCGGTGGATGTGGCGATCTCGATCCTGGGGATTCCGATGTTTGTGTTTCTGCTGCTGCGGAGTGCGGTTCGGCATCGGCTGCATCGATCGGTGACGTGGAAGGGTCGGAGCTATAACCCGAACCGGTACTGACGCGTGCCGGGTCCGGCTGAAAGTTTGGGCCAATCGGCTAGACTTGAAGGTGACGATGGTATCGCTGACACGCAGGGCCGAGTTTTCTTCCGCGCACTTCTATTGGAACGACCGTTGGTCGCCGGAGGAGAATGAGCGCGTGTTCGGCAAGTGCTCGAACCGGAACGGGCATGGCCACAACTACACGCTGGAGGTGACGGTTGGGGGCGAGATCGATCCGGTGAGCGGGTTTGTGGTGGACCTGAAGCAGATGAAGGAGATCCTGGAACGCGAGGTGGTGAGTGTGTACGACCATCGACACCTGAACCTCGAGGTGCCCGAGTTCGCGGACCGGCAGCCTACGGTTGAAAATATCGCGGTGGCTATCTGGGATCGGCTGGTGGGGAAGATTCCGCATGCGGAGCTGAAGCGGGTGCGGGTGTATGAGACGCCTGACCTGTTTGCGGACTTTTACGGGGTGAGGAGTTGAGCGCGGCCGGTGTGGCGATTCCGAGGGCGGAGTTGTCGCGGCGGTATCACTTTTGTGCGTCGCATCGGCTGCACACGGATCGTTACGATGCGGAGCGCAACCGGGAGGTGTTTGGGAAGTGCAATCATCCTCACGGGCATGGGCATAACTACATTGTTGAGGTCACGTTTTCGGGGCCGGTGAACGCCGAGACTGGAATGGTTACAAATCTGGCAGACCTCGATGGTTTTGCGACGGGAGCGTTGATGGACAGGTTCGATCACCAGAACCTGAATACGCTGCCGTGCTTTGCGGAGACGGTTTCGACGACGGAGAATCTTGCGGTCGAGGTGCACCGGATTTTTGCGAGCTATCCGCATGCCCGGCTGGTGCGGGTGCATATCGAGGAGACACCGAACAATGGATTTGACTACGCGGGTGCGGGTACGCCGCGGGATCGAGGACAGGGGATAGATGGAACGAACGACTACAGATCGACTGCATCACGCCGGATGTCGCGCTGCCGGGCGAGGTCGCGAAGGGAGATGCTCCAGAGGGAGCCGCTGAGCGGGAGCGGCTGAGGCGGAGTGCGCTGGCGGGGGCTTCGACGCAGGATTTATATCGCGAGCTGCTGGTGAGGATGGGCGAGGATCCTGAGCGGGACGGGCTGCTGCGGACGCCGGAGCGGATGGAGCGATCGATGGCGGCGCTGACGAGGGGGTACTCGCAGACGGTTGAGGGTGTGCTTCACGGGGCGATGTTTGATGTGGATTATGACGAGATGGTGATTGTGAAGGACATCGAGTTCTATTCGCAGTGCGAGCATCACCTGCTGCCGTTTTTCGGCAAGGTTCATATCGCGTATGTGCCGCAGGGAAAGGTCGTGGGCCTGAGTAAACTGCCGCGGGTCGTGGAGGTGTTTGCGCGGCGGCTGCAGGTGCAGGAGCGTTTGACACGGGAGATCGCGGATGCGATTACGGGGGCTATTGCGCCGCAGGGTGTGGGGGTTGTGATTGAGGCGCAGCACCTTTGCATGATGATGCGCGGCGTGGAGAAGCAGCACTCGCACACGACGACGTCGGCGATGCTGGGGGTGTTCAAGACGCAGATGCAGACCCGGACGGAGTTTCTTTCGCTGATACGCGGAAGTTAGGTTGTGCGCGCGCCTGGAACGGTGCTGAGGACATCGCTACGTGGTACGCAACAAGAGCGCGTTGGAGCGCGCCATTTCCCTATGAATGGACTTTTGATCCTGGACAAGCCTGCAGGGCTTACCTCGCACGATGTTGTGGCGCTGGTGCGGCGGGTGACGGGCGAGCGATCTGTCGGGCACCTGGGGACGCTGGACCCGATGGCGACGGGAGTGCTGCCGCTGCTGCTGGGGCGGTATACGCGGCTGGCGCAGTTTTTCGGGAGCGCGGAGAAGGAGTATACGGGCGCGATCCGGTTCGGGTTTGCGACCGATACGTATGACGCGGAGGGTGTGGCGGCGGGGCCAGAGCGTCCGCTGAGCTGCACGCTCGAGGAGCTGCGGGTGATGGCGGCGGAGTTTCTTGGAGAGCAGGAACAGATGCCGCCGGTGTACTCGGCGAAGAAGATCAACGGGGTGCCGGCGCACAAGCTGGCGCGCGCGGGTGCGGAGGTGCCGGTGAAGGCGGCGCGGGTAACGGTGCATGCGTTTCGAGCTTCTGGGGCTCGATGCGGAGCGGTCGGAGGTCGAGTTTCGGGTGCGGATTTCGGCGGGCGGGTATGTGCGATCGGTGGCGCATGAGCTGGGGCAGAAGGCCGGGTGTGGGGCGCACCTGGCGAGCCTTCGGCGGACGCGGGCCGGGGCGTTCACGCTTGCGCATGCGATTACGGCGGAGGAGTTGAAGGCGCTTGACGGGGATGCGGCGGGGATCGGGGCGCGGCTTCCGCATCCGCGGACGATTTTGCCGGGGATGCCTTCGGTGACGGTGGATGAGCGGGTGGCGGGGCAGCTGCGGAACGGGATGCAGGTGAATCTTCCGGAGTTTGGGAGGGAGCCGCTGGTGAAGGTGTTTACGTCGCCGACGGAGATGCTGGGGATCGCGAAGAGGATTGCGGGGACGCTGATGCAGCCGATTGTTGTGTTGGGGTGAGTGGGGTTTGTGGTTGAGAGGACAAACGCAGGTCCTTCGACTTCGGCTTCGCCTCCGCTCAGGATGACAGGTGTTGGTGGCGGCTTTGGGCGGCTCAGGAAGACAGGTGTTGATGGGTGGGCTTGTGGTGAGAGATGTTGGTGGGTGGGTCAGGACTTTTTGAGGAGTGGGGTGACGAGGTGGAGGACGTTGGTGGCGACGACCTGGTTGCCCTGGGCGGTGGCGTGGGTGCGATCGGCCTGCATCATGCCGTCTACGCCGTATGCGCCTTCGAGGAGGAAGGGGAGGAGGGGGACGTTGTATTTGTGGGCGAGGGTGGTGTAGGTGGCTTTGAACTGCTGAATGTAGTCGGGGCCGTAGTCGGGTGGGAGGGTGATGCCGGCGAGGGCGACTTTTGTGCCGCTGGCTTTGAGGCGGGCGAGGATCTGGTCGAGGTTGGTGCGGGAGTCTTCGATGCGGAGGCCGCGGAGGCCGTCGTTGCCGCCGAACTCGACGACGACGAGGGCGGGGTGGAGGGCGAGGACGCGGTCGATGCGGTCGAGGCCGTCCTTGGTGGTGTTGCCGCTGATGCCTTCGTTGACGACGCGGTAGTGGAAGCCGGCCTGGTCGAGGTCCTTCTGGAGGTAGTCGGGGTAGCTTTCGCCGGGGTCGGTGCCGTGGCCGGCGGTGAGGGAGTCGCCGAAGCAGACGAGGAGGGGGCGGGTGTCGGCGGGGTCGGGCGCGAGGGGGTTGTTGCTCATGGGCACATCCGGAGGCGTGTTTTGGGATGCGGTCGAGGTCGGGCTGGAGTCGGGAGCTGGATTGGAGGAGTGAGTTCCGCGGCAGCCTGTTGCTCCCACTGCTGCCGCTAGAATGAGAGAGAGCCAGAGCGAACGCATGCTTTGACAGTAACAAACGGGATGGCGGGGAGCGAAGGCGGATTTGAGCGGAACGAACGCAGTGCCGACGGGTGCCGGGCAGCCGATGATCGTGGTGAAGGAGCTTCGTAAGAGCCTGCGGACCGGGAACGCGTTCGGTCGACATCCTGAAGGGGATCGACTTCGTGATTCCGAAGGGTCAGTTTGCGGCGATCATGGGGTCTTCGGGGAGTGGGAAGTCGACGCTGCTGGGGTTGCTGGCGGGTCTGGATACGCCGACTTCGGGGAAGTGTGACGCTGGCCGGGCAGGAGATCTCGTACCTGCCGGAGGATCAAGCTGGCGCAGGTGCGTGGGCGGACGATCGGGTTTGTGTTTCAGTCGTACCAGCTGATTCCTTCGCTGACGGCGCTTGAAAATGTTCTGCTGCCGCATGAGTTGAACTCGGAGAGCAAGGACCAGGCGGCGGGGCTCGTGCGGGCGCGGACGCTGCTGGATTCTGTGGGGCTGGCGGACCGGATGGATCATTACCCGGTGCAGCTTTCGGGTGGGGAGCAGCAGAGGGTGGCGCTGGCGCGGGCGTTTATCCTGCGGCCGCCGATTGTGCTGGCGGATGAGCCGACGGGGAACCTGGACTCGGTGAACGGGGAGAGTGTGCTGAAGCTGCTGCTGGATCTGAACCGCGTGGAAGGAACGACGCTGGTGCTGGTGACGCATGATGCGGCGGTGGCGGCTTATGCGCATCGGCGGATTACGTTGCGGGACGGGATGCTGCTGTCGGACGAGTACCTTCGGGTTGGGTCGGGACAGGATGAAATCGGGCAGGTGGACCGGATGGCCGGGGTGACGGGGTGACGGCCGGGCGTTGCTTTGGGCGGCGGAAGCTGCGGCGGGCCTAGAGCGATGGCGAATCTTTCGTATTCGACGGCGATGCGGATTGCGTCGCGGGAGCTGCGGTCTTCGCGCGGCAAGTTTTTCTTTGTGATCCTTTCGGTTGCGATTGGGGTGGCGGCGCTGACGGGTGTTCGCGGGTTTTCGGCATCGTTCCGAGCGACGCTGCTGACGCGGGCGCGGGCGATTATGGCGGCGGACCTTTCGGCGCGGATGTTTCAGCAGCCGACGGCGGAGGAGCAGAAGGGGCTGGACGAGGTTGCGGCGACGGGGGTGGAGATGACGCCGGTGACGGAGCTGCTTTCGATGGCGTCGTCGCCGAAGACGATGGATCCGCTGCTGGTGACTTTGAAGGCGGTCGATCCGACGAAGTACCCGTTTTATGGGACGGTGGAGCTCCAGAATGGGGGCAGGCTCCGGACGGTGCTGGGGCCGGGCACGGTGGTGGTTGCGGATGACCTGCTGGTGCGGCTGCACATGCAGATTGGCGATGAGCTGAAGCTGGGCGACAAGCTGTTTCGGATTGCGTCGGTGGTGTCGAATGAGCCGGACCGGCTGTCTGGGAGCTTTGCGGCGGGGCCGCGGGTGCTGATCTCGCGAGAGGGTCTGGAGTCGAGTGGGCTGCTGGCGCCGGGGTCGCATGCGGGGCAGCGATACCTGTTCAAGGTGCCGGCGCCGAGCAATGGGACGGGGATCTCGGATAGCGCGGTGGCGGAGCTGAAGGCGCGGCTTGAGAGGCTGCTGCCCGAGGCGCAGGTGATGGACTATCGCGAGACGAATCCGGCGCTGACGCAGGGGCTGGACCGGGCGACGAGTCTGCTTTCGCTGATGAGCCTGGTGGCGCTGGTGCTGGGTGCGGTGGGTGTGGCGATGGCGATGCGGGCGCACCTGCAGCAGCGGATGGACTCGATTGCGATCATGAAGTCGCTGGGTGCGGGGTCAGCGCAGATCATCAAGATCTACCTGATCCAGACGCTGTTGCTGGGGGTGATGGGCGGCGTGCTGGGCGTGGGGCTGGGGGTGCGGGTGCAGCTGGCGTTCCCGTGGCTGCTGGCGAAGCTGGTGAATATCGACACGACGCTGCATCTCCAGTGGAGGACGGTGGTGACGGGGCTGGCTGCGGGGATCCTGACGACGCTGCTGTTTACGCTGCCGCCGCTGCTGGATATCCGGAGTGTGCGGCCGGTGCTGATCTTCCGGCGGGCGGTTGAGGATGCGGACGATCCGTTTGTGTCGGCGATCTTTGCGCAAGCTGCGAAAGAATGCTGCGCAGCTGAGTGCGGCGGTGCTGATCCTGCTGGGGCTGACGGCGATTGCGACGACGCTGTCGGACTCGGCGACGGTGGGGCGAGTAGTTTTCGCTGGGGCTGGTGTCGGTGCTGCTGGTGCTGGTGCTGGCGTCGGCGGGTGTGCTGCGGCTGCTGCGGGTGGTTTCTGAAGCGCGGCGGGTTCAGCCTGCCCTCTTCGCTGCGGCATGGGCTGGCGAATCTGTATCGGCCGGGGAACCCTTCGGCGGCGCTGCTGGCGGCGCTGGGGCTGGGCGTGATGCAGATTATGACGGTGTACCTGGTGCAGCAGGCGGTGGTGAGCGAGCTGCATATTTCGTCGGCGCCGAACCTGCCGAATGTGTTTCTGATCGACATCACGTCGGAGGAGATTGGCGGGGTGCGGGCGCTGCTGAAGGCGCAGCCGACGGTGACGGCGACGCCGGAGTTTCTGCCGGTGGTGAGCTCGCGGATTCTGGAGATCGACGGGGTTGAGGCGAACAAGGCGAAGATGAAGAACTTTCCGAAGCGGATGCTGCAGGCGATCTCGCTGACGTATGCGGATGCGCCGCCGCCGGGAACGACGGCGGTTGCAGGGAGGTGGTGGACGGCGGCGCAGGCGGCGGACGCGGGCAAGCATCCGCTGGTGGCGGTGAACCAGCCACAGGCGGAGCGGCTGGGGCTGCACGTTGGGTCGACGATCACGTTTGCGGCGCAGGATGCGCGGTTCACGGCGAGGGTGGCGGCGATGACGCAAGTCGACGGGCAGCATGCGTTTTCGCGGGCGGAGTTTGTGCTGCCGGAGAGCGGCGCTGGCGGGGCTGCCGGTGATCTGGTACGGCGGGGTGCATGCGATCCCGAAGCGGGTGGACGAGCTGCAGCGGGCGTTGTATGCGGCGTATCCGACGGTGACGGTGATCAACGTGGCGCAGGCGCTTGAGACGGTGCGGCAGGTGGTGGTGCAGATCACGTACGTGATCCAGTTCCTGGCGGCGTTCTCGATCTTCGCGGGGGTGGTGATCCTGGCGAGCTCGATTGCGGGGACGCGGTATCGGCGGGTGCGCGAGGTGGTGGTGCTGAAGACGCTGGGCGCGACGCGGGGGCGGATTGCGACGATCTTTTCGATCGAGTTTGCGGTGCTGGGGCTGGTGGCGGGGGTGGTGGGGATCGGGTTTGCGAACCTGATTGCGGGGCTGATTCTGCACAAGCTTACTGTGGGTACCAGTTCCACTGGCTGTGGAACGCTGGGCGCGCTGGTGCTGACGGGGCTGCTGACGGTGGCGACGGGATGGGTGGCGAGCCACCGGGTGCTGGGGCAGAAGCCGCTGGAGGTTTTGCGGGAGGAGTGAGGGGAGTTGTCGTTCTCGGTTGACGGTTCTCAGTTGACCGTCTCAGTTTGCGGTTCGGTGGTTGTAACGAGTCGGGTTTGCGAGAGGTTGCGGAGCACCCCACCCTTTCGCGATGGGGCTGCGAGAGGGTGGGGCACCCGGTTTGGTGTCAGGCTCGGGCTTGGTGTCAGGCTCGGGCGGCTATGGATTTTAGTTGGGGGAGGATGTCGCCGAGGGATGCGGGTGCGGCGTCGGGGGTGCCGAGGGCGAAGTAGATCTTGCGGTAGAGGGCGAAGAGCTCGTTGTAGACGGCGACGGCCTGGGGGTCGGGGAGGATGGTGCGGTGCTTGAGGCACATGGCGGACTGGGCCTCTTCGATCGACTTGTAGGTGCCGGTGGCGAGGAGGGCGAAGATGCCGGAGCCGAGCGAGGTGGGGATGCCGTCGGGGACGAGGACGGGCTTGTTGAAGACGTTGGCGTAGACCTGGTTGAGGACGGCGTTGTTCTGGGGGATGCCGCCGGCGTTGATGACGCGCTCGATGGGGACGCCGTCCTCGGCCATGCGATCGAGGATGATGCGGGAGTGGAAGGCGGTGCCCTCGATGGCGGCGAAGAGCTCGTCCTGGGCGGTGTGGATGAGGTTCCAGCCGAGGGTGACGCCGCCGAGTGCGGCGTTGACGAGGACGGTGCGGTCGCCGTTATCCCAGGAGAGGCGGAGGAGGCCGGTCTGGCCGGGCTTGTAGGCGTCGAGGCCGACGGCGAGCTCCTTGACGGACTTGCCGGCGCGGCGGGCGATGGCTTCGAAGATGTCTCCGGTGGCGGAGAGGCCGGCTTCGACGCCGGCGAATTGCGGGTGCACGGAGCCGGGAACGACGCCGCACATACCGGCGATGAGGGTGGGGGAGTGCTCCATGGCGATGATGCAGGTGGAGGTGCCGACGACGTTGACGACGTCCCCGACGCGGCAACCGGCGCCGATGGCATCCCAGTGTGCGTCAAAGGCGCCGACGGGGATGGGGATGCCGCGCGCGGAGGCCGAGCTTTTCGGCCCACTCCGGGGCCAGGTGGCCGGCGAGGTGGTCGGAGGTGAGGACGGTGTCGTTGTTGGGGCCGGAGAGTTTTTCGCGGATGCCGTGGAAGAGGGGGTCGACGGAGGAGAGGAAGGCCTGCGAGGGGAGGCCGTCCCACTTGGGGTTCCACATCCACTTGTGGCCCATGGCGCAGGCGCTGCGCTTGACGAGTGCGGGGTCCTTGATGCCGCAGAGAGTGGCGGCGACCATGTCGCAGTGCTCGAAGGCGGAGGCGAGTGCGGAGCGCTGATCGGGGTTGTTGCGGAGCCAGTGGAGGAGCTTGGCGAAGCCCCACTCGTGCGAGTAGACGCCGCCGCACCAGTCGATGGCTTCGAGCTTTTGCTGGTGCGCGAGGGTGGTGATCTCGGCGGCCTCGTGCTTGGCGCGGTGGTCGCACCAGAGGTAGTAGTCGCTGAGGGGCTGCATGTTTTTGTCGACGGGGACGACGCTAGAGCCGGTGGTGTCGAGTGCGATGGCTTCGACGGAGCTGCCGTCGATGCCGGCGAGCGCGATGACCTCTCGTGTGGCGCGGGCGAGGGCGGACATCTGGTCATCGTGGGACTGGGTGGCCTGATCCGGGTCCTGGCGATTGCGCTTAAGGGGGTACTCTGCGACGGAGGTCCCGAGGCGACCGCGGGTGCTGTCGAGCAGCGTCACACGGACGCTAAGGGTTCCAAAATCCACACCTGCAACCACGGTCATGAGCAAGGCCTCCGGCGCCCGGGGGTTAGCCGGGTCGCCTCGATCATCTTGCCACATTCGTGTCGCCGAGTCTGCGCGAGACCTTTCGTGCCTCGCTGACCGGAGTTCCGTGCGCTACCTGGGGAAGGGATCCGAACGCTGGGCGGGTTGCGACTTGTGTTCGCTGAAGTCGACGCGGACGATAGTGCGGACTTCGACGGGCGATCCGTTGAGCAGGTAGGGCTTGTAGCGCCAGCTGCGGACGGCCGCGATGGCTGGCGAGCGCAGTGCAGAGTTACCGCCGAGGATGTTGACGTCCTCAACCTGCCCACTGCTGGAGATGTTGGCTTCGAGGATGACCATACCGCGAAGGCCAGAGTTGGGCGGGACACGAGGCTGCTCTGGAAGAGGAGCGGAGAGAAGGCGGCCGTCCATGACGGAGGCCGGCACGAAGGTCCCGGCGGGCCGAAAACCGTTCGCTGAGCCTGCCGCTTCAACCGTCTCTGCGGGTTGGAGGGAGCTCCTGGTTCCAAGAACCCGAGTTTTTTTTGGGTCGAGGGCTCTAGGCTGTTGAGCCTGCCTGGGGCTGGAGGTTAGTGGGCCTTCGGTCCCAAATGCGTTGGCCGGAGACGGAAGGGCAGAGGTGCGGGGCGCCGGCGAGGAGTTGATGCTGACGGGCTCGGAGCCAGGGTTCCCCTGGGGGGACCGGGTGGACAGGTACAAGTAAGCGCCGGCCGCGAGCACCAAGGCCAAAAGGAACAGGAGAGCTAATAGGCCCCGGCGGGGCTTTTGCCGGACGAGGTCAGGTTCTGCGACTACAGGTTGGTCCCGAGTTGGATCGGCTTCGGGTGCGGTGCCGAAAAATCCACGTGGAAGCGGGATAGCGCGGAGGCCGCTGGCTGTAGGACCCGGCCGGTGAGTGAGATGACCTTCGTCGGGGATCGTAGTTGGAGCCGCCGTTTGCTCCGGCTGCCGGCTGGGCAGGACCGACTTTGGTTCGGGCCATTGACGTGCGCGCCGGCTTTCTACGGGAGATGCGGAATGCGACCGGGGCTTGTTCCCAGGAACATCGACATTCGGGCTTCGTTCCGCCCGGTGAAGGGCCTGTTCGCTTTCAGGAGTCGGTTCCGCAACGGAAATTGGGTGAACGACATTGGATTGAGAGATCGGGGTCGCGGCGGATTGCGAATCGGTGCCCGTGGTCGGATTGCTCGCTGGGGCTGGAACCGACGATGGGACGGCACTTGCGGAACCTGCGGCGAACTCCTGTTCACGGATCGGGCTGGGATCGCGAGAGAAGTGGCTGAAACGGGGCACGACTGGCGGTGGCTGAGGGATGGAGGAGACGCTGGGTGACGATCGCGGCACTTCGTAGATCGCGACTGATCTGTGTGGCGAATCGGCGCTTGTTGGCTTTTCGCGCTCCGAGACCGCAGAGTGCGAGGCTTGCGGGAGAGGAAGGTTCGGGAGAGACGTCTCGGCTGGGGGCGGTAGGTTTGGGCTGGGCAGTTCAACCGAAGCTTGCTCGGACGGCGGTACGGTGGACTGGGTGGGGGAGAGTTCCAGGAGCGGTTCCATGCGGCTGATCCGCTGATCGATCGACTCCAGGTGGGCACGCAGTTCAAGGTTTCCGCGCTCCAGTCGGGCCAGGGCCCGGCCGATATCGGCGGCAGGGAAGAGGTTTGGGGGCAGGTCGTCAAGGTGCACTGGGGAAGGCCGTTGCTCGTCGGCACCGGACAGAGGGACTGAGAGCCCACTGCGGGATGTAGAGTTGTTCCCAGGCAGGGGTGGTGCGGAGTTATCAGCCGGGTTTGCCGACTGCGACCTCGGTCCGGAAGGGGTCTGGGCCTTGAGGGCCTGGGACTGGGATGTGTAGGTGGACGCGGACTGGCTCGGGGTCTGAGGGCTGGAACTCTGGGGGCGGCTAAACTTGTGGATGTTGGCGGGGATCTCGCCTTCGGCGAGGATAGGAGCGGAGTCTGTGCCAGGCCACCGCCCGATGTTGGAGAGAAAGCCTCCGAGCAGGCTTAACTCTTCTGAGTGCTCGCCGGCGTGGCGTGGCGCAGAATTACCGCGGACGGCCAACACGAGGATGTCGAGCACGTCAGGAAGATGAAGTCCCATGCGTTGGAGTGATCGAACAATGTCGGAGATATCAGCGCGGAAGCCCGCGTCCTGCGAAAGGCGGGAGGGGAGGTCGACCAGGTTCTCCCGTGCGCCCGTGGGGCAGGCGTGAAGGCGGCAGATGGTTCTGATCTCCCCCAGCTTGTCTTCTAGATGTCGAACAGATTCAGTGACTTCGAAGGTGCGGGGCATTATCTTTACCGAGCCTTTCGTTCCGAATAACCTGTCATTCCTGTCTGGGCGAAAGGAACAACCTGTGTTTTGCCGTGGTGTCCTGAAGCTACATCCTGAGCATGTTGGATGCGTTCAGCCTCTGGTCGAGCAGCACCCCAATGCTGTTTAGGACGGTTTGACATGGTTCTCGTTTGCTCACTTTGTCGGAAAGCAGTCAAAACCGGGAGGGGCGGAGGGTTATCCAGGGCCGAGTGGTAGGCTGCGGAGGCTAGTGCAAAGGGAGGTTTGGGATGCGTGTGGGTCTGATGACGCGGGAGTATCCGCCGGCGGTGTACGGCGGTGCGGGGGTACATGTGGAGTACCTGAGCCGAGAGTTGGCGAAGCGGATCGAGGTAGAGGTGCACTGCTGGGGGGAGCAGGTGGTGGACGACGGTGACGCTGACGGTGCGCGGGGAGGAGCCGCCGGCCGCGATAACGGGTGGGAGTGCGGAAAAGTTCAAAACTGCGGTAGATGCGCTGGCGCTGAACCTGCAATGGATGAAGGAGCTGGGCAAGATCGACGTGGTGCATACGCATACGTGGTATGTGTCGATGGCGGGGTTTCTGGCGAAGAAGCTGTACGGTGTGCCATTTGTGCTGACGACGCACTCGCTCGAGCCGCTGCGGGCGTGGAAGGCGGAGCAGTTAGGGTCGGGGTACGCGATGAGCTCGTGGATGGAGCGGACGGCGATCCTCGATGCGGATGCGGTAATTGCGGTGAGCCAGGGAACGAAGGCGGACATCCTGAAGGCGTATCCGGAGGTGGATCAGGCGAAGATTCACGTGATCTATAACGGGATCGACCTGGCGGAGTACCAGAGGACTTCGGGGACGGGGGCGCTCGTGAAGTACGGCGTGGATGCGAGTGTGCCGTACGTGCTGTTTGTGGGGAGGATTACGCGGCAGAAGGGGGTGACGCACCTGGTGGAGGCGATTCCGCACCTGCCAAAGGGGACGCAGGTGGTGTTGTGCGCGGGGGCTCCGGATACGCCGGAGATTGCGGCGGAGATGCGGGAGAAGGTGGAGGCGGCGCGGGCGGCGGGTGGGAACGATTGTGTGGATTGAGAAGATGGTGACGAAGGCGGAGGCGATTGAGCTCTACTCGCATTGCCAGGTGTTCTGCTGCCCTTCGGTGTATGAGCCGTTCGGGATCATCAATCTGGAGGCGATGGCCTGCCGGGCGCCGGTGGTGGCGAGTGCGACGGGCGGGATCCTGGAGGTGGTGGTGGAGGGCGAGACCGGGTTCCTGGTGCCGTTTGCGCCGGATGCGGTTACGGGATTTCCGGTGGATCCGGGGCAGTTTGCGCGGGATCTGGCGGCGCGGCTGACAGAGCTGTTGGCGGATCCGGAGCGGTGCAGGAGGTTTGGGGATGCGGGGCGGGCGCGGGTTGAGGCGATGTTCAGTTGGGGGGCGATAGCGGAGCAGACGGTGGCGCTGTACGAGGGGCTGGTGGCGGGCGGTTAGCTGGCGGAGACTGTGGCCGGATGTCAGGGCAAAAAGAATGGGAGCGCCTGGGGCGCTCCCATTCTTGCTGGTGGAGGAGTTCAGGCGAGGGTGTTGGTGGGGGACTGAGCCGCGGCTGCATTGTCGCTTTCTGTTGAGGCAGGTGTGCTGTGCTCCCGGAAGACGCGCATGGAGCGACCGCCAAGGATCATCTTTGCCCCGAGCTCGGTTTCCGCGAAAGGATCTTCGATGTTCTGGGTATCAATCACCTGTGTCCAGGGGTGGTGTCCGGGAGCTTCCGGAAGTGTGAACTCGACGCCCTCGTGGTAGGCGTTTACGAGGATCAGGAAGCTGTCATCCGTTACGGGATGACCCTCCTCGTCGGTAACACCCAGGGTTGAGCCGTTGAGAAGAAGACCCAAGGTGCGGTTCCAGGGCTCGTTCCAGGCCTCGTCCGAGAGCTCCTGGCCATCGGTGTTGTACCAGGCGATGTCGCGGACCACCTTCGACTCAGCGCCCCGTCCCTTGATGGTGCGGTCCTGGAAGAACTTGCGGCGGTGGAGGTTGGGATGATTTTTTCGAAGTTCGATGAGTTTGGCGGTGAACTCCATGAGGCGCCTGCGTGGCGGGTCGAGGTTCCAGTCGTACCAGGTCAGCTCGTCATCCTGGCAGTAGCCGTTGTTGTTGCCGCGCTGCGAGCGGGCGACCTCGTCTCCGCCGCAGAGCATAGGGACGCCCTGCGAGAGGATGAGGGTGGTGAGGAAGTTGCGGGTCTGGCGCTCACGCATTTCGTTGATCGCGGGGTCGTCTGTGGGGCCTTCGGCGCCCATGTTCCAGCTGTCATTGTCGTTGGCGCCATCGGTGTTGTTATCGCCGTTGGCCTCGTTGTGTTTTTCGTTGTAGCTGACGAGATCGCAGAGGGTAAAGCCGTCGTGTGCAGTGATGAAGTTAATCGAGGCGTAGGGCTTCCGGCCATCGAGCTGGTAGAGATCGGAGGACCCGGTGAGACGGTAGGCGAAGTCGGACAGAGTACCTTCCTCGCCCTTCCAGAAGCGGCGTACGGTGTCGCGGTACTTGCCGTTCCACTCGGCCCAGACAACGGGGAAGTTGCCGACCTGGTACCCGCCTTCACCAACGTCCCAGGGCTCGGCGATGAGCTTGATGTCGGCGAGGGTGGGATCCTGGTTGATGGTATCGAAGAAGCTCGAGAGCTTGGAGACGTCGTGGAGCTCGCGGGCGAGGGTGGAAGCGAGGTCGAAGCGGAAGCCGTCCACGTGCATCTCTGTGACCCAGTAGCGGAGCGAGTCCATGACCATCTTGAGGACCTGCGGCTTCATGAGGTTAAGGGTGTTGCCGGTGCCGGTGTAGTCCATGTAGAAGCGCGGGTTGTCGGCGACCTGGCGGTAGTAGGTGGTGTTATCGACGCCCTTCCAAGAGAGGAGGGGGCCCATACGGTTGCCTTCGCAGGTGTGGTTATAGACGACGTCAAGGATGACCTCGATGCCGGCGGCGTGGAGGGCTTTCACCATCTGCTTGAACTCGTCGACCTGGCAGCCGCCGTCGCCGCAGGAGCTGTAGCGTGACATGGGCGCGAAGTAGCCGAGGGTGTTGTAACCCCAATAGTCCTTGAGGCCTCGGTCGACCAGGTGGCCTTCGTCGATGAAGTGATGGACCGGGAGCAGCTCGACGGCGGTGACGCCGAGTTTCTTGAGGTAGTTGATGCTGGCTTCGCAGGCCAGCCCGGCGTAGGTGCCGCGCAGCTTTTCGGGGACCATGGGGTTGCGGACGGAGTATCCGCGGACGTTGACTTCGTAGATGACGGAGTCGGCGAGGGGTGTTTGGGGAGCGGTATCGCCGGCCCAGTCGAAGTGACGGCCATCAACCACGACGGATTTGGGAACGCCGGCGGCGGAGTCTTCGTCGTTGCGCCTGGTGTCGTCTCCGCTGAGAACGTCGTAGGGGAAGATGGGCGCCTTCCAGTCGACATCGCCCTTGATGGCCTTTGCGTAGGGGTCGACGAGGAGCTTGTTGCGATTGAAGCGATGGCCCTGCTCGGGCGCCCATGGTCCATCGACGCGATAGCCGTAGAGCTGGCCTGGCTGGATGTGGCGGATGAGGCCGTGCCAGACGAACGCGGTGCGCTCATGGAGATCGACGCAGTCGGTTTGAACGCCGTTCTCGTCGAAGAGGCAGACCGAGACACCGGTGGCGTTCTCAGAGTACAGGGCGAAGTTGGTGCCCTTTGGATGGGGTGTTGCACCGAGCGGGTAGGGGCTTCCGGGCAGGAGGGTACGTTCCATGCGTCTCACTTTGCTGGGGAGAATTGGCAGTGACAAGTTTGCTTGCTTAGTTCATTTTGATGCCACGGGCGGGGGTGACGCTGCCTTGGGCCACGAATGCGGATTCAGCCCTGTCATGAGAATCAGTTGCAATGTCGGTAGGATTGAACAACATGCATGACAGGAGCAGGGCTGCGGGAGGTGCCTTGGTGGTCGTGATAGCGGCGCTACTGGTGCTGCTGATCACGACGCTGCAGCAGCACTTAAGCCAGCGGGCAGGCGTTGCGGAGGTGAGCGGGAGGACCGCCATGGGGGATGTATCGCTCGCGCTGGTCGATGGAGGAACATGGAGCCTGCGCGACTACCGGGGCAAGGTGGTGGCAATAAATCTCTGGGCGACGTGGTGCGGTCCGTGCCTTGAGGAGACGCCCGTCCTTGTGCGGATGGCGCGGGATCTTGGGCCACGGGGGCTAGCCGTGGTGGGTGTTTCGGTTGATGCGGCTGACGGGGTGGCGGAGGTGAGGGCGTTCGCGAAGAGGTTCGGTGTGGTGTATCCGCTGGCGTTGCCGGACCCGATGTCGCAGATGAGCGCGGGGATGGAAGGGATACCGACGACGATCCTTCTGGATCGCGAGGGAAGGGTGGCGAGGACGTATATCGGGGAGGTGCGGGAGAGTGTGTTGCGGTCCGACGTGCAGACGCTGCTGACGGAGGCCGGAGAGCGGTGAGGGATCATGGACTGTCAGGCCGCGACGGTCAGGTTTGAGGCGGCCGGCTGAGCAGGAAAGGTGGCAAATCGGACCTCAACGAGGTTCGCGGGCCGGAGGGGCGTGGTCATGGGTTCGGAGGAGCTCCTCGTAGGCTTCGATCTGCTGGAAGGTGAGGGCCTGCATGTCTTGGTTGCGCTCGGCTGCGCGGTACCAGTCGACGAGCCACTCGAGGGCGGTCTCGAGACGGAGGCGGGGGCGCCAGTTGAGATCGGCGCGGGCGCGGGAGGCGTCGAGTTTGAGGTATCCGGCCTCGTGGACACCGGGGTCGAGATCGAGGATCCAGGTGGCGCCTTCGCCCCAGAACTGCACCATCTTTTCGACGATCCAGCTGACGGGCTGGGCGTCGTCTTCGGTGGGGCCGAAGTTGTAGGCGGTGGCGAAGCGGGCAGCCTCTGGTGTGAGGAGTTTTTCGGCGAGGGTGATGTATCCGTGGAGGGGCTCGAGCACGTGCTGCCAGGGGCGGATCGATTGGGGGCGTCGGATACGGACGGGCTCGCCGCGGGTGAAGCCGGCGATGAGGTCGGGAATCAGGCGGTCGAGCGACCAGTCTCCACCGCCGATGACGTTTCCGGCGCGGGCAGTGGCGATGGCGGTCGTGTGGCCGCCCGGCTGGTGGAGCTGCGCGGGGTTGAAGAAGGAGGAGCGGAAGGCGGCGGAGACGATCTCGGCGCAGGCCTTTGAGGAGGAGTAGGGGTCGTAACCGCCGAGGGGATCGGTCTCGCGATAGCCCCAGGCCCACTCCTTATTTTCGTAGCATTTGTCGGTGGTGACGGAGACGACGGCGCGGACGGACGGGGTACGGCGGACGGCGTCGAGAACGCGTGCGGTGCCGATGACGTTGGTCTCGTAGGTGCCGATGGGATCCGCGTAGGAGAGGCGGACGAGGGGCTGGGCGGCGAGGTGGAAGACGACCTCGGGTGCGAAGTCGGACATGGCCCGGTCGAGGGACGCGGCGTCGCGGATGTCGCCACGGAGGTCTTCGATGACGGAGGGGATCCGAGCGGTGGAGAGGAGGTTGGGAGAGGTAGAGGGGTCGAGGGAGTAGCCGCGAACGTTAGCGCCGAGCTTGCTGAGCCAGAGGGCGAGCCAGCCCCCTTTGAAGCCGGTGTGGCCGGTGAGGAAGACGCGCTTGTTGCGCCAGATGCTGGAGTGACCTTCAGGCATACCGTGAGGATAAACGTTTGCCGGAAGGAGTTATCAAACAGACGTGCTCAGGGCGTTGGGGAGGTGAGGGATTTCTCTTCCAGCTCCTTGACCCAGTTGGGTGCGTCATGGGACGGCTCGCTGAAGCAGTCGTATGTGGCGAGCTGTCTACCAGAGGCAATGTCGGCGAGGATACAAGTCATGGCGAAGTGAAGCGGGCCGGTTTCGTAGGCCACCTGTGTGCCGTTTGGACGGAACATCCATGTCCAGAGGAATGGTTCTCCGTGGATGCGGCGAATAACTCTCCCGTCGCGCGCCAGAACAAGCTCGATGGGAAGCGGACCCTGGTTTTCGGCGCCCTCAACTGTCGATTCAAGTTTCCAGCCGGAGAGGTGGTGAGGCCCCTGGACCCGAGAGGGGCGAATCCGGGCAAGGAGTGGGGTCCAGGTGAAGAGGCTCAGGACAAGGAGGAATCTAATGACGGGCCGTCTTTGGCACTGGTGGCCGCTAAAGTAGAGCGCGAGGCGCTTCCGGAGGTCAGGCGGGGTAGCAATTGGGGAGACCACGACGCGGCTACCAGGATTTCCAGGGGGCTTTGCCCGTAGCCCAGAGCTCTTCGAGGTGTTGCTTGTCGCGGAGGGTGTCCATGGCCTGCCAGAAGCCGTGGTGGAAGAAGGCGTGGACCTCGCCTCGGGTGACGAGGGTTTCGATGGGTTCGCGTTCGAACATCTGGAGGTCGTCGGTGACGGCGTCGATGGCCTCGGGCTGGAGGACGAAGAAGCCGCCGTTGATCCAGCCGCCCTCGTCGGTGGGTTTTTCCTGGAAGGAGTAGATCTGGGTGTCCTTGAGGCCGAGGGCGCCGAAGCGGGCGACGGGCTGGACGCTGGTGAGGGTGACGAGCTTGCCGTGCTGCTTGTGGAAGGCGATGAGTGCGGTGAGTCGACGTCGGCGACGCCATCACCGTAGGTCATGCAGAAGGGCTCGCCGGGGGTGAGGTACCTCGCGACGCGGCGGAGGCGGCCGCCGGTGCCGGTAGCGTCTCCGGTATCGACGAGGGTGACGCGCCAGGGTTCGGCGACGGAGTCGAGGACCTCCATCCTGTTGTTGGTCATGTCGAAGGTGACATCGGACATGTGGAGGAAGTAGTTGGCGAAGTACTCCTTGATGACGTAGCCCTTGTATCCGCAGCAGATGACGAAGTCGTTGATGCCGTGTTGCGGAGTAGAGCTTGAGGATGTGCCAGAGGATGGGCCGGCCGCCGATTTCGACCATGGGCTTGGGGCGGAGGGAGGTTTCTTCGCTGATGCGGGTGCCGAGGCCGCCGGCGAGGATGACGGCTTTCATTCTGCAGGTCCTTGCGAAGGGGTCGTGCTGCCTGAGGACATCATACCGTTGGCGGCGTGGTTGGTTTCGCGGTGGCTGCTGTATTCTCGAAGCTAGATATGAGCGAGCGGGCAGAGCAGCTGAAGCAGCAGATCCTGGCGTTGACGGCCGAGTACCACGCAGAGGCATTTCCGGTGCGGGAGTTTGTTCCTGGCACTTCGGTGGTGCCGGTATCGGGCAAGGTGATTCGGGCCGATGACCTGAGCGCGGTTGTGGAGTCGGCGCTGGATGGATGGTTTACGACGGGGCGGTGGGCGAAGGACTTTGAGCGGAAGCTGGCGCGGTTTTTCGGCGTGCGGTCGGCTTCGCTGGTGAACTCGGGCTCGAGCGCGAACCTGGTGGCGCTGAGTGCGCTGACCTCGCCGAAGCTAGGGCGATCGGGCGTTGCGGCCGGGCGATGAGGTGATCACGGTTGCGGCGGGGTTTCCGACGACGGTGAATCCTATTTTCCAGAACAGCCTGGTGCCGGTGTTTGTGGATGTGATTCTGCCGACGTACGAGATCGATGTGACGAAGCTCGAGGAGGCACGGAGCGAGAAGACGAAGGCGGTGATGATTGCGCATACGCTGGGCAATGTCTTCAACGTTGGTGCGGTGAGTGAGTTCTGCAAGAAGTACAACCTGTGGCTGGTGGAGGACTGCTGCGATGCGCTGGGTGCGACCTTCAAGGGGCAGAAGGTGGGGACGTTCGGGGATATCGCGACGGTGAGTTTTTATCCGGCGCACCACATCACGATGGGTGAGGGCGGGGCGGTGCTGACCGACAAGCCGGCACTGCAGGTGCTGATCGACAGCTTTCGGGACTGGGGACGGGACTGCTGGTGCGAGCCGGGCGTGGATAACACGTGCGGTAAGCGATTTGACTGGCAGCTGGGGACGCTACCGTGCGGGTACGACCACAAGTACACGTACTCGCATGTGGGGTACAACCTGAAGGCGACGGATATGCAGGCGGCGCTGGGTGTGGCGCAGATTGCGAAGCTGCCGGAGTTTATCGAGAGGCGGAAGGCGAACTTCGCTTATCTGAAGAGATGCGCTGGCGCCGCTCGAGGAGTTTCTGCAGCTGCCGGTGGCGGGTGAGCATGCGGATCCGAGCTGGTTTGGGTTTCCGATCGGCGTGAAGGACGGTGCGCCGTTTACGCGGGACCAGCTGACCAAGGCGCTTGAGGCGAAGAAGATTGGGACACGGCTGGTGTTTGCGGGGAATCTGACGCGCCAGCCGGCGTATGAGGGATGGGAGTACAGGGTGGTCGGCGAGATGCCGAATACCGATTACGTGATGAATCACGTGTTCTGGGTGGGCGTGTTTCCGGGGCTCACGGAACCGATGCTGGACTTTATTGTGGAGACGATGACGGAGTTTGTGGGTGTGGCGAAGAGTGGGTTGGTTGTGGTCTAGGCGCTGACTTTGAGAGTTCGGTCCGGTTCGGTGGAGAGTGCCGGATCTTGTTTGCTCTTGCTTCTTTCTCTAAGGACAGGACACAAGCAGCTCCTCCGCTGGGCGAAGGATGACAAGGTGCGAAGTTACGGGGTGAGATCACTTAACCGTGCCAGGTGGCGGTTCGACGGAGTGCTTCTTCGAGGGGAATGGTTTGGTGGAGGCCTAGATCTTCACGGGCCCGGGCAGTGGAGGGCACGTAGGAGTTCATGGGGGCGAGCGGGTTGGGCGTGCCGTCGATCTGAATCTGAAGACCGGGCCGGAGAGTGTGGGCCGTGAGGTGGGCCGCTTCGGCGATGGTGTGCGCGTCCTCGGAGCCTACGTTGTAGGCGCGGTTGCATTTTCCGCGGAGGAGAATCGTCCAGAGGGAGATGGCGAGGTCGGCCATGTAGAGCCAGGAACGGATGGGGGTTCCGTCACCGCGGATGTGGATGGGTGTGTTGGTGAGGGCGGAGCCGATGAAGTTTCCGATGGCAAAATGGGCGTCGAGGGGGAGGTGCGGGCCGACGAAGGCGAAGGGGCGGGCGATGACGGTCTCGAGCGGGGTGGCGTGGGAGTAGGCGACGCAGAGGTGCTCGGACATGCGCTTGGACTCGTCGTAGGAGGAGGCGAGGGAGAGGGGGTCGGGGCCTAGCGGTGGAGGTCTCGGGGATGTGGGTTTCGGTTGCGGAGGAGCGGCCGTAGACGGCACCGGTGGAGGTGTAGAGGAGGCGGGAGGCGCCGGTTTCGAGGGCGAATCGGAGGGTGTGGCGGGTGCCTTCGAGGATGGACTCGGCGAGGGCGTAGGCGGGCTGCGCGGACTGCTGGCCGCCGGAGTCTGTGGCGGCGTGGATGATGTGAGTGTGGGGTTCGGTGGGGAAGCGGAAAGCTGCGGATGTCGCCTTCGAGTAGGGTGATAGCGGGGTCTTCTGTGATGTGGGGGGACGCGGTGCGGAATGCCTGGGCGTTGCGAGTGAGGACGGTGGCGTGGAGCTGGAGGCCGAGCTCCCGGTTGGCGTAAAGGAGGGATTCGAGGAGCCAATGGCCGAAGAAGCCGGTGCCGCCGGTGATGAAGATTCGGGCGCCGACGGAGGCTCAGGCCAGAGGGTGCGGGTGTGCTCGAGGATGTGGGTGAGGTCTTCGGGGGCGAGTGTTTTGGCGGGCATGCGGTGGTTCTGCTGGCTGAGGGGGTACGCTCCCCCCCGTACTTTCGGCGCAAAGTCTTGATTCGGTTGGGCCTGCCTGGGGGGTACCTGGCTGGGGGGGGTACCGGGCCGGGCGGGTTTGGTCCGGTGCTGTTCTGAATCCTCTGATTTTAAGTATAGCGAGTGCGTGGGGGTATCTACGCCAAGGCTGCGCTAGTTCGGCGTGGAAAGGAGGGACGTCCGTGTGTCAGTGCGGAGGAAGGTGTCGACCACCGAGACGTAGCGGTCGGGCTCTTCGTAGGAGGGCAGGTGGCCACTCTTTTCGAAGTAGACGAGCTGGGCGTTGGGGATGGCTTTGGCGATGTTCCAGGCGACGAGCGGGGTGACGTTCATGTCGAAGCGGCCGTTGAGGACGAGCGTGGGGAAGTTGAACTTCGCGAGTGCGGGCGTGAGGTCGAGGGTGCCGATCGCATTGCTTACGGCATCGCCGATAGGGGCGTTCAGGCCGAGGTCAGGAGCTCCGGCCAGGTACCGGGTGCAGAGTTCCTGGCTGTAGAAGATCATCCGGAAGTGGGTGCGGAGGCTAAGGTCGGCGATCTGTTTCGGGTCGGTGAGTTTCGCCGTCTCGACCTCTTCGCGGGCGAGGATGTCGGGGAAGACGTCGGGAAGGGTGCGCTTCATCTGGCTAAGATTGGGGGCAGCGGAGTCGGAGAGGATGAGCTTGTGGAGGTGGGTGGGGTGGGCGACGGCGTACGCCATCGAGAGGAGTCCGCCGTAAGAGTCACCGACGAGGTCGATCTTGTCGAGGTGGAGATGGGCCCGGATGGCGTCAAGGTCGGCCACCTGCGCTTCCATGGTTTGTGGAGCGTTGGGGCTGATGCGGGTGGACTTGCCAAGGCCCCGCTGATCGTAGAAGACGACCTGGCGATTGCGTGCGAGGCGCTGCCAGACGTCGTTCTGGAGCATGTAGATATGGGAGAGGCCGGGGCCGCCATTGACGGCGATGACCGTTGTGGCGGGGGAGGGTGCGCCGTAGACCTCGTAGGCGAGGTCGACTGCGGGCGTCTTTGCGATGCCGGAGGTGATTGGAACGAGTTGCGCCCGGGTTGAGAGGGAGAGGGCGCCGAGAAGAAAGAAGATGGCTGCGGTGCTGACAGTGAGCGGACGGCGGCTTCTGCTGGAGGGCATGTCTGGATTATGCCGGTAGATCGCCATCACGTGTCAGCGAAGAAGGGGGGGTTACTCGGCGAGGCGCTGCGGACTTGAGCCGAAGCCGGGACCGAAGAAGAAGCGCTCGACAACCATGCAGAAGATGTGTTCAAGCGCTAAGTGCGACTCCTGGATGTTCATGGTGATGGAGGAGGGGATGATGACGTTGAAATCGGCCAGTGCTCCCATGGCACCTCCGTTGTTGCCGGTGTAGGCGATAGTGTGGATGCCCATGGTCCTCGCGAGCTTGAGCGCTTTGACGCAATTTTTGGAGTTGCCCGAGGTGGAGATCGCGAGCAGGACATCGCCTTCGATGCCGAGGGCTTCTACCTGGCGCTCGAAGACATTGGAATAGTCGTAATCGTTGCCGATGGCAGTGAGGATGGAGGTGTCGGTGGTGAGGGCGATGGCACGGAGGGCGGGGCGATCGACCGTAAGGCGGGAGACGAATTCGGCGACGAGATGCTGGGCGTCCGCGGCGGACCCTCCGTTGCCGCAGACCATGAGTTTGCGGCCAGCCTTCATGGCCTCCGCGGTGAGTTCGCCGGCCTGGACGATGGCCTCGTGGATGTGTTCGTCGGCGAGCACCTCTCGCATGGTTTCGATGGATTTCTGGAGCTGGCGTTTGACGAGGTCTTTCACAGAGGTCTCCGGGGGGTGTTTGCTTGGAGGTAAGGGGAGGGTGGCCAGGAGAGAAGCGGATCTCCTTCCTTTGGCGAAGGACGACAACCAGTGGGGTGAGTTTGCGCCTTAGGAAGGAGATGGGACGTGGGTTGGGGATTGTGTGGATCGGATGTCTACGGTCGACACGTAAGTATTGTTGAGAAGCTGGACGGGTCCGGTTTTGGGGAACTCGAAGCCGTTGTCGAAGTTGATGCGTTCGAGCTCAACGGCGTAGGGGCGTTTCTGCACCTGAGTGTAGATGGCTCCGACGTACTCGCCCATGACGCCGAGGAAGACGAGCTGGAGGGAGGCGATGAAGAAGACGCCGATGATGAGCGGGGCGAGGCCGAAGGAGAAGGTGGACCAGAAGAGGAGCTTGAGAAGGAGGTAGATGAAGGCGATCAGGAAGCGAGAGTGCGGCGCCGAGGAAGCCGGCGAAGGTGGCGAGGCGAAGGGGCACCTTGGAGTGGTTGATGATGCCGAGCATGCCGATGTCGTAGAGGGTGTACCAGTTGTTCTTGGTGATGCCGAACTTGCGCGAGGGCTGGTCGTAGAGGAGCTTGACGGTGGGGAGGCCGATTTCGGCGATCATGCCTCGGAAGTAGGGGTAGGGGTCGTCGAAGGAGCGGACGAGATCGACGACCTTGCGATCGTAGAGGCCGAAGCCGGTGTAGTTCTGGATGGTCTCGATGGAGGAGAGGCGTTCGGCGATGCGGTAGTACTGCTTGCGCGCCCAGAACATGAGGGAGGCCTCTTCCGAGGTGCGCTTGATGCCGAGGACGCAGTAGGCGCCGTTTTCCCATTCGCGGATGAGGTCGGCGATCATGGGCGGCGGGTCCTGGAGGTCGGCGACGATGCCGAGGACGGCGTCACCCTTGGCCTGAAAGAGGGCGTGGATGGGGGAGCGGATGTGGCCGAAGTTTCGGGAGTTGACGATGACCTTGACGATCGGGTCCTGCGCGGCGATCTGCTTGAGGATCTGCGACGGTGGCGTCGCTGGAGTGGTTGTCGATGAAGATGTGCTCGTACTTGTACTTGCCGATGCCGGCCATGACGTCGCGAACCTGGGTGTAGAGGTTGAGGACGTTGTCCTGCTCGTTGTAGCAGGGGGTGACGATGGAGATGGTCTTCACGGGTTTGGGGACGCTCCGGCTTCCAAGGAATGAGGGTGAAACTCAGGCTGCGGATTTGGCGGGCTTGAAGGAGAACTTGCGGTGGCCGACGAAGCCGGAGATGGTGGTGAAGCTCATGGTGATGGCGCCGGCGATGTAGCCGGCCGCGGCTTTGGAGTTGGATGCGTGATCGAGGATGGCGGCCACGTGATGGTGGCTTCCAGCGAGGACCTGGGCATGGGCAAGGGCGGCGATGACGGGGGCGCGATGGTTGTGGAAGAAGGTTTGGAGGACGCGGGTGAGGGCGGAGAGGATGAGCAGGCCGGGGAGCATGCCCACGCCGTAGACGGCGAAGCAGCGTAGCCATTCCATGAGGTAGTTGCCCTTGGTGCGGAAGACCAGGAATTTGTAACCGAAGTAGGCCACGGTGATGTTGATGGGGGTGGAGACGAGCGAGGCGATGACGACGGCGAGGTAGAGAAAGCGCTGCGGGAGCAGGTGCGAGAAGAGGAAGAGGAAGGCGGCGAACGACAGGTAACCGAAGATGGTGTTCCAGATGCCGACGCCAAGGAAGCGGACAAACTGCCCCTTGGGGAGGCGATTGACGATGCGGGCGAGGCGACCGGTGGGGACTGCTGGATTCTGCGGGATGGGGACGACGGGGAGTGGCTCCGGGTGGAGCTCGGGCGCCTGGGCTTCGAGGTCAGAGGGCATGGGTGCCTCCTGGGGGCGGCGTTCGCGCGAAGTCAGTGGCGAACGTTTGCGGTAGAGAAGCAGATCCCTCCGCTGCGCTGCGGGATGACAACAAAAGGGTGGCCGATTGGCGACCCGGATACGTGGTGTGGGGGTTCTGAGGGACACTGGTCGGCCTCGGTCTGGCCGGTCACGAACGCGGCTGGGGAACTAGAGGACACTTCGGCCTCCGTCGACGATGAGGTTCTGGCCGGTCATGTAGGAGCTTGCGTCGGAGCAGAGGAAGAGGACGGCGCCCTGGTACTCGTCTTTGTGGGCCATGCGGGCCATGGGAATGAGTTGGTGGAGTTTGGCGGTGAACTCGTCCGGCTGGCCGTTGGCAACTCCGCCGGGGGAGATGGCGTTGACGCGGATGTTGTGGGCTATCCAGTAGGTGGAGAGGTAGCGGGTGAGGCCGATGAGGGCGGTCTTGACGACGGAGTAGGTGACGGGCTTGACGGGCTGCTGGTCTTCGGGGAGGCCGTCCTGGCGATAAAGGCGCTGGTCGGGGGCGATCACGCCGAGGTCGGAGCTGACGTTGAGGATGACGCCGGAGTTCTGCTTGACCATCTGGGCGCCGAAGATGCGCGAGCAGAGGAAGGCTCCGGTGAGGCCGACGGCGATGTCGGCGTTCCAGGTGGCGAGGGGGAAGTGCTCGAGGCGCGACCAGGGCTGGCCGGGCTTGGCGTCTTCGACCTTGGGATTGTTGGCGGCGTTGTTGATGAGGATGTCGATGCGGCCGAACTTCTCGAGGATCTGGTCGCGGGCGGCTTCGAGAGAGGCTTCGCTGGTGATGTCGGCGGCGAGGCCGAGACATTCGGGGCCGTGGGCGAGTTGGAGCTGGTCGGCGCGGAGGCTGGGGTTGGCGTGGGCGAGGTCGAGGAGGACGACGTTTGCTCCCGCGGCGGCGAGTATGGCTCCATGGTGGTAGCCGAGGAGGCCGGCGCCGCCGGTGATGATAGCGACGCGGCCGCTGAGGTCGAAGAGGGTGTGGGCGCGGTTGGGGAGGGTATCCGGCATACGCGTCTAGTATCTCAGACGGGGATTTTCGGAGGGCGTTTTCGCCATGGCGGAGGTGAGGGACGTTGCTGCCCAGGCCGGCAGCAACTGAGCTGTGCGAAGGCGTGAGTGAGCTCGAGCTACTTTGCCGTGCAGTCCTTTCTACCGGTGTCCGCAACACTTGCGATGATCCACTTTCCGTCGGTGCGGACGAGGTTGAAGAGGTCCGTGCCGCAGTGGTCGACCTTGCCGTCTACGAGGAAGTCGAAGGGGGCCCAGACCATGGCGAGGTCCGCGTCGATTCGGACGAGAGGATCGTGGATTCGCTCTTCGATGCGGGTTGTTCCGGGTTTGGCGACCCGGCTTGCAAAGGCTTCAAAGGTCATCTGGGTGGGTCTGCCATCTCTCATCAGGACCATCGTGCCGCCGGGGAGGACGGGGTTCATGATGGCGGCCGCGTCTCGCCTGGACATACCGTCGAACATGGCCTTGATCGGGGCGAGGACGGCGTCTTCTTCCGGGGTTGCGGCGTGGAGGACGGAGCCAAGAACAGTGGCGGCTGCGACTGAGGCGACGACCAGAAGGGAACGAGTGGGACGGGAGATCCTCATGGGCGCCGATTCTAACTGAAATTGTGACCTGAACCGGTTGCGAGGATTAGATGGTGCGGGTCTGGCCGCCATCCATGATGTAGGTGCTGCCGGTGGCGAAGGCTGCATGGGGGCTGCAGAGGTAGGCGGCCAGGGAGGCGATCTCTTCGGGGGTGCCGAAGCGGTTCTGGGGGACTTCGGTTTGGAGCATGTGTTCGACCTGCTCGCGGCGATTGTTGAGATGGCGTTCCCAGGAGCCGCCGGGGAAGAAGATGTTTCCGGGGGCGATGGTGTTGACGCGGATGCCTTCGGGGGCAAGGAGGCGGGCGAGATTTTTGGCGTAGTTGGTGAGGGCGGCTTTGGCGGCCGAGTAGGGGAGTGGGGCGGGCGTGGCTTCGACGGCGACGATGGAGCTTATGAAGAGGATGGAGCTCGGGCGGCCCTTGAGGTGCGGGATGGCGGCCTGGGCGAGGCGGACGCTGGAGAAGAAGTTGGCGTCGAAGAGGCGGATCCACTCGGACTCGTCCTGCTGCCAGCCGGGTTTGCCGGAGCCGGTGCCGAGGTTGGCGATGAGGTGGTCGATCTGACCGAAGCGGCTGACGGTGAGATTGTAGGCGTCCTCGATGGTCTCGGGGTCGGAGAAGTTGCCGGTGATGGCGAGGATTCGGTGGCGGAGTTCGGGGGTGGTGGCTAGCTCTTCGTGGGTGGCGTTGAGGGAATCCGGGTCGCGGCCGGTGAGGACGATGTTGGCGCCTTCGGCGAGGAGGGCGGCGGCGATGGCCCGGCCGATGCCTCGGGAGGAGCCGGCGATAAAGGCGACCTGGTTGGTGAGGTGGAGGTTCATGGGTTGAGTTTAGAGGCTGGGGTGGTCGAGAAGCGGACGTCAATCGGAGCGACGAGCGAAGGGAAAGAGCAGATCCTCCGCTGCGCGAAGGATGACAAACGAAACGGGGGAAGGATGCGACGCGGAAGGGGTTGGGAGGACGGGAACAGGTTAGGGTGCTAGACGGCGGTCCAGCCGCCGTCGACGTTGAGGTTTTGGCCGGTGACGTAGGTGCTGGCGTCGGAGGCGAGGAAGAGGAGGGCGCCGACGAGCTCGCGGGGGCGGCCGATGCGGTTGAGGACGGTGTAGCCCTTGAGGCGGGTGACGAAGGGGGAATCTTCTTCGACGGCGTTCTGGCCGGTGCCGATGTCTTCGGTATTTGAGAACGGGCCGGGGGAGATGCAGTTGGCGCGGACTCCGGAGGTTCCCCAGAAGGAGGCGGTGTAGCGGGTGAAGGCGGCGAGGGCGGCCTTGGAGGCGGAGTATCCGGGCGGGTTGAGGGAGGTGGTGCCCTCGTAGAGCTGGGGGCGGGGGGCGACGGAGGCGTACATGGTGGCGATGTTGATGATGGAGCCGCGCTGGGCTTCCTTCATGCGGATGCCGAGGCGCTGGGTGGTCTGGACGGCCCAGTAGACGCCGCCCTGGAGGTTGCGCTGCCACTGGTCGAAGGTGGAGTTTTCGAGCGAGCCCTCGGGGACGTTGAAGCCGGTGGCGGCGCCGAGCTCGTGGGCGTTGTTGATGAGGATGTCGATGGATTTCTCTTCGGCGGCGATGCGGGTGCAGAGGTCGTTGAGGGCGGGGACGTCATACATGTCGATCTGGTGGACGGCGATCTTGTCGGGGCCGAATTCGTTGGCCCACTTTGCCGCTTCGGATTGGAGGCGGTCGCTGCGGCCGAGGGCGACGACGCGGGCTCCGTTGGCGAGGAGGGCGAGAGCGAAGGTGCGTCCGAGGAAGCCGGAGGCTCCGGTGAGGACGGCGGTCTTGCCTTCGAGCGAGAAGAGGGAGTCGAGGGAGAGGTCCTGGGCGGTGAGGGGCATGGTGGCTCCGGTTGGTGGTGGGTGTACGCAGGTCCTTCGACTTCGCTCAGGATGACAGCGGGGTTCCCGGAGCTACTTCTCCCAGTGTTGCTTGACGAAGGCGAGCTGGTCGCGGATGAAGTTGACCTCGTCGCCGGGGGTGCCGCGGGCTACCTGGAGGGTGATGCCGGATTTGTAACCGATCCGGTGCATGCTCGAGAAGACGTCTTCGAAGTCTGCGGAGCCGGTGCCGAGGGGGCGGGTTTCGACGGAGCCGTCGGGTTTGCGGAGGCGGTCCTTGATGTGGATGGAGCCGATGCGGTCGCCGTAGGCGGCGAACTCTTCGTGGGCGATGTAGCCGAGGCCGGAGGAGTTGCCGGAGTCCCAGTTGACCTTGAGCATCGGGTGGGGGATGCGGGCGAGGAAGGCGGCGAAGTCTTCGGGGTTGAAGTCGGCTTCGAGGTGGAGCTCGACGCCGGTGGCTTCGGCGGTGTCGAGGGCTTCGTTGAGGACTTTGAGGACGGTGAGCTTTTCTTCGTCGGTGCGGATGCTGGACTGGTCGACGAAGGGGAGGACGAGGTGGTGGGCGTCGATGCGGGCGGCGGCCCGGAGGAGGGCGCCGAGGAAGCGCTGGCGGCGGGCGCGCTCGTCTTCGGTGCAGCGGATGAAGGGGAAGTCCATGAACCAGTCGCCGCAGACCGCCGGGGTGCTGATGCCGTACTGCTCTTTGAGGGCGATGAGCTCTTCAATGCCGGCGTCGGTGGTGAGCGGGTTGGCGGAGGCGCCGTAGTCGTCGTAGATCCACTCGATGTAGTCGAGGCCGGCTTCGCGGGCGCGGGGGAGTTCGCCGCGCCAGGAGTTGCGGGGAAAGGATTGGAAGCGGCCGTCTTCGGGTGGGGAGAGGCGGCCTTGCATGATGCCGTATGGGGTCCTTGACACGTCTTCTGAACTCCAGGTCTGGGGTACCCTCCCCCCCGTACTTCGTAGCTAAAGTCTTCCAAACAGACGACTTAGCCTAAGGGTACAACGCTAAGCTATTCGAATCGTTCGACTTATCCGTAAAGTCTTGCTACTGCAGGGTTTGGTGTCGCTCCCTTGGAGGGGCTGGGCCCCGCGAAATCGCGAGGCCCATTTAAAGAATAGCTGTTTCAGAGCGAGAGTACGCCACACTCCCGGCCACTTCACTCGGGCAGGGGTTTGACGATCATGTTGGCGAGGAACTCTTCGCGGGGGAGGAAGGGGAAGAGGTCTTCGAGGGGTTTGGAGACGAAGGAGCCGTCTTCCTTCTGGTAGGACTGGAGGCGTGGGGCGCGGACCTCGTCGGGGAGGACGTTGACGTCGCAGAGGACGGGGCCGGGCATGTCGAGGACCTTGCGGACTTCGGAGCGGAGGTCGGTCTGGTCCTTGATGACGTGAGTGCCGAGTTTGAAGGCGGCGCCGACGTCTGAGAGGTTGGGAATGGTGAGGCCGGAGTTGCGGTCGGCGCCGATTGCGGCCTCGCCGAAGTAGGCCTTCTGCGAGGCGCGGATGGAGGAGTAGCCGTCGTTGTTGAGGACGAAGAACTTGATGGGAAGCTGGAGGCGGTGGATGGTCTCGAGCTCCTGGATGTTGAACATGAAGCCACCGTCGCCATCGACGGCGATGACCTCGCGGCCGGGGTTGGCGATCGAGACGGCGATGGCCATGGGGATGGCGTAGCCCATGGAGCCGAGGCCGGCGGTGTGGAAGAGGCGCTGCGAGTGCAGGGTGGGGCAGGCGAGGAGGTAGATCTCGATGCCGGAGCCGGAGTTGCCGACGACGAGGCGGTCTTCCTTGCTGACTTCCGTGCCGAGGATCTCGGCGAGGTTGAAGATGGAGACCAGGCCTTCGGGCTTGCGGTGCTCGTCGGTGACGACGGGGTAGCGGGTCTTCCAGTCGGCGCAGCGGGCGAGCCAGGGCTTGAAGTCGCGGGGCTTGAGGAGGTGCTTGTGCTTGAGGAGCTCGGTGAGGAAGGCTTTGGCGTCGGCGCAGATGGGCTGCTGGAGGTAGGGGTGGAGCTTTTGCAGCTCTGCGGGGTCGATATCGACGGCGACCTTGTGGGCTTCGCGGGCGAGGTTGTGGGGGGCGTAGCCGGTGATGGCGAAGTCCAGGCGGACGCCGATGGCGAGGAGGAAGTCGGAGTTCTGGAGGGCGAAGTTGGCGCCGCGGGCGGCGACGGAGCCGGGGCGGCCGACGTAGGTGGGGTCGTCGGAGGGGACGAGGTCGGCGGCGCACCAGGTGGCGACGGTGGGAACGCCGAGGAGCTTGCGGAGTTCTTCGAATTCGGCCTCGGCGCGGGCGAGGCGGATGCCGTTGCCGGCGAAGAGGAGGGGGCGGTCGGAGGCGTTGAAGGCCTCGATGACGCGGCTGACTTCGGAGGGGATGTTGGAGGTTCCGGTGATGTTGGACAGGCCGGCGACCTCTTTCGGATCGAAGGGGCGGAGGTGGGTCTCGTCGATGGGGGTGGCCTGGACGTCGAGGGGGATGTCGATCCAGACGGGGCCGGGGCGGCCGTTGAGGGCGAGGTAGACGGCCTTCTCGAGGTGGTAGCGGATGTCCTCGGGGACGAGGATGGTCTCGGCGTACTTGGTGATGGGGCGGACGATGGAGCAGATGTCGACCTCCTGGACGCCGAGCTGGCGCATGCCGAGGGGCTTTCCGGTGGCGGCGTCGAACATGCGGTCGGGGCGCTTGACCTGGCCGGAGAGGAAGAGGGTGGGGGTGGAGTCGAGCCAGGCTCCGGCGACGCCGGTGACGGCGTTGGTGCCGCCGGGGCCGGTGGTGACCATGCAGACGCCGAGGCCATTGGTGGCCTTGGCGTAGCCCTCGGCGCAGATGGCGGAGGCCTGCTCGTGGGAGTTGCAGACGGGGCGGATGCGGGTCTCGGCAGCGAGCGAAGCGTTGAGGTGCATGGCACCACCGCCGGTGACGAGGAAGAGGTCTTTGATGCCGAGGTCGGCGACGAATTTGAGGACGTAGTCGGAGAGCTTCATGGTCTGAACTCCATGATACCTAGCAAAGATTCACAATCCTTCTTCGGCCGACGACATCAGAGGAGGGCGGGGAGATCCGAGGAGGGTGCGATGCCGAATGAGAAGACGGTGTTGATTACTGGAGCTTCGACGGGAATAGGGAAGGCAACGGCGCAGTACTTCCAGCAGCAGGGCTGGAACGTGGTGGCAACGATGCGGAAGCCGGAGGCTGGGGCAGAGCTCGAGAAGCTGGAGCGTGTGCTGGTGATACGTCTGGATGTGACGGACGAGAGTTCTATTCGCGGGGCAGTGGAGCGGGCGGTGGAGCGCTTCGGCGGAGTGGATGTGCTGGTGAACAACGCGGGCTATGGTGCGTATGGCGCACTTGAGGCGACTTCCGTCGAGAGTATGCGGCAGCAGTTTGAAACGAATGTCATTGGTCTTCTGGCGACCACGAAGGCGGTGGCGCCGTTGTTTCGAGAGCGCGGGTCAGGTGTGATTGTGAATGTGTCGTCGATCGGAGGACGCATAACATTTCCGTTCGGGGCGCTGTATCACGGGAGCAAGTTTGCGGTTGAAGGTATCTCGGAGGCGCTGCGATTTGAGATGCGTGCAATCGGGGTGAAAATGAAGGTTGTGGAGCCGGGCGCGATCAAGACGGAGTTCATGGGCAATTTTCAGTTCAGCAATGACGAGCAGCTCTCGGAGTATCAGGGACTCGTGAAGACGACGATGGAGCTGATGACACCGATGATGGAGGGCGGGGCGGAGCCGGAGATCGTGGCTGAGGTGATCTTCACCGCGGCGACGGATGGTAGTGACCAGTTACGCTACACGGCAGGCGACGATGCGAAGCAGTTTATGGAGAAGCGGAGTGCCGAAAGCGATTCGACGTTTCTAAGGGAGATGGAAGGTCGCTTCGGTCAATAGCGCTCCGCGCTCGCTAGTTGGGTGGGCGGAGGAGGAAGACGTCTTTCGCAAGCAGGTTGCGGGCGGTGAGGATGGCGTCGACGAACTCGCGGACGGCTCCGCGGCCACCGGGCTGGGTGGAGACGAACCCGGTGCCTCCCTGCGCGCGGGTGGAGACGTAGGCGAGGACGTCGGCGGCGGCGTTGGCGGGGCAGGCGCAGAGGCCGGCGATCTCCATGGGGAAGAGGTCGTTGACGTCGTCTCCGAAGAAGCAGATGTTTTCGAGCTCGACACCGGTGGTGATGGCGAAGTGGTTGAGGGCGGTGGCCTTGTCGCGGCAGCCCTTGGTGACGTGGCGGATGTGGAGTTTTTCGGCGTAGCGGTCGACGAGGGGGGAGTTTTCGCCGGAGATGAGGGCGAGATGGAGGCCGAGGCGGCGGGCGAGCGAGATGCCCATGATGTCGGCGAAGGAGAAGGATTTGGACTCTTCGCCGGATGCGGACCAGGTGAGGGTTCCGTCGGTGAGGACGCCGTCGACGTCGAAGGCGATGGCCTGGAGGGTGAGGAGGTTGCGGCGGGCATTGGGATAGTTTAGCTGGGTAGGCGGGTGGTGGGCACTGTCGAGCGCACGAGGTGATGCTTGGCTTCGTTCAGGTAGGCAGTGGTTAGAGAGGGTTCACTCCGCTTCGCTTCTGAACGAGAGGCAAGGGGTGCGCGCAACGGCAGGTGCTAATACAGCGGGTGCCTTCGCTTTGCTCAAGGATAGCAACGCGTAAGTGCCATGCACTGGTGCGGAGTTGTGTCGGTGGAATGCGGGTCCTACCGCTTTGCTCCGGATGACAAGATCTGGGAGTGAGCGTTGGGTGGTGGCAACTTGAGAGCACCCCACCCTATCGCGATGAGGCTGCGACAAGGATGGGGCACCCGGTAATGGTGGCTGGGTTGAGGGTCGGCCAGCAGGTGCCCATGCATGAAGCGTGAGGCTGTCATGCGACGGGGCACCTGCTTTGCCTGGATGTCCTGAGGTTTCAGTGGAGGACGGCACGGGGGCGGCGGGCACCCGAGGTTCGACGTGTGATGGAAAGGGTGACTAGACGGCGGCGCCTACGCGGCGGAGTTTTTTCATGACGGGGACTTCTTCTTCGTAGACGCGCTTGATGCCGTCTCCCATGGACTGTTCGACGAGGCGGATGTCTCGGACGAGGCGGGAGATGCCGTTGGGTTCGAGGGAGGCGGACTGGTCGGAGCCCCACATGGCGCGGTCCATGGTGATGTGGCGCTCGACCATGCAGGCGCCGAGGACGGCGGCGGCGACGGAGGTGGGGATGCCGGTCTCGTGGCCGGAGTAGCCGATGGGGACGCCGTAGCGCTGGGCCATGGTGGGGATGGCGCGGAGGTTGAGCTGCTCGTACTTGGCGGGGTAGGTGGAGGTGGTGTGCATGAGGACGAGGTTGTCTTTGCCGAGGACCTCGACGGCGTGGTCGATCTCGGCGTAGGTGCTCATGCCGGTGGAGGCGACGATGGGCTTTCCGGTGGCGCGGACGTGGCGGAGGAGGTGGTCGTCGGTGAGCGAGGCGGAGGCGATCTTGTAGACGGGGGTGTCGAAGTCTTCCATGAAGTCGACGGCTTTTTCGTCCCAGGGGGAGACGAGCCAGGGGGTCTTGAGGGACTTGCAGAAGGAGGCGATCTCTTCGTAGTCTTCCTTGCCGAACTCGAGGCCGCGCTTGAGGTCGCCGTTGGTGGTGCCGAAGGGATTTTCGCGGGGTGTGGCGAGCTCTTTTTCGGTGTAGACGATGTCGACGGTGCGCTTCTGGAACTTGACGGCGTCGCAGCCGGCGGCGACGGCGACGGAGATGAGGCGCTTGGCGAGGTCGATGTCGCCGTTGTGGTTGATACCGATCTCTGCGATGACGTAGCAGGGCTGCCCGTCACCGACTTGCTTGCTTCCGATCTTGACTGTGCTCATTTGGGCTCCGGGGAGTGATGGCTTGCGGCGTTGCGATGAGTTCCGCGCTGCTCGCGTCCAGGGTGGATTGTTACAGAAGGGGGGCGGGGGAGTCTAGGCAGCGGGGGGTGGCGGATGGGATTGGGACGGGGTGGGAGTGGGAATTGACGGGACGTTCGCACAGACGGCTTGTGGGGCTGGCGCTTAGCATGGTTTGGAGATTGTGGGAGGGCAGAGCATGAGGTTGAGGCTTTTGTGTGTCGGGTTGCTATCCCTGGTGGCCGCGGGGGCAAGTTGGGGGCAGGGGGCGTCGGGGGCGAGTGGTGGGAAGGTGACGCTGCTTTGGCCGAACGGCGCACCGGGGGCGAAGGGGAATGCGGAGACGGACAAGCCGTCGCTGACGGTGTTTCTGCCGGCCGCGAATCCGACGAAGACGGGTGTGGTGATTGCGCCGGGGGGCGGGTACGCCATGCTCGAGATGGACAAGGAGGGGTATGCGTTTGCGAGGTGGCTGAATGCGCGTGGGGTGGCGGCGTTTGTGCTGCGGTACCGGCTGGGGCCGACGTACCGGCACCCGGTGGAGCTGGGGGATGCGCAGCGGGCGATACGGATGGTTCGGGCCGATGCTGCGGGGTACGGGGTGGCGGCGAACCATGTGGGGATGATGGGGTTTTCGGCGGGCGGGCACCTGACGGCTACGGCGGGGACGCATTTTGACGCGGGAAGGGCGGATGCGCCGGATCCGGTTGACCGGCAGGGGAGCCGGCCGGACTTCCTGGTGCTGGCGTACCCGGTGATTTCGCTGATGGATCCGCAGGCGCACGGGGGTTCGCGGGATATGCTGCTGGGGCGGCATGTGGATGCGGCGCTGGTTCGGTCGCTTTCGGCGGAGACGCAGGTGACGAAGCAGACGCCGCCGACGTTTGTGTTTTCGACGACGGATGACAACGTGGTGCCGGTGATGAACAGCGTGCTGTTCTATGGGGCGCTGGTGAAGGCGGGTGTGCCGGTGGAGATGCACCTGTTTCAGAAGGGGCCGCATGGTGTGGGTCTGGCGGCGGACAGGCCGGAGCTGAGCGTGTGGTCGGATCTGCTGATCAAGTGGATGCGGGAGCGCGGGTTTGCGGCACCGCAGCCGGATACGGTGCGGGGGAAGGGGTGAAGCGATGACGATTGCGGAGTTTGAGGCGATGGACGCGGGTGGAGCTTGACGGCGTGCTGCTGGCGCTGTGGTGGGATGGGCGGGGGGATTGGGAGCGGGCGCACGAGGTGGCGCAGGGGATCGAGACAAAGGACGGGGCGTGGGTGCATGCGTACCTCCATCGCAAGGAGGGCGACACGGCGAATGCGGGGTACTGGTACCGGCGGGCGGGGAGGTCGGTTGCGGTGGGGGATGCTCGGGCGGAGTGGGAGCGGATGGTGGGGGAGCTGCTGGGGAGGTAGTGAGTGGGGCTGGGGCTTGGGGGGTGTGGAGATTGCGGTAGAGAAGCGGGTCCTTCGCTTTGCTCAGGATGACAACCAGGTAGGGTTGGGGGCGTGGGTTGAGGGCTGTGGTTTTGGGATGAGGAGAGGCGGGGCCGCGGTGGGCGGTCTGGTGAGGGCGCGGGCGTTTCCTTTTGCTAGCGGTTGGAGTTTTCGGGGGCGCGGAGGTAGGCGTCGTCGCCGCTGATCCAGTCCTGGCGGGGTGGGGCGAAGATGTCGAAGTCGACGGTGTCTTCGAGGGCTTCGGCGGAGTGGGGGACGTTGGCTGGGATGACGAGGATGCCGCCGGCGCGGACGTCGTGGATCTCGCCGGCGAGGCGGAAGCGAAGGGCTCCTTCGAGGATGAAGGCGAGCTGCTCGTTGGGGTGGGAGTGCTCGGGGACGATGCAGCCTTTGCAGGAGGACGATGCGGGCGAGCATGGCCTGCTGGCCGGTGATGAACTGGCGGGTGAGCAGGGGGTTGAGCTGCTCGGGGGCGATGCTCGTCCCAGCTGTGGAGGGAGGGTTTGATCGGGGATGTGGACATGAGCGTGTGGCCTTTCGTTGGGTGTCGCGGTTGTGACGGCGATTGCGGCTTTGGTTTGCGGAAGCAGCTTGTGTAGAGTAAGGCCATCAGGGAAGACAACCAGAATGGACAGCCGGCGGTTGATGCCGGGCGTGTCCCCTTACCGCAGGTCCGTCGCTTGGGCGGCACTGCCGAAGTATCGGTGTAGCTATCTTTCGACTCTTTCGACACTTTTGACGGGGCGGTTACGATATGCGGTTTTCTGGACTGAAGGTTCTTCTTGCATTTGTTTTGATGCTCGGCTGCGGCGGTGTGGCCTCCGCGCAGATGCCGGCGGCGGCCACGACCGATCGGATTACGGCGCTCGAGAAGCAGGCCGGGGATAACGCGGCGGCGATTGCGGCGGCGCAGACGGCGGGCGACAACGCGTGGATGCTGACGAGCGCGGCGCTGGTGCTGATGATGAGCGGGCCGGGGCTGGCGTTGTTTTACGGCGGCCTGGTGCGGAAGAAGAACATTCTCGGGACGATGATGCAGACGTTCGCGATGATGGCGGTGATCACGGTGCTGTGGGCGCTGGTGACGTACTCGCTGGCGTTTGGGGATGGCGGGAGCTTCATTGGCGGGTTGCACAACGTGTTTCTGCACGGGGTGGGGCTGGAGCCGGACAAGGAGTATGCGGCGACGATTCCGCTGCAGACGTTTATGGTCTACCAGCTGATGTTTGCGATTATTACGCCGGCGCTGATTACGGGTGCGTTTGCGGAGCGGATGAAGTTTTCGGCGATGCTGCTGTTCCTGGTGCTGTGGGCGATTTTTGTGTACAGCCCGATGGCGCACATGGTGTGGGGCAAGCATGGTTTGTTGAATGCGACGCTGGGCGGGCGGTTTCCGACGCTCGACTTTGCGGGCGGGACGGTGGTGCATGTGACGTCGGGGGTGTCGGCGCTGGTGACGGCGTTGTACCTGGGCAAACGGGTTGGGTATCCGAAGGTTCCGATGCCGCCGCACTCGGTGGTGCTGAGCTTTATCGGGGCGTGCCTGTTGTGGGTGGGCTGGTTCGGGTTCAACGCCGGATCGGCGTTGGGGTCAGGTTCGCTGGCGACTTCGGCGTTTGTGGCGACGCACTTCGGGGCGGCCGCGGCGGCGATTGGATGGGGCGGAGCGGAGTGGTTCCGGCAGGGCAAGGTTTCGGCGCTGGGGGCGATCTCGGGGTGCGTTGCGGGGCTGGTGGCGATTACGCCGGCGGCGGGGTTTGTGACGCCGATATCGGCGCTCTGGATCGGGCTGATTGCGGGCGTGTTTTGTTACTTCATGGTGGTGAAGGTGAAGGCGGCGTTTGGGTATGACGACTCGCTGGACGCGTTTGGTGTGCATGGCGCGGGCGGGACGCTGGGGGCGATCCTGACGGGGATGTTTGCGAATAGCGCGATCAACCCGATCTTTGGTGCGGGAAAGGCGACGGGGTTCCTCGAGGGGAATCATGGGCAGATTTTGAACCAGCTTGTGGGCGTGGCGCTGGCGTGGGGACTTTCGATTGTGGGCACGCTGGTGATTTTGTTCGCGGTCGACAAGCTGATCGGTCTGCGGGTGAGCGAGGATGATGAGCGCGAGGGCCTGGATCTGACGCAGCATGGGGAAGAGGGATACGATTGGGCGCACTGAGGTTTGGAGTCGCGCCCGATCTCCTCGCGATGCGGGGTGTTTGGGGGTTGGGGGCAGGGGTCGAGATGGAGCACCCGGTGGTGTGGCGCCCGTTTCACGTTCCAGGACATGCAGCAGGGGAGGACTGACAAGGTATGCAGAAGATCGAGGCGATGATCCAGCCGTCGAAGCTGGATGCGGTTAAGGATGCGTTGGTCGAGATTGGCGTTGAGGGGATGACGATCATCGAGGCGCGGGGACATGGACGGCAGAAGGGGCACACGGAGTTTTACCGGGGGCGCGAGTATTCGGTTGACCTCCTGCCGAAGGTGAAGCTGGAGCTGGTGGTCGCGGACGAGATGGTGGAGAGGGTGATCCTGGCGATTACGACGGCGGCACGTACGGGCAAGATCGGCGACGGGAAGATCTTTGTGTCGAAGATCGACGAGGCGATTCGCATCCGGAACGATGAGCGTGGAGAGATCGCGTTGTAAGGGGCAGGCCTGTGGACGGTGGGTTCGGATGAGCAAGAGCGGCGAAGCGGACGCATGCGGGCAGTACCAGCAGAGGATGCTTGCGCTGTGGTATGCGTTTGATCTCCAGGGACCGACGGCGGCGATGGTTGGGGAGCGGTCGGAGGCGGTGGATGAGCTTCTGAGGTCGATGTGGGCGGAGGTGACGGCGGGGGATGACGTGCTGCGCCGGGGAACGGTGCTGCTGGCCGTGGGTGGGTACGGACGGAGGCAGCTGTTTCCGCATTCGGACATCGACCTGATGTTTCTGCAGGGTGCGAAGGTGTTGGACAAGGGGACGAAGGAGGCGATCCGGCGGCTGAGCCAGGAGATGTGGGATTGCGGGCTGCGGGTTTCGCCGACGACGCGGAGGATCTCGGATTGCGAGCAGTTTGACCCGGAGAATGCGGAGTTCACGCTGGCGTTGATGGATCAGCGGATGGTGACGGGGGATGCGGAGCTGCTATCGGCGGCTGAGCGAGGAGGTGCTGCCGAGACTGCTGGCGAAGGAGCACAAGGCGATCACGGCGCGGCTGGTGGAGATGACGCGGGTGCGCCATGCGAGGTACGGGGGGACGTTGTTTCACCTGGAGCCGAATGTAAAGGACTGTCCCGGTGGACTGCGGGATGTGCATGTGTGCGGGTGGCTGAGGACGCTGCGCGAGGTGAAGGAGCGCGCGGGCAAGAAGACGGTGGCGGGTGGAGGGGAGAGCAGCGCGGCGGCGGTTTCGGCCGAGAGCAGTGAGTTCGAGGAGGCGGCGGAGTTTCTGACGATGGTGCGAAGCTTTCTGCACTACCGGCATGAGCGCGACGACAATACGCTGGACTGGCAGGCGCAGGACGGTGCGGCGGAGATCCCCGTGGGACTGCCGAGGCCTGGCAAGGGCGGGCGCACGGTGGATGCGGCGTACTGGATGCGGGTGTATTACCGGCATGCGCGGAGCGTGGAACGGCGCGTGATGCAACAGATCGGCGGAGGCTGAGGGAAGGCTGAAGGCGACGGGCCGGCTGAAGAGCCTGCGAGCGGGATGGAAGCAGGAGAAGGGTGCGGTGCCGGCGCGGGCCGGGTACAGGGTTGAGGGTTCGTCGGTGGTGCTGGACGGGGCGGCGGGTGCGGATGTGGATCCGGCGACGGATCCGCAGGTGGTGCTGGAGCTGTTTGCGGAGATGGCCCGGTCGGAGCTGCAGCTTGGGCTCGAGGCGGAGGCTCGGCTGTCGCAGGGTCTGCCGATGCTGTCGGCGAACCTGGAGGAGGGGCCGGCGCTGTGGAACGGTCTGCGCGGGATCCTGACAGGGCCGAGGGCGGGGACGGCGCTGCGGTCGATGCATGCGCTGGGTCTGCTGGATCTGCTGATTCCGGAGTTTCACGGGATCGATGCGTTGGTGATCCGGGACGCGTACCACCGGTACACGGTGGACGAGCATACGTTTGTGCTGATCGACACGCTCCATGGTCTCCAGACGGCGCAGGCGGGTGCGGATGGGGGAGTGGGCGGGGAAGTTTGCGCCGGTGTTGCGCGACCTGCCGCATGCGGACCTGCTGTACATGGCGGCGCTGCTCCACGACACGGGAAAGGGACGGAGTTCGGGCGACCATACGGTTGAGAGTGCGCGGATGGCGGAGAGTGTGCTGGCGCGGCTGGAGCTGGATGCGTACGAGGCGGAGATGGTGCTCAACCTGATCCGGAACCACCTGGAGATGTCGTCGGCGCTGCGGAGAGACATCTTCGACGCGGAGACGGTGCGGACGTTTGCGGGCAAGGTGCAGACGCCCGAGGCGCTGCGGATGCTGACGCTGTTTACGTATGCGGATCTGAACGCGGTGCACCCTGACGCGCTTACGCCGTGGAAGGCGGAGAACCTGTGGCGGCTGTATATGGCGACGTCGAACTACCTTGACCGCAGCGTGGATGAGGAGCGGCTGGGGAGGCGGGAGACGGAGCTGGTGGAGCGGGTTGCGTCGACGCTGCCGGGGCAGGCGGCGGAGGTGGGGGCGTTTCTGGAGGGGTTTCCGGAGCGGTATGTGCGGACGCGAACGACGGAGCAGGTGCGGACGCATTTTCTGATGACGAGGAGGTTTGGGGAAGATGCGGTGCAGCTGCGGTTTCGCTACTCGCCGGGGGTGAGCGAGTTGACGCTGGTGACGAAGGACCGGCCGCAGCTGTTCGCGAACATGGCCGGGGTGCTGGCGGCGTGGGGGATGAATATCGTGACGGCGGATGCGTTTTCGAACCGGCAGGGCGTGGTTGTGGACAGCTTTCGGTTTACCGACAGCTTCAGGACGCTCGAGATGAACGAGTCGGAGCATGCGCGTTTTGTGGCGAGTGCGCATGACGTGATGACGGGCGCGGTATCGCTTGAGAAGCTGCTGAGTGGGCGTAAGCGGGGTGGGCGGCCGGCGGCAAAGGTGCAGAGGGAGCCGGTGATCTCGTTCAACGAGGAGGCTTCGTCGCAGAGTACGCTGGTCGAGGTTTCTGCGGAGGATACGCCGGGGCTTTTGCGGGCGCTGAGCCTGACGCTGGCGGCGGCTGGATGCAATATTGAGGTGGCGCTGGTGGATACGGAGGGCGAGATGGCGATCGACGTGTTTTACGTGACCAGGGATGGGGCGAAGCTTGAGCGCGGCGAGCAGGCGAGTCTGCGGGCGGCGCTGCTGGAGGCGATCGGAGCCAATGCGGGTTGAGGGATGGTGGCGCTGGGCGAGTGTGAGTGTGGGCTTGCTGGCTGGGCTGGGTCCTTTGGTGGGGGGAGAGGTGCCGGCTCGGAGGGCGGCGGCGCCGGCGCGGTGCTCGAGAGCCGTGATCGAGGGGGAGGTACGTGCGGGGCAGGGATTTGCGCGGAGTTTTGGTGGGGGGCTGGCGTTGCGGCTGGAGCCGATTGCCTCGGGCTGGGTGGTGCGGGTGCTTCCGGAACGCGGGGAGCGGCCAAAGGAGGACTATGCGGAGATTGCGACGCCTCCGTACCGGTCGGTGTCGCCGCTGCTGGTGAGCACGGACTTCAGCTTTCGGGCGCAGGATGTGGTGGGCTGGAATCCGCGGCGCTTCCGGTATGCGGCGGATGCAGGGGCGTTTGGGGCGATCGAGGCGGTGTACCGGGAGGTGACGGGGAGCGGGGCACCGGCTGCTGGAGCGGAGGCGAGGCTGGCGGAGCTTGTGGCGGCGCAGCCGGAGGGGGTTCTTGAGATTCTGGATGCGAGCCTGGCGCCGGGGACGGCTGACCAGACGCGGGCTGCGGGGCTGGTTTCGTCGCACTTTGGGAGCGCGGCGCACAGGATTGAGCAGCCGGAGGGTGGGAGGGCGACCGCGCTGGGCCGGGTGGGGTGGATACGGTTTCGGGTGAAGCTGGAGCTGAAGCGAGGTATGCAGCCGGCGGAGGGAGTGAAGGCGGAGAGCTTTCCGTGCGGTCGACCCTGAGCTCTGGGTCTGGGCCGAGTGGGGCTGGGGACGATTTATAGTAGAGGTATGAGCACCGGTGGAAACGAGAATACGAGCAACGGGCGACCGACCGAGGCGGCGGACCGCTACCTTTTTGGGAACCTCGAGAGTTTCGGGAAGAATCGCGACAAGGTAAACGAGGTGAGCTGGGGGTATGAGCAGCCGGAGGGGATCGTTCTGGCGTCGCTTGATGCGGCGGTGAACTGGGTGCGGAAGAACTCGGTCTGGCCGATGACCTTTGGCCTGGCGTGCTGCGCGATCGAGATGATGTCGCTTGGGGGGTCGAGGTATGACATTGCCCGGTTTGGTGCCGAGGTGTTTCGGCCGTCACCGCGACAGAGCGACCTGATGATCGTGGCGGGGCGGGTTTCGCAGAAGATGGCGCCGGTGATCCGGCGGCTGTATGAGCAGATGCCGGAGCCGAAGTGGGTGATCTCGATGGGTGCGTGCGCGACGTCGGGCGGGGTGTTTCAAAACTACGCCCTGCTGCAGGGGGTGAACCAGATCATTCCGGTGGACATCTACGTGCCCGGATGCCCGCCTCGGCCGGAACAGCTTCTGTATGCGATCACGCTGTTGCAGGAGAAGATCCAGGCGGAGCGTGGGACGATTCGGAAGACGCTGAATCTGGCCTAGCGGACGTACTCAGGGCGGCCGTCAGGGATCACTGGGTGTTACGTATGTGGTCCAGGGAAGAGGCGGTTCGGGGCTCCAAGGTGGACCAAATCGGGATTTGTATACTCGTAAGGTTCACTTAAGCTAACGGATTGGCGCGAACTGACGATAGAGTCAGGGTGATGAAGATTCTCCTTGGAGATGAGCAATTTCTTCTAGAGCTCGTCTGCAACTGCTGTAAACTTTATCGAATCAAAGAACAAATAAAGAGAGTGCCAGAGTTCTCAGTAAGAAATGCTTATGTTTTAGCGGAGGAGTCGAATGGTTTATCGCCCGTTGTCTAGTCTTGGCCGGTACGTACTGGCTGCATGTGCAGTCACCCTTGGTGCAGGAAGCCTGGGCGCACAGAATGCGCCCAGCACGCCCGCCCCAGCAGGGCCCAACGCTTCACGTATTGATGTGTTCACGGGTTACTCGTACTTTGGCGCCCATGGCCAGTTGAAGCCTGCCGGCGTGAACTACTCGTCGGTCGACTATGGTGCGGCTGGAAGCGGAGCGTACTACTTCAACAAGTATGTTGGCGCCGAGATTCAGTTCACGGCACACCCGGACGGCAATAACGACGGAATGTACTTCGGATCTGCTGGTCCGATCTTCCGTGCACCGATGGACAACTTCACGGTATTCGCCCACGGACTTGCAGGTGGAGCTCGCGTTGGCGGACCGAACAACAGTGGAACGCCTTTTTACCACGAGCCGTACCAGTGGGGACCGACTCTAGCCGTCGGCGGTGGTATGGACTACGACCTTCCGTTTCTGAATCACCGTTTTTCGTTGCGCCTCTTTGAAGCCGACTATCGTTACTTCCACACGAACTACGGACCTTATGTCGGCATCCCGACCCCGGGTGTTCTGGGCGGTCGCGCCAATGTCGGTGGAGCGGAGCTAAGCACGGGTATCGTGACTCATTTCGGCAGCATCGTACCGCCCCCGCCGGTCACGTATAGCTGCGTTGCCTCACCGGCCACGGCGTATCCCGGAGACCCGATCACGGTAACCGGAACGGCGCTGAATCTGAACCCGAAGCGGACACCGACCTACACCTGGACCACGGATGGCGGCACGATCTCTGGTACGTCGAACGTGGCGAACATCGACACCAAGGCGTCGCAGCCTGGCTCGTTTACGGCCAAGGGCCATGTTGTCGAAGGCAAGAAGCCGGGCGACATGGCGGACTGCTCGGCAGCGTACACGGTCAAGGCGTTTGAGCCGCCGACGATCAGCTGCTCGGCGAGCCCGTCGACGGTCAATCCTGGCGATTCGTCAACGATCACAGCAAATGGTGTGAGCCCGCAGAACCGTCCTCTGACCTACAGCTACAGCGCAACTTCGGGTTCGGTGAGCGGAAGCAACTCTACCGCGACGCTGACCACGACGGGAGCTGCGCCGGGAACGATCACCGTAACCTGCAACGTTGTTGACGATAAGGGCCAGACTGCTTCGTCCACGACGACCGTAACGGTGAACGCACCGGCACCTCCGCCACAGCCGACCACCAGCAACCTCTGCTCGATCAACTTCGAGCGCGACAAGCGTCGTCCGGCTCGCGTCGACAACGAAGCGAAGGCTTGCCTGGATGACATCTCCCTCAACCTGCAGCGCACCTCGGACGCCAAGCTGGCGATCGTTGGAAACGCGGCCGGCGGAGAGAAGATGGGAAGCAAGCTGGCTGCAGAGCGTGCTGTAAACACCAAGGACTACCTGGTGAAGGAGAAGGGAATCGATGCCTCTCGCGTTGCGGTTTACACCGGAACGACGGACGGCAAGACGGTGACCACGACCCTGATCCCGGCAGGTGCAACGATGGATAGCACTGGCGTAACGGCGGTCGATGAATCTGCAGTCAAGGTTCAGCCCCGGAAGGCGCTTCCTGCTGGTCATCGCCACCACCACAAGAAGTAGTCCGTAGAGTAGTGCTGTAAGTGCACGGGGCTGACTGGGTGTTCTACCCAGTCAGCCTTTGTGTTCTAGGGAGTAGGAGCAGCCACAAGCTGTATTTTGTTTCACTGAAAGTTCTGCCGCGCCATGAAGACGTCCCCGGGTTCCGACCAGCTTCGCTTTCTTCCATTGCTTCTCCTGCTTCTGCTCGGTGGTTCAACGGTGCGGGCGAGGGCCGTGGAATGGCTTCCATTCGGCCCCTATGGGGGAGACGCGAGGTCGTTCGCGGTCGACCCCAAGGACCCGAAGCACATCTATCTTGGGACCGCGAATGGGTGGATCTACGACTCACAGGACGGCGGCAGCTCCTGGAGGCGATTGGCGCGGGTGGGGAAGCGAGACGACCTGGTGCTCGACCATATTGCGGTGGATCGCGGAGATCCTAAGCATCTGCTGGTGGGCGTGTGGGTGCTGGGGCAGACGGGTGGTGGGCTTTTCGAAAGCAAGGATCAAGGAAAGGGTTGGAGCGAGGTCGGGGATCTGAAGGGGCAGTCTGTCCGATCGCTCGCCGAGTCCCTGTCTGACTCGAAGATCTTTGTGGCGGGGACCCTTGAGGGCATCTACCGGTCGAGTGACGGGGGCGCCCACTGGAAGCTGATCAGCCCGGAGGGGAGCCACGAGATTCACGAGGTTGAATCGGTCGCGATCGATCCCAAAGATCCGTCGACCATTTATGCGGGCACATGGCATCTGCCGTGGAAGACCTCGGATGGTGGCGAGCATTGGAACAACATCAAGGAAGGGGTGATCGACGACTCGGATGTGTTCTCGATCATCGTGGACCCGAAGGATCCGAAGACCGTGTATGCGAGTGCCTGTTCGGGCATTTACAAGAGCGATAGCGGCGGGGACAAGTTCCAGAAGGTGCAGGGTATTCCGTCAACCGCACGGAGAACGCGGGTCTTGATGCAGAGCCCGAGCGATCTCGGGACGGTTTTTGCTGGAACGACCGAGGGGCTGTTTCGTACGACGGACGAGGGAAAGACGTGGGGTCGTACGACGGGCCCTGAGGTCATCGTGAACGATGTTTTCATCGATCCCTCCGATACCAAGCACATCCTCGTGGCAACGGACAGGGGAGGCGTTCTGGCGAGTGAGGATGGGGGAACGAGCTTCCAGGCCTCAAACATCGGTTTTGCGGTTCGGCAGGTGGCGAGTTACGTTGCGGATTCGCGCTCGCCGTCGACGGCATTTATCAGCGTGTTGAACGACAAGAACTGGGGCGGGGTGTTTGAGAGCAAGGATGGAAGCCTGAGCTGGGAGCAACAGAGTGCGGGGCTGGACGGCCGCGATGTGTATAGCCTGGGGCAGAGCTCGGATGGAACGATCCTGGCGGGAACGGGGCATGGGATCTACCGGTTAAAGGATTCTTCATGGATCCGTGTAGACGATGTGGACTTGAGTGGGTCACAGGCTTCCGAGGCAAAGGTTGCGGCGAAGGCGGAGAGTTCGCCTGCAGGGAAGAAGGCGGGGAGACCAGGCAAGGGCTCTGCGAGGGCAGTTCCGAAGAAACCCGGGAAGGTGGTGCTGGCGGCGCGGGCCGTGGCTGCGCATCCAAAGGCTCCATTTGATGGGAGCACGTTTGCTATCGCGACCTCGGGCGATACGATCTATGCGGCGACAGCGCAGGGTTTGTTGAGCAGCGGGACGGCGGGCGAGAGCTGGCGGCTGGTGCCGACGCTTGAGGCGCAGAGCTACCAGTTCGTGTCCAGCGAGAAGGGGATGACGGCCGCGGCGACGCTGCACTCGCTGTCGCGATCCACGGACGGCGGGAAGACGTGGACGGCTGGGACGATTCCGGAGGGGCTGAGCCAGGTCACGGCGATGACCGTGGATGATGCTGGCAGTATCTGGATCGGGGGACGCGAGGGGGTTTGGGTTTCGCGCGACGCGGGGGCGAACTGGACGACGGTGAAGGACCTATTCGTTCAGGATACGAGCAACATCTTTTTCGATCGCGAGACGAAGCGGATTTATATCGCGGCGGGAAAGTCGTCTCATTTGGCGTACATGGTCCAGCTTCCGGATCTTGGGGTGCGCTTCTGGGATACCGGATGGAACCTCCGGTTTGTGCGGCCGATGGGAGACCACTTAGTGGGTGCGACGCTGTTCGATGGGATGGTTGTGCAGCCCCGGATGGTGGATTCGCTGGAACTCAAGGCACAGCCGTGATGGTGTGCGTCGGGTTGAAGAAGTGGGCGCGGCGTATCATCAAAGCATGATTTCGATCGCAGCGGATTCGCGTGCCCGGCATGGATTTCAGACAGATGACCCGCGTCTGAAGCCCATTGCGGAGAAGGTGATGGCTGGGGAACGGTTGGGCTTTGAGGACGGGGTCAACCTTTATCGGAGCGGCGACATCCTCGCGGTTGGGTGGCTGGCGAACCTGGTTCGGGAGCGGCTGCATGGGGATACGGCTTACTTCAATGTGAATCGGCACATCAATCCGACGAATGTGTGTGTGGCGTCGTGCCGGCTGTGCGCGTTTGGGCGGAAGAAGGGCGATGCGGGAACCTACACGATGGCTCTCGAGGAGGCGTGGGAGACGGCGGCTTCGGGGTACAGCGAGGCGGTGACGGAGTTTCATATCGTTGGAGGGCTTCATCCGGATCTGCCGTTCGAGTACTTCATGGACCTGGTGCGGGGGCTGAAGGTGCGGTTTCCGAAGGTGCACGTGAAGGCGTTCACGATGGTGGAGGTGGCGTTCCTGGCGAAGCGCGGGAAGATGTCGATTCCGGAGACGCTCGGGCAGATGAAGGCCGCGGGTGTGGACTCGATGCCGGGCGGCGGTGCGGAGATCTTTGCGGACCGGGTACGGCACATCATCTGCGATCACAAGATCGACGGCGGGGAGTGGCTGGAGACGGCGCGGACGGCGCACAGGATGGGCCTGCGCTCGAACGCGACGATGCTTTATGGCCATATCGAGAACGAGGAAGATAGGGTCGATCACCTGTTGAAGTTGCGCGAGGTGCAGGATGACACGGGTGGGTTTCAGACGTTTATCCCGCTGGCCTTTCATCCTGACCATACAGTTCTTGAGCACCTTCCGCGGACAACGGGGATGCTGGACATCAAGCAGATTGCGGTAGGACGGCTGATGCTGGATAACTTCGCGCATGTGAAGGCTTACTGGCAGATGATGACACCCAAGATTGCGCAGATCGCGTTGCGCTTCGGGGCTGATGATATTGACGGGACGGTAGTCGAGGAGAAGATCTACCACGATGCGGGCGCGACGACACCGCAGGGCATGAGACGGGCAGACCTGGTGCGGCTGATTACGGAGGCGGGGCGTGTTCCGTTCGAGCGGGACACGATGTACAAGGCAGTGACGCGAAGCGAGGACAGCTTTACGGTCGCTGTTTAGAGTCGCTGGCGAGGCGAGCGAAGGCAGGGACACTCGCTTATGCTGCGCTTTGGCGGGGATGACGGGGGTGGTCGTCACTAAGCACACTGACGGTGAGATTGTGATCCGGCGGTACCGGGCCGAGGATCTCCGTGCTTTGTATGAACTCGATGAGACGTGCTTTGCGGGGCCGTTTCGCTTCGACCTGAGGTCGATGAGGAAGTACGCCGAAGAGCGGGGTGCGATCAGCCTGATCGCGTGTCCCAAGACAGACGCAGCCGAGATACTGGGGTTCGTGATCGTGCACGTGATGGGAGGGGCAACGGGCGGCGGGGGTATGTTGTGACGCTCGATGTGGCTCCGGCGCGAAGGCTATGTGGGCTTGCCACGCTGTTGATGGATGATGCGGAGGGGCTTGCCAAGGAGGCCGGGGCCCTTGGGATGGGACTGCATGTGTACACGGGAAACGAGGTCGCGATCCGCTTCTACGAGAGGCGCGGGTATGAGTTCCGTTCCGTCGAGAGGGGGTTTTACGGGAGCGAAGGCGGGGAGGTGATGGACGCACTGGTGTACTTCAAGCGGCTGTAAGGGTTCTGATCCTTGCCGGAGCTTCGACGCCGTTACAGGTTGACGTTTCAGAAGCTTGCGACCTTGTGGACGCCGGACTCCCTTTTGCCGAAGACGTCGCCCATGCGGCGGATCTGTGCGCCGACGCCGCGGAGCTTTTCTTCGAAGCGCTCGTAGCCGCGGTCGAGGTGGTAGACGCGGTCGAGGATGGTCTCGCCGTCGGCGACCAGGGCGGCGAGGACGAGGGAGGCGGAGGCGCGAAGGTCGGAGCACATGACGGCGGCGGACTGAAGCTCGGAGCGTCCGCGGACGGTTGCGGAGCGGCCGTTGACGGTGATGTTGGCGCCCATGCGGTTGAGCTCCTGGACGTGCATGAAGCGGTTTTCGAAGATGTTTTCGGTGACGATGGAGGTGCCTTCGGCCTGGGTGGCGAGGGCCATGAACTGGGCCTGCATGTCGGTGGGGAAGCCGGGGTATTCTTCGGTGGAGATGTCGACGGCCTTGAGGGTGCCGCCGGAGCGGACGCGGACGTTATCCTGGCCGACGTCGATGCGGACGCCGCACTGCTCGAGCTTGGAGATGAGCGAGCCGAGGTGGGCGGGGTTGCAGCAGTCGACGTTGAGGTCGCCGCCGGTGATGGCTCCGGCGACGAGGAAGGTGCCGGCTTCGATGCGGTCGGGGTTGATCTTGTGGCGTGCGCCGTGGAGCCGGGAGACGCCCTGGACGCGGATGGTGGAGGTGCCGGCGCCGTCGATCTTTGCGCCCATGGCGATGAGGAGGGCGGCGAGGTCGGTGACTTCGGGCTCGCGGGCGCAGTTCTCGAAGACGGTTTCGCCTTCGGCGAGGGTGGCGGCCATGAGGAGGTCTTCGGTGCCGGTGACGGTGATCTTGTCGAAGACGATGTGGGCGCCTTTGAGGGGGGCCTCGCCGTTGTGGGGGGCGCGGGCTTCGAGGTAGCCATGCTCCTGGGTGATGGTGGCGCCCATGGCTTCGAGCCCCTTGATGTGGAGGTCGATGGGCCGGCCGCCGATGGCGCAGCCGCCGGGCATGGCGACGCGGGCGATGCCGGTGCGGGCGATGAGGGGGCCGAGGACGAGCGAGGACGCGCGCATGGTCTTGACGATCTCGTACTTGGCGACGGGGTCGGAGAGGACGGCGCACTTGATGCGGGTGCGGTGCTGGGCGCGGCCGTAGCCGAGTTCGACCTCCGCGCCCATGGAGGCGAGGAGCTTGCGTTCGGTCTCGATGTCGCGGACCTGGGGGATGTTTTCGAGGATGACCTCTTCCTCGGTGAGGATGGCGGCGGCCATGCAGGGGAGAGCGGAATTTTTGGCTCCGGAGACCTTGATGGTGCCGAGAAGGGGATTGCCGCCGCGTACAACGAACTTGTCCATGAGATCAGTTTACGGAGGCGGGAGGTGGAAATGGGTGTCTTCGAAGGTGCGGGTTCGCCCGGGGCTGGTTGCGGGCTTTTGCTGGGCTTTGAAGCGGCGGGCCTTCATGCGGTTTCCGCAGAGCTTCATGTCGCACCAGCGACGGGTGTGATTTTTGCTGGTGTCGAGGAAGAGCCAGCGGCACTCGAGGTTGCCGCACTCGCGGAGGCGGAGGAGGGCGTCGGTGGCGATGAGCTCGGAGGCGCTGAGGGCGAGAAGCCAGAGGGGGAGGGCGGGGTCGGTGAGGGGGCAGCTCCACTCCCAGGAGAGGCCGGCGTGCTTCGAGGTGAGCTTCTGATGGAGGCGGGCGGCGTGGATGTGACGTTCGAGCGAGACGAGATCGGCAGGGGCGGGGGCCTGGCCGGCGACCGCGGCGTAGAGGATGCTGGCGAGGGTCTCGCGGAGCTCCTGGGCGGATTTGAGGATGCGGTTTGCGGTGCGGGGAGGGACGGTCTGGGGCAGCTGCCCGGTGCCGGACGGAGGTGGAAGGAGGTCGGCTTTGCGTGGCGAAGTGCAGGAGGTCCTGGTAGCTGGTGAGGAGGTCTTCGGGGCCGGAGGGGCGGAAGCGCCAGTCGAGGGTATTGACGAGATCGAGCGCGGGGTGCCCGGCGATGAGTTCATAGGTGCGCTGCGGGCCGAGGGTCATCGTTCTTCATGGTAACTCGTCAAAACGAGTTTACAGGTTAGCCGTTCTGGGTTAGCGTGATAACCACCAATGAGCGTTACAACGGTTAGACGGGATGCGGAGGCGGGCAGGGTGCGGGCGCGGTTTGACGTGCCAATGATCCTGGCCTTCTTTGCGATCTACGTTCTGTGGGGGACGACGTTTCTCGCCATACGAATCGCGGTCGCGGAGATTCCTCCGTTGTTTGCGGCCGGGGTGCGATTTTCCGTTGCCGGGATGGCGCTGTACGGGTTTATGCGGCTGCGGGGAACGGCGGCTCCGAGCCGGCTTGAGTGGCGCAACCTGGGGATGATTGGCGCGGCGATGTTTGTGGCTGAGTATGGGCCGTTGTTCTGGGCCGAGAAGTATGTCGCTTCGGGGGTGGTGTCGGTGCTGGCCGCGACGATACCGGTGATCACGATTGTGCTCGAGGTGTTTGTTTTCCGGAGCCAGAGGTTCCGGATGCCGATGCTGCTGGCGACGCTGCTGGGTTTTGTGGGCGTGGGTGTGCTGCTGCTGCCGCATGGGGAAGAGCATTTGGCGCTGGTGCCGTGCGTGGCGATTCTGGCGGGTGGAGTGGCGTGGTCGCTGGGGTCGGTGCTGAACCGGTCGCTCGCTCTGCCGAGCTCAAAGCCGCTGACGGCGGGCGCGGCGATGATGCTGGGCGGAGGTGGTCTGCTGCTGCTGTCGGGGGCGTTCGGGGAGTTGCGTCCGTGGCCGCACGTGTCGCTAAGGGCGGGACTGGCGCTGCTGTACCTGATCGTGTTCGGGTCGCTGGCGGCGTTTACGGCGTTTGTCTGGCTGCTGGGGCGGATGCCGGCGACGCGCGTGGCGAGTCATGCGTATGTGAACCCGGTGGTGGCGGTGGCGCTGGGGTACTTCGTGGCGGGTGAGGCGATTACGGGGCGGATGGTGGCGGGGTCTGCGCTGGTGGTGCTGAGTGTGTTTGTGATCCTGAAGAAGGAGCGGGCGGAGGAAGAGCCAGAGCTGCTGGAGGCGACGGGTGGTGGTCAAGACCGCTGAGATCGCCTCTGGTTGCCGGGCAGCGTAGACGGCCTTCGTCAGGCGGTTACTTGGTTGAGGGTGACGGTGGGGGATGGGGGAGTTTGGGGCTTGCCGCGCGGGCGATGGTCTGGGCGTGGGGTGTCTGCTTGCGCCGGTAGTGCAGGCTGAGGCCGGTCGCGGAGGTTTGGACGGACTCCAGGTGACCCTTGAGGTGAGCGACCTGTTCGGGGGAGAAGGTGATGCTGTTTTCGACAACGGAGACACCCTTGACGCCATTGACGGAGAGAACTGAGCCAAGGTCCTCTCCGACCATCTCGAGAAGTGCCTTGACGGGGATGCCCTCCGCCTTGATCTTGCTGGCCTCGAGGATGATGGAGGTGCCGTCGGTGGTGACCGGGCCCTCGATGCTGAAGGCGATCGGGATGAGCTTTTTGATGGTTCCGGAGAGCTTGGCGCCCGCGTCAGCGTTCTCGATCTTGAGATCCTTGATCTTGCTGTCGGAGCTGGCGATTTTTTCGGCAAAGACGTTTGTGAGGCTTTCGTTGCTGACGAAGATGTCGGCGTGATCGACGACGGTTATTTTCTCGTAGCAGGAGGGGGACCTGCTTCCGCGGGCAACCAGCTCGGCGGCGAAGTGGTGCAGCTGGAAGGTAACGCCTGGTCCGGAGCTGTAGACTCCGCTGTCGACGCGGATGTGGGAGGGGTGTGGGGGGCAGGTGCCCTGGGGGGACTGCGGTTTTGCGCTGAGGGGAAGCGCCAGGAGCAGAGCTGAGGCGAGGGACGTGCGGTTCATCGAGGATGTCTCCCGGGCTTGAAGTGGCTGTGGATCGGTCCAGAAGAGTGTTGCTAACGGATGCTCTAGGTTGAGATGCAGTCGCAGGTGCCGGTTTTCAAGGCGGCGAAGCTTTTCTTGTGCGGCCAGGAGGCGACCCGGTGCAACGCGCCATCCGGATGCCGGATAGCGCGTTTTGTGTTCCAGACGAGGTTTTAGAGTTCGAGACGGGAGTCGTCGATGGCGAGGCGGACGTTGCCGTCGGATTTGGCGAGGCGGCGGACGGCTTCCATCTTGTCGACGTTGGCCTTGAGCATGACGACGGCGATGGGGATGGATTTGCCGGCGGACTTGATGGTGCGGATGGCGGTGTCGCGGTCGATGCCGCAGACCTTCATGAGGACCCGGATGCCGCGTTCGACGAGCTTTTCGTTCTTCATGTGCACGTTGACCATGAGGTTCTCGTAGACGTAGCCGAGGCGGGTCATGGCGCCGGTGGTGATCATGTTGAGGATCATCTTCTGGGCGCTGGAGGCCTTCATGCGGGTGGAGCCGGAGATGACCTCGGGGCCGACCTCGGCGACGATGGTGGTGTCGGCGACGCCGGAGAGCTCGGTGTTGTGGTTGCAGGTGATGGCGGCGGTTTTTGCGCCGCGTGCGCGGGCGTACTCGACGGCACCGACGACGTAGGGGGTGCGGCCGGAGGCGGAGACGCCGATGACGATGTCTTTGCGGGTGGGACGGCGGCGGGCGATGTCGCGCTGACCGAGCTCGGGCGAGTCTTCGTTGACGTCGGAGGCGGAGGCGAGGGCCTTGGGGCCGCCGGCCATGATGTATTGGACCTGCGAGGGGAGGTGGAGAAGGTTGGGGGGCACTCGGAGGCGTCGAGCGAGGCGATGCGGCCGGAGGAGCCGGCGCCGACGTAGATGAGGCGGCCTCCATCGCGCAGGGAGCGTGCGACGGTATCGATGACGATGGCGATTTCGGGGAGCGCCTTCTTGACGGCGGCGGCGATCTTGGCGTCTTCCTGATTGATGATGCGTGCGATCTCGAGAGCGGACTTTGTGTCAAGACCTTCGGAGGCGGCGTTTGCTGTCTCTGTCGTGAGCTCCTGGAGGTCAGATGGGCTGCGGTTGCCGTTCTTTTGAGGAGGCACCTGCTCGAGCATGGTAAGGGTGGCCATAGTCTTCCTATTGCTTTCTACACTGCTCGATTTTACAGGAGTCTGCCTGCTTGAGCCGAAAATCCAACAATCCTGAGACGCGGTCCTCGATCAGGTAAACGGTGCTCCCGACGCAGAATGTTTCCGAACCAGTGTGCATCGCGGCGCAGCCGTATGTCACTGACCCGAAGGGGCCATTCTGGCAACACGGGTAAGATGCTCAGGATGAGTCAAAGGATGTGGTTTGAGAGCTCCTGCGAGATGCGTTCGTGGCCTGCGGCTGGACGCGTGAAGGTTCGGTTGAGGTGCGAGCACTTCCGCTCATGTGGCTCGGCAGGTTCCGCTGTGCGCGCGGCTGTCAGGGCGCTACTTACGACGGCGCTGGCTGCGGCTGTTCTGGCCTTCTGTATGCGCAGGACCGACTGCAAATTCGGTGGACACGGCGCTTGCGTCCCGGCTGGAGGAGATCGCGAGCCGGCATCACGGCAAGGTGGCGGTGTTTGCGAGGCAGTTGAATACGGGAAGGACGGTCGCGATCGGAGCGGACACGCCGGTGCAGACGGCTTCGGTGATCAAGCTGGCGATCCTGTTCGAGGCGATGGAGGAGGTTCGGGCAGGGAAGGCGAGGTGGGAGGAGAGGCTGACGCTGAAGAACGGCGACGCGGTGAGTGGGTCGGGCGTGCTGATGTTTCTGGATACGCCGGTGACGCTGACGATGAAGGATGTGCTGACGATGATGGTGATCGTGAGCGACAACACGGCGACGAACCTGGTGATCGACCGGCTGGGGATCGACGCGGTGAATGCGCGGATCGGGTGGATGGGGCTGCAGGATACGCACCTGTACAAGAGGATCATGAAGCCGCCGACGGGGCCGATGCCGGCGGATCAGCCGAGGTTTGGGCTGGGCAAGACGACGGCGCGCGAGATGGGGCGGGTGATGGAGCGGATCGGGCGGTGCGAGCTGGCGGGGCCGGGCGACAGGGTATCGGCTGCGGACCGGGTTCGGGACCAGGCGATCTGCGGCGTGGCGATGACGATGCTGCGGAACCAGTTTTACCGGACGACGATTCCGCGGTATGTGGAGACGCTGGACTCGACGGAGACGGGGTCCGCGATTGCGAACAAGACGGGGAGCCTGGATGCGGTGCGGAACGATGTGGCGATCGTGGCGGCGAAGAGCGGGCCGATCGTGATCTCGATCTTTACGTATGGGAATGCGGACACGAGCTGGACGCCGGATAATGAAGGTGAGGTGACGGTGGCGCGGATGGCGAAGGAGATTGTGACGGCGTGGTCGCCGGAGGGGATCGATCCGGACGAGGCTGGTGCCGGGGCTGCGGCTGCGAGGCGGGCAACGATGGCGCGGCAGGAACGTCTCAATGAGTGTGGCTGATGGAGGTGGAGAGTACGTGAGGGATGAGGCTGAGAGCGTGGAGGCGAAGTCGGCCGGGGAAGAGTCGAGCTCGCTGGGGCGATGGCGCGTCGGGTCGCTCCGTTCACCGTGAAGACGCCGGGTGCGTCGGGTGAGGTGCGATCGTGGCTGCGGGATACGGCCGTGTCGATCATCGTGTCGGCGTTCATCATCGTGTTTCTGTACCAGCCGGTGCGGGTGGAAGGGACGAGCATGCTGCCGATGCTGGAGGACCAGGACCGGCTGTTCATCAACAAGATGGCGTACCGTGTGGGCGAGATCCACCGCGGGGATGTGGTGGTGTTTCTGTATCCGCATGACCACCAGAAGAGCTATATCAAGCGGGTGATCGCGCTGCCTGGGGACGATCTGCGGATCGACCATGGGCGGGTGTATGTGAACGGGGAACAGGTTGCGGAGAGGTATGTTCCCTCGCGGTATACGGACGACCGGTCGGAGCCGGAAGAGGTGATTCCGGCGCATGAGTATTTCGTGATGGGGGATCACCGGTCGATCTCGAGCGACAGCCGGGACTTCGGGCCGGTGGAGCGGGAGTTGATCTATGGGAAGGCGGCGTTTGTGTACTGGCCGATCGACCAGGCGGGGTGGTGCGGTAGGGCGTCAGTACGGCTAGGTTTCAGGTCGGGGCGGGACGGCCGGCTCAGTTCCCGAGTAGACTTCTGAGGTCTGTGGATGTTGCGACAGAGGAGCTTGCTATGAAGAAGAGGCTGAGTCGCCTGCTTTTGCGTGTTGCTTGCTGTGATCACGTTGGGTGCGGCGGTCGTTCCGGCAGAGGCGCAGAGGAATCCGCCGCGTGGGCGTCACCACCACCGGCGGCATCATCATGGGCGGCGTCGCGGGCCTCAGCCCAGGCCGAATCGGCGGTAGCGGCCTAGCGGCTGCCGACGGCGTTTTTGACGATGTCGGCGAAGGAGGCGGGGTCGAGGCTGGCGCCGCCGACGAGGGCACCGTCGACGTCGTCGAGGCAGCAGAGACTTCGGGCGTTGTCGGGTTTGACGGAGCCGCCGTAGAGGATGCGGGTGGTCTGGGCGAGGTCGCTGCCGAGGGTGTCGGCGATGATGCTGCGGATGATTTTGTGGGCGTCTTCGGCGATCTCGGGGGTGGCGGTGCGGCCGGTGCCGATGGCCCAGACGGGCTCGTAGGCGAAGACGATGGCTCGTGGCGTGGGCGGGGTCGATGCCGTTGAGGGCGCCGGTGACCTGGCGATCGAGGACGTCGGCGGTCTGGCTGGACTCGCGCTGGGCGAGATGCTCGCCGACGCAGACGATGGGGATGAGGCGAGTGGGCGAGGGCGGCCTTGAGCTTGAGGTTGACGGTCTCGTCGGTCTCGTTGAAGTACTGGCGGCGCTCGGAGTGGCCGATGAGGACGTGGGTGACGCCGAGGGCGAGGAGCATGGTGGGCGAGGTTTCGCCGGTGTAGGCGCCGGCATCGAGCCAGTGCATGTTCTGCGCGCCGACGGCGATGTTGCGTGCCTTTTGCGGCTGCGACGGTGGCGGGAAGCGAGGTGGTGGAGGGGAAGACGGCGACTTCGGCGCGGGTGTCGGGCGGGAGCAGCGGTTTGATGGTGTCGATGAAGGTGGTGGACTCTTCGGGGGTCTTGTACATCTTCCAGTTGGCGGCGAACAGGTGCTGGCGCATGTTGAGTTCAGTATTCCACTTTGGTGGTCTTGCGTGAAGTTCGGTAGATGAGTGATAGAGTGCTGTTGAGTTGGATCAGCAGCGAGTCATGAGCAAGTGAGTCAGTGAGTGAAGGTTGAAGGACTTTCGGGAGCTTGGAGGTTTGGAAGAAGGCTCACAGTGCTGGTGCTTGAGGTGTATCGGAGCTACACGGGAGCTTGCCGAAGTCAGCGAGAGACTTCGGTTTGACGCACCAGCTTCGCACGCGCTGCGACCAATGTTGCCGACGCGGATCGCAGAGGGCTGCGGGAGGGATGGGAATCTGGAGTTCGGTGGAGAGCTGCAGGAGAGCGCAAGGCTGACATCTTCGGAGCTCGAATACCTCCTTCTGCTCGGCGCACGATCTCCGTTACCTCAGACGAAGAAGCAGCACGCGACCGCAACTGACAGAGAGAATCGGTGGAAGTCAGGAGGATGATCTCGGGTGCTGTTACGGAGGCTCTAGGTCTATTTGTTCGGTGAGGGCGGCTACGCCGGGGAGGGTTTTGCCTTCGAGGAACTCGAGGGAGGCTCCGCCGCCGGTGGAGATGTGGGTGATGCGGTCGGCGACGCCGGACTTGTGGATGGCGGAGACGGAGTCTCCGCCGCCGACGATGGTGGTGGCGTGGTCGTTGGCGGCGACGGCTTCGGCGATGGCGTTGGTGCCGCGGGCGAAGGCGGGGAACTCGAAGACGCCCATGGGGCCGTTCCAGACGACGGTGTTGGCGTCGGCGATGGCTTCCGAAAAGAGCTTGATGGATTCGGGGCCGATGTCGAGGGCCATCTTATCGGCAGGGAAGGGGCCGGTGCCGGAGAAGGTCTCGGGTTTGGCGTCGGCGGCGAACTTGTCGGCGAGGATGTGGTCGATGGGGAGGAGGAAAGAGACGCCTTTCTCTTCGGCCTTTTTGAGGGCGGCGCGGGCGACGTCGATCTTGTCGGTCTCGACGAGGGACTTGCCGGTGGTCTGGCCCTGTGCGTTGAGGAAGGTGTAGGCCATGCCGCCGCCGATGATGACGGTGTCGGCCTTGTCGAGCAGATGGTCGATGACCTCGATCTTGTCGGAGACCTTGGCGCCGCCGATGATGGCGACGAAGGGCTTGATGGGGTCGGTGACGGCCTTGCCGAGGTAGGTGAGCTCCTTTTCCATGAGGAGGCCGGCGGCGGACTGCTTGACGTGGTGGGTGATGCCCTCGGTGGAGGCGTGGGCGCGGTGGGCGCTGCCGAAGGCGTCGTTGACGTAGAGGTCGCAGAGGCTGGCGAGAGCTTTCGCGAACTCGGGGTCGTTTGCCTCTTCTTCGGCGTGGAAGCGGAGGTTTTCGAGGAGCAGGGTCTGGCCGGACTCGAGCTGGGTGGCGAGCTCGGTGGCGATTTCGCCGACGCAGTCGGGGGAGAAGGCGACGTTTTCGCTGGGGCCGAGGAGGTGGTCGAGGAGCTCGCGGAGGCGGTCGACGACGGGGCGGAGGCTCATGGTCGCGACGGGCTTGCCCTTGGGGCGGCCGAGGTGGGAGCAGAGGATGACCTTGGCCTTGTGGCGGAGGGCGTACTCGATGGTGGGGATGGTCTCGCGGATGCGGGTGTCGTCGAGGATCTCGCGGCCGTCCGGGGAGAGGGGGACGTTGAAGTCGACGCGGATGAGGACGCGCTTGTGGGCGAGGTCGAGGTCACGGATGGAGAGCTTGGGCATAGGTCTTTGAGGATAAATGAGTGGTGAGCGGAAGAGAGTTTGCCGTTGTTGTGCGAGCCGACTGACAGGTTATGGGTAGAGACGCAGGTCCTTCGACTCGCTGCGCGCTCGCTCAGGATGACAGAATCTTTTGGCGTGCGGTGACGAGTTGGCCTGCGAGAGGTTGTGGATCGAGATGCAGGACCTTCGACTCGCTACGGGAGGGGCCTGGGTTCGGTGGCTTTGGACCCCACCCTATCGCGGTGAAGCTGCGAAAGGATGGGGCTCCCGGTTTCGGCCAAGGTGGGGCACCCGCCTTGGCGGCGGGGTTAGAGCTTGATGGTGACGGCTTTGACTTCGGTGTAGTTGTTGAGGACTTCGGCGCCCATCTCGCGGCCCCAGCCGGACTGTTTGTAGCCGCCGAAGGGGAGTGCGGCGTCGAAGACGTTGTGGCAGTTGACCCAGACGGTTCCGGCGCGGATGCGGCGTGCCATCTTGTGGGCGGTTGAGAGGTCGCGGGTCCAGACGCTGGCGGCGAGGCCGAAGACGGTGTCGTTGGCCTGGGCGGCGAGGCGGTCGAGGTCGGCGTCGGTCGAGAACTTCTGGGCGACGAGGACGGGTCCGAAGATCTCTTCGTCGACGACCTTCATGCCGGGGCGGACGCCGTGGAGGACGGTGGGCTGGACGAAGTATCCGCGGTCGGAGTGGCGCTGGCCGCCGGTGCCGAGGGTTGCGCCCTCGGTCTGGCCGGAGGCGATGTAGCCGGTGACCTTGTCGAACTGCTCCTGCGAGACGAGTGGACCCATCTCGGTGGCGGGGTCGAGGCCGTGGCCGATTTTGATCTTTCTGGCGATGTCGCTGACGCCGGAGATGACCTGGTCGAAGACGCTCTCGTGGGCGAAGAGGCGGGAGCCGGCGCAGCAGGCCTGGCCCTGGTTGAAGAAGATGGCGGAGGCGGTGCCGGCGATGGCGGCGTCCATGTCGGCGTCGGGGAAGACGATGGCGGGGGACTTGCCGCCGAGCTCGAGCGAGACCTTTTTGAGATTGCCGGTGGCGGCTTTGAGCGATGAGCTTGCCGACCTCGGTCGAGCCGGTGAAGGCGACCTTGTCGACGAGGTCGTGGGCGGCGAGGGGTGCGCCGCAGGGCTCGCCGAAGCCGGTGAGGATGTTGACGACGCCGGGGGGAAGCCGGCTTCCATGAAGAGCTGGGCGAGGCGGAGGCCGCTCATGGGGGTCTGCTCGGCGAGCTTCATGACGACGGTGCAGCCGGTGGCGAGGGCGGGGCCGAGCTTCCAGGCGGCCATGAGGAGGGGGAAGTTCCAGGGGATGATCTGGGCGACGACGCCGACGGGCTCGCGGGTGGTGTAGGAGAGGAAGTCGTTGCCGGCGGAGAGGGGGATGGTGGAGCCGAGGGTCTTGGTGGTCCAGCCGGCCATGTAGCGGAAGAGGTCGACGGCGAGGGGGACGTCGGCGACGCGGGCGACGGAGACGGGCTTGCCGTTGTCGAGGGCTTCGAGCTCGGCGAACTCGTCGGTATGTTGCTCGATGAGGTCGGCGAGCCTCCAGAGGAGCTGGCCGCGGGCGGAGGGGCTCAGGGCGGGCCAGGGGCCGGAGTCGAAGGCGCGGCGGGCGGCGCGGACGGCGATGTCGACGTCGACGTGATCGGCCTCGGGAACCTGGCAGATCTCTTCGCCGGTTGCGGGGTTGACGACGGCGAAGGTCTTGCCGGAGGAGGCGGAGACGAACCTGCCGTCGATGAGCATGCGGTGGGAGCTGGCGATGAAGTCTGCGGCGTGGGCGCCTAGGCGGGGGTCGACGGCAAGGGTGGCCATGGGGAAATCCTCTCTCTTTGTGGGCTGCGGGCGATTGATTTTGGAGTGGGGAGAATCGCTTGCTGGGCAGCCGGCGGAACGATAGCACCGCGAGGGGAGGATTGTCGCGGTGCTATCGGGAGGAGAGGGGGAGTGGTCCTCGGGTCAGGCGGTCTTCTGGACGGCGTACTCCTCAAGAAGAACGGAGATGAGGGCGGCGGTGGGGACGGCGACGAGGGCTCCGACGATGCCGCCCAGGGCGGTGCCGACGAGGAGGGCGACGAGGACGGTGAGGCCCATGAGGTCGACCGAGGACTTCATGATGCGGGGGGTGAGGATGGCGTTTTCGATGTTGATGTAGATGGCGTAGAAGATCAGGACGCCGGACATCTTGGCCCAGGAGTCGAGGGCGGCGACGGCCGGCGGCGAGGATGATGGTGATGACACCGCCGGCGATGGGGATGATGTTGAGGAGGCCCATGAGGACGCCGAGCAGGATGGCGTAGCGGACGTGGAGGATGGCGAAGACGACGGTGCTGCAGATGCCGAGGATGAGCATGAGGAGACCCTGGCCGAGGAGCCACTTGCTCATCTTGGTGTCGGCGCGCTGGAGGGTGGCGTGGAGGCGGATGCGGGAGGGTTCGGGGAAGGTGGAGAGGAAGAAGCGGTAGGCCTCGTCGCCTTCGAGCATGAAGTAGATGATGAGGAACAGGGCGGTGAGGATGTCGAAGAGGTGGCTGAGCCAGTTGGGGAGCGAGGTGAAGAGGTAGTCGGCGGTGGCGGCGAGGGCGGATTGCGCCTTGCCGGCGGCGGATGAGATGCCGATCTTATCGGCGAAGGGCAGGCGTTTGAGCTTTGCGACGAGCACGGGGACGCGTGCCGGGGCGTCCGCGATGAACTGGCGGAGGTCGCGAACGACGGGCGGAAAGGCGATGGAGAAGAAGAGGACGAGGGAGGCGACGACGGCGAACAGGAGAAGGACGATCGATACGGCGCGGGAGAGGGTATGGCCTCGAAAGCGGATTCCCTGGATGCGGGTGACGATGGGCATGAGCACGACGGCGAAGAGGGCGCTGACGTAGAGGATTTCCAGCTCTTTGAGGAGGTGCCAGGCGAGGTAGAGGACGAGGACCATGGCAAAGAAGAAGACGATGTGGCCGCGGGTGACGTTGCGGCTGCGCTGGGTATCTTCAACAAGAAGTGGCTGATCGGCTGGCAGGTGGTGCTCCTCTGGACGTGGCGGGTGTTTCACGGTTGGATGCCGACATTCGAGGATGGTTGGGGCGAGTTTCGGAACTAGCTCACTTTCCCGAGAGTCTGGATGGCCTGGAGGACGGCGGGAGCGGCCTGTTCGGGCGTGAGGAGGGAGGTATCGACGGTGAGGCGGGCGAGGCGGCGGTAGAGGGGGTGGCGGGCGTTGAAGCGGCTTTGAGCGGCCTGGGGATCTCGGAGGTTGGGGCGGTTGGCGTCGCGGGTGGCAGGAGCTGCGCCGGGATTGAGTGCCTGGAGCATGCAGCGGTCGAAGAGGGTGCGGAAGGGGGCGTCGAGGAAGATGGTGAGGGTGCCGGGGGTCTGCTCGAGGAGGAGGCGGTTGGTGAGGGTCTCGGGTGCGCCGCCGCCGAGGGCGAGGACGACGTTGGTCTCCCGGAGGGCGCTGGCGAGGGCGGAGGACTCGAGGCGGCGGAAGTGAGGCTCGCCGTGCTGCTCGAAGAGGTCGGGGACGGAGGCGCCGGTGCGGGCTTCGAGGTGGGCGTCGAGGTCGAGGAAGGTCCAGCCGAGTTGGGCGGCGAGAAGGGGCCGACGGTGGATTTGCCTGCGCCCATGAAGCCGGTGAGCACGATGCGGAGGAGGCCGGAGGGGAGGCCTGGTGCGGTCAAGGGCTGCTGGGTGGCGTCGCTGGCTTGAAGTGAAAGTGCGGTCATCCTGGTCTCCGGTGCTGGTTCGGGTATGGTCGTTCGCAAAAGAAAGCCGCGACCTTTGGGGGGTCGCGGCTTTTGGAAGGTTGGATTCTCGAGAGTGTTACCCGGAGATACGCAGACCCGCCTCAGCCGCTGGTTGCCACCAATAGCTCAGGGTCAATCGTGCGGTCTGGAGAGACGAGGTCATCCTGTGGGTGAGAGTACATGGGAGGCGCCAGGTTTGCAAACGACTTTCGGGCTGGGCCGCGAGTTTTGCCTGGAAGCTGAGGTAGCCCGCCGCCGGGTACGGGGCGGGCCTTCCCAGGTGCGGTGCGTCGTTGTGGGGCTCGGGTGCTTATTCGGGTTCTTCGGCTGCGGGAGGCTTCCCTAGCTTGCTCTCGATCTTGTCCCAGACGCGTCGGTCGGGCTCACTTCGGCCTGCTTTGAGGAGCTCTTCGGCAAACTCGGCGATGTACTCGAGGTCGCGGACGAGGGCGGCGCAGGTGGGATTCTGATCAAGAAATGGCCTGAAGATCGGGGTCGTCGGAGACGCGGCCGCCTCTTGTGAAGAGCTCCGGGCAGCCGAGCTTCGAAGTCTGCGGGGGTCATGTTTTCGAGGCGTGCTGGCTGCTCATTGCACGAGCTCCTTGGTGGGCACGCCCTGAGCGATATGTCCGGATTGCCGCAGAAGTTCACGGAGTTTGAGGCGTGCCTTGTGCAGCTGGGATTTGCTGTTGCCGGTGGAGCACTCGAGCATGGTGGCGATCTCGTTGTGCTCGAAGCCTTCGACGTCGTGGAGGACGAAGACCATGCGGTAGCCGGGAGGCAGGGAGCCGACGGCGCGCTCGAGGGCGACGCGGTCGACGGAGCCGGCGAGCTGCGGGTCGCGGGAGCCGAAGTCGCGCTTCGGAGCGTCTTCCTCGGAGGGGTTGATGGTCTCTTCGAGCGAGACGAGCTGCAGGCCTTTTTTGCGCAGGTGCATGAGGACGAGGTTGACGGTGAGGCGATGCAGCCAGGTGGAGAAGGCGGACTCGCCGCGGAAGCTGCCGATCTTGCGAAAGAGGTGGAGGAAGGCTTCCTGGGTCATGTCTTCGGCTTCGGAGACGTTGCCGAGCATGCGCAGGCAGAGGGTATAGACGCGGCGTTTGTGAAGCGCGTAGAGCTTGGAGAAGGCTTCGGCGTCGCCGTTTTTGGCGGCTTCGATCGCCTCGGCTTCACCGACGATGGGAGGATTCCGCTTGAAAAGGGCGGGTGCAGGTTTTGTTGCGTTCATAGTCAGACCTTGAAAGTACATTGGCGATCTCTCCGGAAATCGTGCGTTCCAATCCATTTACCGGTTCTGTTTTCGCCTGTACCAGCGTACCGCAAACGGAACCAACCTGCTTTCAAGCAGTTGAGAAGATGTAGGAAAGGGCAAAGGTTGTGCACGACGCGCCCGGGACTGTGGGTGCATGTTGGGTGACGGTAAATATTTTGTTGATCACGAGCCGATGAAGCGGGCGTAGAGGGAGCGGGCGACGGTGATGTCGGTGGTGCCCTGGATGAGGGCGCGGCCGTCGGTGAAGAGGGTGAGGGTGTGGGGGCCGCGGCGGAAGCGAAGGAGGAGGTCGTTGGAGCGGAGGTCCTGCGATGTCGGCGTGGTGCGCGAGGCGGTCGCGCAGGGCGGCGAGGTCGATGGGGCGGTGGTGCTCGTGGATCTGGACGGAGTTGCGGCCGCAGAGGGTGATGTGCGGGCGGCCCTCGCCGGCGAGGTGGGTGAAGGTTCGCTCGGCCGCAGACGGGGCAGGCGGGGTCGGGTGTGGAGGTGGAGATTTCGCTGCGATCGAGGCCAGAGCTCGCGGTGAGGTTCCAGAGGTCGAAGGAGAGGAGGGTGCGGCGGAGGAGGTGGGGCTGGCCGGTGAGGAGCTTGAGGGCTCGGTGACCTGGATGGAGGCGGCGAGGTTGACGGCGGTGGAGAGGATGCCGGCGGTGTCGCAGGTTTCGACGGGGCCGGATGGGGGGCTTGGGGAAGAGGCAGGCGAGGCAGGCGGTGGGCTGCCATGGGCCGAGGTGGCGGCGGGAGTGCGGCGTAGGGGAGGGATCGAGGTTGGGGGCGCTGCCGGTGGTGGGAGGCGGGAAGGATGTTCATGGTGGCGGCGTAGGCGCCGACGGCGGCGGCGTAGATCCAGGGGACTGGACTGCTGGACGGCGAAGTCGTTGAGGAGGTAGCGGGTTTCGAAGTTGTCGGTTGCGTCGAGGAGGAGGTCGGCGCGGGCGAGGAGGGCGTGGATGTTGGCGGGGACGAGGTCGGCGATGTGGGGGTGGACGTGAACGTCGGAGTTGAAGAGTGCGATCTTGCGGCGGGCGGCCTCGGCCTTGGGGAGGGAGGCGAGGGCGTCGGCCTCGTCGAAGAGGACCTGGCGCTGGAGGTTGGAGGGTTCGACGAAGTCGCGGTCGATGAGGGTGAGGGTGCCGACGCCGGCGCGGGCGAGGAGCGAGGCGGTGGCGGCTCCGGTGGCGCCGACGCCGATGATGGCGACGTGGGCGCTGGCGAGGAGTTGCTGGCCCGCGGGGCCGATGCCGGGGAAGAGGATCTGGCGGGAGTAGCGGTCGTTGGGGTCGATGGCGCTGGCTGGGGGCCGTGGAGATGTGGCTCCGCGTGGGTGGAGCAGGTGGGCAGACGAAGTGGAGTTGGCCATGACGTCATATGAAGTCCCGCAGTATAGGAAGAGTGATCCGCGTGCGGAGGAAGTGACGGCGGCGGGGAGCGCGGCATCGTAGATAACCTGCGGATGAGTGTGAAGTTAGAACTAGCCCGTTCGCGATGGCGAGACGCGAGTTGCAGAGACAGATCGGCTCCGTGCGGGAACCGAGATGAGGGTTCCTGCAATGGATGGGACGAGCAGAGGCAGGGTCTGGAGTTGAGCGGGCCAGGGACAGAGGGTTCAGGAGTGGGTATTGGGAGCAGCGATGCGGCTGGCCGGGGCTGAGTGGATTTGTGCTGGCGGGCCTGTGTCGATAGGCGGCGCGCAGAGTATTCCGGCGCCGCTCGCAGGGGACGAACGGAGCGGCCGCGGGGCAGGGGGTGAGCGACGCCGCGCGACGCCGGGCGCGGTTCCGCAGGCATCGACGACGGAGATCTCCGGCAGTGCTCGTGCGCCGCGTGAGCCGATGGACGACCTGAAGGGTCTGAGTCAGACGGGCCTGAGCACGTCGATCTGGGCAGATGAAGGGGCTGCACGGTCGACGAGATCGAGTTTGAAGGCGTGACGTTTGGGGCGACGGAGACGCTGCCCAAGCAGCTGGCGCAGAAGGCTGGGGAGCCGCTCGATCCGGAGAAGGTGCGGGAGAGCACGCGGCGGCTGTTTGCGAGCGGGCGGTACCGCGACATGTCGGTGCGCGGGGTGCGGCACGGGGACAGCGTGACGCTGATCTTTGCGGGGGTGCCGCGGTACTACGTTGGCCGGGTGACGATCGAGGGGGTGAGGAGCGAGCGGCTGACGTCGCTGCTGGAGTATGCGACCAAGCTGGAGCCGGGGACGGCGTTTACCGAGGCGGCGGTTCCGGCGGGGCAGGAGGCGATCAAGCAGACGCTGGAGCAGAACGGCTACTATGAGCCGACGGTCACGGTGAAGACGACGAAGCACGAGCGACCAGCAGTCGGTGAATGTGACGTACACGGTGGCACTGGGCCGCAGGCGCGGGTGGGCGATGTGACGCGTGACGGGCCAGGACCCGGGTCTGACGGAGAAGGAGTTCCGCAAGAAGGGGAAGCTGAAGCGGCGCAGCAAGGTGACGCGGGACACGACCAGCAATGCGCTGACAAGCTGCGGGCGGTGTACCAGAAGAAGGATCGGCTGGAAGCACGGTCACGCTGCGAGAAGCAGACGTACGAGCCGCCGACGAAGCAGCTGGACTATGACTTCCAGGCGAACCAGGGGCCGGTGGTGAAGGTGCTGATCGAGGGCGCCAAGGTGTCGAAGAGCCGGCTGAAGCTGCTGGTGCCGATCTTTGAAGAGGGCACGGTCGACAACGATCTGCTGAACGAGGGCACGCACAACATCAAGGATTTCCTGCAGCAGCAGGGATACTTCGACGCGACGGTCGAGGTGAAGGTGATCGGGGAGGACACGCCGGCGGAGCGGGTGGTGTACACGGTCGACAAGAGCGTGAAGCACAAGGTGCTGACGGTCGACGTTCAAGGGCAACAAGTACTTCGACGACGACACTGCTGCGAGAGCGGATGCGGGTGCAGAAGGCGGACGCGTACCTGCGCAGCGGGCGGTACAGCCAGGCGCTGGTGACGGCGATGAGAGCTCGATCGAGGCGCTCTACCGGGCGAACGGATTCAGCGAGGTGAAGGTGACGCCGACGGTGAAGGACACGGACGACGAACCGAACGGGCAAGACGCTGAAGCTGGCGCAGATCCACGTGACGTACACGATCGACGGAGGGACCGCAGCAGAAGTTTGGGCGGTGAGCTGGCGGGCGTGGACGCGAGCGCGAGAGAGGAGCTGCAGGGCTTGCTGAACGCGCAGGCGGGGCAGCCGTTCTCGCTGATCACGCTTTCGGGCGATCGCGATGCGGTGCTGGGCTACTACGTGAGCCATGGCTTCGACCAGGCGAAGGTGGAGATCAGCAGAAGGTCGAGGAGGCGGATCCGACACGGACGGATGTGACGCTGAACGTGACCGAAGGGCAGCAGGTGTTTATCGACAAGGTGCTGCTCTCGGGAATTGACGCAGACGAAGCCGAAGCTGGTGGACGAGCCAGATGCTGGTGCATCCGGGCGATCCGCTGGACCAGAGCGCGCTGCTGGAGACGCAGCGCAATCTGTACAACCTGGCGCTGTTCAACGAGGTGGTTGCGGCGGTGCAGAACCCGACGGGCGACGCGCCGCAGAAGAATGTGCTGGTGCAGGTGACCGAGGCGAAGCGATGGGATGTGACGTACGGGTTCGGCTTCGAGGCGCAGACGGGAACGCCGAGCCGGGGCAGATCTCGGACGCGTCGAAGATCCAGCTGGGGCTTCCGCTGACGGCGAACTATGCGCAGAACGGCAAGACGGGCGTGAGTCCGCGGGTGTCGCTGGATGTGTCGCGGATCAACTTTCGGGGACGCAGGAGTCGCTGACGCTGCATACGACGTATGGATTGCTGGAGAAGGTGGCGACGCTGAGCTTTCAGAATCCGCACCTGCTGGGGAGCCCGAATCTGCGCGCGCAGGTCTCGGGCGGGTACACGAACGTGCAGAACATCAGCGACGTTCGCGGCGTCGACGCTGCAGGGCGACTTCCGGGTGACGCAGAAGGTCAAGCGCACGGACACGTTTATCTATGACTTCCAGTACCGGCGGGTGGCGGTCGATCCGAACAGCCTGCAGGTTTCGGCGAACCTGATTCCGCTGCTGTCCAGCCGGTGCGCGTGGGCGGGCCGGGGATGACGTGGTTCCACGACACGCGGACGCCGAGCCCGCTGGATGCGACGAAGGGCTGGTATACGTCGGTGCAGGAGTTCCTGGCGTCGTCGAAGTTCGGCTCGCAGACGGACTTCAACAGGGTGGATGTGACGAACTCGACGTACTACTCGTTCGGCAAGACGAACCGAAGTATATGTTTGCGCGGAATACGCGGATCGGGTTTGAGACGGACTTCGGGGCGAACCCGAACTGTGAGCGCGGATCCGAAGTCGTCCTGCTTCGGGACGTCTGCTGACGACGAATGCGAGCTGCAACGCGGTGCCGCTGCCGGAGCGGTTGTATGCGGGCGGCGCGACGTCGCATCGCGGCTTTCCGATCAACGGGGCGGGGCCGCGCGATCTGCAGACGGGCTTCCCGGTGGGCGGTACGGCGGTGTTTGTCAACACGCTGGAGCTGCGGCTGCCGGCCGCCGATGCTGCCGGTGGTGGGCAGACAGCGTGAACTTCGTGGTGTTCCACGACATGGGCAATGTGTTTCAGCATCTGGCGGATATGTTTCCGAGCTATTGGCCGGTTCCACCAGCCGGACTAGGAGACGTGCAAGGATGTGTCGACGGTAGCGATCGGGACGTGCAACTTCAACTACTTCTCGCATGCGGTCGGGCTGGGTGCGCGGTACAAGACGCCGGTCGGGCCGATCCGTGTCGACTTCAGTTACAACCTGAATCCGCCGATCTATCCGGTGATCTTACGACTTCAACAACAGCCTGCCGTATGTGGGGCAGGCGAGCCACTTCAACTTCTTCTTCAGCATTGGACAGAGCTTCTAGATGAGCGATGCAGGCGACGCATGTCGAGGACGATGCGATTGCGCGGCAGGGCTCTGCTGTGCGCGTTGCCGCTGATGCTGGGCGCAGGCGGCTCTGCATGGGCAGGCACCGCGCCGGCGGCTGGAGCGGCGAGTGCGGCAGCGGGGACTGCGGCCGGCTGCGCTGGCACAGCCGGGCGCAGGGAGCGGTGCTGGACCAGGTGGTTGCGGTGGTCAACGGCGACCTGGTGCTTGAGAGCGATGTGGATGAGGAGCGGCGGTTTGCGGCGTTTCAGCCGCTGCACGGACCCGGACGGGACGTTTTCGCGGACGAGGGCGATCGAGCGGCTGATCGACGGGACGCTGATTCTGCAGCAGGCTGAAGTGCAGCCGCAGGCGCCGGTGACGGACAAGGAGGTCGACGACGCAGCTGACTGCAGCTGCGGAAGGATATCCCGGCGTGCAAGGCAGTACCACTGCGAGACCGAGGCGGGATGGCAGAAGTTCCTGGCGAGCCAGGGCTTCACGGTGGACGAGTTGCGGGAGCGCTGGAGGCAGCGGATGGAGGTGCTGAGGTTTATCGAGACAGCGGTTTCGGATGGGGATCCGGATTTCGCCGGCGGAGATCAAGACGTACTACGACAAGACGCTGCTGCCGGAGTATGCGAAGCAGAAAGGTGAACGCCGCCGAAGCTGGAGGCGATCTCGGACCGGATCCAGGAGGTGCTGCTGCAGCAGCAGGTGAGGCAACCTGCTGGAGGACTGGCTGAAGTCGCTGCGGGCGCAGGGAACGGTGCGGATGATGAGGCCGGGATGAGGTGTCGCGCGTGAGCGACTGAAGCGATGAAAGGCGAACGAGACAGCGCCGGGCAGCGGTCGTGTGCACGGGCAAGCTGGCACGGGCGGCGGCGTGGGTGGTGGGATCGCTGGTGCTGCTGGTGGCTGTCCTGCTGCTGGCGGGGCTTGGCGTGGTACTCGACGACGCCGGACTTTCAGCGCCGGGTGGGCAAGGAGGTCGTGACCGTGCTGGAGGATGCGACGGGCGGAAGGGTCGAGCTGGGCAGGATCAGCTTCGAACCTGTGGCACCTGGCGATCGAGGCGGACGGGCTGGTGATCCATGGGCTGGAAGGTCCGGGCGAGGCGCCGTATCTTTCGGCGGACAAGATCTTCGTCCGGGTGAAGATCATACAGCTTCTTTCGCACACGGCGGGCGCGGGAGCGCAGTCGCATATCGGGCTGAACTACCTGCGGGTGGAGCAGCCGCAGGTGCACCTGATCATCGACAAGGATGGGAAGACGAACCAGCCGGTGCCGAAGCATCCGAGCACGAGCACGAGCCGCTGCAGGATACGCTGCTGGATCTGAAGGCGAAGGAGGTCGAGCTGGCGAACGGGCTGGCGCTGGTGAACGACCGCGCGATTCCGTTCGATCTGGCGGCGCAGGATCTGAAGGCGGAGGTGCATTACATCGCATCGACGCGACCGGTATGGCGCGACGATCGACCTGAACGATCTGCGGACGAAGATGGCGAAGGAGCCGGAGGCGCAGTCGAAGCTGCATCGTGGAGGCGGAGCTGGGCCGGGACATGGCGGAGCTGACGAAGTTCGATCTCCACACCGGGAGCGGCTCCGAGATCTGCAGGCGACGGCGGCGATCGAAGCACTTTGCGAAGCCGGAGTGGCAGGCGAGCGTTGACGGGCTCGCTGGAGCTGAAGCAGATTGCGGTGCTGGGCGGGGTGGATGGGTCTGAACGCGGGGATCGCTCGAGCTGAAGGTGGAGGGGCACAACTGCTACGACGGCTCCGGCGGTGGCGCAGAAGCAGCCGCAGTTCTGGCAGACGACGACAGCCGAACGGATGCGGCGAAGCCGAGCACGAAGGCGCTGCCGCCGGATCCGGACTGCACGGCGGGCTATCTGCTGGTGGGCGATGTGAAGCTGCACGATGCCGGGTTACCGCGACCAGTATGTGCGGCTGCACGACATCAACGGCGGGGCGCAGCTGCACGTCACGCCGACGGAGCTGCTGTTCACGGCGCTGACGGGCTATCTGCCGGGTGGCGGGAGCGCGAAGGGCGAGCTGCGGATCTCGAACTGGCTGGGTGAGGTGCCGGCGATCGACGCCTGCGACCTCGCCGACGACGGTGGCTGCGGCGAAGACGGCGAACAACGACGGCCAAGGGCGTCAGGGCGGCGGCGCCGGTGACGTCGCTGACGATCACGCCGGTGCAGCGGCGCATGCGTATCTGAACGTGACGGTGGACCGGATTCCGTTGCGGACGATGATGGACGATTGCGGCGCCGAAGCACTACGGCGATCTGGGGTTCGACACGATCGGTGAGCGGGCCGGTGAAGGCGGAGTGGGGCGGACCGGCGACGGAGATCGCGGACACGGTGAAGGTGGATGCGGACCTGACGATTCGCGCCGACGGGCGTTGCGACGAAGGGCGCGCTGTCGAGTATTCCGGTGACGCGGGCAGGTGCTGGCGCACTACCGACGGGCAGACGCGAGGTGGTGAATATCGAGAAGCTGGTGGCGCAGACGCCGCAGTCGACGCTGGACGCGAGCGGCGTGCTGGGGGTGAACAGGGCGATCCGCTGACGGCGCTGAAGGTGGATCTGTCGGTGCGCGACCTGGGGGAGTACGACCAGCTGCTGCAGACGCTGGGGGTCTCAGGCGAACGGGAAGAAGGGATCGGCGGCGATCCCGGTGGTGCTGCATGGGTCGGTGGGCTTCAATGGAACGGCGAAGGGGTGCGATCGAGAACCTGGACGTGAAGGGGCACCTGAGCGCGACGGATCTGGCGGTGAAGCTGGGGACGCAGGCGGATGTGCAGATCGACTCGGTGGTGGCGGATGCGGAGTACTCGCCGAGGACGGGGCTGGCGGTGGCGAGCTCGACGATCAAGCGGGGGACGGCGGTGCTGAATGTGGCGGGTGCGGTCAAGCCGCGGAAGCAGGTTTCGCGGCGGGGCGTGGCGACGTATGTGTGGGATGACGGGACGACGGTGGATGCGAAGGTGCAGCTGGCGACGCGCAGCTGGTCGGATGTGCTGGAGATTGCGGGGCAGCAGGACAAGTATCCGGTGACGGGGACGATCTCGTTGAACGGGCACGCTGGCGGGAACGTCTGAAGACCTGAGCGGCGGCGGGCAGATCTCGCTGGTGAACGGCGTGGCGTATGGAGAGCCGTATCGAGTCGGTGACCGCGACCGCGACGGTGAAGGGCAAGGATATCGAGGCGAGCCAGTTTGCGGTGAAGCTGCACGGGATGAAGATTGCCGGCAACGGCGGGTATGACATGGCGACGGAGCGTCTGCATGCGCATGTGGAGGGCAACGATCTGCTGCTGTCGAAGTTCGATACGGTGCAGAACGCAGAAGCTGCCGATCGGATGGACGTCTGAGCCTGAAGGCGGATGCGAATGGGACGTTGACGGAGCCGGGCTTGAAGGCGAGGCTGAAGCTGGCGAAGCTGGTCGATGAACGGCCAGCCGCTGGGGCAGATCTCGGCGGACGCGCATAGCGAAGGGACGCTGGTGTACTACACGCTGCAACTCGACGCTGGTGGGCGCGACGATTGCAGGCACGGGGCAGACGTCGCTGATGGGCAACTACGAGACGCAGGCGAAGCTGACGCTGACGGGGCTGGATATCGGGAAGCCGATGGCGATCTTTGCGCCGACCTCTCCGAAGATGCACGTCGACGATCAACGGTGTGGTGACGGTGAACGGACCGCTGAAGACGCCGATGGCGCTGAACGGGACGGCGGAGTTCGAGCCCTTCGATGTGACGACGCAGGGGTTCGAGCTGAAGGCGGACGGAGCCGCTGCGGGTGAGTCTGAAGAATGGCCTGGCGACGCTGGAGCCGGTGCATATCACGGGCCAGGATACGGACCTGCGGGCGAGCGGAACGGCGCAGGTGCTGGGCGTGACGCGACCCGAAGGGCGGCGCGATCGATGTGCATGGCGACGGGAAGTGTGAGTCTTGGCGCTGATCGCACACGTTTGACCAGGATGTGATCTCGAGCGGCAAGGTGGCGTTCCAGGTGGCGGCGGGCGGGAAGCTGAAGAACCCGGCGCTGACGGGCAAGGTGAAGTTCGAGAAGGTGAACCTGGCGATGGACGGGATTCCGAACGGGTTGAGCAATCTGAACGGGACGCTGGTCTTCAACGAGGACCGGCTGATCGTGCAGGACGCTGACGGCGACGACGGGCGGCGGCAAGCTGACGATCGGCGGGTTACCTGACGTATAACAACGGGGTGTTTGCGAGACCTGACGGCGACTGGCGACGCGGTGCGGGTGCGGTACAACGGGCTGAGCGGAACGGCGAATGCGAAGTTCCTGCTGCAGGGCACGCCCAGAATGCGCTGCTGAGTGGGAACGTGCTGCTGACGCGATTTGGGATCGGGCCGGATGTGGACTTTGCGGCGTTTGCGGGATCGGGCGGGGTGAGTGCGCCGCCGGATCCGAACTCGCCGCCGAACAAGATTCGGCTGGATGTGCAGGTGACGAGCTCGCCGCAGCTGGACTTCCAGAACTCCTACGCGAAGCTTGCGGGAACGGTGGACCTGACGGTGCGCGGGACGGTGGCGGAGCCGAGCGATGCTGGGGCGGATCCAGATCACGGATGGCAGCGCGACGTTTGCGGGGACGAAGTACCAGCTGCAGCGCGGCGATATTTACTTCACGAACCCGGTGCGGATCGATCCGATCATCGACCTCGATGCGACGGCGCGGGTGGAGAACTATGACATCACGGTGGGGCTGCATGGGACGGCGACGAGCCTGAAGCCGACGTACCGGTCGGAGCCGCCGCTGAGCGAGGCGGACATCTTCAACCTGCTGGCGCTGGGCCGGACGCAGGAGGAGGCGCAGCTCTACCAGGAGCAGCAGGTGCAGGCGGGAACGGATCCGACGACCAGCGCGCTGCTGGGCGGGGCGCTGAATGCGACGGTGAGCAACCGGGTGTCGAAGCTGTTCGGCGGCGGGCAGCGTGAAGATCGACCCGTCGTTTGTCGGGACGCTGGGGAACTCGACGGCGCGGATCACGGTGCAGCAGCAGCTTTCGCGGCAGCTGGCGGTGACGTTTGCGACCAATGTGAACTCGTCGGCGCAGCAGCTGATCCAGGTGCAGTATGCGCTGAACGAGACGCAGTCGATTGTGGCGACGCGGGATGAGACGGGCGTGTTCAGCATCGTGTACAAGCTGCGCAAGCGGTACCGGTAAGGCGCTCGGATGCGGACGAAGCTTTTTCACGGTTTCCGGGTTTGAACAGGTGTAGGTGCAGAGGCTGCGGTTCCGTCAGGCCTCGTCAGGATGGCGGGAACTGCGGCGATACGCACCGTGGAGAGGAATTGTCATGAATCGGATGTTTGCAAAGTTGATGTTGGCCGCTGGTCTGGCGCTGAGCCTCGGCGTGCTTCCGTTGAGCGCGGCGCTGGCGCAGGCCGGAGGATCGGGGCAGAACGACGCCCAGATCCTGGCGGATGTGCAGAAGTCGCTCGACAACAAGAGGTTCAAGGATGTGAAGGCAGCGGTCACCGACGGCGTGGTGACGTTGACCGGGACGGTCGAGGTGTACAGCGACAAGGAGGACGCGGATCAGAAGGCCCACCATCGCAAGAACGTGAAGGGTGTCGAGAACATGATCGAGGTGGCGGGGCCGACGGTCGATGATGCGACGCTGCGCAACAAGCTGGCGGAGAAGCTGGCGTATGACCGCGTGGGCTATGGGACGACGGCCTTCAACGCGCTGACGATCGGCGTGCAGAACGGCGTGGTGACGCTGGGCGGCGTGGCCTATGGGCCGACCGACAAGGACTCGGCGCTTAGCCTGGTGGCGAACTACCCGGGCGTGAAGGACGTGGTCGACAACATCGAGGTGGCGCCGACCTCGCCGATGGACGACCGGATCCGGCTGGCGACGGCGCGGGCGATCTATGGGGCGCCGCAGCTGAACAAGTATGCGATCGACCCTGCGAAGCCGATCCGGATCACGGTGGTGAACGGGAACGTGACGCTGTCGGGCGTGGTGGACAGCCAGGCGGACAAGGACGTTGCGAACATCCGGGCGAACGGCGTTCCGGGCGTGTTCAAGGTGACGAACAATCTGCAGGTTGCGGGATCGCAGCGCGATCGAGTAAATCGGGCGTGGTTGATGAGGGGCTGCACAGGTGTTGAGCCTGTGCGGCCCCGTTCTTTTAGGATGGAGAGATGGCGGGTTCTGTGGAAGAGCACGGCGACGACGCTGGAGATGATCAAGTGGGAGCACTCGATCTTTGCGCTGCCGTTTGCGCTGACCGGGGCGGTGCTGGCGGCGGGTGGGTGGCCGGCGTGGCGCGTGCTGGTCTGGATCGTGGTGTGCATGGTGGCGGCGCGGTCGGCGGCGATGGCGTTCAACCGGCTGGCTGGATGCGGAGCTGGATGCGGCGAATCCGCGGACGGCGATGCGGGCGCTTCCGGCGGGGGCGCTGAGCCGGGGTTTGTCGGCGGGCTTTGTGGTGGTGTCGGCGCTGGTGTTTGTGGGTGGGGCGGCGATGTTGAACCGGCTGACGCTGCTGCTGGCGCCGGTGGCGCTGCGCGTGGTGCTGGCGTACAGCTACATGAAGCGGGTGACGCGGTGGTCGCACCTGGTGCTTGGGCTGGCGCTTGGGATTGCGCCGTCGGCGGCATGGATTGCGGTGCGCGGGATCGCTGGACGCGCGGATCGTGGTGCTGACCGGGGCGGTGCTGCTGTGGGTGGGCGGGTTTGAATGCTGTATGCGTGCCAGGACTTTGAGCACGATCGGCGGGTGGGGCTGCGCAGCGTGCCGCAGGCGTTCGGGCTCGGGCGCGCCTTCTGGCTGGCGCGCGGGATGCATGCTGGCGATGATCTGCATGCTGGTGTGGCTGACGGTGCTGTTTGGGCTGGGAGCGGTGGCGTGGGCCGGGATCGTTATCGTGGCGGCGCTGCTGCTTTATGAGCACGCGATCGTATCGCCCGAGGATCTGAGGCGGATGAACGCGGCCTTTTTCACGTTGAACGGGGTGATCTCGGTGATCTTCTTTGCGTTTGTGGCGGCGGACGTATTGTTGCGGCGATAGAACGCAAAAGGCCCGCCGTGGTGGGCGGGCCTTTCGTGCGAGAGACTTCGGTGGAAGCGTATCGCTTGAATCATCCTTCAGGTTGTCGAGCGCGTTGCTGATGCTGTCCTTGACCTTCTCGGCGGCGGAGGCGACGCCGGTTCTCGACGTCGTGGCCGGCGGTGGTGGTGTCGTCATGCATGACGTTGGAGGTGGCGGAGGTGTGGGTGCCGCCGACGTCCGATGCGGTGTCTTTGACGTTTCCCCAGGTTTCCTTGGCGTGTCCCTTCACCTGATCCGCTGCTCCGGAGTTTGCGAGACGATCGTTGCCGACGGCTTCGCCGACGGTTTCTTTATTTTTCCTGCAACCTGGTCGAATTTTCCTGCGATTGTGTCGTTGTTCATGAGTGTTCTCCGTTCTTTAGTACGACTTTGCGGTAGCTGACAGTCGGAAGGGCTCTCGGGCGATCAAAGGTTAGAGTGCGCGACGGCCCGAGAGAAGGTTGAAGATCAGTACAATGATCGCGAGGACGAGGAGGATGTGGATCCAGCCGCCGAGGGTGTAGCTGCTGACGAGGCCTACGATCCAGAGGATGAAGAGGACGATTGTGATGGTCCAGAGCATTTGTCTTTCTCCTGTACGCCCGGCTCTTTGAGGGCAGCCTGACGAGCGTGGATTCCGGGCCCACGCAGCCTTACCTGAAGGTAGGTTGCCGGTGTGCTGAGACGAGGTTGTCCCCGAAGCAGATTAGATGAGGGTACGCAGGAAGTTGCGATGAGGATTGCGATACAGGGCGAGATGGGCTCGAACAGCCATATGGCGGCGCTGGAGATGCTCGCCGGCGGGGCAGAGCGAGTGGATGTGGTGGCGTGTTCGGTCTCCGCCGAGGTGCTGCGGAAGGTGGTCGCGGGCGAGGTAGACGGCGCGGTGCTGCCGATCGAGAACAGCCTCCACGGATCGGTGGCGGAGCACTACGACCTGCTGCTGACGGAGCCGGTCCGGATGGTGCGGGAGAGCCTGATGCGCATTCGGCACAACGTGATTGCGCTGCGCGGGGGTTCGCGCTGGAGGAAGTGCGGACGGTGATTTCGCATCCGGTGGCGCTGTCGCAGTGCAGGCGGTGGCTGAGCGGAGCATCCGGAGGTGCTGGCGATGCCTTTCTACGACACGGCGGGAAGCGTGAAGCACATCGATGCGGGAGGTCTGCGGGACGTGGCTGCGATTGCGCCGGTGCTGGCGGCCGAGGTGTATGGAGCGGAGGTGCTGGTGCAGGGGTAGAGGACCACGCGGAGAACTACACGCGTTTCCACCTGGTGGTTCGGGAGGAGCGGGCCCGTAGGTGCAGGGCAGGGGGATGCGGACAAGATGAGCCTGGCGTTTGCGGTGGAGCATCGGCCGGGAACGCTGGTCGGGGCATTGACGGTGCTGGCGGAGTGGGGGCGGACCTGACGAAGATCGAGTCGCGGCCGGTTCCGGGGAGGCCGTGGGAGTACGTCTTTTATGTGGACCTGCGAATCGGGGCTGGGGGGGTGGCTGATGGTGCGCTCGAGGCACTTCGAGGCCGGTGCGGGATGGTGAAGGAGTTGGGACGGTACAGGGCCGCAAGGTTTGTGGGAGTTGATGGAGCTGGCGAAACTTGAAGGCATGGGGAGGCGTTCCGGGAGTGAGCTTGCGGCGGGTTTTGCGACCGATTGGAAGTTGCTGCATCTTAGAATAGGTAATCTGATAGAAGGACACTCAATGCCAAATGATTTTGTAAGCGTGATTAGGCCGAGCGGAGCCGGGGCGAAGGTAGGGCCGGGCGGTACGGAGGCGAACGGGAACAAGGGGCAGGCGGTGCCGGTTCTGCCGGTTCGGGATACGGTGCTGTTTCCGCATGCGGTGCTGCCGCTGACGGTGGGCCGGGAGAGCTCGATCCAGCTGATCCAGTCGCTGGGCGAGGAGAAGACGATCCTGGTGGTGGCGCAGCGGGATGCGCGGCAGGATGCGCCGCAGGCGGCGGATCTGCACGCGGTGGGGACGCGGGCGACTGTTCACAAGGTAGTCAAGATGCCGAACCAGAGCCTGTTCGTGTTTACGGAGGGCAATGAGCGTGTGCGGCTGGGCGAGTTTACGCAGCTGACGCCGTTTATGACGGCCGAGTACGAGGTGATCGAGGAGACCGAGCCGGAGAAGACGCCGGAGCTCGAGGCGCTGCAGCGCAACGTGGTGAGCCAGTTCCAGCAGGTGGTGGCGGCGTCGCCGACGCTTTCGGACGATCTGCAGACGATTGCGATCAACATCGAGGAGCCAGGGCGGCTTGGCGGACTTTATTGCGTCGAGCCTGCCGTTTCTGACGACGAGCGATAAGCAGGAGCTGCTGGAGACGCCGGACGTCTCGCCGGCGCCTGGAGCGGATCAACAAGCACCTGGCGAAGGAGCTGGAGGTTCAGCAGCTGCGCAACAAGATCCAGACCGAGGTGCAGGATTCGGTGCAGCAGTCGCAGCGGGATTACTACCTGCGCGAGCAGATGAAGGCGATCCAGAAGGAGCTGGGCGACCAGGACGATACGCAGAAGGACATTGCGGAGCTGAAGCGAGAAGATCGAGAACGCGGGCATGCCGGAGGAGGTGAAGAAGGATGCGCTGAAGGAGCTGGGGCGCCTGAGCCGGATGAATGCGATGGCGGCGGACTACTCGCTGACGCGGAACTACGTGGAGTGGCTGGCGGTGCTGCCGTGGGCGAAGACCTCGGCGGGCGAGGTCGACATCCTGAAGGCGAAGGAGATCCTGGATGAGGATCACTACGGTCTGCAGAAGGTGAAGGATCGCATTCTGGACTACCTGAGTGTGCGGCGGTTGAAGCCGGATATGAAGGGGCCGATCCTGTGCTTTGTCGGGCCTCCGGGCGTGGGCAAGACGTCGCTTGGACGATCGATCGCGCGGGCGCTGGATCGCAAGTTTTCGCGGATCTCGCTGGGCGGCATGCATGACGAGGCGGAGATTCGCGGGCATCGGCGGACGTACATCGGCGCGCTGCCGGGGCAGATCATTCAGCACCTGAAGCGGGTTGAGGTGAAGGACCCGGTGTTCATGCTGGACGAGATCGACAAGCTGGGGCGTGACTTCCGCGGGCGATCCTGCGAGTGCGCTGCTGGAGACGCTTGATCCGGAGCAGAACAATACGTTTCGCGACAACTACCTGGATCAGCCGTTCGACTTGAGCAAGGTGCTGTTTATCTGCACGGCGAACCAGCTGGACACGATTCCGGCGCCGCTGCTGGACCGGATGGAGATCATCGAGCTGACCGGGTACACCGAGGAGGAGAAGGTCAACATTGCGGAGCGCTACCTGATTCCGCGGCAGATCAAGGAGAACGGTATTCGAGCCGGAGCTGATCGAGTTTCCGACGGAGAGCGTTGGCCTGATTGCGCGGCACTACACGCGGGAGGCCGGAGTTCGAAAGCTGGAGCAGCTGATCGGGACGGTGTGCCGGAAGCTGGCGCGGCGGATCGCCGAGGGCAGGACGGAGAAGCTGGTGATTACGCCGGAGATCGTTCACGAGTTCCTGGGCGGCATCAAGGTTCGCGTGGATACGGAGATTGCGGAGCGGACGAAGCGCTCGGGCGTGGCGGTCGGCCTGGCGTGGACACCGGCGGGCGGCGATGTGCTGTTCATCGAGGCGAACCGGATGAAGGGCAAGGGCGGCTTCACCATGACCGGGCAGATTGGCGACGTGATGAAGGAGTCGATGCAGGCGGCGCTGACGTGGGTGCGGTCGAATGCGGTCACGCTGGGCCTGGATGAGGACGTGTTCGAAGGACACGGACATCCACATCCACGTGCCGGCGGGAGCGATCCCGAAGGACGGGCCGAGTGCCGGCGTGACGATGGCGACGGCGCTGGTGAGTCTGCTGACGGACACGCCGATGCGGCCGCTGCTGGCGATGACGGGCGAGATCACGCTGAGCGGCAATGTGCTGCCGGTAGGCGGGATCAAGGAGAAGTTCCTGGCGGCGAAGCGGGTCTGGCGTGCGTGACGTGATTCTGCCGGCGGAGTGCAGGCGAAGGTGGAAGAGGACCTGACGACGGAGCAGGTGGAGGGCGTGACGATCCACTACGCGACGCGGATTGAGGATGTGCTGGCGGTGGCGCTGCCGAAGACGGTGCGCGAGGCGGTGCAGGACGAGGTGGTTCGCGAGGAGGTGCTGAGCGCTTCGGTGTAAGTCTGCTGAGGGATGAAGAAGGATGGCGGCTGAGATCTCTCGGCCGCCATTTTTTTGGTGGAAAGGGCCTCGGGAAGCTGCGCGCCGCACGTCCGCGTCTTCGGTATGCTCGGGGGATGCGGCTCAGGGTTTTGATGTTTGGCGTGTTGAAGGATCGGTTTGGTGGGTCGGAGCATGCTTTGGAGCTGCCGGCTGGAGCGAGGGTCGCGGAGGTGCTGAGCTGGGCGCGTGAGTGCCTGGTGGACGATGGCCTGGTAGGGTCGCTGGCAGTCGCCGTGAATCGCGAGTATGCGGGGGCTGAGACGTCTCTTCGGGAGGGTGACGAGGTCGCGCTTCTGCCTCCGGTGAGTGGCGGCTCGCAGTGAGGCTCGGTTCCGGGATCGGCGGCCCCGGGCCTCCGGCTCGGTTGCCTGGGTACTGAGTTCGGCTCCATTGCATAATGCTCGGCTCGTTTAGGGCTTGCACTTCGAAGGGTGTCTGAGTCACGTCTCGTTGCAATACGCTTCCGTCCAGATCACGTCTAATGGACGGATGCAGATTTCGATCACAAGGGAGCGCATCGACGCCCGGGCGTTGATGGAGAGAGTCAAGGCGGGAGCGGACGGGGCGGTGTGTGTCTTTGACGGGATCGTTCGCGACAATACGCGCGGACGAAGGACGTTGCACCTGGACTACGAGGCTTACGAGGAGATGGCGCTGGACCAGATGAAGGGCTTGGCCGCGGAGACGGTATCGCGGTTTGGGGTGCGGGATGTGGCGCTGGTACACCGTCTGGGCCGCCTAGTGGTGGGGGAGACGAGTGTGCTGGTGGTAGTCGCTTCGGCTCATCGGGGAGCGGCGTTTGATGCTTGCCGATGGTTGATCGACACGCTGAAGAAGACGGTGCCGATCTGGAAGAAGGAGCAGTTTGAGGACGGCGCGGTGTGGGCGGATGGGGAGCCGTTCCCGGAAGCGATTGTGCCGGGCGAGACGGCGGCAGGGGGCGGTATCCGGTGAGATGGGCTTCGGCCGCATTGGTGGGAAGTCTGTTGCTGCAGGCGCCGGTGGAGCGAAGGACGCCGAAGCCGCAGGTTGCGGGTGATGAGCAGACGCCGGTGATCCGGGTGGAGTCTCGGCTGGTGAGCGTAGCGCTGAATGTGGCGGATGCGAAGGGGGCTCCGGTGGCGGGGCTGGGGCGGGAGGACTTGGAGATCCTTGAGGACGGGAAGCCGCAGAAGATCGCGGTGTTTGAGAGGGAGTCGAGTACGCCGTTGTCGATCGTGATGGCGATCGATACGAGCGGGACGGTGTTGAGCAACCAGCGGCTGGAAAGAAACGCGGCGAAGGCTTTTGTGCGGGCGCTGCTGCGGGACCAGGATGAGTTGGACCTGATGGACTTTTCGGACACGGTTCGGGAGATTGTGCCGTTTACGAATGAGAAGAGGCGAATCGAGGACGGGCTGGGTGAGCTGCAGCGAGGTGACGAGACTTCGCTGTATGACGCGGTGTACCTGGGATCGCAGAGGCTGAGCGAGACGCGGAGCGATGCGGGACGGCGGCGGGTGCTGATGCTGATTACGGATGGTGGCGACTCGAAGCACACGTCACGTTACGCGCAGGCGCTCGAGCAGGCGCAAAGGGCTGGGGCGATGATCTACTCGATCATCATCGTGCCGATCGCGGCGGATGCGGGGCGCAATACCGGTGGGGAGCATGCGCTGATCCAGATGGCCGATGACACGGGGGGGAAGTACTACTACGTCGAGGATCCGCGGGATCTTGAGGCGGCGTTTGCCCATGTTTCGGACGACCTGCGGACGCAGTACGTGCTGGGCTACTATGCGCCGCAGCGGGGGCTGGACGCGTCGTTTCGGAAGATCGTGGTGAGGATGAAGGACGCGCAACTCGCGGCGAAGTACGGGCTGCGGTACCGTAGTGGGTATTACGCCGAGGCGCGGTAATGCCTCGGGCGTAGAAGGTGGACGGGGTCTGGGAGGGTTTGTGGCGGAGATGGAGTTTGTGGTGGAGGCTTCGGCGATTGCGCGTGAGGCAGGGGCGTTGTTGCGCGGGTTCTACGAGCGGGGCGTGGAGACCGAGTACAAGGGCGATGTGGACCTGGTGACGGAGGCGGATCGGGCGAGCGAGGCGCTGATCCGGGAGCGGTTGCAGGCGGCGTTTCCGACGCACGGGATCTATGGGGAGGAGGGGACGCGGGACGGGCTGGACGCGGAGTTCCGGTGGTATGTGGATCCGCTGGACGGGACGACGAACTTTGCGCACCGGTTTCCGGTGTTCTGCGTGGTGCTGGGGTGCGAGCATCGGCCGGCGGGGCTGGCGGCGGGGGCGGATGGGGAGATGGTGACGGGGGTGATCTATGACCCGCTGCGGGACGAGATGTTTGTGGCGGAGAGGGGCAAGGGGGCGACGCTGAATGGTCGGCCGATCTCGGTGAGCAAGACGGCGACGCTGCAGGAGTCGCTGACGTCGACGGGGTTTCCTTCGCGGAAGCGGCACGAGAGCCCGAACGTGCACTTTTACCAGGAGATCACGCTGCGGTCGCATGGGGTGCGGCGGGCGGGGTCGGCGGCGATTGACCTGGCGTATGTGGCGTGCGGGCGGCTGGACGGCTTCTGGGAGTTCAACCTGAACCCGTGGGATACGTCGGCGGGTGTGCTGCTGGTGCGGGAGGCGGGCGGGAAGGTGAGCCACTTCGATGGAGGCGAGTTTACGCTGGACAGCCGGGAGACGCTGGCGAGCAATGGACGGATCGCGCCGGAGCTGGAGCATATCTTTGCCGAGATGTTTGCGGGGCGGGAGATGTCGCCGATACCGACGCCGGCGGAGTTTGCGGCTCGTCGGACGGCGGGGCCGCGCAAGGTCGGGCAGGGCTGATGTGTCCGAGACCTCGGGTGTTTGCCGGGTGAAGAACTGGTCGGTCGGGCGTACAGGCCGGATTGGGAGTTTCGGGACGGCTGCTGCTAAACTGAGCATCTTACGTGGACAAGGTGTGCCAGCTCTCCGGAGCTGGCCAACAGGGGAGATTCAAGATGGCTTATGTAATTGCGGAACCTTGCATTGGAACGAAGGATTCGGCGTGTGTGGATGCGTGCCCGGTGGATTGTATCCATCCGAAGAAGGATGAGACGGGGTACGGCGAGGCGGAGCAGCTGTTTATCGATCCGGTGGAGTGTATCGACTGCGGGGCGTGTGTGCCGGTGTGCCCGGTGTCGGCGATCTATGCGGGTGACGATCTTCCGGAGAAGTGGGCCGGCTTCCAGGAGAAGAACGCGACGCACTTCGGACGGTAGAGGTACGGTATTTGCAGGTTGGCGCGCAGCTCTTCGGGGCTGCGCGTTTGTGTGTGGGAGGGGGTGCCGTCTTTGCCCGAGGGACGAGTGGTTACGCGTGTCGGGGAGGCGATCGTCCTGCGGACGTGGCCGTTTCTTGAGGCGGACCTCCTGGTGAGCCTGTTCTCGCGGGAGCAGGGCCGGGTGAAGGGGGTGGCACGGCATGCAATGCGGTCGCGGAGGCGGTTTGGGGGTGCGCTTGAGCCGATGACGGTGGTGCGCGCGACGTATGCGGAGCGGCCAAAGCAGGAGCTGGTGCGGATGGATGCGTTTGAGATCCTGTGGTCGCCGCTGTCGGCTGCGATCGACTGGGAGCGGATGGCGGCGCTGCAGCTGATGGCGGAGGTGCTGGAGGAGGCGCTGCCGGATCTGGCGGTCGAGGATGCGGTCTTCCGGCTGACGCTGGCGGTGCTGCCGGAGGTGCAGGTGGGGCGGGTGTCGCTGCCGGTGGTGTACTTCTGCCTGTGGATGAGCCGGCTGATGGGGTGGATGCCGGAGCTGGGGTACTGCGTGGTGTGCGGCCTGGATCTGCGGGGGGGGACGGTGTGGTGGTCGCCGACGGCGGACGGCGTAACGTGCGAGGATGACCGGCGCGGGGGCAGCGTTGCGCTCCGTGCGGAGAGGGTGGCGGAGGTGGGGCGCATCTTTCGGTCGGCCGTGGGTGAGCTGGCGATGGAGGAGTGGCCGCGCTTGCGGACGCTGGGGCTGCAGCGGTTTGCGGTGGGGCTGCTGGAGAGGCACCTGCAGCGGCGGCTTCGGACGTGCGGCGGCGCTTTGGAGGTAGGTACCCTCCCCCCCGTACCTGAGTCGCAAAGTCTTCTGAAGAGGTGGGTTAGCAGGGGGGTACCGACCGCAGGTACCCTTCCTTGCGAAAGTTGAGTTTCGAAGGTCCTGACGATGTTGCGGTTGCCAGGTTGCTGTGACATCCGCGATCGCTTTTGGGGTTGCGGGTGGCTGGTGGAGCGGGTTGAAGGATCTTTCCGGCATGTTGATCCGCTCCTCGGGCATTAGGGATTGACTCTCTTCAGTGTAGGTGGGCTGCCCTGGTTGTTGCGCCAACGTAAGTCGCTGTAAAGCAAATCGATTAGCGGGCTTGTGGGCTTGACAGCTTTGCCTGGGATGCCGCTGTGGTTCGAGGGATCGGAGAGTCTCAGAGGGGGTTTGTCCGGAGGTTTGCGCGACTCGATAGAATGTCGAGATGGATGGATCGGTGAAGAGGGCGTTGACGTTTCAGGAGCTGCTGTTTCGGCTGCAGCGGTTCTGGGCGGAGCGTGGGTGTGTGCTGCAGCAGCCGTATGACGTGGAGGTGGGTGCGGGGACGATGAGTCCGGACACGTTTTTGCGGGTGCTGGGGCCGAAGCCGGTGCGGATCGCTTACGCGCAGCCTTCGCGGCGTCCGGCCGACGGGCGGTATGGGGAGAACCCGAATCGGCTGTTTCGGCATACGCAGCTGCAGGTGATTCTGAAGCCGCCGCCGGAGCGGATCCAGGAGATGTATCTCGAGAGCCTCCTGGCGATCGGGATCGATCTTCGGGAGCATGACATCAAGTTCGAGGAGGACAACTGGGAGTGGCCGGTGGGCGGCGCGTGGGGCGTGGGCTGGCAGGTGATGCTGGATGGGCTCGAGATTACGCAGTTCACGTACTTCCAGCAGTGCGGGGGGATGGACCTCGATCCGATCTGCGGGGAGATTACGTATGGTCTTGAGCGGATTGCGGGGTTTCTGCAGGATGTGGACTCGATCTACGACATTGTGTGGGCGCGGGAGCCGGATACGGGCAGAGAGATCACGTACGGGGAGATGCGGCTGGCGGAGGAGGAGCAGTTTTCGGCGTATGGGTTTGACTATGCCGATGTGGAGAAGCTTTGGGAGCATCTGCGGCTGTATGAGGCGGAGTGTCTCGGGCTGCTGGAGCGGGGCCGGGTGTTGCTGGGGGAAGAAGCGGATCGCACCGCTGCGCTGCGGAATGACAACCGGAGAGGTGGGGTGGCGGCGGCTGATAGTGCGGCGGCGCTGACGGTGAGGCGGTTCCCGGTGCTGGGGGCATATGAGCTGGCGTTAAAGTGCTCGCACCTGTTCAACCTGCTGGATGCGCGTGGGGCGATCTCGGTGACGGAGCGGGTGGGTGTGATGGCGCGGATACGGACGCTGGTGGTGGGGGTGGCGAAGATGTATGCGGCCCAGGGCCAGGCAGCAGCTTCCGTCGGGGCGGAGGCGGTGGGAGCGGCGCTTTGACTTCCTTCGCCTTTGCGGGCGTCGGAGGTGGTCCAGACCCCACCCTTTCGCGGTAGGACTGCGAGAGGATGGGGTGCCCGGTGTTGTGGCTATACCGGTGTGTTGAATGAGTTGTGAAGATTTGCAAGAGAGATCAGGGAGAGTGATGGCGGAGTTTTTGTTTGAGATTGGGTTGGAGGAGGTTCCGGCGCGGATGATTGCGGGGGCCGAGGCGGAGCTGCGGCGGCGTGTGGTGGGGATGCTGGAGCGCGAGCGGCTCGTCAGTGCGGGGCCGGGAGCGGAGCCGGAGGTGCGGAGCTTTGCGACGCCGCGGCGGCTGGCGGTGCTGGTGGGCGGGGTGGCGGAGCGGCAGGGGGATGTGGCCGAGGAGATGATGGGTCCGAGTGCGAAGGTGGCGTACAAGGACGGGGTTCCTACGGCGGCGGCGGTGGCGTTTGCGAAGAAGGCGGGTGTGGAGGTTGGGGCGCTTGAGACGGTGGTGACGGCGAAGGGCGAGTACCTGCGGGCCACGGTGTTGAAGGCGGGACGGACGGCGGCGGAGGTGATTGCGGCGGAGATGCCGAAGGAGCTGGCGGGGATCTACTGGGCGAAGAACATGTACTGGCGGCCGGGGAAGCCGGAGCGATTTGTGCGGCCGGTGCGATGGATGTTGGCGCTGCTTGGAGAGATGGTGGTGCCGATGAGCTTTGCGGGGAAGGCGGCGGGGAATATTACGTATGGGCACCGGGTTCTGCATGGGGATGGGCCGGTGGTGGTGGAGCGTGCCCGGGAGTACGAGCGGGCGCTGGAGCGGGCGCACGTGGTGGCGGATGTGGAGGCGCGGCGGCACCGGATACGGAAGGCGCTGGACCGGGCGTGCCGGGGTGCGGAGGGTACGCGGTGGCGTGAGGACCACGAGCTGGTGGAGACGGTGACGCAGCTGACGGAGTGGCCGACGGTGGTGCTGGGCGGGTTTGAGCGAGGGTATCTGGAGCTGCCGGAGGAGGTGCTGGTGACGGTGATGCGGGATCACCAGAAGTACTTCGCGGTGGAGGGGGCCGGGGGAGCGCTGGCGCCGCATTTTCTGACGGTGCTGAATACGGAGGTGGATGCGGCGGGCGAGGGCGTGATCCGGCATGGGAATGAGCGGGTGCTGCGGGCGCGGTTTAATGATGCGCGGTTCTTCTGGGAGTTCGACCAGAGGACGCCGCTGGTGGACCGGGTGGGGATGCTCGAGAAGGTTACGTTTCAGAAGGACCTGGGGAGCTATGCGGCGAAGTCGGAGCGGGTGCGGGTTGTGGCCCGGGCGCTGGTGGAGCGAGTGGAGGCCAGGGGCGGTGCGGTCGATGCGGGGGCGCTCGACGAGGCGGCGCGACTGGCGAAGACGGACCTGACGACGGAGCTGGTGAAGGAGTTTACGGAGCTGCAGGGGATTGTGGGGGGCTTGTACGCGCGGGCGCAGGGCTTTGGCGAGAAGACGGCGAGCGCGATCTATGACCAGTACCGGCCGGCGGGGATGGAGGATCGGGTGCCGCGGACGGCGGAGGGCGCGCTGCTGGCGATTGCGGACAAGGCGGATACGATCGCGGGGATGTTTGGGCTGGGGATGGAGCCGACGGGATCGAAGGATCCGTTTGCGCTGCGGCGGGCTGCGAATGGGATTGTGAGAATGCTGGCGGAGATCGCGGGGCTGCCGCTGGGTTTGCGCGATGTGGCGGAGGCTGCGGCGGAGGGCCGGGGCGAGTTGGTGGGGCGGATGCTCGGCTTCTTCCGGGAGCGATTGGAGTTTTATCTGCGCGAGGCGAAGGGGGAGGCGTACGACGTGGTGGCGGCGGTGCTGGCGGCGGGTGGCGATGATGTTCGCGATGCGGTGGCGCGGGCCGAGGCGGTGACGGCGGTGCGGGCGGCGGCTCCTGCGGGGCGGGGCGCGGGTTTGATGGACGAGGGTGGCGGGGACTTTGCGGCGGTGTGTGCGGCGTTCAAGCGGATGCGGAACATCCTGTCGCAGGCTCGGGAGAAGGGGATCGCTGTGCCGGAGCGGGTGGACGAGGCGCTGCTGCTTGAGCCTGCGGAGACGGCGCTAGCGGAGCGGTCGAGCGACCTGGCGGGGAGTGTGGAGGGGCTGCGTGCGGAGCGGAACTACGGGGCGGCGCTGGAGGCGATTGCGACGCTGCGGCCGCAGGTGGATGCGTTCTTTGACGAGGTGATGGTGATGGTGCCGGAGGAGAGTCTGCGGGCGAACCGGCTGGCGCTGCTTGCGCGGGTGCTGGGGGACTTTTCGCGGGTGGCGGATTTTTCGGAGATCGTGGTTGCGGGTTGAGGGTGTTCGTGGCTCGGGGCGCTTGTGGCGGGTAAGCTTTTCTGGGTGCCGATCTATCAAGAAACAGCATCGCGTGAGGGGGGGAGTGAGCATGAGTTTTATCACAAGGGGATGTCGGGGAGTTCTGGTCCTGGTTGCAGCGACGGGTATTTCGTTGGGCGTTGCGGCACAGACTGCGCCTCCATCGGCGGTGCCCGCGCACGGGGCTGAGATTGTGCTGTTTGGGGGTTCAGACCTTTCGCAGTTCGACACCTTTATTCGGGGTCGCGGTTTGAATGCTGATCCGGAGCACGTGTTCCAGGTCGAGGGCGGCCTGATCCATGTTTCGGGGCATGAGATGGGGTACATCCTGACGAAGCAGAGCTTTCATCGCTTTTACCTGAGGGCCGATTTCAAGTGGGGCGAGGGGACGTTTGGGGAGCGGAAGGGGCAGGCTCGGGACAGCGGCATTCTGTACAACATCCAGGGCGAGCAGAAGGTGTGGCCGAGGTCGGTCGAGTTCCAGATCAAGGAGGGCGAGACGGGGGACTTCTGGATGACGGACGGAGCGGCGGTGACGGGGGCGGACGGCAAGCGGGTGACGGGGCCTCCCGGGTCGGCGCTGAACATTGGACATATAGGGAAGGGACCGACGGAGAATGTGATTGGTTTTCGGAACACGTCGGGCGAACTCGAGAGGCCACGCGGGGAGTGGAACACGCTGGAGGTGGTGGTCGACGACAAGGTTATTCACCAGTACGTGAACGGGAAGCTGGCCAATGTGGGCACGGACCCGTTTCCGACCGAGGGCAAGATCCTGTTTCAGTCGGAGGGTGCGGAGATCTTCTTTCGGGATATCCGGATCTATCCGCTGAAGTAGGCGATTCCTAGTTGAGGCGCTGGAGACGGGCGATGAGCTTTTCGGCGAGGGGTTCGCCGGACTCGGTCCAGAGGAGGCGGGAGGAGATGCCGCAGTTCTTCTCGACGGAGAGGGTGAAGGCGAGGAGCATTTCGACGTTTTTCTGAATGTACTGGGCGGCCTGGCTGAGTTGGTCACTGGACTGGGTGCGGGAGGGGTTGAAGGCGAGGATGTTCGAGGAGGAGGCGGAGGTGTCGTCGGCCTCGCTTGCGTCGGTCTCTCGATCGGAGGCATCATCTTCGTCGTCTTCATCGTCCTGGTCATCGTCGAGGACCCAGGGGTAGTCGAGGCCGAAGTCGACGCGGATGTGGCCGTTCTGCTCGAAGCTGCTGTCGTCGAAGTGTGGTGCCGAAGCCGATGATCTTTACTGTGGCGGGGGTGGGTTTCCAGAGGATGTCGAGGTCTGCGGCGCGGTCCGCGTGATTCTGAGCCTGGGGCGTAGTTGGGGCTGCCGGGGCCGGAGTCCGGGGTCCAGAGGTTCCACTTCATCTCGAACTCGTAGGCCATGTCGTCGTGGAGCTGCTCGGTGGCTTCGGCGACGGCGTTTTCGATGATGGAGCCGGAGGTGTCTTCGGAGCGGTCGTCGTTGACGTAGAGGCGCTGGTAGGTGGGTGCCTCCGAGAAGGCGATGGGGTAGGCGGAGGCAGCGGAGACGCGTTTGCCTTCGCTGAAGCTGCCGGGTCCGCCGGGTCCGCTCGCGCTTGAGATGAGCGCGAACTGGCGCATGACGGCGACGAGTGCGGCGGGCAGGCCTTCGAGGCGGAAGTTGGGGAACCAGAGGCTGAGGTAGAGCTGATCGGCCATGAGGGTAGTTTAGCTGGTCGGAAGGGGCTTGAAGGTGGGCGACCGGCGAGGGTGCGGGCCTGGACTGTAGAGGGCCAGGTGGAAGCGGGGCGGGCGGGGTGGCCCATGTGTGGGTGAGAAGATGAGGGTGGCGAATGATGCGCGTGTCGATTGCGAGGTTGCGGGTTTGGCTGCTGGTGGGAGCGGGTCTGCTCGTAGCGGTGATCGCGGCGTTTCTGGGGTATGCGCATCTGCGGGCGCATCGATTTCTGAAGGATCTGCCGGGCGGCTGGGAGCGGATATTACGCGGGAGTCGAACGGGTTTACGTACTCGCAGTCCTTGAAGGGAAGGACGGTGTACACGATCCATGCGGCGAGGATGGTGCAGCGGAAGGATGGCAAGACGACGCTGCATGACGTGGGCATCGTGCTGTACGGACAGAAGCGGGATCGGGCGGACCGCATCTACGGTCACGAGTTTGAGTACGACCAGAAGGCGGGGCTGGTGCGGGCGATGGGGGAGGTTCACCTGGATCTGCAGGCGCCGGCGCCTGCGGACGCACAGAGGAGGGCGGCGTATGCTGCGGGACGGGACCCGGGTAAAGAGACTGCAGGTAGTGTGGGCGGGCAGGCGCCTGGGGGTGGACCGGCGCATGTGAGCGATGCGCGGATGGTGCATGTGACGACGAGTGATCTCGTGTTTGTGCAGGGCCTGGGTGCGGCGTCGACGGAGCAGGAGATCGAGTTCGAGTACAACGGCCTCCACGGCCGAGCGAAGGGGGCGAAGTACAACTCGGGCACGGGGATGACGGTGCTGCAGTCGGAGGTCCGGGTATCGGGTTTGCGGAACGGACAGCCGGTGGTGCTGACGGCGAGCCATGCGGAGATGGATCGGGGCAGGGGGGAGTTGAGGCTCGAGCAGGCTCGCTACCTTGCCGTGGGGGAGGGTGCGACGGCGAGCGAGCGGGGACGAACGCTGGAGGCGGGGGTGGCTGTGGCGCACATGCGTGAGGACGGGTCGGTGGATCGTTTGCGGGGGAGCGAAGGTGTGAGCATTGAGCAGGGGGGTGGGGTGCTGCGGGGACGCGATGCGGATGTGAGCGTGAACGCAGAGAGCCGGCCGGAGGTAGCGCGGGTCTACGGTGGGGTGACGTTTGCCGACGACGATCCGCTGCGACAGGTGCAGGGGCGTGCAGGGCAGGGAGTGATGCGTTTCGATCGGGCGGGTCGGATGGAGAGTGCGGTGATGACGGAGGCCGCGGAGGTCCACGCGAAGGAGCGTTCGACGGCTGAGGCGTTGTGGAGTGAGCGAACGATCTCCGGCGGCGAGATCGATATGAGCTTCGCGACGGTTGACGGGAAGAAGGTGTTCCTCCATGGGGGACGAGCGGTGGGTGGAGCGCGGATGCTGCTGGTCGACCGGGGTGGGACGGGTACGAGGCCGACGGAGGCGACGACCGAGCTTCGCGGCGACACGCTGACGGCGGAGATGGCCTGGGACGGGCGGGCGTCCCGGGTGAGTCATGTTGGCGGTGTGGGGCACACGATGCTTCATCGGCGCGATCTGCTCGGGGCGGAGGATACGAGTTCGGGGGAGGCGCTCGAGGTTGGATTCGCGCCAGCGGATGCAGGAGCGGGGAAGAGGTCGACCGGAGGTGGAGGGATCGGTTCGGCTGTTGGCGTTACACGGGCGGTGCAGCGAGGGGGAGTCGTCCTGACGCATGTTCGGGCGCGGCGGGCTGGGGAAGCTGGGGAGCCGACTCCGGTTCACGCGTCAGCGGCCCAAGCGGCGTTTGAGGGTGATGGGCGAGTGTTGACGTTGAGTGGAAAGGCAGAGGTGGCAGAGGGCGACAGCCTCTTGCGGGCAGAGACGGTGACGATGCAGCAGGAGACGGGAGATGGCGCTGCGGCCGGTGGGGTGCGGGTGAGCTATCGGCAGGCAGGGTCTCTGGAGCCGGTGCATGTGCTTTCGGAGCGGGCGGAGTTCCGGCATGAGGGTGGACAGGCGATCTTTTACGGCGGGGTTGCGGGGGCGGCGCGGCTATGGCAGGGAGCGTCGCAGGTGGAGGCTCCGGTGATCGAGTTCAGCCAGACGGAGAAGACCCTGGTTGCGAGTGGGAGAGGCGGGGGGTGGGCCGGTGCGGACGGTTCTGGTGAGTGCAGGAGGCAAGGGTGGGGGGCGGGAGAGATCGCAGGTGATGCGGGTCTCGAGCCGGAGCCTCCGGTACGCGGATGCGGACAGAAGGGCTCAGTTCGGGGGCGGCGTGGTGCTTGAGACAGCGGACGGAACGGTACGAGGGACGGAGGTGGTTGCGCTTTTGACGGCGGCGGCGGCAGCGGGGGCGAGTGGTTCGAGGCATGATGGGGCGGCGTCTGCATCGGGCGCTGGTTTGATGGGCGGGAGGGTGGATCGCGTTACGGTGGAGGGCGCGGTAGAGGTGACGGAGTCAGGACGGCGAGCGACGGGCGAGCGGCTGGTGTACACGGCGGCCGATGGGATGTTTGTGATGACGGGGACGGCCGCGGTTCCGCCGAAGGTGGTGGACGAGGCGCAGGGCACGATGACCGGGGCTGCGCTGCGGTTCCACGCGGGGATAATAGCGTCATGGTGCTGGGGAACGGAAGGGGCGAAGCGGGGCAGCGGGTGCATACGGAGACGCAGGTTCGGCGAAGGCCATGAAGACGCTGTCGACGGAGGAGATTGGCAAGAGCTACGGCGGACGGCAGGTGGTGCGCGGCGTGAGCCTTGAGATCGCGCAGGGCGAGGTGGTGGGGCTGCTGGGGCCGAATGGCGCGGGCAAGACGACGAGCTTCTACATGATCGTCGGGCTGGTGCGGCCGGATGCGGGGCGGGTGCTGGCGGATGGGCGCGGACATCACCCGGCTGCCGATGTATCTGCGGGCGCGGAATCACGGGATCAGCTATCTGCCGCAGGAGCCTTCGGTCTTTCGCAAGCTGACGGTGGAAGAGAACATCCTGGCGGTGCTGGAGGCGCAGCAGCTGAGCTGGGAGACGCGGCGGACGCGGACGGAGACGGCTGATCGAGCAGTTGAACCTGGGCCATGTGCGCAAGACGCGGGGCTATGCGCTGAGCGGGGGCGAGCGGCGGCGGGTGGAGATTGCGCGCTGCCTGGCGATCGAGCCGGCGTTCATTCTGCTGGACGAGCCGTTCTCGGGCATCGATCCGATCGCGGTGCTGGATCTGCAGGAGATCATCTTCGAGCTGAAGCGAAGCGGGATCGGCGTGCTGATCACGGACCACAATGTGCGCGAGACGCTGTCGGTGACGGATCGGGCGTACATCATCAACGAGGGCAGGATCTTTCGGACGGGCACGCCGGGCGAGCTGGGGCGCGATCCTGAGGTGAGGCGGATCTACCTGGGCGAGAAGTTTTCGATGGACTAAGGGGTTTTAGCGGGCCTGGCTCCGGGCACGGTGCGTCTATCGGCTGGCGTGCGGGGACCGTATTGGGAATGGTTACAACTTGCGTTGTAACACAAGCATTGGCATCATTTGCTCAGGGTATGTCGGGCATAGACTGGCACCAGTCGCAGGTACAGCGATGTAGACTGTGGCCACGGCCACCTGATGGATCGCCGGGCGATTTGCGCTCCGACTTTGCCGCTTGCGAGTGAGCTAACGGCGTAACACCTTGAACCGCTGCCAGAGGACATCTTGTTACTGCAACCCAAGCTGAATCTGAAGGTCTCGCAGCGCCAGGTGCTGACGCCGGGCCTGGTGCAGATGGTCAGCGTGCTGGCGCTTGAACAAGCTTGAGCTGAAGGAGATGATCAACACCGAGATGATCGAGAACCCGGTGCTTGAAGAGATGGAGGAGTCGGCGGATCTCTTACGAGGAGATGGCCGGGCGGGAAGGGGACCGGGAGCGGTCGGCCGAGGAGGTGGCGGCAGAGAGGAGCGGGCGGAGAAGGACCCGTTCGACGAGATCGATTTTGGCAGCTACTTCCAGGATTATCTGGACCCGGGTTACAAGACGGCGTCGAACTTTGAGGAGTATGACAAGCCTTCGTTCGAGAATTTTCTTTCGCAGCCGAGCACGCTGAGCGACCACCTGACGTGGCAGCTGGGATCGATGACGCTGCGGGCCGAGGTGCGGGCGGCGGCGGAGCTGGTGGTCGGCAACCTGGACGAGAGACGGATACCTGACGGCGAGCGATGAGGAGCTGGCGGAGGCGCTGGCGCTGATGCAGGAGCCGCCGCGGTCGGAGCCGATACCGTTTGAGCGCGGGGCCAGGGCAAGGGCCGCTGCCAGTGTGCAGTACGAGACCGGGGGTGGAGATTCGGTCCGGCCCACGATCGACCTTGCGGCGGCGGCTGCAGATGCGAACGCCGAGATGCTGATGAGCGCTGTGGTCGAAGCGCGAAGGATCGTGAATCATCTTGACCCGGTGGGGTGGGGCGCGGGATCTGCGCGAGTGCCTGCTGATCCAGATTGGTGCGCAGAAGGCCGAGGCGGAGCTTGCGCTGCGCCGGCGGATGAAGGCGTCCGGAGGCGTCGCCTGCGGATGGCACGAGACGCGGCAGGATGTTTTTACGATCGCCTGTCACATCGTCAGCAACTGCCTCGCCTTGCTGCAGAAGAAGGAATGCGGGAGCTGACGCGCAGCTGCGGGCGAACGGCGGAGGAGGTGCAGGCGGCGGTCGAGTTCATCCGGACGCTGGACCCGCGGCCCGGGGCAGCGCTACAACGAGACGGCGACGCGGCTGATCGAGCCGGATGTGGCGTTTGTGAAGCGCGATGACGAGTATCGTGGTGCTGATGAACGAAGAGGACATGCCGACGCTGCGGCTGAACCAGGGCTATCGCAAGATGCTGCGGCAGAAGCAGACGGAGAAGCAGGTGAGGGAGTACGTGAAGGAGCGGTACAAGTCGGCGATCCAGCTGCTGCGCAATATCGAGCAGCGCAAGAACACGATTGTGCGGACGTGCGAGGTGATCGTGCGGCGGCAGGGGGAGTTTCTGGAGCATGGCGGTCGAGGCGCTGCGGCCGATGATGATCAAGGAGGTGGCGGAGGAGATCGGCGTGCATCCTTCGACGGTGAGCCGCGCGGTGGCGAACAAGTATGTGCACACGCCGCAGGGCGTGTATGAGCTGCGCTTCTTCTTTTCAGAGGGCGTGAACGGGCCGGAGGGCGGCGATCTGCCGCTGGTGCTGCTGAAGCGCAAGGTGAAGAAGCTGATTGAGGACGAGGACCCGCGCAAGCCGCTGACCGACGATCAGCTGGCGGCGGAGCTGCAGCGGCAGGGGATCCAGGTGACGCGGCGGACGGTGGCCAAGTACCGCGAGGACATGCAGATTCCGAGCACCCACCAGAGCCGCGTGCGCTAGTTCGGCATTGTAGGGCCGCATGCGATACCTGGCGATCGCTACGTGATGGTCAAGCGAAGCGAGGTGCTTAATGAATGTTGAGTACACGGGACGGCAGACGACGATCACACCGCAAAGCACAAGGAGCAGGCTGAGGCGGGATCTGCGCGGATAGCGAAGATCTCGGGGGACAGCGGCAGCGCGCACGTGATCCTGACGGTGGACAAGTACCGGAAGATCGCCGAGAGTGACGATGCAAGTGCGAAGGGCACGACGCTGGTGGCGACGTGCGAAGGTCGACCGAGATGGAGGTGGCGCTGCACGATGCGCTGGCAAGATGGAGCAGCAGGCGTGTGCAGGCACAAGCAGAAGACCACGACGATCCGAAGCGGCATCCGAAGGAAGGCCTGAAGACGGCGTTGGTGGAGCCGCGATTGCGAGATGGTGCGGTCACCGACGGACGCGTCGACGCACGCCGTGCTGGCAGGCGGAGCGGTCGGGCTTCGGGTGAGTGCTAGGATTTCTCCATGCCGGGCACGCGCAAGACAGCGCAAGAAAGGTCGCAAGAAGGATACCGGCGCGAAGCATCGGCGAGCTGGTGATCCTGACCGGGATGTCAGGGTCGGGAAAGCTCTCGGCGCTGAAGGCGTTTGAGGACCTTGGGTACTACTCGGTCGACAATCTGCCGCTGGAGCTGATTCCGCGGTTTGCGGACCTGGTGCGGCAGTCGGCGGAGATCGAACGTGCGGCGCTGGTGGTCGATGTGCGCGAGGGCATGCGGCTGGACGGTTTCCGGCGATCCTGAAGAAGGTGCGCAAGGTGCTGCCGACGCGGCGTGGTCTTCCTGGAGGCCAGCGAAGAGGCGCTGGTGCGGCGGTTCTCCGAGACGCGGCGGCCGCATCCGCTGGGGCGCGGCGAGACGGTGGTGGAGTCGATCCGGGCGGAGCGCAAGCGGCTGGATCCGATGCGCAACGTTGCCGACATCGTGCTGGATACGACGAAGTTCAACGTGCACGAGCTGCGCGCGCACATCAACGCGCAGTTTGAGCGCGAGGACGAGAGCGAGCAGCGAACCTGACGATCTCGTCGATGAGCTTCGGCTTCAAGAACGGTGTGCCGACGGATGCGGACCTGGTGTTCGATGTGCGCTTTCTGCCGAATCCGCACTTCATTCCGGAGTTCCGCAAGCTGACCGGGCAAGCACCCGAAGGTGGCGAAGTATGTGCGGCAGTTTCCGCAGACGGAGGAGTTCCTGGACAAGACGACGGACATGCTGACGTTTCTGCTGCCGCACTACATCAAGGAAGGCAAGAGCTACCTGACGGTGGCGTTCGGGTGTACGGGCGGGCAGCACCGGTCGGTGATTATCGCGGAGGAGATGAAGAAGCGGCTGTCGCGCGGCGGGTACCGGGTGAAGGCGGCGCACCGGGATATGCCGCGCTAGCGATGGACAGGCCGCGTACGAGCTGAGTGCGAGGCGGCTGTGCTGGCGGATAGAATGACGAGATGCAGCGGATGACGAAGCTGAGCGGACGAGGTCGGAGTGAGGCGCATCTTGCGGCTGCTGCTGTATGTGCGGCCGTACTGCGCTGTACTTCGCTGGCGTCGGTGGTGCTGATGGCGGTGGTGGGCGCGATGGCGGCGTTCCGCATCCTGCTGGTGAAGCCGATCTTCGACAACGTGCTGCAGCCCGATCAGCGCCACCGGACGACGTGCTTGTCTTTCCGCGTGCCGCACACTGTCGCATCCGCTGAACCTGCACTTCCTGGTTCCGCGCCACTTTCACAATGCGTGGACGGTGGTGGCGTTCGCGCTGGTGGTGTCGGCGGTGGTGAAGTCGGTGTGCGACTACCTGGGGACGTACCTGGTGAACTACGCGGCTTCGGGATGATCACGGACCTGCGCAACGATCTGTACGACGCGGTGCTGCGGCGGTCGATGGCGTTCTTTCAGAAGCACACGACGGGGACGCTGCTTTCGACGCTGATCAACGACATCGAGCAGGTGCAGATGGCGATGTCGAGCGTGCTGGGCGAGTTTCTGCAGCAGGTCGTTTACGCTGGTCGTTCATGGTCGGCGGTGGTGATCCTGTACGGCGGCAAGCTGGCCTGGGTGCTGCTGCTGTTTGTGCCGGTGGTGATCTCGTCGGCGCGGCGGATCGGGCGCGGCGTGCGGCGGACGACGCGCAAGGGGCAGGACAAGCTGGCGGAGATTCAGAACATTCTGCACGAGACGATCACGGGCAACCGCATCGTGAAGGCGTTCGGCATGGAGCTGTGGGAGATGAACCGCTTCCGCCGCGCGGCGCGGCGGCTGTTCCGGGCGAATCTGCGAAGTCGGTCAGCGTGCAGGCGATCAGTTCGCCGCTGATGGATGCGCTGGGATCGGTGGCGATTGCGCTGCTGCTGCTGATTGGGCGCGGCGAGGATTCTGCATCAGCCGATGACGGCGGGTTCGTTTATCACCTTCCTGGTTGCGGTGTTTACGCTGTACGACCCGGTGCGGAAGTTTGCGCTGTTCTACAACAGCTTTCAGCAGGCGCTGGGCGCGAGCGAAGAGATCTTCCGGTTTATGGATGCGCAGGACGACGTGCGCGAGAAGAAGCGCGCGATGGTGTTGAAGGGCTTCGAGGATGGGCATTCGGTTTGAGGATGTTGGCTTCGCGTATGCGGAGGAGGGCGAGAGCAAGCAGGTGCTGCGACGGCATTGATCTCGACGTGCAGCGCGGGCGAGGTGATCGCGTTGGTGGGGCCGAGCGGGGCGGGAAAGTCGACGCTGGTGAACCTGATTCCGCGGTTCTTCGATGTGAACGCGGGGACGCATTCTGATTGACGGGCACGATGTTGCGGGATGTGACGATCGAGTCTCTGCGCAAGCAGATTGGCAAGGTGACGCAGGAGACGGTGCTGTTCAACGACACGGTGCGGAACAACATTGCGTACGGGCAGCCGGATGTGCCGCTGGCGCAGGGTGGAAGAGGCGGCGCGGATGGCGCTGGCGCACGAGTTTATTGAGCGGCATGCCGGAGGGGTACGACACGGTGATCGGCGAGCGGGGCGCGCGGCTGAGCGGAGGCGAGCGGCAGCGGCTGGCGATTGCGCGCGCGATTCTGAAGAATGCGCCGATCCTGGTGCTGGACGAGGCGACATCGTCGCTGGATACGGAGAGCGAGGCGTTTGTGCAGGCGGCGCTGGCGAACCTGATGCAGGGGCGAACGGTGTTTGTGATTGCGCATCGGCTATCGACGGTGCGCCGCGCTACGCGGATTGCGGTGCTGGAACGAGGGCGGATTACGGAGATTGGGACGCATGAGGAGCTGATGCAGAAGTCGGGGACGTACCAGCGGCTGTACAATCTGCAGTTCGAGGATGCGGGTGAGGAGAGTGAGCAGCCGGACCTGGCTGCGGTGGAGGGGATCTCTTGAACCCGATCTGGTCGATGACGGGATTTGCCACGGTGCGTGGGTCGGCGAGCGACGGGGTGGCGTTCGTCCTTATGGCGAAGAGCGTGAACCATCGTTTTCTGGATCTCCAGTTCCGGATGCCGGGCGGCTTCGACGCGATGGAGGTGAGGCTGCGGCAGCTGCTGAAGGCGCGGCTGCGGCGGGGTCATGTGGATGTGACGCTGTCACTTGAAAGCCTGGGCGAGCGGGCGGGAGAGGGGGAGCTGCGAGTGGATGACGTGCTGCTGGCATCGGCGGTACGGGAGTTTCGCGCGGCGGCGTCGAGGCACGGCCTGAGCGGTGAGCCGGACCTCAACGTGCTGCTTCGACTGCCTGGAGTGATGGGTGTGCCGCGTGGGAATGGGTTCGCGGTGACGGGTGACCTGGAGGGGGCCGTGATTGCAAGTGCGGCCGAGCTGGTGGAGGCTCTGCTGGCTGCGCGGGCTGCTGAGGGGTCATCGCTTGGGTGCGGAGCTGCGAGCTTCGATGCTGAGGATCCGCGCGGATCTCTGCCGAGATTGCGACGCTTCGGGAACAGGTGCGAGGCGGGCAGATGGAGCGGCTTCGACTGCGAGTGCTGGAGCTGCTGCCCGGCGCGGATGTGAGCGAAGACCGGCTGCTGACGGAGGTTGCGTTGCTGGTGGAACGGAGCGACATTGAAGAGGAGAACGTTCGGTTGCTGACGCATGTCGAGCGATTCCTGGCGATGCTGGATGAGGGCGGCGAGGTGGGCAAGCGGATGGACTTTCTGCTGCAGGAGCTGAACCGCGAGGCGAACACGATGCTGTCGAAGACTGGCGGGTCAGTGGGCGAGATCGGGCGGCGGATCACAGAGCTCGGGCTTGAGGTGAAGACGGAGATCGAGCGTGCCCGTGAACAGGTGCAGAATCTGGAGTGAGAGCACCGGCTTGAGGTAAGAGAGGCGCTTGGCTTGGCGATTGGCGCCGGGTGGAAGAAGCGGAGAGATCTTAGGGCTAAAGGAACGGACGAACAGAACGCATGGCTGGAATACTTTTCATCATCTCGGCGCCTTCGGGTTCCGGCAAGTCGACGCTGGTGGAGCAGCTGCGGACGCTGGTGGAGGGGCTGGACTTCTCGGTCTCGTATACGACGCGGGCTCCACGTGGGTCGGAGGAGGATGGGCGGGAGTATCACTTCACGACGCGTGCGGAGTTTGAGCGGATGATCGCGGCGGGTGAGTTCCTGGAGTGGGCGGAGGTGTTTGGGAACTACTACGGCACGGCGGTGGCGGCGCTTGAGCATGCGCGAGGGCTGGGCAAGGATCTGCTGCTGGACATCGATGTGCAGGGGGCGCTGCAGGTGATCGAGAAGATGCCGGTCGCGGTCTCGATCTTTATCCTTCCGCCGAGTCCTGAGGTGCTGGAGATGCGGCTGCGGAACCGGAGTGAGGCGGAGAACATGACGGTCGAGGCGGTGATTGAGCGGAGGCTATCCCAGGCGCGAAACGAGCTGCGCCAGATCTGGGACTACCGTTATGCGTTGGTGAATGACGTGCTGGACATGCCGTGGGGGAGATGAAGGCGATCGTTCTGAGCGAAAGGGGTGCGGGGGATGGCGCGGCGGAGGTGGCCGAGAGCTGCCGGACGGACCGGGCTTCGGAGCGACTGATGGGTGTGCTTGCGGCCTTTGGGCAGAGATGAGCCAAGCAGAGATCTCCATTTTGGGGGTTGGTGAAGAGGGCGGGGTGGGGTAGAGTCGATTGCAAGGGGAGACCACATGACGACGGAAGGCGTTCTGCATAACAAGTACAGCCTGGTTAAAGGTGCGGCAAGGCGTGCACGGCAGTTGCAGAGTGGAGCGGCACCGATGATTGCCACGACTTCGACCAAGGCCTGCAAGGTGGCGCAGGATGAGATTCGGCAGGGGCAGGTGCGTTATGAGCTGCCGGTTGTGGAGGTCTTGCCGGCTGCAGAGTAGGCGAGGCAGGGAAGACCGGGGCAGGAGATGAGGCAAGTGGACACGGAGCAGTTACGGGCATACCTCGAATACTTCCGTGACCTGGGTGTGTACGATTTTTACCGGCGTGGCGAGCCGCTGGTGCTGCCGGACGAGGCGCTCGACACGGTTGCGGTGCGGTCTGACGTTGAGGTGCCTGTCAGAGCTGAGGTGCCGATCAGGGCTGAGGTGCCGGTTTCGGCTACGCGGGTTGCGGCCGGGGGTGGGGTGCGGGAGGCTGCTGCCGATCGCGGAGTTTTGGGGGACACGGAGATCGGGCGGCTGACTTCTTTCAATGACCTGGCGGCGCTGCCCGAGGTACGGGTGCGCGTGCCGGACAGGGCCGCGGCTCTCGGGGCGATCCGAGCGGAGATTGGCGACTGTACGCGGTGCCCGCTGGCGTATGCGGGGCGGCGAACGATTGTGTACGGGGACGGGGATCCGGCTGCGCGGCTGATGTTTGTGGGGGAGGGGCCGGGCGCCGACGAGGACGCGTCGGGGGTGCCGTTTGTGGGCAAGGCAGGGCAGCTGCTGAACAACATGATTGCGGCGATGGGGCTGAAGCGGGAGGAGGTCTACATCGCGAACATTGTGAAGTGCAGGCCGCCGGCCAACCGGGTGCCGGAGCCGGTGGAGGCGAATACGTGTTCGCAGTTTCTGCTGCGTCAGATGGACGTGATTCAGCCCCAGGTGGTGGTCGCCCTGGGGTCGACGGCGGCGACGTACCTGCTCGGGGCGAAGCAGTCGCTTTCTTCGTTGCGGGGGCGGTGGCACGAGGTGCGCGGGGCGAAGCTGGTGGTGACGTTTCACCCGGCTTTTCTGCTCCGCGACCCGAGGCAGAAGGGGGAGGCGTGGAAGGATCTGCAGATGGTGATGGCGGAGCTTGGCTTGAAGGCTCCGGCGAAGGCGTGAGCGTCTGCGGCCCGGCTAAGTGGATGACTCGGCAGCGAATCCTGCAGGGGCAGAATCGGTCGCAGTTGCAGGGCAGGTTTTGTTAGGCTGTAGGGGGCTGATGAAGGTGGCGGTGTCAGTCTCAAACCGATTAACCCTGAACTGCAGGCGACAGGATGGCGTCGTCTGAACCGAGGTCCCAACGCAGCATGCCGCTTTCCCCAGAGTCGCGCACTATCGAAACTCCCCTGGCCTCTGAACACGTGTACCGAACTCTTGTGGAGAGCGTTGCGGATTACGCGATCCTGATGTTGACGCCCACGGGTCACATTGCTTCCTGGAATCCGGGAGCGGAGCGTATCAAGCAGTACAAGGCGGAAGAGATTATTGGTTCTCACTTCAGCCGCTTCTACAGCGAGGAAGACAACGCCGCCGGCAAACCTGCTTACGAGCTGAAGGTGTCAGCTGAGGTTGGTCGATTTGAGGATGAGGGCTGGAGGATTCGCAAGGATGGAAGCCGATTCTGGGCCAGCGTCGTTATCACGCGGGTTCTGGACGAACGTGGGGCGCTGATCGGGTTTGGCAAGATCACGCGTGACCTGACGGAGCGGCGACTTGCCGAGCAGCGTTATCGGCTGCTGGTCGAGGGCGTGACCGACTACGCGATTTACTCGCTTGACCCGACGGGCCGGCTGACGAGCTGGAACGCGGGCGCCCAGCGGATCAAGGGGTACAACGATTTCGAAGTTCTCGGTCATCATTTCTCGAAGTTCTATGAGAAGTCTGACGTCGATGCGGGTGAGCCGGAACGGGTGCTCCGTGCTGCTGCCGAAGAGGGTCATTACGAAGGCGAAGGATGGCGGGTTCGGAAGGATGGAACCCGGTTCTGGTCGAGCGTGGTGGTTACGCCGATTCGAAGCGATCAGGGTGAATTTATTGGATTTTCGAAGATCACGCGTGATGTGACCGACCGCAAGCTGCTGCTGGACCAGATCCGACAACATTCCGACGAGCTCGAGTTACGCATCGCGGAAAGGGAGCAGACGAACGCAGAGCTCGAGGCGTTCAGCTATTCGGTCTCTCATGATCTCCGAGCTCCGCTTCGAGCGATTGAGGGTTTCACGCAGGCGTTTCTCGAAGACTATGGTGCGCAGGTTGACCCCAAGGGACTGGAGTACCTGGGAGAGGTCACGTCCGCAGCAGAACGGATGAATCAGCTGGTCCAGGATCTGCTGAACTTCAGCAGGCTGAGCCGAATTCATCTTGACCTGGGCCCGGTGAGTGTCTCGCAGGCTTTGGCGGAAGCAGCGCAACAGGTCTCTCCAGGGGCCGACTCTCTTGAGATCAGGTGCGCCCCCGAGCTTCGGGTGACGGCGCATGCTGCGACGTTCGTCCAGGTGCTGGCCAATCTCCTCAGCAACGCTTTGAAGTTCCATGATGCCTCTGTTGCGGCGAAGGTTCTGGTCTCTGCGGAGGTCAATGACAGCAAGGTCCGGATCTCGGTCCACGACAACGGAATTGGGATTTCGGCTGAGCACCAGGAACGCATCTTTCAGGTGTTTGAGAGGCTCCATGGTCAGGAGGAGTATCCGGGAACGGGTATCGGTCTTGCTATCGTGAAGCGCGGTGTTCAGCGAATGGGAGGGACGATCGGTTTGGAATCTGGACTGGGCCGTGGCAGCACCTTCTGGGTTGAGTTGGTGCAGGCTCAATGAAACCTACGATTCTGATCGTTGAAGATAACGCTGCCGACACGCAGCTGTTGCTTCGTGCTCTCGATAAAGCGAACTTCGGAGCGGAGTTTGTAAGGGCCAGGGATGGTGACGAAGCCGTTGCCCACCTTGATCGAAGCGCGCAGAAAGAGAGCGGCGGCGAATATGCGATGCCTTGCATGATTCTGCTGGACATCAAGCTCCCACGTCGTTCCGGTTTCGAGGTTCTGTCCTGGATACGGAAAGACCCGAGGCCGCTGCGGCGTATTCCTGTGGTGATGCTGACTTCGTCCAAGCATTCGATCGATGTGAATCGTGCCTTCGAACTGGGCGCGAATGCGTACACGGTGAAGCCGGACACGAGCGCTCTTCTGCTCGCTCTTGTGGAGCGGATCAAGGCCTTCTGGATGCTTTCGAACGAGTTTCCTATTTTGACCAGTCCCGCCAATTCGCCGTTTGAACCTTTGGCAGCGGAACGGGAGCGAAACAGCCGCCCGGTCCTCTTGATAGAGGACGAACGGACGGACGCCATGCTGATCACGCGGGGGTTTGCGCGTGCAGGGTTTCCCGGCATCATTCAACATGCTCCGGATGGTGCTGCTGCGGTGAAGTGGCTTGATGACCGTATTGCCAGCGGAGAGGAGGCGCAGCTACCGGCGTTCGTTTTACTGGACCTGAAACTGGACGGCATGTCGGGACTGGACCTCCTTGATCAGATCAGAAGCAGGCCGGCACTGCGAACGATACCGGTAATCGTCCTTACCGGCGCGAATGATGCGGATACCATCAATCAAGCGTATGAACGTGGAGCGAATTCATACCTGGTGAAAGGTGCGACTCCGGAAGACGTCAGTCGGATCGTCGGCTTTGTAAAGCAGTACTGGCAGACGATGAACCAGAACTCCGGTGTGCGACCAATTCCGGTCCCTCGTGAACTGTGAATGATGACCTCCACTGACCCCTCGAATCCGGGAGATTCCCTTTACCCAGGTGAGCTTCAGGTCATTGTGAATTCGGTGCTGCATGGGGTTTGCGTGGTTGGCCCTGACGGAAGATGCAGGTACATCAATGAGCATTTCTGTGACACATTCGGCTACTCGCAGGAGGAACTCCTGGGAAGACCTGTCTGCGAGATCTTACGAAGTTCGAGTGTCCCGGCCGAACGCTGGCTCGATCATTCCCTTCAGGTACGAGAGCTTCTGTTCGAGCATAAGAGCGGGAGGACGTTCGCGGCCGAGGTGAAGATACGCGCGCTGGGAGGCCCTGATGTCGCGTGTTCTCTCGCTTACTTCGTCAGGGACATCTCAAGCGCGAAGAGCGTAGAAGAGGTTTTACGAAAGACTGAAAAGCTGGCCTCGGCGGGGCGCATGGCTGCTGCGATCGCGCATGAAGTTAACAACCCGCTCGAGGGCGTTGTTAACCTGCTCTATCTGCTGCAGAACGAGAGTCTGAGTTCGGAAGGGCGAGAGTATCTCACCCTTGTCGAGACGGAGATCGAGCGCGTCTCCCGTATCGCACGACAGACGCTGGGGTTTTATCGGGACACTGGACAGCCTGAAGCGGTAGATCTGCGGGAGCTGGTGAATATGGTGCTGGATGTGCATTCGGTTCGCAGGCCCAACGTCCGCATCTCTCGGCGCTATCGGAATGTGGTGCCTGTGGTGGGCTATCTTTCCGAGTTGCAGCAGGTGGTGCATAACCTGGTCGGGAACGCCATGGATGCGGGTGCGACCCGGCTCTGGGTGCATGTGAATCAGAGTGGGGAACTGGCTCGCTCCGGCAGGGCTGGAGTTCGCATCACGATCGCTGACGATGGTTCGGGTATCGAGCCGTTCCACCGCAAGAGTCTGTTCAATCCTTTCTTCACGACCAAGGGTGAAAGAGGGACTGGGCTGGGGTTGTGGGTGAGCCGCGGGATCGTGCTTCGTCACGAAGGTTCGATCCAGGTCAGGACGACAACAACTCCCGGACGGTCGGGAACCTGCTTCACGATCTTTCTGCCTATTTAGCTGTCGACGGCGGATCCGTCAACGTGCAAGGATCTGGGCTCGCTCGGCGGGCTTTGGCTCGCGGTCGTAGCGGAAGTGTTGTTTGAGGCGGAGAAAGTGCTTTTCGTACCCCTGGTAGCTGAGCCAGGCCGCGCAGGTCGCGACGATGATGGTGAGGAAACTGGCGCCGCCGATGCTGACCATTTTGCTTGAAGAGACGCTATTGATCCAGCCACGAAAGGTCCCGACGAGAAATGGAAGGGCGACGCCGTGGAGGACGTAGATTCCGTAGCTGTATTTTCCGAAGAAGCGTAGAAAGCGAAGTTCAAACAGGCGCCTGGGCCAGCTCGATGGGCGGAGGCAACATGCGATGAGGCCGGCCGAGGCGGCAGCGAGGAGCGAATATCCAAGGCAGAAGAAGGTCGCCTTGATGTGCCACCAACTCGGCACGTTTTGCATGTGGGACAGGATCATAAGTCCGACGTAGACGGCTGAAGAGATGACCAGGACTGCTGGTGCGAGACGCAGGGTTCGGTCGTGTTTTGGTCCGCGGAGAAGGAGAGCCAGGGCGGCTCCAAGAAGCAGGGTGTCCGCACGGGACAGGGTAGAGCGGTTGATGAAGTTGTAGGAGAGGTGATGTGCGGTAAAGGCTACCCGAGTGAGGAGGGCGGCGAGGGACAGACCCAGGGCGAGCCGGAGGACTCGGCCGCGTGCGGCGACGACAAAGACGAGGATGGGCCACACGAGGTAGAACTGTTCCTCGACGGCGAGGGACCAGAGGTGATCGAGGTCAATGCCTCGGCCTACGTCGAACTGATCGTAAGGCATGACGAGGTTGGTGTTCTGGAGGTAGGCGAGCAGGACCCACTGCATGTGTTGCCAGTGGAGGTGCAGCGGGGGCGTGAGAAGGAAGAGGAGAACGAGGACGCCGTAGTAGAGCGGGAAGATGCGGAGGCTGCGACGAGCATAGAACTTGCGGAAGAAGCGGCTGTCTCCGAGCGAATCGTAGAGGATTCCGGTGATGAGGAAGCCGGAAAGGACAAAGAAGAGGTCGACGCCGTGGGATCCGAAGGAGGCGATGGATTGGAGGGCGCGGATCACCGGCCCGGGCGGGTTTCCGGCGAACAGGTGTGAGGCCATCACACCGAGAATGGCGAGACCCCGGATGCCGTCGAGAGCGGGGATGTGGCGAGCGTAGGGTCCGGGCTGAGCGGGTTGCTGGGGAGAGTTTAGGGCCATGGGTGAATTGATGAATCGGGGCTGGTTCCCCGACGAGTCGTGCCACCTTCGAGACTAGCGGACTCCCGCGGAAGGCGGAAGGACACCGGGGCGCGCATTTCAGATGGGGGCGTTTACGCGGCCCTGAGAGCGGAGGATGGGTGAGTGGCGGCGCGTTCCTGCTTGGCCGCGGTAGACGGGGTTAGCTGGTCCCCAATTTGACCCGAATGAGGTCGAGCATCTCGCCAACGTTGCGCAGGGTCTGCAGTTCACTCAGTGCGAACTTGATCTTGAAATGCCTTTCGATTGCGGTCACAAGGTTGACGTGGGCCAGCGAGTCCCAGTCTTCGACGGTGTAGGCGCTCGACTCCCGCGTCAGGACGAGATCGGGCTGGTCCAGGATGTCACGGAAGATAGATTGCACCTGCTCCAGAAGATCGTCCATGCGGCACTCCTTTCAAGCGTTCCTGTTGTGGGGCTTTGCGATTGTGCGATCACGAGACGATGCAGAAAACCAAGAGGCCTGGCGTGCGATTCGTCACCGGGGGAGGTGGCCCTAAATACTAGAGTCAGGGTAGCGCATCGAGCGCGATACGCCAAAGCTCTGATGGCGCACTGGGGTCTACGGGTCGCGAGTCGCAGGATGTCTCCGCTGATAGAGTTAGTTGAGGGAGGCGATGTAGCGCATGCTGTTCAACTCGTACGCGTTTCTGTTCGCCTTCCTCCCCATCGCGCTTGTTGGATACCAGGTAGCGGGCCACTTTCACCGGCGAGCGGTTGTAGCGTGGCTGGGTTTGGTTTCGCTTGCTTTTTACGCCTACTGGCGACCTCCACTTCTCCTTCTTCTCCTTGCTTCGATCGCGATGAACTACCTTGCTGCTTGCCTGATCAGCCGCAGGGTTCCGAACCCGGTCCCCACAGGCGTGTGGCTCTGGATTGCTATCCTGATGAACCTTGCGACACTGGGGTACTTCAAGTACTTCTTTCCCCTGCTGAACTTCGTCAGCTCTGAGGCAGGCTCCTCATGGCACTGGTCCGGCGTGATTCTGCCTCTCGGCATATCGTTTTTCACCTTCACGCAGATTGCCTACCTGGTTGACCTGCAACAGGGCTCGGCGACACAGCAGGATCTATCGAGCTATGTCCTGTTCGTCACCTTTTTCCCTCACCTGATTGCTGGTCCGATCCTCCATCACAAGGAGATGATGCCGCAGTTCCAGCAGGACCGTTGTATCGGCTGAACCTCCCCGACATCTCTGTCGGCCTCTCCTGGTTCATCATGGGTCTGGGAAAAAAGGTGTTGCTGGCTGACAGTTTCGCACCGACCGCGGACGCGGCCTTCAGTTCCGGCCAGCCCCTGGGAGCCATTCTCGCCTGGCGTGGCGTGCTTTGCTACGCGCTGCAGCTTTACTTCGATTTTTCCGGGTATTCCGATATGGCGCTCGGACTGGCCCGCATGTTCTCGATCGAGTTTCCGCTCAATTTCAGTTCACCCTACAAAGCGACGAACATTATCGACTTCTGGCAGCGATGGCACATAACGCTGACCCAGTACATCACCACGTATGTCTACAGTCCTCTTCAGTTCTGGATCAGCGCGCGCCGCCAGGCGCAGGGTAAGAAGGTGTCGCGCAAAGCCCTGCTGACTCGAGAGGGATTTCTGAGCATGCTGGCCTTTCCTATGATTCTGACGATGTTTATCGCGGGTCTATGGCATGGCGCGGGGTTCCAATACATCGTTTATGGCCTGCTTCATGGGGGCTACCTTACGGCGAACCACGGCTGGCGTCTCTTCCGTACGAAGGGTCCTCGAGGCGCGGTGACAAAGCCAGGCGGTCGTGCTTCCCGGGCGCTTACACATTGCGCTTCTGTCCTGCTCACGTTCTTGTGTGTCCTGGTGGCGCAGGTATTCTTTCGCGCGCACAGCTCAGGTCACGCCATCTCAATCCTGGCAAGCATGGTGGGGAGGCACTGGCATCGGGGGAGCTCACTGTTCCCCCGCGAGACGGGCGCTAAAGCCGCACTGGATGTGGCGGAGATGGCCCTCGGATTTGTGATCGTCTGGGGCCTGCCGAATACGCAGCAGATTCTCGGCCGCTTCAAGCCATCACTGCAGGTGACGCCATGGGACAAAGAGGCTTCGGGGATGGGACTGATCTGGCGTCCGCGGCTAGGCTGGGCTTTCGCGCTTGGCACCGTGTTTTTCATCTCGATCGTTCACCTTCAGGACCCGTCTACGTTCCTGTATTTTCAGTTTTGATAGGGTCTCGTCGAGAGGGGCATGAGGGACACACCTGAAATGGATGCAGAGCATGATCATCTCGAGAGCCAGATGGTGGCGAGATCGCCCGACGGCGGCGGTCTGGTGCGATACCTCGTGGCGCTGATGGTCTTGCCGCTTGCGCTGTATTTGCTTCCGTTTGTTCTTGTGCGCCTACCGGACTTTGAGCACTGGGGCGGATGCCTCTACGGTCCGCTCCTCGACTTTGGCTTCGCCTCATCGGGGGAGAACGCGGACGTCGTGATCTTTGGAGACTCGAGCGCGCTGTTTGGCATTGATCCGCGCCAGATGTCAGCGGCCCTGGGGAGAAGGGTCATCAATCTTCCGAACACGATCGGCAGCCTCCCGGTGACTGGCGATATGGCGCTTCGCCACTATCTCCGTTCCAACCGGAGTCCGAGTCTCCTGGTGTTCTACTTCGCACCCTGGAATCTGAACTACTCCCACGAGGAGACTTCAGGGCTCATCTATGAAGGTGAGGAGATGCTGGCGCGCCATGGCAGTGCTGCGGAGATATTTGCGTTTGCGCGCACCCATCCTCTGGACCCTGTGCTGTTTCCTTTCAGGTTTTATGGCGCAGTTCCGAGAGCTGCGGTCCTGGGCGCAATGGGGCACCGGCCTGGGGCCTCGATGGTTGCCGCGGCCATGGGACATGTGAGTACAGCGCCCACGGTTCCAGTGTTTGGTGGTTCGTGCCGGCTGCCAGCGGAGCTTGTGCGCGAGGTGGGTTTCGACTCGGCCCAGGCACTGGCAGCCAAATACAAGTCGCCAGAGACGAAGATTGTGTTTTTCATCGCGCCTGTCCCGTCGTGCGGAAATGCCGCGGAGCTGACCTCCCGGTCCTATGCCATTCTCGGAGCAGCACCGCCGAAGGAGATGGCCGCACACGTTTACAAAGATGACTCGTTCTTTATCCACCTTGACCCTAGCGCCGTTCCCGAGGCGACCGAAAGTCTAACAGCCGCGCTGCGGACGGCTCTCAACGACATCCCCCATGCCGCAGGTCTGTCGTCCGACTCACAGGCAAGGCCTGAGGTTCCCGCGCACACGGAAGCTCAGCGTTAGCTTCGGCTCTTGGAGGATGCCTCACGCGCCATTGCGACGGGTCAGGTGGGTTCGCGGTTGCAGTTCAGTGTGGGCCGGGACTCAGGTTGTAGTGCTCGTTCGCCTGGGCTTTGTGGTTGATGACGGGCGCGAGATTTCGCTGCACATACCAGGTAGCGAAGATGCCCGCGTTTGCACCGTTGTTGACGGTCATGATGTCGGTGGTGAAGCCTCCGAGAGACCGGTTATCGGTGATGAACATGGTGTCGGGCGTATTGAAGTCTGCCCAGGTCGCGCTGATAGCCGTGCTGCCCTGGGGCTGCGGTACCAGCGACTGGATCTCGTTGCCGGTGACCTCGAGGGTGGAGTTGCCAATGACGCCGGGGGCAGCGATGGCCGTGAAGGGGGTGGGGGAGCTTACGGTGAAGCGGAACTTGTTGTGCTTGATCGAGGTATTGCCGACGAAGGACACTGGCCGGTAGATGCCGTTGGTGATGAGGTTGTCATGGAAGTGGACGTCGCTCGAAGCCTCCTGAAAGCATGGCGGCTACGATGGTTGCGCTGCTTATGGTGACTCCGCTGATGTCGATGCCCTGATGGCGGCCTGGAAGCTGCGAGACATTCTTGATCAGGATCGCGGCGCCGGGTCCGTTCAGCTCGCCGCCGACGATGGATGTGTCGCTTGAGAAGAACTCCATCGCGATGCCGCCGTTGACGTAGTGTTTGGCGTTGTTGCCGATAAAGGCTGTGTGGAGGCCGCCTTCGGTTCCGAAACAGTAGTCGCCGCAGCCGTCGGCGGTGTTGCCGGAGAGCTTGATGCCGAAGCCCATCGAGCCCCAGATGCAGGTTTGAACCATGTTTTTGCAACGGTTGCCGGTGAAGACCATGTCGCCGGTGAGGTTTACGTTGGCGGGCGTCATGCCTGGGGCTGCCGAGTCTCCGCCCCACCACTCGGCGCAGTTGATCTCGCCTTCGCAGTAGTTATCGGACATCTCGAGCTTCTGGGTGTTGAGCAGAACGATGGCGGCGTCGGTGATGTCGTTGGGTGAGATGACACTGTTGTGGACGATGGTGATGTGGGTGTTGGTGACGGTGCCGGGGCGGAGTTCGAGCAGCTTGCCGCCCGAGAGGGTGTTGTGATCGAGCGTCAGAAAGGAGACACCGGCTCCCCACACAAAGGTGCTGTCATGGGTCTGGGTGACGGGGCAGTTCTTGACTGCCAGGTTCGAGACGGAGGTCGACGCGATCAGGTGGAGGGAGTTGCCCAACGTCGAGGTGATCGACCCACGGCCAGCGCAGGAGATGATGTTTCCTCCCTTGACCGTGATGGTTGCGGATTGAACGATGGGCGCGTTGATGGTGAGATTGTGCTTTGCGCCGAGTGCAGGCGCGATGCTCAGGGTGCCTGCTGTATTCACGGTGATCGTGCCGGGATTTGCGCCGAGGGCCGAGTCCGCCGCGGCGATCTGCGCACCGATGTCGCCGGGAAAGCAGTCCGCGTTGACGGTGCCGTTGGCGTTGCAGGCAGGGGGAAGGACGGGGCTGGCGAGGCCTTTGTAGGTGCGGGCGTGGGCGTCAGGGCCGGGAAGAAGGTAGCCGACCGTGAGGATCAGGAGGCATAGGGCGGAGTTCCTGGGGAATCGGAGACTGATCATGATTGTTGTTGCGAGCTTACTGCTGATTCCGGGGCAGACGCGAGCGGTGGAGTGGACGGAAGAGTCCCGGGAGCTCACCTATTCAAACATAGCTGACGGAGGTTGCTGGCAAGGTGGGTGGCGCGGATCTCACATGGCCGCCTGCTCGAGCGGCGGTCGGAACGCCCAGCGGTCGCCGATGCAGAAGTTCAGGAGGGAGCAACAAAGGATGGCGATGGCGTTGGACGCGAGCAGGGGGAGGCCGACCTCATGGACCAGGAGCCGCATCAGAAGGAGGTTCCCGAGCATGGAGACCAGGCCGTTTGAGAGATGAAAGCGCAGCAGTTGAGCAAGCACGGCAGAGTCGTTGCGGCGGTCGCGCCAGGTGTAGTGGAGGTGCCAGACGAAGTTGTGGAGGAGCGTGAGCTCGATGGCTGCGGCGGAGGCGAACAGGTAGTGGCCCCGGGACACGCGACTGATGAGTGCGAGCGCGAGGAGCTGCAGGACCATACCCATCGATCCGACGAGGTTGAACCTCCACCAGCGAACGAAGGTGTTCACGGGAGCGGCTCCTCGCGATAGAGTTCGGCGGTATGGCGGAGGGTGACTGCGACGGCCATCACGAACATACTGCCGGCGGCGATGGCTCCGCCCAGGTCGAAGAGCAGCATCCTGTGCCCGAGCACTGTGATGTAAGGGTTGTGAAGCAGGGCGAGGTTCCCGGCGATGAGGAGAAGGCGGATTTCGGTGGGCCCGAAGACGCTTTGGGAGAGTTCGAAGCGGGAGAGGGTATAGGTCGCGAGGTAGCTTTCGCTTGAGAGGAGCAGAAATGCTATGAGCATGGCGATCGCAGTCTGCCAGTGCAGAAGGCCGGAGCAGCCGAGGCCGAGCATCAGGGCGATGGAGCCGAAGACGTCTACCATGTGGTCGACGTAGAAGCCGAAGCGTGGACGCTGTTGCTGACGCACCCGCGCAAGGGTGCCGTCCAGGCTGTCGCCGAGCCAGTTGAGTACCAGGCAGACGATGACCAGAAGGAGGGCATAGCGGCGGTAGCGTGACAGGGCATAGAAGAGTCCTGCTCCGAGCTGTGCGAGCAGGCCGAGAGTGGTGAGTTGGTCCGAGGTGAGCCACCTGGGTGCACGCTCGGCCATCCAGAGCAGGGCGCGCTTTTCGAGCGACGCGGTAAGCGAGTGGTTGACGCGGAGAGCTGGTGTGAAGGATGGGGTACGGGTGGGTGTGGCGGCGTTGGAGGTCATCATCGTGTCCTTCGGTGTGGCGGGTTACTTCTGCAATGCGTTGCGGGCGGAGCGGAGGGTGAACTCCAGGGATTCGCGTGGGACGCTCTCGATATAGGGGCGGAGCGCCCAGCCGAGGCCGAGTGGAACGGATCGGCTGAGGGAGATGGACTCGACCTGGAGGTAGAGTCCGCCGTCGCGCTCCTCATAGGTCCAGTAGGTGTTCTGGCGCCAGAGGAAGCCGTGTTCCTCGGCGGGAGCGAGCACGCGTTCCTGCCCGGTGCCGGGGGATTCGATTTCGGAGATGCGTGTGCTTCGGGAGGTGCTGTAGCGGTGCTGGGCGTCAAGTCGACCGAAGGAAACGTCGTATGCGGAATCCATGACTACGGTGATGACGTGTTTCTGACGAACGCGGACAAGCGCCTGAAGGTGACCGTCCGCCTGGCGCTCTGCGCTGGCCTGCAGAACCTCCGGGGAGAAGATTTGAGGGTATGCCTTGAAGTTGCGCAGGAGCTGCTCGAAGTCGGAGGACGTGCCGCCGTGGACGAAGGCTGTTCCGCGCCAGTGGTGCAGAAGTGCTCCGGACAGATGGTCGTCGGGCGAGGGGGTCAGCTGCTCTATGAGCAGATCTCCCTCCCGCAGGCGGTCTTGAGACGAGGGTGCCGAAGAGGCCGGAGCGAGGAAGGCAGCTTGCGACCGGTGTTGCTGGCCAAGGCGGGCTTCGGTGGCGCTCACGCAGGCGTTGAATCCGGAGAGAGCTGCCCGGGTGGGTTCTGCCATGATTCGGACAGGGGCTGTCAGGAGGATCAGCAGGCCGAAGGCGATTGGGATTCGATGGAGACCCGGGTCGCAGCGCTGAGTCATGGGATGTAGCTTGCTCTGGCCTGCGATCGAGTGCAATGATCTGGAGATTTTCTGCGGTAGTTTGATTCTCGCGGTGCAAATGGCTGTGGGGGTTGGGCTTACCTGGAGTTGTATTTTATCGAAAGTTCCTGGAGGAGAGCCTGGGGTCGGTACACTGGAGAGGCATATGACGGACCTGGCCCAGGCTAAACGGTATCGCTTCGGCGTGTTTGAAGCGGACTCGCTTACGGGGGAGCTGCGGAAGCAGGGCCTCCGGATCAAGATGAATGTGCAGCCCTTCCAGGTGTTGCTGATGTTTCTGGCCCGGCCCGGCGAGCTCGTGACACGCGAGGATATCTCTCGGGAGCTGTGGCCGGACGGCACCTTTGTTGACTATGAACACGGGGTAAACGCAGCCGTCAACCGGATTCGCGACGCGCTTGGGGACAGCGCTCGAAGCCCGCGCTTTGTCGAAACGCTGGCTCGCAGGGGGTACCGGTTTGTCGCGCCCGTGGAGCAGATTGCAGGGGAGGGGGAGGCGCGCAGTTGTTACCTTGCCAGCTGTGGTCGCTGAGCAGCAAAGGTCCTCAGGAGCCGAGCCGGAGAGGGTGTTTGGTGCGGGATTTCTGGCGTCAACGCATGAGCTTCCAAGGACCGGCCATGGGACAGTGCAGACGCTCTACGTCCTGTTGCAGCTGATGTACGTCGGATTTTATGTTGGCGCGCTGGCGAACTTCGTGGAGATCCAGGAGCTCTTCTCGGGGATGCCGCGATCAACGGAAGCGCTGATCGTGCTGATCGTGACGGCCGCTCTGCTGATCCCTGTGCGTGCTTTTCTGGTGGCCGCGGTGCTGTTTCATGCTCCCGGAGCACGCGAGAAGATTCTCAGGATCTGGCCGTTCCTGCTTCCGTTGGACATGCTTTGGGCGCTGTCGCCATTTCTGCTGCTTCACCACATCAACTTCGGTCTGGCGCTCTCGTGTACGGCGCTTCTTGCTTACTCACCGTTCGCTCAGAGGTCCCTGGTGCTGATGGGGGCGGGCGAGTTGAAGGCCAGCGTCGCTCTGGAAGATTCAGGAGCGCCGGAGTAACAACTCAAGAACTTGGCTGGAGGTGACTGACGCGGTGGTCATCCCTGGTTGTAGCCTTTCAGGTATCTCATTTAGACGTAGGAGAAAAATCTCGTGTCCTTCTTGCAGGTTCGAAGTCGTTCAGCGTGCGTTGTTATTTCGGCAGCTCTCGCCTGCTGCAATTTTTCGTCGCACGCTGAGGTGGTCCAGGACGTGATGCCTTTGCCGGCGCAGGTAACACCGGGAACGGGCGACCTCGTGCTCGACGGAGGGCTAGACGTGGTCCTGCAGGGGTTCACGGAGCCGCGGCTTGAACGCGCACGCGACCGCTTTTTCACGCAGCTCAGCCGTGAGACGGGTATTCTCGGCTGGCCGGCAGCGAGGGCAAATCGGGTGAGGTTTGCGATCGTTACGACTGGGCCAAGCAAACCAGTACAGGAGCTGGGCGAGGACGAGTCATACCGCCTCGAGATACGTCCGGATCAGGTGGTGCTTAGCGCTCCAACTCCGCTCGGCGTCCTTCATGGGCTCCAAACGTTTCTGCAGCTCGTGCATACGACGAAGGCTGGCTGGATTGTTGCTGCCATGACGATTGAGGACAAGCCACGTTTTCCGTGGCGCGGTTTGATGATCGACTCGGGCCGGCACTTCATGCCTGTGGCCGTTCTGAAGCAGAACCTGGATTTGATGGAGGCAGTGAAGCTGAATGTGTTTCATTGGCACCTCTCGGAGGACCAGGGGTTTCGGGTTGAGAGTAAGCGGTTTCCGCTGCTGCAGGAGAAGGGATCGGACGGCCTCTTCTACACGCAGGATGAGATCCGGGGTTTGATCGACTACGCACGAGACCGTGGCATCCGCGTCATCCCCGAGTTCGATATGCCAGGCCATGCCGGCTCATGGTTTGTGGGTTACCCAGAGCTCGCCAGTGGTCAGGGACCATATGGGATTGCGCGTAAGTTCGGGATCTTCGACCCTGCCATGGATCCCACGCGAGAGAGTACGTATACGTTTCTGGACGGCTTCTTCGCCGAGATGACAGCGCTGTTTCCCGATCGCTATTTCCATATGGGTGGTGATGAATGTAACGGGAAGGAGTGGGACAGCAATCCGCGGATCCGGCAGTATATGCAGGCTCATGGCATGCGGGACGATGCCGCACTCCAGGCCTACTTCACGGGACGCGTTCAGAAGCTGGTGACGGCGCACAACAAGATACCGATTGGCTGGGACGAGGTTTTGCAGCCGGACACGCCGAAGAATGTGGTGATTCAATCGTGGCGGGGCCAGGACTCTCTCGCGGATGCGGCTCGGCAGGGTAATCGCGGTATTTTGTCATGGGGCTACTACCTTGATCTAAACGAGCCAGCGGCTCAGCACTACGCTGTGGATCCATTCGGGAAATCAGCCGCAAAGCTGGACGCTGAGCAGCAGAGCAGGATTCTTGGCGGTGAGGCGGCTATGTGGACCGAGTACATCAGCCCGGAGAACATAAGCAGCCGAATCTGGCCACGAGCGGCCGCGGTAGCGGAACGGCTCTGGTCTCCCAAGGAGGCGACCGATGCAGCGATGCTGTATCCGCGGCTGGATCACCTCTCGAAGGAGATGATGTTGCTTCAACGGTGGCCGGGTTCGATGGACCCTGTACTTCTGCAGCGAATCGTTGGGAGTGCTGACGCAGCTCCGCTCAAGGTGCTGGCGGATGTTGTTGAGCCTCCGAAGGAGTACGCCCGCGAGGAGCTGAGGCAGTACTACACTTCCACTCCGCTGAACCGGCTGGTTGATGTGGTGCCGGCGGAGAGCGAGCAGGCCCGGGTCTTTCTGACGCTTTCGAAGCTGATCGCTTCGGGAAGAGCGACAGCTGCCGACATGGAGCAGGCACGACACGATCTGGACCTTTGGCGCGATAACGATGCGAGTTTGCAGCCCCTTCTGCCACAGTCAGCGTTGAGTGCGGAGCTGGTACCGGTCTCGCAGGGACTGAAGGAGACGGCGGTGATCGGCCTTCGCGCGCTGGCCGCCGTTCGAAGCAAAGCTCCTGTGAGTGGCCAAACGAGGGAGGAAGATCTCGCGGCTTTGAAGAAGCTTGCCGCACCGCAGGCGGTGCTTCTCAACATGATCGTTCCCGGGGTGGAGGCGCTGGTGGAGGCGGAGAGGTCCCGATAGCTCCGGTCGTCTCCGTGCCGTGGGATCATGACAGACCGAAGTGCCGGAGCGGGTACCGGCGAGAGTTGGGTGGGTGCAGATGATGGGGAAGGCAGGTGTGGTTGTGAGTTCAGGTTTGCGTTTCGGGCTTCTGATGTTGGTGATCAGCACACCGACAGCTTTCGCACAGAATGTGCACGATTCAGAGGCAAGGCTTTCCTTGATGCCGCTTCCGAGTTTGGTGAGCCGAGAGGAAGGCGCGCTCACAGTCACGCCTCGCGGGGGCGGCGGTTCGACGTTCTCCTACAGCTTCGGTCAGACACACGACGCGCGTCTGGAAGCGGCAGTGAAACGGGCCATCATTCGGCTGGACCGTACATGTGGTGGAGACGTGCTGCGGTCCACGGTCGATCATCCAACGCCTGTCCATGCATCCCTCGAGATCAACGTGGCTGGTGGTGGAGAGCCGGTGCAGACCCTTGATGAGGATGAGAGCTATCAGCTGGTTATCACGTCCGAGGCAGGCGACGCTGACGGCGGCGAACGACACTGGGTGCGATGCATGGACTCGAGACGATTGTTGCAGCTGGCCACGAACGAGCACGGTGCCTGCGTGCTCCCGGCAGTGACGATCAGCGACACACCTCGCTTCCGGTGGCGGGGCTTGATGCTGGATACGAGCCGTCATTTCGAGCCGGTCCACGGTGATCGAACGGACGCTGGACGGGATGGCGGCGGCGAAGCTGAACGTCTTTCACTGGCATCTCAGCGACGACCAGGGCTTCCGTGCAGAGAGCAAGCGATTTCCCAAGCTGACTCAGGTCTCGCGTCGGAAGGCGAGTTCTACACGCAGGATCGGGATGCGCGAGATCGTTGCGTACGCGCGGTCGCGCGGCATCCGTGTGGTGCCGGAGTTCGATATGCCGGGGCATGGGACGAGCTGGATCCTGGCCTATCCTGAGCTAATCCCGGAAGCACACATCGCGAGACTGCCGGTTGTGTACGGGATGCCCACGGCGGTCCTCGACCCGACGCGGGAGAGCACCTACAAGTTCATCAACTCGCTGGTGGAGGAGATGAGCGGGATCTTTCCTGACGAATATTTCCACATAGGCGGGGACGAGGTTGAGGGTAAAGCGTGGCTTTCGAACTCGCGTGTCGTGGAGTTTATGAAGAACAAGGGCTTGAGCAAGCCCGAGGACCTGCAAGGCCTACTTCAACCAGCGCCTGGAGGCGATCCTGACCAAGCACAAGAAGAAGATGATCGGATGGGATGAGATCCTGAGCCCGGCTCTGCCGAAGACGATCCTGATTCAGAGCTGGCGGGGGGAGGAGTCGCTGGCGCGGGGTGCTGGACAGGGCTACCAGGGGATCCTTTCAGCTCCGTATTATCTCGATGCGCAGAAGACTTCGGCGCAGATGTTTCTCGACGATCCGATCCCTGCAGACACAAGCTGAGCGCGGACGAACGGCGCTTGATCCTGGGTGGTGAGGTGTGCATGTGGGCGGAACAGTTGAACGCGGAGACGGTAGATTCGCGTGTCTGGCCGCGCACGATGGCCGTGGCGGAGCGTTTCTGGTCGCCACAGGAGGACCGGGATGTTGCCGACATGTATCGGCGATTGCGCATCAACTCGCTGCGGCTTGAAGGCCTGGGGTTGCGGCACATTACCGGGCCAGAGGTTCATGAGGCGCGATCTGGTGGGGATGCGCGACCCTCACGCAGCTGGACGTTCTTGCTTCCGTGCTGGAGCCGGTGAGCTTTGGCGAACGCTCCGACCTGCAGCATACGAATGGGTACACCGCGATTGATCGGCTGGTAGATGCGGTTGTCGCGGATCCGCCATCACGGCAGCAGATCGCTGGTGATGTTGTTGCGCTCGCAGGGAAGAGCGCCGAGACTGCAGGGCCAGATCACAAGCTGCGGATGGATCTGAGTGGCGAGGTCCCGGCCGGCGCTGTGCCTTCCCGTGAGGAGGCAATCGGTCGCCTTCGGCAGCGATTCCTCTCGTGGCAGGCGGCTCAGCCACGCCTTCTCGAGGAGGTACAGAGATCGCCACGGCTCAGCGACGCGAAGGAACGAGTTGTGCAACTGGGCGAACTGGCCCAGGCTGGCCTTTCGGCTTTGGCTTATCTTCGAAGCGGACGCGGCACCTCCAGCGGGGTGGGAGGCGCAGCAGATGAGGGTGCTCGAGGTGAGCGGGCAGCCCTCTGCGTTAGTGCGATTCACGTTCCTGGAGTCTTTGCGCAAGCTGGTGCTGGCCGCCTCGCAACCGCAGCCACACACAATGCCCTGACGCGGAGTTTGAGCGCGGAGTCACGGTGTGAGCACATGCGGAGTTCGTGGGGTACCCGGAGCGAGTCGGTTCGAAGGCCGAGAGAGTTGACTAAGGAACGATTGGACTGAGACCGAGGATTATTTTTGCTTATGAGCCTCATGTCTGGACGCAGTTCGCCGATAAGGTTGGCGAGGTCCCATTCATGTTGCGTGTTTCTGACCGAGTGTCTTCGGAAGCGAGAGCCTTATTCGCCCAGCCAGTTGAAATGTGTCCTCTCGCCGACCGACGACGGAACCTTAGAGCAAACGAAGTACGACGCAGGCCAAGCGAGGCTCAAGGAAGGGCTCTGCAGGTGCTTGCTCATGCCCTTGAATATCTTGCGGACAGTGCAATGCATTCTGACGAGTCGGGGAAGAAGTGGACGGAAGATGCCTTGGAGTTGCTGGCCGAAAAGAGTCGCTGCGTCTTTGCCGAGTGTCCTGAGGTCGTCAGCGTTCGACAGCGACTTGTCCGCCTGCTGCCTCGATTTCTGACGCTGACTCCTATCGATGCGCCAAACACTCTGAGCCGGATCTATCGCGGGTACGACGGTCCACCTCGCGTTAGCCGCGATGATGACTGAGGTGCCTTCCATGTTCATCGGGGAAGTGCGGACGCGACGTATGCCGCTCCCTGTGTGGGCGTTTTGCGTATCGCGTGCTGCTGGTCGCGATCACAAGGTATCGCTTACCGCCTCATGGGAGGATCTACACTTTGGAAGTCAATCTCCGGATTGATAGTCAGAAGAGGGATGACACCGATGGTGCTGGAGCGCACAGGATCTCGATCGTGCACTTATGCTTGAGAACCTGGCGAGGCGGAGGGATCGTGAGACCGCTTACGAGTGCGGTGTTGTGGATTATGCTTTTTTCTTCTGGCACGATCTGGAAGAGCACCCGTGACAATGGTGGCAGCCCGAGGCCGAACGATGTCCTCCCGTAGATATATCGAAGATCTCTTTCGGAGAACGTTGGCGCGGGTTGACGTAGCCAGCAGCATGGCCGGGCAAATAGGTTGGGAAGGCGGAGTTCTCCGCGTCGGGGAGCTGCAGTATCGGATGGACGATTACGAGGCGGTCTCGATCGTCTCGATTGGCAAGGCCGCCATACCCATGGTTGACGCTCTCCTGAAGGTTGTCGCACCACGCCTGCGAAGGAATCAGCTATTCCGGGGCATAGTGGTTAGCAACTCTGAGCCGCACGTGAGATTTTCGCAGCTGCACTACACGGTCGGGGGACACCCTACTCCCGATGCGGCGTCGCGAGCAGCTGGACGGGACATTCTGAAGCATTTGCGAGAGTGTGACGAGCGTACCCTGGTTTTCTTTTTGATCAGTGGCGGCGCTTCCGCAATGGTCGAGATGCCGTTGGGCGAGGCCATCTCGATTCTGGATACGGCGCTCTTTTACAAGGCACTGGTCCACTCCGGCCTTCCGATTACGAAGATGAATTGCGTTCGCAAGCATCTCTCGGCAGTGAAGGGTGGGCGACTGGCTGAGGCGGCTTATCGCTCGACGCAATGCAGCATCATCATCTCGGACGTTCCGGAGGGCTCGTTGGACATGGTTGGGTCCGGCCCATCGATGCCGGATACTTCGACGGTCGAGGAGTGTCGACGGATCCTTGCTGAAGGCAATCTGGCCTCATCGCTGCCAACCAGCGTACGCACGCGACTGCTGGCGTCAGATCTTCCTGAGACTGCAAAGCCAAACGGAAGGGCCTTCGCGCGGGCTCGCTATGCGTGCCTGCTTTCGAACGCGAATCTGCTCCTTGAAGCGGGCAGACTTGCAGCTGGGGACGGCTTTCACGTGGTAACTGACAACTCGTGCGATGACCTGGGATACGAAGAAGCGGGGGCCTACCTATTGGACCGCATGCGCGATTTGAGTGCGCGACACGGCAAGATCTGCCTGCTCTCTGGTGGTGAAGTTTCGGTTCGGCTGCCGGAGGTTGTCGGCGTAGGGGGCAGAAATCAACAGTTTGCCCTGTGGTGCGCGTTGCGGCTCCGGGCGTCCGGAGAGGCGATCACTGTTTTGAGCGCTGGCACAGACGGTGTCGACGGCAACAGCCCCGCAGCCGGTGCTTACGTGGACTGGGCGACCTGTGATGAAGGAGGTCGGCGAGGGCTCGATGCCGCGGCTTCGTTGCGTTGCTTCGACAGTTACACGTTCTTCGAGGGCGTGGGGGCGGCGTTGATGACGGGGCCGACGGGAAACAACATACGCGACCTGCGCATCCTTCTCTCGAATAGAGACGAGGCGCGCCATGGGCCGATCATATCGGCCCACAAGCGCGGCCCCTGAGGGTCATTTCAGCTGGGAGAGCAGCGATGGGCGGTTTGTCCCGCCGTGACCGGTATGCTATTGTTCGGCATTCACCGGCGGATCGCCTCGCGCTTGTTGTGGAGAGACGCCCTCTGAAGCCGGAGCAGCATGGCTGAATAACTCACGCAGGTGAGCTCGCGTGATGCTTGTGAAACTTCGGAAGCAGCACATAGGTGTGGGACCACAAGCCTTGCGTCAGAAGGGATCCAATGAGGGAGGCGCGATTCGCCTTTGGAAAGAGCGGTATTCGGTTTGATCTGCCTGACGGGCCCAAGTACGAGCTTGTGGAAGGCAGAGCTGCGCCTGCACTCGCGGATGTGCAGGCCGCGTTGAACCAGGCGCTCGATCAACCGATCGCTGGCCCGCCTTTACTGGAGTTGGCAAGAGGCAAGTCCTCGGCAGCGATCTCGGTGTGCGACATCACCCGTCCGGCACCGAACGCCGTCACGCTCCCGCCCATCTTGAAGCGGCTGCAGGAGGCGGGTATCCCCGCGGGTGCGATCACAATCCTGGTCGCGACGGGCTTACACCGGGGCGCGACGGAAGAAGAGATACGAGTCATTGTCGGATCCGAAATTGCTGCGAACTACCGCGTGGTGAACCATGACGCTCGTGCGATAGCGGAGCAACGGCACCTGGGCAACACGGGCCGAGGAACGCCCGTGTACATTGACGAGCGTTTCATGTCTGCGGATCTGCACCTCACTCTTGGCTTTATCGAGCCTCACCTGATGCTCGGCTTCTCTGGTGGACGCAAGCTGGTGGCCCCGGGTGTTGCGGGGGAACAGACGATCAAGGTGATCCACTCACCCAGGTTTATGCGGGAGCCGGCAGCTACGGAAGGTTCGATAACGGAGAACCCGCTTCATGCAGAACTCCTGGAGATCGCCGCGATGGCGGGGCATCATTTCATGCTCGACGTGACCCTGACGCCGGAGAGGGAGATCTCAGGTATCTTCGCGGGCAGACCTGTGGAGGCGCACAGGGCCGGAGTCGCGTTTCTGACGAAGAACTCTTTAGTGGACCTTGGCGGGCGGGCGGACGTGGTGATCACGAGCGCTGCCGGGTACCCTCTTGATTTGACCTTCTACCAGGCGATCAAGGGCGTGACTGCGGCAGAGCACCTGGTTAAGCCGGGCGGGACCATTCTGATGATTGCCGAGTGTAGCGAGGGCGCCGGCTCTCCGGAGTTTGCTGAAAAGCTCGCATCGTTCAAAGGATACTCGGGCTTTCTGAGCGAGATTGAACAGGCGCCGGTGGTGGTGGATCAGTGGCAGCTTGAAAAGCTTGCCCTGATTGGCCTCAGAGCGAACCTGCTTTTCTATACGCCGAAGATACCGAAGGTGCAGATGGGTGCGCTGGGCGAGCGGAGTTTCTCAGACCTGCCCGATGCTGTCGCCCATGCGGTCGGAGGACTGGACGCCGAGTCTCGCGTGGCGCTGGTTCCGGAAGGCCCGTACGTCTATGCACGGTAGCGCAGGGGTGCATGGTCTTCTCGGTTCACGTGATCTCGCTTTGTTCCAGATGGAGTCGCTTGTTTGGCCGCAGGCCTACGATCCGCTTCATCATTGGTGGCTATCGGCGGTTTGTGCTGGCTTACCCCTGGTGACGCTGCTCTTTGCCCTTCTGGGACCGAAGCTGAAGGCGCACTACTCTGCTGTGCTGGGCTTGGCGTCGGCATTATTGATTGCGGTGGGAGTCTTCCGGATGCCCCTCGGACTCGCGCTTCGGGCCACGGGGTTTGGAGCCCTTTACGGCCTGTTTCCGATCTTCTGGATCGTCTTTCCGGTGATCTTCCTGTACCGGCTAACCGTGGAGTCTGGAAGTTTTCAACTGTTACAGCAATCCCTGGTCCGCGTTACGGAGGACAGCCGGCTTCAGCTGCTGCTTATAGCGTTTGCCCTGGGAGCGTTCTTCGAGGGGGCGGCGGGCTTCGGCACACCCGTAGCGGTTTGCGCGACGATGCTGGTGGGCCTTGGCTTCCCGCCGCTTAGCGCTGCTGGATTCGCGCTTCTGGGCAACACGGCACCCGTGGCTTTCGGCGGTCTGGGGATACCGATTCTCGCGCTGCACGGTGTGACAGGACTCGATACGTTCGTGCTTACGAAACTGGTCTCCGGCCTTATCACCCCGTTCTGCATTCTTGTGCCCTTCTGGCTCGTCTGGTCGTTCGCTGGCTTTCGTAAGACGGTGGAGATCTGGCCGGCCATTCTCTTCACGGGTGTGCTTTTTGGCACCACACAACTCCTGGTTGCACGCCTGCACGGCCCCTGGCTCGTGGATATCGTCGCGTCGGTGGTGACGATGGCCGGCCTTACCTTGTTCCTGCGAGTTTGGAACCCAACGCAGATCCTGGACGCTCGTTGCCTGGTCATTCAGCCCCATTCGAGCACGCTGGTCGAGCGCGCTCCGGGTAGCGTGGTGAAGGCGGCGCTACCCTGGGTTGTGCTGGCCGTCTTCGTGTCCTTATGGGGCACCCCGCGCTTTTCGACCTGGCTGGATGCCGCGTCCACAACCGACATCGCGCTGGCGGGACTTGATCAAAGGGTCCTACGCACGGCACCTGTCGTGTCCGGGTCTACTCCTGTGCCGGCCGTCTTTCACTTGAATTGGCTTTCCGCGACGGGCTCCGGGATCTTCCTCTCCGCCTTCGTCGCAGCGCTGGGAATGGGCTTGAGGCCAGGGCAGATAGCCCGGGTGTTCGTGCAGACCTGCGGAGCAACCCGCTTCACCTTGGTGACGATCAGTGCACTGATGGGGCTGGGGTTTCTGACCCGATTCTGTGGTCTGGATGCCACTTTGGGACTCGCGGCAGCACGAGCGGGGGTGTTTTATCCGTTCTTCGGAGTTCTGATTGGGTGGATAGGCACGGCTTCCACGGGTTCGGATACGTCCTCAAACGTGCTGTTTGGGAGCTTGCAACAGCTGACCGCGACCCAACTTGGCATCTCTCCGTTCCTGATGGCTGCGGCAAACGCCGGCGGCGGTGTGATGGGAAAGATGATTGCGCCGCAAAGCGTGGTCGTGGCGAGCACAGCAACGGGCACCTATGGAAAGGACGGCCTGATCCTGCGCTTCGTGTTTCTTCCTAGTCTGTGTCTGGCTTGCCTTATGGGCATTCTGGTCTTCCTGGTCGTTCACGCACGGTGGCTCGCCCGACTGGTCGTGGGATGACACCGGAATGCTTCTCGAGAACGCGGGTCCGGGATCGTTGTGCGCTTCGGGACAAGCTGCAGGTTGAACTAGCTTGTTGCATTCGTGTGGACAACTACGGACAGATTTCCTGCTCGTGTGGCCGCCTTTTCCAGCCGAACGTAATAAGCTGAACCGTGTAGTAATCGGCGAAGCTCGCCGACTCCCAGAAGAGGTGAAACGTGGCAACAAAGAAGATTGCATCCAAGAAGGCAGCCATCCCCGCTAAAGGGACAGCAGCGAAGAAGGCCGACGCTCCCATTGCGAAGGCCGCTTCTTCCTCGAAGACCGCAGGAGCAGCGGCTGGTAAAGGCGGCAAGGCAAAACGGATCAGCAAATCGGAGCTGGTGCGTTCCATGGCAGAGAAGCTGGAGATCCCAAACAGACAGTTGGCGGGGATTTTCGATCTGCTGGCACAGACCGCGGTTGAGGAAACCAGGAGCAACGGAGAGTTCACGATTCCTGGAATCGGCAAGCTGGTGAGAGCTGAACGGAAGGCACGAGTGGGGCGCAATCCTCAGACTGGCGAGGCTATCAACATTGGAGCAAAGACTACGGTCAAATTCAGGGTGTCGAAGACCGTGAAGGACACGATCTCGCCGCCGAAGAAGTAGATGCCGAGATCTTCCACCTCGAAGCCTGCAAGGAATGACAGACCAGTCGCAACAAGATCCCTCAGATCAGCTGCTCTGAGGGATCGTCTGGCTGCTGTCGCAGTGTGGACGGCCTGCTCCAGATAACAACGCGACACGCCGGAAGGACTGAAGCCCAACACAGCCTTTGGAACACTTGCAAGCGGTAAGGCTAAGACGACGCGGTCCATATTTCGTTTCCCGCATCCATGAAGTGGAGAAAGTGATCGCAAGGGCGGTTTTGCCTGCCGGGAACGTCACTCCCCTCGGCTGCGGTGATCCTCCCCTTACACATCTCCAGGCAGACGGCTGGGCCCTTACGAGGAGCGAGGTGTCGCTCCCGTGAGCTTTCGCAAGAAAAGAAGAGCGTAGTTGATGCATCCTCTCGCCTCGCCTCAGATTTTGATTCCTGTGATCGTCAGCATCAGTATTGCGCTGATGGTTGTTCGCCCCCGTGAAATTGCGGAGGCTTACTGGATCGGTGCCGGCGCTTCGTTGCTGGTTCTGCTTCGACTGGTCACGATCGGGCTTGTTGGAAAGGCGATCGCGCAAGGGACCGATGTTTACCTTTTCCTGATCGGCATGATGCTGATTTCGGAACTGGCCCGGGTGCATGGTGTGTTCGATTGGATCTCATCGGTTGCGCTATCGAATGCGCACGGATCAAACACCCGCCTGTTCAACCTGGTGTACGGCATCGGCATCGTTACCACGGCTTTCATGTCGAACGATGCTACGGCGGTGGTGCTCACTCCGGCCATTCTGGCGGTTGTCAACAAGGCGAAGGTGAGACCTCTGCCCCACCTTTTTGCGTGTGCACTGATCGCAAACGCGGCCTCCTTCGTTCTGCCGATATCGAACCCCGCCAATCTGGTGGTCTATAACCAGGGTGTCCCGCCGCTCGGCAGTTGGATGAGGTCCTTCGGGGTGCCCTCGGTTCTCTCGATCGTTGCAACGTATGCCGCATTGCGCTGGATCTTCCGAAAGGAACTGAGGGTAGGCATTGAAGAGGTGCCAAGCCCAGCGCCGCTCAGCGCGGACGCCAAACTGGTGGTGTGGGGGGTGGGGCTTATGGTCCCGGTGCTCCTTGCAGCTTCAGCGATGAACAGGGATCTCGGCCTGCCGACCTGCCTGAGCTCGGTTGTGATCGCGGCGACCGTTTCGATGAAAGCGAAGAGCGATCCTCTCAGACTCTGTGAAGGGAATCAGCTGGGGAACCCTGGCCCTCGTTGCGGGGCTATTCGTTATGGTTGACGCGATGGAAAGCGTCGGGGTTCTTCAACTCAGCCAGGCTGCGTTGGATTGGGCACGGAGATTCGGCCCGGTTGAGGGTGCGCTGATCACGAGCTTCGCTGTCGCTGTCGGAAATAACTTCGTAAACAATCTTCCGCTGGGGCTTCTTGCCGCAAGTACGATCCATGTGGCCCACGCGAGAGGATTGATTGTCGACGCAGTTCTGATCGGAGTGGACCTGGGGCCAAACCTATCGGTCACGGGGTCTCTCGCGACGATCCTTTGGCTGCTCGCATTACGAAAAGAGCAGCTCAGGGTAACCTTTTGGGACTTCCTGAAGGTGGGTGTTCTTGCTATGCCCATCGCGCTCTTCGCAGCGCTTGGTGGAGCGATCCTGATGCGAATCCTGTTCAGGGCAGGCTGAGGGGGCGTCGGCCAAATCAGGACAGGACGAATCCTGGTTTTAGCGAAACCTGTAGGAGGCGCCTATGGTTCCGAGACTTGGCTGCAGGCCGCGAGGTGGGAACGAGCCCCAACGCTGGTACTCGTAGTCGATGCGCAGCGAGATCCTCCGCTGAAGTCGGTAGTCGATCCCTCCCCCACCCGCGTACATCGCGTAGGAACCATTCTGAGGGCTGTTGTTGAAGCTGAACCAGCCACGCCCACCCATGACTTTGATGTACGGAGAGAAGCGCCAGATCGGATACCGAAACCGGCCGCCTACCTCGAAGGTAGTCTCAGCCAGCTTGTCCGTTTGGGAGTACGCGATGCGGTGACCCTCAGCCTCGAAGCCAAAGTAGTTCCAGAGGTCCACATCGCCGTAGACGCCGTAGCCGTTGAAGTTGTGAGGACTGTAATCAGGTTGCGCGCGTATGTATCCCGCTCCGACCTGTAAGCCACCGTTCCTGCTGGCAGTTGGGATTGCTTGTCCAAGGACGAGAGAAGTGGCTGAGAACAACAAGAGGGAGAGTGTTAGCTTCTGCAACATGGGTTCACCTTTGTACAGAACACAGGATGGGCTTCCGTTTGAACGACGTTCGCGCGAGTATGACAACCGTGTAAATTGCCCTGTGCTGTTTTTAGAATTCACCGAGGTGGCGCTGCGGTGGTGTTAGTCGGTCCTGCGTTGATGTGAGTACTTACCTGCAAGTGAACGGCCAATCACGCTTATTGCTGTTACGAATGTGAGATTGACCGGGGGAGTTCCCAGTCGTCCTCCAATTCGATCATATAGGGGAGTGATTGCATCGCCTAGGGCTAGTTCACAAGCAACGAATTCGATCGTTCATCGTCCTGGTGATGTCCGGACCCACATCATCAAACGCTAGGCCGTGAGTGATACGGTCTCTCTTGCCGCGAGACGCTGCTCAAGCAGATGCAGAAGTGCAAGCTCTTCCTCTCTGAGGCTACTTGATTCGCGCTCAACTTTCTCCTTGACGGCCTCGATCATTGCTCCACCCATGTAGCATTCCAGGACAGCGGGATGGATGTAACACTTGCGGCACACTGACGGTGTGTTTCCGAGACGCTTTGCGACCGCCTGAATGGCCTGAACGATGTTCTTCTTGGCCTGGGTCTCCGACTCGAACGGATCGAACTCACGAAGCATCATGGAGGCGAGGACAGTACCCGCCCAGGTCCGAAAGTCTTTCGCCGTGAAGTGCTGGTTCGTGATCTGACGGAGGTACTCGTTCACGTCAGAGGAATCCACGGTGTGATGTTCTCCGTCACTGTCCAGGTATTGAAAGAGTTCGAACCCGGGGATGTCTCGACAGCGTTTGACGATGCGTGCAAGCTGGCGGTCGTTCACGTCGATCGAGTGCTGGACGCCGCTCTTTCCTTTGAAGGTGAACTTTATGTTTGCACCCTCTATATCTACGTGGCGCCTTCGCATGGTTGTGAGCCCATAGGACTGATTCTCCCTGGCGTACTCCACATTGCCCACCCGGATGAAAGTTGTTTCCATGAGGCGGACGATGGTTGCGAGGACCTTGTCGCGGGGCAATCCTGGAAGCGCGAGATCCTGATCCACGCGTTCGCGGATCCTGGGGAGGGCGTCGGCAAACATCGCCATCCGCTCATACTTCGTCTCGTCTCGTACCTCTCGCCAGCGCGGATGATACCGGCTCTGCTTTCGGCCTTTAGCGTCCCGTCCAGTGGCCTGAAGATGGCCGTTCGGGTTGGTGGTTATCCAGACGTTGGTCCAGGCCGGCGGGATGACGAGAGACTTGATCCGACGAAGCACTTCGGGGTCCCGCACGGGGGCACTGTCGGGACCGATGTAACGAAAGCCGCCACGCCAGGGTTTGCGCACGATTCCCGGCTTGGCATCGGAGACGTAATGCAGGCCTGCGGCCTTCGCACTCTCGACAGGGTCGACGACTATTTCAGGTAGCTTGGCGTTCCTACGGAAGCGTTTGGCAGTTCTCAACGTGGGGCCCATTACGCTTCGGATGCGAAAAGCCCGCCCACGGTTCCTCAGGTGCATGGCCCCGATGAAAACAGGGTGCCGATTTTGGAGCGGCTTCCCGATCCATACTGATTTCGCGGCCTCTTCTGCTGCGGCTAGTGGCCGGATTGTGCGTTGAGCTCCTCAAGCGTTCGTTTCAGGTGCTCGAGCCGCTCTCCTGCCGCACCAAGCTTTCCTTCGGACGTGAGGCGCTGGTACTCGGCTAAATCGCGGGCTGCGTCTTCGATAAGCGCCCTGTTTCCTGGGAGAGCGCCGAGCTGGGCACCCGTCTTTGTTATTTGCTGCGCGGGCTCGGAGGAGGGAGCAACGGCGCTGGTGGAGGACGCGGCGCCGGCAAAGAGCGCTTCCATGGCCGACTCGAAGGTCGTTCCGTAAGCAAGCCGGTCCTGGAGAGCGAGTACGACCAAACGGAGCTCAGGCATTGGGCTTCGCTCCGCCTGGAGGTAGATGGGTTCCGCGTACAGCAGCGCGTTCCCAGTCGGAATGACGAGCAGGTTCCCACGTCTGACGTGCGACCCCTGCTGATTCCAGAGGGTCAGCTGACCTGAGAGCTGTGCGTTTTGATCGATACGCGCTTCGACCTGAAGGGGGCCGTCGATGAGCCGGGTCTTCGGGAAGTTGTAGACGATGGCCGATCCGTACTGCTTGCCGTCGCTACGTCCAGCGATCCAGCCAATAAGGTTGTTGCGATTCGCCGGCGTGAACGGAAGGATGTCGACGAATTCAATGCCGGTCTCGCCCGGGAGCTTCATGAGGACGTAGTTGGGCTCCATGGGTTGAGTGGTGCGTTCGCCACGCTCGTCCAGACCTGCCTCGGTTGCAGGGGTCCACAGGTCTTCGCGGTTGTAGAACATCTCCGGATCCGTCATATGGTATAGCCCGTATACCTCGGCCTGCAGTCGTAGGAGCAACTCCGAGTAGCGGACGTGCTTACGAATATCTGGAGGCATTGCGGCCGCATCTTTGAACAGATCAGGAAAGATGTTGACGTACGTGGCAATGATGGGATCTTCAGGGTCGAAGACATAGAACGTCGTGGTTCCGTCGTAGGCGTCGATTACGACTTTGACGCTGTTACGTGCGTAGTTCACCGAGTCGCCGGCGAAGGGGTAGTGCCTTGAGTAGGGGAAGGTACCTGAGGTGGTGAAAGCATCCATGATCCATGACAGCCGCCCATCGTTGCCGACAACGATGTAGGGGTCCGTGTCATACGTGAGAAATGGAGCGAGTGTCGCTACTCGGTCGCGTACATTCCGGCGCATCAGCAGACGACTTTCGCTGCGGACATCGTCGCTGAAAGGGAGTTTGGCGAGATCCCCCCGGTCAAGAGCGATGAGGATTCGGCGTAACATGCCGCCTAGCTCAATGCCGCCGTTCCCTTCGTAGGAGGTGAGGCTGTTGGCCTGCCCCTGCGGATAGTTGAATTCCTTCTGTTGCGTTTTGACGTAGACGTCCTCGTTGGTCAGCTCGCCGAAGTAGATCTCCGGACGTGTGAGTGCCAGGCCCGGGATTGTGCTCTGGACAGGCATGTTGCTGAGCATAAGCGTGGGGAGACCTTCCGGTGTGAACCCGTTTACAGGGTTCATCGTGACACCGTACCCGTGGGTGTAGATCAGCTTTTCATTGATCCAGTTGTGACTGCTTTCCGGAAGCTTTTCAACGCTGAGCTCGCGTGCAGCGAGCATTACCTGCCGCACTGTTCCGTCGATCTCATAGCGATCGATGTCGATATCGGGGAAATCGTAGTAGGTACGAATCTCCTGGATTTGACGCAGGGTATCCTGCAGGGCACGCCAGTCCCACAGACGTATGTTTTGAAGGGTGGCTTGATTGTTTGCTGCGTCGGCTGATTCCACGGTGGTTTGGGCGGAGAACTCGCGTTGCGAGACCCGGTTCAACCCGTAGGCGCTCCGCGTGAGTTTGATGTTGTGAGCGATGTACGGTCGTTCCCGAACCAGTTCATTCGGCTTGACGATGAAGTTTCCGACGTACCAACCCAGGAGCTGCAGCGCGAGGAAGCAGACCGCGGCGGGAAGCACAGCGGCAACGAGCCACCGCCCACCTGCGGCCTTTAGACCGCTGAAGGCGGCTATGGCGGCGCCCAGCAGAAGCGCGACGCAGACCACGAGCATGCCCGTGAGCATTATGTGAGCGTCGATGTAGGTTGCGCCGGAGAAGATGGTGTGGTCGGAGAACAGCTGCTCAAAACGGCTCACATAGACTCGAACTGCTACGGTGAGCAGAAGGAACGCCACCGTAAGCGACAGCCCGCGCCAGGGCGAAGGAACACGCCACGGAGAGGTGATGTAGGTTCCATCGCGACCACCAAAGGTATGCGTACTTCTCGTGATGAAGAGGAAGAATCCGGCGACTGCGAGAGAGATGATTGCAAGCGCCATGAGCCAATCCGCAACGAGTATCCAGGCGGGAAGGGTGAACAGGTAGAAGTTCAGTGGTCTACCGAAGATTGGATCCGAGAGGCTGGAGGGGCCCGGGTGCGCGTACCAGAAGCGCGCGAGCGTGGGCCATTCTGCACGCATGCTCGATCCGGCCAAGAGAGCGACAACCAATGGGAGCCCGATGCTTATGAGGCGCAGAAGTGGTGCGATGGAGAGCCTGATCGGTTGGCCCCCAATCACGATGGCGCCGAGGTTGGGAAGGTCGGATGCGTGTGCCCGACTCAAGACACGGAGAGCTCCGTACAAAAGCAGAAAGGTAGCTGCTCCGAAGACCAAGAAGGCTGACCACTCCATGCTCAGGGATTTTCGAAACACGGCCTGGTAACCGAGCGAGTTGAACCAGAGCGCCTCGACGTAGTACGAGAGCACCGTGCGACTGCAAAGGAGGATTACGGCGAGGATGCCACCGGCGACAAGAAGGCCGCGACGCATTCGTCTTGGCCGATCGATGAATTCTGGCATTAACTTTCTACCGTTCTCACGAGCATGCTGTTCCTGATTTCTACGGTGCGGGTATTAGATCCTCGAGCAGCTGGATGGGCCTTCGAATTGTATCGCCTGTGATCTGGAGAGGTTTGCTCACGGGTGTCGGATCGAAGTTGAGGCGATGTTCTTGGGCCGGATGTGAAAGATTCCATCCCGGGGTTGCTGCACTGCCGGAGCGCGGAGGGTGGGCCAGGCGTTGCGATGACACTCGAAGTCGAGCGGTGGCAAGGACGCCTTCCCTTATAGGCTGCAACCGTCGGACGCCAACGCTGCTAGGCTCAATGCAGGCATGCCATACATCTACATAGACAAGCTGCTGAATGAACTACGCGAGGAACTGCTCTCCGCGATGCACTTCGCGGTGGAGCGTGAGGTGCGCCCTGGACAGAAGGTTGACGTGAACCGGCTGTACCGAACCTTCACTCGATCTGCCGCTGGCAAGATGGCAAGTCCAGTCCAGGTTTCAGATCGATGTCTCGAAACAGGTTCGCCACGTTCGAAGAAGGGTGCAGGCCGCACCTCCGAGTAGCCCCGCGATTCTCGGGGCGTCGTCCCTTGGTGCGGCCAGGTCAGTCCGCGAGTTGGAGCTTGATGCTCGCTGTACTGACATCGATTTCCTCGATGCGGAACCTGCGGACCTGGCCGGCGGCCACCTGAGCTCGTTCGGATGAGATGCCGCTGCCGCCGCCCTTCCATCGTGCGTTCAGCATGGAGGTGAGTGAGGAGAGATCGACCTTTGGCCCTTTGGACGAGTCGTCCGAAAGCTCCGGCGTTGGAAGTGAAGAGAGTCCGACGATGCCCTCACCTAATTCGATGCTGGCCTGTCCTCCATCAACGGAGAGAATGCGTCCGGTCACGGCATCCCCGGGTTTGTGCTCGGTGAGAAAGTCCTCGAGGCCGGTAGGGATCATCTGCTTGATGCTGAGGCGAAGTTGACGTTTCTCTTTGTCGAACTCCAGGACCTTGGTCTTTACACTTTGACCGATGCGAAGAACGTCTGAGGGATGGTTTATACGCCGATCCGCAGCGATCTCGCTGACATGCACCATGCCCTGAATGCCCGCCGAGAGTTGAATGAAAGCTCCAAAGGCGGTGAAGCTGGTGACCTCTCCTTCGACGACGGCCCCAGGTGCGAGGCTATGGGCAGCCTCTACCCAAGGATCGCCGAGCGCCTGCTTGAGACCAAGCGCGATCCGGTGCTGTGCGATGTCGATTCGGAGGATGACGGCCTCTGCTACGTCTCCTACGCTCAAGAGATCGCCGGGCTTGCGGACCTTCTTGCCCCACGACATCTCCGAGATATGGATCATGCCTTCTATCCCTGGCTCGATTTCTAAGAAGGCCCCGAACTCAGTGAGCCGTGTGACGAGTCCTCGAACCCGCTCGCCGGCCCTGAATCGTTCGGGCACGGTCTCCCACGGGTGTGGAAGTAGTTGCTTCATGCTGAGCGAAATACGATGAGTCTCGGGATCTATCTTCAGGATCTTCACATCGACCTGCTGCCCGACGGTGAGAGCGTCTTCTGTCTTGCTGACGCGCGCCCAGGAGATCTCACCGATGTGCAGTAGGCCGTCTACGCCTCCCAGATCGATGAATGCTCCGTAGTCCGCGAGACTGCGTACCGTGCCTTGCAGAGTGTCCCCGGCATTGACCTCGGAGTAGCGGCGGTCCTTGGTGGCCCGGTCCTCCTCTTCAAGCACGGAGCGACGATCGACGACAACGTCTTCCGTTGCGATGTCGAGTTTGGTGATGCGGCAACGGATCTCCTGACCAACCAGCTTTTCCATCTCGGTTGCGTCGCGGACACCCGTACGTGAGGCGGGCATAAAGGCCCGCATGCCCAGATCGACCGTCAGCCCACCCTTGACCACGGCGATCACTGTTCCCGTGACAACGGAGTGCTCAGCGAACGCCTTCTCCATCGAATCCCAGTCCTTGGGCTGCTCTACCCGGAGGCGCGAAAGTTCGTAATAGCCCTCCGGATTCCGACCCTTGACGGACACGATGAAGTTGTCACCGACTGTCGGGTGCTCCGCATCAGGGAAGCCGGCGAGGGGCAGTATGCCTTCCGTCTTGAAGCCGATGTCGAGGAAGACGGTGTCCGCGGAGATGGCAATGACGGTCGCGGATATTTGCTGGCCTCCTTGCGTTGGCCTGGCGTGAGTGCGCTCGAAGCGGGAGAGCAGATCTCCGAAAGATCCTTCCTGTTCGGAAGACAGATCGTCATTTGAAACGGGTGGATTGGACACGCGGCTCCCAGGGTTCCTTTGGAAGGATTTCCGAAACCATGATAACGTGCCGGCTTGTTCCTCACGACTTCGCACCGGGGCTCAAGAGAACTCTTCGCTGGCTCTGTATGTGAGTTATAAGGTAGCGTGCACAAGAGGACATTTGCGCGCCCTATGATCGGAAGCACTCTTACCCCTGCTCGTTACGGTGTCTTTCTGGTAGTTATCGCCGGCTTCGGCGGGCTGTTGTACGGAATCGATATCGGCATCATCGCGGCTGCGCTTCTTTACCTGGGCAAGACGGTCAGCCTGAGCGTGGAGCAAACGTCAGTCATCGTCGCCGCGGTGCTCGGTGGGAGCATGGTCTCTTCGCTCGCGGCGGGCGTGCTTGCAGACTGGTTTGGCCGCAGAAGGATGATGATCGTCAGCGGCCTGCTCTTCGTTGCGAGTGTTGGCCTGATCGTTCTGTCCCAGAGCTTCACGACGCTCTTGCTGGGCCGGCTGCTACAGGGCGTAAGCGGGGGCGTGATCGCCGTTGTTGTGCCGCTGTACCTTGCCGAATGTCTCAGTGCAAACAACCGGGGCAGAGGCACTGCCGTATTTCAGCTGATGCTGACCGTGGGTATCGTGATTGCCGCGATGGCAGGATGGTTCTACACGAGCCAGGCGGAGAGAACGATCGCGAGTTCCGGAGGGGACCTGGCCGTCATCCGTGCGGCCCAGGACCATGCATGGCGAGGGATGTTTCTGTCGGTCATCTATCCGGGGCTCGTATTTTCGCTTGGGACGTTCTTTCTTATCGAGACGCCGCGGTGGTTACTCCGGAAGGGAAAGGTGGATGCGGCGCATGCGGCGCTGTTGCGGTTATCGCCCCCAGAGCAGGCTGAGGTCGAGATGCGGGAGATGAAAGCACTGGCGCTCGAAAATCAGACCAGATCGGAGCAGAAGATAACGGGGTCTGTCCTTCAAAGGAAGTACGTGATCCCTTTTGTGCTCGCATGCGTTATTCTCGCGTGCAACCAGACAACGGGCATCAACTCGATCCTGGGTTTCCTGGTTATTATCCTGCGCCAGGCAGGTATGAGCGCGCGTCATGCTACCCAGGGTGACGTGGTCGTTAAGGTCTTGAACTGTGTGATGACGATCATCGCCGTCGCGCTTGTGGACAAGAAGGGGCGAAGATTTCTGCTGAGAATCGGCACGGGAGGAATCATTGTCTCTCTCCTTGCGGGTGCGCTTTTATTCCATGGGTTCGAATCTCAACGGGTAGACCTTCGGGATAAGGTGCAGCAGTCCGTAAGAGAGAACGCGGTGTCCCTTCCGATCGATCGTGGTGATTTAGGTCAAAGTGCTTCGGGGGGTCCGATGTCGCTTACCGTGCTGTACACCTACGGCGCCGGCGACCGGGTGTCTACCGTCCTCACGTCCGATCGAGACGCTCTTCTTAAGATCAATCCGGAGCCCAAGGAAGCGGGCTCCCCTCTCCGGATCAAGCATGCGTTCTACGGTCCCGTGCCGAGCGAGCAGACTGGCTGGCTCATCATGATCTGTCTAGGTTTGTTCATCTCTTTCTTCTCACTTGGGCCGGGAGTCGTGGTCTGGCTGACTCTGTCGGAGTTGATGCCAACCCGAATTCGTTCCACGGGGATGGGTGTTGCCTTGTTGATCAATCAGGGAGTTTCAACACTGATCGCGGCTGTGTTTCTCCCCGTCGTGGGGAATTACGGGTACTACGCCATGTTCACTTTCTGGGCGTTCTGTACGATCGTCTACTTCGTCACGGCCACCTTCTTTCTTCCGGAGACGAAGGGCAAGACGCTCGAAGAGATCGAGGAGCACTTCCAGAGGGGTGAGCGAACCCGGGCAGCGTAGAAAAGCGCTGACTTTCGAGATACCAGACCCGGGGGGGACGCGGTCGATGCGTTTGGGCGTCGCCTGAAGATCAAAGGCGCTTGAAGGAACTAAGTGGTTGGTTTTGGGCGAAGAGTGCGTAGAAGCGTGTCCGTGTCGGGCAGAGTATTGACCAGGTCTCCGGCCGAAAGCCACGCCCTGCGCAGCTGAGTGATCCCAAATCGCATCTGATCGAGTTCCTCCGTCGAGTGAGCGTCCGTGTTGACGGTGATCTTGCAGCCATGCTGCTTGGCGAGGCGAAGATGGAGGTCGTTGAGGTCGGCTCGAGCAGGGCTTGCGTTATGCTCGACGGCGACACCAAGCTCCGCAGCGCGCTTGAGTATGGCATCCATATGGAGGGCGTATGGATCGCGACGAAGGACCTTGCGCCCGGTTGGGTGGCCAAGGATGCGCACATGTGGGTTCTCGATGGCCCGGAGAACGCGATCCGTCATCTGCTCAATCGGCTGGTCAAAGCGGGAGTGTACGCTGGCGACGACGACGTCCATCTGCGCTAACGTGCTGTCCTCAAGATCGATCTGACCTTCCGCCAGGATGTCGACTTCGACCCCGGGAAGAACGCGGATGCGGCCGTCATGGACCTGCCGCAGCTCGGCGTCCACCTCGCGTATTCGCTGAACGTGAGCGAGAGCCCGCTTGTCGTCCATGCCGTTCGTCATGGCCAGGTTCTTCGAGTGATCCGTGATCGCGATATAGCGGAGCCCGCGAGCGAGGGCCGCCTCAGCCATCTCCCGGATGGTGTTCGCTCCGTCGGTCTCATTCGTGTGCATGTGGAGGTCACCGCGAATATCTGCAAGCGTGATGAGTTCAGGCAGCGTGTGCGCGGCAGCCGCCTCCAACTCGCCGCAGTTTTCGCGTAGTTCAGGGGGGATGTAGTCCAGACCGAGCGCGTTGTAGATCTCTTCCTCGCTCGACGCGGCCACGATGGTGTTGTCCTCGAGGCGCAGCAGAGCGTATTCGGAAAGGGTGAGACCCCGCTTGATTGCACGCTGCCGAAGTGCGACGTTGTGCATCTTCGAACCAGTGAAGTATTGCAGGGCGGCGCCGTAGCTGCCACGGGGGAGCAGGCGTACGTCTACCTGGAGATTGTTGCGCAGGGTGAACGAAACCTTGTTGGCACCTTTGGCCAGGAGCTTGTCGATGAGCGGAAGCTGCGCGACGTGTTCCACAGCTGCAGAGACGACCTCCGGCTCGCACGCTGGACCGGTGACGAGAAAATCGAGATCGCCAATCGTCTCTCGTCCCCTTCGCAGAGAGCCCGCCGGTGTAACGAGCCTCGACCCCCGGGAATTCGAAGATGAGGTCGCTGATGCGTTGAGCCTGGAACTGCGCCTGGTCTATTCGAAAGCGGCTTGAATTTCTCCGGTGATCTTCTATGCCCTTGATAAGTTTCTCGGTGAACTTCTGGCCCATGCGGGGCAGCTTCAAAAGATGACCTGCCTTGGCCGCCTCTTCAAGCTTGTCGATGTCTGCGATCTGAAGCGCGGACCATAGCAAGCCGACCGTCTTTGGTCCCATGCCGGGAAGCCGAAGCAGCTCCAGCATGGTCGGACGATACTTCTGCAGGAGCTCAGCTCTCAACGGCATGGTTCCCGTGGTCACGAGATCCCGGATGTTGGCAGCCATCCCTTTGCCGATTCCAGGGATGGCGAGCAATGCCTTGGGATCTGCCTCCGCAGTGGCGAGAGTGGCCAACTGGGTCGTCTGCTGCTCAACAGCCTCAGCCGCGCGACGGTAGGAGCGGATGCGGAAAGGGTCCTGACCGTCGATCTCGAGGAGGGCGGCCGTCTCGTCTAAAAGCCGTGCGATTGTGATGTTGTCCATAGGCGGGGCTTGGTTCCGTTCGATGCGACCTGGTCGCGGTGCCCTAATGCCTCCCCTCGTCCGAAGGAAGAACAGGTCAGATGACGGCAGATCATCGCACTCGCAAGAGGTTCAGAGGCGCCCGGAAGAACGCGCCGCAGCATAAAGCATGAGGCCGATAAGTGTCTTTCCGTCGTGAATCATGTTGTCGGCAACCAGTTGCATCGCTTTGGACAGAGGCATTCGAACGATCTCAATCTGTTCGTCCTGCTCAGGTGCAGCCTTCCCTTCACGGATGTCTCTTGCAAGATAGATCTGCATCCACTCGCCCAGGAATCCAGGGCTCGCGAAATACTTGGTCAGCATTGTCCAACGCCGTGCGCGGTACCCCGTCTCTTCGATCATCTCCCGCTTTGCTGCAGCAAGCGGAGCTTCGCCGACTTCAATCCGGCCAGCAGGGAGCTCGAGAAGAAATTGACCAGCAGCGTGGCGGTATTGTCGGATGAGGATGATCTCCGGGTCCTGAGAGTTTGTAGCTTCGTCTACGGCCAGGACGACGATGGAGCCGCTGTGTCGGATTACGTCCCGCCTGTTGGGGTGGTCACTTCCCGGCTCGAATACGGTGTCGGTGTACACCGAGAAGACCTTGCCTTTGTAGGAGAGCTTGGAGGAGATGACTTCTGCTTTGGTGCGACGCTTGCCGGCGCTGGGCTTTTCGGCCGTGGAGGATTTGGGTGCTACTGCCGATCGGTCCGAATCAGCGGAGGAGTTCTGCTGGGGGGACGAGGGTCGTTTCGATGCGGCCATTTGGCTACGGTATCATCCTGCATCGTGCCCGCGAAAGCTGGCATCCAAAGGGGGTGCGCGGAGAACGAAACCCTTGATGATTAACAAGGCGAAGGTGCGGTCAGCCCCGGACAGTCAGGAACCTCGATGAGCGCGGAGTGTTTCCCAATTTCGGCCGTACCAGGCATTTCGAACCTTTATAGGGATTACCTCGCGATGACCGAGCGCGCGCCGGGCACGCCGCTTCGAAGGTGGTTCGGGGGGGAGCCGTTCGGTGGGGGGTGGATGGGGAGTGAGGTCGGAGGGGGAACCGACCGTGCAGGGCTGGCCACAGCACTCTCAGCGCAGAGCGAACGGTTCGGGGCGGACGTAAAGGCGATGGAGGGAATTGAGCGCCTTCGCGCTGGGGCCAGGGCGGTCGTGACAGGGCAGCAGGTGGGACTCTTTGGGGGCCCGTTGTTGACGCTGCTGAAGGCTGCGACGGCCGTGGCGCGGGCTCGCGAAGCCACGAGGTCAACAGGAGTGGAGCATGTCCCGGTGTTCTGGCTCGCCACTGAAGATCATGATCTTGCGGAGGTGGACCAGGTATCGCTGCTGACGAAGGAGGCTGTCGAGACGCTGCGGCTGGGGTTGCGGATGGGGGCGGCGGTTCCGGTGGGGGCGGTGGGGGTGGGAGCGGAGGTGGAGGGGGTGCTGGAGCGGGTGACCGAGCTGCTGAGCTGGTCGCCGGTCTCCGAGCTCCTGCGGGAGTGTTATGCGCCTCGTGAGGGGTATCGGCCGACGCTGGGGGGCGCGTTTGCACGGTTCATGACGCGGGTGTTTGCGGAGCAGGGTCTGGTGGTGATGGATGCGGCTGGACGGGAGTTCCATCGGCTGGGGGCGAGCACGCTTCGGTTCGCTATCGAGCATGCGGACGAGCTCGAGGAGGCCTTGCTGAAGCGGGGCGAGGAGCTGGAGGCTGCTGGATACCATGCGCAGGTGAAGGTCGCGAAGGAGATGAGTCTTTTGTTTCTGGTCTCGGACAGGGGTGGGGTGGGGGATCGGCAGGCTTTGCGGCGGGGGGTGGACGGGGGTTGGAAGGCGGGGCGCCAGGCGTATACGACCTCCGAGCTGCTGGGGATCCTTGAGGAGACGCCGGAGCGGCTGAGTCCGAACGCGCTTCTGCGGCCGGTGTTCCAGGATACGATCCTGCCGACGGCGGCCTATGTTGGGGGGCCGTCGGAGGTGGCGTACTTCGCCCAGAGTGCGGTGTTGTATGAGCGGATCCTGGGGCGGGTGACACCGGTGCTGCCGCGGTTGACGGCGACGCTGCTGGAGCCGGCGGTGGCGGCGGTGATGGACCGGGACGAGGTGCAGCTGCCGGATGCGATGACGACGGCGGAGGCGCTGGCGCAGAGGCTGGGTGCGCGGGCGATGCCGATCGAGTTGAAGCGGCGGCTGGCCGGGGTGGGGCAGGCGATGGATGCCGAGCTCGAGGCGTTGACCGAGTACCTTGGCGGGATGGATGCTTCGCTGGGCCGGTCGGCGGCGGTGTCCGGGTCGAAGATGCGGTACCAGATGAACCGGCTCCGGCGCATGGCGGCGACCCATGAGCTGGAGAAGGAGGCCAGCCTCCGGAAGCATGCTGCGGCGATCACCTTGAACGTCTTTCCGGGCGGGCATCCGCAGGAGCGGGTGGTTGCGGGAGCGTGGTACCTGGCCCGGTACGAGGGGCTGGTGGAGCGGCTGGTTGAGGAGGCCGCGGGGATGTGCGGCGGGCATGCGGTGGTGCGGCTGTAGGGTACCCTCCCCCCCCGTACTTGAGCGTCAAAGTCTTCGAAGGAGGGGGCTTAGCAAGGGGGTACTACCGAGTTTCACCCAAATGATCCGCCGCAGTTCGAGATGCGATCAGGGGGCTCCCACCCGGTGAGCTGCCCGCTTTTTGAACCTAGTTCCAGTTTACGCGCTCCTTAGGGGTAACTACGCCACGGCCAGGGCCGCGGCGTAGTGAGACGTTGCAGGCTGGCGAGGCATCAAGGCCGCCCAGCAGACGGGGCGGAGCTTCGTGGTGCGGCACGGTCACACCGGACGACTGCTCTGTAGAACTTGCGATGGTGCGGCGCAGCTTTAGAATGGGGTCTCTGAGGTGGCTGCTATGGGGTTGAGTGACGAGGTGTTCGACGTGATGTGTCCGGATTGTGGGGGGATGCTGAAGGTGGACCCGGTGACGCGAAGCGTGATTGCGCACACGCCTGCTCCCCGGAAGAAGGTGTTTGAGGATTTTGGGGAGGCGGCGCGGGCGTTGCGGGAGGCGGATGCGCGGCGTGACTCGGTGTTTGCGCAGAGTGTGGAGGCGCAGAGGAACAAGGACGACGTGCTGGCGAAGAAGTTTGCGGAGGCGGTGAAGAAGGCGAAGGAGAGCCCGCTGACGGAGCGGCCGCTGCGGGATTTCGATCTGGACTAAGTAACTCGGCGCTGGGCGATAGCGGGGCCTGGGCGACAAGCGTGTGCCTGGGCGAGACGTGGGTGCCCGGGTCGGCGTGCGGGGCCTTAAGCGTGCGGAGCCTGGGCGGCTTGAGGTGTTCCGAGAGGGTCAGCTTCGGGGCAGCGTGATCATCCTGGCGGGATCGAAGCCCTGTGCCGCTGCCCTTGACTTGATGTCTGCGAGTACCTCGGGCTTGAGCGTGGGAGTTCTCGAGAGGATCCAGAGGGACTTGTGGTTGGGGCTGCCGACGAGGGCCCACTCGTAGGCTGGACCGAGGGCGAGGACCCATCGCTTTTGAGTGAACGGCCAGAAGTGGGTGACGGTCAGCTTTCCGTCGCCGGCCTTGTCCATCTTTCCGTTGACGTTGCCGGCGTCGGAGGGGCCGGAGCCTGTCTGGCAGGAGGTGACGAGGGCGAACTGCCTCGGCTTGTACCTGGCGGTGTAGAGAGCTACGGCGTCGCTGACACATGCTTTTCGGGCTTGTTGGGGTAGTGAGCGAGTTCATGCCAGGTGCCGAGGTATCTCTGGAGGTCGAGGCTGGGGACTGCGGATACGGTCTGCGCATGTGCGCGCACGTGCGATCAGGAGAAGGGCCGATGGGCAGGAGGGTCACGAGCAGCAGGCGCGCGAGGCTCCAAGCACACCCCGGGAGCGCAGTCTGCGCAGCGTGTCGATCGGGCTGCGGGTCCGCTGCGCGAGGCCGGGCTCACCGCTGATATTGATCATCGCTGACGTGCTCCATCCACTCCACGACCTCTCCGCCGGATCGTTCCTGAATTGCGATATGGGTCATCGCGGTGGTGGGTGTTGCGCCGTGCCAGTGTTTCTCGCCTGGCGAGAACCAGACCACGTCGCCGGGGTGGATCTCCTCGATGGGACCACCTTCGCGCTGCGCCCAGCCGCAGCCGCTGGTGACGATCAGGGTCTGTCCGAGCGGGTGGGTGTGCCAGGCGGTGCGCGCTCCGGGCTCGAAGGTGACGTGGGCGCCGGCAACAAGCGCCGGGTCGGGAGCCTGAAAGAGCGGGTCGATGCGGACGGTGCCGGTGAACCACTCTGCCGGACCTTTGCCGGAGGGCTGGGAGCCGATGCGTTTGATCTCCATAGATACATTTTAGTGGTTCAACGAGAGGGACAGCATGTCCTCCGGCTCACGTTCCACGATTCTTCTCTGCTTGATGTTCTTTCGTGTGATGCGGAGCGCGCTGCCTCGGGCGTGGGTTGAAGACGGTAAACTAGAGGAATGCCACCTATTTTGAATGCACAGGGCGTGTCGAAGCGCTTTGGCGCTGTGCCGCTGTTTCAGGAGATTTCGTTTACGGTTTCGGATGGGGACCGGATTGGGCTGATCGGGCCGAATGGCGCGGGGAAGTCGACGCTGCTGGAGGTGCTGGCGGGGGAGGAGGAGCCGGATGCGGGCGAGGTGGCGATGCGGAAGCGGGCGCGGATCGGGTATGTGCGGCAGGAGTCGAACTTTGCGGCCGGGGCTGACGGTGCGCGAGGTGCTGGAGGCGGCGCTGGAGCGGGCCGGGGTGCCGGAGGCGGAGCAGGAAGGGCGGCTGCGGGAGACGGGCGGACGGGTGGGGTTTCCGCGACTTGACGGCGGAGGCGGCGACGCTGAGCGGAGGCTGGCGGAAGCGGCTGGCGATTGCGGAGGCGATGGTGACGCGGGCCGGATGTGCTGCTGCTGGACGAGCCGACGAACCATCTGGACCTGGCGGGGATTGCGTGGCTGGAGGAGCTGCTGAAGGAGGGCCGGTTTGCGTGCGTGCTGGTGAGCCATGATCGGTATTTTCTGGAGAATGTGGCGACCGAGATAGTGGAGCTGAACCGGGTGTATGCGGATGGGCTGCTGCGGGTGAAGGGGAGCTACTCGAAGTTTCTGGAGGGCAAGGAGCAGTACCTGGAGGCGCAGACGAAGCTGCAGGATGCGCTGAAGAACCGGGTGAAGATCGAGATCGGACTGGCTGCGGCGCGGGCCGAAGGCGCGGGCGACCAAGGCGAAGGCGCGGATCGACAATGCGCACGAGCTGATTGGGCAGTTGAAGGAGGTGAACGCGCGGGCGCAGACGTCGAGCGGCGGGGATTGATTTTTCGGCGACGGAGCGGCAGACGAAGCGGCTGGTGGAGTTGGAGGATGTGTCGGTCGAGCTGGGCGGAGCGGAGAGATTGTGGAGGACTTGAACTTTCTGGTCACAAATGGCGTGCGGGTCGGGCTGGTGGGGCCGAACGGGAGCGGGAAGACGACGCTGCTGCGGCTGCTGACGGGAGAGCTGGAGCCGACGAGCGGGGACGATCAAGAAGGCGGCGGCGCTGAGGATGGTGTACTTCGCGCAGATGCGCGAGCTGGATGAGGGCGTGACGCTGCGGCGGGCGCTGGCGCCGGATTCGGACTCGGTGGTGTACCAGGGGCGGGTGGTGCATGTGGCGAGCTATGCGACGAAGTTTCTGTTTACCAGCGAGCAGCTGAACCAGCCGGTGGAGCGGCTGAGCGGAGGCGAGCGGGCGCGGGTGCTGATTGCGAAGCTGATGCTGGAGCCGGCGGATGTGCTGCTGCTGGATGAGCCGACGAACGATCTGGATATCGCGACGCTGGAGATTCTGGAAGAGAGTCTGCTGGAGTACACGGGGGCGCTGGTGCTGGTGACGCATGACCGCTACATGTTGGACCGGGTGTCGACGGTGGTGCTGGGGCTGGATGGGCGGGGCGGGGCGGAGACGTTTGCGGACTACTCGCAGTGGGAGCAGTGGAAGGGGAGTGCGGTGGAGGAGGCGGTTGCGCCGGGGGCTACGGGTGAGGCGGTCTGCGAATGCGGCTGCGGCAACGGGGCTGGGCCGAACGGGGCTCGGCGGGGAAGAAGAAGCTGTCGTATCTGGAGGCGCGGGAGTATGCGGGGATTGAGGCGCAGGTGGATGCGGCGGAGGAGCGGCTGCAGGCGGCGCGGGATATGCTGGATGATCCGGATGTGGCGACGAATGCGGAGGCGCTGACGCAGGCGCTGCAGGAGATGGAGGAGGCGCAGGAGGAGGCGGACGGGCTGTATGCGCGGTGGGCGGAGCTGACGGAGAAGGCTGGGTAGGACTGGCGGTGGGTGGTGATATCTGCTGACGGGTGGCGGGAGCACCCCACCCTTTCGCTTCGCGAGAGGATGGGGCACCCGGGTTTGTGGGGCCGCGGCCTGTGCCTGTGTGCCTGAGACGTTTATTTCTTTGAGGGGTTGGGGGTGTGGGGCTTTTTGCCGAGGTCCTGCCAGCGGGTCTCGGTCATCTCGACGTCGTAGTGTTTCGCGGCGGCTTTGATGTTGGCGAAGGCCTGTTCGCGTTCGGCATCGGTGACGCCCTTGGTCTGGTCGAAGCGGGCGATGGCGTTGCGGACGTGGGAGGCGTCGGTGAGGGGCTCCTTGCGTTCTTTTGGGAAGGCGTAGGCGGTGTCGGGGATGCTTTTGCGGTCGGCGGTGTCGAGCTTGCCGTGCTCTTCGTGGGGCTTCCAGGTGGCTTTCATTGGGACACTCCTGCCGGGTTTTGATGCGTTTGGGGCAGGATGCGTTTTGGGGTTCAGGGGCGGCGGTGGACGACTCCGCCCTTCATGACGAAGCGGACGCGGGTGGTGGCGGAGATGTCGGCGATGGGGTCGCCGTCGACGGCGATGATGTCGGCGAAGAGGCCGGGTTTGAGCTCGCCGATCTCGCCGGACCAGCCGAGGAGTTTGGCGCCGTTGAGGAGGTCGGCGCGGAGGACGTCGGGGGCGGGCATGCCGTATTGGTGCATGAGGACGAGCTCGCGGGCCTGGGTGCCGTGGGGGAAGGGGCCGACGTCGGAGCCGACGGCGAAGGGGACGCCGGCGGCGAGCTGGCGTTTGAACTCGTTGTTGTGGAAGGTGATGAGGTAGCGTTCGTCTGCTTCGCGGTCGGGGCTGGCGGCGTGGTCGGCGAAGTATTCGGAGATCTGCGAAGGTGGGGACGGCGTAGATGCTGCTTCGCCTTCATGGCGGCCATGGTGGCGTCGGAGAGCTGGTAGGCGTGGTCGACGGATTCGACGCCGGCTTCGACGGCGTAGCCGGTGCCGGGCTCGCCGGTGGCGTGGACGGCGACGCCGTGGCCGGGGCGCGGGTCGATGCGGTGGGCTTCGGCGATGGCGGCCTGGAGTTCGGCGAGGTGTACTGGTAGGGCGAGTGGAGACTGGCCGTCGAGGAGGGACTCGTGGCCGGTCTCGTAGATCTTGGTGAAGTCGGCGCCTTCTTTGCGCTGGGCGCGGATGGCGGCGACGATCTCGTCGGCGGAGTTGGCGTGGTCGGCGTTCGAGAGGACGTGCTGGGCGGGGTTGAAGCGGTTGGCGTCCTCGTGGCCGCCGAGGAGGTCGATGGCTATGCCGGAGATGCGCATGCGCGGGCCGGGGATCATGCCGGAGTCGATGGCGTTGCGGACGGCGGAGTCGGCGGAGCCGGCGCCTTCGGTGCCCATGTCGCGCTCGGCGGTGAAGCCGGCGATGAGGTCGGCGGCGGCGGCGGTGGCGGCGATGAGGGTGCGCTCGGGGACGGACTCGTTGACGGTCTGGAGGTCTTCGGCGCCGGGGTGGAGGAAGAGGTGGACGTGGGCGTCGATGAGGCCGGGCATGAGGGTGCGGTCGCCGAGGTCGATGACCTGTGCGCCGGCGGGGTGGGCTACGTGCTCGCCGATGGCGGTGATGCGGTCGCCGGTGACGAGGATCTCGGCGGGGGAGAGGAGGCGGCCGGCGGAGACGTCGAGCATGTGGGCGGCGTGGAGGATGACGACCTGCTTCGGCTCGGCGAGCTGGGCTGCGGCGGGGATGGCGGCGAGGAGGAGGATGCCGAGGAGAGGAGATTTCATCGTGTGAGAAGGATAGCGCCTGGGAAGGTGGTGGGTTGGGGTTTGGTGCGGAGGAAAGGGCAGAAGCAGATTCCTCCGCTCTGCTGCGGAATGACAAGCGAGGGGGCGGGCACGAGCTAAGGTCAGGGCTGGTGCGGAGGAAAGGGCAGAAGCAGATTCCTCCGCTTTGCTGCGGAATGACAAGCGAGGGGGCGGCTGCGGCAACGGTCGGCCGACGGCGGCAGCAGAGGTAAGGGCGATGGTTCGGCGGTGGCGGGGCGGGATTACTTGGGGGCGGTCCACTGCTCGTCGGCGGAGGGGCCGTAGAGGGCGGGGACGGGGATGTCGTTGAGGCGGAGGTAGACGCCGAGCTGGGCGGTGTGGTGGATGAGGTGGTTGAAGCACATGGTGCGGAAGCTGAGGGAGCGGGGGGCGTCGGAGATGAGGTGCTCGCCAAAGGAGAAGCGCCAGGGGTGGGCGAGGTGTTCGTCGGTGGCGGAGGCGAGGGCGGTGCGGCAGCGGGCGGCGGACTCGTCCAGCAGCCGGAGGCACTCGTCGCGGGTGGTGAAGACGAGCGGGACATGGGGCCGCTTGGATTGGGCGAGGTCCATGCCTTCGTCCTCGATGACGTAAACGCCAAAGAGGGGCAGGCCGGCGCAGTGCATGGCGAGTTTGCCGACGGGCATGGAGCGCTCATGGGGAACCCAGGCGGGGCTGTGCTCGGGGACGCGCTCGAGGGTGCGGCGCGTGTTGGAGATCTCGGCGTCGAAGTCCTGGAGGAGGATCTGGGCGATGGTCATCTTGGGTGTGTTCCTTTTTGAGTGGAGGTGGTGATCATCTTACTTCGCGCACTGGGCGGCGCGGAGGTGCGACACCGAACGAATATGAGGCCTTCGGCAGCGTCTGCTGGCTGCGAAGGCCTCGTTGCGGAATCTCTGGAGATGTTGCGGAAGGTTAGTGGGCGTCGCACTCGGTGTGTGGGCAATGGCAGCGGAGGCTGGTGACCTTGCGGGCGTCTTCGCAGGAGGTGGAGCAGAACTTCTTGCCGTCGTTGCACACGCAGCTGCAGGGTTCATTTGCGCACTTTCTTGGGGTGTTGGGCATGGGGGTTCTCCTTTGCGGGAGAGATGTTAAGCCGGGGGAGGGGCGATGCGCAAGGCGCTTGGCGGGTGACGGCGAGCGTCAGGGGTGAGGCTTAGACCTGCTGCCGGGGTGAGGCCAAAGCCTGTCTCTGCAGTAGAGACATAGGAACAGTTCCGCTATAGCCAGCTGCAAGTAGAACGGTTTGACTGAGCCGAAGTGCGCGACCGCAAGCAGATAAAGGAGGCTGTGAGCCGACAGAAGGCCCCCGGTGAAGAGCCAGAAGTACCCGTGGCTCCAGAGCGGGCGACTGCCGGCAACCAAGTACCCGAAGACCACCGCTGTCCATAAGCTGAAGAGCAGCCAGCGAGAAAACGTCTCCCGAGGTACACCTGCCTTCACTGCAACGAGGGGGGTAGCGCACGCGAGTGCGCCGATGGCTACGTAGAGGACGAAATCCCTGACGCGGTGGCGGGGTTTGCTCGTCAAGATGCCGGGCCGTTCGGGTCTAGATGCCGGTGATGTTGAAGCCGCAGTCGACGAAGGTGATCTCGCCGGTGATGCCGGTGGCGAGGGGGCTGCAGAGGAAGAGCGGCGGTGTTGCCGACTTCGGCGGCGTCGACGTTGCGGTGGAGCGGGCTGCGCTGGCTTCGACGGCTTCGAGGATGCTGGAGAAGTCGCCGATGCCGCGGGCGGCGAGGGTCTTGATGGGGCCGGCGGAGATGGCGTTGACGCGGATGTTGCGGGCGCCGAGCTCGGCGGCGAGGTAGCGGACGGTGGCTTCGAGCGCGGCCTTGGCGACGCCCATGACGTTGTAGTTGGGGAAGACCTTTTCTGCGCCGAAGTAGGTGAGGGTGAGGATGGAGCCGCCTTCGGGCATGAGGGGGGCGGCGCCGCGGGCGAGGGCGATGAGCGAGTAGGCGCTGACGTCGTGGGCGACGCGGAAGTCTTCGCGTGCGGTGTCGAGGACGGCGTTCTTGATGTTGGGGGCGAAGCCGATGGAGTGGACGAGGGTGTCGAGCTTGCCGTAGGCGGCCTTGAGCTGCTCGAAGACGGCGTCGATCTCGGCGTCGGAGGAGACGTCGCAGCTGGAAGGTTTTGGCGTCGTTGAGATCGGCTGCGAGGGACTTCGGCGTCGCGCTGGAGGCGCTCGTTCTGGTAGCAGATGGCGAGCGTGGCGCCGGCTTCCGAGAGCTTCTGGCGATGGCCCAGGCGATGCTGCGCTTGTTGGCGAGGCCGAAGACGACGGCGACTTTGCCCTTCATGTCGATCATTTCTGGTGGGGGCTCCTGGAGTTGAACTGGTCGTCGGTAAGGATAGCAGTTGGGTTTGGGGTGAAGCTTAAGCGTGTCTGATGCGGGATGTGTCTGCCGATGTACTCGGGGGCTTACCGTTCGGCGAGAGATTTTGACAGATGCCATTCTGGTGCCGCGTACGGCGGGAGAGATGCGGCCTAGCTTGCCTGGGTGTCGAGGATGAGGTCGAAGTCGGACCAGGTGTCCTCCGGGAGCGAGATGGAGGCGGCGGCGGCGTTCTCTTCGAGGTGTGCGATCGAGCTGGTTCCGGGGATGGGGAGGACGACGGGCGAGCGGTGGAGCAGCCAGGCGAGCGAGAGCGCGTTGAGGGTGAGGCCGTGCTCGCGGGCGAAGTCGCCGATGGCGTTGCCGGGCGCTTCGAGGCGGGCCTTGTCCTTTCCGGCGTTGAGCGGGTACCAGGGGAGAAAGGCGATGTTGTTTCGAGTGCAGAGGTCGAGGGTGGGCTCGCTTTTGCGTTCGGTGAGGTTGAACTTGTTCTGGACGCTGACGATTTGCACGACCTTTTTAGCGCGTTCGATCTCTTCCGGGGTTACTTCCGAGAGGCCGATGTGGCGGATTTTGCCGGCGGTCTGGAGGTCCTTGAGGGCGCCGAGGGTGTCCTCGACGGGGATGGTGGGGTCGATGCGGTGGAGCTGGTAGAGGTCGATGCGCTCGAGCTTGAGGCGGCGTAGCGAGAGCTCGACGGACTGCTGGAGGTAGTCGGGGCGGCCGAGGGGTTTGGATTTGGCGGGGCCGGTGCGGGTGAGGCCGCCCTTGGTGGCGATGACGAGGTTGGCGGGGTAGGGGTGGAGGGCTTCGGCGATGAGCTCTTCGGCGATGTGCGGGCCGTAAGCGTCGGCGGTATCGATGAGGTTGATGCCGAGGTCGACGGCTCGGCGGAGGAGGGCGATGGCGGCGGGGCGGCCGGTGGGGGGCTCGCCCCAGGCGCCCTCGCCGGTGAGGCGCATGGTGCCGAAGCCGAGGCGCTGGACGGGGAGGTCGGATCCGAGGAGGAAGGGTTGGGTGGGGCTCATTGGAGGTTGGATTCGTGGTGGGTCGATGGCGTTGGCGGTGGGACGGGGAGTTGGAATGCGGTCGAACTGGCGCTCGATACCCCACCCTATCGCGGTGAGACTGCGAAAGGATGGGGCACCCGGTTTGGTGGCGGTGGGGTGGGATTCGAGGCTGGGTGACTAGGGTTCGAGGAGCCAGGTGTATTGCTCGTCGGTTAGGGGGACGACGGAGAGGCGGAACTGGCGGAAGAGGAGTGAGCCTTCGAAGACGGGGGCTTCGCGCATCTCGGCGAGGGTCCTGGGGCGCTTGAGCGGTTTGCCGGCCTTGATGCGGACGAGGGGATTTTTGGGGTTGTCGGGGTCGGTGTCGATTTGAGACGACGGTTGCGGTGCCGACGGCCGCCTTGCCGGTGTTGGAGTGGTAGAGCACGAGCTTGTCGCCCTTTTTCATGTTGCGCAGCGTGAGCAGTGCCTGGGGGTTCTTGATGCCGTCCCACGTGGTTTCACCGTCGCGTACGAGGTCGTCGAAGGAGTAGGTGTCGGGTTCGGACTTTAGAAGGAAGGGCATGGCGATCTCTCGGGAGGATGAGGTTTCTGAAGGATAGTCCTGTGCGGTTTTGGCGAGGAGGGTACTGCGTGGGTTCAGCCGCCAAGGTCGATGAGGTGGACCTCGGGGAGTGGTTGACCGAGGAACTGGGAGCCCAGGCGGGCGAACTTCTCTACGGAGTCGGTGGCGTAGAAGGTGCAGGAGGAGGGCCGGGGTTCGGCGATGGGTTGAGAGGGGGTGGCCTGGGTCGACCGGAGGTGTGCGGCTACGGTGTGTGCGGTGGCCTGGGCCGAGTCGATGATGGTGAGGGGGTGGTCGAGGTCGGCGAGGGTCTGTTGAAGGACGCTGGTGAGGAGGGGGTAGTGGGTGCAGCCGAGAAGGAGGGTGGTGAGGGAAGGGTGCTGGGCGAGGGCTTCGGCGAGGTAGATGCGGGCGACATCGCGGGTGACGGGGTGGTCGATCCAGCCCTCTTCGACCAGGGGGACGAGGAGGGGGCAGGCCTTTTCGACGGCGTCGAGGCCAAGGTGCTGGAGGGCGTCGAGGTAGGCGTGGGACTGGACGGTGGCGGCGGTGGCGAGGACGAGGACGGTGGGCCGGGGGGAGGTGGTTCGGCGTGCGGACGGGCCGGTGGTGGAGGCCAGGGCGGCGCTGTGCTCGGCTCTGTCCGGCCTGTGCTCCGGGCTCGATGACGCCGATCACGGGGATGGGAGCGGCGGCGGTGCGGATGTCTTCGAGGGCGAGGGCGGTGGCGGTGTTGCAGGCGATGACGAGGAGGTCGGCTCCCTGGTCGAGGAGGAAGCGTGCGCTTGAGACGGCGTAGCGGCCGATGGTGGCGCGGGACTTGGAGCCGTAGGGGAGGCGGGCGGTGTCGCCGAGGTAGACGTAGCGCGCGGAGGGCACGAGGGGGAGGAGCGCGCGGAGGACGGTGAGGCCGCCGAAGCCGGAGTCGAAGACGCCGATGGTGGGGACGTTGGTCACTGCTGCTTTCCGGTGGTCGCGGTGTCGGCGGCTGGGTAGGTGCGGAGGAGGTCGGCGTGGCCGGCGAGGGTTTCGCGGGGCTGGCCGTCGACCAGGAAGCGGACCTCGGTGATGCCAGGCAGCGCGGCGTGGAGGGTGCCGATGATGGACTGGAGGGTGAGGGCTTCGACCTCGACGCCGGAGGGATGGGTGTCGGCGAAGGAGCCGTGGAGGTTGATGATGGCGAGCTGGCCGGAGCTGAGCCGGGCGTAGGCGGGGAGATCGTTGGGTGGGCCCGAGGTGGAGACGGCGCCGGTGATGGGGAGGTTGAGGAGGAAGACGTCGTCTACGGAGGGTCCGGAGGGAAGCGGGTGGGCGGAGCCGGGAAGGGCGTAGTCGGCGAGCAGGCGGGTGAGCAGGACGCGGGCGCGGGTGGTGGGCTCTTCGGGGAGAGCGACGCTGCGGGTGCTGAGGACGACGGAGCCGTCGGAGTCGCTGGCGAGCAGGAGCGAGACCTGCTCGTTGGAGGCGGAGGTGGGTGCGCTGATGGGGGTCTCGTCGGCGGGGGCGGCAAGCTTATCGTGCGCCTGCTTGCAGCCGCGGATGAGGAACAGCGCGGCGAGGAGGATGCCGAGGTTGAGCGACCAGAAGAGCACGCGCTGGTGCGGGCGAATCATGGCTGCGGACCTGGACTTGCGGTGCCTGGGCTTGCGGTGCCTGGGTTTGAGGTGTGCGTCGTTGCGGGCCCGGGAGCCGGTTTGACGCCGAGGGTCGATCCTGAGTCGCCGGGGGGACGTCTCGCCGGGCGGGTCCGGGCGGGAGTGGGCGGAGAGGAGGAGCGGAAGATGCCGGGGGCGGAACGGTCTGCGGAGGTGCGGGAGGGTCGGCGTGGCCGCGCCAGGAGAGCAGGGCCGTGGCGATGGCCCCGGCGAGCCGCCCCTGGTAGACGGGGTCCGAGACCTGGGTGGGACCGGAGACGAGTGGGGCGATCTCGATGGCGACGGCCGGGCAGGTGAGCGAGTCGATGGGCTTGACGGAGGCGTGCGACAGGTGGACGGGGAGGTTGGCGCGGGAGACGGCGGTGCCGATCTCGCGGGCGAGGCGGAGGCTTTGGGGGATACTGTCGGTCTGCGCCGACTCCCAAGGGAGGACGCGCGGAGCGGACGAGGTGGGCGCGGCGTAGGAGTCGGGGTAGATGTCGGCGGAGGTTTCGGGCGGAGGGAGAGGCGAGGTGACGATGTGGACGCCGTTGCCGGCGGCGGTGGCGTGGAGGAGGATGCAGGCGACCGGGTGGGCGTGGTTGGCGATGCCGGCGCGCTGGTCCGGCGTGGGTGTCGGCGTTGGGGTCTGCGCGTCCTCCGGGTCGGCGGAGGTGGCCGTAGAGGTGTCTGCCTCACGGGCGAAGAGGACGGTGAGGTTGTTGCCGGCGAGGAGGGCGCGGATACGGTTGGCGAGCGCCAGGGTGATGTCCTTCTCGAGAAGGCGGTTGTTGAGCTCGGCTCCGTTGTCGGGGCCGCCGTGTGCGGGGTCGAGGAAGATGAGGTTGTGGTTGATGTAGGGGGTGGCGGGGCGCGGCGCGGTGCGGGGGGATGTTGCTGATTTGGCGTAGGTTGCGGGCGTCTGCGCCGGAATTGCGGTCGCGGCGGCAAGCAGGAGCGCGGTGGCGGTTTGGAGGTGAGGAGGTGTCACGAGGGGGCTGGTTGATTGTACTTGGGCGGTGGTTTCGGGTCGGGCCTGGTGAGCCTGAAAGAACGGTCGCGGCGGAGGCACTCCGAGGCTATCTCCCACCTGCCAGCCTTGCGATCAACCAGCGTTTCTAGCCGACAGACGATTCCCCGACCGCGGCAAGAGGACGTTGCCCCGAGCTGCCCTGGCGCTCCAATACCCGCTCAATCGCCTCCGCCACTCCGTCCTCATCGTTCCGGCCGGTTACCTCCCAACCTTTAGGGGCCGCCATGGCCAGGAGGTCCTCGGGCGCGTTGCCCATCAGCACCGGCCATCCGGCGGCGTCCAGCATGGAAAGGTCGTTCCAGTTATCTCCGATGGCCATCAGCTCGCCCGGACCAATTCCCCATCGCGCGGCCAGGCGCAGCAGCGCACCTCCCTTGTTGCTGCCTGCCGGAAGGATGTCGAGGATCACAAGATCCCGCTCCGGGTAGCTGGTCCGGTTCAGCGCAACCTCGACCCCCGGCCGGTCGGGCTCGCCTACGCCCTGCACACGGCTGTCGGTGACGAGCAGGGCCTCGGCGCGCTCCATCCGATCCACGGTTCCGCACAGCATCATCTGGATCGGCTCGCCCCGTTCGAGCGCCCGCTCGATGGGCTGGACGCGCTCAAGGTACCGCTCGTTCGCCACCATCCATTTGCCGATGCTTCCATGGAGCTCTTCGAGGTCCTCGACCACCAGAGCACCGCGGGCATCTTCGCCATCCCCGCCCACCTGGTCAAAGGTCATGACGAGGGCGTTCCGAAACTCCCCCACAAGGGCGCACATCCACACGGCAGTTGATCGTGCCATGTGCGCGCGCTCGATCAGCTCCGACCCATCCCAACCGTCGGTCAGGGCTCCGTTGCCGGTCGCCTCGCCCTCTGCGGGCCCAGCGCCTACGGTCCGCGTCACGGCGCCGTTTGAGCTGACCACGACAGCGTTCGGCTGAAACCGGAGACCGCGCAGCAGCTTCATCGCATAGCTGTGCCGGCGCCCGGTCGCGACCACCACCTCGATCCCTGCAAGCTCGGCAGCCCTGATGGCCTGGAGGTTTCGCTCACTCACCTGACCTTCGGCCCCGATCAATGTCCCATCCATATCCACCGCGATCATTCGTATCGCGGACAGCGTCGCCCTGTTTCGATTCACCTTTAGATTCTCTCACCCGGACCCTACTACCAGGCTGACGAGCCCGGGCTCGGCTTTCGTGTGACCCGCGCCCTGCCCAACCACGGATACCGACTTTCGATAGCATCAATCCATGCCTCCGATCGCCTTTCTCGAGTCCACGCGCGACCCCAGCGTTCGCCTTTCCGCCTCGACCCCGCAGACGCTTGCCGCCGATGGGTCCTCGCTCTACGTGCGCTACGACATGGACGAGCTCCGCCGCACGGCCGACCGGGAGAGCCCTGCGCGCTACGCTGCCTCATCCGCTCCAAGCCTCGGCATGTGGCGCTACAAGGACGTTCTTCCCTCCGGCACCGCTGGGGATCCAGTGATCCCCGTCACCCTCGGTGAAGGCTGGACACCCATGCTCCAGTCGCGCCGCTACCCGGGCCTACTGATCAAGGAAGAAGGCGCCAATCCTACGGGCAGCTTCAAGGCCCGCGGCCTCTCGATGGCGGTCACCATGGCCGCGCACTACGGCCTCAAGCACCTCGCGGTCCCCTCGGCCGGAAACGCGGCGGGAGCCCTGGCCGCCTATGCTGCCGCGGCCGGCATCGAGGCGCACATCTTTATGCCGGAGGACGTCCCGTTCGCCAACTACCTCGAAGGGGTTCTCTACGGTGCAGACGTCCACATGGTCAAAGGGCTTATTTCGGACTGCGCACGCCTGGTGGGCGAGACCATCAAGGCGCAGCGCGAGGCCAACACTCCCGTCGCCGACACCTGGTTCGACATCTCGACGCTGAAAGAGCCGTTCCGGGTCGAGGGGAAGAAGACCATGGGCTATGAGCTGGCCGAGCAGTTGGACTGGACCTACCCCGAGGCGGTCTTTTATCCGACGGGCGGCGGTGTGGGCCTGATCGGCATGTGGAAGGCGTTTGAGGAGATGGAGCAGCTCGGCTGGATTCGCGAAGGGAGCGACGGCCGGCTCCCGGCTCGCCCGCGGATGTACGCGCTTCAGGCCTCGGGCTGCGCGCCGATCGTCCAGGCGTTCGAGGCCGGGAGGCCGACCGCGGAGTTCTTTCCCGAGGCGGAAACCTTTGCCGCCGGGCTCCGCGTTCCCAAGCCGTACGCCGACTACCTCATCCTCGACATCGTCCGGAGATCCGGCGGGAAGGCGATCGCTGTCGACGACTCCACCATCCTTGCGAGCATCCTCGACTACGCGCGCAACGAGGGCATCTTTCTTTCGCCCGAGGGCGCGGCAGCCACCGCCGCCTACGACGGCCTGCTTGCCTCGGGGGAGCTCGAGCCCACGGACAGGGTCGTCCTGTTCAACACCGGCGCGGGCCTGAAATACACCGACATGACTGCCGCGGCGATGCAGCTTCGACGCCCCGGCTCCCGGCCCAGCCTTCCGACCAGCCTTCCGGTGGGGGGCATCATCACGCCGGTTTAGATGGCCTTTCGAGCTCCGCCCTGTTCCATTCTCCGCGGTTGGCTGCCGCGTCGTACGTGCTCTCGAGAAAGTCGAGCAGGAGGGCGTCCGGGTCCTCGGCGGTCCGAACCGCCTCGTACGGAAGTACGAACTCGCCCATGGCCTTGTTGTAGGCGGCCGCGGCAGGGCGCAGCGGCCAGTCAGGATAGCCGGGCGGCTCGGGGTAGGCGTAGCTGTAGAACATCGCTTCGGCTCCCCCACCGCCGGGCCAGAAGCCGCAGCTGCTCACCTCGTGGGAGTACGCGTCCCGTGTGACACGGTCGGGAAGCCCGGCCATGCTCGGGTGTTCCGGCGCCCTTCGGCCCGAGAACCGGGTGCAGGCGAGGTCGAGCGCGCCCCAGAAGAGGTGCACCGGACTGACCTTGCCGATAAATCCTGCCCGGAACACGGTCATCACGCGCGTGGCCTGCAGCATCGACTGCCAGAATCTTTCGACGTACTCGGCGTCGTAGGCCTTGTGGGTCTCATCCTCGTGAAAAGGAATGCGCTCCTCCATCTCCATGGGCGTATCCCATATCCGCACTGGCACATCGAGCTCGGCCATGGCACCCATCACCTCTCGGTAAAAGGCGGCTACGGTCATCGGCCTCAGCGCAATCGTCCTTTGCTCCCCTGTGCTGGTGTCGATGACGAGCTTGTGCCCGGCGAAGTCAAAGTCGATCTGCACGGTGGTGGTCCGGTGCCACATCGGCCCGGTCGTCCAACCGCGTGCCGTGGGGTAGAGCGTCACACTCCAGGAGTGGTTCAAGGCGGGCATGAGGCCGAGGCGTATCTTGCCCACGATCTGCGCCCAAAGCTGTAAGGTCGTACGTGTCTCGGCCCACGCGGCCTCGGGCAACTCCGGCCAGGCCGCAACCCCTGGCGCACCGGTGCCCATCTTATTTTTCTCTGTCGCAGGTCTCGCGGCCGTGCCCTCGCTCATGCATCACTCTCCCCAAGGAACGCCGACAGCATAGCACCGGGATCCAGCCCGGGGATGAAATGCTGATCGCTCAGCCCTCTTTCCGGATGCCCGGGAACCGAACTCACGCAACGTCCACAACCGCACACTACGATCCATCTATTGCTATGCACCTCCGCGACGAACTCCGCCCCATGCTCCGCATCGCGCTCCCGCTGGTCCTCGCCGAGATCGGGTGGATGTTTATGGGCATTGTGGACACCATGATGGTCGGCCGCCTTCCGGATGCCGCTGTGGCGATGAGCGCCGTCGCGCTCGCGCAGATCCTCTTCAACACCATTGCCTTCGGGCTGGGGGGCATTCTCCTCGGCCTCGACACGGTCGTCTCCCAGGCGCAGGGTGCGGGCGAGATCGACGAGGCGAATCGATGGCTGGTTCAGGGTGTCATCCTCGCCGGGATCATGGCCGCCGCCCTTACCGTCTTTTTCCTGCTCGCACCCCTGGGGATGACGCACATCTCAACGGACCCCACGGTGATCGCCGGCGCCATCGCCACGCTCAAGGCTCTCAACATCGGCATCCTGCCCCTGCTGCTCTACTTCACCCTTCGCCGGTACCTCCAGGCCTTCAACCACGTCCGTCCGATCGCCGCCGCGCTTATCTCGGCCAACCTCGTCAACGTCCTCTTCGACTGGCTCCTCATCTACGGCCACCTGTGGCATTTTCAGATGGGCGGCGCCCGCTTCAACCTTGGTTGGCCGGGCCTCGGGGTGGTCGGCTCGGGGGTGGCCACGACGCTTGCGCGCGTGTATCTTGCGGGCTTCCTCATCGTTACGCTGTGGCGGCTGGACCGCCGCCACAGCTACGGACTTCGGGCGGTGTCGCTCCGCTCTGAGTGGAAGCTCCTGAGGCGCCTGCTGCAGCTCGGCATGCCGGCCGGCGCCACCATCCTGGTTGAGATCGCCATCTTCGCCGTCGTCACCTTTCTTATCTCAACGCTCGGCCCCGTCGCTCTCGCCGGGCACGAGATCGCCCTGAACGTTATCTCCTTCACCTTTATGATCCCGCTGGGCATCTCGGCCGCCGCCTCGGTCCGCGTCGGCCAGGCCATCGGACGCGGTGATGCTCCGGCCGCACGCGCCGCCGGCTGGACAGCCCTCGGCCTTTCCGCGGCGATCATGCTCGCGGCCGCTGTGATGTACCTCGCCGTCCCCCACGGCATTGCGCGCATCTTTACGCCCGATACGGCCGTTATCGCGGCCACCGTGCCGCTGTTCGGGGTCGCCGCCCTGTTTCAGATCTGCGACGGCCTCCAGGTCACCGTCATCGGGGCGCTCCGCGGCACGGGCGACACCCACTCCGGCCTGATCACGCACCTCTGCTGCTACTGGATCCTGGGCCTGCCGATCGGCATCTACCTTGCTTTCCACCGGCACCTGGGTGCCCGAGGCTTATGGCTTGGACTCTCGCTCGCCCTCATCCTGGCGGGCTGCATCCTGCTCTACCGCTGGTACCACGTCAGCCACGCCCTCATGGCGAGGGTAGAGACTGTGCCGCACTCCTAAGGGCCGTTCTCAACAACATCGCAGTGGTCTATCGCCCGAAGGCGTAGGTCACCTGGAACAGTCCGCTGTCGATCCCTGGATTTGCGGTTGCTGTGCCTTTGTTGGAGATGTGATGGTACCGGTACTCCGCCCGAATGGATTGGCGACCGGTTGAACCGCGCCGGTAGATCTCCAGCCCCGCCCCAAACTCAAACGTGAAGTTAAACGAACCGGCGGCGGATACGGGGATCGGCTGCGACGAGAGCAGGGTACCGCCGAGGGCGCTCAGAATCGGCTGCACCCGCTGCCGCGGCATCAGGTTCAGCTTCAGGCCGGCGGGGCTCACACCTTGCGCATAGCTCCATTGCCGTCCCCCACAGTTGGCCGTCTGCGTAGTGGTATACGTGACTCCCCCCGGTTCCGTGCCCGTTCCGCTCAGAACGACCCCGGCCCTGCACCGCTCGGCCTGCCGCAGCGTGAACTGAAAGCTGGATGGTGTTCCCATGGCGGGCGTAAACGTCGCAGTGATCAGAACAACGGGGTCACTCTCAAACAACAGCGGCCGGTACTCCGCCATGTATTGCAGGTCGATAGCTGGCCGCAGCAGAATTCTTCTCCCATAGCTCGCACCGAAGCCCAGGAGCTTCCTTTGCTCGGCCCGGCCAAGAAGCATGTGGCTGGAATCGTTCGAGTACTCGCCGAAGATCCCAAAGCTGTTGAGACGGCTGAACCTCCCGTCCTCGGGCAGCGTCTGCGCGGGGAGCTTCGAGGTAAACGAAAGCAATAGCAAGCCCTGGAGGAGCAGACACCGCATCTGGTGCAGCCAAGCATACCGTACCGAACGCAGGCGCGAGCTCCTCGAAAGCAGACCAGCAGTTCTGCCTGTCGAGGAAGGCTCAAGGCTGCGCGTAGTACCCCTGCGTGGTCCTTGCTGTCAGCCCGTCGCCCGCGACCCGGACCTCCAGGTGGTGGTACTCGTCGGGGCGTTCTGCGGGCGGCGCTTCAAAGGTGATCTCGTAGTACACATCGAGGTCGGCGACACACCGCTCGATCGACTTCTTTAGGTCGTTCGAGGAGCTCAGTGCGAGCCCACCACTCTGCACCGCGAGCACCTGCAACGCCAGGTTGCCGGGGTAGGCATCACCGGGCTTGCTCAGCCCGGAGAGAAACTGCTGATAACGCGTTACCCGAAACTCCGACTCCCCGGCGCCGATCGGATCGACGCTGTATAGGGTGATCCTCCCGAGTCGCAGCTGCGTCGAAAGCTGCACGGCCTCTCCGAAGATCTGATTCTGTTCCTTCGCGGGGAGTTCGGACTCGGGAGCGGAAAAGACCGGCCAGCCCGGAGACATAAACACGATCGCCTTTCTTCCCGGCCGCGCAGCCTCCCTCGTCACAAGCTGACTCAGACGCCCGGAGGGAGATCTGGTAGCGCTCCGCTGCCCCGTAAAAGCCGGCAGAGCGGGTGATCGTGCGCAGGCCGATCTCTGCCTGGTCGATCGAGGCGCGAAGCTCTTTGCTGTCACGCGTAGGACGCTCCTGGACCTGCACGCCCTTGTCTGTCAGCAATGCGATCGAGGTGGGTTGCGCAAGGGGCTCCGCACTGGATCCAAGAGACTGTTTCATCTGGTCGCGAACAAAGGCCACCGTCTCGAAGGGGGCGTTCACCGCATCGATCAGCAGTACCACCTCGGCGGTTGCGTCTCTTCCCCGGATCTCCTTGAAGGATGTCGGTGCGCGCTCGACCTTGTTGTCGAGCAGCGTGAAGTCACCTTGTGGCAGACCTCCTACTGGGCCACCTCTTTTGGGCGTCACCACAACGTCGATCTTTACGGTTCGCGAGCTCCCGGGGGGAGCAGCATTCACCTGTGCCTCTAAACCTCGGACCGGCATGGCAAGCAATGCAAGGCACACCATGAGGACACGCTTGGGGAGACCCATAAACCTGCTCCAATCCCACGGACACAAGGCCCGTTTCCTTACCAGGACTCCTTGCAGCGAATACGCGCTCTCGCACCCGGCCCCTTGCGTGTCAGATGCGGCCAGTCGCTCCCCCGGTCTTTGAGACCCTGGACAAATCGTTGGATCTCACCCAACTCCCACACCCTCGCTCACGCCTTGTCGCCGCGTTGTCAGCGTCACGGCGGCTACCAGGATAATGCCGCCACCGACCCATGCCATCGGCCCGAGCTGTTCCTTCAGCACAAGCACGCCGAGGAGGCTCCCGATCAGCGGCTCCATGTTGAGCAGAACACCGGCCTCGGACGCCGGCACCTGCGTCATCCCCCAGTTCCACAGCAGGGTTGTCGTGGCCGTGCACAGCACACCGCTGCCGGCCAGCGCGGCCCAGGCCCTGGTTGAGACACCGTAGACCGGCGGGATCCCGTACCGCAGCGGAACCCACACGGACAGCATGAGCGTCCCAAGCGCCAGCCCGTACGCCGTTACGACCACGTGGCTCTGCCGCTCCATCAGGCGCTTGTTCAGCAGAATCCAGAACAGCGCGATGACCAGCGACAGCACCACCAGGAGGTCCCCGGTCAGCGCCCCGCCCGCGACATTTCCGCCGCGGCCACTCAGGGCAATCAGTGCCGCGCCCGTGGTCGAGGCGCCGAGCGCTGTCCACCCCACGCCGTCCACCCGCTCATGCGTCCACAGGGTCGCACCCACGGCCAGGATCACGGGCATCATGCCGACCATCAGCGACGCATGGCTGACGGACGTCAGCGCCAGCCCCTGGAACTGGATCAGGAACTGCACCGGCACGCCCAGAAACGACGCCAGGGCGAGCCATCCCCAGTCGCGGCTGCTCAGCTTTGGCCGATGCGTCAGGAGCAGCGGAAGCAGCGGCACCATCGCAAAGAGGAACCGGTACAACACCATGAACGGCGGTCCCATCTCGGCGAGGGCGATCTTGCCGAAGAAGAACCCGCACCCCCAGAAGCAGCTGGCCAGCGCGCACGCCGCAAACCCCCACCCACGCCGCTTCACGGAACCCTCAAGACCCATCCTTCAACTCTCGCACAGCGCGAACGAAGATGGGCGGCCCCAGCCGAAGCCGGAACCGCCCACCTCCCTCCATCGCTCGTGCGCTGTGGACTGCCCTACCAGACGCGGCAGCTTCCGGCCGGCACCATCGGCGAACCCTTCTTGCAGCCGAAGGCCTCGGCGAACCCGGGCTGGTTCACGATCGCTCCATTCGCCCGGAAGTGGTCCGGCGAGTGTGGGTCGACAAGCACCTGCGACCGCACCTGCTCGGGCCGCGTATTCGCGCACCAGTTCTGCGCATACGCGACGTAGAAGCGCTGCGGAGCCGTGTACCCGTCCTTCTTCGCCTGGAGGTCGACGCCCTCCTTCTTTGCCCGCTCAAGGTACGCCATGTACGCCAGCACGAGGCCGCCGTTGTCCGCCGTATTCTCTCCCAGCGTCAGCTTCCCGTTCACCTTTACGTCGTCCACGGCGGTGAAGGCGGAGTACTCGTTCACGATGCAGTCGGTCCGGGTCTCGAACTTCTTGGTGTCCTCGGCCGTCCACCAGTCGGACAGATTGCCGTTCCCGTCGAACTTCTTTCCCTCATCGTCGAAGCCGTGCGTGAGCTCGTGCCCGATCACCGCTCCGATGTGCCCGTAGTTGACCGCGTCATCCTGGCTCTTGTCGTAGAACGCCGGCTGGAGGATGCCGGCAGGGAAGTTGATGTCGTTCATGCTGGGGTTGTAGTACGCGTTCACCGTCGGGGGCGTCATCCCCCACTCGCCGCGATCTACCGGCTTCCCGATCTTCTGCAGCTCCCGGTCGTTCTCGAAGGCGTCCGCGCGCAGGAGGTTGCCGAGCGGGTCGTCGGGCTTGATCTCGAGCGAGCTGTAGTCGCGCCACTTCTCCGGATACCCGATCTTGTTTGCCACCAGGTGGAGCTTCTCCTTGGCGCGCACCTTGGTCGGCGCGCTCATCCAGTCCAGACTGTCGATATCGGCATCCATCGCATGCTCGATGTCGTGCACCATCTCAAGCATCTTGGTCTTGCTGTCGCCTGCGAAGTACTGCTCGACATACACCTTTCCAAGCGCCTCGCCCATAGCCACGTTCACACCGTTCGAGCAGCGCTTCCAACGAGCCGGCTGCTCGGGCTGCCCGTTCAGCTTGCGGCTGTAGAAGTCGAAGTTCTCTTCGTCGAACGCCTTTGGCAGACGGCTCGCCGTAGCAGACAGAAGGTGGTACCGCATGTAGGCCTTCAGCGTCGGCATATCTGTATCGCGGACCTCGCGCATCAGGGCAGGGAAGAACTCCGGCGTCGCATCGTTGATCTCGGTGACGTGCGGCCCATGCACCGCGTCCTCGAACTGCCCGAAGTTGACGCCCGGCATCTTGCTCGTGAATGTTGCGATCGGCTCCAGGTGGTAGGTCTTCTCAGGATCGCGGAGGTCCACAACACCCAGGCTGGCCTTCGCGAGCGCCGTCTCAAACTTCAGGATCCCTTCGGCGTCCTTCTGGGCCTTTTCGGGCGTGCTCCCCGCCAGCGTCAGCATCTTTGCCACGTGCGCGACATACTGCTTGCGGATCTCCTCGTCCTTTGCGCCCGTTCGCAGGTAGTAGTCCTTCTCCGGCAGCCCCAGCCCACCCTGGCCGGCGGTCGCAATCTGCTTGGTCGCGTCCTTCAGGTCCTGCTGCTCGCCAAAGCTGAAAAACACATCCACACTCTGCCGCTGCAAACTGCCAATCACCGGCGGCAGATCCCGCTTGGCCATCATCCCGTTGCCCAGCCCATCGATCTGCGCCAACATCGGCTGCAAGGGTGCCAGACCCTTCTTCTCGATCGCGTCGGTGTCCATGCAGCTCTTGTAGTAGTCGCCGATCTTCTGCTCATCCGCCGACCGCCCGCTCCCGGCAGCGGACGCCTTCTCGAGGATCCCTCGGAGCGACTGCGTGTTCACGTTGAAGAGCGAGTAAAAGATATTCGACTCCGACTGATCCGCTGGGATCGGATGGTTCTCGGAAAAGTGTCCGCATGAAAACTTGTAGAAGTCCTGACAAGGATCGGCGTTGGCGTCGATCGAGCTCACATCAAACCCAGGGATGGGCTTGTAAACCTGCTGCTCGGTCGCGGCGGAGCGGCGGTTGCGCCCGTCGCGGTTCCAGCCCCGGCCGGCTGCTGCGAAAATGCGTGACCTGGCATGATGGCCAGCGTCAGCGCCACCACAGCTCCCAAACCCGTCGCGAGGACACCCGTTGCGGCCCGGTGACCCTCAAACCCAGCTTCGCCAACCCTTGTTTCACTTCCCGTGCACGCCATGCTTTCTCCTCGGAAGCTCGCTTCCTTAAACTCTTGTACCATCCGCGACCGATTCCACGTCGTCCTCGTCAAACGTCCAGGGGTTGCGGGAAGGGTCCAACGGCCCGCACCATAGGTCCATCTCAGACACTGGAGACTACGTTCGAATAGCGATGCCGGTTCCCCTCCGCTGCCCCCTGACCTGTCGCGTCGGTGCCCTCCTCGTCCTGCTCCTGGCGGGCCCGGTGACCCTTGCGGCAACCCGCCCTCCCGACACCCGCATCCCGCTCGAATCGCTCGGCTACCTTCCCTTCTCCGCCCCCGTTCTCACCTCGGGCGCCTCGATCCTCACCCTGAACTACGTCGACGACCACCACCTGCTCGTCACCTTCAGCGTGCGCCGTCTTCTGAAGCGGATCCCCGAGGATCCGCCCCAGGATGTCGACCGAAGCATCGATGCCGTCCTGGTCGAGCTGCCCTCCGGCAACGTCCTGGCGCGCACCTCGTGGCGGATGCACGACCCTGCGCAGTACCTTTGGCCGCTCGGCAACGGGCGTTTCCTGCTCCGCATCCGCGACCGCCTCACGACCATCTCGCCTCTGCTTGACCACAAGGCCGGCGACACCTCGCCTGAGGCCTTCAGCAACGCGTTTAAGGAGCACCCGCTTCTTACAAGCCCGCGCCCTATCGGCGCCATCCTGCTCTCCCCTGACGCGAGCCTGCTGATTGTTGAGGCACTCGACCACCTCCCCCCCGCAGAGCCCGAGCGCGCGCCCAGCCCCGGCACGCGCGCCTACGCGGCGGCCCAGGCGGCAGCCGCAAACCAGGCCGGAGCGCCCTCCAGCGGCCCCGGCCACAACTCAGACCTCCGCCGCCCCCGCCGCAGCCCCCGCCGCCCAGCCCGACCCGGTCATCGCGCCGCTCAAGACCCGCAACCTCGTCGAGATCCGCTTTTACCGGCTCCGCACCCGTGCGACCGACGGAGAGCTCTACGCCCAGGCCTCCGGCGCCCTCCATGCGCGCACCCTGGTGTCGGTCCCGGCTGATGGCGCCGGCTTTATCAGCGTGCTCGACCAGGGCCGCCAGCACTGGGCCTTCAACTTCAACCTCTACCGAGGAAAGGTCGAGGAGCTTTCCCCCTTTGACTCCACCTGCCACCCGGTTCCGATGCTCGTCAGCCGAAGTGAGTTCATCGCGTTTGGCTGCCGCAGCGGCAACCAGCGCCAGATGTTTGGCGGCTTCAACCTCCGCGGCGAGGAGATGTGGGAGCAGGCGATCCCCGAGACCTACCTCAACCCCGCCTTTGCCTTTGCCCCAGCCACAGGCCGATTTGCCTTTGGCCGCGTCACCACCGCCGCCGTGGCCGGAGACACGATCGCCTACAACCCCAGCCTGTTTGGCGCCCAGGTCGTCACCGTCTTCCAGACCGACAGTGGCAAGCAGATCCTCCGCCTCGAGTGCACCCCCGTCCTTCCGGCCGGTCAGAACTTCGACCTTTCCCCTGACGGCACGGACCTGGCGGTGATCCGCGAGGCCGCCGTCGAGATCCACCACCTCCCCCCGCTTTCGGCGAAGGACCGCGCCGGCATCGCGAAGGCCGCTGCCCTCGCACCCGAGCTTACGGACGGCCCCATCCTCCTCAGCGCACCTCTCTCAAACGCGAGCGCGCGTGCCGCCACGTCCGCCGGAACCCCCGTCACTACGCCTCCGACGGACCCAGGCTCTCACCGCCCGTCCGCGATCGTCGACAGCGACACCGTCGTCTCGGCGTCGAGCGAATCTGATGGCACACCGTCTGCAAACGCCGCGGGCGCCGACGCCCAGACGCCGACAGGCGCGCAGCCATCGACCACCGCCCCGGGCGCTGAGGCTTCGACCGCCCCGGCACCCGCTCCAAGACCCATCGAGAATGGCGATCCTCAGCCCCAGACCGACGTCCCCCGCAAGCGACCCACCCTGTACGCGCCCGACGAACAGTCGCCAGGAAACAGCGGCCAAACGCCGGCCACCCAGGACAGGCCTAACCCGCACAGGTAAGAAGACCCAAGCAGTCTGCGCGGCGCGATCCGCTACGGAGACGCGAACGAACGGAAAGGGCCACCCAGGTTCTGGGTGGCCCTTTCTGTTTGTTCAAATCTGGTCACGTTTGCACGTGAGAGACGGCTTCGCCGGCCTTCTCACCTGCGAGGCACAAGCTGACTTCTAAGCAGGATTGCTGACCTTGAGCGCCTTCACGCGCGCGTTCAGGCGGCTCTTGTACCGGCTGGCCGTGTTTTTGTGCAGAACACCCTTTTGCACGCTCTTGTCCAGCACCGACGCCGTCTGGCGGTACTGCTCGGCCGCAGCCTTGATATCGCCCCTGCCGATCGCCTCGCGCAGCTCCCGCAACACTCCGCGCAGCTTGCTTCGATTGGACCGGTTGACTGCCGTCTTGACCACGGTTTGACGTGCGCGCTTCAGCGAGGAAACATGATTTGCCATTCTTGAACTCTCTTCTGGTCCCGGATCGTGTCCGGAGAAATTTGCTGCTGTCGGCGGTTGTCTCAGAACCAGCGTGAAACAACGCGGATTCGAGAACCGAGATCCTAGTCCGGCATATACGCCGGGGTCGCAGACCGCAATCCCATAAGTCTACGGAAGCGGAGCTTCGAGGTCAACCGGATGTTCGCCTGGAGGTACCTGGAAACATTCCGGAATTGCCCCTTGACGACTCCGTCCCCCCGTTCTACTCTTCAGCCATCTTTGGCATTCATAGCCATCCCGGCATACGCCCTAAGCTGCAACCAAGCCTGCCCCTTCCTCAAATTCCAGCGACCTTTCCGCTTCCGGCGTGTCCAATCACGTGTAGGCCAACCCATGCTTTCCCTGACGGAGGTCAGACCCACCTTTGATCAATCAGCCGAACCAGTCGAGCAGGACCGCCAAAGTCATCGCCATCACCACCGGTATCGAGCCGCTTTACGGCACCCACGACGAGAATCTTCGCCTGCTCGAAGACGGTCTCCACATCGCCATTGACCTGCGCTCGGACGGCATCCACGTCGCGGGCGAATCCGCTGGCGGTCTCCCGCGTCCAGGGCCTGTTCTCCGACTTCGAGGCGCTGCGCAAATCCGGCGTACAGCTCCAGAATGGCGAACTCCATGGTCTGCTGAAGCTCCTTGTCGCCGATCCTGCCAGTCACCCTCAAGAGCCTGGTCGACTCCGGCAAGCAGCGCTCCGCCGGTGTGAAGCGCATGGTGCAGCCGCGCAGCCACAACCAGCGCAAGTACGTGGAAGCGATCGAGTCCTGCGACATGACCTTCGGCCTGGGCCCCGCGGGCACGGGAAAGACCTACCTTGCGGTTGCTATGGCGGTCAGCGCGCTGGTGTCAAAGAAGGTGTCCCGCATCATCCTCGTTCGGCCGGCGGTCGAGGCCGGTGAGCGCCTCGGCTTCCTCCCCGGATCGCTCCAGGAGAAGGTCGACCCCTATCTTCGGCCCCTCTACGACGCGCTCTACGACCTTCTCGACCCGGCCAAGGTCGACAAGCTCCTCGAGTCCAATGTCATCGAGGTCGCTCCCCTCGCCTTTATGCGCGGCCGTACCCTGTCAGACGCCTTCATCATCATGGACGAGGCCCAGAACACGACCATCGAGCAGATGAAGATGTTTGTCACGCGGCTCGGCAACAACTCCAGCGCGGTCATCACGGGTGACCTCACCCAGACCGATCTCCCCAACCCCAAGAAGTCCGGCCTGCTCGACGCACTCACCATCCTCGACGGCGTTGAAGGCATCCGCTTCTGCCACTTCGATGACGTCGACGTCGTCCGCCACCACCTGGTCCAGCGCATCGTCCGCGCCTACGACACCCACACCCGCGCCCAGCAGCAGCTGCCCCTGGGCCTTGACGGGGCAGCCCTTACAGAGCCAGCCCTCGGCGTCGCACCCCAGCACAAGCCCATCGCCAAACCCCAGTAACAATCGGCTCAGCTAAGATAGAGACGGAGGCTCGGCACAGGGCTTCCGTCTTTTGTTCTTCGGTCGGGAGTAGCTCGGAGAGAACCGCAGAACCGGTACCGTTCACCCTTGTCGTTGCCTGTCTTTCCTGGTTGCTGTACTGCGGGGATCTGCTTCTGTCTTTGTGTTCAGCCATGATTCAAGCGGAGTCTCCCTCTACCAGGACGCGTACACACCACACGATGACCTCCATCGAACCCCCAAGTAGCACTCACATCCCCGGGCGAGCCGCGCGCACCGTTGCCTGCGCGCTGCTGCTCACCCTTCCCTCTGCCTTCGCGCCGCCGCACCGCAAGCCGCCGGCGCAGGCCTCCCCCTGGCACCTCGTCTGGTCCGACGAGTTCAAGGCCCCTAACGGCTCGCCACCCGACCCCGCCAAATGGTCCTTCGACCTCGGCGGCAACGGCTACGGGCAACCACGAGCTCGAGACCTACACCGACCACCCCGGCAACATCCAGCAGCGGGACGGCAGCCTCGTCATCACCGCCCTCAAGGAAGACGCCACCGGCCCCGACGGCATCACCCCGCCATTACACCTCCGCCGCATCCGCACGCAGGGGCACTTCGCCCAGGCCTACGGCCGCTTCGAAGCCAGCATCGATCTGCCCCTCGGCAAGGGCATCTGGCCCGCCTTCTGGATGCTAGGCGACGACATCGGCTCCGCCGGCTGGCCGAAGTCCGGAGAGATCGACATCATGGAGAATATCGGCGAAGCCTCCACAATCTACAGCACCCTGCACGGCCCCGGATACAGCGGCGGCCATGCCATCTCGCAGAAGTTTCCCCTCCCCGCGGGGCGAGACCGTCAACACCGGCTTCCACCTCTACGCGGTCGAGTGGGCTCCCAACGACATCCAGTTTTTCTTCGACGACCACCTCATCGCCCATCGCACCCCCGCCGACCTGCCCGCCGGCGCCCCCTGGGTCTACAACCACCCCTTCTTCCTCATCCTGAACCTCGCCGTAGGCGGAGACTGGCCCGGCAACCCCGACGCCACCACCACCTTCCCGCAGCAGATGCGCGTCGAAGTTCGTCCGCGTGTACACCAGGAACCCACCCCCGTCCACCGCAGCCGGCGGCGAATCGAAGTAGACGGGATGATCACCATCGGCGCAGACGCGGCGGGCAACGGCCCAGTGCTCCCCATCTCCCGGGCCACCCTCACGCGCTTCCTCAACCGCGCCCGTGCCGCGGTCGGTCTCGTAGGCAACGTCGACGTCCTCCTCACCTCAGACGCCGAGCTCAAACGCCTCAACCGGACCTTTCGCGGCAAAAACAAGTCCACCGACGTCCTCAGCTTTCCTGCCGATGCCATCCCGGGCCTCCCCGAAATCCACCAGCACGCCGGCGACCTCGCCATCTCGCTCGAGACCGCCGCCCGGCAGGCCGCCAGCTTCGGCCACCCGCTTGAGACCGAGCTCCGCATCCTGCTCCTTCACGGCCTCCTCCACCTCGCCGGCCTCGATCACGAGACCGACAGCGGCGAGATGGCCAGCCGCGAGTCCGAACTCCGCACCAAGCTCCGCCTTCCAACCTCTCTCATCGCCCGCACCCTCGGTCCCTGATGACGGAACGGGTTGTCATGGCGACCGAAGTGAAGCGCAGTAGGGGGACTCGCGTCTCTCCCCAGGCAGCGCGAGCCAGCAAGGACTCACTCCGCCCCAAGGTCACCAAACGAGGCCAGAGATGAGCCTCCCCTACCTCCTTACCCTCGCCGTCCTGCTCACCGTCCTCTCGCTCGCCGCCTACGTCGACCGCGTCTACTCCGAGATGGGCAAGTTTCTCGCCCGCGAGTACCAGGACAACATCGACGCATGGGAGACCTTTGTCGAGCCCCGCCTGCGCCTCGGCCGCGAGTCGATCGCCCTCTCCGCCTCCGTCCTCCGGCAGCTCACCCTGGCCGCCATCGCGCTGCTCTCCGGCCTCCGCCTCTACACCCACAACGCGCTTCTCCCGCAGCTGATCCACGTCCCCGGCCTCGCTGAGATCGTCCGCACCGTCTTCGAGCTCATCCTGCTCATCCTCATCTTCGACCGCCTCATCCCGCAGATTCTCTTCACCCGCACCCGCGGCCTCTGGATCGTGCGCATCCGCCTGCTGCTCCAGGCGCTCTTCTACCTCATCCTTCCCATCACCCTCCTTCTCGGCCTGCTTCTCTCGATCGCCGCCCTGGCCGAGCCCGAAGACACCGGCAGCCGGAAGATCAGTCCGAGGCCATGGACGCGCTTCTTGAAGCCGGCGAAGAGGAGGGCATCCTCGAAGAGTCCGACCGCGAGCTCGTCCGCTCCGCCGTTGAGTTCGGCGACAAGGTCGTCCGCGAGATCATGACCCCGCGCCCCGAGATCTTCGCCGTCCCCGGAACCCTCACGCTTGAGCAGTTCACCGCCGCCATCGAGGAGCACGCCTTCTCCCGCGTGCCCGTCTACTCTGGCGCCGCTCGACAAGATCACCGGCATCGCCTTCGCCCACGATCTGCTCCAGGTCCCCGACAGCCGAGGCCGCCCACCGCGTCGTCGCCGAGCTCCAGCGCCCCGCCGCCTTCGTCCCCGAGACCAAGAAGACGGCCGAACTCCTCCGCGAGATGCAGCGCGAAAAGCAGCACATGCGCATCGTCATCGACGAGTACGGAGCCGTCGCCGGCCTCGTCACCATCGAAGACCTCCTCGAAGCCATCGTCGGCAACATCGCCGACGAGCACGACGAGCCCGAAGACGACGACGCCCCCATCCGCGAGCCCGACGGCTCCTTCGTCGTCAACGGGACCTTTGAGCTCTCACGTCTTCGCGACCTCTTCCGCGACACCGACGACCTCCGCGACCATCCAATCGCGCGCGAAGCCGAAGGCTCCCACGCAGCATCCGCGGCCTCGCCAGCCCCGCTCGAGACGCACCCTCCGACCAGCCCGACGGCCGAAGACGGCGAGTTTGACCCTACCTACGACTACGACCCCCCAGCCAGCCGCGACGAACCCACTCTCCCCCAGCCCTACCACTATGAGGCCACCACCCTTGGCGGCCTCGTCTCGGAGATTGCCGGGCATATCCCGCTTCCCGGCGAGGTCGTCGAAGAAGACGGCCTTCGCATGGAGATCCTCGCCTCGACCGACCGCCGGATCGACCGCATCCGCGTAAGCCTGGCGAACCTGCCGCCGCCCGCCTAGCCAGGGCGCTTCACCACACCGGGCCTACTTCGACACCCAGGAACGTGCGCGCGACTACCTTGCGTGGGTGTCGAAATGGTCTGGGTCATCGACCCAAAGAGCCGCACCGGACGCATGTGCAAAGGTGACATCTGGCAGGAGGCGCAGACACTTCGCGTCCCGGGAACCCCGATCCATGTCGATCTCGAGAACATCTTCAAGCGTATGAGTGAAGGTCGCGGGTAGTCCGACCGGCGTTTCGTTGGCGAACATTGAGCAGGGCAGTGAGCTGCGCCGACCTGTGAGTCACGAAGAAAACCGGCACGACTCTGAAGTCTGCGCTCGTGCTTGTTCTACCCCGACCCGCTAGTCGATCGAGATCTTCCGCAGCAGCTTGAAGTCGCTCAGCATCTTGCCCGTACCCAGCACCACGGACGCGAGCGGATCATCCGCGATCGAACTGGCAGCCCCGTCTCCTCGCGAATTCGCTTATCCAGATTCTTGATCAGCGCCCCGCCCCCTGTCAGCACGATCCCCCGATCCGAGATGTCCGCCGAGAGCTCCGGCGGCGTCCGCTCGAGCGCCACACGGATCGCGTTGATGATGGTCGCAATCGACTCGCTCAGCGCCTCCCGTATCTCCGAGTCCTCGATCGTAATCGTCTTCGGCACGCCCTCGATCAGGTTGCGCCCCTTGACCTCCATCGTCAGCGGCCGGTCCAGCGGATACGCACTCCCGAGCTCGATCTTGATCTGCTCCGCCGTCCGCTCGCCGATCAGCAGGTTGTACTTCCGCTTCAGGTAGGTCGACACCGCCTCGTCCATCTGGTTTCCGGCAATTCGCACCGACCGCGAGTACACGATCCCCGCCAGCGAGATCACCGCAATGTCCGTCGTCCCGCCACCGATATCGACGACCATGTTGCCGCCCGGCTCGGTGATCGGCAGACCCGCGCCGATGGCTGCGACCATCGCCTGCTCGACCAGGTGAACCTCGCTCGCCTTCGCCCGGTAGGCCGAGTCCATGACCGCCCGCTTCTCCACCTGCGTGATCTCGCTTGGAACGCCGATCACGATCCGGGGATGCACCATCATCTTGCGGTTGTGCGCCTTCTGGATGAAGTAGTTCAGCATCTTCTCGGTATGCCGGAAGTCCGCGATCACGCCATCCTTCATCGGCTTGATCGCCACGATGTTGCCCGGCGTCCGCCCCAGCATCTCCTTCGCTTCCTTGCCGACCGCCTCCACCTCGTTGGTGATCTTGTTGACTGCGATGATCGACGGCTCGTTCACAATGATGCCTTTGTTATGAGCGAAGACAAGGGTATTCGCCGTTCCGAGATCGATCGCCAGGTCGCTCGAAAACAGGCTAAACAACGACCGCATATTGTGGATGCGGGAATACCGCGTTTGAAATCCGTTCGATGACATCTGACTCGATTCAATCCTGTAAGTAGAGGTTGATCTTCAGTGTAATCCCTGTGTGCTAATGACCTTTTGCATCGTCGCCATCAGCGCCCTCGAGCACATCAGCGCCGCCGGATAGATCAGCACGCTCACATGCCGCGTATACGCAAATCCGGCCACGTACGGCAGCGCCACCGCCGCCACCAGCAGCAGAAACACCACACCCTCCGCACGCAAGCCGCCCCAGCCCCAAACCAGGCCCGCGACCGACACGCCGATGGCGGTCCACAACATCACCCGAAACACCACCATCCCCGCCATCTCGACCGCCCGCAGCACACCATGGCTCGCGTTCGATCCATACTTCTCGATCGACACAAAGATCACCTCGACCTTCCGCATGCCTCCACGCACCGTCTCCCACGGATGCCCCTCGGCAAAATCCACCGCCGCCCGCTTGTGAAAGTCGTTGAAGCTCCACTCGTCGCCGAAGTGCATCCCGGCGTTCAGGGTGGTGTCGAAGCCGTCCAGCGTCGTCCCGGGCCTTGGCGGGTACATGCGCAGAAACTCCGCGTCGTTTCCTTTGTGGAGGTTGAGCCCGTCGATACTGGTCCCCAGGCTCGCCCGCCCGGTCGCATGCCGCTGGTACCCCGCCCACCCCAGGGGAGCCGCCATCACCAGCACGACCGCCAGCCACCGCACACCCACCCCCCGCACGCGCCTCACATACCCGATCAGCAGCACGGCCGCTGCGGGCGCCATCGCACTCTTCGCCAGGTAGAGCCCCGCCACTGCCGCCCCAAAGACCATAGCCTCACCGACACCACCGGGCCGCAGCCACCCCGCCCGGGACTCAACTCCCGCGTCGCGAAACAGCACCACGGCGACCGCCAGCGCCAGCAGCGAGTACGTGTACCCCTCTTCCACCTGCAGGTTCACGACGTCGGCCAGAAACGCGGTGATCCCGAACGGCAAGAGCAGCAGCGGCTCCACCACCCACCTCCTCCAGCCGCCATCCGCACTCTGCGCCATCGGCCACACACCAGCAGGATCGCCGAGCTCGAGCGGAAGGAGCATCAGCAGCGTCTTCGCCAACGCAACCCGGATAAAGTGGTCGCCCAGCAGACGCACACCCGCCGCCACCACCAGCGTCGGCACGGGCATCCGCCCGCCATGGAAGCAGATCGGATTTCCCGGCGTCCCCATCAGCACCGTGCACGCCGTCAGCCCGCGCCCCGCCAGCAGACTGGCCGCCGTCGGACCCACCAGGTTGGTCAGGTCAAGCAGCGAGTCTCTCGCGCTCTGGCGATCAAAGGCCAGCACCGCCGCGACCGAGATCGCCACCGACAGCAGCAGCAGCAAGAGAAACATCCCTCTCCAGCGCTCCATACCCTCCTCGCGTCGAAGCATCCTGTCGCTCAGCCGTCTCTCCCTATCCTTCAAAAGGCCCTGAAAACTTCAATCCTTGCCGCCCTGCCGCGATCACGCTTGAGACTACCCCAGGCCCGCCACATGGTCACCTTTGGAGGCACCCCGGCACCTCTATACAATCGACTCTGCAGGCGGAGATAAGAGCGAATGACGATTGGCGTACCCAGGGAAGTCAAGGATCACGAGAGCCGCGTTGGCGTCACGCCGGCCGGGGTAAAGGCCCTCGTTGAAGCAGGCCACAAGGTCCTGGTCGAGCACGATGCGGGAGCCCTCTCGGCGATGCCCGACGACGACTACCAGAACGCCGGCGCGGAGATCGTCGGCTCAGCCTACGACGTCTGGCGGCTCGCCGACATGATCGTCAAGGTCAAGGAGCCCACCGAGTCCGAGTACAAACATTTCCGCCCCGGCCTCCTCCTCTTCACCTACCTCCACCTCGCGCCGCTTACCGCGCTCACGGATGCGCTGCTCGAGAAAAAGGTCACCGGCATCGCCTACGAGACCGTACGCGACCGCACCGGCGGCTCTTCCGCTGCTCACGCCCATGTCCGAGGTCGCGGGTCGCCTCTCCGTCCAGGTCGGCGCCCAGTTCCTCACCACGGAGCACGGCGGCCGCGGCCTCCTGCTCGGCGGCGTCCCCGGCGTGCCGCCCGCGAACGTCTGCATCATCGGCGGCGGCATCGTCGGAACCAACGCGGCGAAGATCGCCCTGGGCATGGGAGCGAAGGTCACCCTCATCGACCTCAACCTCAACCGGCTTCGCGAGCTCGACGACATCTTCAACGGCCGCGTCTTTACCGTCGCCTCGAACTCTTACAACGTCGCGCACGCCACCGCCGAGGCCGACCTCGTCATCGGCGGAGTCCTCATCCCCGGTGCCGCCGCACCCAAGATCGTCACCCGCGCCATGGTCTCCAAGATGAAGAAGGGCGCCGTCGTCGTCGACGTCGCCATCGACCAGGGCGGATGCATCGAGACCGCCCGCCCCACCACCCACTCCGACCCCTCGTTCGTGGTCGATGGCGTCGTCCACTACTGCGTCACCAACATGCCCGCGGCCGTCCCGAACACCTCTACCCTCGCCCTCACCAACGCCACCTTCCCCTACGTCCTCAAGCTCGCCAGGCAGGGCGCCAACGCCGCCATCGCCGAAGACAAGGGCATCGCCGAAGGCGTCAACACCTTCGACGGAACCCTTACCTACGAGGCCGTAGCCCAGGCCCAGAGACGACCCTGGTCGGCCGTCGCCACCCTGCTCTAAGAGCGGCGGCAAGATCGGCGGGTGCAGGAATCGGAGATTCCTCGACCGAGGTCCTCGAGGCCTGCCGCCAGGAAAGAGACAGGTGAATGCGCGATGCCAGACTTCACCACGCAAGCCAAGAGAGAGCAGGGAAGTGAGAGGGATGGGCAGGCCACCAGCTTCCATAGAAGTGGGCTACGGGAGATCTTGCCATGAGCGGACCGGTGGTGGCCGGAGCAAAGCTGCAGCAGGGCAACGTCGCAGCGGACGCGACCGGCTCCGAACACCCACAGCTTCCGGTGCTACATAAGCTCGAAGACGAGCACCTGCGGGTCACCGTGGTTCCCTCTGAAGGCGGCCGCATCGCCTCAATTGTGAGCAGCCGCTCCGGTCTGGAGTTCCTGCTGCAATCCACGCGGCCGGACGGTCCCATGGAGGCCGGCATGGAGGCGGAGTTCGCAGACGGCCCGTGCGCCGGAATCGATGAATGCCTGCCCAGCGTTGGGCGTTGCGAGGGTGACACCGAGGGCGGCCCGGTACCCGATCATGGAGACTTCTGGCAGCTGAGCTGGCGCGTCGAGCCCTCCCCAGAGCCCAACGCTTTGCACCTGGCCGCCAACGGCTTCAGCCGGCCCCTGCTATTTCGCAAGCAGCTCAGCCTCGACGGCCCATCGCTGCACGTTCGGTACTCCGTTCAGAACCTGGGCAGCGAGACCACGACCTTCCTGTACGCCTGTCATCCGCTGTTCAAGGTCGAGCCGGGCGACCGGATCCTGCTGCCGAAGAGCACGGCCGCGCTTCGCCTCCATTCATCGCGCAACGACCGACTGGGCCTGCCCGGAGCGCTTATCCCATGGCCGGGCGCGGCGGAGACAGAAGACCTGAGCATGGTGCTGCCAGCTGAGACCGGCGTGGGCGACATGCTGTACACCGGGCGCTTGCAGCAGGGCTGGTGCGGCCTGTACCGCGGCCGCGCCTGCCAGGCGATCACGCTGGATTTCGACCCTGAATCGCTGCCCTGGATGGGCCTGTGGCGCTGCTATGGCGGTTGGCCAGAGCCCCACGTGACACCGTCGCGTCCCCGGCAGTACGCCGTTGCGCTTGAACCGACGACGGCCCCGTGCGGCACGCTCAGGCAGGCCCAGGCGGCTGGGCTGGCGGTGCAACTGGCTGCCGGGGCCTCACGGCAATGGACGATCCGCTTCACGGTCTCTGAGCCAGGCGTCTCTGTCCATCAGATCAGCAACCCGGTGTTGTGAGAGTTGCGTTGCCGTGAGTTACAAGTCACTCGGCCGGTCGGCGTTGGGCCTGCTGATGCTTGTCGAAGGCGTCAGCTGACCCTGGCCTCGTGAGGCCTTCAGTTGCGTGTTGCGGTGGAAGCCAGGGTGAAGGCGAAGATTGCGGCATACAGGATCACCAGCAGCGGCCACCAGCGATCAATCCAGGACGGCGAGTCACTCGACGAACTCATTTCAACCTCCTCCTCTTTCATCTTCTAGATCGTACCCGACAACAAGGGCCTGCTCAATCGGCGAACCACACCCGCCGTTGTGCTGCGCTTGGACCCGCTCAGCGCGGGCTCCCTCCAGTGCTCGTCGGGGCCACGGCCGTGTCCGTGAGACCGCGATACTTCAGCATCGGTCCCGTGCTCGGTTCCGCGCCGAACCAGCTCCGGTAAAGGCTTTGGAGGTCCTCCGTGTTGCCGCGCGACAGCACCATGCGTCGGAAGCGTTCGCCATTGGCGCGCGTCAACCCGCCATGATCCACAAACCACTGGTAGGCATCGTCGTCCAGCATCTCGCTCCACAGATACGCGTAATATCCCGCCGCGTACCCTCCACCCCAGATATGCGAAAAGTAGCTGGAACGGTAGCGGGGCGGCACCTGCGGTAACGCTAAGTGGGTCTTCTGAAGAGCCTGCTGTTCAAACGTATCGGGCTGTTGGAGCGGGGTGCCGGGGGCGAGCGTATGCCATTGCATGTCCAGCTCCGCCGCAGCCAGGAGCTCCGTGAGCGCATACCCCTGGTTGAATGTGCGCGCCTTCAGAAGCTTCGCCTTCAAGTCTTCGGGCATCGGAGCACCCGTCTGGTAGTGTCGCGCGTAGTGCGCGAACACCTCCGGATAGGTGGCCCAGTGCTCGTTGAACTGTGATGGGAACTCGACAAAATCACGTGGCACGGAGGTGCCCCCAAGAGTCCGGTATTCCGCATCTGCAAACATCCCGTGCAGGCCGTGCCCGAACTCGTGAAACATGGTGATGACGTCGTCGAAGGAGATCAGACCTGGTTGCCCCGGTGCCGGCTTCGGGAGGTTAGCCACGTTGTAGACGACCGGGAGTGTCCCCAGCAGCTTCGACTGGCCAACAAACTCGCTCATCCAGGCCCCGCCGCTCTTGTTATCCCGCTTCCAGTAATCGCAATAGAAGAGCGCCAGTGGCTTTCCATTTGCCTCCGTAACCTCAAAGACACGTACATCCGGCTGGTAAACAGGAATGTCCTTGCGCTCCTTGAAGTTGATGCCGTAGAGCAGGTGCGCTGCGTAGAACACTCCATTCTGAAGCACGCTCTCGATCTCGAAGTAAGGCTTGATCGTACCTTCGTCGAGATCGAATCTGGCTTTTCGAACCTGCTCGGCATAGAAGTTCCAATCCCATGCTTCCAGAGGAAAACCACCACTCTGCTGGGCGTCGATGACCTTCTGTATATCCGCAGCCTCGCTCTTTGCTTTGCCGGAAGCTGCAGGCACCAACGCATCCATGAACTGGAGAGCAGCCTCGGGCGTCTTCGCCATCTGGTCCTCAAGCTTCCAGGCAGCGTAGTTCGGGAAGCCAAGCAGCCTGGCTTTTTCTGCCCGCAGTTGTGCGAGCCTGGCGATCGTATCCCGGGTATCGTTCGCGTCGCCTCGCTCGGCGCGGGTCCAGGAGTTCGAAAACAGCGCTCGCCGGGTTTCACGGTTGCTCAACGACTTCAGGTCCGGCTGCTGCGTCGTGTTTTGTAGCGGCAGGACGAAGCCTTCCTGCTTCCGGTCGACTGCGGTCCGTTCCGCTGCAGCAAGCTGGGCTTCACTCAGCCCTGCCAGGGCTTCCCTGTTCGGCGTGGCGTAAGCGCCGGACTTGTTGGCCGCCAACAGCTTGCTCTGGAAGCTGTTCGACAGGGTCGATTCTTCCTCGTTCAACGCTTTGAGCCTGGCCTTCTCCGGCTCCGCGAGTTCGGCGCCTGCGTGCACAAACTCTCGGTAAACCACCTCCACGAGTCGAAGCTGCTCTGGTTGCAGATGAAGGTTTGCACGCTCGTCGTGCACCACCCTGACGCGAGACCACAACCTTGGGTTCAGGTGGATTGCGTCTTCATGTGCTGCGAGCTTCGGAGCCTCGTCTTTCTCGACGGCCTGCAGGTCAGGGTTGGTGTTGGCACCGGTGACGGCCTCGAAGGCACGCATGACGCGGTTCAGCAGCGCACCCGAACGCTCCATCGCAACAAAGGTGTTTTCAAATGTGGGCTTCGCGGGATTGCTCGCGATCGCCTCGATCTCCGCGAGGTGCGCGGCCATGCCAGCATCGATCGCAGGCCGGTAGTCCCCGTCGTGGATGCGATCAAACGGAGGTGCATGGAAGGGCAGCGAACTCTCGGCAAAGAACGGGTTGGCAGGGCCGAAGCCAGCGGTCTGTTCCGCCGCCGCGGCGAAAGGGGCTGCTGCCGCCATCGGGACGAGCATTCCGGCGGCTAGCAATCTTTGCATGCGTGTCATCTCGGTCACTCTTTTCTGGTTTCTCCGAAACTAATTGTAGAACCCGCCCCCGGGCTGTCCGTCGAGAGAAACCGGGCTCGTCCACGTGTAAGTCTTCGGGATCGGGCGTTATAGTGGAAGCGAGAAAAGGTGACGGATGAACAGGAGACACTTCGTAGGTCTTGCTACGGCAGCCGCAGCGACTTACGGCTTGAACACAACCCCAGCGCTGGCCGCCACGCCTCCCCCTGCACCCAGGCCGATGGAACTCGGCCTGCTGATTGTGCCCTTCGGTGCTCCCGAGGAACACATGCGCCGCGTGCGCGATCTCGGTTTTTCTAACTGCTTTCTTTCGCTCGACGGGTATATCGATGGATTCACTGCGGAGGTGGCGAGCCAATTTCGCGATCTCCTGGCGAAGTACACGCTTACCGCCACGACGGTTGAAGTGGTGGGCCCGGGAGCTCGGGAGTGGAACTTCACTCGCGGACCAGCGACGATCGGGCTGGTCCCGCCAGCGACGCGGAAGGCGCGCATCGACGCACTTCGCCAGGTCTCCGATTTCGCGAAGCAGGTGGGTATCCCGCAGGTTCAAACACATTGCGGCTTCATCCCCGAAGATCCCAATGACCCGTTGTACCGGGGCACGGTGGAAGCCATCCGCGAGGTCGCTCGGCATTGCCAGGGCAATGGCCAGGAATTCCTGATGGAGACCGGCCAGGAGACACCAACGGCGATGTCTCGCATGATCCGTGACGTTGCGATGCCCAACCTCGCCGTTGGTCTCGATACGGCGAACCTCATCCTTTACGGTAAGGCCAATCCGGTCGATGCGGTGGACATACTCGGTCCGCACATCCGCAGTGTTCATGCCAAGGATGGTCGATGGCCCACGGACCCAAGCGAACTCGGCCAGGAGGTCCTGATTGGCAAGGGACTGGTGGACTTTCGCGCGGTTCTCACCAGGCTGCATCGGGCGGGGTACACGGGTACCATCACGATCGAGCGCGAAACGTCAGGGCCGCAGCAGATCGCCGACGTTCGCAATGAGAAGCTGTACCTGGAACGCATTCTCCACGAGGTCTTGAGTTGAGCGGGCCAACTGGTATGGTCACGCGCAAGTTCAGAAATTTGAGGAGTGAGGCTGAATGAATCGTCGCGAGTTTCTCCAGACCGGAGCGGGGGCAGCCTCCGGTCTTCTTCTGCTCAAACCAGCCACCGCCTTCGGCTACGCGGCCAACTCGGCCGTGCGTATCGGTTTGCTTGGCTGCGGGAACCGCGGCACGGCCGTCGCGTCCTCGTTCACGCGCAGCACCACGGCACAGGTGGTCGCATTGGCGGATCTGTTCCCCGACCAGTTGGCGGCAGGGCACAGCCACTTCGACGAGCTCAATACCGGCTCGGGACGCGCGAAGATCGATCCCCGCATGCTCTTCCGCGGTCCCCACGCTTTCGAACAGCTTGCTGCCTCGCCCGGACGTCGATCTCATCCAGATCTCGACGCCACCGTTCTTCCATGTACAGCACCTCCGTGCGGCGGTGATGTCGGGCAAACACGTGTACTGTGAGAAGCCGGTCGGCATCGACGTGTCGCAGGCGCGTGAGGCTCTCGAGATAGCAAAGCGTGTGAAGCCGACGCAAAGTGTGGACGTTGGGTTCCAGTGCCGGAGCGCCCCTCCACTGGCGGCAGCAGCAGCGAAGATCCATGCTGGTGCTCTTGGAAAAATCGCCTCGGTTGCCGCGAACTACAACGCTCCCGCGTCCCTCGAAAAGGTACATCCAGGAGCATCGGCCGAGGAATATCGCCTGCGGAACTGGTTATGGGATCGTGCCCTGTCGGGAGATATTCTCGTCGAGCAGAATATTCATATCATCGATCTTTGTAACTGGCTGCTTGGCGCGCATCCTTTGAAGGCAGAGGCAACTGGCGGCCGGGATGTTATCAAGCATGCGGGCGACTGCTGGGATAACTACCAGGTTCACTTCACCTATCCGGGCGAGACGCACCTTTCCTTTTCGTCGACCCAGTTCGGCGACTACGGCGGCTTCGACGCAGGGCTTCGTCTCCATGGGAGCGCGGGCCAGGCCACGATCGGCTACTCGGGTCCCGTGCAGATCATCGGCGAAAAACCGTGGACCTGGGAGGAGCCCGGTGGAGCGGCGACGAAGCCGAACTCGGGCATGGGACAGTTTGCCGCGAATGGCAGCTTCTCTGACAACCTCGCGTTTGCCGATCGCGACAAGGAGCGCAGCTTCATCGAAAGCATCACCTCCGGTCCGGTACACAACCAGATCGCCGCCGGCGTTGAAACAGCGCTGAGCTGCATGCTCGGTCGTATGGCCGGCTACGGGAAGCGCGAGGTGACATGGGAGGAGCTACTGGCTCATGGGGAGACCTACAAGCTGGGCATCGACATGGATCGATTCGCCTGAACCGAAGGCTCTTCCAGCTCAAACTGGCAAAGGGCCGGAGAAGATGTCGAAGGGGCTTTGTATCTGCAACAGGTAAGCTTCAGCCCTCACGCAGCCGCTCTCTACGCCTCGGAAGCGCGCAACCTGGTCCTGTAACTCGTAGTATCGATCAGGGGTTTGACTGGCGTGTGCGTAGCACGCTGCTCGCTTGCGGGGTTCGGTCTTCGTGATATCGACATAGCGCGTGGGCGCAAAGTGGACCGTATCTTCGCCGTCTGACACCTCGTAGTAGTACAGAGCGTACTTCTTCTCCGACTTACTCCAGGCGTCGAAGGAGAGCATCGCGATGGCCCGATGATCGCGGTGGTTGTCCATAAGCCAATGGGTGAAGACGGCGTCGGGCGCCTCGGCCTCCAGGATCTTCTGGTACTCCGCATAGTGATCGTTGTCCACCACCGCGTGCCCGTTGCGTTGCCCGGCATACGCCGCTCGAGCGCCAAGAAGGCTACAGGCCTGTTTCGCTTCAGCGTTGCGCGTCGCCGCAGAGATAGCCTGCCACGCACCATCGTTAAGGTAGAGCAGGACGACCTCATGACCTTGTTGCGTGAGCCCAGCGATCGTTCCGCCACAGCCGTACTCCGGGTCGCCAGGATGACCTCCCGTGAACACAATCTTCAGCTTGCGCTTCGTTGGAACCTCCGCCGCAACCGCGAGCTTAGCGGGCACATTCAACCCGGCAACAGCCACACCCACAGCAGCCCTCGATGCGGAGTGGAGTAAGAGGCGTCGGGTGATACTCATGGCGTGAAGCTCCTTCAATATGAAAATGACACGGGCACAGCTTATGTGTGACCTGACGCTTGTTGTCGGAACCGCTGAAGAGAAAGAAAGTCAAGGTCGTAAGCGGGCGCACGATCCATGGTGAGATCGGCCAGGATCTCCCCGATCACGCTTGCGAACTTGAATCCATGACCGGAGAAGCCCGCCGCCAGGGCGACCTGCCGGAACTCCGGATGCGTGTCGACGATGAAGTTCTCATCCGGCGTCATCGTGTACAGGCAGGTCTCTGCTTTTACCAGGCGGCCCCCCAGCAACGGAAGTGTGTCGGCGAGGCGTCTCCGAATGAGGCTCTCGTCTGTCTGGCGGATCTCCCGCACGATGTCCTCCGCGGTGCACACCTCGTCGCTGCCATGGAGTGCGACCTTGACGCCGTCCTCCTCGGGGCCCGTGAAAGGGAAGCCATAGAGCACGGGCTCTTCAGCCTGCGATTCGAAGAGGTAGACGGGCAGACGGTCTCTCCGAAACAGGTCCGCGCGAGCACGGGGTTCGAACCAGAAGAGCACCTGGCGTGTAACGCGCATCGGCAGCCGCAAGCTCGATAGGATCTCGGGCGCCCATGGACCGGCCGTGATCACGAGGCGATCAGCATAGTGTGTCTTCCGCGAGGTTTGTACCGACACGCCGCCCCCCGGAAGAGCTCTCCAGGCAAGCGCTTCATCGTTCATGTGCAGTTCGGCGCCGGCGCGGGCGGCCTGTTTCAGCTGCTGCTCCACACACGCTTCGGCGCGCAGGTACCCTGCGTTTGGCTCCCAGAGCGCCAGCATGTCGTCGCCCACCAGGAAGGCGGGATGGCGTTCGCGGAGCACACTCGCCGAGAGCACCTCGTGAGGTAAGGAGAACATCCGCGAACTGGCCGCCGCGGCCTCGACCAACTTCCCTCCGATCCGCCCGATCGAGAGTCCGCCGATGATGTAAAAGAGAGATTCTCCGCCTGTGGCCTCGAGTCTGCGCCATAACTCATAGGAACGTAGCAGCAAGGGAATATATCGCGGGTCTTCGTGGTAGGCCTGCCGGATGATGCGGGACCTTCCGTGCGACGATCCAAAATCGTGTGGCGGCGTAAATCGGTCGAACCCGATCACACGTTCTCCACGCTCGGCCAGCTGCTGCGCGGCCGCGCTGCCCATCGCTCCGAGCCCAATCACGATTACGCTTTGCACGGCGGCTCGGGCAGGGAAGCGATCGAGGTGCGATGATGTTTTCCCGCTGTCATTGGTGCGCGTTCACCTCGGCCAGCATGGGCGTCCTCTACAGTTTCCTCTGCGTTGTGGCTGGATCTCCCGGCCTCTTCGAGCATGGACAACGGCAAAGGTCTGTTACTGCGGCACGCCGTTGTATTCGAGATAAACTTCGAGCGTCACTTCGCCCGCCGTCCTTCCACCTTCAGAGATGCTCCAGGAGAGACGCTGCGGCGGAGCATTCTTGTCTTCGTCCTTTTCGGCAGGCGCGGTCAGGAAGAGCTGTGCCGGGTAAGTGCCACGGGCCTCGACGTGGTAAACAACATCCTTCGCTGTGGGAGTCCATCCGTTCGGCAACGAGGCGTGAAGCGTAATATCCCGAGCCTGGTCAGTGTCGTTGTGGAGAAGCAAAGGAACCCATAGAGACCGGGTCGAGCTCAGGGCAGTCTGCGGCTTCAGGAAGCTCAGTGCGGAGGTCAAGCCATGGGCCTCCTGGAACTGCGTGTAGAAGGCCCACGGCCCGCCAAGCTCCAGGCTGACCGGAGCCCGTGTTGCCGGCCGGTAGCCAGGGGCCGCGCGGAAGCCGATGGGCGTGTGGTCTATACCTTCCCACACGTCCCCTTCCGGCGAGGACTTCACGTAGGACTTGGCCAGGATCAGGTAGTCGGGCATGTGCACGTAGTAGTCGATCTGCGGGTCGATCTGGGTGGCATACAGCTCCCATGCGGCCTTGTTCAGCGTTGCAATGGGCACACCTTTACTGCGCAGGACGTCGCTCGATAGATACTTCGGACCGTGGTGCTCCAGAAAGTCCTGGTGGCTCGCGTCCGAGAAAAAGTACAGCTTCTTTGCCTGCCACGGCTGCAGACCTTCACCGTAGTTGTTGATGTCGTAGTAGCCGCCGCGGCGCGTTCACCTGCTCGGGGTAATACGGTGGGGTCGCCCGGCCAGGTCAAACGCCTCCGTCGCCACGACCGAAGAGGCCTGGTGGTCGCCGTGGTTCTCGCCCACCACATACCCAGGCATCCAGGTCAGGATCACTTCAGGCCTCGTAAGCCGGACGAGGCGGACCGTCTCTTCAAGGGCCTCACCATGGCCGAGCGTCTCGAGAGAGTGCAGCACGTCCTGCGTCGCCGTGTCTGTTCCGTGAAGAAACCAGACGTTCGTGATGCCGCTGATGGCCAGTGAACGTCGCGCCTCCATCTCGCGCTCATCAGACATGGCCTTGCCCTGCTCCATGCCCGCCGCATTTCCACCTGCGTTTCCTCGGGTCGTGAAGATCACCGCGATCCTTTTGCCTTCGTCAAGCGATGCCCGGGTGATGTAGTTCAGCACACCCGGTATCGTCGTCAGGGTGCGCGACCATCAGCAGAATATCCGCCTTGTAACGGTCATCACGTTTCGGAAGCGTTGGAGCATGCTGGGCTGCCTGGCCCCGTAGTTGCTGCTGCGTAATTCCGCATCAGCATCACGCAGGTCCCGAGCACCGCGCTCAAAGACCCCTTAGATCTCTTTCTTCATCTGTCTTCTACCCTCGTCCTGTTGGTTCGCATTAGAACCGGAAATGAAGTCCAAACTGCATCTGCCGCATATCCGCCGCAGATCGACGTAATCTGCCCGGCATTGGACTGATCCACATAATTATTCGGCGTATTCAGATTTACATGGTTCAGCGCGTTGAAGTTCTCCCAGCGAAACTGGAGTGTCTTTCCCTCGGTAATGGTAAACACCTTCGCGAGCGAAAGGTTCATCAGAAAGGTACCGGGTCCGACGAGCGAGTTCCGGCTGACGTTGCCGTTCCGGTAGAGACCCTGCGGTGCTGTGTAAGCGGCCGGGTTGAACCATTGGTCGCGGCTGCGATGTGCCACGTGTGGGTCGCCTATCTGGTCGGGCCGCACGCTGTTGAAGTCGGCGTTGAGCAGAGGTGCGTTGCTGACCTGGGGCGTAAACGGAGCGCCGGATGAGACGGAGGTGATGCCGTTCAGCTCCCACCCGCCGGCCACGAAGTCCACCACACGATTGATGTCTGCCCCGTACCGCTGTCCACGACCAAACGGAAGTTTCCACAAGTTTGAGATCGCCAGCGCGTGTCTCCGATCGTAGCTGGCCGGGCCATAGTCGGCGCATAGTTGAGGTTGTTACTCGCGACTCCACCGAGCTCCGTATCGTCGAGTGCCTTCGAGTAGGTGTACGCGACGATGAAGTCGAGTCCGTGCGCCTGGTGCTGCTCCCACTTCACCTGCGAGAGAGTGGTAGTTGGAGGTATCACAGTTGCAGATGCTGTACAGCCCCTGCGTCAGGCCGAAGCTCTTGTAGAAGCGTCGCCGCGAGTTGAAGTCACCCGGCCCGGGCACCGCCTGGTTCTGGTTCGCGTTTACATAGATGTGGCGGCCAACGTTGCCGACGTATGCTGCTTCGACCGACATCTTCGGCGTGATCTGGCGCTGCACCGCCGCATTCCAGAACTCGACCAGGGGGACGCGAAACTTGTTCGGCGGATCGAAAAAGTAGTAGACCCCAATGTTATTTTGCAGGGGATAGCGCCCGCTTGAAGCCGCGGGAGGAAGGGTCGGGACGGGCGGGCCAGTGTAGAGATCAAAGACCGTGTCATAGCTTGTGTTGGAGTTCAACTGCTGCGGCAGAATGACGGGCGGATCGTAGTCCGGTGCCTGGCCGAACACTGCTCCAAGCCCGGCCGGAGTGAAGCTGCTGCCGTAACCAGCGCGAAGAACCGTCTTCTCCTTGACCTGGTAGGCCACCCCGATGCGCGGGAGCGAAGCCGGTGTTGTACGCTGTCACGTTCATGCTCTTCGATACATTGCCGACGCCCGCGATAAGCACCTCGCCCGTCGCCGGGTCAAAGCTCCCGGCACCCCCCGGGCTGGCCGCCGTCTGCGGAAGATAGTTCTCGTAGCGGAGTCCGTAGCTAAGCGTGAGCTTCGAACTGACGCGCCAGTTATCCTGCGCATACAGGAAGAACCGCGTCTGTCGCAGCCCCGGATGGAGGTCCGCACCGGTGAAGTAACGGGCGAAACCAGAGGGTGCGCCGTAAATCAACGAGGCGAGACCCGCACCAGTCGTCTGCCCGGTACTCTGGCCTGCCAGATCGGCCTCAAAGCTGCCCGGTTGTCGAAGGGTTGAAGGTGAGCTCCCCGGAGCGGTGGCTGTCGCTCGGGATGCGCTGCTGCTGCGCCCGCCGAATATCCCCGCCCCAGCCGAACGTGTGCGTCCTGTACGTCTTGGTCCAGTCGGTCACCCATTGGAACTGGTTCTCCGTCTCGGCCAGCGGGCAGTTGCACGCGTTGATGCCGAAGCGAATATCCAAAGTTGAACCCGCCATTTCCGTTGACGTAGAACGCGGGCATGCCGCTGGTGCTGCTCGTTCCCAGGTTCAGGCCGGGAATGCCTGCGTCCGTGGCCGGGGTTGCGTCGATACCGCCGGGCTGCACTCGCACCAGGTAGCGGTAGACGCCGAAGCGCGCCTGTACGGTCAGCGTGGGTCCGAGTGTTTGTGTATATCCGAGTGCAAGACTCTGATTGTGCGTCGTCGAGGAGCCTGCGAAGTTCGTGCCGCTGAGCGAAGGTCCGCCCGCCAGATCCCCAAAGGCGCCCGGAGCCGCATTGAGGAACTCGCTGATCGTGTACCGGGCAAACGCCCGAGCACTCGCGCTTACCGCGTAATCGACACGAACGTCTTCCTGGTCATCCCGGAAGGTCTGCTTGCCGGATGCCAACATAGTTATTCTGGATGGCGCCGTGCAGCACCCGAAGTTGGGAGCCGGCAGGTAGGCCAGCAGCTTCGTCATGGCGTCCGGCACACGCCGGCAGGACGTTCAACTCGGCCATTGGTCGAAACCGCCTTGCGGCCCGTGCCGTCGTTGCTTCCTGTCGTCGGATCGAAGATCATGCCGGACTGCGGGGACACGAAGTTTCCCTCAGTCGTTTGCACCAGCGCGGCGCCCGGGATCACGTCTCCAAGCAGCGCGGACAGGTCGCCTGCGCGCTCCGCCAGCGGTGGGAACCGACGTCGTCACGGGAGCACCAGTGGACCGACGGGTGCCCTGGTAGTCGCCAAAGAAGAAGAGCCTGTCCTTCAGCACGGGGCCGCCAACCGATCCGCCGAACTGGTTCCAGTGCAAACCGAGCGAGCCCGGCGCGAACGGATTTTGCGCGTTGAACGCGTTATTGCGAAGGTACTCAAAGGCCGATCCGTGGAACTTGTTGGTTCCACTCTTCGTCGTCGCCTGGATCAGCGCTCCGGCTACCGATCCGAACTCCGCGTCATAGTTGCTGGTCGTTATCTTCATCTCCTCGAGCGAATCGATGTTCGGATTGATGACTGCAATGCCGAGAATGGCACTGTTATTCTCCGTGCCGTCAAGAAGAAAGCCGTTCGCAAAGAACTGCTGTCCGTTGGCTGCGAACTGATAGCCCGCCTGCGCGTTCTCGGCCGCAGAGTGTTGGAAGCTGGTCAAAACCGTGCCCGGCGAGGTGAAGACCAGGGCTGTCGCGTTTCGGTTGAACACCGGCAGGTCCTGGACCTCCGCGGTGGAAAGAGTCGTGCTGACCTCGGCGCGGTCCACTTGCAGCAGGGGCGTCTGATCTGTAACCTCGACGGTGGCTGATTCAGATCCCACCTTCAAGGCCGGCGTCGAGCTTGACGGTGCTGTCGATATGCACCTCCACAACGCTCGTGAAGGATCCGAAGCCCGCAGCCGTGATCTGTACCCTGTATGCACCCGCCAGCAGCTGGCTTTGCGCATACTCGCCCTGCCCGTTCGTCGAGGTGTGATACTCCGTCCCACGATCGACGTCACGCATCAGCACATTTGCGCCGACGACCGCTGCGCCTGTCAGGTCAGTTACGGTACCCGAGATGTTGCCAAAGACAGCCTGTGCGCCAGCATAGGGCAGGGCCGTCAAAAGAACGGCAAGAACGGAAAAACGGAACAAAAGAGAGTCAAGGAGCGTCGCTTCAAGGTCGAGCCTCCGGAACAGCCTTCGCGAGAATCAGATGAGTTAACGTCCTGCAGGGCAGCATCGGCAGGACAGGGTGTAGCGGTAGTTGGGCACAACCCGATTGCGACACCAAGAGGCGTCTGAGCGACGGTGCTCAGCCGATAAGCGGGTCTACGTGTGCGCCGGGCAACAACATCGGCCGAGGGAACAGAACTGCTCAGCCATCATTCTGCGAAGGTGCGAACGCATGCTGCTTCCCCATCCATTTGATTTCGTCAACTCTGCCGGGAAGTGCCAACTCTAAACCCGCAGTAAAGCTGCGACAAGCAGAAAATGTTTGGCATCTCCTTTTTTCGGCGTACGTTACCTGGTTCCAAACTCTTCCTAGACGTTTTGGAAGGGCCGACTGCCAGTCCCTCCGCAACGCTTTGTATAAATGGAGAGGTGACCAACCAAGAGCCGCTCTCGTCTGAACCGCTCCGTGTGTCCTTACTGGCGCTGCTGTTCGCCGTCAGCTTCGCAAGCTACATGGAGCGCTCAAACCTCTCCATCACTGCCGAGCTGATGATGCCCGCATTGTCGTTGACGAAGCGCGATCTCGCGACATTTTAACAGCTTCCTCGTGGGATACGCCATATTCCAGGTGCCGACAGGTTGGCTCGGCGATCGGTTCAGCCCGCGCGTCGTGCTTGGCACTTCAGTGCTTCTCTGGGGTGTGCTCACAGCGCTGACAGGAATGCTTCCAGGCAGGCTGTCTCAAGACGGCGAGCGGAACCGTCGCCATGCTTTGGCTGTTGCGCTTCCTGCTCGGTGCTGCTGAAGCCTCGACCTTCCCAGTGGCGTCCCGGGCGGTTCACCTCTGGATCGGTCCCTCTCGCCGCGGCCTCGGCAACTCACTGATGCTCACAGGGGCCTCGGCCGCCTCCGCCTTTACCGCCTCTCTTGTCTCCTGGAGCATGATTCGCTTCGGGTGGCGCGCATCGTTTCTACCTGACCGCGCCGTTTGCCCTGGTCGTCTCTCTTCTCTGGTTCGATTCCATCCGCCATCGGCGGCAACGGCAGCCGATGCCCAGGCCGCCGCGCCTGCTCCTGCTCGAAGCGGTAATTGGCTCGACTACCGACGTAATCCTGCTCTCCCTCAGCTACGTCTCCGAGGGCTACCTGCTGTTCATGTTCATCTCTTGGCTCTATATCTACCTTGTCGAGGTGCGCGGCTTCAGCCTCCAGAATGGAGGCTTCGTCGCAAGTCTTCCCTGGATCGCAGCGATCGGCGCCACGCCGCTCGGTGGCTTCGTCTCCGATCGCCTCACTGCGCGTCATGGCAGAGCTCGAGGAGCGCGCATGCTGATCATGACCGGATACACGCTCTCCGGCGTCTTGCTTCTCGCTGCGGCCATGGCCCCCGATCGCACCCTCGCCGTTGCGGCGCTTTGCATCAGCCTCGGTTCTCTTTATCTGGCGGAGTCCTCGTTCTGGGCCATGGCGACCTCGCTCGCGAAAGGCAATGCCGGCGCCGTCGCCGGATTCATGAACACGATCGGGATTCTGGGCGGAATTGCTTCGAATGCCGCGGTTCCCCTTCTCGTCGCTCACTTCGGACCTCGCGGATGGATCATCGCCTTCAGCACAGGCACCGCCATGGGACTCTTCTGCTCCGGCATCTGGCTGTTCTTCGGTAAGCGTCTGGGGTCTCCGATAACACGTCACCCGCCATTCCTTACCTATTTCGAAGGAAACAGAGGGGCTGCCGCAATCGCCGTCAACCCGGCGAGAAAGAGAGCAAACATAAGAGTGAGGCACAACCGGATCTGCTTTGACGCCCCGGCGAACTCCTTCCACACGAAGACGCCCCACGCCGCCGACACCCGTCGCACCCTGCCCTATAAAGGACCGGGGCACTCAGTCCCTTTCTGATTGCGCCCCGGGGAGCCCAGGCCGGCGCTGCCTTGGCGGGAATAGCTGCTGCTGTGTTGGCATCGAAGGTTGAGCGCCGTGGCTTGTAGGGCACAGAGCCGCTCCCCTCGCGCTACCATCAAAGAGCCATGGCACCGAAGAAGACGCCCACTCCAAAGATTGCTCCAGCACCCCCCTCCGCTCCTTCGCCCGGCGCGACAGGCAAGCCCCCCATCTACCTCCTCGACTCCATGGCATTCATCTTTCGCGCCTACCATGCGATGCAGCGTCAGCGGCCCATGTCCACGCGCACCGGCATCCCTACGGCGGCGACCTATGTTTTCGTCAACATGATCAACAAGCTCCGCAAAGACTTCAGCCCGCAATACCTGGCCGCGGTCTACGACGTAGGTGCCCCCGTCCACCGCAACGAGCAGGCAAAGCAGCTCAAGGACGTTCAGAAGTTCAACATCAAGACCCAGCAGTTCGAGACCATCGAATACGGCGGATACAAGGCCAACCGCGTCGAGACGCCGCCAGACCTCATCCAGCAGCAGCCCTACATCCGGCGCGCTCTCGAAGCCTTCCGTATCCCCATCCTTTATTACGAGGGCTTCGAGGCCGACGACGTCATCGGCACCCTCTCCTGCCAGCTCTCGTCGCTCGGCCACAAGGTCTTCGTCGTCAGCTCCGATAAGGACATGATGCAGCTCGTCAATGCCGACGTCTCCATCCTCAATCCGACCAAGGACAACCTGATCCTCGACGCCGCGGGCGTCGAAGCCGCGCTCGGAGTTCCTCCGGAACGCGTCATCGACGTCATGGCTCTCCGCGGCGATTCGATCGACAACATTCCCGGTGCACCCGGCATCGGGGACAAGGGCTCCGTCGAACTTATCCAACAGTTCGGCACCGTCGAGGCTGCCCTGGACCGTGCCGATGAGGTCAAGAAGAAAACGTATCGAGAATCGTTACAAAACAATCGCGACAACATCCTCCTCTCAAAGGAGCTCGTAACCATTCACACCAGTGTTCCCATCGAGTTCTCCATCGAGGACATGCGTACTCAGCCCGTCGACAACGCCGCCTGCCGTGCCCTCTTCTCCGAGCTCGAGTTCACGACCCTCCTCAAAGAACTCGCCCCCGCCACCGACAACACCGTCATCACCTTCAACACCAGGCCCACCGACCTCGAGATCGAAGCTCTCCTTGCCGAGGCCCGCGAGCCCCAACCTCGTCACCTCCGATCCAGACGGGGAGTCAGCTACTTCAGGCGCGGCGACCTCGCCGGGGCAGCCCCGCGGCCTGTCTCTGGCCATCGCCGAGACCGCGCAGGCCATCGCCGAAGAGACCTCCGCCGAGCCCGTCGAAGGCGTCAGAAGAGCCTGAACCCGAGACCACGCAGCCCGAGACCATGTCCCTCTTCGGCGCGCCCGCACCCGCGCCCGCGTCTGTCGGCCCGCCAACCCCCGAAGACCCCGCATGCAAGCTTGGTCTCGCCGCCAACCCCACCCTCGGCCTCCAGGTCTCGGTCGACTATCCGGCCCTCCGCAAGGCCCTTCAGGACCCAGGCCTCCCCAAGCACGTGCACGATCTCAAGGCCGTCACCCGCGCCCTCGCCCCCCATGGCATCGCCCTCGCCGGTCCCGTCGAGGACGTCATGCTGTACAGCTATCTCACCAACCCTACCCACGGCTCCCACACCCTCGCCGACGTCGCCGCGCGCTCCTCCTCGCGCGCTCTCACCCACGCGCCCGGAGACCCTCCTCGCCGAGGCCGCCACCGCCATCAACCGCGTCATTCCCATCCTCCGCCAGCAGATCGCCGACTCCGCCCCCGTCGCTCACAACATCCCCAAGGATGACCCCGCTCTAGGCGGCGCCGTGACCCGCGAGATGCTATTCGCCGAGCCCGGCGCCCTACAACCAACTCGGGTGCCTCATCCTCTCCGACGCTTACAACGGGGGGTCTGCCCGGAAGCCTCAGGCTCAATCAAACCAACCCTCTCCTCCACGTCTACAACACCATCGATCTCCCCCTCGTCCCCGTCCTCCTCCGCATGGAGACGGCCGGCGTCCGCGTCGATCCCGCCATCCTCCGCGAGATGTCCTCCCGTCTTACCGTCGACATGGATACCCTCGCAGAAAAGATCTACGAGGGCTCCGGCCACCGCTTCAATATCAACTCCCCCAAGCAGCTCGGCGACGTCCTCTTCAACAAGATGAACCTCGCCAAGCCCATGAAATACGGCAAGGGCCGCGTCATCTCCACCGCGCAGGACGTCCTCGAAGACCTCGCGGCCAACTCCATCCCGTACCCGCCCAGGTCCTCGAGTACCGCCAGCTCGCCAAGCTCAAATCCAACTACCTCGACCAGCTCCCCCAGCTCGCCGATCGCGATGGCCGCGTCCATACCACCTTCAACCAGGTCGGCACCGCCACCGGCCGCCTGTCCTCGACCAATCCGAATCTGCAAAATATCCCCACCCGCACCGCCCTCGGCCGAGAGATCCGCGCCGCCTTCATCGCCGCACCCGGCAACGTCCTCATGTCGGCCGACTACTCGCAGATCGAACTCCGCCTCATGGCCCACTTCTCCCAGGATCCGCTCCTTCTCGACGCCTATCGCACCGGCAAGGACATCCACACGCTCACTGCGTCCGAGGTCTTCGAGGTCGATCCCGCCACCATGGATAAGGAGACCCGCGCCCGCGCCAAAGCCGTCAACTTCGGCATCGTCTACGGCATCAGCCCCTTCGGCCTCGCCGCCCAGCTCAACATCGACCAGAAGACCGCACGCGAATACATCGACCGCTACTATGAGCGTTACGCGGGCATCAGGCGCTTCATCGAGCAGACCCTCGAAACCGTTCGCCGCGATCAGTCCGTAAGCACCCACTTCGGCCGCGTACGTCCCATCCCCGACATCCAGTCCCGCAACCCCAACATGCGCGGCTTTGCCGAACGTACCGCGATCAACACACCTCTCCAGGGAACCGCCGCCGACCTCATCAAGCTCGCCATGATCACCCTCGACGCCAAGATGTCCGAACGAAAATTCCGCTCCAGAATGACGCTCCAGGTCCACGACGAACTTCTCTTCGACGTCGTCCCCGAAGAGGCCGAGGAGCTGCCAGCAGCTCGTCAAGCACGAGATGGAACACGTCGCTGAGTTCTCAATCCCCATCGTCGCCGACGTGGGCATCGGTGATAACTGGCGCGACATCAAGTAAGCTCCCGCCGGTTCAGCTTCCCGCGGACATCAACGCCGGCTCGTCATCGAAGCGGCAGCTCGCATCGAGTACCGCGACTCCCGTCCCCATCAACTCCTCGATCGCCTCCAGTGCCGCGATCCCGCCGCGCGCGCCTACCGCCATGCAGTTCAGGGCCGCCGCCGCACACGCAAAGTCCATCTGCCGGCCGAGCGGCCACCCCTGCAGCAGCCCATAGATAAACCCCGCGTGAAACAGGTCGCCGGCCCCGGTAGTGTCCACCACCGCCACCTGGTAGGCCGGCGTGTGGTGCAGCCGGGCTCCGTCCCACGCCATCACCCCATCCTCCCCAAGCGTCGCGGCGGCCAGCGTGCACCCGTAACGCCGGTGCATGCCGCGCAGGGCACCCTCAAGGTCAGACTCCTCCATCAGCCGGCAAGGGAAGTCGCGGCTCACAATAACGTAGTCGACCCGCTCCAGCAGCTCCTCCACCCCGGGGTACAGCTCGTCCAGATCCGCGACCACCGGTATCCCAGCAGCATGCGCCCAGGTCGCCGCCAGCGTCGCCGCCGCCGTGTCATACCCGTCCACATGGAGCACCCGCGCACTCTCAACCCACTCACGCCGCAGCTCCTCCGGTCGCAACGTCAGCCGATCGTCCTTGCGGCACAGCACCGTGCGCTCTCCATCCCCATCCACAAGGATCAGCGACTGCGCACTCAGCGCCCCGGCAACCTTGATCAGTCGCGTCTCGACCCCCGCCTTCTGTAAACGCGTCGCTGTGCAGCGCCGCCGCTGCATCCTCGCCCAACTTCCCGACATAGCGCGTCCGCATACCCCATCTCTGGCACGCCACCATCGCGGTCGCCACCTGCCCTCCCGGCAGCACGGTGCCTCCCCGGTACTCCAACTTCGATCCCGGCAGTGGAAAGTGCTCGACCGGAATCACCGTATCGATGGCGTTCAGGCCAACACCCACCACGTCTACCTGCAAACATTCCGTCATAATGTTCAACTGTAGCTGGAACAAACATTCTTTGGAGTTTTCGGGCTTATGTCCAGTCGGCGCCACTTCCTCGCTTCGGGCCTCGCCACGCTTCTTCCGCTGTCCGCCTCCGGAAGCAGCGCCGCCCCACCCACATCGGTCCACCGCATCCACCAGTCCGTCTCCCGCTGGTGCTATCAGAAGATCCCGCTTGACGATCTCTGCCGCGCCTCGGCCTCCATCGGCCTCGAAGGCGTCGACCTTCTCAAGCCCGACGAGTACGAGATCCCGGCGCGCTTCGGCCTCCGCTCGACCATGGGCTACGCCGACGGCGGCGAGATCAACCGCGGCCTCAACCGCATCGAAAATCACGCCAGCATAGAAGCCGGCCTCCGCAAATACGTCCCGCTGGCCGCCAAGGCGAACGTCCCCAACGTCATCACCTTCTCCGGACTTCGCGCCCCCGATCTTACCGACGAACAGGGCGCCCGAAACACCGTCATTGGTCTCCGTCGACTTCGTCCCATCGTCGAAGACCACGGCATCACTCTCTGCATGGAGCTGCTCAACAGCAAGCGTGACCATCCCGATTACATGTGCGATCACACCAGCTGGGGCGTCCGCGTGGTCGAAGAGGTCGACAGCCCCCGCATCAAGCTCCTCTACGACATCTACCACATGCAGATCATGGAAGGTGACCTCGTCCAGACCATCACCTCGAACGCCCGCTGGCTCGCTCACTTCCACACCGGCGGAGTGCCCGGCCGGCATGAGCTCGACGAGACCCAGGAGGTCAACTGGCCCGCCGTCATGCGAGCCATAGCCGCCACCGGCTTCACCGGCTACGTCGCCCACGAGTTCGTGCCCACCCGCGACCCGCATCACCTCACTCCGCGCAGCCTTCAACCTCTGCAACATCTGACGGAGTCACTCGCGGCTTTAGAATGTTGAAACAAGGGGTGCCGGATTGAAAACGCTCGTCCTTCTGATAACGCTGATCATGGTGTTCGTCTTCGGTTACATGGTGGGTGCGATGCGATATCGCCCAAAGGAGCGCTCCCCCAGCACCGTCAGCAGGCCAGCGCCAGCACCCAGCGACTCCGACTCTTCCAACTAGGCGGGTTCTGCACCCAATAACGGCATATCCGCTCTCAGTTCGCAATCCCGGCTAACGCGGGGCCGGGGCGATCGTCAGGTGAGTAGCTGGATGAGCCCTCCAGTACCCTGATAAACTGAAGAACTGCGTAAGCACCTCGCCTCACGTCGCATAGAAGAGAGACCAACACCACCGTGGATCAGCAAACCAAAGCAGCCCTCAAGCAGAACGACGCCTTCATCACCACCACCACCCACGGACTCGAGTGGGCCGGCGAGAACCGGCGATCCGTCATCGTCTCGAGCGCCATCCTGCTCGCGCATCATCTCGTCGTCGTTCTCGCCGGGGTCATCTACAGCAAGCGCTCCGAGGCCGCATCCGCTCGCCTTCGGCGCCGCCATGCAGGCCTACCAGACGCCGCTCGCGAACCCCGGCCAGGCCGTGCCGCCGGGATCAAGACGTTCAGCTCCGCCACAGAACGCGCCAAGGTCGCGAATATCTGTTCGTCGCAGGTGGCCAGCAAGTACGGCATGACCCCCGATGGCAAGAAACGCTCACTACTTCGCAGGCCTCACCGCCATGGAAGCCGGTCAGAACGCCACCGCCGAGAGCACTCTCAAGGATGTCGCTTCGGGCTGGAATCGTGACCTCGCAAACCTCGCTAAGCTCTCGCTCGCCCAGCTCTATCGCCAGACCGGTCGCGACGGGCAGGCCATCGATCTCTACAACGAGCTCACCGCCAAGCCCTCTAACTCGGTCCCTGCCGGTACAGCCCAGATTCAGCTCTCGGAGCTCTACCAGTCCCAGGGCAAGGCCGATGCAGCCCGCAAGATCCTCGCTCAACTCAAGGACAAGGACCCCAAAGGTCCGGCCGGCATGCTGGCCGCGCAAAAGCTGAACCCGGCATCCGCTCCCGTAGCCCAGCAGCAGTAACCTCGTATCGCCATCGAGGACCGCTGCCGCCGCCGCGGCGGTCCTTTGTGCTCGGCCAAGAGCTGCGGCCAGCCGCGATCCCCGTACCCCGACAACTCAGTGATCGTCATCATGAAGATGCGCCGCTGAGGCCTGCTCGCTGACGTGGTTTACACGCGCCCCAATCACGCTGGCTGCCTGCGACCGCAGGTCTGCGACCATCTTCCACTGATCCTTCTTCTTCTTCGGCTCTGCCACCCACTGCGGCAGCGGCATCTTCAGGTAGTCCGAGAGCGCCTGCGCGTGCGGCTCATACAGCTGACGGATCTCCGTCAGCCGTTGCATCGAAGCAGGATCGCCACACAGCCTGAGCTCGATGTCACCCAGCGCGTCGCACAGACGGTCGAACACGTCGGCAGGAAGCCGCTCCGTCTTCCCTCGCTCCAGCCACTCCGCCTCCTTCTCCTCCAGGTGGAAGACGTGCCCGAGGTCCACAAGCGCATGCCGCGCCATCGCAAACGTCAGCTGAGCCTGTCGCGAAGCCGGACCCTCGATCGTCGTGATCAGCAGAGCACACGCGTCCAGCACGCTCACCAACGCCGAAAGCCAGCTCTGGTTGTCATGCTGCGACCGGTAGTAGCAAAGAATCGGATACGAGATGTGAGATTCCAGGATCTCCGCCGACCATCGCTCCCACTCCTCCAGCAGCTTGCTCATCGCCTTCGGCCCACCGTCGAATCCATGCCGCCGCAACAGCTCGGCAGCCGTCGGCGGAGACCCCGCACGCGCCATCCAGCAGCGCAACACTCACCTCCCGCTTGCTGAAAGCCCCGTAAAGCACCGGTACGTAGCTGATCACGAGCGCCACAAACCCCAGCCCCGTCCCGCTCTCCGCAATCATCAGTGTCCGGGCCCACTCGCTTCGCGGCACCACGTCGCCTGGCCCAAGCGTCGTCAGCGTCGTTCCGCTCACGTACAGATCCGTCGCTCAGGTGGAACAGGCCACCGGCTCCCGACAGGAACGCTCGTATCCAGAAACGGAGACTTCATCGCAAACAGCAGCAGCCCGAAGCCAACCGTCAGAAGCACCGCCCAAAGTACCAGCAGCACCAGCAGCGAGAAGCGGTCCAAAGACGCTGTATGCCTGCTCCCGAACCTTTCGGTTCTCGATCCGCTCCGCCATCCAGACCCAGGGCATCCAGGTCATGGTGTAGAAAAAACGCGTGATCCGCAGCCGCCCCGTAGGACGCCTCGGAAGGATGATCGTCTGAAAGGCATCGAGGATCACCGCTCCGACAAAGATCAACCCGACCAACAAGGCTAAAGCGCGCATCGCTCCCACTTTCTTAATCAACCAGCATCAACGTTTGCTGAACGATGTGCCTCGTCTGGGCGCTCTCGCGTCCGCCAGCCTCCCCTGTTTCGAGCCTTCAAAACAGCGAACAAGGTAACTCACATCCCCCAGACGGGTTATACCCCTCCCCAAAACAGGCGCTGGACATCCGGGGATCGGAAGCCCAGACTGTAACAGTCCTCCGGGCTCGTCGTGAACGATCTAGGGGCTACTTCCATGCGCATACTGATAGTGGATGACGAGCACATCGTCGCCGATACACTTAGTCTCATCTTCCAGAAACATGGCTTCACCACCCGCGCCGCATACTCGGCCGACGAAGCGATGATCTGCGCCCGCGCCTTCACACCCGATCTTCTGCTGTGCGACATCAACATGCCTGAGAAAGACGGCCTCGAACTCATCGACACCATGGAAGAGGAGCAGCCCGGATGTCGTGTCCTCGTCCTCACCGGAGCCTACGCAAGCCTAAACCGCGTCCGTCAGCGGTCCGCCGAGGTTCGCCGACACTTCTCCGTGCTCACAAAGCCCTGCCACCCCAGTGAAGTCCTCCGCCGCGCAGGTGAGATCCTCCTCGGCCCATAGGGAGAGCAATCGATGCCGCCCCTGGCTCGCCTGCTTTTCGCGATCTCCGCCGTGCTCTTTATCGCCGGCATACTTCGTCATAGCCTTCAGCCGGTTCAACATCCCACTCGGCCGGCTCCCCGGAGACCTTTCCTGGCGCGGGCGTAACTGGACCATCTCCCTCCCGCTTGCCACATCGCTCCTCCTCAGTGTCGTTCTGAGCCTCGCGCTGTGGGCGATCAGCCGCCTCCGCTGACCCGCTCCCTGCCTCGTCGGCAGTGCTAGACTCAAGGCGGTATGGCGGACCAGGACGAGACACCCAACACCCTCGCTGGTCTACGCTTGCAGGCTCGACGTCCTCGCGTACCGTCGCCCCCCGCCAGCGGACCTCCACAGCTGGGTCTCCTTTTCAGTCCTGCGCCGCAGCCTCCCATCGCCCCGGAAGCTCCCCCAACTAGCACGCGGCTCGAACCTGATTCTCAACCCGATCGCGGGCGGTCCCGCTATCCCTCACCTGACTTAGAACCAGCTTCAGGCGCGCCCGCGATTCCAGCCACCCCCGAGCGCCGCATCTGGAGCGTCCGTTCGCTCGTCGCCGACATCCGCCAGCGCATCGAGCTCGGCTACGCTGACCTTTGGGTCGAAGGTGAGATCTCCAACTGCCGCCCCGCCCCCTCCGGCCACATCTACCTCACTCTCAAGGACGGCGAGGCCCAGCTCCCCGTCGTGCTCTTCCGCCGCCAGGCCCAGCTTTTGCGCTTCCGTCCCGCCGATGGTCTGGCGGTCCTCGTTCGCGGACGCATCTCGGTCTATGACACTCGTGGCCAGCTGCAGCTCATCGCCGAAACCATGGAGCCGCGCGGCGCCGGCGCTCTCCAGCTCGCCTTCGAGCAGCTCAAAGCCCGCCTCCTCGCCGAAGGCCTCTTCGACGCCGCCCGCAAACGCCCCCTGCCCGCCTACCCCAGGTGCATCGGCATCGTCACCTCGCGCAGCGGAGCCGTGCTTCGCGACATCCTCACCGTCGTGCGGCGCCGCCACGCCCGCCTCAACCTCCTCATCTACCCCGCCACCATGCAGGGCACGAGCTGCCCGGGCTCGGTCGCGCGCGCCATCCGCTGGTTCAATGCGCATCCCGAAAAGGTCGACCTCATCCTCGTCGCCCGCGGAGGCGGCTCCCCAGAAGACCTCGCCGGCTTCAATGACGAAGCCCTCGCACGCACGGTCGCCGCATCGAAGCTTCCCGTCGTCTCGGCCATCGGCCACGAGACCGACTTCACCATCGCCGACTTCGTCTCCGACCTCCGCGCCCCCACGCCCTCCGCCGCCGCCGAGATCATCACCGCTGCCCAGCACCGCATCGGCGAGCGCCTCGACAACCTCCACCGCTCCGTCCTGCGCGCCGGCCGCTTCCACCTCCTCCACGCCCGCCAGCGCTTCGCCCGTCTCTCCTCCGCCCACGTCCTCGCTCGCGTCTACGACGCTATCGCACGTCGCCAGCAGCGCATCGACGACCTCCACCAGCGGCTCGCGAGCGCCACCGCACGTCGCCTGAGCTTGGGTGCCCAGCGCCTCGAGATCCTCACCGCTCGCCTCCTGAAACAGGATCCAGCCCGCCGCCTCCTTGCTGGTCGCCACCGCCTCGCGCAGTCCCGCCAGTGCCTGGACCGCGCCGCCCGGCAGATCCTGGCCTCACGTCACAACCGCCTCGACCGCGCGACCGCCCGCCTCCAGGCACTTTCGCCAGTTTCCGTCCTTTCACGCGGATACGCCCTCGTCTACATCGAAAGCGGAGTCGCCGCCGGAACGCTTTTGCGCGACACTCGAAACGTTGCTCCCGGGGACCGCCTCCTCGCACGCCTCGGCAACGGCAGCCTCACCGCCCGGGTTCTTGCAGCAACTCCCGCGGCCGATCCGTCCATAGAACATCCTCGAACCCGCATCACGACCCGCAGGACCCGCAACAGAAGTGGAGACACCACCGCAATGAAGAAGCTCTTCGGCACCGACGGCATCCGTGGCATAGCCGGCCAGTCCCCCCTCGATCCCCGAACTGTTTACGCCATCGGCCTTGCTCTGGCGCACTCCCTCAAGTCAGGTACAAACGTTCCTCAGGTGATCCTCGGCCAGGACACCCGCGAGTCCTCGAACTGGATCGTCGCCACCCTGACCGCCGGCCTGGATGCTGGCGGAGCCTCCGTCGAAAACGCCGGTGTCATCACCACGCCCGCCATCGCCTTCCTCACCCGCGAGCACGGCTTCGCTGCCGGCATCGTCATATCCGCCTCCCATAACCCGTGGGAAGACAACGGCATCAAGCTCTTCGGGCCGGACGGCTACAAGCTCCCCGACTCCACCGAGATGTCCATCGAAGAGGAGATCTTCCGCGCCCTCGAACGCCCTTCAGAAAGTTCCGCCAGCCAGGCTCACGACCACCGTGACCTCGATCCACCGCCCGTCAACGAAAGCGACCGCGCCGAGTATGTCCGCTTCCTCCTCGCCGCCGTACCCGGTCTTTCGCTCGAAAACCAGACCATTGTCGTGGACTGCGCCAACGGTGCTGCAAGCGCGGTCGCCGCACAGCTCTTTGCCGGCCTGGGTGGCGAGGTCATCATCACTCACGCTTCCCCTACGGGCCGCAACATCAACGAGGATTGCGGAGCACTCTACCCGCAGGTCGTCGCCGCCGAGGTCGTCGAGCAGGGCGCCTCGCTCGGCATTACGCTCGATGGCGACGCCGACCGCTGCCTTCTTGCCGATGAGCACGGCCGTGTCGTCAATGGCGACGCCATTCTGCTCCTTGCCGCGCGCGACCTCCATACCCGCGGCCTCCTCACCGGGAACACCGTCGTCGCCACCACCATGTCCAACATGGGTCTCGAGGCCGCTCTCAAGCGCTCCGGCATCTCCATGCTTCGTGCTCCCGTCGGCGACAAGTACGTCCTCGAAGAGATGCAGCGCACCGGCGCAGCCCTCGGTGGCGAGCAGTCCGGCCACGTCATCTTCTCGGGCCGTTCCACCACGGGCGACGGCCTCCTCACCGCACTCCTGGTCCTCGACATCCTGCACAGGGCAGGGAAGTCCCTCGCCGAACTCACCTCCGACCTCAAGGTGTTTCCGCAGATCATCGTCAACGTCAAGGTGCGCGAGCGAAGGCCGCTCAACTCCATTCCACCGGTTGCCGAGGCCATCCGCGTCGCCGAAACCGATCTCGCCGACTCCGGTCGCGTCGTCATCCGCTACTCCGGAACCGAAACCCTCGCTCGCGTCATGATCGAGGCCGAAAGTGAACTCGCCATGCGTACCCACGCCGAAAACATCGCCAATGCGATCCGTTCCGAAATAGGCCTTTGAACGTACCAGGCGGCAGCCGCTAGCTCCCCGGTGACCGCAAAATGACAATTCGCAGACACCTGCCTGACATCTCCTCTTCCCCCGGAAGTTATGGTTGGCTCCGTCGATCGATATCTCCGCGGAAAAGTCTCTGCGGATCTCCTCGGTCGCACTTACAGGAGGAGTCATGCCAACACCCGCATCGCATCACCTGGGCTCAGCACTGCGCCTGTCCCGGTCCATCCCAATGGCCCTGGCCGTTAGCTTCTGCTCCGGAAACATTCGCGCCCAGGCCCCGCCCATCCAGCACTACACCCTCACCGATCTCACCTCGAACCTAAACTCGCTCGCGCCCACCATGGATCCCAACCTCGTCAACCCCTGGGGCCTGTCGCGCAGCTCCGGAAACGCCTGGTGGGTCTCCGATAACGGCAAGGGGGTCTCGACCCTTTACAACGGCACCGGCAATATTGAGCCCCTGGTCGTTCCCATACCCGCCGCGGATCGGTCCAACACCGGCTCACCAACCGGCACCATGTTCAACGGGGACCCGAACTCGTTTCAGGTCGCACCCTCAAAGGGCGCTATCTTCCTCTTCGTAACCGAAGATGGAACCATATCGGGTTGGAACCCCGGTGTGTCCTCCTCCGCCGTCATCAAGGTCAATACCCACGGAAAGTCCGTCTTCAAGGGTGCCACCATCGCCACCGTCGAAACCTCCGAAGGCCCCAAGCCATATATCTTCGCAGCCGACTTCCGCCGCGGGCGAGTTGCCGTCTACGATGACGAGTTCAGAAGCGTACGCATCTCGGAGGATGCGTTCGACGATGACCACCTGCCCAAGGAGTACGTGCCCTTCAACGTCCAGAACATAGGCGGCAACATCTACGTCACCTACGCCCACCAGGACGAGGCACGACACGATGAGATCGATGGTGCCGGCAAGGGGTACGTGGACGTCTTCTCACCCACCGGCCGCCTTCTTCATCGCCTCGAGCACGGCCCCTGGTTCAACGCCCCCTGGGGCCTCGCCCTCGCATCGGGAGACTTCGGCTCGCACAGCCACGATCTCCTGGTAGGCCAGTTCGGCAGCGGCGAGATCCTCGCCTTCGACGTACTCACCGGCGCCTTCAAGGGCAAGCTCACCGCTCCCGACAACCACCCCTTTGTCATCGATGGCCTTTGGGCGATCGCCTTCGGCGGAGGTCCGGCCTCGAACGGTCCTGCGACGTCGCTCTTCTTCACCGCGGGCCCCGACCACGAGAGAAATGGTCTCTTCGGACAGATCACCCCAGTAGAAAATCTGCAGGGCAACGACCGTTGACCAGGCAGTCCACCTCCACCTCCCTCCCACCCCAGACGCAGGAGAGGGCCGGCAGCTTCGCCGGCCCTCTCCTGACAATCCGTTCTGCACTGAAACCCTTTAGATCACATGCATAACCAGGAGGATGATCAGGATAAGCAGAAGAAGACTTATGCCGCCACCACCGTAGTAGCCCAGCCCAGGCCCCATCCGGAATCCGCCAAAACCAAACACCAAAAGCAACACGATCAAAACGATCAACATATCTCTCTCCTTAGGAACTAGCAGCAGGCGCTACGTGCCGAGCATGGAGCTTTGTCACTCGTCGTTCATAGGATGCACATTCCACAGGCCGAATGATGCACAGCAGGAAACTTATTTGCAATACGAAAACACCGGGCGCCTGCGCCGCTGGTCACGATTCTCCACGTACTCGACCCCTCCGTTCAGCGTGCGTCCGCCTCGCGGCCAAAACGTTACCTTGCCGCGCATCCACGTGTCCGCTACTCTAGGTCTCATGTATGAAGACTTCACCGTGACGGATCGCTGGACCGGCGAATCCCTCCACATCACGTGGAGGGGAACGATCGTCGCCATCGCCACGCGTCATGTCGACGCTACCGACATCCGCTTCGCCGTAAACGGCCGCAGCCTCTACATCGCCATGCCCAACATGGCGTGGATCGAGCAGAAGCGCCGCACCGGTAACGTCATCACCGACTACCTTGCCGCGCAGACCGCCGGCCGATACCTCAAGACCGCCATCGAGTCCGGCTACGACAACGGTCGTGACCTCTACACCATGACCGTGGACGAGGTCCTCGAGCATGCCGAGGCTGTGGTCAAAGAGGCAGGTCGCACGGATCTCCTCCCTTCGCTCCCCGTCATCAACGACGACGTCAAACCCGAGTCCTTCCTCGGCCGTCTGCCCGGAGATCCCGGCAGCCCGGCCTACGTTGGTTCCCCCAGCCCCGACCAGAACGAGGGTCTCAAGCTCTAACCGTGGAAGGCTGGGAAAAGGACGATTCCATGGTCACTCGCCGCAAGTTTCTTATTACCCTCTCTGCCCTCTCGATCCACCTCCGCGCGCTCGCCCTCCAGTTCCCTCGCCGCCGAAAGGCTCCCGTGCAAACTCATCTTTTCCCGGTCTACATCGGTGTCAGCACCACAAAGGGTACCGGCAAAGGCATCTACTCTTCCATCTTCGACAGCACTACCGGTCAGCTCTCGCCCCTGGTCCTCGCCGCCGAAACTGTCGACCCCTCCTTCTTTGCGCTGGCAGCAGCCGGCAACCGCCGCGTGCTTTACGTCGCCAACGAAACCGACGACGCAACCTCCAGCATGTCGTCCTTTCTCCTCGATCCGCCCGCGAGCAAGACTCCCGGTGCCCTCCGGCCCATCGGCAAAGTAGCCTCCGGCTTTCCCGGTCCCTGTTACGTCTCGATCGACTCGAGCGGACATGCCGTCTTCGCAGCGGAGTACGCGGGCAGCGGCCTCTCCTCCTTCCGGGTCCTCCCCGACGGGTCCCTCTCGGAGCCCGTCGAGCGCATCGACTTTAAGGATCACAACAAGTTCGGCAGCCTCGGACCCAATCACGATCGACAGGACGCACCCCACCCTCACTGCGCCACCATCTCCCCCGACAACCGCTTCCTCGTCGTCTGCGATCTCGGCGACGACCGTATCTCCGTCTTCTCCATCGACCCCGCAACCGCCCGGCTCACCACCTCCGAGCCTCATCTCTTCTCAAATAACCGGCCCGGCTCCGGACCGCGCCACGTCGCCTTCCATCCCAACAACCGATGGGTCTACGGCGTCAACGAACTCGACTCCACCATCGACCACTACCTCTGGACGACGACCCACTCGCAGCCCGCTTCGCAGGCTCTTCTCGTCGTCGCGGGCCCACCCGTTAAGACCATTGCAGACGACTTTCCGGCCGCAAAGAACACGGCCGCCGAGATTGCCATCTCGCCCAACGGCTACTACGTTTACGCCAGTAATCGCGGTGAAGACTCGCTCGTCGTCTTCGCCATCGATCAGGGCAACGGTTCGCTGAAACTCGTCCAGCGCATTCCCTGCGGCGGTCGTACCCCGCGCCATTTCACCCTGGACCCAACCGGCAACTGGATCCTCTGCGGCAATCAGAATGGTGACACCATCACCACCTTCCGCCGCAACGCCGCGACCGGCCTCCTGTCTGGCCCCGTCCAGAGCCTTCCCGTTGACGCCCCTATGTACACTCTCTTCGCCTAAGATCCGGCGCCGCACCCGATCTGTCTCCCTACCTTCCGCAAACCTGACTTCGAGCCACAGGGAACCACCTCTCAGCATGTTCGCCCGTAAACTCCGCATTGACTACATCTCCTCCGTCGGCGAGCAAAGACCCTGCCCGATGCACTGGATCGATAGCTTTGCTATGCGTAACTTCACCAACGAGGCCATCTTCGACGACACCCTCCCCACGGGAGACGGTCTTCTCGAAGCCGGAAACCGAGTCCCCCTCGACCGGCTTCAGGAGAAGATGAATGACTGGTTCCGCCGCAAGGGCTATCTCCAGCCCGCCGAGACCCTCCGCATTACCGAGCTCTCTCGCAGCCTCTAAGCTTCAAGCCGTCGCCATGGAACCAGAAAGGGGATCGGCCAGACCTCGGCCGTCCCCTCCCCTGCATATCAGCGCACCCGCAACCGGCAGTCCTCGCTCCTAGGCGAGTGACTTCATATCGATCACAAACCGGTACTTCACATCGGCCTTCACCACCCGCTCATACGCCGACTCGAGTTTGTCGAACGTGGTCATCTCGATATCCGAGACAATGTTCTTTTCCGCGCAATAATCCAGCATCTCCTGGGTCTCGGCCATCCCGCCAATCATCGATCCCGACAGCGACCTCCGGTTCGTGACCAGCGAGAACGCCGCCACCGGCAGCGGCTTGTCCGGGAGCCCCACCTGGCAAAGCGTCCCATCCAGCCGCAGGAGGCTCATGTACTCGTTCAGGTCGTGCGGCGCCGAAACGCAATCCAGGATGAAGTCGAACTTCCCCTTGTGGCTCTTCATCGCGTCCGGATCCTTCGAGATCACCACTTCGTCCGCACCCAGCCGCTTCGCATCCGCAGCCTTGCTCTCACTCGTCGTAAACAGCGCTGTCTCCGCTCCCAGCGAGTGCGCAAACTTCAGGCCCATGTGCCCCAGCCCGCCCAGCCCCACGATCCCCACCCTCTTCCCCGAGGTCACGCCCCAGTGCCGCAGCGGGCTCCACGTCGTAATCCCCGCGCACAGCAGCGGAGCCACGGCCGCCAGCTCCAGCTTCGGCGAGATCGAGTAGACATAATGCTCCGGAGCCACGATGTTGTTCGCGTACCCCCCATACGTCATCTCGCCCTCGTACGTCTTGGCGTTGTACGTCCCCACCATGCCCTTCAGGCAGTAAGGCTCCGCGCCGGCCTTGCAGTTCTCACACTGCATGCACGTCTCAACTGTTACCCCGACACCCGCCAGGTCGCCGACCTTGAACTTCGAAACCTCCGCCCCGACCGCCGTCACCTTCCCGACAATCTCGTGCCCCGGAACCATCGGGTACATCGACCCGCCCCACTCATCGCGAACCTGGTGAATATCCGAGTGACAGATCCCGCAGTAAGCAATCTCGACCACCACATCCTTCGGCCCCGGATCCCGCCTCTCAAACGAAAACGGCGTCAACGACGACTTCGGATCCTGCGCGGCATACCCCTTCGACTGAATCATCTAATCTCTCCCTTGGCTTGATCTCATATGAGATGCATGGGAAAGCCCAGCGGACGCCGGCAGGCTCAATGGACATCGATGTTGAAGTTCACCTGAACCATCGTCGTCAGCTCCACCGGCTCGTTGTTTAGCAGATACGGTTGATACGTCCACCGGCCGACGGCATCGAGAGCCGCTTTCCCCAAGTCCTTGTAAGGCGCATAGATAAGCTCGGTCGTCCGAACATGGCCATCCTTCCCGATTGCTGCCCAGATCAACACCATTCCGCTCTCATGCGCTGCTTTCGCCGCAAGCGGATAGATCGGGGCACGCTGTGAGATCGGAGCTCCGGCCGTTACTCCCCAACCGGGACCAACACCTGTTCGGTTTTCCAGTGGCGTGATCTCAGCGACCTTGACCACGCCGTCCATGGGTTCAATCTCCCCGTCCGTCAGCGTCTTGGCCTCCAGTGTCTCAATCTTGGCGGATACGGCGTTCACGCCGCCGAGTGAAATCCCAATCTGGGTTGGCACCATGCGACCCTGGAACTTGCCCAGACGTTCCCGTTGCGTCACCTGGATTCCATGGTCGTAGCTCACCAGCAAACGCGTCGTATCCCCTTCAAAACAGAAGGTGGGCATGAAAAAGGGTGCGGACTTGACGGCCGTCTTGCTCCTACTCTCCACCGAGATGCACTCAATCTCTAGATCCTTGATCTTCTTCTTTACCAACTCCAACTCCGAGGACTCCAGCACCGTCGACGGCGGGATGGGATGGACAATCTGCTCCATGACCCGCTCCAGCAGGTACGGTGTGTCTGTTGGCGCCAGGCGTCCTGAAGTATCCGCTCGTTCCGTGAATTTCGGTCGCCGCGAAGCTCGGAGTCGTATAGACCACGCGATATCTGTTCGGTCCCGCCCACCACTCCTCGATCGTGCCCTGCTCGCCACGGTGCGCCGCCTTCTCCCCCATCTGAATCATCACCTTCAAATGCCATGGCTTCATTTGCGAGCTGTCAATCGACGTCTCCCCCGCTGCCGTCTCCATTCGCTTTGCAAGCCCCGAAGAGTCCTGCGCCATCACTGGCCCTGCTAGCAAGCCAACCGATGCCCATCCCACTACCTTGGCCCAGTTCCGTCGTATCAAGCACACTCGTCTCTCCTCGTGACCTTCGTTTCCATCCCGCGTACCCATCGGCACAGCGTTTGTACCACCCGGCCCCCCTTCTAAGCACGAAAAAAGGGCGGCAAGCGAAACCTCCGCTTACCGCCCTCCCACTTCGGAACAACCTACTTCTTCAAAAGCCCAAGAATCTCCTTCTGATTCTTGAGTATCTCGTTGAGAGACTCCTGGTTCTTCTGGATCGCCTCCTGGTTGCGCACGATCGTGTCCTGGTTTTCAAGGATTCTGGCCTGGTGGCCAAGGATCGTCTTCTGATTCGCTAGAACTTCACTCTCCGACATAGCTTCCTGCTTTCACGTGGTTTGCGCTGCCAGCCCATCTTGGGCTCCGCAGTATTCTCCCCGCTGGGCATCGCAAGCGCATCCACCACAAGTTGGAGCGCGGCCCTGCATTCGCCTTACCCCTTCAGCAGGTAAGCCGCATCGTTCCACCGCAGCTCCTTGCGGAACGCATCGATCCGCGTCCCCTCGCCGATCCGCACAAACTCGATCCCGGCAATCTCGCAGAAGTCCTCAATGTGCTCGGCCGTCAGGGCCAGGCTGAAGCCGTTATGGTGCGCCCCGCCCGCGTAGATCCACGCCGCCGCCGCCACCTTCATGCTGGGCTTCGGCAGCCACACCGCCCGCGCCACCGGCAGCTTCGGCAGCGCCTCCGCAGGCGGAATCACCTCCACCTCGTTCACCACCATCCGGAAGCGGTTGCCCATGTCCACCATCGACGCCAGGATCGCCGGCCCGCTATCGGACGTAAACACCAGCCGCGCCGGATCCGCCTTCCCACCAATCGACAGCGGATGCACCTCAAGCGTCGGCTTGCCCGATGAGATCGACGGACACACCTCCAGCATGTGCGACCCCAGCACCTTCGGCGGACTCCCGAAGTCGTACGTGTAGTCCTCCATAAACGACGTGCCGCCCTTCATCCCCGTCGCCATCACCTTCATCGTCCGCACCAGGCCCGCCGTCTTCCAGTCGCCCTCGCCGCCAAAGCCGTAGCCGTCCGCCATCAGCCGCTGCACCGCCACCCCCGGCAGCTGCTCCATCCCATGCAGGTCCTGAAAATTATCGGTGAACGCCCCAAACCCACCCTTCACCAGGAACGCCCGCAGCCCCAGTTCGATCCGCGCCGCCTCCGTCAGCGACTTCTCCTTGTCGTGCCCCGCCGGAATCGTATACGCCTCCCGATACTCCGCCAGCAGCTTCCCGACCTCCGCGTCCGTGACCTCCTTCATCTCGGCCACCAGGTCGCCGATCCCGTACGCATACACGCTGTACCCCAGCCGCGCCTGCGCCTCCACCTTGTCGCCCTCGGTCACCGCGACGTCGCGCATATTGTCGCCAAAGCGCGCAATCTTCAGGTTCTGCGACTCGTGCCAGCCCAGCGCCGCCCGCATCCACACACCAAGCTCCGCCACCGTCTCCGGATCCTTCCAGAAACCCACCACCACCTTGCGAGCCAGCCGCAGCCGCGAGGTGATATGCCCGAACTCCCGGTCCCCATGCGCGGCCTGGTGCAGGTTCATGAAGTCCATGTCGATCGAACTCCACGGCAGGTCGCGACCGAACTGCGTATGCAGATGCACAAACGGCTTCCGCAGCGAGGTCAGCCCCGCGATCCACATCTTGGCCGGCGAAAACGTGTGCATCCACAGCACCAGCCCGATACAGTTCGTCGCATTGTTCGCCTCCCGGCAAACATCCCGAATCTCCTCCGGCCGCGTCAGCACCGGCTTGAACACCAGCTTCACCGGAAGATCCTTTTCCGCCGCCAGCGACTCCACGATCACTCGCGAGTTCGCCGCAACCTTCTCCAGCGCCTCTGCCCCGTACAGGTGCTGGCTGCCCGTCAAGAACCAAACTTCAAGCCCGTGAACATCCGTCATTGCGATTCCCTCACTCTCGGTTTGATGCTGCCCGAGCACCTGCATCCTCACGCGTGAACCAGTTGGCTGGCGTGCAAAACAAAGGTCGGTCCTTCCGACTCATTTCGTCTCGAACGACTCTTCCCGAAGAGGACCCGTCCAGAGTTTTCCTCTCCAGGCCTACTCGTCGTAGTGCAGCAGGCTCAGGACGTCGTACTCCCCAAACTTCGCCCGGCCCTCCAGAAAGTCGAGCTCGATCGCAAACCCCAGCCCCGCGATCTCCCCGCCCAGCTGCCGCACCAGCTGCACCGTCGCCTCCATCGTCCCGCCCGTGGCCAGCAGGTCGTCCACAATAATCACCCTCTGCCCGGGCTCAATCGCATCCAGGTGGATCTCGAGCGAGTCCGTCCCATACTCGAGCTCATAGCTCACCTTGGCCGTCGGCGCGGGCAGCTTCTTCGGCTTACGCACCGGCACAAACCCGGCGTTCAACCGGTAGGCCAGCGCCGGCCCAAAGATAAACCCGCGCGCCTCGATCCCCAGCACCAGGTCGATCTCCTTGCCGATGTAGTACGCCGCAAACGCATCGATCAGCTGCGCAAAGCCGGTCTTGTCCTTCAGCAGCGTCGTGATGTCGTAGAACAGAATCCCCGGCTTCGGGAAATCCGGAACCGTCCGGACCAGCGACTTCAACGACTCGCAATTAATCAGCTTCGACATAATCCTTACCAGGCTCCTTCAATCTCGAACGGGCCCAGCTTCGCGCCTTCACTCTCGTCCAGTTCATGCCGCACAATCCCGTCCACCCGGCTCCCGCGCGAGCCCTTTGCAAGCGCCGCGCGAAGCTCCTGAAGATCCTGCTCCTCACCCGCGGCCACGATCTCCACATGACCCTCGTCCGTGTTGCGAACCCACCCTCGGAGTCCAAGCTCCGCCGCCTCCCGCTGCACAAACCAGCGGAACCCAACGCCCTGCACCCGGCCCTTCACCAGAAAATGCTCCACCATCAAAGGCTCCATTCACAGGGACAGGGAAGCGGCGGCAGACCAGAAAGCTGGCAGCGAAAGACCAAGAGCTGAAAGCTCCCTACGCCCGGCTCATGTACGCGCCTTCCGCCGTATCCACCCGAATCTTCTCGCCCTCGTTGATGAACGCCGGCACCTGCACCACCAGCCCCGTCTCCGTCTTCGCCGGCTTGGTCACACTGCTCGCCGTCGCCGACTGGATCCCCGGCTCCGTCTCCACCACCGTCATCTCCACCGCACTCGGCAGCTCGATGCCCACCGCCTTGCCATCATGGAAGCTCACGTCGATCGACAGGTTCGGCAGCAGGAACTCCACCGCATCGCCCAGCGTGTCGCGCTTCAGCATCGTCTGCTCGAACTTGTCGTCCATAAAGTAGTAGTCGTCCCCGTCGTTGTACAGGAACTCCATCTTCACCTCGTCCACCATCACCCGGTCGATCGGGTCCGGCGATCGGAAGCGCTCCATAAACATCGCGCCTGTGCGTACATTTCGCAGCTTCGCCTGGATAAACGCGCGCAGATTCCCTGGCGTCCTGTGCTCCACGGAAAACACCAGGTGGAGATCGTCCTTGTACTTGATAATCATGCCCGGGCGCATCTGCGTTGCGGGTATCGACATAGAGAGAAAACCCCTGAATCCTGTCTGCTTGAACTTGCAAAGAACGAGCACATCGGCCTTCGCCGGAAGCCCGCTTGCAGCGTCCTGATTGTAGCGCAGCGTCAACCTGAGCGCCCCGGCACAGCTCCTCAGCGAGCCCCAAAGACCCGCTTGAAGAAGCGCCCGATCCGGTGCGCTATGTCCGTCGCTCCCGGAGGTGCAGGCGCCGCCGGTGCCTTCACCTCGGACGGACCCTGCCCGCGCAGCTGTGGCAGCCGGCACTGGACCGCTCCTCCACGCCCGGCCGGAGGTCGTCGCCGTCCCACCGCTCCGTGTCGCGCCGGCTCCTGCGCCGGAGCCCGTCCCGCCTGCACCTCCACCGGCGCTCGGCAAGGTCGGCTGCCCCGCCGTCGTGCCGCCGCCGCCTCGCCGGAAGTCGCCTCCTCCGTTTCCGCCGAATCCTTCGCGCCCCCATAAGCCATCGTCGCCGCGACCTGCGCATGCACCTCGCCCGCCGGAGCCTGCGGAACCTGCTTCACTCCCGTCTCCGCCAGACCCTGGCTCTGCGCCGCCGGGAACGGATGCGGCTCAACCGTCGCCGCCGCCTTCGCTCCCGCGCCCGCCGCCTGTCCCGGCGCAACCGTCACGCCCTTGTCCGCCAGCGACATCACCGGCACCGGCGGACACCCGCACGGCGAGCTCTCCCGATCCACCACCTCGCGGATGCTCCCATGCTCAAACAACACGTGCTGTCCACCCGGAATCAGGTACCGCCCGTCCCCAAACTGCTCCACCACCTCAATCGTCGGAGCCCCCACGCCCCGGTTCTCCACGCACGTATCCCCATTGCTCGTCACACGCACCCGGAGATCCACCGACCCGCCCGTCGACGTCGAAAATCGAAGATCCGGCGTAATCAACACATCCCGCGATCCCCACCTCGTCCGTATCTCGATCGCTCCCCGATCCAGCGCAAACAGCAGCGGCGTTCCGTCTCCAACGTGCGCACCCGAGGTCACATGGAGGCTGCTCGTCGCACACACCTCCACCACCCCCCCCCGTTCCAGCGTCATCTTCGCCGTATGATCCCTCGCCACAATCGACGCCCCATCCTTCAGCGTCGCCTGCCCGTCCTCCACCTCAAGCGTCCCCGTCACCATCGCGTCCTCCAGCGCCACACGCCCGATCGTCTGCTGTCCCCATGCCCCACCCGGGCCCAGCGCACAGCATCACCGGCCCCAACATAAGTCGTCCCCATCTCACGCCTTCAGCTTACATCCTGCCGTGGCTCAGCCACTAAGCGCACTCGATCTGCCCAGAACCGATGTGTATATTTGTCCAATGAACGGCAAGTATGTGCAGTTTGGCTGTGGCACCTGCGCGCCGAAAAACTGGCGCAACTTCGATGCCGGCCCCGCATTCCTCCTCGAAAAACGGTTCCCCGTCCTCAAGCCCATCCTGCTTCGCAAAGGCTTCCCCGACTACCCCAGCCACATCGAGTACGGCGACGTCGTCAAAGGCCTTCCCGTCCCCCCAGCCTCCGCCAGGGGCATCTACTGCTCCCACGTCCTCGAGCACCTCGCCCTCCACGACCTTCGCCAGACCCTCCGCAACGTCTTCAGCTACCTCGAGCAAGGCGGCATCTTTCGCCTCGTCGTCCCCGACCTCGAACACCTCGCCCGAACCTACCTCGAAGACACGAGCACCAGCGCCGCCTCCACCTTTATGGTCGAGGCACACCTCGGCGAAGAGACCGGCTCCCGAGGCCTTCGTAGCCTCCCTCGCTCCCTCTTCGGCCGCAGCCAGCACCTCTGGATGTGGGACTACAAGAGCCTCGCCGCAGAACTCGAGACCGCCGGCTTCCAAAGCATCCGCCGAGCCCAGTTCGGAGACTCCTCCGACCCATACTTCCTCACCGTCGAAGACATCGGCCGATGGCAGAACTGCCTCGGGCATCGAGTGCCGGCGCCCCTGACCCGCCGCCCAGGTCCCGTTCGCTCCGGACCTCTCCTAGAGCTTCAGAAAGTTCGCGATCATCTGCTTGCCGTGAACCGTCAGCACACTCTCCGGATGGAACTGCACTCCCTCGATCGGCAGCTCCCGGTGCCGCAGCCCCATAATCACCGTGCCCGTCCTCGCCCCGTCCCCCGCCACCTCTCGACTCACTCCATCCTTACCCAGCCCCGTCTCGACCGCGTCCGCGCCGACACCTCCAGCTCCTCCGGCAACCCCTCCTCGCTCACAATCAGCGAGTGGTACCGCGTGCACGTCATCGCCGACGGAATCCCCGCGAAGATCGTCCGCCCGTCATGCTCCACCTCGCTCGTCTTTCCATGCATCAGCTTGCCGCCCGCACCACCTTGCCCCCAAACGCCGCGCCGATCGCCTGGTGGCCCAGGCAGACCCCCAGGATCGGCACCCGCGGAGCCCCCGCCCTCGCGAAAGTGCCGGATCAGCTCAATCGAGATCCCCGCCTCCTGCGGCGTACACGGCCCCGGCGAGATCAGGATCCGCTCCGGCCGCATCGCCTCCACCTCCTCCGGCGTCACCTCATCGTTCCGCCGGATCACCATCTCCGCACCCAGCTCACCCATGTACTGCACCAGGTTGTACGTAAACGAGTCGTAGTTATCCAGAACAAAGACCATCAGGCCTTCGATTCTACCGCTCACCTGAAACCGCTCGCCCACCCGAAGCGCCCGGATGCCAATGCTGGCAACGAACCCTCTCCATCACTCCTCTAACCAACATGCTCCTCGACGAAAGACGAACGCAGCACTTCGCCGCCATGGTCCTGATCGGCGACGGCGTCATGGCCCTCATTCACCCCGCCAAAGACGCCCAGGCCTGGAAGACAGGTCCTGCACCCTGGCGCGCCCTCATGCACTACCTCTCCGACAAACCCAACCTCACCCGCGCCATCGGCGCCACCCAGATCCTCGGCGGCGTGCTCTGGGCACTCCACCAGTCCAGGGACAAGAAGTCTCAGTCTCCAGGATTAGCCGGGTAAACGCCCCACCCCGCCCCGATCCCGAACTTCGCTACATCTCCCTCGCCCGCTCGATCGCCCGCACCACCGCCTGCGCCTTGTTCCGGCACTCCTCAAACTCACTCTCCGGCACGGAGTCCGCCACGATCCCCGCCCCAGCCTGGATATACCCCTTCTCCCCATCCAGATACAGCGTCCGGATCGCAATGCAGCTATCCAGGTTCCCGCTGAAGTCCGCATACAGAATCGATCCGCCATACACGCCGCGCCGCGCCGGCTCCAGCTCCTCGATCACCTCCATCGCCCGGATCTTCGGCGCCCCGCTCAGCGTCCCCGCCGGAAAGCACGACCGAAACGCATCGATCGCCTCCAGCCCCTTCTTCAGCGTCCCCTCGAGCGCACTCACCAGGTGCATCACGTGGCAGTACCGCTCCACAAACATCAGGTCCTTCACCTTCACCGACCCGAACTCGCTCACCCGCCCCACATCGTTCCGCCCCAGGTCCACCAGCATGATGTGCTCCGCCAGCTCCTTCTCATCGCCCCTCAGCTCCGTCTCCATGCGCAGATCCTCCGCCTCGTCCGCGCTCCGTCGCGCGTCCCCGCAATCGGCCGATACTCCACCCGCCGCCCATTCACCCGCACCAGCAGCTCCGGCGAAGACCCCACAATATGCGCCGTCCGCAAACCGCCATTCTGAGCCTTCGTTTTCTGGTTGTCGCCCTTCGCCCTTCTGCTTGTCATCCTTCGCGAAGCGGAGGATCTGCTTCTCCCCACCCCCACCACCCCCACCCTCCAGCCCAAACCGCAGAAAATACATATACGGCGAAGGGTTCACAATCCGCAGCGCCCGGTACACCGCAAACGCATCCACCCCCGGCTCGCAGTCAAACCGCTGCGACAGCACGCACTGAAACACATCCCCGCTCGCCACGTACTCCTTCACCCGCTCCACTGCCTTCAGAAACTCCGCCCGCGGCGTCCGTGCCTTCAACTCCAGCTTGCCCGTCAGGTCGCTTGCCTCGCCGCTCGATCGGCAGCGCCCGCGCCAGCCGCCGCTCCAGCCTGTCCAGCCGCCGCACCGCCCGCTCATACGCCCCCTCCGGCGCTCCGCGCGTCAGGTCCGCCGTCACGATCAGGTGGATCTCCTTCTTCACATGGTCAAACGCCAGCACCTGGTCGAAGAACATCAGGCACGCATCCGGAACCCCCAGCTCATCCACCGCCATCTCCGGCAGCCGCTCAATCTGCCGCACCACGTCGTAGCTGAAGAAACCCACCGCCCCCGCCGTAAACGGAGGCAGCCCCGGCAGCCGCGCCGGCGTATGCCCTCCCAGCGCCCGCTTCAACTCCTCAAACACATCCCCCTCAAACTCCCGCCGCCGCCGTCCCTCCGTCACCGTGAGCGCCCGCCCCCGCGCCACGATCCGCTTGTACGGCTCGATCCCGATAAACGTGTACCGCCCCACACGCTCCCCGCCCTCCACCGACTCCAGCAGAAACGCCTCCGGCTCCTCCGCCGCAATCCGCAGAAACGCGCCCACCGGCGTCTCCAGGTCCGCCGTCACCGTCCGATACACCGGCACCAGCGTGTGTGTCCTGCGCAGCTTCAGAAACTCCGCCGGAGAGGGAAGCGACTTTGCCCGTGATTTCGCCATGACCTTCCTCATCATACGTTCGCCGATCGCGTCTAATGCGATGGAGTAAAGACAGATCGCCTGCCTTCAGAGTCGCGATCCTCAAGACACGCGTTGACGCATACACGCCCGTACGATCGCACCCCCGCCATCGATGGGTCCCCGGAAAGTTGCACAGTCAGGTTCCCCCAAACCTTGCATACTCTTTTCCACGAGGCCTAAACTCACCGGGTTTGGGCACAGATCGTTTCGGCCCAGGCTGCCTGCTGCCCTTGCTCCAGGGAGGTGAGCCAAAATGGCTAACGAATCACTGATACCAGCAACACCAAAGAAGGTCTCGACCATGCACCGAACTGAACCAGCTGCCGCCTCAACCGTCAGCACCATGCGGGCAAGTTCCGCAATCTCCGCCACCGCTTCAATGTCGATGGAGCAGGAGACCAACCCCTGGGAGGCCCAGGCCTCGCGCTTCGACTTCGCCGCCCGAAAGCTCAACCTCGACCAGGGCATCTGGAAGGTCCTCCGCTACCCCACCCGCGAGATCATCGTCCACATCCCCGTCTCCATGGACGACGGCTCCATCGAGGTCTTCACCGGCTACCGCGTCCAGCACTCCATCGCCCGCGGCCCCGGCAAGGGCGGCATCCGCTACTCCCCCGACGTCACCCTCGACGAGGTCCGCGCCCTCGCCTCCTGGATGACCTGGAAGTGCGCCGTCGTCAACATTCCCTTCGGCGGCGCCAAGGGCGGCGTCATCTGCGACCCCCGAAAGATGTCCCAGGGCGAACTCGAACGCATGACCCGCCGCTACACCGCGGAGCTCATCGAGTTCATCGGCCCCGAAAAAGACGTCCCCGCCCCCGACATGGGCACCAACGAGCAGACCATGGCCTGGATCATGGACACCTACTCCATGCACATGCGCCAGACCGTCACCTCCGTCGTCACCGGAAAGCCCGTCAACATCGGCGGCTCCCGCGGCCGCCGCGAAGCCACCGGCCGCGGCATCTCCGTCGTCTGCGACGAGGCCCTCAAGCACCTCGACATGCCCGTCGAAGGCTGCCGCGTCATCATCCAGGGCTTCGGCAACGTCGGCTCCAACGCCGCCAACTGCCTCCACAGCAAGGGCTACACCATCATCGGCATCGCCGAGTACGACGGCGCGCTCTACAACCCGAACGGCCTCGACATCCCCAATCTCCTCTCCCACCGCCAGCGCACCGGCTCCATCAACGGCTTCTCCGGAGCCGAGTCCGTCGACAAGCACGAACTGCTCACCCGCGACTGCGAGATCCTCATCCCCGCCGCCACCGAGAACGTCATCACCAGCCGCAACGCCGCTGACCTCCGCTGCCGCATCCTCTGCGAAGGCGCCAACGGCCCCACCACCGTCGTCGCCGACGAGATCCTCGCCGAAAAAGGCGTCTTCGTCATCCCCGACATCCTCGCCAACGCCGGCGGCGTCACCGCCAGCTACTTCGAGTGGGTCCAGGACCGCATGGGCTACTTCTGGACCGAGCTCGAGGTCAACCAGCGCCTCGACCGCATCATGGCCGACAGCTTCGCCGACGTCGTCGCCTACGCCACCTCGCCACGACGTCAACAACCGCATCGCCGCCTACATGCTCGCCATCGACCGCGTCGCCTACACCACCAAGCAACGCGGCATCTACGCCTGACCCCAGGAGTTCGAATCGCAGGCACAGGAGGCGGCCAGCAAGGCCGCCTCTTTCGTCTCCGCCCCTCGCCGCCCAGCGCGACCAGACGCTCTTCGAGGTATGGGAGAATATAGTATGTCTCCGTTCTCTCCAGGGAGTCACGGACGGCCTTCAACAGAATCGGCGCACGCTGCGCCGCGCGATGAATCTGCCCAACTCCATCACGCTCTCCCGCATCGCCGCCGTTCCGGTCTTTATCTGGCTGCTCTCCCCCCACTCGCCCGTCAAAGGACCCGGCCACCAGGAGCTCGCCGCCGCCGCCCTCTTCATCCTCGCCGCCATCACCGACGGCCTCGACGGCTACCTCGCCCGCCGCCGGCAGCAGATCACCACCGTCGGCATCCTCCTCGATCCGCTCGCCGACAAGCTCTTCGTCACCGCCGCCTACATCGTCCTCGTCGCCTACAACCCCCGCATCGTCCCGCCCTGGATCGCCGTCCTCATCGTCGGCCGCGAGTTCCTCGTCTCCGGCCTCCGATCCATCGCCGCCGCCGAAGGCTTCACCATCGCCGCCAGCGACATCGGCAAGCTCAAAACCGTCATCCAGATCGTCTCCGTCGTCGCCGCCATCCTCGCTCACCGCTGGATCTACTGGAACCTCTTCGGCTTCATCCTCGACGTCCGCCTCATCGCCTACACCTCCATCTACTGGATGACCGATCGTCAGCATCATCTCCGCCCTGGACTACTTCTCCGGCTTCTGGAAGCACATCGACCACGCCAGCGAGCGCGCCCGCACCCGCCGCACCTCCGTCCTCACCCGCACCGCGACCCCCAAGCCACCCGCCGCCCCCGAACACCCCTCCCGCATCTCCTGACAGAACCATCGACCGGCAGCCTTCAGGCAGCAAAACGGCCCGAAAAACCGCCTGACGTGTGCTCTAGAAAAATTAGTTTGCGCGGTTACCGGACTTGTGCCACACTCGCTCTCATGAAACGAAAGACGTTCTCCTCCCCCTGTAAGCTCTCTCATAACTTGTTTCGAGGTCGGTGCCATCCCCCGGAGGTACCATCATGTCCGAAGATCTCCTCGCCACCCTGGTCACCCTGGCAATCCTCGCCGCCATGTTCGCGTGGGTGCCTCTCCTCAAACTCGTCTGCCCCCCCTGCAGCCGCTACCTCCAGAGCCGACGCCGCATTCTTCCCGTAGGCCGCCGAACCTCGCTCATGAGCAGGCAAAAGCCCGCTTAAGATCACGCAGAGCCGCCTCCGTGGCTCGCCTGGGTACCCCTATGTGCCGTCACTGTCCCAGAATCGCCACCCCGCCCAACCCGAGCGTCGCCGCGATCCTCTGCTTCCACTCCGCCGGCCCCGTCTCGTGCACGCTCGTCCCATCCGCGCTCACCGCCACCGTCACCGGCATGTCCACCACGTCGAACTCGTAGATCGCCTCCATCCCCAGGTCTTCAAACGCCACCAGCCGCGAGTGCTTGATCGCCTTCGAAACCAGGTACGCCGCTCCACCCACCGCCATCAGGTACACCGCGCCCGCATCCCGGATCGCCTCAATCGCCGCCACACCGCGCTCCGCCTTCCCGATCATCCCCAGCAGCCCCGTCTCCTCGAGCATCTGCCGCGTAAACTTGTCCATCCGCGTCGCCGTCGTCGGCCCGGCCGGCCCCACAGCCTCGTCCCGCACCGCCTCCACCGGACCGACGTAGTAGATAAACCGCCCCGCGAAGTCGACCGGCAGCGTCTCCCCGCGCGAAAGCATGTCCGTCATCCGCTTGTGCGCCGCATCCCGCCCGGTCAGCAGCTTGCCCGTCAGCAGCACCACCTCGCCCGGCTTCCACTCCGCGATATCCCCTCGCGTCACCGTCCCGAGATCCACCCGCCGCGCATCATGTACGTCGATACTCGAGCTTCGGCCAGGCCTCGATCGGCGGCGGCTCAAGCATCACCGGCCCCGTCCCATCCAGCACAAAATGCGCATGCCGCGTCGCCGCGCAGTTCGGAATCATCGCCACCGGCAGGTTCGCCGCATGCGTCGGCCAGTCCAGGATCTTCACATCCAGCACCGTCGTCAGACCGCCCAGCCCCTGCGCCCCGATCCCCAGCGCATTCACCTTGTCGTACAGCTCGATCCGCAGCTCCTCGATCTTCGTCTTCGCCCCCCGCGCCTTCAGCTCCTGCATGTCGATCGGGTCCATCAGCGCTCTGCTTCGCCAGCAGCATCGCCTTCTCCGCCGTCCCCCCGATCCCGATCCCCAGCATCCCCGGCGGGCACCACCCCGCACCCATCGTCGGCACCGTCTTCATCACCCAGTCCACCACCGAGTCCGACGGGTTCAGCATCACAAACTTCGACTTCGCCTCGGACCCGCCACCCTTCGCCGCCACCGTCACATCCACCGTCGCGCCCTGCACCAGCGACACCTCCACCACGCACGGCGTATTGTCGATCGTGTTCTTCCGCGAAAACGCCGGGTCCGCCAGGATGCTCCCACGCAGCCTGTTCTCGGGATTCAGCCACGCCCTCCGAACACCCTCATCGCACATCTCCTGCAGCGTCATCGTCGCCGGCGACATCCCCGTCACCCGCCACAAATCGCACCTCCATCCCCACCTTCAGAAAGATCGTCACGATCCCCGTATCCTGGCAGATCGGCCGGTGCCCCTCAAAGCACATCCGGCTGTTCACCAGGATCTGCTTCATCGCATCCTTCGCCGCCGGCGACTCCTCCATCTCGTACGCCCGCGCCAGGTTCCGGATATAGTCCTCCGGGTGGTAGTAGCTGATGTACTGCAGCGCATCCGCCACACTCTCAATCAGGTCGCCCTGCTTCACGCTCACCATGGTTCAACTCCGTCCCTCCTCGATTCTAGGCGTCCGTCCGGGCGGCGTCACGCTCATGTAAAGTAGTCGAGTTCGTCCGTCGAGACGGCGGCTCCCTTGCACATCCTATCCACCCTCTGAGGCCCCTTCCCATGATCACCCGCCGCCACTTCCTCGACACCCTGGCCCTCACCGCGGCCGGCACCGCCATCGCTCCAACGGCCCTCGCTCCCACCGCCAGGAGCTACGCCCAGATCGTCGGCAGCAACGATCGCCTCAACTTCGCCGTCATCGGTCTCAACGGCCGCGCCGCCGCCCACCTCTCCTCCATCAAGGCCAACGCCAAGGCCGCCAGGATCACCCACGTCTGCGACGTCGAAAGCAACATCCTCCAGCGCTTCAGCGCCGACGTCCAGAAGGAGCTCGACTACACCCCCAGCCGCCGACAAGGACTTCCGCAAGCTCCTCGAAGCCAAAGACGTCGACGCCATCACCATCGCCACCCCCGACCACTGGCACGCCCCCATGGCCATCGCCGGTCTCCAGGCCGGCAAGCACGTCTACGTCGAAAAGCCCTGCAGCCACAACCCCGCCGAAGGCGTCATGCTCGTCGAGGCCCAGAAGAAGTACAACAAGGTCGTGCAGATGGGCTCCCAGCAGCGCTCCTCGCCCCACACCATCGACATCGTCAACAAGATCCACAGCGGCCTCATCGGTCGCGCCTACGCCGCCAACGCCTGGTACGCCAACACCCGCAAGTCCATCGGCATCGGCAAGCCCGCGCCCGTCCCCGCCACCCTCGACTGGGATCTCTGGCAGGGCCCCGCCCCCCGCCAGCCCTACAAGGACAACGTCCAGCCCTACAACTGGCACTGGTTCCGCACCTGGGGCACCGGCGAAACCCTCAACAACGGCACCCACGAGATCGACGTCTGCCGATGGGCTCTCGGCGTCGACATGCCCAAGCGCATCACCGCCTCCGGTGGACGCTACGCCTTCAAGGACGATTGGCAGTTCTACGACACCATCACCACCAGCTTCGAGTACGACGACGCCCTGATCACCTGGGACGGCAAGTGCTGCAACGGCGCCCGCACCTATAACCGCGACCGCGGCTCGCTCATCCTCGGCACCACCGGCTCCGTCATCCTCGACCGCGACGGCTACGAGGTCTACGACCTCCATGGCAAAAAGACCGACGAGTTCAAGACCGGCAAGGCCACCTCGTCCGCCGATGTCACCGGTCGCGACTCCATGACCGACGCCCACTTCGCCAACTTCATCGCCGCCATCCGCACCGGCGAAAAACTCAATCAGCCAGTCGCCCAGGGCAACGTCGCCGTCACCATGCTGCAGCTCTCAAACATCGCCTGGGAGACCAACCGCGAACTCAAGATCGACCCCGCCACCGGCCACATCCTCGGCGACCCCGAAGCCATGAAGGGCTGGGGCCGAACCTACGAAAAAGGCTGGGCCCCCCACCTCTAGCCCCCACTTCTCAGCTCCTGGATCAACCCCGCTCCAAATGTTGTCATCCTTCGCGCAGCGGAGGATCTGCTTTCCCAACCCCGCGCGCCAACCTACCGATGCCCAAACCGGTACACGATCCCAAGATTCAACCCGAAGTTGTTCTGGATCGACCCACCCTGCGGCCCCGTAAACGTCGTCCCCACATACGTCGGCGTCACTCGGGCCGCCAGGTTCGGGTAGAAGTTGTAGTCGAAGTTCACACCCGCCGTAAACGCCGGCCGCCACCCATCCTGCCACACCCCGAGCAGCGTCGACGGAATCCCCTTCGATCCTCCGCTGAAGTTCGCGTACGCCACGCCACCCGTTCCGAACACACTCATCGCATACTTCTGCTTGGCATAAAACCGGTAGCTCGGCCCCGCCGTAAACGTGTACTCCGAGATCTGCGGATTCGGAATGTTGTAGATCGTGTTGCCGATCTTGGCATACCCGTACGCTCCCCGAACGTCGCCCACGATCCCCAGCTTGCTGTTCAGGAAGTACGTGTCGTTCAGGTAAAAGGTAACCTCGTTATTCTTCTTGATCTGCTCCCCGGCGCGAAACCGCAGGTATCCGCCGCCTCCCGAAAGCTCGTTCCGGTGGCTGTACGTCTCCTCGATCGTCCTCTGGATCCGCGCCCTCCGGTTCGCCGTAGACTCACGGCGTGCACGCCGCGGCGCCTGCGCCTCCACCCCTGCGCTCATCCCAAATCCAACCGCAATCCCAGCACCAACACTCGCACAACACAGAACCTAGAACCGAACATCAACACTCACTCCTGGCGCGCCCGTCACTTTTGCTAAGGTGGAATCTCGGGAACGAGGCTTCACCGCGGGCTATCCCTTATTAGAACATCGCGGCCTCAACCGCGGATGCCGAAGCGCCCCAAACCCAGCGGAGATCCCTCACAGGATCCCCGCGCAGACCCCATGAAAGACGGAGCACGGATGCCCAGAAGACGCGGAGGCCGAAGCACCCCCCGAAGAGCCAGCAACGGGCCCGGCAGAACCTCCACCACCGGCGGGGCAGGGAAGACCGTTCTGGCCTTCGTCCTCGGTGCCGCCGCAGCCTCCGGCGCAGGGTACCTCTATCTCCGCTCGACACCGCACGGAGGCCCACCTCCCGAACACATCGCCACCGCTCCCACCGAAGCGCAGCCCTCGACACGCCCTCCCGCCGCCCGTCCCCTCCCTCCGGCGCACGCCGCCTCCCTCACGCCCCCCTTCGGCACCAGCGAAGACGTCTTCGAGGCCGGCGCGCACATCTACGCCAGCCGCTGCGCCACCTGCCACGGCACCCCGCTCAAAGCCGCCGTCACCCCAACGCCCTCACCCCAGCTCTGGCGCGAAGCCCGGTCCGCCTCCGTGAGGCATACGCCCGGTGAGCTCTTCAACCTCACCTCCGCCGGCATCCCCTCGAAGGGCATGCCCGCCTATGCCCACGTCCTCACCAACACCCAGCTCTGGCAGGTCGCGCTTCTGCTCAAAAGCGCAGACGGGGACCTGCCCGACCCCGTCATGAACATCCTCAACGCTCCCCCGAAGCGCTAGCGGACGAACCTCTAGCCCACGCGAAGCATAGCCCGCACGAGCCCTAGCGCAGCGAGTACGTGATCCCCGTCACAAACTGCAGGCTGTTGTTCTTGTACCCAAACGGCGGATTGTGAAGGTAGTCGTCCGCCGCGCTCACCGAGAACCCCAGCCGCTTGTACGCCGGAATCGCCAGCGCCGCCTGGATCTGCGCCGAGTAGGCGTTGGTATTGTTGAACGCCGGGTCCACCGTCCCAGACTCCGTGAACACCAGCTTCAACGGCAGGTTCCGTCGATACGACTCCCCAAACGTCGCTCCGATCAGGTTCTGATTGCCCACATCCCCGATAAACTTCTGCTTCTCGTAGTGAATCTCGCCCTTCACGTCCAGCTGCTGCGCCGGCCGCTTGATCACCGTATACCCCATCCCGGCGCCGTAGATCTGCTGCAGCTGCAGCCCCTGCGAAAAGTTGTGGTCGAACGCCGTGTCCGCCAGGGCATACAGCCGCGGCGAGAAGTAATGGTCATACTCCCCGTCCGCATGGAAGATATGCGTCTTCGCCACACTGTCCGGCGACGGCGGAGTGGTCTGTGGAATCACCGGGTTCGACAGCTTGCCGTAAGACTCCGAAAGGTTAAACATCGTTCGGTTATGCGCCGGCAGAAACGCCACCCCCGGCCGCTCCCGCACCAGCGCCGCCCCCGCCGTAAGAGTCGTCCCGTTCTGTGTCGCTCGCACCAGCGTCGCACCCCCCGTCACCGATCCGTTCCATCCCGTCAGGAAGGACCCCTTGTCCGCCACCGCCTTCGTGTAGCTCGGCTCATCCACCAGAAACGCGATCTGCTCCGTCGGCACCAGCTCCACCTGCTCCGCCGACCTCGTCACCGAAAGCTTCCCGTCCGAGACCTCCACCCGGCCCAGCTTCGCCGGCACCTTGGTCGGAGCCTGGTCCTTCCGGATCACGGCAAACTGGGCCCCCGTCCGGAGCTCCTTGATCTTTCCGAGCGGAACGCTGATCTCCCCAGCCATCTCGCTCTTGAACCTGATCGCGTCCCCCACCGAGCCCAGAAGTGTTCCGGTCAGTTGGTCGCCATTCTGGAAGATCAGCACGTCCTTGGCCTTGTCAGCATCCTGCGCCCCGGCACGCGGGCCAGCAGTCGCCATGGTCAAAGCAAGGACGGCGAACACGCCGAAACGGATGGAGAAAGAACGCAACCCCTGAGTTTTGAGCATGGCCCAAAGCTACCAGCCTTGTCGGCCAAAGACACGATCTTTCGTGGCCCTCCACCCTGAAAACGTTTGCGGGCGCAACAATCCTGCCCGCAGATTTCAGGCCGCGAACCAGCCCAAACCGCGCTAAACGAAAGAATTGATTGCCAACCATCTTCTCTTGGGCTTACTATCCGTCTCGCCTTCGAAGCCACCGGGCCGCACGTGGCTGAAAGCCGAAACACAACGCAAATGTCGTTTGGTTTCAATCTCTCTGCCGGCGACTAGAAGCCCGCATGAGCAATTCGGAAGGTCGAGAAAAATGTCGTGGTACGCCTACTGCATCGCTGAACGGCAAGCTTTTCCAGAACTCTCCCGGCACCGCCGCCCAACACCCCTCGCCGGAGTCTCCGGCCTCTTCGGAAACCAGACCTTCCTCTTTCCCGCCAGCGATCTCGCCGTCATCGTCTCCGAACACAACGCCGAAGACGCCCAAAGAATGGATCAGCAGGCCGCCAAAGATCACGCCAGCGTCATCGCCGACTGCTTTCAGCACTCCACCGTTCTGCCCTTCCGCTTCGGCACCACCTTTCAGGATGACGACGCCCTCCGCCGCTCCGTCCGTTCCAACCAGCGCCACTTCCTGGCCAACGTCGAGCGCCTCCGCGGCAAGGCCGAGATGCACCTCAAGGTCCTCGTCGACGACACCTGCCCCGGCAACTCCGCACGCGACATGACCGTCGGTCAGCAGTACCTCACCAGCCTCCGCGAAAGCGCCAGCCGCCAGCGGGAGCGCCAGTCCAAGGCCCGCGCCCTCTCCGTCCAGATGCATCGCATGTTCCTTCCCCTCGCGGAAGAGATCACCTGCAAGCGCATGGACTCCGGGAAGATGCTCCTCGACATCGCCCATCTGATCGATAACAAGACGGTCGAGCGTTACCAGAACAAGTACTCCACCGCCACGCAGCAGCTGAAAGAGTGCCGGATGCAACTCTCCGGGCCGTGGCCCCCGTACCACTTCGTCCACAAATCCAACCCGCACCAGCACTCCGCATAATCGTCTCTCGGCCTTCTTCCGGGATGCCTTCGACCTCAGGCGTCCCGTATACTCAAGCTCTGTCCCAACCTCCCCAACCTCCCTCCCACCTCACCTCTGCCCCCGGTCGGGCCAGGCCTCGACCTCTCCCATTTCGGGAGATCCGGCACCTCCATGCCCCCTTCAGCGGACTACCTTTGCCTTGGTCGTCGCATCGCACCTAGTGCCAGGCCGTTCGTTCAAAAGGGGATAACCCCATCCAGCAACCGCTGCTTGGCAAAGGAGAATACGCAATGCTTTCGTGGAAACACCGCTTCACTCAGGCCACCCCGGCCCTACTCTTATCTGCACTTCTCGCATCTGGCACGAGCTTCGCAACCGCCCAGGAGCCTAACCCCACCTCCGGCGTCAGCCCCGATCAGGCCGCACAGCAGCCCACCGAGCGCGACGGCATCTATCTCTACCGGGTCAAGGTCGTCCAGCGCGATCTCGACGCCGTCAACTACCTCCATCGCAGCGGCTCCACCCGTGTCGGCTTCCAGGGCACCGCCCTGCTCCCGCAGGCCTCCGGCGAGGCCAAGGTCACCAGCGAGCGCGGCGGCATCACCATCGACGCTGGCTTCAAGGGCCTCACGCCCGCCAACGGCTTCGGCCCCGAGTACCTGACCTACGTCCTCTGGGCCATCACCCCCGACGGCCGCCCCTCAAACCTCGGCGAGATCCTCCCCGCCGGCGACAAGAACAACATCACCGTCACCACCTCGCTCCAGTCCTTCGGCCTGATCGTCACAGCCGAGCCCTACTTCTCCGTCTCCAGCCCTCCGACGTCGTCGTCCTCCAGAACGTCATCCTCGAAGACAATACCAAGGGCGTGCTCGAAAAGGTCAACGCCCACTACACCCTCCTTCCGCGCGGCGCCTACGCCGAGACCGACGGTTCGAAGACCATCGCCAACCCCATCACCCGCAACGAGAAGTCCCCGCTCGAGCTCTACGAGGCATTACAACGCCGTTCGCATCGCCCAGAACACCGGGGCCGACAAGTACGCTGCCGACATCATGACGCCAGGCCAAGCAGGACCTCCGCAACGCCTCCGACATCGACAGCAATAAAAAGGGCGATCGCAAGATGGAGATCACCTTCGCGCGACAGGCCGTCCAGCGCGCCGAAGACGCCCGCATCGTCACCCTGCGCAAGCAGGCCGCCGAGCGTCAGCAGAACGCCGAAGACGCGCGTCGCGCAGCCCAGCAGCAGGCCGCGCAGTCCCAGCTGCAGGCGCAGCAGTCTGCCGCTCCAGGCCCAGCAGGCCGAGCTCGCCGCCCAGCAGGCCGCAGCAGCCAAGGCCCAGGCCGACGCCGAACGCGCCCGCGCCGAGGCCGAAGCCGCCGACGCCCGCGCCCGCGCCGCCGCCGCCAACAAGAGCGCCGAAGACGCCAACGCCGATCCGCGAGCGCCTCCGCTCGCAGCTCAACAGCGTCCTCGCCACCAGCGAGACCGCCCGCGGCCTCATCGTCAACATGTCCGACGTCCTCTTCGACACCGGCAAGTACACCCTCAAGCCCGACACCAAGGTCTCGCTCGCCAAGGTCGCCGGCATCCTGCAGGCCTACCCCGGCCTCAAGGTCCAGGTCGAGGGCTACACCGACTCCGTCGGCGCCGACGAGTACAACCAGAAGCTCTCCGAGAACCGCGCCAGCGCCGTTCGCGACTTCCTCGTCTCGCAGGGCGTCTCGCATGGACAACATCTCCGCCGCCGGCTACGGCAAAACCAATCCCGTCGCCGATAACGCCACCGCCCAGGGCCGCGCGCAGAACCGCCGCGTCAACCTCGTCGTCTCGGGCGACGCCATCGGCGTCCACCAGAGCAACCCCGACGCAGCACCCACCGCCAACCCACAGTAAGCAGATGCACCGCATCTCAGGTGGAAGGGCCGCCAAGCTGGCGGCCCTTCCACTTTCCCCTCCAGCCCCGAAAGGAACCATGCCCTCCGTCAGAAATAAGACCGTCCTCATCACCGGCGCCAGCTCCGGCATCGGCCGCGCCACCGCGCTCGCCTTCGCCGCCCGGGCGCCCGTCTGCTCCTCTGCGCCCGCCGCTCAGATCGCCTCGAGAGCCCTGAGCGCCGAAGCCATCGCCGCCGGAGCCGCCGCCGTCTACACCTTCCGCCTCGACGTCCAGCACCGCGACGCCGTCGAAAGGCGCCGTCAGCTCGCTCCCCGAGGACTGGCGCGACATCGACATCCTCGTCAACAACGCCGGCCTCAGCCGCGGCCTCACCAAGCTCCACGAGGACGACCCCGACAACTGGGAAGAGATGATCGACACCAACGTCAAGGGTCTGCTCTACGTCACCCGCGCCGTCGTCCCCGGCATGGTCGAGCGCGGCCGCGGCCACGTCATCAACATGGGCTCCACCGCCGGCCACCAGACCTACGCCAACGGCGCCGTCTACTGCGCCTCAAAAGCCGCCGAACGGGTCATCAGCGAGGGCCTCAGGATCGACCTGATCGGCACCCCCGTCCGCGTCACCTCAATCGACCCCGGCATGGTCGAAACCGAGTTCAGCCAGGTGCGCTTCCGCGGCGACCAGGAACGCGCCGCCAAGGTCTACCAGAACATCACACCGCTGCAGCCCGAGGACGTCGCCGACGCCATCGTCTGGGCCGCCACGCGCCCCGCCCACGTCAACATCCACACCATCCTCATGACCACGATCGACCAGGCCAACTCCACCGTCTTCAACCGCCACAAGTGAACGCTGCCCGCGGCGATCGCGAGAGGCTCACAGGTGGATCGTCCACCCCAGCTCCGAAAGCTTCTCCTCGATATCCGCCAGCGCAAGCTCGAGCGAGGATCGTCGGTGCGGGCTCGAAGTTCGCTCCGAAAGAATGCGCTCCCTCTGCATCTCAAGCGCCTGTCTCTGCCTCTTCAGCTCAGCCTCTTCGAGGTTGCGATGCAGCGGCGACTGGCTTCGGGGAGGACGCTTCGGCCTGCTGTTGCTCAACGGACTTGCTTTCCCATCCACGAGACATGCCGCAATTCTACGCTCAGGCACCTTCATCCGAGAGCGTCGAATCTCGGACGTCCGGCCGCATTCGCACCTATAATCGCCCGTAGGCCCCCGACCGGAGACGCATCGCTGTGATTGTCGAGATTGAAGCACTTCTCAAGGTCTATGAAGGAAAACAGCGAGTCGTCGCCGTCGACGGCATCGACCTCAGCGTTCGCGAGGGCGAGCTCTTCGGCCTGCTCGGTCCCAACGGCGCCGGCAAAACCACCACCATCAGCATCTGCACCACCCGCGCCCTGCCCACCTCCGGCACGGTCCGCATCGCCGGCGTCGACGTCGTCGCAGCCCCCGCCATAGCCCGCCGCTACATCGGCGTCGTCCCGCAGTACAACACCCTCGACCGCGCCTGCACCATCTTCGAAAACATCAACTTCCACTGCCTCTACTTCGGCTTCTCCCGCGCCGAGGCCCGCGAGCGCACCGCGCAGCTTCTCGCCCAGTTCCACCTCTCCGAGCGCGCCGGCGCCTATCCCTCTCAGCTCTCCGGCGGCCTCGCCCAGCGCGTCCAGATCGCCCGCGCCATCGCCCACCGCCCCAAGGTCCTCTTCCTCGACGAGCCCTCCGCCGGCCTCGACCCCCAGAGCCGCATCGCCATGTGGGACGCCGTCCGCGCGCCTCCGCGAAGAAGGCATCACCGTCGTCCTCACCACCCACTACATGGAGGAGGCCGACGAGCTCTGCGACCGCGTCGCCATCATCGACCACGGAAAGATCCTCGTCGAAGACACACCCGCCGCGCTCAAAGGCTCCGTCGGCGCACAAAAGGTCTACGAGCTCGACCTCCGCGACGCATCCTCCGCGAACCCATCCTCGCCGCCGCTCCAGCCCCTGCACCGGCGTCGCCAGCGTCGAGCGCCATTCCCAAGGGCGTCCGCATCCTCGCCCACGCCGGCGAGGGCCTGCTCCCCGAGGTCGTCCGCGCTCGCCGACCCGCTACGGCCTCCGCGATCTCACCATCACCGAGACCAGCCTCGAAACCGTCTTCATCCGTCTCACCGGCCGAGATCTCCGCGAGTAGCCGAGTAGCAAGCCAATGCCCATGACCACAGCCGCCATCACCCACCGAGCACGACACCCACGCCGGCACCTCCGTCGCCGTCCAGTACACCCGCGCCTTCGTCGGCCTCTTCCTCCGCGACCTCTACGTCCTCCGCCGCGAGCTCCTCCCCTTCGTCATCCGCGTCTGCATGAACCCGCTGCTCTTCCTCTTCGTCTTCACCTACATCATGCCCCACATGAGCGGCGGCGCCGCCATGAACCCCACCGCCGGCCATGGCCGGCAACGGGCATCAACTTCTCCACCGTCCTGCTCCCCGGCCTCATGGCCGTCGCCATCATGTTCTCCGGCATCGCCGCCGTCGCCCTTCCGCTCGCGCAGGAGTTCGGCATCACCCGCGAGATCGACGACCGCGTCATGTGCCCGCTTCCGGTCGCCGCCGTCGCCATCGAAAAGATCTGCTTCTCCGCCCTGCAGAGCATGATCGCCGCCGCCATCGTCTTCCCGCTGGCCTACTACATCCCCGTCCACGCCCGTCGTCGCCCACGTCAGCAGCTGGCCCTTCCTCATCCTCGTGCTCGTCCTCGCCAGCCTCACCGCGGGCGCGCTCGGCCTCACCATCGGCACCAGCGTCAAGCCGCAGCAGATCGGCCTCATCTTCGGCGTCGTCGTCATGCCCATCACTTTCCTCGGCTGCGTCTACTACCCCTGGGCCGCGCTCTCACCCCATCCGCTGGCTCCAGATCGCCGTGCTCATCAACCCCATCGTCTACATGAGCGAAGGCCTCCGCGCCGCGCTCACCGCCGGCCTCGCCCACATGCCGCGAGTGCGCTCATCCTGCGGCATGCTCTGCTTCTTCCTCGTCCTGCTCACCTGGCTCGGCATGCGAGGCTTCCTGCGCCGCGTCATCGGCTAGCGGACGGCTCAACTCGACGTCCCGCGCAGCGAATGCACTGCGCCGAGCCTCTACCGGTCGCACGCAGCTCACTCTCCACGCCGCAGCTTCGCCGCACAGGTCCGTTCGCGATCAGGTCGCCGTGAAAGCGCCCGTTCTCAATAAAGATCTCGTTCGTCCGCTCCCCCGCCACGATCACACCCGCCAGATAGATCCCCGGCACATTGACTCTCAAGCGTCGCCGGATCGCACACCGGGCAGCGGTCGTTCGTCCGCGTCCAGCCGCACGCCCAGCCGCTCGATAAACTCGAAGTCCGGATGATACCCCGTCAGCGCAAACACAAAGTGGTTCGGCAGCCGTCACCTCTCCCTCCGGCGTCGCCAGCATCACCGTCATCCTCACGAATCTGCCGCACCGTCGCTGTTGAAATACGCCGCAATCTCGCCGTTCTTGATCCGGTTGTTGATGTCCGGCAGAATCCAGTACTTCACATGCCGGTGCATCTCCGCGCCCGCGATGCACCAGCGTCACCTTCGCCCCATGCCGCCACAGGTCCAGCGCCGCAATCGCCGCCGAGTTCTTGCCGCCGATCACCAGCACATCCAGCCCAAAGAACGGATGCGGCTCATCGTAGTAGTGCTTGCACCTTGCTCAGCTCTTCGCCCGGCAATGCCCAGGTAGTTCGGCAGGTCGTAGTAGCCCGTCGCGACGACCAGCTTGCGCGCCCGCAGCGTGCGCCGTCCGCCCAAACCGGTCCGTCGTATGCACCGTGAAGTCCCCGTCCGCCCCCTCCACCGACTCCACCGTCTGATACTGCCGCACATCCAGCGCGTAGTGCTCCGCCACCTTGCGGTAGTACTCCAGCGCCTCATTCCGCGTCGGCTTCTGGTTCGGGCTGGAGAACGGCATGTCGCCGATCTCCAGCAGCTCCGGCGTCGTAAAAAACGTCATGTGCGCCGGGTAGTGAAACAGCGAGTTGCACAGGCAGCCCTTGTCCACCAGCACCACCGTCAACCCCGCCCGCTGCGCCTCGATCGCGCACGCCAGGCCCGTCGGCCCCGCCCCAATCACCAGCACATCGTAGATGCTGATCGCCTCATCGCTCGCATACATGGCGTCATATCATACTGGTGCAGGCTCGCAAAGGCCGCCACGGTCGCGTCACGTCAACAGTCTACCATCGATGCCACCAGCTTGTGCGCGATCGCAAACAGCGCCAGCTCCAGCCGCGTCGAAACGCCGGTCTTATCGAAGATGTTCGACAGGTGCCGCTTCACCGTCTCTTCCGAGATCGTGAACTGCTTCGCAATGTCCTTGTTGCTGCAGCCCTCCACGATGCAGTGTCACCACTTCGAGCTCCCGCGGCGTCAGCCCGTAGGTCTTCCGCTCCGGCACCGCCGCGGCCTTCTCCATCAGCTCATGCAGCGCCTGTCAGCAGGTTCGCGACGCGTCTCGCCGCCGATCCAGTAGTCGCCCGAGAGCACCGCCCGCAGGCCTTCGTCAGGTCGCCAGCGACCGACATCCTTCAGCACAATCCCGCGCGCGCCAATCTGCAGCGCCTCGATAATCTGCTGCGTCGAGATCGTGCTCGTCAGCAGAATGATCTTCACCCGCGGCGACTTGTCCATGATCGCCCGCATCGCCTCCAGCCCTGGCAGCCGCGGCATCGGCAGGTCCAGCAGCAGAATGTCCGGCTCCAGCTCCAGCGTCTGCGTGATCGCGACATCGCCGTCCTCGGCCTCGCCGACAACCTCAAAGCCCGCCTCGGTCATCAGCATGTTCTTCACGCCGAACCGCACAACCGGGTGATCGTCCGCCACCACTACCCGGATCGTCGACGTCCCATTTGCCGGACCGGCCACCCTCTTCAAAGTCTCGATCATGTGGTTCCCCTTCGTGGTAACTTCAGTAACTGGATTGAGCGATTACTCCGCGCGCGACCAGCATACCCTGCAAACGCTCCAGCGCAGCTGGGAATTCCGCAAGCGTCGCAGTAAGATCTCCGCACTCAAACCCGTACCTTCGAGGTCGGCACACATCCGCTGCAGCTCCCGGGCCCCCACCATGCCCAGACTTCCCTTGATCGCGTGGGCACTTCTCCGCAGCGCAGAGTCATCCCCAGCCGCAGCCGCCTCCCGCATTGTTACAAGCTGGACCGCGGCGTCCCGCAAACAACTCCCATAAAGCTCCCCGAGCGGCCCACGGCCCACCATGGCCGCGAAACCGGCAAAGATCTCCTCATCCAGCACGTCGTCCGAGGCTCCCGCCGCGACCGCTTCCAGCCGGCCGCCGGTCTCCGACGGCCTCCGTTCACCGCCCTCCCTCCGTTCACCGCCCTCAAAGATTCGCCGAAACTCCTCCATCGAGAACGGCTTCAGCAGAAACCCGTCCACCTCTGCGAGATCGGACCCGCTCGGCTCACTTCCGCTCATCGCCAGTATTCTTGTCCCGCCTGGACACACCGCTCGCAGCCTCGCCGCCAGCTCACCCCCACACAAGCCCGGCATGTGGAGGTCCATCAGCACGGCATCGGGAGCTCCGTCCTCCCCGGCAACCCTCTCCAGCCCCTCCTCGCCCGAGGTCGCCACCTCCACCCCAAAGCCTTCGTCTGCCAGCAGCAGCTCCAACACCTCCCGGCTCAGTTCGTCATCGTCAATCACCAGCACCCTTTGCATCATCGGTTCGCTCACAAGGCGCAGTCTACCAACCACTACTTTGCAGTGCTACACCCAACCCCCGGGGCGGTACAGTATGAAGCATGGGTTCCGAGCAGCGCAGGGCCTGCCCAGCTCGACGTGCCGCACGGCAGTACCGGCCATCAGCTTCCACTGCGGAGAGGGTAGAACCAGCCCCTCGCAAAGCCCCGCCGCTGCCCGAAGTCCTCCCATTCCCCGCCATCCTCCCGCACCAGGACCCCTCCGCGTGACCCGCTCCCCCCTCCTCGCCCTTGCTCTCCTCCAGCTCCCAGGGGCCACACCACCCGCCCAAAGCCCGCGCTTCCACTACACCCGATCCGTCACCGTCAAATCTCCCGGGCAGGCCTGCGTCATCCTCGACGCCGCAGCCATCGCGCACGCGCAGCCCTTCCTCAAGGACCTCCGCCTCACCTCGCCCGGCGCCTCCGGCTTCTACGAGATCCCCTACGTCCTCACCCTCAGCGAATCCGGCCAGGCGGAAAGCGAACCCGCCCCCATCCTCAACCTCCGCACCCATGGCCGCATTGCGGACTTCGACCTCGCCATGCCCAGCCGCCCCTACACCGAGATCATCCTTGACCTCCCCGGCCACGACTTCCTCTCCACCGCCGTCGTCACCGGCCACCGCCCCTCTCCCGGCGCCCGACCTGAAGGTGCAACAAAGCCTGCCCCCCTCGGCAGCTTCAACCTATTCGACCTCACCTCCCGGCACCTCTCCCGCAGCACCACCCTCCACCTGCAGGAGTCGAGCCTCCCGATCCTCCACATCACCCTCACCTCCACCTCCGCCCTCACCCACAAACCTCTCCTCCAGCTCCCCGGCGCAGCCACCGTTCCCCCCAGCCGCGAGGCCCAGACCCTCTTCACCGTAGCCGCCCGCACCTCCCGCCTCGGGCAGCAGCCCACCGACACCGGCAGCCGCACCGTAGCGCACCTCAGCCTCCCCGCCCGCGTCCCCATCGAGCGCGTCGCCTTCACCCTCGCACCCGGCTTCCACGAAAACTTCAGCCGCGAGGTCCGCGTCACCACCCACACCTCGGGAGCCCCCGCCACCTCCGGGGACAACCTCAGCGGAACCATCGAGCGCGTCCACCTCTCCGACGCCGGCCGCGCCATCAGCGAGCAGCAGCTCAGCATCCCCGCAACCCTCGGCGCCAACCTCCAGCAGCCCGCCGAGGTCGACATCTCCATCCTCGACGGCAACGACCCGCCTCTCCCCATCACCGCCGTCGACCTCGAGATGCGCCGGCAAAGCCTCTGCTTCCAGGCCACCACGGAGCAGCAGCTCACCCTCCGCTACGGCAATCCCGAGCTCGCCGCCCCAGCCTACGACCTCGCCCGGACCTACACCCCCGCCGCCCACTCCGCCATCGCCGAGCTCGGCCCCGAAGAGCGCAACCCCTCCTGGCGCCCCCCCGCAAACGACCGCGACTACCGCGAGCGCAACCCCCAGCTGCTCTGGATCGCTCTCCTGGTCGCCATCTGCACCCTGGCCCTCGTCACCTTCCGCTCCTCAAAGAAGCGCTTCCACCACCATCACCACCACCACCACCGCTGACCGCCCTACCGCAGCGCCCCATCCACCTCGCTGATCCAGTTCGCCGCCTTCAGGATCTCCCGCGGCTTCGATCCATCCGCCGGACCCACCAGCCCATCCTTGTGCATCAGGTCGATCAGGTGAGCCGCGCGCCCATACCCGATCCGCAGCCGCCGCTGCAGCAGGGAAGTGCTCGCCTTCCCAAACTCGTACACCAGCCGCACCGCATCGTCGTACAGCGCGTCGTTCTCGTCGCCCGTCGGCTCGCCCCCCACACCCTCGCCCGCCTCGTCCTTCGGCCCCTCCAGGAAGCCCTCGACATACTCCGCCTGCCCCTGCGCCTTCCAGAACTCCGTCACCGCCTGGATCTCCTTCTCCGTCACAAACGGCGCATGCACCCGCTGCACCCGGCTCGTCCCCGGCGGCAGATACAGCATGTCGCCTCTCCCCAGCAAGCTCTCCGCCCCGTTCGAATCAATAATCGTCCGCGAGTCCACCTTGGTCGCGAGCCGAAAGCTCATCCGCGTCGGCACATTCGCCTTGATCAGCCCCGTAATCACGTCCACGCTCGGCCTCTGCGTCGCCAGCACCAGGTGAATCCCCACCGCCCGCGCCATCTGCGCCAGCCGCGTGATCGCCTCCTCCACATTCGACCGGTCCAGCATCATCAGGTCCGCCAGCTCGTCGATGATGATCATGATGTACGGCAGCGGCTCCTGGTCCTTCGGATCCTCAAACATGTCCGCCGTCGCGTTCTCGACCATCTTGTTGTACTGGTCGATATTCCGCACATGGTGCGCCGCCAGCAGCTTCAGCCGCCGCTCCATCTCGCGCACCGCGTTCCGCAGCGCATTCGCCGCCAGCTTCGCCTCCGTGATGATCGGCGTAAACAGGTGCGGGATCCCCTCATACATCCCCAGCTCCACCCGCTTCGGATCCACCAGGATCATCCGCACCTGCTCCGGCGTCGACTTGAACAGCACGCTCATAATCATCGCGTTGATCGCCACCGACTTGCCCGACCCCGTCGATCCCGCGATCAGCACATGCGGCATCGCACGCCAGGTCCGCCGTCACAATCCGCCCGTTGATGTCCTTGCCCAGCGCAATCGCCAGCCGGCTCTTACTCTGCGCAAAGCTCTCGCACTCCACCACGTCCCGGAGCCAGATCGTCTCCCGCTCCGCATTCGGCACCTGGATCCCGACCGTCGACTTCCCCGGCATCCGCTCAATCAGGATCGACTCCGCCGCCATCGCCAGGCACAGGTCATCCGCCAGCCCCGTCACCCGCGAGTACTTCACCCCCGCATCCGGCTTGAACTCAAACGTCGTCACCACCGGCCCCGGGTTGATCTGCGTCACCTGCCCGTCCACGTCAAACTCCGCCGCACTTCTCCACCAGCACCCGCGCCTCATCCCGCAGCGCATCCTCCCGCACCTGCGTGTGCTCCTCGCTGTGGTACAGCAGCGACGACGGCGGCAGCTTGTACCCGCGCACGCTCTTCGGCACAATCGCGACCGCCTTCTGGTCCGAGTCCGCCCGCTTCCCAAACGAGATCCCCTGACCGCCCCCCGGCCCAGCCTCCAGCCCAGCCCCAGCCGCCGCCGCCGCAGGGGGCGCATACGCAGCCATCTCCTCCGCCTTTGCCGCGGCAACCGCCCGTGAGGGCTGCCGCACGGCAGCAGACTTCGCAGGCACCTCCTTCGCTTCCGCCGATCTTCCGAAATCAAACTCCGGCTCCTCCTCCCCCATCCCGAGGCCGAAGTTCTCCGCATCGTCAAGCGCCCTGCGCGGCGCTGCAGCCTTGGCCAGCACCTCCGCAAACGGTGCCGCCGCCGCCGTCGCCGCACCCAGAGAGGTCGTCTCAGGCGCATCCACAACCGTCCGCGGCATCGCCTCCCACATCGACGCCGGCTCCCCTCCATGCTCCTGCCCGCCACTCCCGGCAGCCATCGCCTCCACCCGCCGCTTCCGCCCCAGCCACCCAAACAAGCCGCCCAGCAGCGTTGTGCTCTCCCCTACCTTCGCCGCGGCTGCCGGACGCGCAGCCCTCTGCTCCTCCCGCCGGGCCGTCTTCTCCACCGCCTCGCGCTTCCGCCCAAAGATCTCCGCTTCGGCCCCGGCCTTGCGCAGCCGCCGCCGATGTCGCCACTGCGCGAACGCGTCGCTCATCCGCGCCAGAAACCCAAACCGCGTGCTCATCCACTCCCGTGACGTGTTGAACGTAAACGTCGTCGAAAGGTACAGCGACACCAGCACCATCAGGGACAGCACGATCAGCGCCCCTGGCAGGTTCAGGTATTGCAGGAGCGCATCCCCCAGCAGCCGCCCGCTCACACCCTCAATCGGCAGCGCATGCCTCCAAAGCATCTGTCCTGGCAGCAACGCCATCCACGCCGGCGCAAACACGATCCATGTAACGAGGCCGATCGTCTTTGCCGTCGGCGACCCAACCGGTCGCGACAGCATCCAGCACACACCCAGGCGCCCCAGCAGCAGCGGTAGAAAGAAAGCCGCGACGCCCATCCCCTGCAGCATCGCATCTGCAAGGTACGCGCCAACAACGCCCGTCCAGTTATGCGCCAGGGGTCCTGACGCATACCCGCCCACGGTGTTGAACGACGGATCGGTCGGCGTATAACTCGCCAGCGCCAGCAGCAGCAAGCACCCGACCACCAGCAGCATCAGGCCAAGCAGCTCGTTCAAACGGCGGTTCCGTGTTGGTGCAGCCAGGGGACGAAGCGTCTTCATAGCATCACAAAAGGTAGTCGCGTACCCCTCCCCGAAGCAGGCGGTGCCTTGGGGCACCACCGTCATCTACGCACCTCAGGGGGAATCCACGCCAGAGCACCTCGATTATCACAGAGCCGCCCCGCCAAAATGCGAAATCAGCACACGGCAGGACTCAGGATGCAAACCCACCGCTTACCCACGCATCTACCCTTGCAACAACGTACTTGCCGCCGACTGCAACATGCCGGCGGACCTTGGAACTTCGCAGGCAGGGGCGCGGAATTTTCGCGATTTCTTCCGCTTGCCACCGGCGAAGCGGAATCGCCGACACCCGGCGGACCCTGCCCGTGAACTACCATCTGTGGCCCTCGCATCCAAACACCTCTGCCATCGTCAAACTGGCAGACTCCCGTCGACGATTCACCCTCGACCGCAATCTCCAGTGAAAGGTATACACGCCGAATGCCAACTGATTCCGCCAAGCTCGAAGAGGTCAAGCGCGCCCTCCACTCCCTTATCTCCACCCTCCAGGACAGCCAGAAAGGCTTCTCCGATATCGGGGAGCACCTAAAAGACGAGAAGCTCAAGCGCTTCTTCCTCTCCGAGTCCCTCAAGCGCGCAAACTTCCGCGCCGAGCTCGAGCAGGAGCTCCATCGCCAGGGCGAGCACGATGTCAAGGAGTCCGGAACCGCCGCCGGCCTCGTCCACCGCGTCTGGGGAGACCTCAAAGCCAGGCTCATCAGCGGAGATCACTCCCTCCTCGAGACCGCCGAGCAGGGAGAAGACGTGGCCAAGGCCGCCTACAAGGACGCCCTCGAGCAGGAGCTCCCCCTTCCCGTCCACCAGCTCGTCGTCGAGCAGCAAGCCCACATCCTCTCCTCGCACGACTACATCAAGAGCGCCCGCGACCAAAGCAAAAGCTGACACCGGGAACCAAACGCACATGTCACCCGAGGCGACCCCAAAAAGGTCGCCTTTCCCTTTTCCTTCCTGTCTCCCCACAAATTCTTGGTTGTCATTCTGAGCGAAGCGAAGAACCCGCTTCTCTACCGCAAATTCCAGGACTCGCCGCTGAACTGCCTTCCTGCCCCCGCACTGCCGCCTGCCTCGGCCCATTTTCTTGGTTGTCATTCTGAGCGAAGCGAAGAACCCGCTTCTCTACCGCAGATCTAGCGCCCAACTGCACCCCGCTCCAGCCGGAAGCAGTACGATCAAGCATCCACCCCGGGAGAGCCAAGATTGCGACTCAGCCAACTCATCATGGGCGCCCTCTACATCGGCGCCGGCACCCTCCACTTCTTCATCACCCGCACCTACGAGAACATCGTCCCGTCCTACCTCCCCGCGCACCGTGAACTCGTCCTCATCAGCGGCGGCGCCGAGATCCTCGGCGGGCTCGGCGTCCTCATTCCACAGACACGCCGCCCAGCCGCCTGGGGCCTTATAGCCCTCCTCGTCGCTGTCATGCCCGCCAACATCACCATGGTCGCCGAGCACGCACGATTCCCCACCGTCCCCCTCTGGGCCGCCTGGCTCCGCCTCCCCCTCCAGCTCCCGCTCATCTACTGGGCCTGGCTCTACACAAACGCGACCCCACAAAACGCGACCTTGGTGGCGCAACTACCCATCTCGACCCGGTACACTAGGAAATAGAGACAAAACACAGAAAGGCCCGGCAACCAGCCGGGCCTTTCTGTGTTCGCTGCAATCACTTAAGGAGGGTAGTACCCCCTCCTTAAGCCAATTCGTTCGAAGACTTTAGCTCAGAAGTACCGGGGGGGAGGGTACCCGCGTCAGTACCCCGCATGGTGAAGGTAAAACACCACGGCCGAAGCCAGGATGCAGTAGATCCCGAACAGGTACCACCTGCCCGCCTCGAGCCAGCTGCTCAACCACCGCAGCGCCAGGAGCCCGGCCAGAAACGCGAACACCGCCCCCAGGAGGCTGACCAGCAGCGTCCCATGCAGATCGAGCGGCACACCGGTTGCCGCAGCCTCGTGCGAAGCCTTCAGGAGCCGCAAGAGCTCCCGCAAAACCACCGGCGGAGTCAGCACGACCGCCAGCGCAAACGAGAACCTCTCCGCGCGCTCCCGCGCCGCACCCGCCAGCATCCCCGCCGAGATCGTGGACCCCGACCGCGAGAACCCGCGGAAGGGAAGCGCCAGCCCCTGCACCGCCCCCATGATGCCCGCCTCTCGCATCGTCACCGTCGTCCGAAAGTCATCCGCAATCGCCGTCGCCCGAACCCGCCCGCGCTCCCGCAGACCCGCAATCAGGATCAGCACCCCCGCCCCCAGCAGCGCCGGCGCAATCAGATCCAGCCGCCCGAACAGCAGCTCGATCTCCGATTTCGAAGCGCCCCGGAACACCGTCTTCTCGATCACCTTGATCAGCACCTCGCCGATCACGCCCGTCAGCAGCGTCGCCCAGATCACCCGGATCAGCAAACCGCTTGAACGCATCTGCGTTCGCGAAGTAAGTCCGCCGCCACGTCTTCCAGAAGTACGCGATAACCGCAAACATCGTGCCCGTATGCAGCATCACCAGGAGCAGCGTCATCGCCGGAGACGTAGGGTCCAGCCCCATCAGCTTCTCCGCCACCACCACATGCGCAGAACTCGAAACCGGCAGCAACTCCGCCAGCCCCTGCACAATAGCAAGAACAATCACCTTCAAAATCGGCATAGCTCCCATGGTAACGCCCACCTCTCAAGAGAGCATGAACCCGCCCACCTCCGCTCCCGACCCCGAAGCGCCTCTAGTCCCGGTCGCTCCCATACACCGCGATACCCTGCTCCACCCGGTACGCCACACTCTGCGCCCGCGCCCCGAAGTCGCTCCCCGGAAACCGCGCCCGCACCTCCGCCGCCAGCCCCTGCGTCTTCGCCGCCGCCTGCTCCGCCCGCTTCTTGTTCCCGTCCACCTCGTACATCGTCACCACCACGCCCTCCCGATACGCCGCGTTATACAGCGCCTCCGCCGCCTTCGGACTGTCCGGATACTGCTTCGCGTACTTCTCATACAGGCCCGCCTCCATCTCCGGACACTTCGGCAGCCCCTGCCAGTCCCCGCACAGCTTGTTGTCGATCATCTCGTACGCCGCCATCGCCGCAAACTTCGTCCCCGGGTAGAGCTTCATCACCTTCTTCATCTCCCCCTCGAAGATCTGCGGCCGAAGGTATGCCTCCTGCTCCTTCGCACTCGGCAGGGAACTCACATCCCGCTTCTCGATCTGCCACCGAACATCCGCCGCCCTCCACGCCGCCTCGGGCGCCAGCGTCGACTGCGGGAAGTACTCCGCCACCCGCCGGTACAGCAGGTGCGCCCCCGCCGCCGCTCCCTTCGGCGCATGCGGCTGCGACGCCTGGTCCTCCATCTCCGCCGCCGCCCCATACAGCAGCACGTCCCCGTTCGGCGTCGAAGGCGAGATCACACCCTTATCCCGAATCCACCCCGAAGCCGGTGTCACCTTGTCATCGCCACCGAAATCCGGCTGGTCCTCGGAGTCGTCCTGCACATCGGTATTCGCAAACACCTTCACCCACGGCCCGCTCCGCTCCGTCACCACCACCTCATGCCCCGGTGTCACCTCCGACACCTTCTGCGACTCCGCATCGGCCGCGAGATAAACATTGGCATCATGGAGCAGCGTCGCACGAGCCGCCTTGTCGTACCCCGCCTTCGCATTCTGCGTCTGTGCTCCGAGCCCACCAGGCCAGAGCATCAGCAGCGCAGACCCAAGCATCACCTGGGAGAACGATCGAACAGCGTGTGGAAGCGATAGGGGCAGGGAACGACGCGAACCGAACATGGCTCTTATTAGACCCCACCACCTACAAAAGCGTGAGTTCGAGTCCCCACGCCTCGTGTCGCTCGACGCTCACCAACTCAACCACATGGCAAGCCTCGCCCCGGAGCCAAGGATCAGAGCTCCGCCAGCATCCGCTTCTTCAACGCCGGATCGATGTTCCCGCCGCTCATCACCGCCACCACCTTCTTCGCCCTCGGCAGGCCTGCTCCGCGCCAAACAACGCCGCCGCCAGCGTCACCGCACCGCTCGGCTCCGCAACCAGATCCGTCGCCCCCATCACCACCCGCATCGCCGCGATAGATCTCCTCCTCCGAAACCGTCACGATCCCGTCCACAAACCGCAGCACATGCTCGAAGTTCAGCGCTCCCAGGCTCTGCGTCCGCAGCCCATCCCCAATCGTCCTCGACGTCTTCTCCGCCGGCCACTCCACCAGCGTCCTCGTCGTAAAGCTCTCCTTGGCATCGGCCGCCAGCTCCGGCTCGCACCCCCAAACCTGCACCTCTTTGCTCGCCAGCCCCTCCGCGCTCGCCAGCTTCACCGCCGTCGCAACCCCGCTCAGCAGCCCACCGCCGCTCACCGGAGACAGCACCAGGTCTACGTCCGGCATCTGCTCCACAATCTCGAGCCCGCACGTCGCCTGCCCCGCGATGATCCGAAGATCGTCATACGGTGGCACCACCGCATACCCGAACCGCTCCGAAAGCTCCTCCGCCTTTGCCTTCCGCTCCGAAGACGCATTCCCCACCATCACGATCTCCGCGCCCAGGGCCGCCGTCGCAACCTTCTTCACCTCCGGCGCATTGCCCGGCATCACGATCACCGCCTTCACCCCCACCGCGCGCGCCGCATACGCCACCCCCTGCGCATGGTTCCCACTCGAGTAGGTAATCACCCCCGGCGCCCGTTCCGCCTCCGACATCTGCGCCACCATGTTGTACGCGCCCCGCAGCTTGAAGCTCCCAATCGGCTGCGCGCTCTCGTCCTTCAGGTACAGCTCAAACTCCGGCACCGCAAATCCAGCCGCCCGCAGCCGCTCCGGATCCACGCGCACCAGCGGCGTCCGCACCGCCACGCCCGCGATCAGCCGCTGCGCCGCCCGGATCTCCTCCATCGTGACAAACTCGCCCATCGCTCCACCCTTTCCCCACAATTGCCACGGGGGCGCCCCCGATTGGAGGCGCCCCCGCACATTGTCCCGCATGCCTCACTCAGCCTCTTACAGCTCCAGGATCACCGGCATAATCAGCGGTCGCCGCCCGGTGCTCTTCTGGATCGTGCGCTTCAGCTCGGTGCGGATCTTCTCCTTCACCACGCCATAGTCCGCGCGCTCCTCCGCACTGGATTGATCAAGCACCCGCTGCACCACCAGCCGCACATCCGCAACCGTCTGCGGATCCTCGGCAGCAAACCCGCGCGTCACAATCTCCGGTTCGCTCTCGAGCTTGCCCGAGTGCTTGTCGATCGCGATGATCGGCATCACAAAGCCGTCCTCGCTCAGGTGCTTGCGATCCTTGATCACCAGCTCCTCGACCACGTCACTCGCCGATCCGCCCGAATCAATGCAGATCCGCCCAACCGTGACCTTGCCCGTCTTCGCTGCCTTGTCCCGGTTCATCTCGAGCACGTCGCCGTCCTCAAGCAGAAACGTCTTTTCGACAATCCCGAGCGATCCAGCCAGCTCCGCATGCCGCTTCAGGTGGCGATAATCCCCATGCACCGGGATGAAGAACTTCGGCCGCACCAGGTTGATCATCAGCCGCAGCTCCTCCTGGCTTCCATGCCCACTCACGTGGATCAGGCCGTTCGTGCCGTCGTCGTAGATCACCTTCGCATCGCGCCGCTCCAGGTGATCGATCACCCGGTAGATCGCCTTCTCGTTTCCCGGAATAATGCGCGAGCTCAGAACCACCGTGTCGCCCGCATCGATCTTCGCGAACTTGTGCGTGTTCACCGCCGCCCGGCTCAGCGCGCTCATCGGCTCGCCCTGCGTCCCGCTGATCAGGATCATCAGCTTGTCGGCAGGGAAGTCCCGCATCTGCCCCGGATTGATCACCAGCCCCTGCGGCAGGTCGAGATATCCCAGGTCCTGCGCGATCTCGGTCGAGTTATCCATCGACCGCCCAATGATCGCAACCTTGCGCCCATGCTTATGCGCCAGCTCCATCGCAATCCGAATCCGGTGAATCGACGACGAGAAGCAGGAAAAGAACAGCTTCTTCTTCGTCCGCGAAAAGACCTCGTCCAGCGCCGGCCGCACCGCCGTCTCGCCCGGCGTATACCCCTTGCGATCCACGTTCGTCGAGTCCTGCAGCAGCGCCAGCACGCCCTGCTTGCCCAGCTCCGCGAACGCTCTGCAGATCGAACGGCTTCCCATCGGGCGGCGAAAGATCGATCTTGAAGTCGCCCGTATGCAGCACCACGCCCACCGGCGTATGGATCGCCAGCGCCACGCAATCCACCAGCGAGTGCGTCACCCGGATCGGCATCACCGAGAACGGCCCGATCGTGAACCGTCGCCCCGGAAGCATCTCGATCAGGTCCGCATCATCCAGCAGCCGATGCTCCTCGAGCTTGCCCTCCACATACGCCAGCGTGAACTCCGTCCCATACACCGGAACGTTCAGCTCCGACAGGATCCACGGCAGCCCGCCAATGTGGTCCTCGTGCCCGTGCGTCAGCAGAATCGCCTTTACCTTGCTCCGGTTCTCGATCAGGTAGCTGATGTTCGGGACAACAATGTCCACCCCAAGCAGCTCTTCTTCCGGAAACATCAAACCTGCGTCGATGACAATAATGTCATCCTGCCACTGGATCGCCATGCAGTTCATACCGAACTCGCCAAGCCCACCCAGCGGAATCAACTTCAATTTATCGTTAGCCATCAACCCTCAATGTTACACGGAGCTTCACTCCGCCGCCGCCTGCACCACGGGAATCTGGCTCTCCGTGGCCGCCTTCACCGCCCGTGCCTTCCGGCCCATAATCGTCCCCGTCAACGTCTTTGTGACCGCGATCAGGAAATACGCAAACCCCGACAGGCCCGCCTTCGACGTCGGCAGAAGCACCGCCAGCGCACACGCCAGCACGCCCACCCCGGCCTGCGCCGCATTATCGAGCACATACCCCTTCGTCAACATCCGCTCAAGCGGGCTTAGCGCCAGCTCGTCCCGCTGCCGCCACGCATTCCAGTAAAGCGCCGCAAGCAGGAGGTAGATCGCCGTAAATCCGCTCCCGTACAGCAGCATCAGCTCCGGAAGCTCCGAATCCCCGATCCGCTGTGCCTGGTTCCCGCTCACCATCAGGCTGAAAAGAAACTTCAGCGGATAGACATAGAACAGCACCACAAACAAAAGCGTCGCGTTCAACACGATCGTCACGAAGTCATGGAGCCCGTACCTGCGGAAGAACTGGAAGTGCGCATACCAGATCATCAGCAGAAAGATGAAGCTCACCGCAAACGGGATAAATCCGCCCAGCATCGCGTGAAGCTCCTCATACGTCTTCGGGACCTCGAGCGACACCACCAGCAGCGTCAGCGCAAACCCGAACACCACGTCGCTGAACCCATCCACACGCGACATCGCTGTCCCACGCAGGCGAAATCCATCTCCGAGCAATGTGCTCCTGCAGCATCTCCATAGGTCGATTGCCCAGAAGCCTAACGCAGCAGATCCTCAAGCGCCAGCGACAGCTCCGTCTTCTCATCCCTGTACTTCACAATCACCGGCGTCGCCACGCTCAACCCCCACTCCAGTCCCTTGCCCTTCGCAATCGCCCTCGACCCCGGCACCACCACCGCTCCCTCGGGGATCACCAGCGGCATCTCCGCCGCGGCCTTGTACACCTCGCCCCGCACCAGGTCATACACCGGCGTCCCCCGCGTCAGAATCGTCCCCGCCGCCAGCACCGCCCGCCGACGCACGATCGTCCCCTCGTACACCCCCGTATTCCCACCCACCAGCACATCATCCTCGATAATCACCGGGCTCGCATTCACCGGCTCGAGCACGCCCCCGATCTGCGCCGCCGCACTCAGGTGCACCCGCCTCCCGATCTGCGCACAGCTCCCCACCAGCGCATGCGAGTCCACCATCGTCCCCTCATCCACATACGCCCCCACGTTCACAAACGATGGCGGAGCCATGATCACCCCACGCGCCACATACGCCCCCGATCGCACCGAGGATCCGCCCGGCACCACCCGCACCCCATCCTCCGCCGGAAACCGCCGCGCCCGAAACGTCGACTTGTCCACAAACGCCAGGCCGCCGTCCGACCCACCCATCGCCACCGTCTCGCCCAGCCGAAACCCCAGCAGGATCCCGCGCTTCACCCACGCATTCACCCGCCATCCCATCGGCAGGGAAGCGTCCGGCTCCGCTGCCCGCACCTCCCCGCGCTCAAGCGCCCCACGCAACTCCTCAAACGCCCGCATCGCCTCGGCATTCCCCACCGCCTCCGTACCCCGCCCAAACCACTCCTCAATCGCCGCCTGCAACTCGTTCAAAACGTCTCCCCTTGCCTTCCTCCATCGATTCTCTCAAGCCATCATCTTTCCGCGCTGTTATTCCGAGCCAGGAAAGAACCATGAACCTGACCTCCACAACATCACCAGAAGCCGCTCCACACGACTGACGTCTCAAAGCAGACCAAGAACGCCGCTCAATCACCGTTCTCGCAAAGCGCGCCTCATTCCCCAGACCGCAACCCAAGCTCCCCCACCAACTCCTCCAGCCGCCTCCGCAGCCCGTCGCTCACCGGCACCATCGGCAGCCGCAGCACATCCTCTCCATGCCCCAGCATCGCGAGCACCGCCTTTATCGGCGCCGGACTCGTCTCCGCAAAGTGCGCCTGCATCAACCGGAAAAGTCGAAGGTTGGTCTCCTGCGCCTCCGCCCATCGACCCGCCAGCGCCGCCCGCACCATCCCGCCCATCTGCGCCGGCATCGCATTCGAAGCCACCGAAACCAGGCCCGCACCCCCCAGCGCAATCACCGGCAACGCCATCCCATCATCCCCCGCAAACACCTTGAAGCTCTTCGGCACAGACTGCAGCACCTCCGTGATCTGCATCACGCTCCCACTCGACTCCTTGACCCCGATGATGTTCGTCTACCTTCGCCAGCCGCACCACCGTCGCCGGCTCCAGGTTCGCCCCCGTTCGCCCCGGGATGTTGTACAACAGCACCGGCAGCGTCACCGCCTCCGCGATCGCCCGGAAGTGCTGATACTGCCCCTCCTGCCCCGGCCGGTTGTAGTACGGATTCGCCGTCAACACCCCCGACAACCCCTTCACCCCGCACAGCCGCTTCGCCCGCAGCACCGCCTCCGCAGTCGAGTTATGCGTGCACCCCCCAAACACCGGCACCTGCTCCCCGCCGTCTCGACTCACCTCCACCACCCGCAGCCACTCGCCTCAGTCAGCGTGGGCCTCGCCCGTCGTCCCGCACGGCACCAGGAGTCGATCCCGCTCGCAACCTGCCACTCCACCAGCCCCCGCAGCGCCGCTCGTCCACCGCCCCGTCCCGGCGAAACGGAGTCACCAAAGCCGTCCCACATCCACGTCCCCAAGTCTCGCGCATGTTCCCAGAAGAAAAAGCACCGTCACCGCTACAAATTCCTGCCTCACGGTGCCTCTGCCACAATCGTCTTCGAAAAGGAGGGCTCTCGATGTCAAAACATGACCGCGTTCACGCGCCGCGTCTCGTTGCTTCCGTCTACGAGCGCTCTGCACTCTGTCCTCGGCTCGCGCTCTGCGCCACCGGCCACACCACGTCCCGTCCACACCAAGGTCCCTGGCAAGTCTACGCGCAACGGCACGCAATCGGCTCCGTCTCGCTCTGCACCACCTGCACCCCGCATCGTCGAGGCTAGCGAGTCCGCCGTTCTCTGCACTACGCCTTACGACACGCCTCCATGCGTCAAGTCAGCTCCAATCACCTGGACCGGACTCGCCCCAGCTACATGGACATGCAAACTCGCCATCATCACCACCGGAACCTCAAGCCCGTAGGTTCCGTTCAACGAGAACCGAACGCACCACGACATACCGCTGCCTGCGCGGCAACCGCACAGGAACAGCTCACTCTAGACCCACTCCCCCGCACGCATCAGCGGCTCGCTCGTCCCATCCGCACGAACCCCATCCACATCCATCGCGCCCGACCCAATCATCCAGTCCACATGGATCAGGCTCGAGTTCGCGCCCAGCGTCGCCAGCTCCTCCTCCGACATCTTCTCGCCGCCCTTCAGGCAGGTCGAGTAAGCCTGCCCCAGCGCAATATGGCTCGCCGCATTCTCATCAAACAGCGTGTTCCAGAACAGCACCCCGCTCTGCGCAATCGGCGACGAGTGCGGCACCAGCGCCACCTCGCCCAGCCGCCGCGCACCCTCGTCCGTCGAGATCAGCCGGTTCAGCACATCCTCGCCCGCCGTCGCATGCGCCTCCACAATCTTGCCGCCCTCAAACCGCACCGAAATATTCTCGATCAGCGTCCCCTGGTGCGACAGCGGCTTCGACGCCCGGCAGACACCATCCACGCGATCCTTGTGCGGCGTCGTAAAGCACTCCTCGGTCGGAATATTCGGCTGGCAGTACACCCCGTTGCCCGCCGTCGTCCCTCCACCCGCCCACAGGTGATCGTCCGCCAGCCCCACCGTCAGGTCCGTCCCTCCGTCAGCCGATCGAAACCGCAGCGCGTGGTACCGCTTCTCATTCAGCACATCCACCCGCGCCTTCAGCCGCGCGCCATGCTCCTTCCACTGCGCCACCGGATCATCTCCGTCGATCCGCGAAGCCTTGAAGATCGCCTCCCACAGCTTCGCAACCGCCGCATCCACCGGCTCGCCCGGAAACACCAGCTTCGCCCACTCCGGCGTCGCACACGCCACGATCGTCCAGTTGATCTCGTGCCGCGTAATCAACTCCATCGCCGGCTTGGACGCCTTCGACATCGCCACATTCGCCCGCGAAACCTTCGCCGGATCCTGCCCGGCCAGCAGCGCCGGGTTCGCCCCCGCAATCGCCAGCCGCGCCGCTCCGCTCCGGAACGCCGTCGCAATCGCGTCCTGCAGCCACACCGGCGCATAGTCGAAGCTCGCATCCGGCGCATGCTCATACCGCGCCACAATGCTCGGGTCGTCCCCGTAGAACGTCGTCACCAGCCGCGCCCCCGCCCTGTACGCATGCTCCGTAATCCGTCGCACCAGCGGCAGCGCATCGATCGGCGCCGACATCAGCATCTCCTGCCCGTCGCGCAGGCCCAGCCCGACCTTCACCGCAACCTCCGCCAGCCGGTCCAGCTTCTCCTCAAACGTCAGCCTGCTGAAGCTCGTCTCGGCACCAAGCTCGATCGCGTCCGCCTCCGCCTGCTCAATCTCGGCCCGCTGCACCAGCATCTCCGTCAAACCCATTCCGCTTCCCATAACCGCTCTCCTCTCGCAGCGCACGCTCCGCGCGCCTGCGTCCTACATCCCCGTGTAGATATCCTTGAAGTCATAGCAGCCGCGCCGCGTCGAAATCCACTCCGCCGCCCGCACCGCACCCTCCGCAAACCCCGCCGGGTCACCGACTCATGCGTCAGCAGCAGCCGCTCCGAGTCGCTCTTCGCCACCAGCACATGCACGCCCGCGCCTCGCCCTCGCGCTTCGACGCGATCGTCGACCTCCTTCGCTCCCGCTCGCCGCCTTCACGACCTCGCCAGCGTGACCGCCGTCCCGCTCGGCGAGTCCAGCTTCGTCGTGTGGTGCGTCTCCTCGATCGAAAACTCGTACCCCGCACCCTTCAGCGCCGCGCCCATCTGCTTCGCCAGCTGCAACATCAGCTGCACGCCCACCGAGAAATTCGTCCCATACAGCAGCCCCGCATTCCTTCCGCTCCGCCAGCCCCCGCATGTCCGCCAGCTTGTCATACCAGCCCGTCGTCCCAATCACCATCCTCGCCCCCGTCGCCAGGCAGGCCCGCATGTTCTGGAGCACCGCCTCGGGCGTCGTGAAGTCGATCACCACGTCGAACCCCGCCACAAACGGTGGCGTCAGCGCCGTCGCATCCCGGTTCTCCTTCGCGTCCAGCACATGCACGCCATGCCCGCGCTCATGCGCGACCTCCGCCACCAGCTTGCCCGTCTTTCCATGTCCCAGCACCAGCAATCGCATCGTCTATCAACCTTCCTTAGCTCTTGCGTACTCCACCGCGACCCGCGCCGCAACATCGAACACCGTCTCGTCCGGCTCCGCGAAGAAGTGCCTGTGCAGACTCCGCACCGCCTCCTCCACATCCTCTTCATCGATCATGAAGCTCATATTGATCTCGCTCGCACCCTGCGAGATCATCCGCAGATTCACATGGCTCACCGCCGTAAACACCTCGCCCGCAATCCCGTTGCGCCCACGAATATCCTCGCCCACCAGGCAGATCAGCGCCTTCCGCCCCTCGTACTTCACATCCGCAATCCTCCCCAGCTCCTCGCAGATCTCCGGCAGCTTCTCATTCGAGTCCACCGTCAGCGAGATACTCACCTCGCTCGTCGACACCATGTCGATCGCGCACTTGTACTTGTCGAAGACATCGAACACCGCCTTCAGATACCCATGCGACATCAGCATCCGGCTCGCCACCACGTCGATGATCGTCAGCCGCTTCTTCGCCGCAATGCTCTTGAACGGGCTCGCTGCACGTGCGGCGCCGTCGCCGTAATCTTCGTGCCCTCGTTCGCCGCGTCGCGGCGAGTTCAGCACATACACCGGAATGCTCTTCTGCACCGCCGGCAGAATCGTCGCCGGATGCAGCACCTTCGCCCCGAAGTACGCCAGCTCCGCCGCCTCCTCAAAGCTGATCGTCTTCACCCGCAGCGCGTCCGGGCAGATCCGCGGATCCGTCGTCATGATCCCGTTCACATCCGTCCAGATCTCGATCGCGCCCGCATGCAGCCCGCCGCCCACCAGCGCCGCCGTGTAGTCGCTGCCGCCGCGCCCCAGCGTCGTCGTAATCCCCTCTGCGTTCGACCCGATAAACCCGCCCATCACCGGCGTCTCCCCGCCTCAAGCAGCGGCAGCACAAGCTCCGTCAGCTTCGCCTCGATCGCCGCCTCCTGCGGCACCGCCTTCCCATAGCTCGCGTCCGTGATAATGCAGGTCGCGCGCATCCACATGCACGCCCTCGAGCCCGTGCTGCGCGAACGCCTCCGCCACCATCCGGCTCGACATCCGCTCCCCAAAGCTCACCACCAGGTCGTTGGTCCGCGGCGTCAACTCGCCCACCGCCGCAATCCCCCGCAGCAGATCGTCCAGCGCATCGAACTCGCTCCCGCAGCATCCGCATGGAGCCCCGCAAACGCCGCTCCGCTCACCAGCTGCGCCGCCGTATCGATATGCCGCGTCCGCAGCCGCGCCGCAATCGCCAGCGCGCTCAGCCGGTCGCCGCGTCCCGCCGCAGCCGCCGCCGCCAGCAACTGGTCCGTCACCTTCGCCATCGCCGAGACCACGACCACCGCCCGCAGACCCGCTCGCGTCGCCCTCGACGATCGCCGCCGTCCGCTCCATCGCCCGCGCATCCTCGACCGACGTCCCGCCGAACTTCATCACCACCAGATCCGCGCGCGACCCGCTCACACGCCCACCGCCGCCCGGCTCGCTCGCGCCCGCGAACGGTCGCTCGCAATTTGTCGAGCTTGCCCATCCGCGCCAGCACCTCCGCATTCAGCACCGCCGCTCCGGCCGCCCCGCGAATCGTGTTGTGCGAGAGCACCACAAACTTCCAGTCCAGCAGGGTGCACGCCCGCAGCCGCCCAACCGTCGCCGTCATCCCGTTCCCGCGCATCCGGTCCAGCCGCGGCTGCGGCCGATCGATCGCGTCCGCATACTCGACCGGAACCTCCGGCGCGCTCGGCAGGTGCTGCCCCGCCAGCGGCCGGAACTCGCTCCACGCCGCCAGCATCTCCTCCCGCGTCGCCTTCGTCTTCAGCTTGATCGACACGCACTCCGTATGCCCGTCCTCGACCGCCACGCGGTTGCAGTGCGCGCTCACCTTGGCATCCAGCAGGTCAATGTGCGTTCCGGCAAACCGCCCCAGCAGCTTGCCGCACTCCTCCTGCAGCTTCTCCTCTTCGTTCTTGATGAACGGGACCACGTTCCCCAGGATGTCGAGCGACGCCACACCCGGGTACCCGGCGCCACTCACCGCCTGCATCGTCGACACAAACACGCTCTCAATCCCGAACCTCTCCTCGAGCGGCTTCAGCGCCATCACCAGCCCGATCGCGGAGCAGTTCGGGTTCGTCACAATGAACCCGCCCCGCCCCTCGGACTCCCTCCGCCAGCTCTGCCGCTAGATCAGCTCCAGGTGATCCGCATTCACCTCCGGCACCACCAGCGGCACATCCTGCGTCATCCGGAACGCGCTCGAATTCGAGATCACCGCGCACCCCGCCGCCGCAAACTTCGGCTCCAGCTCCCGCGCAATCTCCGCATCCAGCGCCGCAAAGATAATCTTCGGCAACTCACCCTACCGCCAGCTCCGGCACATTCGGCTGCATCGTCATCGCCGCGATATGCCCGGGCAGCGGCGTATCCAGCTTCCACCGGCAAGCCTCGCCATACGTCTTGCCCGCACTCCGGTCGCTCGCCGCCAGCCACGCGATCTCAAACCACGGGTGCCCGTGCAACATCTGGATAAATCTCTGCCCGACCATGCCGGTCGCGCCAAGGATGCCGATCTTCCGTCGCTCCATATCCCTCAAGAATAGCAACAGCCGTCGACGCGCCGGGCACACCCCGTACCTGGTACATCGACCATGCGGCACGGGAAAGCGATACTCTCCTCCGATCTCGAGCACTGCGCCCGGTTCGGCACCCCGCCGCGTGGCATCCCGCTCACGCCGAAAAGGGGCCGGACGGGATTTGCCCGTCCGGCCCACACTACGCAGATCACTATTGCACTACGTTGATGCTTACGAATTCATCAAAAAGCGCCTCCGCACCGCACCAGCTGCACCCACCAGGCCGGTAGCCATCAGGCTGATCGTCCCAGGCTCGGGCACCGGGCTGTTGCCGGTTCCGCCGGTGGCGTTGATCGTCGCCGACGCTGCAGCTACGCTGCCGTCGAAGTTGATGGTCGCGACGTCACCGGCGATATTGACGTTCGTTCCAACCGCGGCCACTACGGACAGCTTGCCGAGGGTGAGGTCGGTAAAGGAGAGCGCAAACTTCTGGCATGGAACCGCGGGTCCAAAGATCACCACATTCGCGCACACATCATTGACGTTCAACACACCCAATTTGCCAAGAACATCGGTGTACGTAATCGTGATCGCCGATGTGCTGCTGTTCAGGAAGCTGCCGTCCCCGAACGAGCCGAAGGTCTCGTGAGCGTAGGTGTACTGGTAGCCATCCACGATAGGCGTGCTGACCAGCGTGTCGGTGGTAGCGCCCGTCGAGAGGTTCAAGCTGATCGCGTCAGCGCGGAGAGCGAGAGGAGAGAGGGTGACGATTGCCAGGGCGAGAGAGAGAATCAGGTTTTTCATGGTAGTACCTCTGCGTAATGCTTTTGACTGCATGCTTCTGCCTGCAAGATATTGCATGTTCAGAACCAAACCGCAGCGGCGACGAGAAAAAATCTCGAAACCTCAGGAACGCTGGTCCTGCGCGGCTTTTCAAGCGGCCATATCCGAGCAGGTCTCCCAAGGACACGAACCGTCGCAGACTCTACTCCAGGCGCTCCCTTACCTGTCCCAATATGGAACGCACCCGGAGCTTGATGCAGTGGAACACTGTCCCACGTCGAAATCAGAGGGAAAATCGTTACCACTTGCTTCACATCAGCGAGAGAGCTGGCCTCGTTCAGCTAATCCAAGGCAATCTATCGCGAGCTCCGGTAACGGCTCCCCAGCCTGACAGCACCCGCGCCCTGATTCTCACCTGCGGCTTCGACCAAGGGACCTAGTAGTCGTCCCGCCGCTCGCCGTCGCCGGTTGCCGTACCCGCCCGATCCACCCCACACCAGCAGCGCCGCCACCAGGTGAATCAGAAACCACAGGCTCAGCCCCTGGTCCACATAGATCATGTACAGGATCAGCACCCGCGGCAAAAGCACCGCAATCACCAGCGGCACGATCCCGTTCAGGTGAAAGGGAACCAGCACGCCCTGCAGCCACGCCACCGCCAGCGCCACCCGCGGAAGAAACAGCGAGAACACCAGAAACCACAGCGGAAGGGAGTGAATCACCAGCGTCAACGAATGCAGGTTCATGGGTCCTCGAATCTGTGTCTTCTAACATCCAGCCGCGCGCGTATTCAGGCCTCGGGCGACTCGCCAGAATTCTACTTCATGCCAAAGCTGAACTCGGCCTTTCCCGCCTCATGCGGCTTAACCTCGACCTCGGCCGTCTGCTCGCCCAACTTCTCATGCACCGCCACCAGCGTGTATGTGCCCGCCGGCAGACCCGAAAGCTCGAACCGACCATCCTCACCCGTGACCGCAAAGAACGGCGTCGCCGACACATTGATAAACGCATTCATCCACGGATGGTTGTTGCACCGCACCGGAAGCATCATCTCCGGCTGCGCAAACACCCGCCGCTGCGGCTCCCCGTTCGGGCCCTGCGACACGTCGATCACCTCGTTGCCTGCCACCACCGGCATCGTGTGGATGTTGTGCATCGTCGGGTCCGAGTTCCGAAACTCCACCGTCCCGCCCTCCATCACGCCGATCACATGCGGCGTATACCGGCAGCCCTTCTGATCCAGCACCACCGGGAGCCGCTGTACCCGTCGCAGCCGCGTTCATCGCCGCCGGGGGCCCGCTCTTCACGGTGACAAACACATTGCCGAGCTTGCCATCCTTCACCACATACTGCTCCGAAAAGTTGTCTCCCGCCTTCATCTCGCACACCGGGTCCATCGTCATGTCGATCTTCACCCGCGCCGGCGCCTTGCCCGTAAACTTCACCACCCCGCTCACCGAACCCGCAGTCGCCGGGTCAACCGCCTTGCGTGACGGAGCCGCGCGCCGCCGGTCTGCTCCCCCGATCCAGATCCTCGGCCTTCCGCAGCCGTCGCATCCGGCTTGCACCCCGCCACCATCGTCAGCAGCATCCCCCGCCGTCACGCAGCCCATCGTCGCCTTAACGCATGCGCCGCCGCCTCCGGCTTCCATCGCCTCGAGCACCGCGTCCTTGAACTCCGTCGTCCCGCCTTCCCGCCCACATCCCGCGTCAGCGTCTTGCCCTCGCGATACACCTCTTCGATCCCCGTCTGCACCAGGTCCGCCGTCGCCATCTCCTCGATATGCCGCAGCATCAGCACCGCGCTCTGCAGCAGCGCCGTCGGATTCGCCAGATCCTTCCCCGCAATGTCCGGAGCCGACCCATGCACCGCCTCGAAGATCGCGCACTCCGTGCCCAGGTTCGCCCCCGGAACCAGCCCCAGCCCGCCCACAAGGCCGCTGCAAAGATCGCTCAAAATGTCCCCGTACAGGTTCTCCGTCAGCAGCACGTCGTACTGCCACGGATTCATCACCAGCTGCATGCACGTGTTGTCGACGATGTGCTCCGCATACGCGATCTCCGGAAACTCCTCCGCCACCTTCCGCGCACACGCCAGAAACAGCCCATCCGTCTTCTTCATGATGTTCGCCTTGTGGATCGCATGGATCTTCTTGCGCCCGATCTTGCGCGCATACTCGAACGCAAACCGCGCGATCCGCGTCGAGCCCTTCTCCGTGGTCACCTTCAGCGCCGTCGCCACGCCCGGCACAATCTCCTGCTCAGCCCCACATACAGATCCTCCGTGTTCTCCCGCACAATCACCAGGTCGATCCCCGGATACTTGGTCTGCAGCCCCGGCAGGTTCTTCACCGGCCGGAAGTTCGCATACAGATCGAACTTCTTCCGCAGCGTCACGTTGATCGACGCAAATCCGCCGCCGACCGGCGTCGTCACCGGTCCCTTCAACGCCACCCGGTTCTGCTCGATCGACTCATACAGCGCCTTCGGGATGTACTCCCGCGTCTTCTCGTACGCGTCCGCGCCCGCGTCATGCCGGTGCCAGTCGAAGCTCACCCCCGTCGCCTTCCCCGCCGCCTCCAGCATCTCCACCACCGCGCCCGAAACCTCCGGCCCGATCCCGTCGCCCGGGATCAACGTGATCCTGTGCGCCGCCCCCGTGCTCGCCTTCGCTGCTCGTCGCCTTCGCCATCATCTCCGCCATCAGCCCGCCTCTACTTCCTCTTCGACGTCTTTCCCGCTCAGCAGCTCTTCCAGCTCCGCCTTGAACTCACGCACATCCTTGAAGTCGCGATACACACTCGCAAACCGGATATACGCCACCGTATCGATCTCCTTCAGCCGCTCCATGATCAGCTCGCCCACCTCGCTCGTCGACCGCTCCCGCTCCGGCCGAATCCACCACAAACGCCTCCGTCTCATCCACGATCTCGCCCAGCATCGACGCCGGCACCGGCCGCTTCGCGAGCACGCATGCAGCAGCCCGTTCAGCACCTTCTGCCGGTCGAACTTCTCCCGCCGCCCGTCCTTCTTCACCACCATGTACGGAATCTCGTCGATCCGCTCATAGGTCGTAAAGCGCTTGTTGCACCCCTCGCACTCCCGCCGCCGCCGAATCGAATCCGCATCCTTGCTCTCACGCGAATCCACAACTCGATCCTGGGCAAATCCACAATAAGGACACTTCATCGGGTACACACGATTCTACCAGCGCCAACGACCCACCCCGATCCGACCGGACACACCTCCACCTCCGCCTTTTAGACTCGCACCACCCGCCGGCAAGCCTGCCCTTTGCCTTCGCTGGCCTGATCCGAGCGCAGGGACAGCAGCCGTTTCCAGCTGCCGTGTGCCCACCGCCACTACCGTCCAGGGTGCTCCTCCAGCAGATCCGCCGGCGCCGCAGACATCCGCGTTCGGGCCACCTTTCAACGATCGGGGAAAACAGCTGTGATCTCCCCCGAGCGCACCTGCGTACCTCCTCTTATCAGCGAGGCATCCACCACCGCCCCAAGCCCGATCGCCACCCAATACGCCACAATGTCCCACCCGGAAAAGTACCTCCCCAGCAGCAAAATCCCCGGCAGCGTCCCCCGAAACGCATCCAGCCACGGCGTCCGGTACAGCTTCAAGAACTCAACCGCCGTCGCCACCACACCCGCAAATACCATCACCCGCCAAGGTCCCGAGCCCCGCAGAACCAGCGCCAGCACCCAATAGATCATCAATGCCCACATGGTCGACCCGCCATACTTCACCACAAACCCCGGCAGACCCATCGACCCAAACCGCATCAGGAGCCCAGCGACCAGCGTCACGCCCATCAACGCTCCGTACACCCCCATCCGCGGTCCCCATCCCGCACGCATCGTCATGCCGCTCTAAACCGCCGCCGCCCCACTCTCACCCGCCACCGTCTTCAAACTCACCCCTTCCATCCGCGCGAACACCAGCCCCGGCGGCACAATGCTCAGCGTGGTCACCAGCAGCATCATCGCCCCGCACGCCGTCGCCGCCTCAATGGGCGCCCCGTAAAACCCGTGCATCGCCGTCGCCATCACCGCGATCTGCGTAAACCACCCCAGCACCGGCAGCTGCACCAGAGACCCGCCCAGACTCACCGCCACCATCAGCATCGTGCGCGAAAAATTCAAGCTCACCAGCTCCGGGGTGTCCACAAACGCCACCGCCGTCTGCATGTAAGCCGCCCCGATCATCACCCACATCACCAGCGAAAGCCCCAGCGCGACCCCAAACTCCCGCAGCGTCGATACCGCCCGCAGCCCCTCGCGGAACCCCAGAATCTTCTCCTCAACCCCGCTCCCCAGCTTCGGCGATACGCCCGTCAGCCTCCGCCCGAGCCATCCCGCCACCGCATCCCCCTTCAACCGCACCGCCACCGCAAACACCGCAATCACCAGCGTCGCCGCTAAACTTCCCACACCAACCCGCACAAACCTGTCCCGATGCTCCAGGTTGGCCGGGCTCAGCGCCAGCGCCGTCGAAAACACCACGGCCGCGGCCCCCAGATCGAACATCCGCTCAACCGTGTATACCGCCACCTGCGAGCTCACCGTGAGCCCCGTCCGCCGCGCCAGCAGATACGGCCGCACCAGGTCCGCCAGCCGCCCAAACAGCGCCACCGCCGTAAACCCCACAAACTGCGGCCCCAGCAGATCCCTCGCGCGTACCCTCGCCGCGCCCTCCATCGTCGAAACCGCAGCGCGGCAGAACTCCGCCCACCGCACCGATCGGATCCAGTACGTTCCCCAGATCAGCGCGACGCCGGCCGCAGTGTGCCATAGGCTCACATGCCGCACCTGCTTCCAGAACATAGCCCAGTCAAATTGAACCCGCCGAAACAGAACCACCACCGCCACCAGCGCGACCGCACCCAGCAGCCACACCAAACCCTTACGCCCCTTCATTGACAATCCCCTGCGCGGCCGCTCGTCGCTTCGATCCCACGGCCCTCAACGCGTCGCAACCATCTCCGCCTGTTTGCGCCGGTTAAACTCCCGGATCACCCGCGCTACATACGCTCGCGTCTCCCGGTACGGCGGAACCCCATGGTATCGATCCACTGCCGCCGGACCCGCGTTATACGCCGCCAGCGCCCGCGCCATGTCATCGTGGTATCGCGTCAGCAACCAGTCCAGGTACGCCGATCCACCATCAATATTCTGGTCCGCCTGGAACGCATCCTTGACCCCCATCGCCGCCGCGGTCGTCGGCATCAGCTGCATCAAGCCCCGAGCCCCCACCCGCGACACTGCCATCACCCGGCCCCCGCTCTCCGCCCGCACCACGCTCGCAAGCAGATCCTTATCTACCCGGTGCGCCACCCCCGCATGCGCCAGCAACTCCTCTACCTCGACCCTGGTCGGAGCGCCCTTCTCGATCAGGCTGGACACGTCTGCGGCCTCATGCCGTCCCTTGTCATACTTGTACGAGAGAAGGTCTACCTTCTCTCGTACCACCTGAGCCGTGCCCCGTGTCGCTATCGGCTCAATCCGCACCACGGCATCGGCCGCCACTTCAATAAAGTTCGCGCCGTCCTGAGCTCCCGGAAGCTCCGGCACAAGGTATAGCCGCACCCGTTCCCCGACGATCTCGCGCCGCTCACAATCCAGCTCAAACCCGTTCTGCAGCGTTACATGCTCCATCGCACACAGCCTTAAGCCTGTTCCCAGGATCACACCCAGGAGCAGACATCCGGCAGCTGCCGCACGTTGGAGTTGTCGCACTCTCATCAACACACCGAACCTATCACTCCACCCCGCAACCGTCCATACCGCAGATTGGGTTCTAGGCAGGCACCGAGCCCTCTCGGGTTCATGAATAAGCCTCGATTCTTCAGTTCGCAGTTAGTCGAGGGCGTAGATGGCCAGGCCGGAGAGGAGTTTGGGGTAGAAGTCGGTGGATTTCTGGGGCATGACTTCGCCGGAGAAGGAGATCTCTTTGAGCTGGTCGAGGGTGACGGGTTTGATGAGGAAGGCGATGTTGGCTTCGCCGGTTGAGACGAGCTCGACGGCTTCGGCGGCGTCGCGGATGTAGCGGATGTTGCCGGTGTCGCGGATGCGGTCGGGGGTGAGGCCGAGGAGATGGTCGAGAAGGACGGTGTGGAGGATGCTGACGTCGAGCTGGCGCTGCCGGGTGGGGAGCGCCGAGAGCAGGGGGGCGATGGCGCCGGGGATGGGCGGTGAGGAGGTAGTTGCCGTCGGGGGTGGCGGCGAGGATGGCGGAGCCGGCGGCCTGGTTGAGGGTGCGGAGGAGGTCTCGGGGTGGCGGTGTCGGGGAGCTCGGTGATGGTGAAGAGGGCGGAGGCGCGGGTGAGGAAGTCGGGGGAGGAGAAGTTGTCGAGGCCGGTGACGACGCGGTGGGTGGGGAGGATGGTGATGCCGGGGGCGTCCATGTTGACGAAGGTCATCATCATGGCGGCTTCGGGGAAGGGCGGCGTGGGGAGCGGGGTGGCCGGTGTCGTCGGCGAGGGCGGAGGGGGATTCCTCGTCGGGGTCGCGCTGGTTGAAGGGGAGGTTGAGCTGGGCGGAGCGGTGCTTGGCGTAGGCGACGGAGGTCTCGTAGCGGTGGTGGCCGTCGGCGATGATGAGCTTCTTGTCGGCCATGGCGGTGACGATGAGGTTGATGAGGGTGGGGTCGGTGAGCGTCCAGACGCGGTGGACGACGTCGTACTCGTCGGTGATGGCGAGGTCGGGCGGGTTGGTGTCGGGCTCGCGGGCCGGTGCTGCGGCTCCGCTCCGAAGATGAGTTTTTCGGCGGTGAAGGCGGGGTCGGAGTAGAGCATGTAGATCTGCTCGCAGTAGGCGCGGGTGGCTTTGAAGAGGGCGAGGCGGTCGGATTTGTGCTTGGGGAAGGTCTGCTCGTGGCGGTAGACGACCTTGTCGGCGTAGTCGTAGAGGTGGCCGAGGGCGATGAAGCCGCGGCGTTCGCGGACTTCGGCTCGGTGCCGGGGACGGTGTAGGTCTGGGAGTAGCCGTAGAGGGCGGGCTCGGCTTCTTCGCGCAGGATGCCTTCGCTGCGCCAGTCGCGTGAGGGACTCGGCGGCGCGGGTGTAGACGTTGTGCGAGTTCGCCGTCGGACTCGGTGCGAAGGCGTCGGTGTCGCGGGCTCGTGCTTGCCGAGGATGACGCGGATGAGGTTGTACGGGGCTGCGGTCGTAGTAGGCCTGCTGCATGGCGGGGGTGATCTTGTCGTAGGGCTGGGTGACGACGTCTTCCATGTGGACGCGGCTGGTGTCGTAGCGGAGGGCGCGGAAGGGATAGATGCGGGCCATCGAGGTGACTCTAGGTGGGCTTGGCGGGCGGGCTCTGGGTTGATTGAGGTGGGTAATCGATTCACGTTCGGGTGTGGGATACGAGGTTGGCGGGTCAAGTTTGGGGGCTGAGCGGGATCGGCTTAGTGGCGCGGGTGTAGGCGTCGTAGGGGCCGGAGGTGCGGAGATAGCGGTAGTGGGTCCAGATGTCGCGGAAGGCGGGGTCCCGCTGGAACCAGGCCAGGAGGTTGTCGTGGCGGTCTTCGAGCTCCTGGCAGTGGACCTCGGGGATCCTGGCAGCGGGCGACGAGGATGAGTCGGGGTGCCAGCGGGTGAGGTCTTCGACCATCCATGGTGCTGCTGCTGCTCGAGGGCTCGGCGAGGCGGGCTGGGGAGATGCGGTGTCTGGGGCGGCTCCGGGTCGGATCTTCGGAGCGGAGGATGGCGGGGAGGGTCCAGAGGTTGTTGGTGCGCTGGGACCAGAGGAGGTGGAAGCGGGCGGTGGGCATCATGGTGTCGTCGACGGAGGTGGTGAGGATGGCGACGGGGGTGTTGGGGGGAAGGCGCGAAAAAGGTCGGGTCGGGGGAGGTGATGTTGAAGGCGCGGCTGGCGGTGAAGGGGTAGCCGGTGAAGTGGGTGGTGAGGGCGAGGGCGAGGAGGCTGAGGGCGGCGGCGGCCTGGGGAGCCAGGGGGGAGACGGTTCGAGCGAGGCTGACTGGGGGAGATCGAGGAGCTGGAGGGCGAGGGCGGAGGCGAAGAAGGCTGATGGCGGGGAGCTGCTGGTAGTACCAGCCGGTTGCCCTGGAGGTAGAAGGCGAGGGTGGCGGCGGGGCCGGCGACGAGGAGGAGGCGGATGGCGGGGCGGAAGGGGGACGGCTGGTTTCGGCGTGCGGCTGCGAGGAAGAGGGCGAGGGTGAGGGCGCCGAGGAGGTGGAGCTGCGGGGCTTCGGCGAGGAGCTGGAGGGGGGTGAGGTGGCCGATGGCCCAGTAGGTGTCGCGGAGGGTGGGGAGGGCGAGCGGTGAAGTAGGCGGGGGCGAAGGTGTGGATGGCGAGGAGGAAGAGGAGGCCGGAGAGGAGGATGACGACGGGTTCGGGGCGGAGGAGGGTGGCGAGGCGGCTGCCGTGTGGGGTGAGGGTTTGGGGGTGGGTGGGAGGAGATGCGGGGGTTTCACGGCTGCGCTGCGCTTCGGTCGAAGTGGCGGGTTTGAGGCGGTGGGCTGGTGGGGAGGGATTTGTGACGGGGTGCGAGGAGGAGGGTGAGCTCGACGGCCAGGGGGATCAGGGCTTGATGGGGTTTGAGGCAGATGCCGATGGCAGCGAAGAGGCCGGCGAGGATAGCTGGAACGAGATTGGGGCGCGGCGCGGTACTGATGGTTGGGGATCGGGAACTTATTGGCGGCGGCGAGGATGTAGGGGAGACATAGGATGGCGGTGAGGTGATCGCGCTGGCCGAGGTCGCGGGCCGGGACGACGTTGAAGATGATGATGAAGGCGAAGGTGAGCCAGGCGAGCTGGGCCTGGGTGAGGGGAGCCAGGCGGCGGAGGAAGAGCAGGGAGAGGGAGGCGCTGGCGAGCTCGGCGAGGAGCACGAGGAGCTTTGCGATGGCGGTGGCGGGGAGGTGGAGGAGTTCGCCGAGCGAGACGGGAATGGCGGAGAGCCAAACGATGAGGGGTGGATTGGAGTCAAAGAGGTAGGGGCCGTAGAGGGTGGCTCCGTGCAACCAGCGTTCGGCCATGAGCAGGAACCAGAGCTGGTCATGTCCGGCGGCGGGCAGAAGCGAGAGAAGGATGGCCATGCCGACGGCTGCGAGGGTCAGGATCCTGAGTGTTTTGAGAGGTGTTGTGCTCCTGCCAAGGATTCGGCGCAAGGTTGGAGGGAATCGGGAGTTGAGGGTGTAGTCTGCGGGCGAGGGATGGCGAGCATGTGTTTTCAACGCGGTTCTTTCCGGGTCGAGGACGTCATCTCCCGAGTGTTGTCGCGGGATTGTTGAGCAGGGGATGTCGTTTCGATCAGGATTACAAGGTCATTATCACAGGGTCAACATGCGAGACACAGGCGGACGGGCAAAGGGGCAGGGGTGAGGAGGCGGGCGGTCTGGCCGATGTTGCTGGTCTTGATGGCCTTGCTTGGGAGCGGCGGCGCGTGGGCGCAGGAGAACCCGCTGAGCAACGTGCACACGCCGGCACCGCCGCCACCGCCGAAGACGGAGGAGGAGAAGAAGCCGCTCGTGGAGGGCGCCGCGAACGTCGCCGCAAATGCGACCTCGCGGCGGGATGCGCGGATTCGGGTGGACGTGAACCTGGTGCTGGTGCCGATGACGGTGACCGACCCGATGAACCGGCTGGTGACCGGCCTCGAACGGGACAACTTTCAGATCTTCGAGAACAACCAGGGGCAGAGCATCAAGCAGCTTCTCGACGCAGGATGCGCCGGTGACGATCGGGATCGTGTTCGACCTGAGCGGGAGCATGTCGTCGAAGTTCATGCGGGCGCGGAAGGCGCTCAGCGAGTTTCTGCGAACGTCGAATCCGCAGGATGAGTTTTTCGTGGTGGGGTTCAACGACCGGCCGGCCGTGATCGTGGATTACACGAGCGAGGTGGATGACGTGGAGGCGCGCATGGTGATGCTGAAGCCGCAGAACCGGACGGCGCTGATCGACGCGATTTACCTGGGCGTGGACAAGCTGAAGCAGGCGAAGTATGACCGCAAGGCGCTGCTGATCATCTCGGACGGCGGGGACAATCGGAGCCGGTACACGGAGGGCGAGCTGCGGCGCGCGGTGCGCGAAAGCGACCTGCAGATCTATTCGATCGGAATCTTCGACCAGTACGCGCCGACGACGGAAGAGCAGCTTGGGCCGCTGCTGCTGACGGACATCTGCGAGATGACCGGGGGGCGGATGTTTCGGGTGCATGACGTGTCGGAGCTGAGCGATATTGCGTCCCGGATCAGTGCAGAGCTGCGCAACGAGTACGTCGTGGGATACCGGCCGGAGAATATCAAGCATGACGGGAACTGGCGTAAATTGAAGGTGCGACTGGTGCCGCCGCCCGGGCTTCCGCAGCTGACGGTGCACAATCGCCAGGGGTACTATGCACCTTCGGAGTAGGTGGTTCGGGCCAGGTTTTGCCTTCGCTGTGTTGCTGGGCGGATTTGTAGGCGCGGGAAGGGCCCAGCAGGCGACCCCCCGGTGAGCACGGCACCGCAGGGCGCAAAGGCTCAGGGGAGCACGGATCCGCAATCGCTGACGGTAGATCGCGATCCGGTCGCTTCGCCTGATCCGGACCCGCCGTCGCGGCTCGCAGGGGCGCGGCAGGCGGCGCCCTTGGGAACGATCGAGCGAGAGGGTGGGCGGTACACGCTGCGGCAGGATGCGTACGAGGTGCGGCTGAATGCGACCGCGATCGACGGCAGCGGGCGTGCGATCCAGACACTTGAGAAGGACGCCTTCCATGTATATGAGGATGGGGTTCCGCAGACGATCTCGTCCTTCCGGCATGAGGATCTGCCGGTCTCGCTGGGGATCCTGATCGACAGCTCGGGGTCCATGTATGACAAGCGCGATGGCGGTCGAGCAGGCCTCGCTGGATCTGGTGAAGCTTTCGAACCAGGAGGACGAGGCGTTCCTCGTCGACTTCTCGTGGGAGGCCTTCATCGACCAGGACTTTACGAGCGATATCAACAAGCTGCAGCAGGGGCTGGGGTACATCAAGTCGAGCGGAGGGACGGCCATGTATGACGCGCTGGTCGCGAGCGCGGATTACCTGTCGAAGAATGCGAAGCGGCCGAAGCAGGTGCTGCTGATCATCACGGACGGCGAGGACAATGCGTCGAGCGCGTCGCTCGAGCAGGCGATCCGCCGGATCCAGGACCTGGACGGGCCGACGATCTACTGCGTGGGTCTGCTGTTTGGCGACGACACGGATAAGCGCGAGGCGCGGCATGCTCGGCGGGTGCTCGAGACGCTGAGCGAGCAGACGGGCGGTGTGGCGTACTTTCCGCGGTCGGTGAAGGAGGTGGACGCGATCGCGGCGGAGGTGGCGCAGGATATCCGGACGCAGTACACGATCTCGTACCACTCGACCAAGGACCCGAAGCTGGGCGGGTACCGGCAGGTGCATGTGGAGGCGAAGGAGAAAGGGTTCGGCCGGCTGCAGGTGCGGACGCGGACGGGGTACTACCCCAAGGTGAGCTCGGGGGCGAGCGCGGCGGCGGGCATGGCGAGTGGGAGTGGGCGGCCTTGAACCTCGCTGGTGTCTGAACGAACTACCTAATGCTCAGAGTTTTGGTCACACGCGATGAGAGGCTGGAGACGCAGGGTCCTTCGGCTCCCGCTCAGAATGACAGGCCGTGGTGGATGAAGTCTCTCCAGAGCGGTGCGTTGAAGAGGGCCGGAGTATTCGTGATGTGATAGATGTATTAGGAGAGTGAATAGGAGCGGGCGCATGGCATGTTTGGGTTGACGGAAGAGCAGGAGCAGTTGCGGAAGGAGGTGCGGGCGTTTGCGGAGCGGGAGGTCGCGCCGCACGTGATGGAGTGGGACGAGAAGAGCGAGTTTCCGCACGAGGTGGTGAAGAAGCTGGGCGAGATGGGGCTGATGGGGGTGATCTTCCCGGAGGAGCTGGGCGGCGTCGGGCATGGGGTATGTGGAGTATGTGCTGGCGATCGAGGAGCTGTCGCCGGGTGGATGGCAGCGTGGGGATCATCGTGGCGTCGCATAATTCGCTGTGCACGAACCACATCATGCTGGCGGGCAACGACGAGCAGCGGAAGCGGTGGATTCCGAAGCTGGCGAGCGGCGAGTGGCTGGGTGCGTGGGGGCTGACGGAGCCGGGAGTCGGGATCGCGATGCGGGCGGGATGCGGACGACGGCGGTGCGGCGCGGGGACAAGTGGGTGCTGAACGGGTCGAAGACCTTCATCACCAACGGGACGTATGCGGACTGCGCGCTGGTGCTGGCGGTGACGGATCGGGAGAAGGGGACGCGGGGCGGGATCTCGGGCGTTCCTGGTCGAGAAGGGGACGACGGGGTTCCGGCCGGGCAAGAAGGAGAACAAGCTGGGGCTGCGGGCGAGCGATACGGCGGAGCTGATCTTTGAGGACTGCGAGGTGCCGGCGGAGAACCTGGTCGGCAAGGAGGGCGAGGGCTTCAAGGATGCGATGCGGGTGCTGGATGGCGGACGGATCTCGATTGCGGCGCTGAGCCTGGGGATGGCGCGCGGCGCGCTCGATGCGGCGATGAAGTATGCGCAGCGAGCGGCGGCAGTTCGGGAAGGCGATCTCGGAGTTTCAGGCGATCCAGTTCAAGCTGGCGGACGATGGCGACGGAGCTGGATGCGGCGTGGCTGCTGACGATGCGGGCGGCGCAGATGAAGGACGCGGGCAAGAAGGTGACGCTCGAATCGAGCATGGCGAAGCTGTATGCGAGCGAGGCGGCATGCCGGATCTGCGATGAGGGGGTGCAGATTCACGGCGGGTACGGGTTCATCAAGGACTATCCGGCGGAGAAGTTTTACCGCGATGTGAAGCTGTGCACGATCGGCGAGGGGACGAGCGAGATCCAGCGGATGGTGATTGCGCGGGAGCTGCTGGGGCGGGCGCCGAGCCGGGGGTAAATGGTTCCGGATAGACGAGTCTACGGAGCCGCCTGTCGGGCCTTCCATAAAGCTCCGAGCAGGGGATCGACGACACCCTCGCGGGTCCCGAGGCCGGGGAGATGGCGGTGGAGCGCTTCGACGAGGAGACCGCGCAGGAGCGGGACGTGTTCGAGCATGCTGCCGGAGAAGGCCACCTCGGGCAGCCAGGCGGGGTCGCTGGTCAGGCGTCGCAGGCGGCTGACGATGATCTGAACGAGGTTGGCCATCTCCTCGGCTTCCGCTTCGAGGATGGAGATCGCTACCGTGTCGCCGCCTCTGGCGCAGGCGACAACAACGGGGGAGAGCTCGGAAAAGTCCGGGGCGGGAAGGCGGTTCGCGAGCTCGACGAGGCTGGGGATGTCCTGCAGCTGCCAGCGATCGAGTACGGGCTGAAGGAGGCTGGTGGGCTTTTCCTGGTCGATGGCGAGGAACAGGGCTCGGAGTGCCTGGAGGCCGACGCGATGTCCGGAGGCCTGGTCGGAGAGTGCGGGGCCCCAGCCGCCGACCGTGATGACGCTGCCCTCGGGGCTGCGACCGGCGACGTTCGACCCGGTGCCGGCGATGACAACGACGCCGGGTGAGCCGTGGAAAGCCGCGTCAAGCGCGATGTCGACGTCGCCGACGAGCGTGAGGGAGCCGCTGACGCGCGCGGCGAAGGCGGACCGCATCCAGTTTGCGACGAGCGGGACATTGGAGCCGGCGGCGCCGACGCAGGTAGCGGTGATGGACTGCATGGAGACGGACGCGCGCGCGGTGAGTTCTGCGAGGCCGAGATCGAGGTTGCGGGTGGCCGTGGCGTCGTCGGTACGCATGCGCTTGATGGTTCCGGTGCGCAGGCGGGCGAGCTCGCGCGACTCGTCGGCGAGGACAAACTCGGTCTTTGTGCCGCCGGCATCGACGGCCAGGAAGAAGCTCACGTGACCTCCACGGATCTGGACTGCAGCCGATTAGAACATCCCGGAGGCTGCGGTTGGGAATTGAGCGCGCACACCGGCCGAGACCTGTGACGAGGCGCAGAGATTCCCGTATGATTGCCGGACGTTTGCATAGGGAGGTTTCATGTCGGTGCCCACACGAAGGCAGTTTTTGAAGTCTGGTGCTGTGTCTGTTGCGGGTGGTGTCCTGTTCGGTGGGACGCGGCTTCTGGCTTCACCGTGGGGTCTGCCGATCGGGCTGCAGCTGTACTCGGTTCGAGAGATGCTGCCGAAGGATTTCGACGGAACTCTGAAGCAGGTTGCGGCGGCCGGGTACAGCGAGGTCGAGGCGGCGGGCTTCTTCGGACACTCAGCCAAGGATGTGAAGACAGCGATGGCCGGTGCGGGCCTGCGCTGCGTCAGCGCGCACTACCCGTGGGGCCAGCTGGACAAGGGCCTGAGCCAGATCATCGACTTCCACAAGGAGCTGGGTGCGGAGTACATCGTGTGCTCGTCACCGGGGTTCAAGAACCCGCCGCCGGCTGCTCCGCATGGCGGACATACGGCGTTGACGATGGACGACTGGCACTGGAATGCGGAGCAGTTCAACCGGGCGGGAGCGACGGTGAAGGCGGCCGGGCTGAGGTTTGGGTACCACAACCACGTGGCGGAGTTTGGGGCGCTTGGGGGGGCGGTGCCGTATGACCATCTTTTGAAGCTGACGGATCCTTCGCTGGTGACGTTTGAGATGGACTGCGGTTGGGTAACGGTGGGCGGCGGGGATCCAGTCGCCTATCTGAAGCGGTACCCGGAGCGGATCTCGATGCTCCACGTGAAGGACTTCAAGCGGTCGGAGACGGGCGGAAAGCCCGGCGCGGAGCCGGTTGCGGCGGAGCTTGGAAGGGGAACGACGGACTTCAAGCCGATCTTTGAAGCGACGAAGCGGGGGCAGATCAAGCACTACTTCGTGGAGCAGGAGGCGTTCGACATGCCGCCGTTCGAGTCGTTGAAGATCGATGCGGATTACATGAAGAATCTTTCGGTCTGAGCCGGGGACGACGAGATTCGACTTACTGATGTTTAGGGGTTCTGAAGCGAGGGGAGTGACGATGGCAGACGTATCGCGCAGAATGTTTCTGCAGGTGGGTAGCGGAACGGCGATGGCGACACTGGTCGGTGGCGGGAGATCGGCGATGGCTTCGGGCGGCGCCATGCGGGTGGGACCGAACGTGCTGGACCAGAGTGATGCTTCGGGGACACCGGGTGGCGGGGACCGGGTTCGGTTCGCCAGCATCGGCGTCGGGATCCAGGGCTCGTCGCTTCTGCGCGCCACGATGACGCTTCCGCAGGCGCAGTGCGTGGCTGCGTGCGACCTGTATGACGGGCGGCACACGCTGGCGAAGGAGATTGCGGGTGCGGAGATCAAGACGACACGCAGCTACCGGGAGATCCTGGACGACAAAAATATTGAGGCGGTGATCGTCGCGGTGCCGGACCACTCGCACGCGCACATTGCGATCGATGCGCTACGCGCAGGTAAGGATGTGTACTGCGAAAAGCCGATGTCGCACACGATCGCCGAGGGTGAGGCGATGGTTGCGGCGGTCAAAGACTCGAAGCACTTTGTGCAGGTGGGATCGCAGCGGGTGAGCTCGCCGCTGTTTATCAAGGCCAAGGAGCTGTACGACGCTGGTTCGATCGGCGAGGTCCTGCAGGTCGAGCTGGCACTGGGGCGCAACAGCCCCGGGGGGGCATGGCAGTATCCGCCGCCGCTCGATCTTTCGCCAGCGACGCTGGACTGGCCGACGTGGCTGGGGAATGCGCCCAAGAAGGACTTCGATCCGCTGACGTTTGCGCGGTGGAGGTGTTGGAAGGAGTACGGGACGGGGATGGCGGGCGACCTGATGGTGCACCTGCTGAGCGGCATGCAGTGCATCACCGGGATCAATGCGATTCCGGACCAGGCGACGTCAGTGGGTGGGATCTACCGGTGGAAGGATGGGCGCAATATGCCGGACGTGCAGACGACGACCTTCCGCTACGGGAAGGTGCCCGTGCAGGTACGGCTCACGCTGGGGACGGGGACGCCCGAGGTGACGCGGATCCTTGGACCGAAGGGGATTATCGAGGTGACGGACAACACGGTGATCTACACGCCGGAGCAGGGTGTGGACGACTCGCCGGACTACGGGCTGAACGGGTTCCCCGCCGCGATGCATGCGGAGTATGAGAAGCAATGGCATGCGGAGCACGATCCTATGCTGAAGATGCATCCGCTTGAGGAGACCGCGCGGTGGCATGGTGCGAGCTGGGATGATCTGCGGCCGCACCTGGCGAACTTCTTCCGATCCGTGCGGACGCGGCAGCCGGTGGTTGAGGACGTGGTGTTTGGGCACCATGCGGCGGCGGCTTGCCACATGGCCAACAGCTCGTACTTCGAAGACAAGACGATCGTTCGGAGTGGACGATCGACCTGAGGGCACTCGAGTAATGCTTTGGTCGGCCGCTGCGATGTTCAGAAGCGGTGGATCTTGCCTCGAAGGCGGCTGCGCTCCTGGCGCTCGTGCTTCGACGGGCGGCCTTCGGTGAGGACTCCCGCCTGAAGGAGCTGCTTGTGCTCTTCGGCCAGCTTGAGGCGCGTCTCGCGGCTTTCGGATGTCTCGCGGAAGAGGGTCTGTGCGGTGGCTGCGGGTCCGCGAACCTCGGTCAGTTGGAGCACCTCGATGAGGAACTCGCCAGCCTCGTTCTTGATACGGAGCATGTCGCCCACCTTGATATCGCGGGAGGCCTTGGAGCGCTGGCCGTTGGACTCGACACGGCCAAGCTCGCAGGCGGTCGAGGCCAGCGAGCGGGTCTTGAAGAAGCGTGCCGCCCAGAGCCACTTGTCAATGCGTACGGAAGTCATGAGTGTATTTTCCGGCAATAAGGGAACGGACGTATAGGCGCCGGACATCATCTAGGCCCACGGCAACTTCCGCTCTAGGACGCAGTCTCAAGCTGGGGAGCACTTGTCTCCCCGATAACACAAACCTGGCACCTGGATGCTCCGATAAACTCGACGACGGCCCATTGAGCTTGCTCCTTAGCCCACCCGCAGCTGCAGGGAAACAACAGCCCGTGGGGGAAGGAGCAACTCGGCCCTTCCTCCGCTAACCAAGACACGCGCCGGGGCGGGTTCGACCTCGTGGGGGCGATCGAAAGCGTTCCCTGCCGTCATGTTCGGGTGCGTCAGAACAGTGCCCATTGCTTCACGGATATCACCGCTCTTGAGGCGGATCTGTGTCGAGATGGCCGTGTCGAGTGAAGCATTGGTCAGGGTCAGGGTAAGACGCTCACCGCTGATCGAGGCGGACCCGGAGACTGCCGGCATTCGCCGAACGCCGTCGGCTGACGGAGGGGTGAGCTCCTCACACTGGATAGCAGCCGGCACAGCTCTCGCACCCATGTGACTGCCGTACATCGCGAAGACGTGATAGACCGGTGTGCGCACATACCTGTCTCCCTCCGCCAGCATCAGGGAGTGAATACAGTTAATCGTCTGCGCCACGTTGCACATGGCGAGTTTAGCTGCATGCCGGTTGAAAATGTCCAGCGTTATGGCCGTGTGCAGGGCGTCGCGCAGGGTTAGCGGTTGGCTCAGAATATACCCCGGCGCGATCTCCTCTCCGGTGCGATACCAGACGCCCCACTCGTCGAGCACAAACTTCATCTTGTGTTCGGGATCGAATGCTGCCGCAGCTGCCCAGTGCTGTTCAATGACGTCTTCGATGCGGGCACCCTCCCGCAACACGTCGTACCAGCCGCGAGCGCCAAACGTCCCAACACGCTCCGGGCTGTTGCGGAAGTCAGTGTAGTAGTGCATGGAGAGCCCGTGGACGGGCGTCTTGTGGCCCTTCATCGCTTCAAGAAAACCGGTAGTCCACTCCAGGTCCAGGTCTTTGGAGTGACCTCGCGGGCCGACGGCGACAAGGAAGGGCTTCGGCTCATACGCGGGGAACTGCGTCGCAAAACGGCGGTACAAGTTAGCGTACTCTGCAGGCGTCATATCGCCGCCGCATCCCCAGGACTCGTTGCCTACACCCCACCAACGCACACCGAACGGCTCCGGGTCGCCGTTATCCCTGCGCTCGGCCGCCAGCGAAACGGTACCCTGTGGCGCGTTGCAGTAGGAGACCCAGTCGTGGAACTCCTGCGGCGAACCGGAGCCCATGTTCGCCGCCAGATAGGGCGCCGCGCCCGTCAGACGGCAGAGTTGCATGAACTCATGAATGCCAAAGTGATTCGTTTCCGTAGCGTCCGTGCCTTTGGGCACGCTCGCCTGCCAGTAGTTATAGGTGCGCGGCCGCCGCGATGCGGCACCGATGCCATCGCGCCAGTGGTAGCCATCGGCGAAGCAACCGCCCGGCCAGCGGAAGTTCGGGACCCGGATCCGCTTCATGTCGTCGACGAACTCTTTCCGGATGCCACCGATGTTGGCGATCTTAGAGCCCGTCCCCACCCACACGCCGTCGTAAATCACGCCGCCGAGGTGTTCAAGAAACTGCCCCTGCACATGAGGGCTGATGAGGGGGCCGTCCACACCTGGGTCTACTTCGACAGAAGCGTGCGAACTCAGCGCCCACAACCGAGGGACGAGGGTGCTCAATGGTGCAAGCGCGCTCACCGCCAGAAACTTGCGACGCTTCATGAAATCCTTCTCTCGCAATAGAGACCGAACTGCCGAAAACAGGGCGCGTGCGTCACCTCGCGGCCCTGGCGCGCCTCGGTCTCGCCACGATCGCTCCGGCCTTTCCGGGCTTGTCTTCAGGCTCGGCCTGGTCGCTGTTCGCGCTACGCTGGGTGGACGCTCGCACCACCAACGCAGGCTCCAGTATGTAGCTGCGGGGCCCGGGCTTCTGCTTCGACTCAATCATCGACAACACAAGGTCGGCCGCACGCTGCCCGATCTGCTGGCTGTGCTGGTCGATGCTCGACAACGGCACACGGAGCGAGTTGTCGTAGTGCAGGTTGCCGCAGCCAATCAAGGCAATATCCTCCGGGATGCGCAGCCCGGCCTCGACGATTGTGCCCATCGCTCCGATCGCCAGCGGGTCGTTATAGCAAAACACGCCATCGGGCCGGCTCTTGCGCTGCAGCAGAAGGCGCATCGCCTGCCGGCCCTGCCGGGTGCTCTGGGTATCCACTGTCGACCGGCTTATGACGTATTCGTCCGAGTACTCCAGCCCGTGGGCAAGAAGCGCCTTTCGATACCCCTCGAACCGCCGAATGCCAGTGCTGTTTTCCCGGCCACGGATGTGCGCAATGCGTTTGCATCCGATATTGATAAGGTGCTCGGTCGCAATGCGGCCAGCTGCCTCGTCGTCAATGCCGACGTAGTTGGCAGCGAGACCGGGGATGTCGCGGTCGATCAACACAAAGCGTTGATCGCTCTGTTCCATTCGGACGAAAGCCGCCGCATCAGTGCAGGTTGACGCAATCACCAGGGCATCCAGCCGTCGCGCCTGCAACTGCCGGATCTCGCGACCTTCCAGCTCCTGGTCCTCCTCTGACGAGGACACAATCAGCGAGTAGCCCTTGCTTCGGATCGCGTTCGAGAGAGCCTTGGCGACCTCCGCAAAAAAAGGGTGAATCAGATCTGGCACCACCAGTCCCACCAGATAGCTGCGGCCCGTTACCAGGCTCCGCGCGAGGGTGTTGGGCTGGTAGTTCAGCTCGTTTACTCGCTGCAGCACACGCGCCCGCGTTGCCTCGCCAATGTCCGGGTGATCTCTCAGGACCTTTGAAACGGTGACAACCGAGAGCCCAAGATCATCGGCAATGTCCTTCATGCGCGTTGCCATGACTCGAAATATACAGCGCACCAGGAGACTACGCCGATATGCAGGAAGGTAACCTGAACGTCCTCACGTGCTCTGAGTTCCCGTAACCAGCGACTCAAAACGTATCACCACCCATAATCTCTGCCGAGGTACTTCAACGGAAGAGTTAACGTGTAAAGTATGCAAATGATGCGGACCTGGGCACGATCTGACTTACTCGTTGGCGTGGTGGTTGCCTCTTCCTTCTGGTGCTCGTCCCCATTTGCGTCTGCGCAGAGTGGAGGTCCCATGGCGCCTACCCAGGCTCGCCAGGCGGAAGACATCGCCGCCGAGTGGACGCGAGCCAGCGCCAAGTACGACGACGTTCGAGCGGCTCTGCTCAGGGACGTAGAGCGCGGCGCGCACGACGGCGCCTTTCGCCCAGACTGGATAACTCTCTCCCAGTACTCGGTACCAGAGTGGTACAAAGACGCGAAGCTCGGCATCTTCATTCACTGGGGTCTTTACGCGGTCCCCGCCTTCGGCTCCGAGTGGTATCCGCGCGAGATGTACAACGAAGGTTCCCCGATAAACAAGCACCACGTCGCGACCTACGGTGCGCTGACGAAGTTCGGATACAAAGACTTCATCCCCATGTTCAAGGCCGAGCATTACGATCCGAAGGCCTGGGCCGAGTTGTTCAAGCAGTCGGGCGCAAAGTACGTGGTGCCCGTCTTCGAGCATCACGACGGCTTTGCCATGTACGACAGCGGCTTGTCTGACTGGACCGCCGCCAGGATGGGACCGAAGCGCGATCTGGTCGGGGATCTCGCGAAAGCGGTGCGCGCCGAAGGCCTGCATCTCGGTGCCTCATCACATCGAATCGAGCACGACTGGTTTCTTGATGGTGGCCGCAAACAGCCATCCGACGTCAACGATCCCAGCTTTGCCGCGTTCTACGGGCCCGCACAGATCCAACTCCAGGATGATGCACGGCGCGGTGGCAACGACCTCGATACAGACTGGACCTACCTCAGCCCGGCATACGGGAACGATTGGGTCGCCCGCAACGCCGAGATCGTCGAGAAGTACCAGCCAGAGTTGATCTTCTTCGACTGGTGGATCGGTCAGGCCTCCGTGCGCCCGTACCTCGCGAAGTTCGCCTCGTTCTATTACAACGAGAGCCTGAAGCACGGCCCCGTCGGCATCATCACCTATAAGCATGTCGACATGGAGAAGCACTCCGGCCTGCTCGATCTCGAGCGCGGACAACTCGCCAACATCAATCCGGAGTATTGGCAGACCGACACCTCGATCAGCAATAAGAGCTGGGGTTATATCGAGAACGACACGTTCAAGTCGCCGGCCTTCATCGTTCACCAGCTGGTGGACGTGGTGAGCAAGAACGGCAACCTGCTTCTCAACATCGGTCCACGGGCAGATGGGACCATTCCCAACGAGGTGCAGGAGGTCCTGCGCTCGGTCGGACAATGGCTCAGCGTAAACGGCGAGGCGATCTACGGCACGCGACCCTGGAAGATCTATGGCGAGGGTCCAACCCAGCCGGTTCCTGGCCCCTTCCACGACACGGAGACGATGTCCTACACCGCGAAAGACTTCCGCTTCACCACCAGGGGAAGCGATCTGTACGCTATCGAGCTGGCTCCACCCGCAGGCGATGACATCGACATTGTGGCTCTCGGCACCGCCGCCACAACCACCGCAACCGTAAAGGACGTAGCCCTTCTGGGCTCGACCGAAAAGATCCACTTCCGGCAGGATGCCTCCGGTCTGCACCTCAAGCTTCCTGCCCAGCCCGCGGAAGCCCCGGCCTATGCGTTTCGGATAAAACTGGGCCAATAAGCTCGTTGCTTCCCTCAGGAGGATCGTGAAAGCATTTCGTTTGGAAGCTCCAGGTACCGCCACTCTCGCCAGCCTGCCGGATATCCATCCCGTGCAGGGCGAGGCGTTATTGCGTGTAAAGCTCGTTGGCTTCTGCGGCACCGACCTGAACACGTGGCGTGGCCGCAACGCCATGGTCGCCTTTCCCCGCGTTCTTGGCCATGAGGTGGCCGCGGAGGTTGTCTCCGGCGGGGAGGACCTGCTCGCCGGAACCGCGGTCACGGTGTCGCCATACACCAGCTGCGGCGTCTGCCTCGCCTGCACAGGCGGCCGCCCTAACGCGTGTCAGCGAAACCAGACAATGGGCGTACAACGCGATGGTGCCATGACGGAATACATCAGCGCGCCGCGGGAAAAGCTCTATACCGGCAAGCTGAGCCTCAAGGAGCTTTGCCTTGTTGAACCCCTCACGGTTGGCTTCCACGCGGTCGCACGTGGCCGTGTAACCGCTCAGGACACCGTGGCTGTCTTCGGCTGCGGCGGCGTGGGTCTGGGCGCCATCGCCGGCTCGGCCTTTCGTGGCGCGACCACCATCGCCATCGACATGGACGATGCAAAGCTCGCGATCGCTGCTAAAGCAGGAGCGAAATACCTGGTTCATAGTGGGCGCGAGGATTTGCACGCGCGCCTCCAGGAGATCACCTCCGGCAAGGGACCCCACGTGATGATCGAAGCCATCGGTCTGCCCTCCACCTTCCGTGCTGCGGTTGAGGAGGTCGGCTTTACAGGGCGCGTGGTCTATATCGGCTATGCCAAGGAGCCCGTCTCTTACGAGACCCGCCTTTTTGTGCAGAAGGAGCTGGATATCCTTGGCAGCCGCAACGCCCTTCCGGAGGACTTCCGCGACGTGATCCGAATGCTCGAATCCGGTCTGTTCCCCGTCGAAGAAGCGGTGAGCGCGGTGGTAAGCATGGAAGACGCAGCAGGCGTGCTTGCGGAGTGGTCAGATGCGCCAGGCAAGTTCACCAAGATCATGGTCGCCGTCGGCTAAGATTCCATGTCCCTTCCCCGTGACTCAGAGCTATAGCGTCCACCCGACGGAAGCGGCGCGAGCACGTGGTGAACGACATCGCGAACGAGCCATGCTCTCGCCCCAGCCGGCTACCTGAAATGCAATTCGGCCGGGAGCGAGATAGGACCTATCGCGAAACTTTGTAGAGCACGCTTGCGTGCGGCCGAAGGGTGATGTGCATGGCAGCCACGCCCTTCTGATCCTTGTGTTGCCAAACATCGCGAACCGCCGGCGAACTCCAGTCCACCCCCACCTTGCTCCACGGCAGATCGACCGTCACCTCCTTGTCGCCGCGCTCGAAGACGGCCACATACTTCGCTCCCGAGCCTGGCTCATCCGCAGTCCAGGCGACAACTGTGCCGTCGCGGTAGCTTTCCCGGCCGTTCTCGCTGTGTTGGTTGACGGCTTGCACCTCCGCGTTGGTCAGCAGTTCATAAGTGAACGCATCGCTCGTGGGCAGGTCGCCGCCCATCGTGCTGAGCCTTTCGCCCGGGCCGGCGCCGGTGGACCGCTACGCCGATTTGAAAGCGAACGCGCAGTCGTGGCGTATCTCCAACGAATTCCTGGGATCGCTGGGCGGATGTGAACGCGCAGTCTGACCTGACACGTACTCCCAGCCAAACTGCTTCAACTTCGCCGCCATGGCATCCGCGTTGGCTTTCACCTCGTCTTCACGGATCGCCGGCCCATAGGAGTCCCAAGAGCTCCAGCCCATCGGAGGCGTCGGCGCAAGGACATCAGCAGCCAGAGCCTTCTGGGGAGGAGTAGCGGGTCTGCTAACGAGCAGCACTGCCATCGAGAGCACGACACCGGTTACGGCAAGCAGGCGCGCGGTAGGCATCACGGACTCTCCTCGAAAAATGTAGTTCGGATCGTCTTAGGTTACGCTTACTTTAGCGTCTCAGAGTCATAAGGTCTCGTTCAGCGAATTCAGGCTTGTCAAGCCTGCTTCCTCTGGGGCGGACCTTCATCTGCCCCACGAAGGCACTGGGATGATCTCGTCCAAGGAGTACACGATGTTCCTTCTCCGCCCTTTTCCGGTTCTCGGCCTGATTCTTCTTGGGACCTCCGCTGCGTTTACCCAATCAGCTCCTCCGGGGCGCGAAGTTCAGGGGAAACAGAACGTTCAGGAATCACCGCTGACGCTGTGGTACCGCAGCCCCGCGAAGCTCTGGACTGATGCTCTCGCCATCGGCAACGGGCGGTTGGGTGCCATGATGTTTGGTGGGCCGGAAAGCGACCGCTTGCAGCTGAACGACATCACCGTGTGGTCCGGCGGCCCCATGCCGCACGCGGACCGGCAGGGCGGCTACAAGGCCTTGCCCGCAATCCGCGAAGCCCTGCGGAAGGGCGACTACACCACGGCCCAGGCGCTCGTCCAAACTAATCTGACCACGACCGGCACCGGCGACAGCGAGTACTGGCCTTCCTACCAGACACTCGGCGATCTCACCTTTGATCACAAGCTCGGCCCTGGTCCTGTGACGAACTACCTGCGCTGGCTCGACCTCGATCGCGGCATCACCGGCGTGGACTTCTAAGCGGATGGTGTGCAGTACCACCGCGAAGCGCTTTCAAGCGCGGTCGATCACGCAATCGTCAGCCATTTCACGGCTGATCGCCCCGGCAGGATCAGCTTCACCGTCAGGCTCAGCCGCATAGCCAGTGCTATCACCACGCCCGAGGGCAACGACACGCTGGTGATGCGAGGGGACAGCACCATGCCCCAGCAGCCCGCCCGCCCCGCCGTTCCGCCCGTAACCACGGGGCCACGTAAAGGCTTCCCCGGCCGGCCGGCCCGGCCAGCGCAGCCCGCTCGGCCGGGCAATCTGGACTATGAAGCACGCCTCACTGTGCGTACCGTGGGCGGCTCAGTAAAGGCCGATGGGGATAAGCTGGTCGTCGAAGGCGCGGACGAGGCTACCCTCCTGCTCACCGCGGGGACGTCCTTCGTCCTGGACTACGACAAGGCGTACAAGGGCGAAGATCCGCACGCGAAGGCTTCGGCCCAGATGCACACGGCTGCAGGCAAAGGGTATGAGTCCCTTCGGGCGAGCCACATCGCCGAGTACCAGAGCTTCTTCCACCGCGTCCGGTTCGATCTTCCCGCCACTGCAGCCTCGAATGAAGAGACCGATACTCGCCTCAAAAACTACGCCGATGGCAGGCAAGACCCCTCGCTCGCGATCCTTTACTACCAGATGGGCCGTTATCTGCTGATCTCCTCGAGCAGGCCTGACAACCCGCTGCCCTCGAACTCGCAGGGCATCTGGGGCGACGGGCTCGATCTGCCGTGGAAGAGCGACTACAAGGCAAACATCAATTACCAGATGAACTACTGGCCCACAGAGACCGCGAACCTGGGTGAGCTGCACCTGCCGGCCATCCGCTTCGACGCGAGCCTGGTCAAGCCCGGCATAAAGACGGCACAGGCCTACTACAACGCGCCCGGATGGGTCGTCGCGTACACCGCAAACGCCTGGGGCTGGACCTCACCCGGCGAAGGTATGCCCTGGGGGCCGTTCTTCGGCGGCGGCGGCTGGATCGCGCAGGACATCTGGGAGCACTACGCCTTCAGCCGCGACCGCGAGTTCCTGCGCACCTATTACCCCGTGCTCAAGGGCGCTGCGGAGTTCTACCGGAGCATCCTTGTTCCCGATGCGAACGGAAAGCTGATCACCTCGCCCTCGCTCTCGCCAGAGAACCGCTTCCGCACGGATAAAGGCGTGGTGGCGTCCGTGGTGGATGGCTCAGCGGTCGAACGCGAGATCATCTGGGATCTATTTACCAATACGATTGCGGCGAGCGAGATTCTTGAAACCGATAAGACCTTTCGCGCGGATCTGCAACTTGCGAAATCAAAGATCCGCCCGCTCGAGATCGGGAAGGCAGGACAGCTCGAAGAGTGGGGTCATGACTGGGACCTGAACGCCCCGGAGATGAACCATCGCCACACGTCTCATCTCTTCGCCGCCTACCCCGGATGGCAGATCGCACCGGAAACAACGCCGGCCCTTGCGAACGCCGTACGGAAGTCTCTGGAGCTGCGCGGCGACGAGGCCACTGGCTGGAGCAACGCCTGGAAGATCAATCTATACGCCCGCCTGCATGACGGCGACCATGCGCTCAAGATCCTCAACCAGCAGTTACGGCTTGCCGGCGGCACCACGATGGACTACCACGGCGAAGGCGGAGGCACTTACGCCAACATGTTTGACGCGCACCCGCCATTTCAGATCGACGGAAACTTCGGCGGCACCTCCGGTATCGACGAGATGCTGCTGCAGAGCAGCCAGCGTTACTCCGATACGCCGGGCGGTGTCGAAGACAGCTACGTCATCGACCTGCTGCCCGCCCTGCCTTCCCTTTGGCCGCAGGGTTCCATACAGGGCCTACGCGCACGCGGCGGCTTTGAGGTGGATCTCGCCTGGAGCGGTGGCAAGCTGACGGGCGCTACGCTCCGCAGCATCGCCGGAAGAAGCGCGCGCGTTCGTTATGGCGCGACGACGCTGCCCGTACAACTCAAACCTGGACAGCAACTCGAGATCACCCCGAATGGCCACGAGCTGCAGCTTTCGAACCCACACCAGGCGAAAGCTTCAGCAGGTCTGCCCATGTCGGCAGAGTAAGCATCGACAGGCAGAGGAGCTTCAGTGTCTGAGACGTGACAAACCGGTCCAGGTCTCTACGTGCAAACTCTGCAGACAGTCACCTCGCGACGATCGCCGACCACGCTGATCGGCACAGAAACGCACCAAGGCCGCGTTCTCCGAGCTCTTCGCCTCTGCCTGACGTGAGGTGCGGACCAGCCCGAGTTGTCTCTCAGCCTGCCACCCTGCCCTGTCCCGGCTTGCCTGCTGCCATGCGATCGTGCACATAAAGGGTCTCGTCGGTCGCGGTGGCTGTGCCTTCCTCGCAGCGGCGACCAGCGTCGAGCAGCGGCACCCGCCGTCGAACTCGGCACCTCATCATCGCCATCTCCTTCCCACCCATCTGTAGACCGGTTAACCCGATGCCGTTCGAAAAATGCGGAGACACTTTGACAGAAAATTGACGACCCCCGACGAGTAGTTTATAAATCTGACTGCCCGTGAACAACGCTAAAGTAAACCTTGTCTTAGGACGGTAAAGTCCCGTAATGACCTGCTAAGGAGACATATGTCGAATGCACTGAAGTACATGGCTCGCCGGCTTACCCTCGGTAATTCCGCGATGTCAAAGGCTCTGCAGCTCGTCCTCGTAGCGTCCCTCCTGGCGTCTTCAGGGATCGGAGCCTTCGGCCAGGTCCTTTACGGAAGCATGGTTGGAGTAGTGACCGATGCAACCGGCGCAGTCGTTCCAGATGCCAGTGTCGAAATCACGAGTCTTGATACGGGCGCTACGCGACGCGTACAGACCAATGGCTCAGGCAATTACGACGTGCCGAATCTACAAGCAGGGAAGTTCAGCGTCTCGGTCATCAAGACGGGCTTTTCCACGTTCAAAGCTCCCGATGTCACGGTCGGGTTTAATACTCAGGTCCGTGTCGACGCCCTGTTGAACGCGGGTTCGGAACAGCAAGTCATCTCGGTGAGCAGCGATCAGGCAGTTCTGCAAACCGATCAGGCGGATGTGCACCTGAACGTCACCACCAAAGAGCTGGAGGACTTGCCGCAACCGACGCGAACCTACCAGGGCCTGGTTGGGTTGGCGCCCGGCGTCAATCCTCCAAACCCCAGCTTCGCCGGGGGTGGTGGAACCAACAATCCGGGTCGCTCGATGATTATCGAAGCCAATGGCACGAGCAATAGCGGCACGGACGTACGTATCGACGGCGTGAGCGCGGTAAATCCATGGGTGCAGTTTTATTCGAGCGCCGTGCCTTCTACCGAAGCTATCGAAACGGTGAACGTCGTGACGAGCAGCCCGGATGCCGAGCAGGGGTTAGCGAGCGGCGCGACCATAAACGTCCAGATCAAGAGCGGAACCAACACACTTCACGGTTCTGCATATGAGCTGTATCAGGGAAACGCTCTGAACGCCAAGCCGTACTTTCTCTCGCAGACAGCCCGCATCCCGAAGCTGATCGACAATGACTTCGGTGGAACCATCGGCGGTCCGATTCTCAAAGAGAAGCTGTTCTTCTTTGCGAGTTACGAGGGGGATCTGAATATCAAGGGCAACAGCAATATCGCCAGCCTTCCAACCGGAACATCGGGTCCAAATGGCGGCCTAACCGGGATCCGCGCGGGAGACTTCAGCGGAACCTCGACGATCATCTACGATCCGAGCAAAGCGGTGCGGGATGCGAATGGAAACATCATCTCCCAAACCCCATTCCCGGGCAATAAGATCCCCATCGGGGAACTCAATCCCATCACACAGAAGCTCGTAGCGCTTATTCCCGAGCCGAACTTTGGGGCTCCTGGATCGGAGAACAGCAACTACTTCGTCGTGACGCCGAATCAGTACAACCTTCACAAGATCGACACCAAGCTCACCTGGCAGCCTACGTCAAAGCTCCGGCTTGCGGCACGCTACAGCCAGTACCCGTACAACGGGACACAGAGCCCGGTACTTGGTCAGCTGCTTGGAGGCGGCAATCCGAACAGGCAATACGGGGATACCTTTGCTACAACGATCTCGGCGAGCTACGTGGTCACCTCGCGCCTCGTGGTCGACGCTTCCTGGGGCTTCACGCGTTCCCACCAGTTTCTTGTTCCTCCTCGAAGCGGGGAGAAGGTCGGTTCCGACACGCTTGGGATTCCCGGAGTCAACCTGGGCGATCTGCCGGCGGCCGGTGGTCTGCCCAACTTCAATATCAACGGATATACAAGCTACGGCTACTCTTACCCCTATCTTGAGTACAACGATCCGGTCTTTCAGTACGCAGGAAATGTCTCCTGGTCGAAGGGCGCGCACAACATCAAGGCCGGAACAATCATCGCGCAACAACATATGAATCACCTCGAGAACAACCCGACCTACTTCGGCTTTAACGGAGGTCAAACGGCCGGATCTACCGTCTCCAACCCTCGACCGGCCATCACGCAGGCCAACGCCTTCGCGGACTTTCTGCTCGGAGATGTGAACAATCGAGGCAACAGCGAGAACGTCGGCACGGTGACGCTACACACCCTGCAGTACAGCTTTTACGCCCGGGATCAATGGCAGCTCAACCGCGCGCTGACGCTCTCTTACGGAACGGGGTACGAGTACTACCCGGTTCCGAACCGGGGTGGTGGGCGTGGAATCGAGCGGTTTGATTTCACCACGAATAACTACCTCATCTGCGGTGTGGGAGGGACGCCCGAGAATTGCGGGATCAGTGTCGAAAAGAACCTGTTTACTCCCCGTGTTGGACTTGCCTTCCGCCCAAATGAGAAAAGTGTCATTCGCGCTGGCTTCGGAATATCCCGGGAACAACTCAATCAATATCGCGACGGGCTGTATAGCTTCCCGGTGCGCCTGAATTACCAGGACAGTGCGACGTCGGATTATGCGTTCCTGTCTACCGTCGATCAAGGTATTCCGCTGCCGGTCGGAGCACCCGCAGGGGTGGGCTCTATCCCCATCGCACAGCTACCTGCCGGTGTTACGTTTACGACCAACGACCAGAAGTTCGTGCGTGGGTATGTGGAGTCCTTCAACCTGACAACCGAGCGTGACTTTGGAGGCGGCTGGCTCGGGCAGATCGGCTATGTGGGAACTCATACCATCCATCAGCATTCCCGATTCAACGCGAACGCCGGCATGGTTCTGGGCGCGAACGCACAGGGTCAGTACTTCTACAACCTGCCTACCGGACCTGGTAAGACGCTTGGTATTACCGCGGCGGAGACGGTGATCCGTCCGCTCGAAGCTATGACCTACAACTCCCTGCAGGCCCAGATAAACAAGTCATTCACCCACGGGTTACAGCTGCATGCCGCTTATACCTGGTCGAAGTGGATTGCCATCTGCTGTGACACAAGCGGAGATGGTGGGCCCGCTATCAACATCCCGCAATATTTCAAGCTGAACCGCGCCCCCTCGCCCGGCGATCTTCGCCATAACTTTGTCATGAGCGCGATCTACGAGCTGCCGTTCGGGAATGGCAAGATGTTTCTTCATGATGGTCTTACCGCAGCGATCGTCGGCGGATGGCAGGTCAACGGGTTGTTGGCGCTCCATACCGGCTTTCCCTTTTCCGTCACTGCGAACGGAGCATCTTTGGGCGCACCCGGCAACACGCAACGGGCCGACCTCGTCAAACCTGTCCGCATCCTCGGTGCGCATGATGGAGCGAATCCTTACTTCGATCGCAGCTCGTTCGCCGATCCCACCCTCACCATCGGATCGGGCGCTCCGCGGTTCGGAACTTCGAGCTTCAACAATGTCTACGGTCCTGGCTATCGCAATCTTGACCTGAGCCTGTTCCGGAACTTCACTGTTTACGAACGATTCCGGCTTCAAGCAAAAGCAGATGCTCTGAACCTGACCAACCATCCCAACTTCAGCAATCCTTCCGATACCAACGTCTCAGACAGCGGATACGGCGTGATCAACGCAGCGAACCCGGGAAGCAGGCAAATCGCGGAGCGCAACTTCCGGCTCGGTCTGAAGTTGTCGTTCTAGGCAGCTGTCGGCGATGCGATGCGACTTGTGGCCGGTCAGCAGGCCGCATCTCACATGAAGGGCCATGGATCACGACAGGTGCTGTGATGGTGTGCGTAGCTCTTAATTCTGGAGGTCGCCTGTGAGGGCGAAATCGATTGGCCGAGTGATCGCCTCCATATTTCTGCTCAGCCTCTGCGTGCCGTTAGGCTACGCACAGGTTATCGGCCAGCTTGAATTTGTACCGCGCAATCAGTCCCGCGACTCCGTGAAGCGACTCATCGCGGCACGCGCCTACTCCGAAGCCGACGCAGAGCTGGCGCGTCTCCTATCTGGCGCACCACGGGATAGTGAACTATTAATCCTCCAAGCACTTAATTTCTTCTATGAGCACAGGTATGTGGAGTCACGCTTTCTTGTGCAGCGAATTATTGCGCAACAGCCAGCGACGGCAGAAGTCAGAGTTCTCTCGGGCCTGCTCTACGTCGTAGCCAACGACCTTGGTGCGGCAGAGCCCGAGTTCCGCATGGCGACAGAAGCAGATAGTAATAACGCAGCAGCCCACTACTATTTTGGTAGAACGCTCTACATGCGGCAGGCCATCGATCCTTCCTTGGCTGAGTTCAAGCAGGCGCTTGCCATAGATCCCAACTTCATCCAGGCATACGACGCAATTGGTCTGGCCTATGTCGTCAAGGAGAAACCCGCTGAGGCAAAGGATTGGTTTGTTCGTGGTATGCAGCAGGAGCACCTACGAGACGGACCCCGGCTCGATTGGCTTCGACTGGATCTCGCTGCCATGTTGTTGACATACCATCGAGGTGCCGAAGCCGAGGTGTATCTCACCGAGGCCGAGCAGATCAACCCCAGCAACCCGCAGGTCTACTCCGAACGTGGACAGATGTACTTCCAGGACCTTCGCTACTCCGACGCGATTACGGCATACTGGAAGGTCCTGCAGCTGGACCCTCTTGATGCACGGGCGCATTACTTTCTAGGTCGTGCTTATCACATCCTCGGGCAGGACGCCCCTTCCAAGGCCGAGTTCGACCGCTTCGTCCAACTCAACCGGCAGCACACGATGTTGGAACCGAACTCTTCCATCGCAACGCGGGACTCCCCTGTAAATGGAGTGCGATAGATGCACCCTGGATAGGAGCACCGGATGCATCCCGAGGACCAACCCTCTGATGTGCCGCGCATACAAACCGTGGGTAGCACGAACAGTCTCAGGCTGCTTCAACCCTGCTTTCGCTCACAACCGTTATCGGATTCGGGTCGTTTTAAGCATGGGAGCCCACGAGTACTTCAGGCCCGAACCGCGACCAGTCACGGTGTGTGCGGCTTCAAATCGAACAGCTTGAGTGGAATCGCTTCACCCATCGCCTTGTAGCCGGCGTCGTTCGGGTGCAGGTGGTCCCCGTGCTCCATGCCCGGAAGAAACGTATCCGGATGCGCCGGATCGCGGACGGCGGCATCCATGTCCACGAACCCGTCGAAGCTGCCGCTGCTGCGGATCCATGTATTGATCGCCTGCCGGATTGCCTCGCCAGCTTCAGTGTACGAGCCCGCACCCCCAAACGGCGTCAACGTTGCGCCGATCACGACGATGCCGTGCGCGTGCGCCCGCACAATCATCTGGTCGAGAGCGCCGATCAGTTCCTCTGCGGTCGTATGATCCTCCGGGTCCCGCTTGCTGTGGCCGATATCGTTGATGCCTTCAAGAATCAGCAGATACCGCACGCCGCTCTGGGCCAGAACGTCCCGGTCGAAACGCGCAAGGGCGCTCGGGCCCGCACCCTCCCGAAGAATGCGGTTGCCGCTGATCGCCTCGTTCAGCACCGCCAGATTGCGGTGATGCGCATCGGCCTGCAGACGCCCGGCAAGGATGTCAGGCCAGCGCGCATTGCCGTCGATCGTCGAATAGGCTCCATCCGTAATCGAATCGCCCACCGTCACCACGGCACCGTCCCTCGCCGAGGTCAATACGTCGATCCCGTTCAGGTACTCCCAGCTTGTCACCTTTATCGGTGCCGTTAGCGTGGGTTCGCCGACGTGATTGCCCATCACCTGGAAGCTCGTCGCGCTCGCCAGTTGATGCTCCGTCAGCGTGCCCGGCAGGCGCGGGAGAAAAAAGCTCACCGTCAGGTTCGCAAGCGGTTTGGCCGGCAGTTCGATGGGGTCGCTGTAGACCAGCGTGCCCGGCTGGAGGGTAACCGAACCCTGGTGATGGAAGAGCAGCGCCTTCCCCGTTCCCGGCGCGATTGCATCCTGGTGGAGGGTAGGCGCGATCTCCGCCGCACCGATCACCAACGGCGCCGTCCCGAAGACGTTCGTAAACCGCACACGGAAGATACTGCCGCCGAGCGTAATCCGTACCACCTCACGCAGCGTCGTGCCCTCGTCGGCGATCTGGAGCTTTTCGTTCTCAATGATGCTGCTCGGCACCAGCGGCGAACTGGCCCAGGTGCCGACCCAGTGATCCCCGTTGTCCGCCGCCGCAGCGGCGGCGGGGACCAGGCAAAGAATTACCGCCGATGAACACAGACATCTGAAGCTCGTCATCCTACCTCTCGTGGTGCGGTGCGCCAGTTCTAAAACCTGATGGGACTTCTCGTCTCCTTGTTGCATCAGCACACGCTACAGTAAGCGTTTTAGCGGATGCAACCTGGTACCCTCCTCGCCAACAAATTCTCGTCGTGCCATCGCGGACAGTTCTTCGTTCCGCTCCTTGCCTCACAGATTGCTTCGGGGGGGCCAACCCCAACAGGATCGTCTCGATGTCTCCCGAGATGAAAACCAGCTTCGCTTGGCGAAACGGTGAGCGGCGTGCAGTAAATCGACCTCCCTCCTACACGCGCTGCACGGACACTCCCACCAGTCTCGGCGAGCGCGTGTGGAGGGACGACCGTCAACTGACCCGCATCCACCCAGGTCTACGATGCCCCTCCGGCCAGAAACGTCAGCAGAGAGCGCACCCCCGCGCTGACTTCGGCCGCGAACGATGAGCCCGCCCCATCGCCTCCCGGTCGACCCGAACCATCGCCTGCGCGCCCTATAATCGCTGCACGATCTCCCATTGGTGCTCGAAGAGGGAAGCCAGCTCCATGACACCATCCCCGAACCGGCGCAAGCTCATCGCCATCGCCCTCGGTGCCACCTTCCTCCTCCTCTTCGCCGCGCTCGCCACCCTCAACGCCTTCCGCCTCAACTTCCTCAACCCCTCCAGCATCTTCCAGATCTTCGTCTTCACCGCCCTCTCCGCCGTCGCCTTCCTCCTCTTCGTCACCGCCCTCATCCTGCTCGTCCGCAACGTCTTCAAGATCTACGCCGACCAGCGCTCCCGCGTCCTCGGCGCACGCCTCCGCACCCGCATGCTCTGGGGAGCCGTCCTGGTCTCGCTCCTCCCCCTCGTCTTCATGTACGCCTTCTCCTACCTGCTCATGAACCGCGCCGTCGACCGCTGGTTCTCGCAGCCCGTCACCCAGATGCGCGACGACTCCAACCGCATGGCCGCTCCAGCTCGCCCAGTACACCACCGCCAACGCCCGCGTCGAGGCCGAGTCCATCGCCAACGAGGTCCCGCGTCCCGGCACCGTCGCCCAGGCCACCCCCGCCCCCGCCGCAGCCAGAACAGCCCGCACCCCCCGCCGCAGGCAGGAACTTCGCAACGGCCGTCGCTCTCCAGCGAAGCCGTACGAAAAGCCCCCGCTCACCTGCTCGCTCCCCAGCCCCCGAAACCACCACCGCCGTCCTCCGCCGCCACGAGATCACCCTCCAGAACGGCTTCGCCGTCATCTACCGCAACGGCCGCGCCGTCGCCCGCTTCCAGACGCCGCAGTCCTCCCCCGGCGGCACCGAGCTCAAGACCTGGATCCCGGAGACCCCCGACAACCTCTCCGACGACACGTCCACCACCGCAGCCGCCGGCCCCGTGCCTCGCACGTCGCCCTCGGGGACTCCATCGACGCCGCCATCCTCGCCGCCGCGCAGCGCAACGACCAGCCCATCCTCTCGATCGGCTCCTCCGACTACGCCCTCGGCACCGCCGCCCTGCCCGAAGGCGGAACCGTCGTCGTCGGCCTCCCCGTCCCCTTCGGCATGGCCGCCACCATCGCGCGCCTCCACGCCTCCACCGACGCCTACTGGACCCTCTTCCGCTCCCGCCGCCAGATCCGCAACCTCTACACCCTGCTCCTCCTCATGATGACCGGCCTGGCCCTGTTCGCCTGCACCTGGCTCGCCCTCCATCTCTCAAAGCAGGTCACCAAGCCCGTCGAAGCCCTCGCCGACGCCATGGACCTCATCGCCGCCGGCGACTACGCCCACCGCGTCGCCCCGTCCGCCACCGAAGAGCTCGGCGAGCTCGTCCTCTCCTTCAACCGCATGGCCGCCGATCTCGAAAACTCCCGCCGCGCCGTCGGCGAGTCCAACGTCCAGCTCTCCGCCGCCAACGCCGCCCTCGAAGCCCGCCGCACCGAGCTCGAAACCATGCTCGAAACCATCCCCAACGGCGTCGCCACCCTCTCCCCTGACCGCCGCATCCTCCCCACCAACCGCGCCCTCTCCGAGATGATGGACCCCGGCGGCCAGCAGCCCTTCTTCGGCCGCACCATCGACCAGGTCCTCCCCGCCGAGATCACCGAAGCCGTCGACCGCCTCATCCGCCGCTCCCACCGCATGGGCTCCGCCTCCGCCGAGATCGAGCTCCCCGCCACCAACGGCAACGGCGGCACCACCAACCTCCTCGCCACCGTCGCCCTCCTCGAGAGCGCCCCTACCTCCGGCATGCGCGGACCGCAGCGCCGCGATCACCTCGGCTACGTCCTCGTCCTTGAAAACGCCACCGAACTCCTCCGCGCCCAGAAGCAGTCCGCCTGGAAGGAGGTCGCCCGCCGCGTCGCCCACGAGATCAAAAACCCCCTCACCCCCATCTCCCTCTCCGCCGAGCAGATCCGCCGCCACATCGATCGCCTCGCCGCCACCCTCGCCGACCACGGCCTCGACTCGCCTTCCATCGCCACCATCCGCCGCTGCTCCGAGACCATCTCCTCCTCGGTCGAAAGCATGCGCTCGCTCGTCGACCAGTTCTCCGCCCTCGCCGAAGTTCCCCACCGCCCAGCCCCGCCCCGCCGACCTCAACACCATCGTCGAAAACTCGCTCGCCCTCTTCGCCGGCCGCCTCCAGATACATCCGCATCGTCCGCAGCCATGTCCCCGGACCTCCCGCTCGTCCTCGCCGACCCCGAATCCCTCAAGCGCGCCCTCTCCAACCTCATCGACAACGCCGCCGAGGCCATGCAGACCTCCCTCCTCCGCGAGCTCCACATCACCACCTGCCTGCTCGACTCCAGCCTCGTCGAACTCACCGTAGCCGACACCGGCGCCGGCCTCACCGACGACATGCGCGAACGCCTCTTCCTCCCCTACTTCTCCACCAAGCAGCGCGGCACCGGCCTCGGCCTCGCCATCGCCGCCAAGATCATCCAGGAGCACGGCGGCACCATCCGCGCCGAAAAAAACCACCCCGCCGGTGCCCGCTTCATCGTAGAACTCCGCCCCGCCAACACCCCCACCGACTCCGACCCCGACCTCGACCCCCTCACCAGCACAACCCGATCCCCCAACCCACCCCGCCTCTAACCCAGCCCTAAATTCGCCCCCAGACACCTGTCACCCTGAGCGAAGTCGAAGGACCTGCGTCGCCCAGCCCGCAATTCCACCACCGAGACCCGCGTCAGAACCCACAAATGCCTGTCATCCTGGCAGTCGAAGGACCTGCGTCCTCACAAGCAAACCCGAACAACATCCCACCGCGAAGCCTCACCCCGCCCACCACCTTCTAAGCTGTCACTCTGAGCGAAGCGGAAGAACCCCCGCATTTCTCCCGTGCCACCACGCATGGTGAGAGCCCACCCTACGTCAGCTACCATCAGAAAGCCATGAACCACGTCCTCATCGTCGACGACGAAGCCGACATCCGCGACTCCCTCTCCGCCATCCTCACCGAAGAGGGCTACATCGTCACGACAGCCGCCACCGCCACCGAAGCCCTCGAACTCATCCGAGACGCCTCGTACGATGTGGTGCTGTTAGACATCTGGCTCCCCGACCGCGACGGCCTCGACACCCTCGCCGACATCCGCCAGCTCCCCCCCGACAACATCCCCGAGGTCATCATCATCTCCGGCCACGGGACGATCGAAGCCGCCGTGCGCGCCACCAAGCTCGGCGCCTACGACTTCCTCGAAAAGCCCCTCTCTCTCGACCGCACCCTCATCGTCCTCCACAACGCCATGCAGGCCCGCCGCCTCCGCGAAGACAACGCCGAGTTCAACCGCCAGCTCACCGCCCGCGCCGCCATCACCGGCACCAGCATCTCCATCAAGGCCCTCCGCCAGCAGATCAAGCTCATGGCCCCCACCAACGGCCGCGTCCTCATCTTCGGCGAGTCCGGCACCGGAAAAGAACTCATCGGCCGCGCCATGCACGCCGAATCCCTCCGCAAAGACCGCCCCTTCGTCGAGCTCAACTGCGCCGCCATCCCCGAGGACTACATCGACTCCGAGCTCTTCGGCTACCGCCACGGAGCCTCCCCCTCCGGAGCCTCCGCTCCGCCCGAAAAACGCGGCACCTTCGAGCGCGCCGACGGCGGCACCCTCTTCCTCGACGAGGTCGGCGACATGAGCCTCAAGACCCAGGCCAAGGTCCTCCGCGCCCTCGACGAACAGCGCTTCCTCCCCGTCGGCGCCACCCACCCCGTCCACGTCGACGTCCGCGTCATCGCCGCCACCAACAAGGACCTCGAAGAGGAGATCGCCCGCGGCAACTTCCGCGAAGACCTCTTCTACCGCCTCAACGTCATCCCCTTCTACGTCCCGCCCCTCCGCGACCGCAAGGAGGACATCCCCCTGCTCGTCCGCGAGTTCCTCGCCGAGTTCGGCAAGCAGTACGGCCGCCAGCACGTCGACATCACCGAGGACGCCCTCTCCGCCCTCCGCCAGTACAACTGGCCCGGCAACGTCCGCGAGCTCCGCAACCTCGTCGAGCGCGTCCTCATCCTCAACCCCAGGGTCCAGCGCATCGAGCGCAAACACCTCCCCATGCTCGTCTTCCGCGAAACCCACCGCGACACCCACCGCACCGCCGCCAACGGCAGCGCCGAAACGGCCCGCAGCGAAGCAAAGGGCACCGACACCTCCAGCCGCTCCGAAGGGAGGGGAAGCGAAGCCCCACACCGCACCCGCCCCGGAAGCCACCCCGAAGAGTCCGCCACCCTCGTCGAAGCCCGCGAAGCCTACGAACGCGACTACATCCTCAAAAAAATCGACGAGCACCACGGCAACATCACCCGCGCCGCCGAATCCCTCGGCCTCGAGCGCTCCCACCTCTACCGCAAAATGAAAGCCCTGGGCGTAAGCGTCAAAGAATAACCACCCTTCCTACACCCATACCCCAAAACCCTGTCATTCTGAGCGAAGCGGAAGAACCCCCGCATTTGCCCCCGCCCCATTCCGCCGCCACCAAGAGGGCGCCAACCCGCCCACCCGCCCTCGGCCCTTTCGCCAAGCGCAGCGAGAATCGCATTCAGCAAGACCGAGCGAACACGGTCCCGCCGTTCACCCTAGCCCCGCAACCACCGCCGGTACCGCACCGTCCCAACCTCCTCCCCCGGCCCCTCAAACACCAGCCCGCACCGCTCCATCACCCGCACCGATCCCGCCAGCCGCGGAAACGTATGCGCCACCACGCTCAGGATCCGCTCATCAGCAGCGATCAACTCGATCAATGCCCCCGCCGCCTCCGTCGCCAGGCCACGCCCCTCAAACGGTGGCAGCACCGAGTACCCGATCTCACACTCGGACGGAGCCGTCTCCCTCCAGAACGCCCCCACCATCCCCACCAGCGTCCGCGTCCCATCCGGGTCCCGAACCGCCACGTACCGCTGCCACGCCATCTGCTCCGGACACCGCGCATACTGCGCCTCGAGAATGTCCAGCACATGCGGCTCCCAGTCCACCGGCGGCCAATTCGCCGGCACCCGGCAACCGATCAGCTCCCCAAGCCGCCCATCCCCGGCCCGCCCATCCCCTGCCCGTTCCGATCGGAGCATCTCCCGCGTAATCGCAATCAACGCCAAACGTGGCGTGACGAGGTCCTCAAACTCCTGCTTCATCATCCTGAACTCCCTGAATCAACGGTTAGAAGTCACACCAGGGCGCAGCCCCGCATCAACCGCGTCGGGGGCACCACATAGGGGCGATGGAGATTTCAGGCAGTCATAGGCAGGCCGCAAGCATACCCCGCCCCTCGTCCCCCCGCAACATACATCCACCGCCCGTCCTATAAACTCGACGCAATCCCACCGAGGCGACACACACACACCCATGCTCAAAGCCGCTTCGAGCCCGACCCCGAACCCACCCTTGCCACCGGCGTCAAATCCCTCTCCGCCGCCGCCATCTCCCTCCTCCAGTAATCTCGGCCGCACTGTGGCCCCCTTCTCCCGCGCCTCACGCGTTAAGCGAGTGAGCAGGGCGCAGCCATGCCCCGCCTCCCTCGAGGTAAGCCGTGAAGCCCTGGACGCCCACCCAACCATCGCCCCAACAACTCGCCTCTGCTCCTCTGAAGCCGCACCCGCAACACAACCGCCGCAAGACCGACAGACCTCGAACGGCAACCGGAAAGGCGGCCTACGCTCGTCTCAGGGGCAACCCGCTCCCGTGGGAGGCGATCCAAAGCTGGGCCATCCGGCTCTTCGCAGGGATGCCCTCCTGAACTCGCTCCACCTTTGCATCGGACGCCCTCACGAACTCTTCCCGAACTCCAGATTCGAGACACACGGTTCTAGGCGCTGAACCGGTCCAAGATTCCTCCGCCCGAGGCCGGAGGGAGGCTATAGTCAGGAGGTCACAAACGTCATAAGCCTGGTTGACGGATGGTCCGTGCGGCGGCCGAGGACGAGGAGATGCTGCGAAAGCGCCCGATGCGTCAGGGAGACGTGTTCCGACGGAAGGGTCTCGCGTTCGTCCTGGTCGTGATCGCGACCGTGGGCATCGGCCCGCTAGGGCTGTTCTCCTCCGCACAGGTTCCCGAGGCACACTTCGTCGGATCCGCGAGTTGCAAAGCGTGCCACGCCCAGGCCTACAACGGCTGGAAACAGACGCGTATGGCAAACGTCATCCGGGATCCCAAACAACATCCCGAAGCTGTGCTCGGTGATTTCACCCGGCCCGATCCGCTGCGGCCCTTTACCCTCGATCAGGTCGCCTTTGTCTATGGAAGCCGATGGAAGCAGCGCTACTTCACCCGCCGAGGTGACGATTACTTTCCCCTCCCGGCGCAGTGGGACATCAAAGGTTCGCGCTGGCTCCCGTACCACGTCGAGGCAGGAACGGATTGGTGGCTGCCCTTCTATGGGCCAACGAACTTCGACCGGCCCACCGGTCCCACCTGCGATGGTTGCCATTCCGTCAACTACAACGTCGAAACCAAGCAGGTCACCGAGTGGAACGTCGGCTGCGAAAAGTGTCACGGTCCCGGAAGCCTCCATGTCGAGCATCCGACCAAAAAGAACATCGTCAACCCGGAGACCCTCGACCCTGTCCGCGGAAACGACACCTGCATCCAGTGTCACAGTCAGGGGCGGCCCACTCCAGAATCCGATCCGAGGGCAGTATTACGATTGGCCCGTCGGCTTCCAGCCAGGCGACCGGCTCGCCGACTTCTGGCGCCTCGAAGATCTCAAGCCCGGCACCACCAGCTTCTTCCAATACGCCGATCTCACCGCCCATAAAAACCGCATGCAGGGCAATGACTTCGTCCAAAGCAACATGTACCACCGAAGCCTGCGCTGCTTCGACTGCCACCAGGTGCACAGCAACGAGAACACCTCCAACCTCATCGCCCTCGGCAACAAGCTCTGCCTCTCCTGCCACACAGCCTCAAACCCCGCCGGTCTCAAGGGCACCGTCAGCCAGCACACGCATCACGCGGAGAACAGCGGCGGCAGCCAATGCGTCGCCTGCCATATGCCGGAGATCGAGCAGACCATCAAGGGCAACTTCGTCAGCGCGCATACCTTCCGCTTCATCACACCCATCGCAACGGAGCAGTCGGGCATCCCCAACCCATGCACCTCCTGCCACACCGGTAAGGCAAACGACTGGGCCGCAAGTCAGCTGAGGAGCTGGTCCACAACCTCTCCCTGGCGAGTTGCCCAGTAGCCGCCTAAGGACTCTCCGAATTGGCCCGGACCTCCACGCGCCTACTCAGGGGCCTTCGCCGCACCGGCCACAGGCACCATCTCCGACCGCACATGCGTCTTCTCGAAGCTGCGGTTCTCCGCATGGATCACAATCTCGCGGCTGAAGAAAAACAGCACGTGGAGCTTGAACTCCGTCCCCAGGCTCACCGGAAACCAAACCCCATCCGGCTGCGGCGCATACACAATGCTGAAGCCCAGCCCCGGCACGCTCGTGCCCAGAAGCGTCCGCACCGCAAACGGAATCTTGCGCGCCATCGCCGTGCTCACCGCCACCGGCTCATACGCCTCCGTATCGATAAACGCGTCGCCCTTCCACCCAAACTCGCCCTTGTCCTTCGGTCGAAACTCGATGTGAAACACCTCCCGCCCGTTCACATGCTCGCGGCCCACGAGCTGGAACACGTAGTCGCGCTGCGCGCGTTGAGCTCAGCGGAAACAGCCGCCGGTCGATCCCGTCCTTTGAGCTCTTCGTCCCTGGTCAGGTTCCCCCGCATATTCTCCACCAGGTCGCGGTCGGTCGCATCGTCCCCAACCGAGACCGAAACCCCATCGCCCTGTTCCTCCACATGCGTGTTGCCGCCGTGGTCAGCCGGCCTCAACGCCGTATACGTCACGTACTTGTGCTTTACCAGCAGCCGCCCCTTCAGCGTCAGCAGCTCCGCATGCCACCCGGTCGAGGTTGGCGTCACCCGCGACTCCGTCACCTCCTGGCACATCACCGTCTTGCCCTTGCGCGAGCTCACATCCGCATGCTGGACATACACGTAATGCGCCCGTTCCGCCTCGCTCCGATCCTGGTTGCCCGCCACCCGCGCCATGATTCCCTCCGCCGTCATCGAACCCGCATCAGCCATCGGCGCAGCAGGGGAATCCGGCGCAGCCGCAGAACCCGCAGGCGCACCCCCGCCACCCACCGCGTGCGCCATCGCACACCCACCCCCAAGCACCACCGCAACCCCAAGCAGCCTCAACCCCGAAACGCCCATGCCGCACAGGTACGCGCACGCGAGCAACATGGTTCACTCTTGGAGCTCCGGCAACTCACCCTCGCACGGAGCCGGCCCACGCAACACCGCCCCAACAAGACGGTCAGCCCGCCCGCCGCCTCCGCGCAAACCGCCACACGCTCTCCACCAAAATCACCCCCAGCCCCGCAAACAGCACGCCCGCACCCACCTCGCCCGAAACCCCAAACCGCCGCACCGCCACCCACACCAGCCGCCACCCACACCACAATCGCCACCGCAAAGCTGCCGTCATCCACAAACAGCCCCCACACCTCCCGCACCACCGTCCCGCATCCACCCCATCACCGCACCTCCACAGGAGCCGCAGCGTCGCGCCGACACCCGCCGGCACACCCCGGCCATCGCCACCGCCACCAGCAGGTACACCACCAGCAGACCGAGGATCGACCAGTCCTCACCCGGCCACGCACCCCCAGCCCCTCACCCACCCAGAACGTCCCAAACGCCGACAGCAGCACCCCCACCACGAACTTCAGCGTATTCTCCGGCACCCGCGCCAGCGGCCGGTGCAGCATCAGCCCCAAGCGCCACCACCACCACCAGCGCCGCCAGCGCTCCAACGCTCGCCGGCAGCAGCATCCCAGCCCCACCCGCCCCAATCGCGATCACGATAAACACCACCTCCGTCCCCTCCAGCATCATGATGTTGAACGCCGTCCCAAACCCCACCTTGTCGATCGACCGCAGCGCCCGCCGCTCCCGACCCGCAGCGCCGCCTCGTTCTTCGCAAACGCCGCCTCCTCATCATGGAGCGCAATCAACCCCGCCGACCGCAGGATCGCCTTCCGCAGCCACCGCAGCCCGAACAGCAGCAGCAGCACCCCCACCCAAAGCTGCAGCGACCGCAGCGGAACCCGCAGCAGCGCCGGCCCCAGCGCCGCCACAATCGCCGCCAGCAGCAGCACCGCCGCCCCCGCCCCCAGCAGCGCCGACCTCCATCCCCGCACCGTCCCCACCGCCAGCACCACCGTCAACGCCTCGACACACTCCACCATCGAAGCCAGAAACGAAGCCACCACCGACGTCCCCAAATGCGCCCAGCCCAACCCCACAACACCCTCCTCAAGAACTGTCACCCGCAACTGACAACTGACCACCTGACAACTGACAACTGACACCCTAAGAACTACTCCTTCTCCTCCCCCGCCTGCTTCTCCGCAATCTGCTCCAGCTGCCGCCGCCAGTCCAGATCCTCCACAAACCCCCGGCTCGACCTCCACTCCTCCTGCACCTTCACAAACAGCTCCAGAAAAACCCTCGTCCCCAGCAGCCCCTCGATATCCTTCCGCGCCGCCGTCCCGATCCGCTTCAGCATCTCCCCGCCCTTGCCGATCAGGATCGCCTTCTGCCCCGTACGCTCCACAATGATCGCCGCCGCAATCTTCGTCACCGGCAGCCGCCCATCCCGCAGCGGCTTCGTCGACGCCGGATCCTCCCACTTCTCCACCACCACCGCCGACGAGTACGGCACCTCCTCCCCCGTCAGCAGCAGAATCTTCTCCCGGATCAGCTCCGCCACCAGGAACCGCTCCGGCTGGTCCGTCACCTGGTCCCGCGGAAAATACCTCTGCCCCTCCGGCAGCTGCGCCACCACCTTCTCGAGCAGCAGCTCCAGCCCCTCCCCCTTCCGCGCCGAGATCAGGCACCACGTCCACAAACGTGTGCAGCGCGCTCCAGTGCGCAATCAGCGGCAAGCAGCTCCTCCTTCTTCACCGCGTCGATCTTGTTCAGCACCAGCACCACCGGGCACTCCAGCTTCCGCACCAGCTGCCAGCGCGAAGTCATCCTCCCGCGCACTCGCCGCCCGCTTCGCTCGCCGTAAACTTCTTCCCCGCCACCGCCGCCCGCGCCGCCGTCTCCTCCGCGTCCTCCCCCACCCGCGCCACCACCGCCTTCTCCGCCTCGCGGCAGCCGATGCGTCGCATCCACCAGGAAGAGCACCGCGTCCCGCGACTCCAGCGCGTCATGCACCTCCTGCATCATCCGCCGGTCCAGCTGCGTCTCCGGCTTGTGCACCCCCGGCGTATCCACCAGCACCACCTGCGCCGCCGGATGCCCCGCCACCCCCTTCGCCTTCTTCACCAGCCGGCACCTCCAGCACACCCACGATCCGCGTCCGCGTCGTCTGCGGCTTGTGCGTCACAATCGCCAGCTTCTGCCCCAGCAGCGCATTCAGCAGCGTGGACTTCCCGGCATTCGGCCGGCCAATAATCGAGACAAATCCTGAGCGTAACGGCATCCCACCATTATCGCCCCCGTCCACATCCAGAGCACGCCACAGCTCCGCTCGTCTACACTGGCCCGCATGACGTCTGCCGCTCGCCTCGCCCTCGCCACGCTCGCCTTCCCCGCCTTCGCTCTCGCCCAGGCCCCCGCACCAGACTTCCACTCCACCACCATCAATCCCGACCACACCGTCACCTTCCGCTACCAGGACCCCACCGCCACCAAGGCCGAGCTCTCCCTCGAAGGCGCAGGCCCCAACCTCCCCATGGAGAAGTCCGCCGACGGCACCTGGACAGCCACCTCGAAGCCCCTCGTCCCCCAGATCTACGGCTACCACTTCGAGGTCGACGGCCAGCACCGCCTCGACCCCCACCACAATCGCCTCACCACCAACTTCCTCAGCGTCTCCAACATGCTCGACGTCCCCGGCGACACCCCCCAGCCGTGGGAGGCGCAGGACGTCCCACACGGCGAGGTCCACCTCCACATCTACACCACCTCCGTCGTGCTCAACCTCCCCCAGAACCAGTCCGACTTCTTCGTCTACACCCCGCCCGGCTACGACCCCAAGGCCAGCAAAGACTACCCCGTCCTCTACCTCCTCCACGGCTTCTCCGATGACGCCAGCGGCTGGACCGTCGTCGGCAAGGCCAACCTCATCCTCGACTCCCTCCTCGCCCAGGGCAAGATCAAGCCCATGATCGTCGTCATGCCCCTCGGCTACGGCAACATGAAGTTCGTCCTCGGCCACAGCAACTGGAACTCCCGCGAAGCCGTCGCCGAAAACACCGACCTCTACTCCAAGGCCCTCCTCACCGAGGTCCTCCCCCGCGTCGAATCCGAGTACCACGTCTCAAAAAAGCGCGAAGACCGCGCCATCGCCGGCCTCTCCATGGGCGGCCTCGAGTCCCTCTCCACCGGCCTCAACAACACCGACAAGTTCGCCTACATCGTCGGCCTCTCCTCCGCCGCCGCCGCCATCGACCAGGCCCGCCTCGCCAACCTCAACCCCAAATCCGCCAACCTCAAACTCCTCTGGATCGCCTGCGGCACCGAAGACCGCCTCCTCGAGCCCAACCGGAAGTTCATCACCTTCCTCAAATCCAAAAACATGCCCGTCACCGCCGTCGAAACCCCCGGCATGCACACCTGGCTGGTCTGGCGCGACAACCTCATCCACTTCGCCCCGCTCCTCTTCCAATCCAACTAACGCCCCCCATCCCCCAGAACTAGCCCAGGTCACTTGCAGCCACGGTTCGGGTGCCCCATCCTCTCGCGTCTCATCGCGAAAGGGTGGGGTATCGTTTGCGCTAGCAAACGACGGCTCTCCTTCAACCGGCAACACCCGTCATCTAAACTCATCTCCATGCGCCGTACCCTCCTTCTCTCCACCGCCCTCTGCCTCGCCGCCGCCCCCCTCCTCCTCGCCGAAAAGCCCATCCCCTTCAACTCCTCCGAAGCCAACCCCGACCACACCCTCACCTTCCGCTACCAGGACCCCGCCGCCACCGCCGTCGAGCTCAACATCGACAGCGCCCCCAAGCCCATCCCCATGGCCAAGGGCCCCGACGGCCTCTGGACCGTCACCACCCCGCCCCTCGCCCCCGAGATCTACTCCTACAACTTCACCGTAGACGGCCGCCCCCAGTTCGATCCCAACAACCTCACCCACATCACCCCCAACCTCGTCTACCGCGGCGACCAGGTGGAGCTCCCCGCCGACACCCCCCAGCCCTGGGACACCCAAAACGTCCCCCACGGCGAGCTTCACCGCCACCGCTACACCACCGCCATCGTTCAGGGCCTCCCCTCAAACGAGAGCCAGTACGTCGTCTACACCCCGCCCGGCTACGACCCTCGCGCAAAGACCAAATACCCCGTCCTCTACCTCCTCCACGGCTGGTCCAACACCGTCGACACCTGGACCGCAAACCCTCCAGGCCGACATCATCCTCGACAACCTCCTCGCCCAGGGCAAGATCAAGCCCATGATCGTCGTCATGCCCCTCGGCTACGGTGACATGAGCTTCATCGACGGCGCCATCGGCGACATGTGGAAGCAGAAGCCCCTCGTCGATCGCAACACCAACCTCTTCGCGCAGGCACTCCTCACCGAGATCCTCCCCCGCGTCGAGGCGGAGTACAACGTCTCAACCAAGCGCGAAGACCGCGCCCTCGCCGGCCTCTCCATGGGCGGCCTCGAAACCATCACCGTCGGCCTCAACCACACCGACAAGTTCGCCTCCTTCGGCTCCTTCAGCGGAGCCGTCCACCTTCTCGACTTCCCAAAAGAGCTCCCCGTCCTTAACCCGCGACCGGCGCCCAGGACCGTGCGAAGTCCGCCAACCTCCGCCTCCTCTGGATCGCCTGCGGAACCGACGACGGCCTCATCGAAGCCAACCGCAAGCTCGTCACCTACCTCAAATCCCAGGGCCTCCCCGTCACCGCCATCGAAACCCCCGGAGCCCACGTCTCCTACGTCTGGCGCGACAACCTCATCCACTTCGCCCCGCTCCTCTTCCGCTAGGGCGAACCCTCTGCGGAGTCAACCAACCGCCCCCGCATCCACCCCACCGCCTCCACCGTCGCGAACGCCGCCATCGGAAGCGTCCACTCCAGCCAGACACGCGACTCCGTCCACACCCCGAACCACAACGTGATCGGAAAGCAGAGGAGGCACGCATACAACAGCGTCCTCTGCTCCAGGTCCAACCGCCGCCGCTCCAGCCAGATAAAGATCAGCAGAAACCCGCCCGCCGAAAACAGCTGCGGCCAGTGGTGCGGAAATAAGATCTCGTGGAGGTTCTGCCCCATCCGCGAATACGTCAGGTCCAGGTTGCCCGCGTACCTCCGCCCGATCGCCCACCGCACCACCGCCCAGTACATCGCCATCCCGCCGCTCAGCAGCAGCGTCGTCCACAGCCTCCCGAACCGTCCCTCGCTGCCGTACCCACATCACCGCCCCCGCCAGGATCACCAGAAACAGCGACGTCTCCCGCGTCGGCACATCCAGCGCAAAGCAAACGAGCATCGGCACCCAAAGCCCCTCAAGCGCAAACAACGCCGCCGCCCCAAACAGCGCCGCATGCGGCAGGTCATACGGATACCAGTAGTTCGTCGTCGCCCGCATCACGCACATCGCCGTCACCATCACCAGCACCAGCACATTGCCCAGCCACCACGGCTCGATCCCCCGCCGCCGGCTCCACCAGAACATCGCCCCATCATCGCCATCAACGACACGAGCCCCACCAGCATGCTCGTAAACTTCTCAACCGTGATCCGCTCCCCATGCTGCGTCCCGATCGTCACCGTCACCGCGTACCGCTCCGCAAGCTGCCGCATCCTCGCACTGTCGCCCGCCCACCGCAGGATCGGCACCATCCCCGCCCGGCCCTGGTACGGCAGCGGAGCCCGCCCCAGCGCATACTCCCTCCAGTCCAGAAACGTCTCGTTCACCAGGAAGTCCGCCCGCACACACTGGATCGTCGCCAGCAGAAGGATGAAAGCGATCAGCCAGTCCCGTCCACCGAACCTCCTCCCGGCCCCTCCACACCCCAACCGCGCCACCCCCCACAACCCTGCTCGCCATCCGCCTAAGATATACCCGCTCGGGGCCGACCGCCCGCGAACCCAGTCGCATACCCTCGCTACCCTCCCTCTCGCGGGATAATAAGTGCGAGAGCCGCATGGATTCCTTCTTCTTCCGCTTCAAGAACTCCCTCGTCCTGATGGCGCTCCTGCTCGCGCAGACGATCGGCCTCGCCATCCAGGTCCGCCGGCCCATCGAGACCGGCGCAGCCGACAGCCCCAAGGTCAACCTCGCCCGCTCCTGGTGTCGTCGCCCTCATCACCCCCGTCGAGCGCCTCTTCTGGAACATCGGCCACACCGTCCGCTCCACCTGGGGCAACTACGTCGACCTCCGCGACGTCCGCCAGCACGACCGCGACCTCCAGTACCAGATCGACCAGCTCCGCATCCAGCAGGCCGCCATCGCCGAAGACGCCGTCCAGGGCCACCGCCTCCAGGCCCTCCTCGCCTTTCAGCAGCACTACATCAGCTCCACCGTCGCCGCACAGGTCATCGGCACCGGCGGCTCCGAGCTCTCCCGCGTCCTCTACATCGACAAGGGCGCCGCCGACGGCCTCAAAGCCGACATGCCCGTCATCACCCCCGACGGCATCGTCGGCAAGGTCCGCGACGTCTTCGATAAGGCCGCGCCGCACACCGCCCAGGTCCTCCTCATCAACGACCCAACCTCCGGCGCCGGCGTCATCCTCGCCAACACCCGCGTCCGCGCCATCATCCGCGGCACCACCGGCGGCCGCGTCGAGATCGGCAATCTCACCCCCGACGACCGCATCAAGCCCGGCGAGCCCGTCCTCACCTCCGGCGGCGACCAGGTCTTCCCCCGCGGCCTCCCCGTCGGCACCGTCGAGTCCATCAGCCCCGACCCCGAGCACCAGCCCTACACCGCCATCCGTATCAAACCCGCCGTCAACCTCTTCCAGCTTGAAGAGGTCCTCATCATCACCGGTAGCCAGAACACCCTGCCTCCCGCAACCCTTCAAGCCCTCGCCAAAGGCGCTGAGCTCTCGGTCGCCGCCCGCGCCGCCGCCCAGAAGGCCGCCGCCGTCGCCGCCGCCGCCAAGGCCGCAGCCGACGAGAAGGAAGCCGCCGCCCGCTCCGCCTCAGACCTCGTCGCCGATCGCCTCCCCGGCCTCCACGATCCCGCCGCCGACCCTGACTCGCCCGAAGCAAAGGCCCGTGCCGCCTTTATCGCAGCCCATCCCAGTGCAGCCATTCCCTCCATTCCGCACCCGCTCCCAACCGTCCACCCTGACCGCTTCAGCCCCGGAACCACCCCGCCCGCCGACAGCCTCGTCCCCGGCGCCCCTCACGCCCAGTCCGCCCACGCCCAGTCCGCCCCCGCCCAGTCCGCCCCCGCCCAGTCCGCCCCGAACCCGGTAGCAGACCGTCCGCCAGCCCCAGCCAGGACCGGCGCCGCTTTCGCGCCTGCACAGCAACGTCAGGCCAGCAACCCCCATCCAACTGCCGCAACCACCCCCGCCCGCAACACGGCCGGCGCCCATCCCTCTGCCGCAGCCTCCCCAGTCGTCAAGACCCCCGGCTCCCATCCCTCCGCCGCAACCACTCCAGCCCGCTACGCCTCCGCCCCCCATCCCCCAACCGCAACCTCGTCGCTCCGCACCTCCGGCAGCGCCCACTCTTCCGCCGCAACCACCGCAGCACCACGCAAGACCTCCAGCACCCATCCCCCTGCCGCAACCGCGTCACCCCGCACCCGCGACACGACCTCCGTCGCCGCACCCACAGCCACCTACTACGGACCAGACGGCAAGCCCCGGTCACCCACCGCACCAGCCCGCACGGGGCCGCGAGCTCCGCAAACCCAACCCGCCCCAACCCCCCAACCCTGACCGAGGCCCGGCGCCCAACTCCCAATGCTGAACCGCAGCTACATGTCGCGCCGCGAACTCGAGGAGCACAGCTTCAACCCCGTTATCGCCCTCCTCGTCCCACTCGCCGCCATCCTCCTCCAGGCGCTCCTTCCGCGTCCCTTCCCCTACCTCTCCATCCTCGATCTCCCCCTCATCATCACCATCTTCTTCGCCGTCAGCCGCCGCTCCCCCATCGCCGGAGCGCTCACCGGCGCCATCATCGGCCTCCTCCAGGACGCCCTCACCGGCCAGCCACTCGGCGTCAACGGAATCGCCAAGACCCTGATCGGCTACATCGTCGCCTCCATCGGCCTCCGGGTTGACGTCGAGGCCCTCACCACCCGCGTCCTCATGAACTTCCTCTTTTCGCTCCTCAACAGCCTCCTCCTCTTCTTCGTCATCCGCCGCCTCCTCGGCCTCGCAAACGAGCACTTCATCTGGAAGCACGAGCTCATCCGAGCCACCCTCAACACCGCCGTAGCTATCCCCACCTTCCTCCTCCTCGACCGCGCCAAACGCGACCGCTGACCCGCGCCTCCCCTAGCTCGCCCGGATCCTGTCATCCTGAGCGAAGCCGAAGGACCTGCGTCCACCTCGCCCCAACCACACCAGCCACAACCAACCAGTTGCCACCGCGACACTACCCGCAACCTCACCTCCATCCAACCCATCCCGTCCGTCTAAACTGAACGGAGCCCAGCCATGAGCCCGCCCCAAAAACCGTGGAAGCCGCCCACCCGCCCCATCTTCCGTCCCTCGGGCCGTGTCGGCGGAAGGGAAGAGAAGATCTCGTCCGGCAAACTCCACGCCGCCCAGTACATCGTCGCGTTTATCCTCGCCGTTCTCTTTGCCGGCCTCTACCACCTCCAGGTTCTCGGCGCCAACAACTACCGCGTGCTCGCCGAGGCCAACCGCGTCCGCAAGATACCCGTCCTCGCCCCACGCGGCCGCCTCTTCGACCGCGAAGGCCGCCTCCTCGTCGACAACTATCCCTCCGTCACCTGCTACATCCTGCGCGATCAAACCAAAGACATAGCCCCCGACATCCCCGTCATCGCCGCCGGCCTCCATCTCCCGCCCGAGCAGATCGAGGCCACCCTCCGCCGATTCCAGGCCTCGCCCAGGTACCAGTCCATCCCCCTCAAAGAGGACATCACCCCCGACGAGCAGGCCTTCATCGCCGCCCACCGCGACGAGCTCCCCGAGCTCGAAACCCGCGACGAGCAGCGCCGCCTCTACCCCCGCGACGGCTTCGCCGCCCACCTCATCGGCTACGTCGGCGAGGTCTCCGAGCAGATGCTCGACGACCCCCGCTACGCCTTCTACGAGCCCGGCGACGTCGTCGGCCGCTCCGGCGTCGAGCAGACCTACGACGCCCTCCTCCGCGGCAAAGACGGCTCCCGCGACATCATCGTCAACTCCCACGGCCGCGAGCTCGGCGACCTCGGCCAGACCCTCGCCATCCCCGGCAAAGACCTCAAACTCACCATCGACCTCGACATCCAGATGGCCGCCGAAAAGGCCATGCAGGGCAAGACCGGCGCCATGGTCGCCCTCGACCCTCACACCGGCGAGGTCCTCGCCCTCGTCTCCCGCCCCACCTTCGACCCCAACCAGTTCTCCGTCCACCTCACCAAGACCTACTGGAACGAGATCCTCAACAACCCCGACCACCCGCTCCTCAACAAGGTCACCCAGGCCCAGCTCGCCCCCGGCTCCACCTTCAAAATCATCATGTCCGTCGCCGGCCTCCAGGAGCAGGTCGCCCAGACCATGCGCGTCAACTGCCCCGGCGGCGCCTCCTTCTACGGACACTTCTTCGCCTGCGACAAGCGCCACGGCATGGTCGACATCTACCACGCCATCCCCTGGTCCTGCGACACCTTCTACTACACCCTCGCCAACCGCCTCGGCATCGACACCATCGCCCGCTACGCCACCGCCCTCGGCTTCTCCTCGCGCACCGGCATCGACCTCCCCGACGAGGCCTCCGGAACCATGCCCTCCACCGCCTGGAAGCTCAAGCAGGCCCACGAAAAGTGGTACGCCGGCGAGACCATCTCCGTCGGCATCGGCCAGGGAGCCGTCGCCGCCACACCCCTCCAGCTCGCCCGCGCCATCGGCGGTGTCGCCTCCGGCGGCGCCCTCCGCCGCCCCCACCTCGTCTTCCCCGACGAGGTCCCGCCCGAGCAGCTCGAAGCCATCCACGAGACCTTCTCCGGCTCCGGCGACAAGACCGTCCCCATGACCGCCGACACCTGGCAGATCATCACCGACGCCATGGCCGCCACCACCATCTCCGGAACCGCCGCCGCCTCGCACCTCGAAGGCATCGACTTCGCCGGCAAAACCGGCACCGCCCAGGTCATGAGCCACACCGCCCTCGCCCGCTCCGGCGGCGGCCACAAAACCGTCCCCAACTCCTGGTTCGTCGGCATGGCCCCCCGCCGCAACCCCGACATCGTCGTCGCCATCCTCTGGGAAAACGGCAACTGGGGAGCCGCCTCCGCCAAACTCGGCGCCGAGGTCATCAACGCCTTCGTCGAAAAACAACGCCGCCACGCCAACAACCTCCGCGAAGTAGCCCAGACCCCCACCCCTCCCGAACCCCCAGCGACCTCACCCATCGCCGCCGCTCATCCCGCAGCCAACTAAAGCCATTCCTCCTTGCACCACAGTTCCGAGAATGCGACTTCACAGTGCGACTCGAGATACGCGAGTGACTCAGGGACTTTCGGTGCCCTAATCCCTCAGTGCTCCCACGTTTGTTTGTCAAGCGATGACTGCTGCGACCTGCCTTCAGCAATGAGTGGCCACTTCGGAGGAGTCGCCGCCTAGGAAGACGTCGGAGACATGCTGCCATAGGCGGATGCGGATATGAGCCATGTGTCTTCTACCAATCTCTGAAAGGCACTGTCGTCAAATCGACATTGGCTTGAAGGCTCCGGGATGAAACATATGTTTCAACTGCTCTTCTGGTCAGTTGCTTATCGATAGTTGGCCCAATCACTATCCTCTCGATGGCATCCCAAGTGCGCGTCCCCGCCTCACTGTCCGCTTCTGTCGCTAGCCGACGCACTACGGCTCCGGAAACGCTCGGGACATCTAGCACTAGATACGGTGCTAAGGATGATTTAGTCGGGCGGCCGCGAACAACGGAAAGGTCTAGGTGGAAGGACGGTACTAAAAGCCGGAATTCTTTCTCCAAGCTGAAAGCCGCATTCTTATACAGGGAAGCACTCCGCTGAAGGAGTTGGACAAAGACTGCAGAAACAGACTGGTTGGGATCCTGGTGCGTTTCGACATGAGCTTGAGTCCAATACCTCTCCAACTCTGCGTCTAGATAGTCTGAGTTTGTGCTGGGCAGATAAGTGACCTTCCGGAAGTGGATATCAGCAACTGCCTTAGGCCTTTCTCTTGGCTTAGGTGTGTTCGACGTTGCATCCAGTGTGGCTTTCATTAGTGCTGAAACTCGAAAACCAATGCAGACACCCCGCGCCCTTGGACAATAGGCCCGCCATTGGTACAAAGAATCACCGTCTTCGGAGAAGCAAGCCACAAACGGCAAATAGTTAAAGGGGGATTGGACTTCATGAGAGGTGATAAGTTCGAATCATAATCCGCGTGTTTAGCCGCGAAATGCGGAAGACGGCCTCGAACTCCGTCGAGAAACTCTGCCCGTTCCTGCGTGTCGTTAAGGTGATTTGTGTATCGTTGCCCAAATCTGGCCGTTGTCGATGATTTTCATCATCGTGTCTAGAGACGTGTAGTGATAAACAAGGCGGGGCCAACCATTTCCGAACGGGTCGGCCTTCGCTACCAACGTCAACTGTTCGGGATTCACCCACTTTCTGTTCGCTGGGTCGCTGTCAGCTGAGATCAGGAACTGATCCATGTAGCTAACGTACTGAATGACTGTAAAGACGTCTTTCGAGTCTTCGAATTCTTACCTTATCTTGTGGTTCGATCATGAGCCCCTCGTGAGAAGCGTAGTCCACGTATACCCCCGGGATCAGGGATGGATTTTCATAAACGCATTTCCTACCCCGAACGTGTTCCGCCCCACACCTTCCCGCATCGCGCTATCATTCCCGCTGACACCCCGACAGCACAAGGCGGCCCCATCAGCATGAAGCTCCACCCCCTCGCAACCCTCCTCCTCTCCAGCACCACCCTCCTCTCCGCCACCACCCTCCTCGCCCAGCAGCTCCCGCCCCTCCGCCCGCCCGCCACACCCCTCATCACCCACAACCCCTACTTCTCCATCTGGTCCGACACCGACAACCTCACCGCCTCCAACACCGTCCACTGGACCGGCAAGCCCCAGCCCATCGCCGGCCTCCTCCGCGTCGACGGCAAAACCATGCGCTTCATGGGCAGCTCCCCCCGCGAGCTCCCCGCCATGCAGCAGACCGCCCGCACCGTCACCCCCACCCACACCCGCTACAGCTTCACCGCCGCCGGCGTCGCAGCTCGACCTCACCTTCTTCACCCCCGCCATCCTCTCCGACCTCGACATCCTCTCCCGCCCCGTCACCTACATCAGCTTCAACCTCAAATCCACCGACGGCGCCACCCACAGCGACGTCTCCGTCCTCTTCGACGTCGGCCCCATCATCGCCGTCAACGCACCCGGCGAAGCCGTCACCTACTCGCGCAACCAGACCGAGACCCAGACCGTCCTCTCCGTCGGCTCCCGCGACCAGCGCGTCCTCAACCGCTCCGGCGACGACCTCCGCATCGACTGGGGCTACTTCCACCTCTCCGTCCCGAAAGACGAGGAGTCCGCCTCCGCCATCGTCCGCGAGACCTCCGTCGCCACCAACGGCGCCTTCGCCACCACCGGCAGCCCTCCCCAGGGCAGACGACATGGACGCCTCCCCCGTCGTCGGCCACGGCGACGCGCACCTCGCCACCCAACTCCTCTTCCATACGGTCGCCGCCCAGCCCGTCACCCGCCACCTCCTCGTCTCCTACACCGAGGGCTACGCCATCCAGTACCTCGGTCGCAACCTCCGCCCCTACTGGCAGCGCAACGGCGAGACCGTCGCCGGCATGCTCGACGCCGCCGAGCGCGAGATGCCCGAACTGGAACGCCGCGGCACCGAGCTCGACACCACCCTCACCGCCGACCTCACCCGCGTCGGCGGCGCGAACTACGCCTACCTCTGCATCCTCGCCTACCGCCAGGCCTGGGCCGCCCACGGCTTCGTCGCCGACGTCGACGGCGAGCCGCTCGTCTTCGGCAAGGAGAACTTCTCCAACGGCTCCATCGGCACCGTCGACGTCCTCTACCCCGCCGCGCCCTTCTTCCTCTTCTTCAACCCCGTCCTGCTTGAGGCCGAGCTCCGCCCCCTGATGGAGTACACCGCGCTCCCCAACCGCTGGCGCTTTCCCTTCGCCCCGCACGACCTCGGCACCTACCCCCTCGCCAACGGCCAGACCTACGGCGGCGGCGAAAAGACCGAAGAAGACCAGATGCCCGTCGAAGAGACCGGCAACATGCTCATCCTGCTCGACGCCGTCGCCCGCGCTCCGCTCAACGGCAAGCGACGGCAAGCCCAACACCGCCCTCGCCGCGCGAGTACTGGCCCAAGCTCACCCAGTGGGCCGAGTTCCTGAAGGCGCACGGCCTCGACCCCGAAAACCAGCTCACCACCGACGACTTCGCCGGCCACGTCACCCACAACGCCAACCTCGCCCTCAAGGCCATCGACGCGCTCGAGGCCTACGCCGATCTCGCCAAACTCCTCGGCAAGAACGACGTCGCCCGCGACTACTCCAAGACCGCCCACGACTATGCCGGGAAGTGGATCACCATGGACAAGGAAGGCGATCACTACAAGCTCGCCTACGACTCCCCCAACACCTGGAGCCAGAAGTACAACCTCGTCTGGGATAAGCTCCTCGGCTACAACCTCTTTCCCAAGTCCGCTCCGCGAAAGCGAGATCGCCTTCTACAAGACCAAGCTCAACAAGTACGGTCTCCCCCTCGACAGCCGCAAAGACTACACCAAGCTCGACTGGTCGATCTGGACCGCCACCCTCGCCTCCAACCCCGCCGACTTCAAGGCCCTCATGGACCCCATCGCCCACTGGGTCAACGAAGGCCCCACCCGCGTCCCCCTCACCGACTGGTACGACACCAAGGACGGCAAGCAGATCGGCTTCCAGGCCCGCAGCGTCGTAGGCGGCGTCTTCATCAAAGCCCTGGCCGACAAACCCCTAACCGACAAATGGCGCGCCAAAGCAGCACCAGCCGCAAAGTAGCTCTGGGCAGCCCGGTCCCCACCCCTCCGGGCACCGGGCACCCATCCCCCTGCGGAAGTCGGGTGCCCCATCCTTTCGCAGTCTCATCGCGATAGGGTGGGGTGCTTCTCCCGCCCCACACCCGCCGACATCAGCTTCAAACCCCTCGCCCATTGGCGTAGTTACCCCTCCCAACCAGCTATACTTAGTACAGCAATCAGAAAGGCGCCCCGCGGGGCGCCTTTCGTCGTATGGAGGCGACAAACACGGGCACCGGGCAAGTACCCCCACCCTAAGTCTCCTCCTTCGAAGACTTTGAGTACAAGGTACGGGGGGGAGGGTACCCACTTTGACCCCAGGGACCAACCAACCGCTCACCGCGTTCTAAACTAGCCCCCATGGCCCGCCTCTCCACCTTCCGCGACTTCGACTGGGTCCTCCTCGCCTTCGTCGGCATCCTCTCGGTGATCAGCGTCCTCGAGATCAAGTCCGCCACCCTCCACACCAAGTTCCACGGCTTCGACACCAAGCAGATCGGCTTCCTCGCCGTCGGCCTGGTCCTCATGTTCCTCATCTCGCTCATCGACTACCACCACCTCATCGACATCGCCACACCCGCCTACACCATCGCCATCGCGTCCCTGCTCGCCGTCCTCGCCATCGGCACCAAGGTCATGGGCGGCCGGCGCTGGATCAAGTTCCCCGGCGGCATCCACTTCCAGCCCTCCGAGTGGGTCAAACTCGTTCTCATCGTCGCCGTCGCCCGCTACTTCTGGGCCTCTCCGGCCGCGACCTCACCTGGACCGACATCGCCAAGGCCTTCGCCCTCGTCTGCGTCCCCATGCTCCTGGTCCTCAAGCAGCCCGACCTCGGCACCGCCCTCACCTACCTCCCCATCCTCCTCTGCGGCCTCTTCCTCGGCGGCATCCGCCTCAAGCAGGCCGGCATCCTCCTCCTCGCCTTCGCCATCCTCGGCGGCGGCGTCTGGAAGACCGGCAAGCTCCTCAAGCCCTACCAGAAGGCCCGCCTCACCTCCTTCATGGACCCCGACTCCGACCCCCGTGGCTCCGGCTACCAGATCCGCCAGTCCCTCATCGCCGTCGGCTCCGGCGGTATCTGGGGCAAGGGAGCCAACAAGGGCACCCAGACCCAGGGCGACTTCCTCCCCATCCCCTACACCGACTTCATCTTCGCCGCCTTCTGCGAAGAGCACGGCTTCCTGGGAGCCATCGGCGTGCTCCTCCTCTACTTCTTCATCCTCATGCGCCTCATCCAGAACGCGCAGACCGCGGCCGACCTCCCTGGCAGCTTCCTCGTCATGGGTGTGGTGGCCGTGATCATCTTCCAGATCGCTGTGAATGTAGGCATGGTTCTGGGCCTGATGCCTGTCACCGGCATCCCCCTCCCTCTTATGAGCTACGGAGGCTCCTCCATCCTCTTCACCTTTCTCTCACTCGGCATGGTGATGAACGTCCGCATGCGTCGGTTTGTCAACTAGCCTCCTCCACTGATGTTTTGCGAGTCCCCCGCCATGCTCCATCTGGTCATCTCCCCTTGCTCTGTTTCTCCCGCTATCGTTCACGACATCTGGTCGACAGGTTCTTGGTCTAGATATTGCCTCAGCAGGTCTCGATCATTTCGAGAATGAGGATCGGACGCGAGCTGGCGCAGGATGATCCGGGACTGCGATAGCCTAGCATCATGGATGCTTCGCGCAAGCGGATAGGTGTGCACCTGAGCACATCGGGTGGATGTTGGACAGCCGTGAATCGTGCGATCGAGGCTGGAGCGAACACCTTCCAGATCTTCAGTTCCAGTCCACGGACCTGGAAGGCTGCAGCCGTAAAGGAGGAGGAGGCAGTGAAAATGCGAGCCCTCCGTGCGCAGCATGATGTGTCGCCACTGGTGATTCACGCTAGTTATTTGATCAATCTTTGCAGCCAGACCGAGACTGTCCGGAAGAATGCCGTAACTGCATTTCGGGCAGAGGTGGAGCGGGCGCTGATCTGGGGCGCGGAGTTCCTGGTTCTTCATCCGGGAAGCTGGAATGGATTGACGCGTGAAGAAGGGTTGAGACTTGCGGTGCAAGGGATAGAGCAAGCCGTGGATGGGCTGAAGATGGAGGACACCAGGCTGCGCGTCCTGATCGAGAACACAGCTGGAGCGGAGTTTTCGCTCGGGGGAAGCTTCGAGCAGGTAGCGGAACTGGTGGAGCGGCTGCGAGAATGTGTGCCAGTGGGTGTCTGCCTGGACACGTGTCATTGTCATGTGAAGGGGTATGACTTGGTGTCTCCCGAAGGATACGCAGAGACGATGACGCTCGTAGGCCAGACGGTCGGGTTTGAGGCCGTGAAGGTGTGGCATTGCAACGACGCCAAGGCTATGCGGGGTTCCCGCCTGGACCGGCACGAGCACATCGGCCAGGGAACGATCGGCCCCGAGGCTTTCCGGCGCCTGTTACAGGACAGCCGTTTTGCTCAAGCCGCCTTCGTCGCCGAGACTCCGGTAGATCAACCGGGAGATGAGGCGAGGAACGTCGGTGTGCTCAGGATGCTCGCGGTGGCCTGAGTTTGGATTGTGTCCTGGTCATTTTGGAAGACCCGGGATCTTGAGCAGATGCGTCCTTGTCCAAATCCTGTTGTATGGGCCCGTATCCCGAACAAGCGAACATAAGATGCCGCGGCTCCGCAGTCTTTACAATTGGAAGTTATATGGAAGAGACGCAGATGAGTGAAGGTGTTCGGGGGACGGAGCAACAGCAGCACCGCTATCAACCCTCCGAGATCGAACCCAAATGGCAGGCGCGATGGGATGCGGACGATGCCATCTATGCGGCCGAGCCGGAAAGCTCTGGAAAGCCCAAGTTCTACTGCCTGGAGATGCTGCCCTACCCCAGTGGGCAGCTTCACATGGGACATGTGCGAAATTACGCTATCGGTGATGCGCTCGCGCGCTACATGTGGATGACCGGGCACAACGTTCTTCATCCTATGGGTTGGGATGCCTTCGGCCTGCCTGCCGAGAACGCGGCACTGAAGAACAGCACGCCGCCACGGGACTGGACGCTTTCCAACATAGCGGCGATGCGCTCGCAAATGCGGCGACTTGGGCTCAGCTATGACTGGTCCACGGAGGTCACGACCTGCTTGCCCGAGTACTACCGTTGGAACCAGTGGTTTTTCCTGAAGATGTACGACAAGGGGCTGGCCTACCGGAAGAAGAGCAGGGTGAACTGGTGTCCGCTTTGCCAGACAGTACTAGCCAACGAGCAGGTTGTGGGAGGAAATTGTTGGCGTCACGAAGACACGCCGGTCGAGCAAAAGGATCTGACGCAATGGTTTCTGCGGATCACGCAGTACGCGGACGAGTTATTGGAATATCTCGAGAAGCTCGAAGGCTGGCCCGAGAAGGTCCGCACGATGCAAGCAAATTGGATAGGCCGGAGCGAGGGAGCATTCGTCGATTTCGGGATCGAAGACGCATCGCAGAAGGTAACGGTCTTTACCACCCGGATCGATACCATCTATGGAGCGACATCGGTACAGCTCGCTCCGGAGCACGCCGTCGCGAGGCTCTTTGCGGAGAAGGATGGGCGACTCGCTGCCGAGATCGAGGGCATGATCGCGCAACAGAAGTCAGCTCGCCAGGCCGGGAACCTCGGTGAGATCGAGAAGCAAGGGGTTCCGACGGGCCACTTTGCGGTGAACCCATTCAACGGAGAACGCGTTCCAATCTGGGTTGCGAATTACATCCTTGCGGACTACGGTACGGGCGCAATCATGAGCGTTCCGGCACATGATAGGAGAGACTTCGAGTTTGCGACAAAGTATGGACTGCCGGTAAGACGGGCGGTGGCTCCGAACGTCGACGGGGGCGAAGCCGCTCTGGCGCTTCCGTATCTGGGTGAGGACGAGGGTGTGCTTGTCGATTCGGGCGAGTGGACCGGCGAGAGCTGTCTCGAGGCGCAGGAGAAGATGTCGGCGTTTGCGAAGATGGCGGGGTTTGGGACGCAGACCGTCACCTACAGGTTGAAGGATTGGGGGGTAAGCCGACAAAGGTATTGGGGTACGCCGATTCCGATGGTCTATTGCGAACAAGGGCACAGGGGCGTTGAGCCCGGTGGGGTGGTCCCGCTTCCTGAGAGCGGGCTACCGGTATTGCTACCCGAGCAGATAGAGATCACGCATGAGGGAGGGTCACCGTTGGGGCGAGTCTTGGGCTTCGTCGAAACGACTTGTCCCGTTTGTGGCGGTCGAGCGCGTAGAGAGACCGACACTATGGATACTTTCGTGGACTCAAGCTGGTACTTCTACAGGTACACGGATGCGAAGAACACCGCAGTTCCGTTCGAGACAGCGAAGGTTAAGTATTGGTTTCCGATTGATCAGTACATCGGAGGCGTTGAGCACGCGATCCTTCACCTCATTTACTCGCGTTTCTGGACAAAGGTGATGCGTGACCTTGGACTGATTCAAAACGACGAACCGGCGTTGCGACTCTTCACGCAGGGGATGGTGATCAGAGACGGCGCGAAGATGTCTAAGTCCAAGGGCAATGTCGTCAGCCCGGACGAGATGATCGAGCGCTATGGGGCGGATGCAACCCGCATGTATGCGCTATTTGCGGCCCCTCCGGACAGAGATCTCGATTGGCAGGAGGACGGGGTTGCGGGCATTAGTCGCTTTCTCTCGCGCGTATACAGGTTGGCCTCTTCGCACTTAACTGGACGAACGCCCATTGAGGCGCGGCGGACGTCTCTGTCGGTGGATGAAGGTGCTCTTCTGCGTACTCTGCATCAGACAATTGGAAAAATCACTCAGGATTTCAGCGGCCGCTGGCACTTCAATACTTGCATTGCATCAATCATGATCCTGGTAAACGAGATTTCAGCGAAGGAAGACCTGATTGCAACGGGCAAGATTGGCGCCGAAATAGTGGCCGAAGTGTTTCGTACGTTGATATTGCTGCTCGCCCCATTTGCACCCTTCCTGGCCGCGGAGCTGTGGGAGCAGTCCGGGGAGGAGGGCCTGGTCTTTCGGCAAGCATGGCCCGTCGCAGATCTGGAGTTAGCAAGGCAGAGTGAAATTGAGGTGCCAGTGCAGGTGAACGGCAAACTTGTGACAGTGGTCACGGTCCCGGTCGAGAGTAGCGAAGAGGAGATGAAGGCTGCAGCGCTGAAAGAAGAAAAGGTGCAGTTGCGGGTAATTGGCAGAGCACTGATCAAGACCATCGTGGTCAGGAGCAAGCTCGTGAATCTCGTGGTGAAGTAGTGCAGAGCCCATCGGAACGGAAAGGAGTGGTTCGAGGAGGGCGGGTAGCTGTAAGAGGCACTCAGTCCTTTGTCCATACGATGTTCTGGTGTTGGACGCATCCCTCAGTCACCGTGCTGGAGATTGTGTGGCGCTGGGTCTTCGGAGTGTTTGCACTCTGTTTGGTCGTTCCGCGTTCTCTGAAGATCTTCTCGACTGCGACGGGAGGCACGAACGATCTCGGTCGTCTTGGGCTGGATCACCTTTCTCTGACAGATCCGATGGGCTCCGTAACAAGCATTGCTGCCGCTGGCTGAAGCTGTGTTGCCTACCATCCTGGATGCGGCGCGATGGATTGTTCCAGTGCTGCTGGTCGCGTGGGTGGTTTTGTCCGGGATCGGTCGGACATTAGTCTTGCGGAGAGTCGATCCCAGGTTGGAACCACGACCTTTCACGCTGATGGTCCTGCATTTCACGAGGATAGTGGCACTGGCTGGCAGCTTCGGAATGTGGTTTGCGCTCGTAACCTGGGCAGGGGCCTCGGCCGTATCGGGTCCGCTCAATCGAGGGCAGGAGCCAGAGCTGGTTAGGTATTTCGCTATGGTGATCGTCGGGACGATCGGTCTATTTACACTTTGGGCGGTATTCAGTTGGGGGCTTGCATTTGCACCGTTGCTGACTATGCTGCGCGGATCTGGCCCAGGAGAGAGCCTCACCGGGGCTCTGCGGGTTGGACCGCTCAAGATGAAGCTGGTGGAGATCAACCTTGTCATGGGCATTATCAAGATTGCGCTCATGGTGCTCGCATTGGTATTGTCAGCCTGCCCTTTGCCGTTCGAAAGTGTGGCGTCCGAGAGGTTCCTGATGTGCTGGTGGGTAGGTGTAGGTCTGCTCTATCTGGTGGCGTCAGATTTTTTCCATGTAACAAGATTGGTGGCGTATCTTCAGCTTTGGCGAGCTTTTGAGCCTGACGAGGAGCTCCGGCGGGTATGTCCGCGAGCTATCCAAGCAATGCCCAGACCGTCGTCACATCCCTGATTCGGAGAACATTGATGTCATTTGCTATCTATGCCGTTGGCTACTTGATTCTTATTGCTGGTGTCGCCTATCTCGCTCACCTGATGCATATTCCCCAGACGTACATTGTTGCGGTTGTGGTCATTCTCCTTGGAGTAGGTGTGGTGACCGGCGTGACGAGTACGCGTCGCAAGGACCCGAGCTAGGCTGAAGAGGCCCAGAGTGCGCGCATTTACACTCGGGATGTGGATACACTACCGACCTCGACCATCGTGATCCTGGATTTCGGATCGCAGTACACGCAATTGATCGCCCGGCGTATCCGGGAGTTCAACGTGTTCTCCGTTGTTCTGCCATGCACTGTGTCGTTGGACAGGATCGAAGCACTGGCACCCAAGGGCATTGTTCTTTCGGGTGGGCCCAGCTCTGTCTACGATCAAGACGCCCCGGCGGCAGATCCGAAGGTGCTGGGGATGGGTCTCCCTATCTTGGGCATCTGCTACGGACTCCAATTCATCGTTCACCACCTGGGTGGGAAGGTGGAGTCTGCTTCTCATCGTGAGTATGGCCATGCAGAGGTGGAGATCGTAGCCGAGACATCTCTCTTCCGTGGCCTGCCCGGAAGTATGGAGGTTTGGATGTCTCACGGTGACGAGGCTCAGGAACTGCCGGCGGGCTTCAGCATAACTGCGCAGACGAACAATGCGCTGGCGGGAATCGCTGATGAGGTTAGGAGAATCTGGGCGGTTCAGTTTCATCCTGAGGTGGCTCACACCCGACAGGGAACGGAACTGTTACGTAACTTCGTGCTTGAAATCTGTGGAGCCGAAGCGAACTGGACTCCCGAGCACTTCATCCGGGCCACGGTGGAGAAGCTGCGACTGCAGGTGGGGTCGGCGGGGCATGCGATCTGTGGGTTGAGCGGAGGCGTTGACTCGAGTGTTGCGGCTGTACTGGTGGCACGTGCGATTGGCGAGCGGCTAACGTGCATCTTCGTCAACAATGGTGTGCTTCGGAAGGACGAGTTCGAGAAGGTCCAGCGGACGATGCGAGAGTCACTCGGATTGAACGTGGTCGCGGTGGACGCGAGTGAACGGTTCCTCGCCAAGCTGGCAGGCGTGACAGATCCGGAGTCGAAGCGGAAGGTAATCGGTAGCGAGTTCATCGCGGTGTTCGACGATGAAGCGCGGAAGATTTTTGAGCATGAGAGGCATGTGGGGGAGGAGGTTGCGTGGCTGGTGCAGGGCACCCTCTATCCCGATGTGATTGAGTCGTCGAGCGTCCACGGGCCGTCGCCACACGATCAAGAGTCATCACAACGTTGGTGGGCTGCCGGCTGATATGAAGCTGAAGCTGATCGAGCCCCTTCGGGACCTGTTCAAGGATGAGGTGAGGCGGATCGGGCGCGATCTGGGGATGCCGGAGGAGGTGCTGGAGCGGCAACCGTTTCCAGGGCCAGGTCTGGCGGTGCGGATACTGGGCGAGGTCACGGCGGAGCGGGTGGCCATTCTGCAGGGGGCGGATGAGATCGTGGTGGACGAGATCAAGAGGGCGGGGCTATATCGGAAGGTTTGGCAGAGCTTTGCGGTGCTGCTGCCGGTGAACTCCGTCGGGGTGATGGGAGATCAGCGGACCTATGCGAACGTCTGTGCGATCCGCGCGGTTGAGAGCGAGGACGGGATGACGGCGGACTGGGCTCCTCTGCCGTACGAGGTGCTTGCGGACGATCTCGAGCAGGATTGTGAGCGAGGTTCGGGGATCAACCGCGTGGTGTACGACATTACGTCGAAGCCGCCCGGAACGATCGAGTGGGAGTAGTAGCCAGCCTGTGATCGGGCTCAGCGCGACGGGTCGGCGTGTATGGCGGCTGAACGGCGTGCGACAGCCTGGACGACGATGCGAGTATCCCGAGGAAAGGTGACCTTTTTGCCGCGTGCGATCCAGCGGTCGTAGAACGCGAGGGCGGCACCGTAGTAGCCGATGCCGGCGGCGGCATTCGGGGATGCTCCCGAGATCCCGATGATGGTTCCTACGAGACCAAGACCTGCTGCGCCGCCTGCGGCGTTTTTGCCTGCCTGATTCTCGCGGCCGTCGCGATCGAGTGGGCGGGCTGGCAAGAATGGCAAGGAAGATAGGGAGGCTGAGCTTATCCTGCGGCTTCGACTTGACCTCGCCTTCGGAGTTGAGTGCCAGACCGCGGGCGGAGTCGGCGCCGGTGAGGGTGGTCTCGACCGTTCTGCGGCGCGCCGCCGGGGATGGTGAGCTGGCGGAAGTTGAAGCTGAGCGTGCCTGTCCGGCCGAAGAGGCGCGCCGGTTGGGCCTTGGCAACGGCGCCGACGAGGGTGGCACCCTGTGGTATGGCTACGGTCCCATCCGGGTTGAGGATGGGAGTGGCGACGGTGGCCTTGATGGGCTGGCCGACCTTGGAGGCCTCGGAGCTGAGGGGCTGGTCGAGGTAGGCCTGGATGGTCCAGCGACCCGGGTCGTTGTCGACCGGTGCAGCGACCGCGCGGCTGCTCCTCCCAGAAGTGGGGCTTGCGGGTGGGCGGGGGTACGACGGCTACGGGCGGGGGCGGGGGCTGCGACGGAAGGGAGATGGCTGCGACGGACTCGGTCGTCCAGGCGGTAGCCTTCTCGATCCGCTCGGGGTGGTAGGGGAGGCGGTTGTAGACGAACTGGGTGGCGCGGTCGCGCTTTGCCCGGCGCGGTGAAGAGGGCGACGTCGCTCGCTGACGACGGTGAGGCCCATCTCGAACTCCTGGCGGACGAAGCCTCCCTTGACCTTGGGCGGGGAGACGGCGCGGAAGATGGGGGCGCCGTCGGTGGCGTTGCCGGTCTCGATGGGGACGTGGACGCCATCGGGGAGGACGAGCTCGTTGAAGTGGACGACTGGGATGTGGAAGGGGGTGAGGTCGCCGCCGAGGGTGGCGCGGATGCGGCGGCTCCTGTCGGGGCGGAGGGCGACGACAGTGCCGTTGAGAAGGGTGTTCTCGGGGAGCACGATGTGGTTGTCGACGTAGACGGGGTAGATCAGCTCGGCGGTGAAGGGGAGACCGGCGCGCATGGGCAGGTTTTCCCTGGTGCGCAGGACGAGCGGCGTACCCGCGGGGAGGGTTGCGGCGGGCGCCTGCGCGCGAGCCGGAGGCAGAGGGAGACCGAGTGAGGAGGGAGAGAGGCAAGCAGGAGAGGCGCGATCGGCCGCGGGGAAGGTCGAAGGATCGAAACGGTCATTGATTTCCTTATGTCTTGGAAGGTTTGACGCGCGTGCGCAGGAAAGGCGGCACCTAAGTGGAACGGCGCGGAGTCTGGAGCTCCGCGCCGTTCGCTTCAAGGTCAGGTACGCGCGAGTCTAGCCGAGCTCTTCCATGCTGTTGGCGCCGAACTTGAGGTACCAGGGGCTGGCGGCTTCGAGGGCCTTGTTGACGTTCTTGATGTTTTCGACGCCGTCGGTCTCGAGCCAGTCGTCGAAGGCTTTGGCGCCCTGCTTGGCGTAGATGGGGATGCCGTCCTTCCAGGTGGCGCGGCCGCAGAGGACGCCGTTGAACTTGGTGCCGGACTCGCCGGCGAGCTCGAGGGTCTCGATGAAGACGGGGTTGGAGACGCCGGCGGAGAGGTAGATGAAGGGCTTGTGGGTCATGGACTCGGCGTCGCGGAAGTGCTGCAGGGCCTCGGCGCGGGTGTAGGCCTTTTCGCCCTTGAAGGCGCTTGGTGCCTTCGACGAACTCCATCTCGATGGGGACTTCGACCTTGAGGACGTCGACGTTGTAGCGCGCCTTGCCGAACTCGGCCATGGCGCCGGAGACGATGGAGGGCTTCTTGAGGGCGTAGGCGAGGGACTTCTCGTCGCCGCCCTCGGCGTCGTAGCCGACGAACTCGAGGAAGAAGGGGATGTCGTGGGCGAGGCACTCGTCGCCGATGCGCTCGATCCAGGCGTGCTTGAGGTCGTTGATGGCGGTGTTCTCGAAGGGCGTGTAGTAGAGCAGGATCTTGATGCAGTCGGCGCCGGCTTCCTTGAGGCGGCGGACGCTCCAGACGTCGAGGAGGTCGGGCAGGCGGCCGGGGGTGTTGGCGTCGTAGCCGGTCTTCTCGTAGGCGAGCAGGAGGCCCTTGCCGTTGCGGTGCTTGGCGGCGGGGAGGCCGTACTCGGGGTCGAGCAGGATGGCGGAGGCGTGCTGGGTGAGGACGTCGGTGACGAGGGTCTTGAATCTTCGAGGTCGTGGCCGTCGGCGACGGCGCCGCGCTCCTTGGCGAGCGACTTCTGGAGCGATCCGCGCTGGTCCATGGCGGCGGCGGCGATGACGCCGCGGTGGTCGGAGACGGCTTTCAGGCCGGCAAGTTTTCCTGGGGTGAGTTTCATATGCGGCGAAGATCTCCTGGGAAGCGTTTCTCGGTACAGGGGGTAATTCTACAGCGCTAACCTTTGCTCAGCATGCAGGCGGAGATGTCCTCTGTCGGGTGCGCGGCGGGGCTTTCCGCTGCGGCGCTGGACCAATTGCTTCGTCTGACCCGATGGACCCGGCCTCGGCGAGAAGGAGTCCCTCGGGCGTGCAATGGACGGTACGAACGACCTCTGGTGGATAAGGAGAGAGATGGAGGTGGGCGGAGTTGAGGCTGGCGAGTTGGAGGCCGTAGAGGAGGGCGGTGGCGCGGCGGGTTTCGAGCTGGCCGCTGGCGAGGGCGTTGATGACGACGGAGAGTGCGAGCTGGACGGACTCGCGGTCTTCGAGTGGGGGGAGTTGGATGCCCTGGGAGGGATGGGGCATCGAGCTGAGATGCGGCGCCGGTGGGATCGTGTGTGCGGCGGATGGGGGATTGGAAGGCGGCAGGGCGAGTGTGGAGGCGGGCGTGGAAGAAGCAGTATTGCGCGTCGGCGAGCGACGGGGACTGGCATTGAACGCCGTTGGTCTTGATGTGTCGGCAGAGGAGGTATCTCATTGCGGTTTGTCTCCTGATCTGGAGGGGGTGCCCCCCCCGGGGTTGTGGCGTAAAATAGCCAGAATCATCAACTTAGCGATTCGGGGCTTTGTAAGATGTTCGATTGGTTAGGGTTAGGGCTAAATTCCTGATTCGAAACGAGAAAAGCCCCGGCGGGTGGCCGGGGCTTTCCTGAGGTCTATATCCAGTATAGAGATTTCGGCCAGGGACTACGCCAAGGTGTGGCGCTTACGCTGCGGGCGGTTGATGAGGGAAGGCGAGGCGGTGGACGCTAGAGATGACACAGGCCCTTTGGCTTCCAGTCGTGGTCCATGGTGGTGGCGGGCAGGGAGGCGTCGTGGAGGATGAGAACGACGCCGCGGCGTTTTTCTGTGCCGGTGGCCATCAGGATCATGGGTGGTCCGCGACGGATGAGGATGACGTGTCCCGGGCCGGTGCCGACCTGTTTGCCTTCCGGAGTTTCGAGGCAGGTTTCGCCGGTGAGGGTGTAGAAGGCCTCCGGGCCGGAGTGGGTGTGGGCTGGTGCGGCCATGCCGGGGTTGAAGATGGACTGGAGGTAGACGGCCTCGTAATGGCCGCCTGGGTCGACCGGCAAGGGGCCGACTTTAGCCACGAAGTCTCCGCCGGAGGAGCGCCAGGTGTCTTCGGCGACGGTGAAGAGCCAGATCTTTCCGAGGGACTCGACTACGGTTCCGCGGGCGTCCCTGGCGGCCTCGGCGGAGGCTCGGGTGGGAAAGGTGACGAGGTGCCAGAAGACGGGTGCGGCGGGCATTGGACCGAGGTCCTGTTTCGCGGTGAAGCAGGCTGGAGCGGGTCGTCGGTTCGCTGGGCGACGGGCGGGCAGGGGCGATCGCTTGCCTGGGCGTGCAGGAACGGGCTGATGGCGGCGAGGAAGAGAAGGGCGGCTGCGGGTCGTCGAAGGGGCGACGCGCGGCACGGGCGTTGGGCGGCGAAGGCTCATGCGGGGGATCTCCGATGTGGGTTTGGCAGAGATCGTAGCATGCGGCGTTTGGTGGGGAGGTTCCAGGCGGGGGAGCGATGGTGGAGTGCTGCGACCAGACGAAGCGGAGCCAGCTGCAAGGGAATTCCGAGTGTGTGAGCAATTTGGGGTTGACAGCGCGCCTGGGGTCAGCCGAGTCTCAAGGACTCTGCACGATTTTTGTGCGTTCGCCTTCCATAGACGTTCCATTCATGTTCCAGAGACTTTCAACATTGAGGGATACCGCATGAAAGAGTTGGTAGTTTTGACATGGGCCTGCTTGCCTGTGTTCGCGATGGGCCAGACGCAGACGGAATCACAGGTGAAGGTGGATGTTCCACCGGCCGCAACGTCCCGGACGACGGCGCAGGACCTTTCCGAGTTGAATGAACCCCCGATGCTGGGAATTCACTGGGCGCGTGGGTTTGAGGCGTCGTACCGGGCGCGCGAGGCGGCGAACTCACCGGCGAGGGGCACCCGAAGCCCGAATATGACGAATCACGGCGGGAAGATCATGCCCACCGCGGTCACGGAGGCGATCTTCTGGGGGACGAGCTGGGGGAGCTATTCCGGAGACAAGATGACGGGGATGGACACGTGGTACACGGGGTTCAATAACTCAAACTATGCGAGGACCTCGGATGAATATGTGGGAACAAATGGGCAGGTGGGGAGCGTGACGACCCACGTTGGGCACGTGGTCGACACGTCGGCTTCGGCTGGTGGCGGATCGACGGCGGTGATCCTGGGCGAAGTTTGCAAGATGATCAAGAGCCCGGATACGAGCGGGAACGGCTACTATGCGGTGTACTCGGACACGCCGCGTGGAAGTGCGGGCTACTGCGCGTACCACAGTGCGGGGACGTGCGGCGGGGTGCCGGTTCAGTTTGCGTACTTCTTCAAACTGGACGGGGACTCGGGCTGCGATCCGGCGGACACGTCAGGGCTGCACTCGCAGGGTCTGGCGGCGATCGCAAACGTGAGTGGGCATGAGCTGTCGGAGGCGCGCACGGATCCGGCGAGCCCTGGCGCGTGGTATGACGCGTCGGGCAACGAGAACGGCGACAAGTGCGCCTGGACCTTCAACGTTCCGCTGGTGACGTTCAGCAATGGGTCGGAGTGGAAGATCCAGGGCGAGTGGTCGAACCAGGCGTATACGTCTGGGAGCGGGTATGCGAACAGCTCGGGACAGAGGGGCTGTATCTCGGGCAAGTAGGTTGGGGGTGTAGATCGAACGGGCGAGGCGTATTCATGCCGTGTCTGCTGGCCGGGTTACAGGCTGGTGGTCGCGGGTGGATGCGCCTTTCCTGTTTTGGCGTTGCGGTGAAGATTGAAGGATGTCGGACGCGGGTCCTTCGGCTTCGCTCGGGATGACAGACTACGGGTTAGTAGGTGGGGCGGGGGAAGGATTGCAGGTGGGTTACGGCTTCTTCGGCGCGGGTGCGGAGCTGGACGAGTTCGGTGCGGGGATTTTTTGCGGAGCGTGCGGTAGGGCATCTGCATGCGGAAGTTGTTGCCGAGGGTGTCCTGGTTGCGTTCGAGAAAGGTCCAGTAGAGGGCGGTGAAGGGGCAGGAGCCGGGGCCGGTGGACTTTTTCGGGTCGTACTGGCAGTGGCGGCAGAAGTTGGACATGCGGTTGATGTAGGCGGCTCCGGAGACGTAGGGCTTGGTGGCGGTGAGGCCGCCGTCGGCGTAGGTGGCCATGCCGAGGACGTTGGGTTCGACGACCCAGTCGTAGGCGTCGACGTAGGCGAACCAGAACCAGTCGGTGAGCTCGCGGGGAGAGAAGCCGCAGAGGTTGGCGAGGTTGGAGAGGACCATGAGGCGGGTGATGTGGTGGGACCAGCCCTCGTCGACGACCTGGGCGACGACGGTATCCATGCAGTGGAGGCCGGACTTGACGCCCCAGTAGACGGCGGGGAGGGGGAGGGCGGCGCCGAGGGCGGAGGGGGTGGCTCCGGCGTAGGGGTCGGGCTGGTCTTGGGCGCGGCGTAGGAGTTGGAGGAGTCGTGGGCGTCGGGGGAGGTCTCCTGGGGCCGGGGCTTTGTCTGCGCCGGGGACGTCGAGGAGGCGGTAGCCGTCGGTCTGTTCGTGGAGGTGGCGCATGAACTCGCGCCAGCCGAGGAGCTGGCGGATGAAGCCTTCGGCGCTGGGGAGGGGAATGCGGCCGGCTTCGGCGGCGGCCTGGACGTCGCCGACGAGCTGTGGCGGGGAGCTGGCGGGCGAGGTTGACGAGGGGCGAGGTCTTGGAGTGGAAGAGCTGCGGCTGGTCGTCACGCATGGCGTCTTCGAAGGGGCCGAAGGTGGGGAGGAGGTGCTCGAGGGCGAAGGCCCACATGCGGTCGGCGTCGGGCTGGGTGCAGGGGAGGTCGAAGTTTTCGATGGAGCCGAAGTGGTGGGCGTAGCGGTCGGCGACGTAGGCGATGACCTCGGAGGTGATGTCGTCGGGAGGGAAGCCGGGCGGGGTGGGGATGGGGACCTGGCCCTTGTAGGGGTTGCGGTTATCGGGGTCGTAGGAGAACTGGCCGCCGAGGGGTTTGCCGTTCTGCATGAAGATGCCGGTGCGCTGACGCTGGGCGCGGTAGAAGCGATCCATGACGTAGCTCTGGGTGTTGGTGCGTGCCTTTCGCTTTTCGAAGGTGCCGTAGACGGCGGTGAAGTCTCCGAGTTGGGAGAGCCAGGTGGTGTCGGGGACCTCGTTGAGATGGAGGCCCTGGGAGACAGCCTGGGCGAGGTCGAGGCGGAGTTCGCGCTCGGCGGGGCGCATGACGGTGAGGGTGGGGAGCTGGCGGTCCTGCTGGAGGGCGAGCAGGGCCTGGCCGTGGCTTATGGGCGAGAAGTGGTAGAGGACAGCGACGCCGCGGGCGGCCTGCTCGAGGGCGAAGTGGCGCATGTTGCTGATGAGGAGGACGAGCTTTTTCTTGTGGTAGGGGCGGCGGAGGGCCTTGGCGGTCGACTCGACGATGACGATGCCGGTCTGGTCGGGGGGCTGTTCGGTGAGGGGGCCGGTGCGGTCGGTGAAGCGGTCGTAGGGGATGTAGATCCAGCGGCGCTGGGGTATGTCTTCGGGGGTGGGTTGGGCGGGGCCGATGAGGCGTTCGAAGAGGGGCGCGATGGCGGGCTGTGTGCGGGCGGGTTCTGCGGGGCCGGAGCGGCGGGGCATGAGGATATTGTGCGGCCACGGGGGCTGTGGCTTACGGGCGGGGCGAACGTCCTTACGGGATTGTGTTGGCGGAGCGAAAGCGATTCAGGGCCGTTTCAATTCGTGGTGGGTCGAGGATCAGGTATGAGGTATGAGGTGTGGGGTACGGGGTGGAGGTGGTCTGGAGTGGATGGGTGGGGATCTTGAACACGGCTGAGGTGAGGCGATTCCGCGGCTTACACTGGAGCGCTATGGGAAGACGCGGGTGGATGGGTGTGTGCGGTTGGCTTTGGCCAGGGGCGGTTGGTTTGGTACTGGGGCCGGTGGCACTGGCGGGGATGTTGCGGGCGGAGGCCGGGCCGGAGCTGGCTGCCGGGGCGGAGACACCGGTGGTGATCGGGGTGGACCTGGGCAAGGTTGTTGGGCCGTATACGCCGATTTACAGCTGGTTTGGTTATGACGAGGCGAACTACACGACGATGCGGCATGGGACGGAGCTGTTGAAGGAGCTCCACGACCTGAGCCCGGTGCCGGTGTACGTTCGGGCGCATCATCTGCTGACCTCAGGGAATGGGGTTGCGGAGCTGAAGTTCAGCTCGACGAATGTGTACAGCGAGGATGGGAACGGGAAGGCTGTCTACGATTTCAGGATCTTCGATGGGATCTTTGACGCGTACAAGGCGGCGGGTGTGCGGCCGATGGTGGAGCTGGGATTTATGCCGAAGGATCTGGCGGCTGAGCTCCCCAACCGGCATGAGCCGTACCAGGTGCACTACCCGAAGTCGACGATCTCCGGGGCTTCTAACAATCCGCCGAAGGATTATGCGAAGTGGGGCGAGCTGGCGCGTGTTGTGACGGCGCACCTCGTGGAGCGGTACGGGCGGGAGGAGGTGCTTCGGTGGTACTTCGAGGTGTGGAACGAGCCTGATATTGACTACTGGCATGCTTCGCCCGAAGAGTACTGGAAGTTGTACGACTACGCGGTTGCGGGAGTGCGGTCGGCTCTTCCGGGCGCGAGGGTTGGAGGTCCTGCTTCGACGAGCCCGGGGAACGCCAAGGCGAATGCCTTCTTGAGGAACTTTCTGGAACACGTGAACTCGGGGAAGAGCGCTGCGGACGGCCGGAGGGTGCCGATGGACTTTATCTCGTTTCATGCGAAGGGGTCACCGACGATTGTGGGGGGGAGCGTGACGATGGGGTTGAGCCACGAGTTGACGGACGCGGACAAGGGCTTCGAGACGGTGGCGAGCTTTGCGAGGTTTCGAAAGCTGCCGATCATCCTGAGCGAGGCCGATCCTGAGGGGTGCGCGGCTTGCTCGTCCAAGGTGAACCCGGCGAACAACTATCGCAATGGGACGCTTTACCCGGCGTATACGGCGGCGGCGTTGAAGGCTTTGTTTGAGCTAGGGGACCGGCACGGGGTGAACCTGATCTCGATGCTGAGCTGGTCGTTTGAGTTTGAGGACAAGGATTACTTCGAGGGCTTTCGATCGCTGGCGACCAATGGCGTGGACAAGCCGGTGCTGAACGTGTTCCGGATGTTTGGTTTGATGGAGGGGCAGCGGGTTCTAACGACAAGCACCGGGCAGGTGCCGCTCGATACGCTGGTGGCCCGGGGTGTTCGGGAGACGCCGGATGTGGATGGGCTAGCGACGCGCGGTGAGCGGCAGGCGGCGGTGCTGGTGTGGAACTACCACGACAGGGATATTGGGCCGGAGGAATCGCGCGGGAGCTTAGACGGGGTTACAACTGAGGTTGAGATCAGGGGGATTCCGCCGGGTGTCGATCGCGTGCTTGTCGAGCACTACCGGCTGGATGAGAGCCATAGCAATGCGTACACGGTGTGGAAATCCATGGGTTCGCCGCAGCAGCCGACCTCGAGCCAGTATGCAAGGCTGCGGGCTGCTGGGCGGCTAGAGCTTCTTGGGTCACCGGAGTGGATGGAGGTCAAGGGAGGCCGGGTGAGGGTGGTGACGGAGATGCCGGGGCAGAGCGTCTCGTTGCTGCATGTGCGGTGGTGAGGCCTTGCGGGCGTGGAGGTTCGAGCCCGGCTAGTGGGCATGAAGCTGCAGCGCCGGAGCCGAGGCCCGACTCTTTGGGTGTGGGATGTTGGCGCGGTCATGGAGGAACGCAATGACTGCCCGGCGTTCTGAACGCGAGTTGATGGGTCTGGGGGTTATTGCTCGTGGTAGTTGCGGATCAGGCCGCCGTCGATGAAGTAGGTGGAGCCAGTGACGTAGGCGCCGTCGTCCGAGGCGAGGAAGGCGGCGACGCCGGCGACCTCTTCGGGCTTGCCCATGCGGCGGAGGGGGATGTTTTGGAGGAGTGCGTCGAGCTTGGGCTTGTCTTCGAGGAGGGACTGGTTGATGGGTGTGACGATGGCACCGGGGGCGATGTTGTTGACCGTGATGCCGAGCGGGCCGAGTTCGACGGCGAGGTCTCGCATGACCATGCGCAGGCCGCCCTTCGAGGCGCAGTAAGTGGAGAAGTTGGGGAAGACCATGTCCTCGTGGACGGAGCTGATGTTGATGACGGTGCCGGGCTTTTTGGCGGCGACGAGCTTGCGAACGAAGGCCTGGGTGAGGAAGAAGGCGCCCTTGAGGTTGACGTCGAGAACGGCGTCGTAGTCCTGCTCGGTGACGTCGAGGAAGGGGCCGCGCTTCTCGATGCCGGCGTTGTTGACGAGGATGTCGCAGGAGCCGAGCTGCTGCCAGGCCTGCTCGACGAGGTTGACGGTTTCGGGGAGCTTCGAGACGTCGGCTTCGACCATGATGGATTTGCCGCCGGCGGCTTCGATCCTGCTGACGGGTCTCCTCTGCTGCCTCCACGTGGTCGACGATAGTTGACGACGACGGCGGCGCCGTCCTGGGCGAGGCGCTCTGCGATGGCCTGGCCGATGCCGGTGCCGGATCCGGTAACGATGGCGACTTTGCCTGCGAGTCGACCTGACATGAGGTGCTCCTGTGTCCGTGTGTTACGTGCGGCGTACGGAGGGTTCGATGCGCGCTGGCTTCGATGTGCTGCGCTGGATCAGCCACGTGTCGCGAGATTTGCTTCGCGGCGGGCGCGGAAGAAGGAGGTGAGGAGGGTGCCTGCACTCCTCGGCGAGGAGGCCGGAGGTAACCTCGACGCGGTGGTTGAGCTGCGGGTGATTGAGGACGGAGAGGACGCTTCCGCAGGCGCCGGCTTTGGGGTCGGGGGCGGCGTAGACGAGGCGAGCTGACGCGGGCGTGGAGGATGGCGCCGGCGCACATGGCGCAGGGCTCGAGCGTGCGCTACGAGGGTGCAGCTGGTGAGGCGGTAGTTGCCGAGGGCGCGGCCGGCGGCGCGGAGGGCGACGATCTCGGCGTGGGCGGTGGGGTCGGAGGTGCGGAGGACCTGGTTGTTGCCGCGGCCGAGGATGGTCTCGCCGTCGGGAGCGAGGACGATGGCGCCTACGGGGACTTCGCCTGCGGCTTCAGCGGCGCGGGCCTCGGCGAGGGCGAGGTGCATGAGGTCGAGGTCGGTCATGATGCGGGTCAGACGAGGGGAGAGCTGTTGCGGATTGCGGGTTTGGGGCTGGGCTTCGGGGCCGAAGAAGCGGGCGATCTGGGCGGCGAGGGCTTCGATGGCGGGCGTGCGCGACGAGGATCGCGGCGTCGTCGAGCTCGAAGGACTCTGCGCCAGATGGCTTCGATGAGCGGGGCGATGTTGTGAGGGGTGAGATCGGGTGTGGCGAGGTTTTCGACGCGTGACGAAGAGGTGCTCGGCTTCGGTCTCGTACTCGTCGGGCTGGACCGCCGTCGCCGATGAAGTTTTCGATGTCGGCGGTGGCGACGAGCTCCTGGATGGAGTCGAGGTCGGGGGGTGGGGGCCAGGGGGTGGAGGGAGTGGGCATGGTCAGGCGGGCTCCTGTTGGGTGAGGCAGTGGAGGGTGCCGAGGCCCCAGACGAGGTCGACGGCGTGGATGCCGACGACGGTGCGGCCGGGGAAGCAGTTGGCGATGGTGTTGAGGGCGTGGCGGTCGTTGGGGTCGTTGAAGGTGGGGACGAGGACGAGGCCGTTGGCGATGTAGAAGTTGGCGTAGGAGGCGGGGAGGCGCTGGGCTTCGAAGAGGACGGGGGCGGGCATGGGGAGGGGGCGGATGTCGAAGGGCTGGCCGTGGCGGTTGCGGGCGGCGTGGAGGCGCTGGAGGTTCTCGGCGAGGGGGAGGTGGTTCTCGTCGGCGGTGTTGGGTTCGACGGCGGTGAGGATGGTGTTGCCGGGCGTCGGGGCCGGGGACGAAGCGGGTGATGTCGTCGACGTGGCCGTGGGTGTCGTCGCCGGCGCAGCCGCGGTTGAGCCAGAGGACCTGGTCGATGCCGAGGAAGTCGCGAGAAGGCCTGTTCGAGCTGGGCTTTCGAGACGCCGGGGTTGCGCTGCTGGACTTCGGAGAGGAGGCACTCTTCGGTGGTGAGGAGGGTGCCGGCGCCGTCGGTGTCGATGGAGCCGCCTTCGAGGACGAGGCGGTGGGGGGTGCCGTCGGGGAGGGTGACGGTGGGGTCGAAGGAGGGCATGGCGTAGTGGGCGGCGACCTCGCAGGGGATGCGGTCGTCGTTGAGGTGGTTGGGGTACTTGGCCCAGGCGTTGAAGCGCCAGTTGGTGAGGGCGAGCGGTTCGCCGGCGGGGTCTCTTGAGGAAGATGGGGCCGGAGTCGCGGAGCCAGACGCGGTCGGTGCGCCAGTGGTGGAAGTGGAGGCGGGCGAGGTTGGCGCCGCCGCGGCGGAGCATCTGGGTGGCGCGGCGCTCGGTGGCGAGGTCGTTGACGAGGATGTGGACGTCTTCGACGGCGGAGAGGTGGCGGACGATCTCGCTGTAGACCCAGGGGATGGGCTGGAACTTTCCGGGCCAGTCTTCGGGGTTGTGGGGCCAGGCGATCCAGGTGGCGGCGTGCGGGGACCACTCGGCGGGCATGCGGTAGTTCTGCTGGCGGGGAGTGGTCATCAGATATTGGATGTGTTGTGAACCAACGGGTACGCTCCCCCCCGTACTTCGGGCGCAAAGTCTTGATTCGTTTGGACCTGCTGCAGGGGTACTTCGCCGATGGATTTGTTTTTGCCGCTGTTTCTGTATCTCTTCCCTAAGTATAGCGAGTGCCGGGGGGTGGTTGCGCCATGGGTGCGGGATTCGTGGGGGAGAAGCGGATCCTCCGCCTCCGGCGAGGGATGACAACATAATTGCGGGTTCGTGGGTGAAAGGTTGGGGTTTGCGAGTGAAGAAGCAGATCCTCCGCCTTTGGCGAAGGATGACAAGCCAAAAAAGGGCGAGCAACGGCGACGGCAAGTGTGCAGCGAGGTGAGTCGGGTCGGGTGGGTGGCGGTATAACTTTAGGCGTGCAATTACCTGTGAATCCGCCTGTCCTGCCGATGCTGGCGAAACGTACTGATGGCTTGCCGGTGGGCGAGTGGATGTTTGAGCCGAAGTGGGATGGGTTTCGGGCGGTGGTGTTTCGGGATGGGGACGAGATGCTGCTGCAGAGCCGGGATGGGAAGTCGCTGAACCGGTATTTTCCGGAGGTGATCGAGGTCGTTGAAGCGCGAGCTGCCGGAGCGGTGCGTGCTCGACGGGGAGATTGTGATTGCGCGGGGCGGTGGGCTGGACTTCGATGCGCTGCAGCTGCGGGTGCATCCGGCGGCTTCGCGGGTGAAGCTGCTGGCGGAGCAGACGCCGGCTTCGGTGGTGTTTTTCGATCTGCTGTGCGGTGGGGGAGGAGGACCTGACGGGGGTGGGTTTTCAGGAGCGGCGGGAGCGGCTGGAGGGGGTTCTGGCGGGGGTGAAGGCACCGGTGCATGTGACGCCGGCGACACGGGACCGGGCGGTGGCGGCGGACTGGTTCAAGCGATTTGAGGGTGCGGGGCTGGATGGGGTGATGGCGAAGGCGGCTGAGCGTGACGTACCAGCCGGACAAGCGGGTGATGCTGAAGGTGAAGCATGAGCGCGATTGTGACTGCGTGGTGGCGGGGTTTCGGTGGCACAAGACGGGGGAGGGGACGCTGGTCGGGTCGCTGCTGCTGGGGCTGTTCAACGAGGCTGGGGCGCTGCAGCATGTGGGGGTGTGCGCGAGCTTTACGGCGGCGAAGCGGAAGGAGCTGGTGGAGTTCCTGGCGCCGTACCGGGAGGGTGCGCTGGAGGGGCATCCGTGGGCGGGGTGGGCGGGCGTGGAGGCGGACAGCCGAGGATGCCGGGGGGCAAGAGCCGGTGGAACTCGGGGAAGGATTTGAGCTGGGTGGCGCTGCGGCCGGAGCTGGTGGTGGAGGTGGCGTATGAGCATATGCAGGGCGACCGGTTTCGGCATATGTCGCAGTTTCGGCGGTGGCGGGCGGATAAGGCGCCGCGGGACTGCACGTATGCGCAGCTGGAGGTGGTGCCGGCGCAGGAGTTGATGGAGATTTTTGCCGGTGGGCGATACGGTGACGGGCGCTGGCGGGGCCTGGCTGGCGGGCGAACGCAGGTCCTTCGACTTCGCGTGCGGCTTCGCTCAGGATGACAGGTGGTGCAGGAGATGCGGGACGCAGGTCATTCGACTTCGCTGCGCTTCGCTCAGGATGACAGGGTAGGTCGAGGAGATGCTTCGTGAGGATGGGTGCTCTCGTGCGCTTCATTCGGTTTCGGTGCGCCAGGCGCGGGTGGGGTCGTCGTCGGGGTCGGGGGTGGCTTGTGGGGGGCGGAGGGGTTCGGGGACGTGGCGTAGGTTGATGCGGATGCGGTACCAGATGTAGGCGGTGCCGCGCTGGCGGTCGACGAGGATGTCGTCCTCGGCGAGGTGTGGGCGGCTTCGGGGTGGGCGGTGCGCCAGCGGTCGAGGCCGGCTTCGGCGGCGGCGCTGTCGGGGGACTGGGCGACGATGATGAGGGGGAACTTCGGGGTGCGGCGGGCGGGGGCTTTGCGGGCTTTGGGTTTTGCTGGATCGGGTGGGGTAGAAGCAGATCCTCCGCCTTCGGCTAAGGATGACAACTCCTGCGAGGAGGCTTGGGGCGCGGGGTCCGAACTAGAAGCAGATCCTCCGCCTTCGGCGAAGGATGACAACTCGTTGGGGTCGGGGCGGTGGGATTCGGGGCGGTGGGGGCTGTGGCGGTGGAGTTAGCGGCGGGGGTCTTGGCGGCGGTGGAGCGTTTGCGGAAGCGTTGGGCGCCGAAGCCTTCGCCTAGCTGTTCGGAGAAGGCTTTGGCGGGGCGGGCTTTGGAGGGCTGGACGCGTTTGGGTTCGCCCTCGGCTTTGGCGAAGTGTGGGGGCCAGGGGGCGTCGCCGAGGCCGGAGGATTCGTCCTGGGCGGCGAGGTCGAGGAGCTGGTCGAGGCTGCCGGGGGATGCGTCCATTTCGGCGTGGGGGTCGCCGAGGGTGGCGAAGCGGGCGGGGATGGTGGCGACGGTGAAGTCGGCGGGCTCGCAGGCGGCGACCTCGTGCCAGTGGAGGGGGGTGGAGACGCGGGCGTCGGGGAGCGGGCGGACGGAGTAGGCGGAGCAGGTGGTGCGGTCTTTGGCGTTCTGGTTGTAGTCGAGGAAGACGCCGTGGCGCTCCTCCTTCCACCACTTGGAGCTGGCGAGGGTGGGGGCGCGGCGCTCGACGGCGCGGGAGAGGGCGAGGGCGGCGCGGCGGACCTCGGTGAAGGTCCAGCGGGGGTGGATGCGGACGTTGACGTGGATGCCGCGGGAGCCGGAGGTCTTGGGCCAGCCGCGGAGGCCGTTCTCTTCGAGGAGGCACTGGACCTCGAGGGCGACGAGGCGGACGTCGGAGAAGGGGACGCCGGGGCCGGGGTCGAGGTCGATGCGGAGCTCGTCGGGGTGGTCGAGGTCGGCGGTGCGGACGGGGTGCGGGTGGAGCTCGATGCAGCCGAGGTTGACGACCCAGGCGAGCGAGGCGGGGTTGTCGACGACGACCTCTTCGGCGGTGCGGCCGGAGGGGAAGGAGAGGGTGGTGGTGCGGAGCCAGGGGGGGCGGGATTTGGGGTCGGGTGCGCGCTTCTGGTAGAAGGGCTCGCCTTCGGCTCCGTTGACGAAGCGCTTGAGGACGAAGGGGCGGTCGCGGACTCCGTTGACGGCGCCGGGAGCGATGGCGAGGTAGTAGCGGACGAGGTCGATCTTGGTGAGCTGGATTTGTTTGGAGAAGTAGAGCTTGCCGGGGTGGGAGATGCGGACTTCTTGTCCGTCGATGGAGAGGAGTTCGGCGTCGTCTGGTTTTGGCACGGGGATAGGGTATACCCCGGGTGCGGTGGGCGGAGGAGATCCTTCGAGTTCGGGCGAGGGATGACAATTTGCTGTGGGGTGGAAGGGGCCGGGTAGAAGACGCAGGTCCTTCGACTTCGCTCAGGATGACAGCGTTGTGGGTTGGGTGGGGAAGCGTTCCCTCCACTTCCCTCGACTTCTTTGCTCAGGATGACGGGATGTTTGCGGGGTGCTAGTCGAGGAAGCGGCGGGTGATGCCGGTGTAGGCGTCGATGCGGCGGTCGCGGAGGAAGGGCCAGTGCTGGCGGGTGATTTCGACTTCGCGGGGGTCGAGGTCGGCGGTGAGGATCTCTTCCTGGTCGTGGGAGGCCTGGGCGAGGATGCGGCCGAAGGGGTCGGCGATGAAGGAGCCGCCCCAGAACTCGAGGCCGGGGTTGGGGCCTACGGTGAAGTCGCCGGTCATGCCGACGACTTCGTTGGCGGTGGGGGGGACGCGGTTGAGCTTGCCGTCGATGAAGGACGTCGCCGAGCTCGTGGCCGACGCGGTTGACGGCGCAGACGAAGACGCCGTTGGCGATGGCGTGGGCGCGCTGGATGGTCTGCCAGGCGTCGTACTGGCGCTCGCCGAACTCGGCTTTTTCGGCGGGGTGCCAGCCGATGGCGGTGGGGTAGAAGAGGGTGGTCGGCGCCGCTGAGGGCGGTGATCGCGGGCGGCTTCGGGGTACCACTGGTCCCAGCAGACGAGGGTGCCGATCTTGCCTGCGGCTGGTGGCGGGGGCGAGGAAGCCGAGGTCGCCGGGGGTGAAGTAGAACTTCTCGTAGTAGAGGGGGTCGTCGGGGATGTGCATCTTGCGGTAGACGGCGGCGATGTTGTCGGGGGCGGCGCTGGCGGGGTCGAGGATGGCGGCGGTGTTGTGGTAGAGGCCGGGGGCGCGGCGTTCGAAGAGGCTGGCGATGATGACGACTTTGTGCTTCGCGGGCGACGGCGGCGAGGGCGTGCGGTGGAGGGGCCGGGGATGGACTCGGCGAGGGCGAAGAGGGCGTGGTCTTCGCGCTGGCAGAAGTACTGGGCGCGGAAGAGCTCGGGGAGGCAGATGAGTGTTGGCGCCCTGGCGCGGCGGCCTCGCGGACGCGGGTCGGCGGCCTTGGCGAGGTTGGCCTCGGGGTCGGGGGACATGGACATCTGGATGAGGGCGACGCGGGTGGGGTTGGTGGTCATGGATGATTGCTGTCGCGTACGGCGTTCCGCCTCCGCGCCCGTCCCGTGGCTCCTGCTTTTAGTGATTGGCCTAGTTTAGCTGACCGATTGTCCCTCCAGGTTGCTGGTGATGCGGCAAGTGACCGAGGGCCGCCAGCCTTTGTGTCGAGATCTTTAGTGTGGCCCTGTCCAGCCCTTTGGCAAGAATACAGTCGTATTTCGCAGTTTGGGTGAACAGATGATGGAGGTATGTCGGGGCAGAGTCGTGGTTTTTCCCTGAGCTTGGAGAATCCTGTTACGTTTTCGATTGTGGCAGACAGATGTTGCCGAGCTTCGCTCGAGCGTCGATACCTGGTACGGTGAAACCGCAGATGCGACGTCCCACGGTGTGGATGGTTGCCGACGTGTACCTCGAACTTTTTGCTGCGCCCGTTGCGAGGGAGAAGCTTCCCTCCCAGATGAAGGAGTGTCATGAAAGAGTTTCGCGATTTTCTTGAGCTGTCGTACGCCGAGCTTGAAGACCTGAACCTGGAGGCGAAGGACAAGCGGAAGAAGCGGGTGGCACCGGATGTGCTGCAGGAGGAGCGGCTGCGGTACCTGACGGATACGCGCGGCGTGAAGGCGGTGACGGTGCTGTTCAGCGACCTTGAGGGTCGGCTGCACATGCTGGACTACGACGCGAAGTTCCTGGTGAAGAGCTACGACAACCTGACGTTTGACGGGTCGTCGATACGCGGGTTTACGGCGCAGAGGGAGAGCGATCTGCGGCTGGGGATCGACTGGAGCGCGTTTTACTGGGTGCCTGCGGACATCTTCGGACCGGGCAAGGTGGTGGTGTTCGGCGAGGTGATCGACAAGAACGGGGGGACGTACTCGGCGGATATTCGCGGGGTGCTGAAGCAGTTCTCGCAGACCCTGTTTGAGACGCAGGGGTACACGCTGAACGCGGCGAACGAGATCGAGGGATTTCTGTTCGAGGGGCTGGATGCGGAGAAGACGTTTCTTGAGACGGGGGAGTTTGAGTACAGCAACACGGGTGGGTACTACCACTCGCTGCCGGGCGATCCGCTGCGGGAGTTTATCGACGTTGCGGCCGAGGTGCAGCGGGCGATGGGCTTTGAGAACGAGAAGGACCACCCCGAGGTTGCGCCGTAGCCAGTTCGAGATCAACTACACCTACGGCGATGTGGTGGCGGCGGCGGACCAGATCCAGCTGTACAAGCTGATCTGCCGGCAGGTGGCGACGCAGATGGGGATGACGGCGAGCTTTCTGCCGAAGCCGGTGACGGGCGTGAACGGCAGCGGCATGCACACCAACGTTTCGATCACGAAGGACGGCAAGAACCTGTTCTGGGATCCGAACGGGCAGGAGAAGATCTCGAAGATGGCGTGGGAGTTTACGGACCGGATTCTGACGCACGGCAACGATCTTTGCCTGCTGTTGAATGCGAGCGTGAATGCGTACCGGCGGCTGGATCCGCACTTTGAGGCGCCGAACCAGATCAAGGCTTCGGCGACGGATCGCGGGTCGATGGTGCGGATCCCGATCGGCAACGAGAAGTCGGCGCGGGTGGAGGTGCGGTCGGTGGGGCCGGATGCGAATCCGTACATGGTGCTGTACTCGATCTTCAGGACGGGGCTGGAGGGCGAGACGGCGAAGATCAAGAACCTGCGGCAGGCGGAGCGGTATCTGCCGGACAACATCTACACGGCGCTTGAGAACTTCCGCGGCGCCGAGTGGACGTCGAAGCTGCTGGGCGAGGATGTGAAGGCGCGGTATGCGGACCTGAAGCAGGCGTCGGCGGATCGGTGCCCGCGGCTGCTGGGGACGGTGGTGAAGGCGTCCGAGGTGCAGTTTCACCATGATGTGTATAACCAGCTGCTGTGGGGGCAGTTCTAGAGGCCGGTTGTTTGTTGACAGTTGGCAGTTGAGAGGGGCCGGCCTGGGTGCCGGCCCTTTCTGTTTTCCGTGACCGGGGAGGGCGTTTATGGGCGGTTTGTGACTCCGTGACGGCTCGGCTTAGCGGAGGCCGGGCCGTGATCTTCAATGGCGGGCGTACGCCGTGCGGGCGTTGGCGCCGGATATTTCGTTATGGGCGAGAGCTGCGTTTGATCCCCGAGGCGCTTGCTTGCCCTGCCTGACCCTGGGCGGAAGACTTACTGAGATGCGGGAGCTTTTTCTTGTGCCAGCGGGCCTGAGGCTTGTAAGCTCTCCGCATCCTCTTCTCTGGAGTTCACCATGAGTCTCCGCCTTGTCCTGGCGGCCGCCGTTCTGCTGCTTGTGCCTGCCGCTGCGGCGCGAGCGGATACCTTCGTGATCACGTCGTCGATGGTTGGACGGCAGCCTGGTCGTGGATACAGCGACCGGAACACTCATCAGCAGCGCACTAGAGTATCGCGGAGAGAGCTTTCCGAACATCTCCGATATTGGCGGAGACCTCGGCCCATCCTATTTCACGTTGTTTTCGGTCGGATATTGGGACGTGGTTGAAGTAGTCCTTCAGACCGGCTCGCTCCAGGGTTACCGCGGTGGACCCTTCTACATGGATTTTTGGGGCTACCCCGCGTACCCCGCTGGGGGTTTTTCCGAGACTTACGGGGTGCTGACGGATGTGAGCCAGCCATCCTCGGTCACGCCGGAAGCTCCTGGCCTCCTGTTGCTCGGCACGGGGCTGCTGGGGGCGATCGGTGTGGCGCGTGGACGGACGTACCCGCGGCTGTTAGGGACAAGTGTGAAGACGTCCGAGGTGCAGTTCCACCATGACGTTTAGAACCAGCTGTTGTGGGGGGCAGTTCCAGGGGCTGTTGGTTGTTGTTCATGTTGTCAGAGGAGGGCCGGCCTGGGTGCTGGCCGTTTCTGCTTTTGGTGACGGTGAAGGGCTCTTTGGAGATTGTGGTTGACGCGGGCGGCTGGTCTGCGGGAGGCTTGGCGGTCAGGGAGTCGCTATGAGTGATCTTCGATCGCGGGAGTATGCGGGGCCGGCGCTGGCGCTGGGTGTGTGCCTGATGGTGGGCCTGGTGCTGGGCGGGTGGGTGCTGGGCGCGGAGATCAAGGCGATGAAGATGGCGGACCGGTACGTGACGGTGAAGGGGCTGGTGGAGCGGACGGTGAAGTCGGACCGGGCGGTGTGGGCGGTGAGCTTCAAGACGGCGGGGAACGATCTCCCGAGCACGTTTGCGAAGAGCGAGGCGGACAAGAACACGGTGATGGCGTTCTTTGCGGAGCAGGGAATTGGTGCGGGCGAGATGAGTGTCGGGCAGATTCGCGTGGTGGACCGGCAGACGAATGAGTATGGCGGGAACGCGGAGAAGGGGAGCCGCTACATCCTGACGCAGACGGTGACGATCAGTTCGAACGACGTGGACAAGATGTCGCGTGCGGGCGGGAAGACGGCGGCGCTGGTGCAGGCGGGCGTGGTTCTGGCGAGCGGGGAGAACGGGCAGCAGGGCGGGATCGTGTACCAGTTCAGCGGCTTGAATGCGCTGAAGCCGGACATGATTACGGAGGCGACGCGGAATGCGCGGGATTCGGCGAACCGGTTTGCGGCGGACTCGGGGAGCAAGGTGGGGGCGATCCGGTCGGCGAACCAGGGGGTGTTTTCGATTGCGTCGAATGAGCCGGGGAATGCTGCGAGTGCGGGCGAGGAGGGTGGCGGCGGTGCACAGGCGGATGCGAGCATCATGAAGAAGGTGCGGGTGGTGTCGACGATTGAGTATTACCTGGAGAACTGATGGAGTGCGCGATGGGACGATGTGCACCGGAAGGATTCGAGGAATGCTGGCCCGGTGAAATTGCAAGTCGTTTCGTTGCGATGGTAGCCTTGCTCGACTTCTAGAACTGAGGATTGACGAGCGATGCAGGAGAGCTACAACGGGTTGAACGTGCCGCAGGGTGGACAGGCGATTGGGTATAGCGATGGGAAGTATTCGGTGCCGGATCATCCGGTGATTCCGTTTATTGAAGGGGATGGGACGGGGCGGGATATCTGGAAGGCGTCGCAGCGGGTGTTCGATGCGGCGGTCGAGAAGGCGTATGGCGGGAAGCGATCGGTGAAGTGGTTCGAGGTGCTGGCGGGGGAGAAGGCGTACCGGCAGACGCAGAACTGGCTGCCGGAGGACACGGTGAAGGCGACGGTGGACTTCCGGGTGTCGATCAAGGGGCCGCTGACGACGCCGGTGGGTGGCGGGATCCGGAGCTTGAATGTGGCGCTGCGGCAGCTGATGGATCTGTACCAGTGTGTGCGGCCGGTGAAGTACTACGCGGGTGTGCCGAGCCCGGTGAAGCATCCGGAGAAGCTGGACGTGGTGATCTTCCGGGAGAATACGGAGGATATTTATGCGGGGATCGAGTTTCGGGAGGGGACTCCGGAGGCGGCGAAGTTTATCTCGTTTGTGAACGACGACATGCTGAAGGGGACGAAGAAGAAGATTCGGCTGGACTCGGGTGTGGGGGTGAAGCCGATCTCGATTACGGGGTCGAAGCGGCTGGTGCGGGCGGCGATCGAGTATGCGGTGAAGGAGGGCCGCAAGGCGGTGACGCTGGTGCACAAGGGGAACATTCAGAAGTTTACCGAGGGGGCGTTTCGCGAGTGGGGGTACGAGGTGGCGGTCGAGGAGTTTCGCGAGCACGTGGTGACGGAGCGCGAGAGCTGGATACTGGGGAACGTGGAGGAGAACGCGGGGATATCGGCCGAGGAGAATGCGCGGTTGATCGAGCCGGGGATGGAGTTTGCGCCGCCGGAGTTTGGCGCAGGGCGTGGTGAAGGAGGTCGAGGAGGTGCTGGCCTCGATTGGCGAGACGCATGGGAAGGGCGCGTGGAAGGGGAAGATCCTGGTGAATGACCGGATTGCGGACTCGATCTTTCAGCAGATTATTATCCGGCCGAGCGACTACAGCGTTCTGGCGACGACGAATCTGAATGGCGACTACATTTCGGATGCGGCGGCGGCGCAGGTAGGCGGGCTGGGGATTGCTCCGGGGGCGAATATCGGGGATGGCTATGCGGTGTTTGAGGCGACGCATGGGACGGCGCCGAAGTATGCGGACAAGGATGTGATCAATCCGGGGTCGGTGATGCTGTCGGGGGTGATGCTGTTTGATTTTCTGGGGTGGCACGAGGCGGCGCGGATGATTGAGAGCTCGCTTGAGACGACGATCGGGCAGAAGTATGTGACGTACGACTTTGAGCGGCAGATGCAGGGTGCGACGAAGGCGAAGACGAGCGAGTTTGCGACGCGGATGATCGAGAACATGGGATCTGCCATCCAGGCATAGGCGCGCTTCGCGCGCGGTCCGGGCGGGATTGGTGGCTTGCCTCACGGAGATGTTGGGGCGGGGCTTTGCGTTTGAATTCGAGGGGAGCGAGAGACAGGGGAGAAGAGATGCGGAAGAAGGTCACGATTGTTGGGGCGGGGAATGTGGGGGCGACGGCGGCGCACTGGATTGCGGCGAAGGAGCTGGCGGATGTGGTGCTGCTGGATGTGATGGAGGGTGTGCCGCAGGGGAAGGCGCTGGATCTGCTGGAGGCGATGCCGATCGAGAAGCGGGACTGCTCGATTGTGGGCACGAACGACTACGCGGATACGAAGGGCTCGGACGTGGTGGTGATCACGGCGGGGATTGCGCGGAAGCCGGGGATGAGCCGGGACGACCTCCTGAATACGAACTTCAAGATCATGTCGGACGTGGTGGGCAAGGTGGTGGAGGCGTCGCCGGAGACGATCATCATCGTGGTCTCGAACCCGCTGGATGCGATGGCGCAGACGGCGTTTCGGAAGGCGGGTCTGCCGCGCGAGCGCGTGATCGGGATGGCGGGGGTGCTGGACTCGGCGCGGTTCCGGACGTTTATTGCGCAGGAGCTCGAGGTGTCGGTTGAGAATGTAACTGCTTTTGTTCTGGGCGGGCATGGGGACACGATGGTGCCGCTGTCCGGTACTCGACGGTGGCGGGGATACCGATTACGGAGTTGATTGCGCCTGACCGGTTGAAGGAGCTCGAGGCGCGGACGGCCAATGGCGGCGCGGAGATTGTGAAGTATCTGAAGACGGGATCGGCGTACTACGCTCCGAGCGCGGCGGCGGTGGAGATGGTGGAGGCGATCCTCAAGGACAAGAAGAAGATTCTGCCGTGTGCGGCGTATCTCGAAGGGCGAGTACGGGATCTCGGGGTTGTTTGTCGGGGTGCCGTGCAAGCTGGGCGCGAAGGGGCTGGAGCAGATTATCCAGATCAAGCTGACGGCGGAGGAGCAGGCTGCGTTGCAGAAGAGCGCGGACGCGGTGAAGGAGTTGTGCGGCGTGATCGGGGTGGTGTAAGGGCCTTTGGTCGCGGCAGATAGTACGGGCGAGAGTGGGGCAACGAGCGCCGAGGGTGGGCGGCGAGCGCTTCATCTGCTGCAGGTGCTGCGGGGGGTGGCGGCGGTGCTGGTGGTGGTGCTCCACGGGTCGACGATCGTGACGGAGCGGTTCCATGGCGGAGGGGAGATCTGGTGGAACGGGGCTGCGGGCGTTGACATTTTCTTTGTGATCAGCGGGTTTGTGATGGCGCTGTCGTCACGGTCGCTGGTGGGGCGGGCTCGCCCGGCGACGGAGTTTATGAAGCGGCGGCTGGAGCGGGTGGTGCCGCTCTACTGGATGTTGACGACGCTGAAGGTGGGGCTGGTGCTGGCTGTGCCGGGGATTGCGCTGCGGGGTCTGGGAGGTGCGTGGCACGTGGTTGCGTCGTACCTGTTTGTTCCGAGCCGGGGGCCGGCGGGTGGCGTGTTGCCGGTGGTCTCGGTGGGCTGGACGTTGAACTTCGAGATGCTGTTTTACGTGCTGTTTGCCCGGCGCTTGCTTTGCGGATCAGACCTGTGCGGTTGCTGGGGCCGGTGCTGGTGCTGCTGGCGGCGATGTCGGGGTTTGGGGGGGTGGCAGGCGGCGGCGGTGCTGAGTCTGTGCCATCCGATCGTGCTCGAGTTTCTGTTCGGGATGCTGTTGTATGAGCTGTGGGTGAGGGTGCCGCGAATGCCTCGAATGGTGAGCTTCGCGGGGCTGCTGGTGGGTGCGGCTGGGATTGCGGGGATCTCGTGGGGGTGGATGTCGCTGCTGCGGCCTCTGGTTTGGGGTGTGCCGGCTGCGCTGATTGTGGGGGCGGCGATCTTTCTTGAGCCGGATTTCGGGCGTGGGGTTCCGCGGTGGCTGCTGGAGGTGGGTGACTCGTCGTATGCGATTTACCTGACGCAGAGCTTTGTGCTGCCTGGGGTCGCGGCGCTGCTGGGTCGGATGCCGTTTGCGGGAGTACGGGCGATGGCGCCGGTGATGGTGATCTCGATCGTGTCGAGTGTTGCGGTGGGGGTGGTGGTTCATCGGGTGATTGAACTGCCGATCATCCGCTATTTTCTGCGACGGCGCAGGATGGGGGCCCTCCCTGCCGCGGTGTAGTGGAGGTGAGGGCGCCATGGCACCGGCGGAGGTTCCGGTGCTGTAGGTTGGAGCGAGGGAGGCGAGGCACGCGGTGAGGAGCACGTGGCGGACGAGGTTGGCGGTCCTGTACCTCTTCGGGGTGCTTGGGGCGTATGCGGTGGTGGTCCTCGCTGCGAGGAACCCTCCACCGTTTGTGGACTACCCGGACTGGGTGTACCAGGGCGAGCTTTTGCATCGTGTGCTGATGGGGCATCCGGTGGCGGGGTATGCGTTGAAGCACTACCCGGTTCCGAACTCGACGACGTCGGTGGGGCTGGGATTGCTGGATACGGTGCTGCCCTGGAGGTGGGCGGCGAAGGTGTGGGTGTGCCTGTACCTCGTGCTGGCCGGGGTTGCGACGTGGACGCTGTCGGGGGCGCTTGGGCGGCGGACGGAGTGGCGGCTGCTGGTGGCGATGCCTGGGATCGTGTTTGTGAACCTCAACTTCTGGTACGGGCATATCGGGTTTGAGGTTGGGGTGTGCCTCGTAATGCTGCTGCTTGCGATGCTGGTTCGTGGAAGGTCGCGGGCCGCGGTGGGGGCGATGCTGGTAGTGATCTTTTTCACGCATATGGAGGCTTGCGCGGGCGGTCTGGTGATGCTGGCGGCGTGGTGTGCGAGGGGACGGGAGTGGCGGCGGATGTGGGCGGCGGCGCCGGCGGTCGGGTTGACGGCCTGGTATGCGGCGGGGAGGTTTCTTTCGGGCAATGTGGATGTGCGGGGTGTTCCGGCGGCGTACTACCGCTATGGATCGGAGGCTTTTCTGATCTACAAGGGGAACACGCTGTTGAAGACCTTTGGGTATGTGAGTGTGGTTGCGGCGGACTGGAGTTCGGTGACGGAGCGGATCTTCGGCAGGGGAGTGCTGATGTTTTTGCTGGCGGCTTCGGTGTGCCTGGCGGTGCTGTGCCTCGTGGGCGTGGTGAGGGGGAGGGAGGGCGCGGACATGCGGCTGCGTGCGCCGGTGCTGCTGTTTCTGGGGGTGTCGCTGCTGCTGCCGCAGGTTTGGCTGGGGGTTGCGGATCCTGGGTCGCGGCTGCTGCTGATGGGTGCGGCGATCGGGATGTTTGGGGTGGACTGGCGGCGGAGTTACGGGACGCCGATCGCGGTGTTGAGCGTGATGTTCTGCCTTGTGAACCTGTGGCAGTTTGCGCGGGTGGATCAGGATCCGCGGATGCGGGGGCGTCGCTGGGATCTGCCGGGCCCTGCCCTGATGTATGGGCGCGTGCAGCCGGAGTTGCGGCTGGAGTACTACGATCGGCTGGACGACGGGCGGATGGATCTGCGGATCTTTCCTACGGCTCTTTTTCGGGAGGAGGCCGGTGTGGAGCCCGGACCGGGGACTGGCCCGGAGACGAGTTCGGAGGGCACAACAAAGGAGCCCACCCCGTGAAGAGGTGGGCTCCGGTGTTGCGGGTGAGGGGGGCGGTTTCTAGACGCGCTCGATGGTGACGGTCTCGAGGACGACGGGAGTTTTGGGGCGGTCGGAGCTGTCGCGCGGGAGCTTGGAGATCTTCTCGACGACGTCATAGCCCTCGACGACTTCGCCGAAGATGGTGTGCTTGCCGGTGAGCCAGGAGGTGTCGGCGACGGTGATGAAGAACTGGGAGCCGTTGGTGTTGGGGCCGGAGTTGGCCATGGCGAGCTTGCCCTTCTGATTGAAGCCGTGCTTTGAGCCCTTGGTCTCGTCGGCGAACTTGTAGCCTGGGCCGCCCATGCCGGTGCCTTCGGGGTCTCCGCCCTGGACCATGAACTGGGGGATGACGCGGTGGAAGACGGTTCCGTCGTAGAGCTTTGCGCCCTTCTTGGAGCGGGAGTTCCACTCCTTCGAGCCTTCGGCGAGTTCGATGAAGTTCTTGACGGTCTCGGGGGCGTCCTGTTCGAAGAGTTCGCAGACGATGGTGCCCTGGGAGGTTTTGAAGGTGGCGTAGGTTCCTGGTTTGTTTGGCATGGTTCTTCTCTCCTGTTGCTGTTTGAAGTGGATCTCTGGGCGCTCGGCGCTGATCTAGTGCGGCGTTGCGGATGGAGTGGCGGGGAGGCCGAGGTGGCGGCTGGCGCGGCTGGAAGTGCCGGTTCCGGCGGTATGGGCTGGCCCTCGCGCACGATGGTGATCTTGTTGATGACGACGGGGGTGAGGGGTTTGTCGGACGTCGCTCCGTTCGACGCGCGCGATGGAGGCGACGAGGAGGACGGAGTGGGCGTCGCACTGGCCGAAGATGGTGTGCTTGCCGTTGAGTTCGGGGACGGGAGCTTCGGTGATGAAGAACTGGGAGCCGTTGGTGGAGGGGCCGGAGTTGGCCATGGCGAGGCGGCCGGGCTCATCGAAGGTGAGGGTGGGGTCGATCTCGTCGGCGAAGAGGTACCCGGGGTCGCCCATGCCGTTGCCCATCCTGTCGCCGCCCTGGATCATGAAGTTGGGGATGACGCGGTGGAAGGTGGTGCCGGAGTAGAAGGGCTGCCCGTGGACTTTCTTGAGGGAGGTGGGGTCGACCCAGTCCTTGGTGCCGTCCGAGAGGCCGATGAAGTTGGCGACGGTGATGGGAGCCTGCTTGCTGTAGAGCTTGCAGGTGAGGCGGCCCATGGAGGTGTCGAGGAGGGCGGTGGGACCGGTGGGGGTGACGGGCGGGTGGACCTGGACGGCGCTGCTGGGGGAGTCGGGGAGGTCGTTTGCCGGCGCGGGTGTGGCGGGGGTCTGGGTGGGTGGGGGAGTGGTGGTGGTCTGGGGAGCGGGTGCCTGGCCGAGGAGGGGCGAGGCGAGAAGAAGAACAACGAGCGAACGCAGGTTCATGCTGGTGATAGAGCTCCGCTAACAGTGTACGCAGGTGCGCGGCGGAGCGGGGCGGGGGCGGAGGGGAAAGGGTGGGGGCGCGCCGGTCGCACGCGCCTGGCCGGGGGATTGCTAGAGCATGCGGCGAAGGAGGGTGCGCGAGAGTTCGAGGGCGGTTCCGTAGACGAGGTGGGCGGCCCAGTGCTCGGCGTGCTCGGAGGCGGCGGTCTCGGAGGGTGGGGGTGCGAGGCTGAGTGCGGGGATGGCGAACTCGTCGGCACCGACGAAGAGGGCGGTTCCGAAGACGGAGCCGAAGCCCGAGGAGACGAAGGGGAGGAACTCCGCGCCGACGCAGTAGGCGACGCCCATCAGGGTTCCGAAGGTGTAGTGGACGACCTGGCCACCCTGCTTTTTGGCCTCGGGTGTGAGCGGGTGGCCGGCGGCCTCGGCGGCTTTGCGGGCGACGATTTCGGTCGAGCCTTCCTGCCCGGCGGCCTGCTGCTCCTTTTGCACCTGCTCATGGGCGACGAGCCAGGGGGACTCGCCTTGGGCAAGCTTCTTCTTCTTTTCGAGGGCCTTTTCACCGGCGGCGACGAGTGCCTGGTACTCGCCCATGATGAAGGTTGCGGTGAGGCCTGCGGTGGCTCCGATGGCCAGAGCACGAAGCAGGGATGGTTTGCTTGATGGCATGCGGGTGAGTCTCCTCCCGGGGTTGGATGCGTCGTTGCCTCTGCGCTGCGATCCGCGCATCGAAGCAGGGAGGAGATTTCTCACATGGCGAAGTTCGCGTTGTATGTCCCATTGAAAGCAAAGGCTGGAAAAGAGGGTGAGGTCGAAGCGTTCCTGAAGCAGGGGGCGCAGATGGCTGCGGAGGAGAGCGGAACGATCTCGTGGTTCGGGCTGAAGGAGGGTGAGGGACGGTACGCCGTGTTTGACACGTTTGACGACGAGGCGGGCCGCGACGCGCATCTGAGTGGGGACATTGCGAAGGCGCTGATGGCGAAGGCGGAGGAGTTGTTCTCGGAGCCGCCGCAGATCCACAAGATCGAGGTGCTGGCGACGAAGGTCTAGATGGGCGGAAGAGCCTGGGCGGCGGCCTCGACCTCGCGGAAGACGCGGAGGAGGTTGCCGCCCAGGAGTTTTTGGAGGTCTGGCGAGCGGAAGCCGCGTGCCTGAAGGGCGTCGGTGACGCGGGGGAGGTCGGCGGCGGAGTCGATGCCTTCGGGGAGTGCGGAGATGCCGTCGAAGTCGGTTCCGATGCCGACGTGGTCGATTCCGGCGACCTCGGCGATGTGCTGGATGTGGTCGATGAGTGAGCTGAGCGGCGGGCGGGGGATGCGGGCGGCGAAGTCACGATCGATGGCGTTCGAGAGCTTGTAGGGGATGGGTTGGGGGCGAGAGGCGAAGCGGGTTTCGAGTTGTTGCTGGGCGGCGTGGCGTTCGGGGGTGAGGGCGTTCCAGGCGGAGCGCCAGGTCTCGTCGATGAAGGCGGGGTAGAAGTTGACCATGACGAGCCCGCCGGTGGCGGCGATGGCACGGAGTTGGGGGTCGGTAAGGTTGCGGGGTGCGGCGGTGAGGGCGCGGGCGCAGGAGTGGGTGGCGAGGACGGGCGCGCTGGAGATTTGGAGGACGTCGCGGAGGGTGCTGTCGGAGGCGTGCGAGACGTCGACCATCATGCCGAGGCGGTTCATCTCGCGGACGACGTCTCTGCCGAAGGCGGTGAGGCCTCCGTGGTGGGGGACGGTGGGGTCGTCGAGGTCGCCGGAGGAGTCGGCCCAGCTGTTGGAGTTGGCCCAGGTGAGGGTCATGTAGCGGACGCCGAGGTGAAAGTAGGTGCGGAGGAGGGCGAGGGAGTTCTCGATGGCGTGGCCGCCCTCGATGCCGAGGAGGACGGCGAAGCGGCGGTCGCGGCGGGCGGCGAGGATCTCGGCGGCGGAGGTGCAGAGGCGGAGGTCGTGGGGGTGGGAGCGGACCTGCTCGAGGACGGCGTCGATGAGATGGAGGGTTCGGTGGGCGTAGCGGCCGCGCCACTGGGTGGGCTCGGGCCAGATGGCGAAGAACTCCCCGCCGAGGTTGCCGGAGCGGGCGGAGGCGAGGTTGAGGTGGCCGCCGAGGAGGGGGTCGGAGAAGCTCCAGGCTTCGTCGGCAAAGCGCTGGACGGTGTCTGCGTGGCCGTCGATGATGAAGGGGTCTGGGATGGGTGGGTCCGGGATGGATGCATCTGGCGAGGTTCGAGGGGTCGCGAGGGGAGTCTTGTCTGGATTTTCCGGATGTTCTGGATCGTCGGGGGACGGCATGCGTGGTGTGATTTTACAAGGCGGGGTGGGATGGGTGCGGGGGGCAGGACAACCCGTTGTGAAGCGAACGGAGTCCTAGTTCTTTGAGGTGAAGTGCATGAACAGCAATGAAGGTTCGACCAATCTGAATCTGAATTCTACGAAGTCCGGTGCAAGGCCGTCGCATGAGGCAGTGGAGACGCATACTGGGGATGCAACCGACGCGGCGAAGACGGAGCAGGAGAAGATGGACCGTGTGGGCATGGAGAGCGCGAAGCGGGCGGAGAACCGGATCCACAATGATGAGGAGACGAATTCGTCAAATACCCTGTTTACGAAGTAGGATTTGAGGGAATGAGAGAAGGCCCGCCGTTGTGGCGGGCCTTTGTCGCGTCGGGGGTGATGTCCAGGGGGTGGCTCTAGAAGGCGGCGGCCGCGGCTTCGGCGACGGAGTGGTCCTGCTCGCCTGAACCGCCCGAGATGCCGACTGCGCCGACGACCTTGCCGTCTTTCTTGAGCGGGATGCCGCCGGCGAAGATCATGATGCGGCCGCCGTTCGAGGCGTGGATTCCGAAGAACTGCTGGCCGGGCTGGGAGTTGTTGCCGAGGTCCTTGGTGGTGATATCGAAGGCGCGCGAGGTGAAGGCCTTGTTGATGGAGATGTCGATCGATCCGCGCCAGGCGTTTTCCATCCGTTCAAAGGCGAGGAGGTTGCCGCCTTCATCGACGATCGCGATGTTCATGGGTTGGCCGAGCTCGTCGGCTTTTTTTTCGGCCGCGGCGATGATGCGGCGAGCGTCTGCGAGTTGAATCATTCGGTGTTTCTCCTTCGGATGTGGGTGTCACCCAGATGTGAGATGCCGTCCCTGCTGTGATTTGGCGGGGAGCGGCATTTTTAGAGTGTCTCTTTTCACTCCTCCGAATTACTTCTGGAAGAGCTTTGCGAGAATGGGGCCCACATCGGCATCTTCCACGACGGGAGCAGTGTGAAAATCCAGGAACTGAGACCAGAATGCGGCGTCTTCGTAGAGCGCCACCGGGTTGTCCGTCTCGGTCAGCGTAAAGCCGCCAGTGCCGTCCGCCTTATGCCATCTGCCAAGCAGAGTGGTCCCTTCGACCGGAACCGCTTTGCCGGCGAGGAAGCTTTTGATCGCTTCGTGCCGGCCATCGGGGCGTACAGACCACGTCGTCATGAATTTCATCGTGTCTCCTAGGATTTGAGTAGGCCCGGTTTAGCGAAGGGTGATGCAGGCAAGAGCTGCGAATGCATACTCGAGTGCGCGTGGTTCTTACGGCTGCCTCCGATAAGAGAAGGACACGCCAGAGAGGCTTCCCGCCAAGTCTGTCATGACACCCGCGCCGAGAACGACACGGAGTGTCGAGATTGTCAGGACGCCATCGTACCCAAAGTTTCGCTGTTGCGCCAAAGCGAATCTCAGGTAAGGAAGTCGGCGGGATCAGGTGCGGGGGTTGGTGATGGCGGCGAGCGGGTCGGGGTCGGGGGCAGCGCTCTTCCAGCCGTACGTTTCGTAGTGCCAGTGGGCGGCGCCGTTGGCGAGATCGAGGACAGTGAAGCCTTCGGGGGTTCCCCAACGCGAGCCGTGCCACCAGTTGCCGCAGACGGCGCCGGAGGTGATGTAGGGGGTGTTGCGCCAGAAGACGGTCTCGTTGATGTGGGTGTGGCCCTGGAGGACGGCGATGACGTTGTGGCCTTCGAAGAGTTCGGTGACCTCGCGGGCGTTGCCGAGGAGGAAGCCGTGGAGGCCGGTTGCGGCCTGGTAGATGGCGCCCTTGGCGGCTGGGCTATCGGGCGGTGCGTACTGCGGGGCGGCGGAGGCTAGCGGGACGTGCGAGGCGACGAGGATGGGTGTGCCGGCGGGCGTGGAGGCGAGGTCCTGCCTGAGCCAGGCGATCTGCGCTGGGTCGACCATGGCGTCGAAGTCGCGCTGGGCTGTGATCTGGATGGAGTCGAGGAGGATGAAGTGGTAGCCGGCGTGATCGAAGGAGCGGTAGGTCTGGGTGTTGAAGCGCTGCTCGAAGGCTTCTTGCCGTAGAGGGGGTCGGAGGTTTCGACGCCGGAGTCGGGGGATCGGCCGAAGACGTCGTGGTTGCCGATGACGTGGTGGATGGGGATGCCGTCGAGGGCGTGCTCGGTCTTTTGGTACTGGTCGAGGAGCATGAAGGAGCGTTGGCGGGGGACGGCGGCGAGATCGAAGCAGTGGTCGCCGCCCTGGATGCAGAGGTCGGGCTTGAGTGACTTGATCTTCTGGAGGGCGAGGGCGGTGCCCTCGTTGGCGCGGAGTTCGGGCTGGTCGTGGGTGTCGGTGAAGAAGACAAGGCGGAGGTTGCCGGGCCCCGGCGGCGGGTGCGGATGGAAAGGCGGGAAGCGCGGTGCTGGCGGCCGCGGCGGCGGAGAGGGAGAGGAAGCGGCGGCGGTCGAGGCGCATGGGGAGATGGTAGCGGATGCGCGGGTGCGGGGCGGCGAACTGCTTCAGGGCGGCAGAGGTTTGATCGCTGCTTGTAGGGGTCAGGAGTTCGGGACGTGGGCGGTTAAGGTGGAAGGCCCGACCGGGTATGGTCGGGCTTTTGGGTGGAGAGAGCCGGGTTCAGGCGGCCTGGCCTGTTCCGAGGAGGTTGTGAGGGTCGAGGACGTATTTCTTTGCGGCGCCCTTGTCGAAGTCCTTGTAGCCCTGGGGGGCGTCGTCGAGTCTGATGACTGTGGCGTTGACGATCTTGGCGATGGGCAGGCGGTCATGGAGGATGGCCTGCATGAGCGAGCGGTTGTACTTGAGGACGGGTGTCTGGCCGGTGTGGAAGTGCTGGGACTTCGACCAGCCGAGGCCGAGGCGCATCTTGAGGTTGCCGGTCTTCGAGGCTTCGTCGCTGGCGCCCGGATCGTCGGTGACATAGAGGCCCGGGAATGCCGATGCCGCCGGCGGCCGCGGTGATCTGCATGAGGCCGTTGAGGACGGTGGCGGGTGCTTCTTCGCCGTCCTTGCCTTGAGCCCGTGGCCTCGAAGCCGACGCAATCGATGGAGGCGTCGACGCTGCGCTGGCCGATGGCCTTCTCGATGAGGTCGGCGAGGTTGTCGGATTGGGTGAGATCGATGGGTGTGTAGCCGACGGATTCGGCGTGCCTGAGCCGCTCCTGGTTCATGTCGCCGACGAGGACGACGGCGGCGCCGAGGACGTATGCGGAGGCTGCAGCGGCCATGCCGACAGGACCGGCGCCGGCCACGTAGACGAAGGATCCGACGCCGACGCCGGCGGTGACGGCTCCGTGGAAGCCGGTGGGGAGGATGTCCGAGAGCATGGTGAGGTCGCGGATCTTTTCCATGGCCTGGGCCTTGTCGGGGAATTTGATGAGGTTGAAGTCGGCGTAGGGGACCATGACGAACTCGGCCTGGCCGCCGACCCAGCCGCCCATGTCGACGTAGCCGTAGGCGCCGCCGGCGCGGCCGGGGTTGACGTTGAGGCAGACGCCGGTGTGCTGCTCGCGACAGGTGCGGCAGCGGCCACAGGCGACGTTGAAGGGCACGGTGACGAGATCGCCGACGTTGAGGTACTCGACGTCCGAGCCCTTCTCGATGATCTCGCCGGTGATCTCGTGACCGAGGACCATGCCGGTAGGGGCGGTGGTGCGGCCGCGGACCATGTGCTGATCGGAGCCGCAGATGTTGGTCGAGACGACCTTGAGGATGACGGCGTGATCGATCTTTTTGCCGGCTGGGTTCTGCATTTTGGGGAAGTCGATGGACTGGACCTCGACCTTGTTTGGGCCAAGAAAGACGACTCCGCGGTTGTCAGCCATGATTTTGGATCTCCTCTGCTGCTGAGTTTCTGTGTGCGTGGGCCGGCGTCGGATGCGTGGGTGCTGGCGCTGGTGATGTGGCCTCTGCCTGGATGCCGATGTGGGTGCAAGGGCGAGGGGACGCGAAAGAGGCGCGGCATAAGCCCTTGAGTTCGATTTGACGTTGGTAGGCTGGTCGCTTAGCGGGTGAAGAAGTCTTTGACCTGCTGGACGACGACGTCGCGGCTGACGTCGGAGATGGCTTCGGTGAGGGGGAGCTGCTTGGGGCAGGCCTCGACGCAGTTCTGGGCGAAGCCGCACTCCTGGACGCCGCCGTCGCCGGCGAGGGCGCGGAGGCGTTCTTCCTTGAGGACGGCGCCGGCGGGGTCCATGTTGAAGAGCTTGACCTGCGCGATGGTGGCGGCGCCGACGAAGTTGGTCTGGTCGTTGAACTGCGGGCAGACCTCCATGCAGATGGTGCAGGAGATGCAGTTCGAGAGGGGGTAGCGCTGCTCCTGGATCTGCGGGAACTGGCGGGGGCCGGCGCCGAGGTCGTAGGTGCCGTCGATGGGCACCCAGGCCTTGACGCGCCTTGAGGTTCTCGAAGAGGACGGAGCGGTCGACGGCGAGGTCGCGGACGACGGGGAACTTGGAGAGCGGGGCGAGGGTGATGGGCTGCGTCGAGCTTGTCGACCAGCGCGGAGCAGGCCATGCGGGCCTTGCCGTTGATCAGCATGGCGCAGGAGCCGCAGATCTCTTCGAGGCAGTTGGCGTCGTAGGCGATGGGCGGTGGTGTCGACGCCGGCGGAGGTGACGGGGTCGCAGGCGATCTCGCCGAGCAGCGAGGTGATGTTCATGTTCGGGCGGTAGGGGATCTCGAACTTCTCGGTGCGTGCGGGGGCGTCGGGGGTGGCCTGGCGCTTGATCTCGACTTTGATGGTCGCTGGGAGGTGTTGGCGGCGGTCGCGGACTGGGCGATGGGGGTGTGGGTGGTGCTTGGGGTCTGGACGGCGGTGGCCATTTTTCTTGCCCTCGGGACGATGCCCCTGGTTCTTTGGGACTGTGGTACGGGATCGTGCCGATTGCGGCGATTCTGAATTGCTTCGATGCTCGGGTCCGGGTATCCCTCGGCTGGGCCGCTGGTCCAGAGAGAGCTGCTGCTGTCACTGATTCATTACTTCTCCGCTTAATTCCACCAGACCATGTAGGTGAGCAAGGAGGCGAAGATACATGAGAGGACGACGTACTCGATCTGCATGCCGGACATAGTGATTGTTAGATGACGGCCGACTGGTCCCCAGTGTGCAGGGCTGCCGGGCTAGGCTGCGCGGTGTAGATGCGGGCGCGCGGTTTGATGTGGCTGATGTCGACTTCTTCGAAGGTGATGTTGTGGGGCGCCGTCGACGAAGGCGGCCTTGGTGGTTTTGAGGAACTGCTCGTCGTTGCGGTCGGGGAAGTCGGGCTTGTAGTGGGCGCCGCGGGACTCGTCGCGGACGGCGTGCGCCCTGCACGATGACGCGGGCGAGCTCCAGCATGTTGTAGAGCTGGCGGGTGAAGGCGAAGCTGGTGTTGGCCCACTGGCTCTTGTCGGAGAGGTTGATGTTCTTGTAGCGGTCGAGGAGCTCGACGATCTTGGCGTCGGCCTCGTCGAGGCCGGCGTTGTAGCGGATGATGGTGGCGTGCTTGGTCATGGTCTCGCCGAGCTCGCGCCAGATCTTGAAGGGGTTTTCGGTGCCGGTGGTTGTTGAGCAGGACGCTGGTTCATTCTCGTTCTGGCGCTGGAGTTCGGCGGCGTGGCCGCCGTCGCCTTCCTGCGCGGGCAGGGACTTCGCGTAGGCCATGGCCTGCGGGCCGGCGACGAAGCCGCCGTAGATGCAGGAGAGGAGCGAGTTGGCGCCGAGGCGGTTGGCGCCGTGGATGGAGTAGTCGGCTTCGCCCGCGGCAAAGACGCCGGGGATGTTGGTCTGCTGGTTGAAGTCGACCCAGAGGCCGCCCATGGTGTAGTGCATGCCGGGGAAGATCTTCATGGGGACTTCGCGCGGGTCGTCGCCGACGAACTTCTCGTAGATCTCGAGGATGCCTTCGAGCTTGCGGTTGAGCGTGGCTCGGTCGATGTGCGTGAGGTCGAGGTAGACCATGGGCTGGCCGTCGATGCCCATGTCGTCCTCGTAGACGACCTTGAAGATGGCGCGGGTGGCGATGTCGCGCGGGACGAGGTTGCCGTACTTGGGGTACCACTCTTCGAGGAAGTAGCAGCGGTCGGCCTCGGGGATGGACTTGGCGGCGCGCTTGTCGTTCTTGTCGCGCGGGACCCAGACGCGGCCGCCTTCGCCGCGGGCGGACTCGGACATGAGGCGGAGCTTGTCTTCGCCGGGGATGGCGGTGGGGTGGACCTGGATGAACTCGCCGTTGGCGTAGAAGGCGCCCTGCTGGTAGAGCGCGGACTGCGCGGAGCCGGTGCAGACGACGGAGTTGGTGGACTTGCCGAAGATGGCGCCGTTGCCGCCGGTGCAGATGATGATGGCGTCGGCGGGGAAGGTGCGGGTCTCCATGGAGCGGAGGTCCATGGCGCAGATGCCGCGGCAGACGCCGTTGGCGTCGAGGACGGCGGAGAGGAACTCCCAGCCTTCGTACTTGGTGACCTTGCCTTCGGACTCGTAGCGGCGGACCTGCTCGTCGAGCGCGTAGAGCAGCTGCTGGCCGGTGGTGGCGCCGGCGAAGGCGGTGCGGTGGTAGAGCGTGCCGCCGAAGCGGCGGAAGTCGAGCAGGCCTTCGGGCGTGCGGTTGAAGGGGACGCCCATGCGGTCGAGCAGGTCGATGATGGCGGGGCCCTGCGCGGTCATGTTCTTGACGGGCGTCTGGTTGGCGAGGAAGTCGCCGCCGTAGACGGTGTCGTCGAAGTGCTTGAGGACGGCGTCGCCTTCGCCCTTGAGGTTCTTGGCGGCGTTGATGCCGCCCTGGGCGCAGACGGAGTGCGAGCGCTTGACCGGCACGATGGAGAAGAGGTCGACCTTGCCGCCGGCTTCGGCGATCTTGATGACGGCGGCGAGGCCGGCGAGGCCTCCGCCTACGACGATGATGCGGGGTGTTG
>CAVVZK010000006.1:0-278629 GCA_963752655.1 uncultured Acidobacteriaceae bacterium
GTGTACCTCTCCTTCAATTCATCGTATTGCTGGAAATAAGGGTGTCCGGGCCGAGCAAGCTGCGGCGGAAGCCGGTGAGTCGCTCCATGACGAGATTGGGGGAGGCAACGCCATCTGCAAAAGGGACTCGCCGCTTTACCAAGCTTCTGGTCCGCAAAGAAGAGGACGACTTGGTCCACCAGTCGCTGGGTCAGGAACGCTCCATTCAGATGCGAGCCGGTCTCAAGCAGCAGGCTGGTGCACTGTCGCCTCCAAGCAGGTCCAGGACGCCCTCAAGGCTCAGCCGGCCGTTGTGCAGCGGCAAGGCCTGGACTTCGACACCGACCGACTCCAACGTGGAGACGCTTTGTTTGGAGGCCTCCGGGCCGCAAAGGACAAGCAGGTCCCGGTTGGCCGAGCGGACCAGTTGTGAATCAAGGGGGAGGCGAAGATGGTGTCGAGGACAATCCGAAGCAGGGGACGACGGCGGGGGAGATCGCCTGGACCGAGGATCCCGCTGCGGTCAGTAAGTGCAGGGTCGTCCGCGAGCACGGTGCCGATGCCTGTAAGGATGGCGTCGCTTGCATGACGGAGGCGTTGCACCTCGGAGCGAGCGGCAAGGCTGGTAAGCCAGTGCGGTTGATTCGGAGTGCGCTGGGCCGGGAAGGAGCCAGCTTGCCGTCCGAGTGAGAGAGCCGCCTTGAGGGTGACGAGTGGGCGGCGATTCCTGATAAATTGCGCGAAGGCGTCGTTGATCTCGCGTGCCTGCCGCCCGCCGACGCCGAGCGTGACCTCGATGCCTGCCTCCCTCAACTTGGCCAATCCCTGCCCACTGACGAGGTGGTTCGGGTCGCTCGTTGCGACAACCGCGCGGGCAATCTCGGCCGCAATCAGAGCGTCGGCGCAGGGAGGCGTACGGCCGTGGTGGGAGCAGGGTTCAAGCGTGACGTAGGCGGTTGCGCCTCTGGGGCTGAGGCCGCGGCCGGCGCCTGCTTCAAGGCGACGATCTCGGCGTGATCGCGCTTGTCATAGAGGTGGGCGCCCTCGCCGATCACGGTGTCATCGTGAACAAGGACGCAGCCTACCTGAGGGTTTGGCGAGGCGAGCGCCGTCGTTGTAGCGGCGAGGCTGAGAGCGCGCTGCATGAAGTCCTGGTCGGAGGGCATGGGTCGATCTCAAGAATAGTACGCGCATGCGGGAGCGAGTCATCTCCCGCAGCGTGGTTCCAGAGAGCTCATAAGCCCCGGTGCGGGCAGCCGTCAGGGCGGCTATGATCTTGTGCAGGAGCGGCTCTGTTCTTCCGCGCCGAGGAGGAGCTTTGCAAAGACGTCAATTCGTCACATCCACCCTGGCCGCGTCGGCGGCTGCACTTACAGAGCTTTCCCCTGCGTTGGCCCAAAGCACCCACGGCAAGCAACGGGAGTTCTACGAGCTCCGGAAGTACAGCCTCCAGAGCGGGCCGCAGGTCCAGCTTACGGAGAGCTTCGTGGCCGACGCCCTCGTCCCCGGGCTGAACCGGCTAGGCTTCAAGCCGATCGGAGTGTTCCACGTCGACATCGGACCGGAGACCCCGACGTTGTACGTGCTGATCCCAGCCATATCGGCCGACGCCTTGGCGACAGCGGATCAGAGGCTGCTCGGTGACGCCGCTTTCATGAAGGCTGCGGAGCCGTTCTGGAACACGCCCGCTCGCCAGCCAGGCTTTGTGCGTTACGAGAGCTCACTCTTTATCGCCTTTGAGGGGTGGCCCAGACTGACAGCACCGGCTGCAGCGGCGAAGTCCGGAAACGGATCTTTCAGCTGCGCACGTATGAGAGCCCGACCAACGGCGCGCACGTAAGAAAGGTTGAGATGTTCCACCATGGCGAGTTTGGGATCTTTCAGAAGACAGGCCTGACGCCTGTGTTCTTCGCCGATTGCCTGATCGGTTCGCGGATGCCACGGCTGACTTACATGCTCACCTTTGCCGACCACGCCGAGCTCGAGACCGCATGGGACAGGTTCAGCAAGGACCCGGAGTGGAAGACGCTGTCGACCTCACCGCGCTACGCGTCTGAGCCGATCGTCAGCAACATCGATAATCTGATCCTGCGCCCGGCTAACTCGTCGCAGATCTAGCCCGCCCCAGATCTAAGTCGTCAGGCGGGCATGGCTCCCGAGTAGACGGCCATGCCCGCGACAGCATCGACCCCCATCGCATCGAGCGCATCGACCTCCGCCTGCTCGCGAATCCCGCCGGCAACGATCAGCTGCCTTGCGGTGGTTGCACGGAGGATCGCAGCGACATCGATGGGGAAGCCGCTCATGGTCCCTTCCGTGTCGACGTGCGTGTATAGAAAGGCGGCGCAGAAGTCCTCGAGCCAGGTGATCGCCTCCTCCGGTGTAAGCGCGACCGTGTCCTTCCATCCCCGGACGGCGATGCGGCCATCCTTGGTGTCGACGGAGAAGACCAGCGCGTCCTCGCCGAGTTGGCGCTTAAGGTCCTCCGCGAACGCTTTGTTGATGCCGTCGCTCGTGAACAGAGACGATCCGAAGATGACGCGCTTTGCGCCGGCGTCAAGAAGTGTACGGGCATCCTCCGCGGTACGGAGGCCACCACCAACCTGGCACGGAAGCCGCGAGCAGAACATGCGAATGAGCTCGCGGTTCTCACCCTGCCGCATAGCGGCGTCGAGGTCGATCAACTGCACGAGCGGGTACTTCGAGAAGCGCTCGATCCAGGGCTCGAAGTCGTCAAACGCCAGCCTGAGCCTTTCGCCCTGGACGAGCTGTACGATACGGCCGCCGAGGAGATCGATGGAGGGGATGAGCATTCTTTCGCCTTTTAGCTAAGCGTAGCTGTTCTTGTTGAGCTCCGACATTCCCGATCAAAGGATATGAGCTGAAGGCTAACGGCTAGGTTGAATAGCGGAGAAGACGGCCTGGACCTCGGAGTCAAGACTTGCGGTCGGCAGGCCGTGCAGGAGCTCCGTGAGCTCCCGGCGAAGTGTGGCGTTTAGCTTGCCCGTGCGCTGGATCTCGGTGAGCAGGGTACAGATCTGGTCCTGCTGCGAGGCAAGCGAGCGAAGCGTGTGGAGAAGGCATAAAGCTGATGGTACGCGGGTGGAAGGCCGGGACGCGCCGCTGCTGCTGCGGTCTCCTGGCAAGGCTTGGGGACGTTCGGCATCGATATACTCCGTCCTGTTGGATGCACCTCGGTTTGTGCAAAACCTGGGTAGGCTAGCATGGCAGGCGGACGGGTACGCCGGAGCGCTGGAGCTCAGACTTCAGCGCGCGGGAGTCCGTGACGCCGAAGTGGAAGATGCTGGCGGCCAGGGCGGCATCGGCCCTGACCGCGATCGAAGACCTCGGCAAAGTGTGCCGCGGTTCCAGCCCCACCGGAAGCGATGACCGGGATCTGGACGGCCTCGCTGACCATCGCCGTCAACTCGCAGTCAAAGCCGGCGCGCGTGCCGTCCGCGTCCATGGAGGTGAGCAGGATCTCGCCCGCGCCGCGCTGTTCGGCCTCGCGCGCCCAGTCGAGCAGGCGCCTGCCCGTCGGCTTGCGGCCCCCGCTGACATACACCTCGGCGTCTTAGCACGGGGTCTGGGCGAGTTCGTCGCCGCGGCGCGCGTCGATCGCGACAATGACGGCCTGCGCGCCGAAGCTTCCACCGATCTCGCCGATGAGATCCGGCCGGGCGATCGCGCTCGAGTTGATGCTGACCTTGTCGGCGCCGGCATTGAAGACCGCCGCCGCATCCTCTGCCGAGCGGATGCCGCCGCCGACGGTGAAGGGAATGAAGAGCTTCTCCGCAGTGCGCCGAACGGTGTCGAGCAGTGTGCCGCGACCCTCATGCGTAGCCGTGATGTCGAGCAGCACGATCTCGTCAGCCCCGCCGGCGGCATGGCGGTGCGCAAGCTCCGCCGGATCGCCCGCGTCGACGATGTCGACAAACTGCACACCCTTGACGACGCGTCCGCCGCGTACGTCAAGGCAGGCGATGATGCGTTTCGTCAGCAACGGTCTTCCTTTGTGGGCGGCGGCGGGTCAGGAGCTCACGCTCATACCCATGACGGGGCACTTGGCGATGGCGGCGTCGCTGCCGGAGGTGCGGCCAAAGCCGAAGTCGTCGGTGCCGAGGAAGCTGATCTTGTGGTGGCGGGCCATGCCGGAGAGCTCCGTGTGGACCATGTGCATCGCCATCTGCAGTGCGTGGACCGAGTCGGCTCCACCGGCGGGGGTGATGTGGTCCCGGCCAAGGGCGGAGATGCGATAGGGGCAGGCCCAGCCGCGGCCCTCGACGACGAAGGGCTTGCCGAAGGAGACGGTCAGCGTAGCCTGGTGGCCCTCGTGCTCGAGATCAAGGAAGCGCTCGGCGATGGTCTCGAAGGGGATCAGGTCCATGCCCGTCCAGTTGGCGGCCTCCTGCGGCTTGACCATCTCGACGGTGCCGTGCAGGTTTCGGTGGTGTTGTTCATCGCTGCGATCTCCTCTTTATTGGATGTACGGGATCGTGGTCACAGATTGATGAAGTTCTCAAGCACGCGCAGACCGACCGCGGCGCTCTTCTCAGGGTGAAACTGAACGCCCATGACGTTGCCGCGCTCGACCGCCGCCGTAAAGGCGCCGCCGTAGCTGGTCGTCGCGGCGGTGTCGGCGGAGACGGGTGCCCGCCAGGAGTGCGTGTAGTAGACAAACGCGCCGGGTGTCGATGCCGCGCAGCAGGCGGGAGTCCGGGCGGATCTCCTCGAGCGAGTTCCAGCCGACATGCGGGCTTTTCAGCTCGGCACTCGTTGTAGCGGGCAGGGAAGCGCTCGCAGCGGGACGGCTAGGTGGCAGAGGCCGTCGGTAGACTCGGCCTCGGTTGAACCCTCGTACAGCCACTGAAGGCCGACGCAGATGCCGAGGAAGGGGGTGCCGCGGGCGATGGCTTCGCGCGTGGCTTCGGTGAGTCCGAGGTCTGTCAGGAGCTGTGTTGAACGGAAGTGGCCGACGCCGGGGAGCACGATCTTGTCGGCCCTGCGGACGCGTTCGGGGTCCTGGGTGATGTGCACGTCTGCGCGCCGAGGTAGCGCAGCGCCTTGACGACGCTGGTGAGATTGCCCGCTTTGTAGTCGATGACGGCGATCATGCGGCTAAAGCAAACCCTTGGTGCTCGGCAGCAGTTCCCTCATGCGTTCGTCACGCGAGCAGGCGCCGCGCAGGGCGCGGGCGAAGGCCTTGAAGATGGCTTCGATCTTGTGGTGGTTGGAGCGACCGTACATCGACCTTCACGTGCACGTTGGCCTTGGCGCCGCGCGCGAAGCCTTCGAAGAAGTCTGTCACCAGTTCGGTCTGCAGGTCGCCGACGAGTGGCACGTTCACCTGGTCGTCGACGACGTAGGCGACGCGGCCGCTGAGAGATCGACCGCGGCGACGGCGAGCGTCTCATCCATCGCCATGACGAAGTAGCCGGCGCGCAGGATGCCGCTTCTTGTCGCCAAGCGCCTGCGCGAACGCCTCGCCCAGCGCGATGCCGGTGTCTTCGACGGTGTGGTGCTGGTCGACGTCGAGGTCGCCCTTGCACGGTGAGCGTCGAGGTCGAAGCCGCCGTGCCGCGTGAACAGCTCCAGCATGTGGTCGAAGAAGCGAATGCCGGTCGAGACGTTGTAGCTGCCCTGGCCATCGACGTCGAGGCGCAGACGCGATCTTCGTCTCCGTGGTGTCGCGCTCAACGGTTCCGACGCGTTCCGCCGCGGCGCGTTCTACTGGGGTCGTGTCCACTGCATCTCCTTGAGCGTTGCACGCAGGGCTTCGATACCGCGCGTCACATGGTCTGCAACGCCGATGGTCATGCGCACATAGCCGTCGCAGCCGGGGTCACTCGAACGGTCCCGCAGGAGCACACCCTTGTCGCGCATGCGGGTGATGAGCTCCTTGTGCCTGGGGCCGATCTCGAACAGGACGAAGTTCGCGTGGCTCGGCCAGAAGCGTACGTCCATCTCTGCAAGTGCGCTCGTCAACGCGTTCACGCCCGGCATGCACCTCCGCGATGTACCAGTCCAGGTAGGCGCCATCTTCAAGCGCAAACGGAAGCACGTCCAGGGCCACGCCATTGACGTTATATGGTGAAGAGACCTTGCGCACATAGCCGAGCAGCTGCGCATCTCCGGCGAGCATGCCAACCCGGAGATTCGCGAGTCCATAGGCCTTTGAGAAGGTTCTGCCGAGGATGAGGTTGCGTACGCGGCCGACGTCCCCCATGGTGGTCTCGCCGTGGAAATGGAAGTAGGCTTCATCGACAAACACAACCGCATGCGGCGCGGCCTCGCAGATCGCCAGCAGATGCGCTCGACTGACCACGGCGCCCGTCGGGTTGTTGGGCGAGGCGATCATGATGAGCTTCGTCTTCGGCGTAATCTCCGCGAGAAAGCGCTCGAAAGGGAACGCGAGCGAGGCGTCAGCCTGAACGCGCTTCAGGCCGGCCGTCATCATGGCGATGCTGACGTCGTACATAAAGAAGCTAGGCGTCGAGATAAGAGCCTCGTCCCCCTCTTCGAGAAAGGCGGCGCACAGCAGATGGATCGCCTCGTCGACGCCGTTGGTCAGCAGCACCTGGTCGGGCGTGAGATCGAAGTGCGTGGCGACGATCCGTTCCACATGCTGCGCGCTCGGGGTAGATCGTGAGGTCTTCGGCCCTGGTCTGCGCGCAGTCTCTCGATCACTCGCGGGACTGGGAGAGATGGTGTTCTCGTTGAAGTCCAGGCGAAGCGCAGATCGGCTTGCGAGCGGCGGGTGGTACTCCGGCATCTCGAGAACGAGGCGCCGCGGCCGCGGCAGGATTCGATCCTCGGCCACCGTCACTGCGCGCTCCATCTCGATGTCAACGTTGGTGCCGGTCGGTACGCTCATCGTGCCTCCATCTTTACGCGCACGCTCTCGGCGTGCGCCATCAGGCCCTCGGCCTCAGCGATGCGCAATCGCATGCGGCCCGATGCGCCTGAGCCCCTCGCTGCGTGTACTGCTGTACGGTGATGATCTTGACGAAGTCGAGCACGCTCAGGCCTCCGCGCACCCGGCCGGCACGGCCCGTGGGAAGCACGTGGTTTGGCCCGCTGACGTAGTCGCCCATCGACTGCGGAGAATGCGCGCCGACAAAGACGCTGCCCGCGTTCTGAACCCACGTAAGATCGTCCTCCGCGTCAACGCTCAGGTGCTCCGGTGCGAGGCGATTCGTAAGCTCATGCGCTTCTGCAACCGATTCGGTTACAAAGATGCAACCCTGTGCCGCGAGCGACTGCATCGCGATCTCGTTCGACTCGGCCTGCCGCTTCACCTCGGACGCAACGGCCTCGGCGAGATCGCGCGTTGCTGGTGATCAACACGGGCAGTGCCTCGGGGTCGTGCTCCGCCTGCGCCACCAGATCTGCGGCAATGCCGAGCGGCGTCGCCCGTTCTCGCTGGTGACGACGATCTCGGTCGGGCCCGCGGGCATGTCGATCCCGCACTCATGCGAGACGGAGAGCTTTGCAGAGGTGACGTAGAGATTGCCGGGACCGACGATCTTGTCGACGCGTCCGATGGTCTCCGTACCCAGTGCCATGGCAGCGATGGCCTGCGCTCCGCCGATCCGATAGAACTCGCGTGACGCCGGCAAGCCAGGCGGCTGCGAGCGTCTCCTTCGCCGGCTTCGGCGAGCAGACGACGATGCGTTCGACGCCCGCTACCTGTGCCGGGGTCACCGTCATCAACAGTGTTGACGGCAGCGGATACCGGCCACCGGGGACGTAGCAGCCCACGCTTCCGAGCGGGCGTACGATCTGCCCGGTCTTCACCCCGGGCGCAGGCTCAAGCGTCCATTCCTTCGGCAACTGCCGTCTCGGCGAAACTCCGGATGTGTCTCTGCGCGAGCTCCATGGCGGCCTTCAGATCGGGCGCCGTTTGCCTCCCACGCGGACCGCATCTCCTGCTCGCGAGACGGCGAGAGGCTGGTCGGCACCAAGCCCGTCGAAGCGGCCCGCATACTCCCGCAGCGCGGCATCTCCGCCCTGCCGTGACATCGGCGAGGATCGTCCTGACAGTCAGTTCCACCTTGGCCGTGTTCACGGCGCCGCGCTGCTCGATCCCGTGGATCAGCGCCTCCGCGGACTTCGCCGTCGGCCCAAAGGTCCTCACCAGCTTCATCCGATCTCCTCTTCTTGACTCCGCTGGCGCATGGCTACAGGACCACCTTGCTCAGCGGGTACTCGACGATGCCGGTGGCACCGGCCGCCTTCAGCCGGGGAATCACATCGCGAACCTCGCGCTCCTCGAGAATGGTGTTCACGGCCACCCACTCGGGGTCACTGAGCTGGCTCACCGTGGGCGAATTGAGCGCCGGAAGTACGTCGAGCACAACCGGCAAGGTCTGTCCGCCTGACGTTCAACATCAGGCCAACACGATCCTGCGCTGCCATGGCAGCGTTCAGCATAAGGCTGATGTTCTCGATCTTCTCGCGCTTCCAGGAGTCCGCAAAGGCAGCCTTGTTTGCGATCAGCTGCGTCTCGCTCTCCATCAGCGTCTCGATGATGCGCAGACGGTTCGCCCGCAGCGACGAACCCGTCTCGGTCACCTCGACGATGGCGTCGGCCAGCATGGGCGGCTTCACCTCCGTCGCGCCCCAGCTGAACTCCACCTTCACAGGAATGTTCTGCGAGGCAAAGTAGCGCTTGGTGAACTCCACCAGCTCGGTCGCGATGATCTTGCCTGCAAGGTCCTCAGGGCTCTGGTACGGCGAGTCCTCCGGGACGGCCAGCACCCACTTCACGCGCGTGCGGCTCTGTTTGGAGTAGGTGAGCGAGGTGATGCGTTCCACGTCACTCTCGTTCTCGAGCACCCAGTCGTTGCCGGTCAGACCGGCATCAAGCGCACCGTGCTCGACATAGCGTGCCATCTCCTGCGCGCGCACCAGCATGCACTCGATCTCGACGTCGTCGATGGTCGGAAAGTAGCTCCGGCCGTTGGCAAAGATGCGCCAGCCCGCGCGCTCAAACAACGCGATCGTCGCATCCTGGAGACTGCCCTTGGGTATGCCAAGCTTCAGCGTTCGCGAGCCGCTCATCGCTTTACCTCGAGCTCGACCGGCTTGGTGAAGCAGCTGACGCGTGCCTTCGTGGCAGACCAGGCCGTCGCCCTCGACCTCCACCTTGAACAGCAGCGCGTCGTTGTCGCAATCGGTCGCGGCGCTCACGATGCGCAGGCGATTGCCGCTGGTCTCGCCCTTCATCCAGAGCTTCTGCCGAGTCCTGCTCCAGAACGTGACGAAGCCACTCTCGATGCGATCTTCGCGGTAGCTCGTCTCGTTCAGAAATCCGAGCATCAGGATCTCCCCTGTGCGCGCGTCCTGCACCATGCCCGGAACGAGGCCGTCCATCTTGCCGAAGTCGATCTCCGGAGTGGCCGCTATGGTCGTGGGTTCAGCTGTCATCTCTACCTGTCCTCTTCTTTATTGCCGCGGAACTGCCTGGCGCCGCGCAGCAAAAAGGCCCGCTCGCGATCAGCGCGTCGGCGGGCCATCTAATCCTTGTTGACGATCTCTTTACGTCGTCACACCGGACACACCCGCCGACACCATGTGAACGTGGTGATGGTGGTGGTGCGTGTGATGAAGCCGTGAGGCGCCCATCTCCCTAGGTTAGGGAACCTCCAGACAACTTGTCAATCACGCCGCCAGAGAATTCCGGAATCAGGCGGATGCCCCATCGGACAGTTTTGACACCGGAGGAGGGCCTGCGTATGTTTTCCTTGCGTCTACATGCAAGGGAGATTCGTCCATGTTCGCCATTCGCCGTGTCCTAACCGCTGCCGTTCTGCTCTCAGCCTTCAACCTTTCCCAGGCTCAAACACCAGCGCACTCGAACTCTGCAAGCTCCCCCACGAAGTCGAGCAGCCCTTCGGCCACGACACAGGCCTCCACGGCGTCAAAGGCGAAGGCCGCCCAGGCGCCCGCCGATGACGCAAACCTGCTCGACATCAATACCGCCACGGTCGACCAGTTGAAGGGTCTCCCCGGCATCGGCGATGCATACGCCGCCAAGATCGTCGCCGGCCGTCCGTACACCGCGAAGAACCAGCTGACCACGAAGGGTATCGTTCCACAGTCCACCTACGCGAAGATCAAGGATCAAATCGTCGCGCACCGGGCCGCAGCCAAGAAGTAACGTCAACTCAGTTGCTTCTGATCCCCACGCTGCTCGCCTGACCACTCCGCCGCGGAAAGTCCGTCGCCCATAGCCTCGGCGCTTACTTCAGCTGCAGCACCAGCACTCGGCCATCCGAGAAGAAGCTTCCACCTGTCGCGGTCTCCGCTGTCCGCAGAGGGTTCGCTGGAGTCACATAGGCAGCGCTGAGGAACGCTCCCGTAGCATCGAAGCTTTCGAGCAGAAACTGCCGCTCATCGTCGATCCTGGGATCGATCCTATGGGTTGTCCTTCCGTTTCTCTGGTCGCGTTCGAAGCCAATGTCGTGGGTGGCCGAGCCGACCCACAGGGGGACGCCGGCAACCGTCTGCGCCGTCCGCCACACCCGAAGATGATGACGTTCTGCTGCGATCGTCAGCGGGTCTCCGCGCGCAAAGGAGAGATCCTGCGCACGACCGAACAGGAAGAGCGTGCTCATCGGCATCTCCGTATAGGCCTCTCGGCTCAGCGTGGAAAGCAGCCCGTGAAGCACGGCGTCGCTGACCGACTTGTCGACCGGCACCCAGCCTGCCGTTCTAAAGGCCGCCTTGACCTGCGCCTCCGATCCCGCAAGCGCAAAGTTCACCATGTCGCCGGCGCTTCCGGCCTCGTCTCGAACGCGTCTCGGTACCTCCGTAAATGTGCTGGGGCTGACGAGGCTACTGATCGCAGGACCGTCGCCTTCGTCACCGTGCCCAGGTGCCTTGGAGTCCGAAAATCGGAGCGAGACCTGGTAGCTCCCCGTCCCATGGAGGTCCGTGCTGACGTTCGACCGAAGATACAGCCGTCCGCTCGTCGGCATCGTCACCGTGCCGCCCGCGCCCATGGGGAAGGGAACCGAAGCGGCCTTCTCGCTCACTCGGCCGATCAGCTCGCCCGTCTTCGCTCCCTGCGAGGGTAGCTGCCGAAGCATGTCCTTCCAGCCTCGTTCGAGACCTCCGGGCCCACTCGTCCTTCCGTCCCCGAGCAAGGCCGAACCCTGTGCCTCAACCGCAACCTGCTGCCCGGCCGAGACCGTAACGCCCGTGTCGAACCAGTCCGACGCAGTGTCTACCGTCAAGCTGTAAGTGGCCCTGCGAGGCGCAGCTTCAGGGGAGTTGACCTGTTGTTGCCGCATGCTGACGATCGCCTCGACGCCGGGGGTGGGTGTCGCGAGGACCTCAACACTGCCCGCGACCTTGTCCCCGGCTCTCACCGGCACGGCCCCATGCGACTCTGACACCTGCGCCGAGGAACCATCCGCCCACGCCTCCGTGCAGAAAAAAGCGGGGGCAGGTAAAGCCAGTAACAGCATCGGCAACCCTGCGCGCCATCCCCCATTCGTTCGCCGCCCGGGTACCCGAATTCGGTTAGAGTGTTGCATATTGGTGTTTAAGATGCTCCATTCAAGCATGTCAGGACGAGGTATCCGCGGCCGAATCCGCTCCGGCACATCGCGGATGCGCCTCGCGCCGCTCTCCGCCGCCCTCCCAACACTCGCCCTCCTCTCCGGCTGCCAGGCAGTCGTCAGCAGCCCCACCGCCTCCCAGGTTCGCGTCATCGATGCCTCACCCGATGCGCCCGGGCTCGACATGTTCGAGAACAACAGCGTCATCGCCTACAACCTCGGCTTCGGCACCGTAACCTCCTACATCTCCACCGACCCCGGCAACGCCACAATCTCGGCCAACATCGCTGGATCGAAGACCGCCCTTGCGTCGGCCAAGGGAACGTTCACCGCCTCCAGCCAGTACACCGTGCTGATTGGAAACTTTGCCGCTGACCTCCAGGAGCTCATCCTCAAGGATCAGTCCCAGGCCGCGCCCAGCGGTCAGGTATCCATCCGGATCATCGATCAGGCCACGCGCATCGGCGCAATCGACATCTACCTCGTACCCAGCGGACAAAAGGTCACGGCCATAACGCCCATCATCACCAACGTCGTCTTCCCGACGAACACCGGATACCTCAACGTTCCCACCGGCACCTATACCCTTGTCATCGTGCCGACCGGGACCGTACCGACCAGCAGCACGGTTGCAACCTACACCGGCGCGCAGGTGACGTACACCGGCGGATCTGTAACCACAATCGTTTTGATCGATCAGCAACTCGTCAACACCCCCGGCCTCCAGGTCATCACGGCTCACGACTACATCTCACCCACAGCGACCAGCTGAGAGCAGACGGTTGCTCTTCGAGTCCGGAGCGCAACGCCTCTACCCCTGACAGAACTCCAGATGACTCTCTGCCCGGCGACACGGAGCCGCGCGGAAAGTCGCGCCAACCCGCGCGAATATACCTCCCGAAGAAACCGCAACACCGCCGACACCTCTGGGTCTATTCCCTCCGTACGCAGTAGCAGCAAGACGCAAGCTGCCGCGCAACGTTAGACGGAGACCGCCATGAATTGCACAAAGTTTGCCTTGATGTTTGCCCTGGTTCTCGCCCCCACAGCCGTTTTTGCCCAGACCTCCCCAACACCCACGCCGGGCCAGCACGATCACAACATCAACCAGCGGAAAGGTGACCAGCAGGAGCGCATCGCGCAGGGTGTGCGCAGCGGTCAGCTCACTGCCCGCGAAACCTCCCACCTGGAGCATCAGGAGGCGGGCATCAACAAGGAAGAGCGCGGCATGCGCGCGCAGGATAACGGGCACCTCACCAAGGGCGACCGCAGGACCCTTCACGCCCAGCAAAATCAGGAGTCGCGTCGCATCTACCGCGATAAGCACAACAGCCAGGTACGGTAGGCGGCATGTGCTTGCATCACCTCCGTAAACGGCGTAAGCGCACCCGTAGCGGAGTCATCTGATCCACTGCCTCACATGGATTGGTTCTCTCGTAAATGCAGATAGGCCGCCAGGGTATTCCTGGCGGCCTTCTGTTGCTAGCAGTCAATTACAACGTTCAACCGGACCTAGTAGCGGTATTGTTCTGCCTTGTACGGACCTTCAGGCTTCACGCCAAGGTACTCGGCCTGCTTCGGAGACAGTGTGGTCAGCTTCACGCCGATCTTCTCGAGATGCAGCCGCGCGACCTCTTCATCGAGACGCTTCGGGCAGCACATAAACGCCCACCTTGTACGTGTCGCGATTGGTCCACAGATCAAGCGCCGCCAGCGTCTGGTTCGAAAAGCTGTTCGACATCACAAAGCTCGGGTGACCAGTCGCGCAACCAAGGTTCACCAGCCGGCCTTCCGCGAGAATGAAAATGCTGTTCCCCGTCGAGAAGGTGTACTTGTCTACCTGCGGCTTGATGTTCAACCGCGTCACAGTCCGATCGGCGTTCAGCGGCTCCATCTGGATCTCGTTATCGAAGTGCCCGATGTTGCAGACGATCGCCTGGTCCTTCATCTGCTGCATATGCTCGAGCGTGATGATGTCCAGGTTGCCCGTGCAGGTCACATAGATGTCGCCGCGGCCGAGCGTCTCCTCGATCGTCGTGACCTCGAACCCTTCCATCGCCGCCTGCAGCGCATTGATCGGATCGATCTCCGTCACGATCACCCGTGCACCCAGCCCGCGAAGCGATGCCGCAGAGCCCTTGCCCACGTCGCCGTATCCGCAGACCACCGCCACCTTGCCGGCGATCATGACATCCGTCCCGCGCTTGATGCCGTCCACCAGCGACTCACGGCAGCCGTACAGGTTGTCGAACTTCGACTTGGTCACCGAATCGTTCACGTTGATCGCGGGCACCAGCAGCTTGCCTTGCTCCATCATCTTGTAGAGCCTGTGCACGCCGGTCGTCGTCTCTTCCGCCACACCGCGCCACTCCTTGGCCACGTTGCTGAAGTGCTTCGGATCCTCGGCGTAAATCTTCTTGAGCAGGCTCTTGATGACACCTTCTTCCTGGCTGCCCGAAGGCGTGTTGACCCAGTTGTCGCCGTTCTCAAGCTCCACTCCCTTGTGGATCAGCAGCGTCACGTCCCCGCCGTCATCGATAACCAGCTGCGGACCGAGCCCGCCCTTGTGCGCAAGCGCCCGCTCCGTGCACCACCAGTACTCCTCAAGCGATTCGCCCTTCCACGCAAACACGGGAACACCAGCTGCGGCAATCGCCGCCGCTGCATGATCCTGGGTGGAGAAGATGTTGCAGCTCGCCCATCGCACCTCAGCACCGAGCGCAACCATCGTCTCGATCAGGACCGCCGTCTGGATCGTCATGTGGAGCGATCCCGTCACGCGAACGCCGGCCAGCGGCTTGCCCGCCGCGTACTTGTTCCGGATGGACATCAGGCCCGGCATCTCCTGCTCGGCGATGTCGATCTCCTTACGCCCGAACTCTGCCAAGCCAATATCGGCAACCTTGTATTCCGTTGCCACGCTGTTGGTCGTTACCTGGTCAATCGCTGCCGTTGCCATCGTGTGAGAAGCCTCATTCCGCTATTTTTGGACCTCTTCAGGATATCATTCAGGGCTCGCTCGCCACCGCAGGAACCGCTGCAGATTCACCCCACGCGCTACCACATCACCGTAGATTCAGGCAGGATCTGTGCGGGGCTGAAAACGTAACGCCACGGTCAGCCCCGCGGCCAGCAGAGCCATCCCGCCCATGGCGAGCAGGCCGACTCCGAAGCCGCTGGTTGCATCACGCAGGCGCCCCGTCAGGTAGGGGCCGGCGAACCCTCCTACCCCGCCGACTACCTGGATCAGGGCGACGCCTCCCGCAGCTGCCGCCCCGCTCAGGCCGCCAGTCACCGTCGTCCAGAACGGGCCCATCATGCTCCATGCCCCCATGGCGGCCAGCGTCATCGCGCCAAGCGCCGCGGGCACACTGTGCGCGGCTGCTGCGAGCCCAAAACCCAGGCCGCTCAACAAGAGGCAGCCCGCGATGTGCCATCGCCGCTCGCCCGTTCTGTCGCTGGACCACCCGATGATCACCGTGAAAATGGCAGCCGCCAGGTACGGTATCGTCGCGTACCGCGCGATAAGGCTGCTCCCCTGGGCCGCACCCGCACCTTTCGCCGCGAGAAAGCTGCTCAGGATCAGAGGCATCCACAGGTTCACGATATACACCGCGACCTGGCTCACGAAGTAAATGGAGGCCAGCTGCCAGACGAGCGGATTCCGCAGCCCATCCATCAGGTTGTGCCGCTCCGTCGCCCCACCCTTCCTTCGATCCTCCTCAAGCTCCCGGTCGAGCCAGTGCTTCTCTCGATCCGAAAGCCACGGTGCATCGTCCGGGTTGTTGCGAAGCAGAAACAGCACCGAAACTCCCATCAGCGCCGTGGGAATGCCCTCAAGCAGAAACAGCCACTGCCATCCGCGCAGACCGGCCACTCCTTCAAGCTTCAGCAGGAAGCTCGAGAGCGGAGCCCCAACCACGCCCGCGATCGACGTCGCCGTCATGAACTTGGCCACCGCCCGCGCCCGTTCGCGCGAAGGAAACCAGTACGTCAGGTAAAGGATCATGCCCGGAAAGAAGCCGGCCTCACTCACACCGAGCAGAAACCGCAGCGAGTAAAAGCTCCACGGTCCGCGCACCAGCAACATCAGACCGGCGACGATGCCCCACGTGATCATGATCCGCGCAATCCAGATCCGAGCGCCGAACTTCGCGAGAAGCAGGTTACTCGGCAGATCAAACAACGCCGATCCCAGAAAGAAGATGCCCGCGCCCGTGCCGTAAACCGTGTCGCTCAGGTGCAGATCGCGCTTCATGTCCACGGCCGCAAAGCCCACGTTCACGCGGTCCAGGTAGGCCAGGATGTACAGCAGAAACATGTACGGGATCAGCCGCCAGGCTGATCTTCGCGTACAGCGCGCGGGCATCGATCGCGTCTGCCCCGCCGTCCTTCATCGAACTCTCTGTCGGAACACCCACCATGTCTCTCCCGCGCAGCCGCTTAGCTTACCGGGAATGCGCACGCTACCCTACGCCGTCACAAGCGAACCCAGCGGCTCACCCGCCACAACACGCCGGATATTTCCCTCTTCTCGCATGCTGAAAACCATCATCGGCATCCGGTTGTCGCGGCACAGCGACACCGCCGTCGTATCCATCACGCGCAGGTTCCGCCGCAGGATCTCGTCGTACGTAATCGTGTCAAAGCGCGTCGCTGTCGCGTCAAGCTTCGGATCCGCCGTGTAAATCCCGTCCACCGACGTCGCCTTCAGCAGGATGTCCGCCTTGATCTCCATCGCCCGAAGACTCGCAGCGGTGTCAGTCGAAAAGAACGGGTTCCCGGTGCCGGCCGCAAAGATCACAATGCGCTGCTTTTCGAGATGGCGCATCGCTCTTCGCCGGATATATGGCTCCGCAACCTGGTGCATCTCGATCGCCGACATCACCCTGCAGAAGAGGCCGCGCTTTTCAATCGCATCCTGGAGCGCAATCGAATTGATCACCGTCGACAGCATCCCCATGTGATCGGCGGCAACCCGGTCCATATCGATCGCCTGCTGCGCCACACCGCGAAAGAAATTCCCTCCGCCAACCACAATTCCTATCTCGCAGCCGAGCGCATGGACGTCCGCGATCTCCTCTGCAACCTTGTGAATGAAGACGGCGTCGATCCCGAAACCACGTCCGGCAGCCAGAGCTTCGCCTGAGATCTTTAGAAGAACTCTCTTGTACATGTCAGGTCCAAGTATCGCATGCAGGGTCGAAGCAGCCGCACCCGGCGCCAAGCGTCCTGGCATGCTCGGGAACTTCACCCCGGTGCGCCTCGTATCGACTGATAAGCTGTCTTCGCGAGGTCTCCTCCCAATGCAAAGTCGCATCGTCGGATCCACCATGCCGGTACTTGAGGTTCTGCTCAACCCCGGCGAAAGCGTCGTCTCCGAGGCCGGCGAACTCTCCTGGATGAGTCAGTCCGTCCAGATGAATACCCACACCCAAATGGCCGGCGGCGGAGGCTTCCTCGGCGCGATCAAGCGCGTCGCCGGCGGCGGAACCCTGTTCATGACCGAGTACACCGCGGCGGGAGCTCCCGGCGAGATCGCTTTTGCAACCAAGGTCCCAGGGCACATCGTCCCCGTCCAGGTCGGCAATGGCTTCGAGTACTTTGCCCACCGCCACGGCTTTCTCTGCGCCACGCCGCAGGTCCAGCTCGGTGTCGGATTTCAGCAGTCCCTCGGCGCCGGAATCTTCGGCGGAGATGGCTTTCTTCTGCAGCGCATCAGCGGCTACGGGACCGCATGGCTCGAGCTCTCCGGCGAGTTGATCATCAAAGATCTTCAGCCCGGCGAGACCCTTCGCGTCCACCCCGGCCACGTCGGTGCCTTCACCACTAACATCAGCTTCCAGATCACGCGCGTTCCCGGCATCAAGAACCTGATCTTTGGTGGCGACGGAATCTTCCTCGCAGCGCTCACCGGCCCCGGACGTGTCTGGCTCCAGACACTTCCCATCGCCAAGCTCGCGCATGCCCTCCAGGAGTACCTCCCCTCGCGCCGCGTCGAAGGTGCCGAAGGCGGCGTCGTGGGCGGCGTGGTCGGCTCCATCCTGCGCGGCATGTAGCGCGCACCTTGCCATCGCTTACGAGACCTGGCTCGACAGAAACTCCACCTTCACCCGCTTATCGCCTTCCTTATTGAAGTGGATCAGGGCGGTGCCGTCGTGCACATCCTTCACCCGTCCCGGGCCGAACCGCTTATGCGTGACCAGCGCCCCCTTCGCCAGGGTCGGCTCTTCCGCGGCCTTCGGAAGGGTCTCCGGGCAGGCAGTCACAATCGTTCCATGCATCGTCTCCACCCGAATCACCTCCGTGCCATCGTGACACTCGTCCGCACGATGGACCTTTGCCGCCGCTGCAATCTCAATCGTTTCGCTCCCACTTTGAGCTCCGGTCCGCCGAGGCGAACCGCTCCGGATCCACCTCCATCGCATGCTGCTCGCAGTTGTCGCAGCGTCCGCAACGCTCGCCCTCGGGATCGCCGAAGTACGCGCGAATTACCTGGACCCTGCATCCGGCCGTCTCGGCATAGTGCATCATCTCCGCAAGCCGGTCTTTGTCGTGCTTCGCCCGATCCTCGTACACCTTCAGCATCTCCGCCAGGGCATCATCGGTCGGCGGCTCGGCTGATCTCAGCACATAGCCCGTCCTGCCTCTTCGCACGATTCCGGCCTCCCGCAGCAGGTTCAGAATCACCTGCGTCCGCCGCCTTCCTACCCCCGCACGCTCGGCAATCGCGTCCGCTGCCATCGACACCTTCGCGCGCGGAGCGCTGACCTCCTCCGAATCCACTTCACCGGCCGGCCGCTCCGCAACCACCGCCTCCGTCGCGCCTTCCACCCCGGCCTCTTTGGTCGCAGGCACAGCGACGACCGCGTCATGGACAACGCCGTCAGCGCCAGCCAGGTCAGCCTCCGTCGCAGCCTTCTCCGGAGCCTGGTGAGACCGTCCCTCCAGCGATTCCAGTACCTGGCGCACCTCATGCAGCTTCGGGTAGCTGCCCGCCAGGAAGAAGCTCTGGATCCGCTTGTCTTCGAGCCGGTAAAGCAGCACAGCCCTGCTCGGCAGACCATCCCGCCCCGCACGCCCCGCCTCCTGGTAGTACGTCTCGAGCGAATCCGGAAACTCGAAGTGATACACAAACCGGATATCCGGCTTGTCGATCCCGAGCCCGAACGCTTTGGTGGCGATCATCACCTTGTGCTCGCCACGCATGAACTCCTCCTGCACCCGCTCGCGATCGCGCGTCTTCATCTTTCCGTGGTAGTGGCCGACCGGGATCCCATGCTCCAGCAGCCAGTCGTGCACCTCGTTCGCCGTTCGCACGCTCGCCGTGTAGATGATGCCGGTCCCCTCCTCTTCCGCGAGCATCGCGGTCAGGCGCGCAAGCTTCGCATCCGTATTAACCGTCGGCTGCACGCGAAAGAACAGGTTCTCGCGCTCCGTCCCAACGTTCACCACCGTCGCATCTTCCGCATGGAGGCTCGACAGGATCTCCGCCGTCACCTGCTCCGTTGCCGTCGCCGTCAGCGCCAGCACCGGAGGGTTCCCAAGAGCCTTCCGCGCCTCACCCAGGCCAAGGTAGGCCGGTCGGAAGTCATGCCCCCACTGCGAGATGCAGTGCGCTTCATCGACCACAAGAAGAGAGATGCCGCCGGCATCCTTCAGCATCTGGCGAAACTCGCCGTTCTCAAGCCGCTCGGGTGTCACGTAGATCAGCTTCGCCGCTCCCTTGTCGATCAGCTCGTCGGCCTCTCGCGCCTCGCGCGCGGTCAGCGTCGAGTCAATCTTCTCGACCGCGATGCTCGCCTGCTCCGCCTTCTCCTGCTGGTCCTGCATCAGCGCGATCAGCGGGCTCACCACCACGATCGGCTTCGGCAGAAACAGCGCCGGCAGCTGGTACGTAAGGCTCTTACCCGCTCCGGTCGGCATCAGGCCAAGGACGTTGCGACCCCGGAACACAGGTTCAAGGATCTCCTTCTGTCCCGTGCGCAGACGCTTGATGCCGAAGCGCTTCTTCGCCTCCTGCAGAATCTTCGGCCAGTCCACCCGCTGAGGGCCTCGCGCGCCTTCTAGCTTTTCGCACCCCGCGCTCCGCACTGGGTGTGCTCTCGTTTAGAAGTCGACACCCGCCTTGCCCTTCGAAACACGTCGCCCCGGTCGATCGGCTCGCACTCACACCGACCTTTCCGTATCATCCCTGACCTGCTTCCCAGAAGCTGTCGCTCTATCGCTCGCCTGAATCTGATGTCCTCGATTGCATGCCTAGCCCTTTTCAAGCCGTTTGGATGCGCATCAGCTGGCCGCCTGCTCTCCGCAAAATGATCGAGGCCGCAGCCTCGGGTCATAGCCCACCCGAACCTTGTTCACGAGACCAATCCACTCCCGATCGGCCGCATTGCAACTGCGAGCGCGAACGCACGTACACTCCCCAGCATGACCCGCCTATGCTGTCCGCGACTCTTCGCCATGGTCCTCGCTCATCTGCGTCCTGCGCTCTGTCGCCCTCCGCCGCGCCCGCGCAGGATTGGGCCAAAGCATCGCTCGATAGCTCTCCGCGTCACCGCGAGTACGTCCCCATCAAAGCCGGCAGCCGCACCGTAAACACCTTCGTCGTCTATCCGGAGACCAGCCGAAAGGCGCCCGTCATCGTCATGATCCACGAGATCTTCGGCCTCTCCGACTGGGCCAAAGAGCATGGCCGACGAACTCGCCGCGCAGGGCTACATCGTGCTCGCCCCCGACCTCCTCTCGGGAACCGGCCCCGCCGCGAATGGAAAACCGGCCGGCGGCACCGACAGCTACACCGGCATGGACGCGATCACCAAGGCCGTCTCGGGACTGCCCGCCGACCAGGTGCTCTCCGACCTCGACGCCGTCGCCAGCTACGGTCTGAAGCTGCCCGCAAGCAACGGAAAGCTCGCGGTCGCCGGCTTCTGCTGGGGCGGCGGAAAGACCTTCAGCTTCGCCACCCACCGCAAAGACATCAGCGAAGCCTTCGTCTTTTACGGACCTCCCCCGGACACCAGCGACATGGCCAGCATCTCCGCGCCGGTCCACGGCTTCTACGGTGCCAACGACGCACGCATCGACGCCACCATCCCCGCCACCATCGAGGCCATGAAGGCCGCCGGAAAGACCTACGACCCCGTCACCTACGAGGGCGCGGGACACGGCTTCATGCGCGCAGGCGAAGATCCTGACGCCACGCCCGAAAACAGGAAGGCCCGCGAGGAAGCCTTCAAACGCATGACCTCGCTCCTCATGCCGCTTCAGGGAAAGTAAGCTCGCCACCCACGGCTTCGGCCTCACACAATCACGCTCCAGAAACAGCAGAGGATAACCTCGTGACCAGGCACCCCTTCCTCTCTCTCTCTCGCGTCGCTCCCATCCTGCTGAGCGCCGCCGCAGCACGAGCCGAAGATCCGGTTCGCCACGAGTTCGTCCTCAACAGACTTCAAGACCGAATCCGGCACCGTTCTTCCCGAGGCTCGCGTCGTCTACGGCACCTACGGCCACCTCAACGCCGCGCACGACAACGTCGTCCTCCTCCCGTCGCACTACATGGCGAAGTTCCGCGGCTACGAGTGGCTGATCGTCGATCCCAAGCACCCCGATCACGCACTTGATCCCACGAAGCTCTTCCTGGTCGCGACCGAGCTCTTCGGCAACGGCAGCTCCTCCTCGCCCAGCAACACGCCCGAGCCCTTCCACGGTCCGCGATTCCCTGTCACCACCATCCGCGACAACGTCGAAGCCGTGCATCGGCTGCTCACCGAGGACCTCCACGTCACCCACCTGCGCGCCATCGTCGGCTTCTCCATGGGCGCGGAGCAGGCCTTCCAGTGGGCCGTCTCCTACCCCGACTTCGCCGACCGCATCGTCGCCACCTCCGGCACTGCAAAGTGCTACGGCCACGGCGTCGTCCGGCTCGAAGGCCAGATCTCCGCCATCACCGCCGACAGCACCTTCAACAACGGCGACTACACCGCCCAGCCCGCCCGCGGTCTCTCCGCCTTCGGCATGGTCTGGGCCGGCTGGCTCTACTCGCAGGAGTGGTGGCGCCGTGAGCTCTGGCGCACCGAAGAAAAGCCCGGCACCACTCTCGATCAGGTCATCGATCGTTTCCGCCACGACTTCATCGAAGGCGGCGATGCCAACGACATCATCCTCCAGGCAAGGACGTGGGAGCACCACGACGTCGGCACCACCCCAGGCTTCGGCGGCGATGTAGAAAAAGCCCTCCGCTCCACCAGGGTGCCCATCCTCTACATGCCCTCGGCCACCGACCTCTACTTCCCGGTCGGCGACGCGCGCTACGAGGCAGCGTTCATCCCGCACGTCACGCTTCTGCCCATCCCGTCACTCTGGGGACACCCGGCCGGCGCCGGCGCCAGTCCCGCAGACGAGAAGTTCCTCAACGAAAACATCGCCCGCTTCCTTGCAGGCGGCGCAATCAAGGGCGAGCCTGTCAGCCCATCGAAGGGAGCTGGCCCCGGACAGTAAGGTCTCTCGCAAAGGTCTCGAGGTCAGTCCGCAAGCGCCGCTTCCTCTTCCGTCTCGACGATCTCCGCCACATCCTCCACCTCGGAGCCGAGATCGATCCCGTACCGCTCCGCCAGGTCCGGCGCATAGCGCGCAATGTCGTTACGTAACCGGATCAGTGACAGATCCTTCGCCTTCGACTCCAGCATGATGTCGACGTCCACATCCCGGATCGATCGCAGGAACTGGATCGACTCGAAAGGGTTGTTGTAGTCCGCGTGCCCCGTCCAGATCGGCGGCTGCAGCACGACCTCCGCCTTTCCCGTCTTGCGGTTCTTCCGCTTGATCTCGCGCATCTCCGTCCGCGCGCAGGAGAAGTGCATCTTCGGCCGCACACCCGCAGGCCAGGTCGCCACAAACCTCCGCAGCGTCTCGCCCATCGGCGAGCCCCTCCGGGTTGAAGCACCAGTGGTGCTGGTAGTCCCACACGCACTTCACGCCCGTCGCCTCATGCACCTTCAGCACATCCGCGGCCGAGTAGCGGATGTCGTCGTTCTCAAGCACCAGCCTCCGTCGCACCGGCTCGCCCAGCCGCGGCCACGTCGCCACCCATCGCCGCCATCCGCTCTCACGATCGCCATACGCACCGCCCACATGCACCACCAGGACCGCCTCCGGACCGCACTCCATCCGGTCCAGCATCTCCGCCTGGCTCTCGAGATCCCACATGCTCTTGCGCGTCAGCTCGTCGTTCTCGCTGTTCAGCACGATGAACTGCGACGGATGGAAGCTCAGCCGCAGGTCCTGCTCGCGCGCCATCCGTCCGACCGCAGCCAGGTCCGCAGCGCTCTCCCGCACCATGGCATGGAACTGCGGCATCGTCGGATGCGTCGCATACGGCGCCAGGTCGCTCGACATCCGGTACATGGAAATCCCGTGCTTGCGCAGGTACGCAAAGATCTCGCACAGGTACCCCAGCGACACCCGCAGGTGAGGTCCGGCCTGCCATCGCCGCGTGTCGTTCGACTTCAACCCCGGCTGCCCCATCACCTTCACCGCAAAGCCCAGCCGCATCGCACCGGTCGGAAACCGCAGCGCGGGCAGGCCCTCAAGCGCGGCGCACTGTGACATCGGCGTCGTGTTCATCCGCTCGAGCTCCGCGTCCGCAAGCATCTTCTTGGTCGGCGCCGCGGCCTTCTTCTTCGCAGCCTTCTTCGTCTTCGCGCTGCCCTTTGTCTTTCGAGCGCTTCGCCCGGCATCGACCGACGTCGTCTCTGCCGCGGTCTCAGCCCCAGCACCCTCTGCCGCGCTCACGCCATCCGCAGCCTCGCTGGCGTTCCGCCGCCTCCGCTCGCCTTGTGCGCTGGTCTCCCGGCCCTTCGTGCTCATCGTCTTCGCCCCTTCAGATCTCCAGATGAACCTTCAGATGCGCCCGCATCTCCAGGCATCAGCTTGCCTCTCCACCGCGAGGCTCGCCAGGTTCCTCTGCCGGAGCAAAACCGACGCCGCCCGCCAATATCTCCTCGGCGCAACCACCGCTCGTCCGCAGCGTCTCGAGATCCGCATTCCTCTCCGCCGGCCTCTTGATGTGCCCGTACCAGCAGTCCTGGCACGCCCAGTCCAGGCACACTCGCTTGAAGCAATGATCCAGCCGCAAAGGCCAGCGCTCCTCCCTCGCCCTCTCGGCAGCTCCACCTCGGTCAGCAGCTTCCACCGAGCGACCACCATCTCCCGCCCGGCATCGCTCGTGCCGCTCACGTCTTCACTCACCTGCATCTCGGGCCCAAACCCCACCTCCGTCCGCCCACCGGTTCCACACCGCCACCGGAAGCGCTCCTCCACTCGCCTGGTTGTGCCCCAGGCCGTAGCTCGTGTCCGCCTCGTCTGGCCGATGCCGCCGCGAGAAACTCAAGCAGATTCACCCCCGCCGGAGCCCTCCCGCTGAAGTGCACCCAGCCCGGCCGGTACCCCGTGTTCACGCCAAAGACGACGCTCTTCGGAAACCGCGACCTCCACTGCATCGCGACCAGCGGGATGCACCTGGCACGGCGTGTTCATTCGGATCGCCACCAGGTCCGCCCCCAGCTCCTCCCGCACCCTGGTGCTGAAGCGAGGCGGCAGCTTGCGCGCCGACGGCCAGGGCCGCGCCAACCTCCGCCTTCGCCGCCAGCAGCTCCGCCGTCTCCTCGAACTCGCCGCTCAACACCTGCTTCGGCCCCTCCGCCTTCATCAACAGCCGCAGCGCCGCGTCTGCATTGCCCGCCCCCGTACGCCGCGGCGCATTCAGAAGCGACGTCGCGTCCCGCAGCGCGCCCACCACCGAACCGCTTCTTCGCCTCCGCAAGCTCAGGGAAGGGAGCCTTGTCGCCCAGATCGCTCAGAAGTGAGATCCCGGCCAGCCACAGCCACGGCGCGGCGATCTCCTCGCCCAGCAGCGCGCGCGCACACCAGAACGCCATCAGGCCGGTCGTCGGCGACATCCTTGCCGTCGCCGCCCTCCGCGCCTGTTCCGTAGCCGGTCAGCAGCAGAGCCCCGTCCGGCTTTCCGATAGGACAGTGATGGTCGAGCAGAAGCGTAGGCACACCGGGCAGCAGATCTCCGTCACGGCTCCCAAGATCCGCAACCACCAACGCCCCCGGAGCGTACCCACGCAAACGCTCCAGCACCTCCGCCCCCCACGCAGACTCGCCCTTCCGCCGCGCCTCCGCCGATACCTCGCCGAACCCCGCGGCACGAAAGGTCCGCACCAGCAGAGCCCCCGCCGGCAAACCGTCCGCATCGCTGTCGCACAGGATCTGCACCCTGGTGGCCCGCCCGTCAGGAAGCGTCTCGACCCAATCAACGAAGCCCGCACCAACTGTCTCTGCCAAGCTCATCCGTCTTCGGATGCAAAGCTCGACCGCCCCGGACTCTTTGCTGAGGCCTCCGAAGTGGTCCCGCCAAAACGGCGCCCCCACCATTCCAGACAGACCTCCAGCGTCACCCAGGGCGAGCCCACACGCTCGCACGAAAAAGGCCCCGGCAGACTGCCGAGGCCCTCTCCGTTGATGCTGCGCGAAAGTTAGCTCTGCGCCTCAGTCTCTTCGGCAGCAGCCTTCGTAGTCGCGACCGTCCAGTTCGGGTCACCCACCTTGAACCGCGCAAACCGCCGAACCGAGATGTTCTCACCCAGCTTCGCGACCTTGCTCGCGATCAGCTGCGAGATCGTCTGCGTCTGCTCCTTGATGAAGGGCTGGTCCAGCAGGCAGACCTCCTCGTAGAACTTGCTCATCTTGCCTTCGACGATCTTCTCAACCACCGGCGCCGGCTTGCCCGTCGCAGCAGCCTGCGAGCGGTAGATGTCCTTCTCGCGCGCAAGATCAGCTTCCGTAACATCGTCGCGGCGGACATACCGCGGATCGGTCGCCGCGATGTGCATCGCGATGTCCCGCAGCAGTCCCTGGAAGTCCTCCGTGCGCGCCACAAAGTCCGACTCGCAGTTCAGCTCCAGCAGAACGCCGATCTTTCCGCCGGCATGAATGTACGTGCCCACGGCGCCCTCATTCGTCGACCGCGAGGCCTTCTTCGCCGCCGACGCCATGCCGCGCTTGCGCAGCACCACAAACGCCTCTTCCATGTCGCCCTTGGTCTCCTGCAGCGCCTTCAGGCAGTCGCCCATCGGCGCGCCCGACTTCTCGCGCAGCTCCTTCACCAGCTTTGCATCTACCTTCGTCGTCTCAGTCGCTGTGCTCATGTCCGTCAGTTTCCTTCTCGTTATGCTGTGTTCTCTGTCAATCGTTCCTGCCTACGCAGAACGAGCGTGGCGACCCTTCGCTTTCGCCTGGGGCTGCCACGCTCTCAGTAGATCTCTGAGTGTGTCGCTGGCCGCGTTATGCGCCCGTCTCTGCTGCAACCGGCTCAGGCTCGTCCGCCGTCGCCGCTGCCGGTGCCTTGCGGATGTTTCCGCCAAGCACTGCCTCGAGGTCCACGTTCTCGTCCTCGTCAGCCGGAGCCTGACGCGGCCGGCGACACCTGCACATCGCCAGCGACCGCGTCGCCCTCTTCGCCAACGTGCTCCGGCGCAACCTCGGTCTGCTGCACGTCCGCATACTCCTGCGCGAACGCCTTGTCGGAGACCATCTGCACGCCCTCGGCCGCCGAATCCGCAATCTTGGTCGTAAACAGACGAATCGCACGCAGCGCGTCGTCGTTGCCCGGGATCACGTAGTCCACAACCGTCGGATCGCAGTTCGTGTCGACCACGGCCACCACCGGGATACCCAGCTTGCGAGCCTCCGCAACCGCAATCGCCTCGTTGTTCGAATCGATCACAAACATCGCATCCGGCAGCCGCTTCATGCTCTTGATACCCGAAAGGTTGGTGCTCAGACCCTTGCGCTCCCGCTCGAGCTTGATGACTTCCTTCTTCGTCAGCAGCTCATACCGTCCATCGGTCGACATGTCGTCGAGCTCCTGGAGGCGCTTCACCGACTTCTGCACCGTCACCCAGTTCGTCAGCAGCCCGCCCAGCCAGCGGCTGTTGATGTACGGCATGCCCGCGCGATTCGCCTCTTCGGCAACCGCATCCTGCGCCTGGCGCTTGGTGCCGACAAACAGAATCAGCTTTCCGCTCGAGGTCAGGTCGGTCACAAACTTCGACGCGTCCTTGAACATCTTCAGCGTCTTCTGCAGATCGATGATGTAAATGCCGTTGCGCTCGCCAAAGATGTACTCCTTCATCTTCGGGTTCCAGCGCTTTGTCTGATGCCCGAAGTGAACACCTGCCTCGAGCAGCTCCTTCATCGTGATATTTGCCAAGTTAGCTCCTTGAAACGCATCCGCGGCGATGGACCCGGTGCCGGGATTGAATGCCCGCCTCTGCTCGCAAAAACTCCGGGGCAGACGACAGGAAATTTGACTCCAATGCCCCGGGCTATCCGTCTCCCGAGGTCCTACTGCGGATACCCGGGCCGAAGCCCAGGCATCCGCACACCGAACTTAGCGCTTCGAGAACTGGAAGCGTGCGCGTGCACCCTTCTGGCCGTACTTCTTCCGTTCCTTGCCACGCGAATCACGCGTTACCAGGCCCTCAGACTTCAAGGCCTTCCGCAGCTCCGGATTGAACTCCATCAGCGCGCGAGCGATGCCAAGCTTCACCGCATCTGCCTGTCCCATCACGCCGCCGCCCTTGACCGTCGTCATCACGTCGAAGGTCTCGCCGATGTCCTGGATGCCAAGGGAGCGCTTCGCCGCCGCACGCTGCTGCGCCGTCACAAAGTAGACATCAACGTCCTTCTTGTTGACGGTAAAGTTGCCGCTGCCAGGCCGCAGAAACACACGCGCTATGCTCGACTTGCGACGTCCGGTGCCATAGTACTGAATCAGATCCGCCATGCTGCTCCTTCGAAACGTAAATACTCAAATCCTGTTACGCAACCACTTCCATCGGCTGCGGCTTCTGAGCGAGGTGCGGGTGGTCGCCGCCCTTGTACACCTTGAGCTTGGTCGCCATCTGCCGGCCCATCTTGGACTTCGGCAGCATGCCCTTCACCGCCTCCTCGACGATCTTCTCCGGTCGGCGGGCCAGCAGCTTCACAAACGACTCCTCGCGCAGACCGCCGGGAAATCCCGTGTAGCGGCGATACAGCTTCTGGTGCGACTTCAACCCGGTGAGCACGATCTTCTCGCAGTTCACGATCACGACATGGTCGCCCATATCGATGTAAGGCGTGTAGAGCGGGTTCAGCTTGCCCGCAAGAACACTCGCCGCATGCGTCGCGAGCCGGCCCAGCGTCTTCCCACTGGCATCGAGGACAAACCACTTACGGCTGATATCCTTGCCGCTCGGGATAGTGGTAGACATAGTTGCTGCTCCCTCTATAGAACTCGAAAATCTCCTTGAAAGATGCCGCGGCCAGCCGCATGCACCAAAACTCTAGATCCACTTGAAATCATGGCAGAGCACCCACCGAAACATCTCTCGAGAGGCACAATTCCCAATCACGTGGGGTTCGCGCAAAGCCATCCAGTCTTGGCCTGTGGAGTGGCTCGTTTCGGGTCGCAGAAAAGACATGCTGCCCGGAGAGTCCCCACCACTGCGTTCCTGGTGCCCACCCCGTCCATGCGTGTTTCCACAGACGTGCAGACGCAAGGCTGCGCGAGCTTTCATCTTAGCGGAGGTCTTTTCCTGAAGTCAAGGAAGTTAGAGCGACCAGGTACAGCCCGTCGCAACTTCCGTCATATCAGTGCTGCAGCTGCGCCACGCTCGGCTGCTGGCCCATCTTCGTCATCAACACCTTCGGGGTCGGCCTTCGCATCCGTCGCCGGCGGTGCCCCGGAGACATCGCCGGATCCAGCCGGTACAGAATAAGGAGGTTGCTGTCCGGATCGTCCATAGCCGGAAACGCCGCCACACGCTCCATCTGGTACAACGGCGTAAAGCGCTTCCATCTTGTCGTCATCCACCTGATTCCAGGTCACATACCATCCCGGGTGGTACGTCGCCACCCGCTCCTCAAGGTCCATCGTCCCAAAGTCATCACAGATCGACGGCACGCCCGTCATCAAGCGACAGGTCCGACCCGCTGATCGACAGCACCAGGTGCTATGGTGCGGATCGGCCTGCACGATATCCCGAATCTGCTCGGCCGCACTGATAAACGTGTACTGCGGCCGCCGCACAAAGCCGAGCATCTACGCCGGCATCGGTGGCCACAACCGCTCGCAAGCACCCCCACCATCGCCAGCACCGACCCGCCGGCCAGCGAACCCCCCGCGTCCGCCTCCAGATCCCCTCCGAGCACCAGCGGCACCAGCAGCGTCAGCGGAACCGCCAGACACCAGGTAGTACCTCGGCTGCAGATTGTCGTGGTACGCCAGAAACGCCGCATATCCCGCTGCCCAGAGCATCAGGCTCACGATCAGCGGATTCCTCGCGCAGCTTCCGCCAGCCCAAGCAGCGCGACCGCCATCATCACGAGCGCCAGCGGGAAAGACACCGGCCCGATCCACATCCCGTTCCGGACCACGTCTCCGCAAGACCGGCCCCAAGTTCCCCAGCGTGATGCCCGTATACGCATTCGCACTGAACAGGTACCGGTAGTCCGCAAGATAGTGGCGGCGCACCAGGAGGCCGAAGTACATCAGCCACAGCGCACCTGCCGGTAACCGCCGAAATCGCGCCCCTCCGAAGCAGCGTCCCGAGCCGGTAGTTCACCCGCGCCAGCATCATCCAGAGAACGGCGGGAAACAGAAAGATCGCCGTCGTCTTGGTCAGGACCATCAGCGGCAGGAGGACACCCAGGGCAAAGTATGGCCAAAGTTGTCGCCCTCCACGGTGGGTCTCCACCCGGATCTCGGACGCCACAAGCAACGCCACCGCCATCAGCAGGTTCAAAAGCGGCTCCAGGATCGCCAGCCGCGTAAACGCATAGCAGAACGGATTCACCGCCAGCAGAAGCACCGCTGCCGCAGGAACCAAATCGCCCGATCGGCCACCCATCCTCCGCCTGCGAAGAAGAAGGTAAACACAAACCAGCGTGAGACCGAAGACCGCCACCGTCAGCGCCCGCGCAGGAACTATCCCCACGCCTGTGAATCGGAAGACCAGGCCCTCCAGCACCGGCCACACCGGAAGCGCCGCACCAGGGTTGAAGTCGCCGGGCACATGCCAGCTTCCTCTTTCGAAATGCCGTATCGCCGCGTCCCCGTACCAGCCCTCATCCGTGTACTTCGCCCAGTCCACCCATGGCGAGTTGTTCGGGAAGTCGGCCCGCAGATGCGCAAAGTGAAGGCAGAAAAAGAGCAGGGCAACGCCCACCATCGCGGTCGCACCAAAGCGCGCAGCAGCCGCAACCACCTCGCGTCCTCTCTCTTCCATCGTGCGCACCGCCTCCTCCTCTCCCGGGGCCGATCTCGCACCATCCCCCGCCCCTTCGCTGAAACCCTGACTCGCTATACGGACCACGCCAGCATCGCGTTCTTTCTTACCCGAAGTTGCCTGCCGCCTAGCGAGCTCCCTCCGCAGACGGAGCTTCAAGATCTGTCCGATGCAGCAGCGCGTCGATCGTCTGCCTCCGCCCGCGCGACATCCCCGGCGACACCCCCGACGCCCCGCAGACCCGCTCGGCAGTCTCCGGCGGAGCCACGAGAAAGTGCGTGTCCGGCTTCCGCAGATTGCCGAAATCATACGCGCTGCACACCTGCCATCCGCTCATCGCGAGCTCCTCCGTCAACGCCCCAAGCTGGTCCAGGTTCCCGAATGCAAACTCGGGCCTCTCTGCGGCACACCGCCGTACCCTGTCCCGGGAGCTCATCTGCGCCACCGCCCTCCCGTTCACCAGCCCCGACATATCGCACAGGCGGGCGTGCGTGAAGTAGCCGATGTAGCCGATATCCATCGACACCCCGTGCAGCCCGCTAAGCTCTTCGAGGTGCTGCGCCTCGAACTCCCGCATCGTCCCAGCCCTCGTTCTCAGCACGTGGTACATCAGCCTGCCTTCGAACGGCAGCTCCACCAGCAGGCACACGACGAACAGGTAGACGAGCCCCAGCTGAAATCCGTTGTTCGTCTCGGCCCCCTCGTCGACCGAGCCGAGCAGCAGCACGTTCCAGACCGCCGGAAACAGCAGCGCCCAAAGCAGGTACCGGACCCCCTGGATATCCTGCCCCCGAAGCATCGACAGCCCAATCAGCACCGGAAACGTCGTGTTCGCAACAGCCGTCGCCACATTCAGCCGGCGCCGAAGCACCACGATTACAAGCGTCAGCAGCCAGAACAGCACCATCCCGGCACCCACCGCGAAGGAGCTCACCAGCACCACCTCGGTCGCCACCACCACGCGGTGCCACGCCCCGATACCCTCGGCCTTCGCAAGCGCCGTATCCGGCAGCAGAACGCCCATCGTCAGCAGGATCGTCGCGCACGCGAGCAGGCACCCAAGCACCAGGTGACTCGATCTCCGCACCGCACCGAACACCCCTCGAACCGTCCTGTCGCCGCTCCTTTGGATCTGTCCCGCAACGATCGCGAGCGATGCGAGCCCCGCAAGCATGCTCAGCTCCGTCCGAAGCATCGTCAGCAGGTAGCCCAGCAGCGTAAGCCCCGCAAACCTCCCGGCCGTGATCGTGCTTCGTCGAGACTCCGCAAACGCCAGCACCGCCACGCCGGCGCTCCCGCACAGCGCCAGCCCCGTCTCCATCCCGTCATCCAGCCACCGTACCGACGATGGCGAGACCAGCAGCGCCAGCAGGAGTAGGGAAAGCAGGGAAGCGCCCCGTGACGCCCTCGGAATCTTCTTTGCAAAAACCCAGGCCAGACCGCAGAGCAGACTTACATGGACCAGGCTCGAGATCAGCCTCGGAAGCTCTGGAGACCTGATCACTGAACTCACCAGCGCCAGCAGCCCTACATACAGCAGGCTCGACGTTCCGAAGTTCGGATGGACACCGTCGTACGTGATCGCGTGGAATCGTCGAAGATTCTCGGCATACCTCAGATGGATCAGGGCATCATCCTGGATCGCCGCCCAGGACAGCACGATCCACGCCGCGAGCCAGAGAGCGAAGCCCCAACGCGCGATCGTCTCCCTGTTCATCAATCCCTCTGCTCAAATCTCTGGCGCCAAAGCCGATCGGGCCAGAACGCGCCCGGAGTACAGGCTCTACTCATACGAAAGCGCATCGATCGGATCCTTGTGCGCCGCCTTCATCGCGGGATAAAACGCACCCAGCATCGCGCCCACAAACGCAATCACTACCGCCGCCACCACCCACCGCGGCGTCACCGCGAAGTCCAGCGTCGGGTTCCGCACATGGAAGATCGCCCGCATCAGGTAGGTCGCCCCCACACCCAGCGCGATCCCCGTCAGTGCCAGCAGACCCGTCTCACGAAGCACCACCGAGACGATATACGTCCGCGACGCCCCCAGCGACTTCAGTATCCCAATCTCCCGCGTCCGCTCCATCACCGCCGTATACATCGATTGGAAGATCACCAGGAACCCGATCACCACGGCAATCCCGATCACAATCCGAAGCGCAATATTGAAGCCCGGCAGCCGGTCCGGCGTCATCAGGCTCAGCCACTCGTCCAGCGTCTGCACATCGTACTGCTGCATCCCGGGTGTCGCCTGGATCTCCTGCTTCACCAGCGGCTGGTTCTTGATGTCGTCCGTCTTCACATAGAACGCGCTGGCCTTGCCCGGATTGTTCGTGATCTCGCCCATCGTCACGATCGGGATAAACTTCCGCCCACCCTTGCCATGCTCCACAATCCCGCAGATCCGTGAAGTCGTGCTTGCAGGATCTCGATCGTGTCACCCACATTGTGGCCCTTGCCCGAGGCGGCAAAGTAGTCGTCCACAATCACGTCGTTCGGTCCCTGGAAACGGCCCGCCCGCCAAGAAACACAAACGGCTTCAGCGCGTCATAGCTCTTGAAGTCGATCCCGTAGATGTTCTCGAGCGCCGTTCCCGCCGTCATCTGGATATTCACCGGCGACGGCCACCGCGATGTGCGGCAGACCCGCCAGCACGTCAGCCACCTTCACCGAGGTCGCCGCCGAGCTCAGCGCCGCAAAGTTGTTCGTGCTGCTCGGCCGAACAAACATGTCCAGGCCGATACCGCTCGTCCGGGTCTTCGATCCGTTCAGCATCCCGAGCATGATCGCGGCGATCGACAGGATCATCACCACTTCAATCGCCACCGCAAGCGCACTGATCATCGAGCGCAGCGGACGATGGATAAGGTTACCGACAACAAGTTTATTCATCGACTACAAGTGTAAGGGAAAAGCCCAGCGGCGAAGCGAATCCCCGACCTAACCGGCCGTCGACTCCGAGCTCTCCCCCGTCGAAACACGCCGCGGAAGGCTGCGCACGTTCGTCTTGATCAGGCGGTTCGGCCTCCAGGACCCGAGAACAACGTCCCCAGGTGCGGCAGCACATAAGACGCGCTTACCGCCGCGAAGATGATCGCGAACGCACCATATCCCATCAGGTAGATCGCGCCGTCCAGCATCCCCTCTGGAGCCACGTGCGCATACAGCGTCAGCGCCAGCAACCCCCATGGCGACCTCCGCACATCCCCGCAAAGCGAGTCCATCCACGTGAACAGCATCGTCCAGATCACCGGCGCCACAAAGAAGATGCCCGTCCATCGCCCCATCCGGAAGGCCTCACCCGTGGGGCTGTAGGAGATGCCGGTGCTGTCGTCCTCCTCCGCAATCCCGGGGTTCAGCGCCTCATGAGCGAAGATGTTTCCGAACTCATAGTGCGGCTTGTTCGGCCAGAACACATGTGGCACCAGGTTCTCGAAATCCACCACGATCGGCAGAAACCCGTACTGCCCCAGTCGCTCCGTCGTCTCCACCAGCGTGCTGTCCGGGTAAAGCATCTGCAGGCGATCGAAGAACCCCTGCGGGCTGTCGAAGTACCCGCTCTTCGATTCGGCGAGGTTGCTCCGCTCGTTCCCCAGGTACTGTTCGCGCACCGTCCCAAGCTCCCCCAGCAGCTTGATCGAGACCCCGATGTTGCCGCTGAACGTATCGGTCGCCAGGGTTCGCCCGTACTGCGAATACGGCACCATGAACCGGAACAGAAACCACAGCGACAGCAAGACGCCGATCGCCTGGCCCTTTGAGATCCGATACCCCTGCGCCGCAGCCGCCAGCGCCCAGCAGATAAACGGTGTAAACAGCGCCTGCTTCGAAAAGCTCAGAAGGCCGCCGTCGATCAGGATAACCACTGTCGCTGCAATCGCCGGAAAGTTGAAGCTGCTCTTCCCCCCGGACTTTCTGATCTGGTACGTCACCCCCAGCAGAATGGCGAGCTCGTTGAACCGGTTCACCTGCAGAAGCGCGCTGAAAAGCGTGCCGTTCCGCTGCTTCAGGTACTGTGCCGCAATATACAGTCCTAACCCGAACACCAGGCAGCCCGTCGAGGCGCTCTGGAGGTTGTCGAGCGACGACATGCCGGCAAGGAACGCACGCTTCTTCACCAGCCGCCGGCTTACCACCACCGCGGCCAGCATCGCGCAGATGCCCCCCAGGTACACCTCGATCGTCGTCCGCGCCTCGAGCAGGTTCGACTCCGCCCGCTCCCCCAGCACCGTCTTCCAGACCAGGCCCAGGATCACCGTCAGGGAGGCGTAAAAAAACACGTACCCACCCGTCGAGGTCGTCATCCCCCCCGCAACATTGAAGGCAATGCCCGCGATCATGATGAAAAGAAAGCAGCATGAACTGAAAAACAGGTCCGAATGATCGACCTGCTGCAGCAGAAACACCACGGTCGCAAAGACGCCCAGGTAGAACATCGAAACTCGACTGGGCAGAATGATACGCACGGCGTGCCCCAGTCTATCAGCGGGCCCTCGGCAAACCAGCGGCCCGCAAAGGATCCCTGAGCAGCCCTTCGTGCTCAGTCTGGCCCCGCGAAACCTTGCCCGAACTGACACTCCGCCCGTACCAGAAAGGTAACGGTGCGCCCTTCAGCCCTTTGACTCGCCCCATCACCCACGCTATCCTCCACCCGAAGCAGACGGCACGCGCGGAAAGCAGGGGCAGTCGCAACGGAGATCCCGAATCCCCCACACCCGGATCCCTGATCCCGAATACCCGAACACTCCCCCAAAACAGGAAGGCACACGCTGCATGCACACCTTCTGCGACGATCTACGGTCTGAACGCGAACGGCGCAACATCTCGCTTGAGACCATAAGCGCCATCACCAAGGTTCCCCTCGGCCAGCTCCACGCTCTCGAGGCCGGGGAACTCGGCCAGCTCCCAGGCGGCGTCTTCCGAAAGGGCATCGTGCGCGGCTACCTCGGCGTCATCGGTGCCGAAGAGCAGACCTGGATGCAGAGGTTCGAGGCCGCACTAGCCGCCGCGGAGCCGGCTCCCGGGGACGCCGTCTCGATCGCCGAGTTCGTCGAAAACGTATCCCGGACCCGCACCTCCCCGGCCTCCCCGCAAAATGTTCGCTGGCTCGGCGTCACAACCATGGCCTTCGTCGTGGCCCTGCTCGGCTGGTGCCTGTGGTACTTCGTCCTCCACGGCCGCGTCGTTCTGTCCAGCACGCTCCGAAACTAGCCTTTTGGGCCGAGCCCCCGGTACTCCGCCCAATGCCGCTCGCCCCCGTCTAACACCGGGAATGCGCAGACGGCTGCAGCGCTTTGCGGCAGCACAGGAACGGCGCGTAAAATAATGAGGTTGCTCACCACACGGGCCTGCGCCCACGCACCCAACGCAATTGGAGGATTTCTTTTGGCGAAACGCGACCGTTTTCTCTTTACCAGTGAGTCTGTCACCGAGGGCCACCCCGACAAGATCGCCGACCAGATCTCCGATGCCATCCTCGACGCCTGCCTCGAGCAGGACCCCTACAGCCGCGTCGCCTGCGAGACCCTCACCTGCACCGGCCTCGTCGTCATCGCCGGCGAGATCACCACCAAGGCCTACGTCGACTTCCAGACGCTCGTCCGCGCCACCGTCAGCGATATCGGCTACAACGCACTCCGAGTACGGCTTCGACTCCAACACCTGCGCCGTCATCTCCACCATCAACAAGCAGTCGCCCGACATCGCGCAGGGTGTCGACACCGGCGGCGCCGGCGACCAGGGCATGATGTTCGGCTACGCCACCAACGAGACCCCCGAGCTGATGCCGCTCGCCCATCTCGCTCGCCCACCGCCTCGCCGAGAAGCTCTCCGAGGTCCGCAAGTCCGGCCTGATGGCCTACCTGCGCCCCGACGGCAAGAGCCAGGTCACCGTCGAGTACGCCGAGGACGGCAAGCCCGTCCGCGTCGACGCCGTCGTCATCTCCACCCAGCACGCCGAAGACGTCACCAACGAGCAGCTCCGCGCCGACATCCTGAAGCACGTCATCCAGGCCGTCATCCCCGCCGAGCTGCTCGACGCAGACACCAAGTACCACATCAACCCCACCGGCCGCTTCGTCATCGGCGGCCCCATGGGCGACTCCGGCCTCACCGGCCGCAAGATCATCGTCGACACCTACGGCGGCATGGGCCGTCACGGCGGCGGCGCCTTCTCCGGCAAGGACCCCACCAAGGTCGATCGCTCGGCCGCCTACATGGCCCGCTACGTCGCCAAGAACATCGTCGCCGCCGGCCTCGCCGACCGCTGCGAAGTCCAGCTCGCCTACGCCATCGGCGTCGCCGAGCCCGTCAGCGTCCTCGTCGACACCTTCGGCACCGGCAAGGTCGACGAGGACAAGCTCGACGAGCTCGTCCGCGCCAACTTCAAGCTCACCCCCAAGGGCATCATCGAAAGCCTCAACCTCCGCCGCCCCATCTACAAGCAGACCGCCGCCTACGGCCACTTCGGCCGCACCGGCAAGGACTTCACCTGGGAAGCAGACCGACAAGGCCGACGCGCTCAGGCAGGGCGCAGGCGTCCAGCAGCCCGAGGCCGTAGCCCAGTAACGCAGCTTCGATCCCACCAACGAAGAGGCGAGTCCAACCGGGCTCGCCTCCTCCGCTTAAAGCCCTCCCCGTCGTCGATATAATCGCCTCAATCCACTCGACCATGAGATCGAACGTAGCCGTTCCCACTCGCGCCGCTTCCATGCCGCGCATCCCCTCGCTCGATGGACTTCGCGCCGTCTCGATCTTTCTCGTCATGGCCCTCCACACCCTCCAGCGCAACGACCTCGAGCACCACGCCTCTTTTCTCTGGTACGCCCTCTTCAACGGCGCCACCGGCGTCTATATCTTCTTCGTCATCTCCGGCTACCTCATTACCAGTCTCCTCCTTCACGAACACGACCGCTCCGGCCGCATCTCGCTCGGAGGCTTCTATCTCCGGCGCGCCTTCCGCATCCTTCCTCCCCTCTACTTCTATGTCGCCGTCCTTGCCGTCCTCGCCGCTTTCGGCCGCCTCGCGCTCACCCGCGTTGACCTCCTCAGCTCCCTGTTCTTCTTCCACAACTACGCCTCCACCCGCGTCGGCTGGTCGCTCGAGCACTTCTGGACCCTCAGCATCGAAGAGCAGTTCTACCTCATCTGGCCCCTCATCCTGATCCTCTCGCTCGTCGCGCCCCGGCCCCCTCGGTCGCAGGTTGGTCCTCCGTTTCGCGCTCGTCGTCATCGCTCTCTCTCCCGCCATCCGCGTGGCCAGCTTCCGCCTCCACAACCCCTACTGGCACAACGGCGGCATGTTCCAGATGGCGCGCCGACTCCCTCATGTTCGGCTGCGTCGTCGCCCTCCTCCAGGGCACCCCTGGCTTTGAGAAGCTCTATCTCAAGGTCACCCGCATCCCGTGGCTGCCACCCGCCGTCATCGCCTTCTGCATGGTCATGGACGCCCGCTTCCAGAACTACTGGAGCCTGCCCATCGGCCTCACCCTCGAGTACGCCGCCATCGCCGCCTTTATGCTCTGGTGCGTCCGCAACCCGCGCTCCGCCGTCGGCCGCTTCCTCAACCTGCGCGTCGTCGCCTACATCGGCGTCCTCTCCTACAGCGCCTACCTCTGGCAGACCCTCTTCCTGCACCATCTCAACGTCCAGGTCTTCGGCGGATCGACCCTCGCCAACACCTTTCCCGGAGACTGGCTCGCCGTCTTCCTCGTCGCCTTCTTCTCCTACCACGTCATCGAGCAGCCATCGCTGCGTCTCCGCTCGGCCATCACGCGACGCCTGCATCTACGCTCCAGAAGCAACGCCCGAACTCACCCCCGGCCGCTAACTGCGCGCCTCTCCCTGCCCGCCTTTCATCGGACTCAACGTCAGCAGCAGCAGGTGTGTCCCCGGAACCGCGGCACATCCGCAGGCTTCAGCGCCGACCGCACCTCCTCCATACTCCCGGGAGGCCGGTCCGTATCGATCACCACGTGCGTCACCCGCAGGAGATCAGCCGCCGCCCGAGCCGCCATGCAGCCCGTTCTCCGGCAGCGGGATCGCCGCGTACCCTGTCGTCTCAGAGAACTGTGCCGGGTCTTCGTCATAATCACCCCGCCACCTCCCGGCGCCACACCGTGCGCCCGGAGAAGCGTCCCCACCGCCCTCTCCCGCTCGCCTTCCATGTTCAGCTCCGCAACGCTGCGCCGGTCCTCGAGCGCACCACTCACGAAGTAAAACAGCAGTGTGGCGCCGTAAACCCACATCGCCATCCGCGACTCACCCGAAGCCCATCGCACCCCCGCCACTATCAACACCGCGCATAACGGTAGAAGCGCAGGAAACGACCGCAGCGACGAGATCCCGATCGCCGGCAGCGCAAAGCTGTACACCAGCACCAGCGTGATCGCGAAGCTCACGCCCCCCGCAACCTCCGGCATCGCCGCCCTCTCCCCTCGGCCCCGCCGAACTGCCAGGATCGGCAGAAAGATCGCCCCAAACCCCACCAGCAGAAAATGATCCGGTACACCAGCTTCGGCAGCACCGCCACTCGCACTCGAACCAACCTCTCCAACCCCCGCCGACAGCAGCGTTCGGAGGCTCACCGGATCGCCAAACCTGCTCATGTCCGAAAGGTCACTCATCATGAGCGCCTTCCATACCCCCGACGGAAACAGCTCACCCAGAACCGCATAGTCGATCAGCGTGCATCGGAATCATCGCCGCAAAGAACCCGCCACCACCAGCCAGACATACACCGGCGATGCACCTCGAGCCTCACCATCTCCCGACCGCAGGTACAGCACCACCACCACCGGCAGGAACAGCAGCGCCACATCGTTCCGAATCAGGTTGGCCACCGCCAGGCACACAAACGCAAGCGCATCGTCCTTGTAGCTCCGCCCTCGCACCCGGAACAGCAGCAGGAACCACGCCACCGCCGCCCCGTAGAACAGCACCGAGTCCGGTGTCAGCGACCCAAACCACATCGGCGGCATCACCAGCGTAAGCAGATAGCTCGCACACGCGATCCGCCGGCTCCCGCTGTAGTCCATGCCCAGCTTCCACGCGGCCGTCGATAAGGCCACCCCCGCCATCATCGAGATCACGATGCTCGAGCGGAGCGTAACCCCGCCGAATGGCTTCGCCAGAAGAAGAAAAAAGCTCGTCCCCGGCCGCCAGTACTCAATCGCATGTGTCGGCAAGGCGATCCTGTCCAGCTGGTAGTCGAAGATAAACCTCTCGAAAAATCCGCGGTGCTGATCGAGCGACTCCGCCAGCGCCAGGTACGAGCAGGAGTCCGGCGTCCCGCAGAAGTGAAGATGAAGCCCAAACCAGAGCCGCACCAGCAGCACCAGCAGCGGTCCCCGCCATCGCCAGCAGCAACTCCCGGTCTCGCCTCCAGCGCAATCCCGTCATCCCCAGCAACTCGCCTCTCCCCCAGCCTCGCCCCAACGTCACCGGGCCGGCCTCGTCGCCAGACCCGTCCCTCCAGATTAAAGAATGGCGGCTCGACGTCAAATTCTTCGCCGGCAACCATCATCTCCAGTACCGTAGAGAAATAACCGGGGTACAGGCAGCGGAGCTTCACCCGGCAAACATCCACCAGTGTGATGCAATACCTCTTTCGCCCCGGGCACCCGCACGTCGACGCGCATCGCAACTCCGCAACCAGGTGGCCTGCCCGGCCATTCAGTGCCACGACCCGTCCTGACTAACGGTGCCCCATGCGTCTCCTGTCCGAGTTCAACATCCAGTTCCACCTCCCATCCCCACGCCGATGATCGCGCTCCTCGAGCTCCATCCATCCCTCGACTCCGTCGTCGTCCAGCCCGATCAGGTCCGCATCGAGCACCTTCAGTCGGAGTCCGTCACCACCATCACGCCCAGCCGCTTCTTCGACTCCTTCGGCAACCGCTGCCTCCGCTTCGTCGCCCCCGCCGGCGCCCTGCGTCTCTCCGGAACCAACATCGTCGAGCACCCCGGCAACCCCGACGAGATCCGTACCGAGGCCATCCAGGCACCCATCGGCGATCTGCCCACCGACACCCTCCAGTTCCTGCTCGCCAGCCGCTACTGCCAGGTCGACCAGATGAGCTCCATCGCCAACGACCTCTTCGGCGCCACCACCCCCGGCTGGGCGCGCGCCATCTACATCCGCGACTGGGTCCACAACCACGTCACCTTCGACTACATGACCGCCCGCCCCACCAAGACCGCCCTCGACGTCTTCACCGAACGCATCGGCGTCTGCCGCGACTTCCAGCACCTCGCCATCACCCTCAGCCGCGCCATGAACATCCCCGCCCGCTACGTCACCGGCCACCTCGGCGACATCCGCATCCCCTACTCCGGCCCCGGCGACTTCTCCGCCTGGTACGAGGTCTTCCTCGATAACCGCTGGTGGACCATGGACGCCCGCCACAACGTCCCGCGCATCGGCCGCGTCCTCATGGCCACCGGCCGCGACGCCACCGACGTCGCCATCACCACCAGCTTCGGCGTCGCCAACCTCACCAACTTCTTCGTCGAATCCAACGAGATCGACCCCGACGGCAACAAGGTCCCTCTGCCTCAGCCTTACGCTCCATACGCCAGCGCCCATCACCTCACCCTTGACCTCAGCCCGCGCCGTCGGAGCCGCGCCCCGGTAGCGTGGTCTGGACGCGAGTACGAGACACCGGGGCTCCCCGCTTCACCCGCCGGCCCCCCCGCCGCCAGCCGCACGATATCGGCGTTCTCGAGCACCCGCCTCCCATACCCGTGCTTCGCCAACGCCACCATCGCCCGCCCCACCTCCTCCGTCGTCGCCACATACTTCGGAGCCACCGCGCGCAGCAGCGGGTACACCGGCCCAATCAACCCGTACAACACCCGGTACAGCTTCGTCTTCGACCGGATCCCATGCATCGGCTGGATGTACCCCGGCCGCAACATGTACGACGATCCCCCGAACGGCATCCGCATCAACGCATTCTCCGTCCGCCCCTTCACCCGCGCCCACATCGACCCGCCCCGCTCCGTCCCGTCCGTCCCCGCCCCCGAGACATACAGGAACCTGCACCCCGGACTCGCCCGCAGCACCGCCTCCGCCGCGGCGATCGTCAGGTCATACGTAAGCCGCGTGTACTCCGCCTCCTTCATCCCCGCCGATGAGACCCCAGGCAGAACAGGCACGCATCGTACCCCTTCAACTCCTCCGATATCGCCGCGAAGTCGAAGAAGTCCCGGTGCACCAGCTCCCCCACCTTCGCCGCGCGCTCCCCCACGCTGCTCCGCGAAACCAGCAGCACCTCCGAGACCTCCGCGTCCAGCACACACTCCCGCAGCACCCCCTGCCCCACCATTCCCGTCGCCCCAAACAGGATCACCTTCAATGGGCCTTCTCGCCGGCCGTAAACGTCGCCCACGGCCCCGCCTCCATGTCATGCAGGATCGGCTTCTGCCACGCTAAACTCCGGATGCTCCGCCAGGAAACGGCTCCGCATGGAAGTCCTCCCCGCAAGGGTGCCCCGCCCGCGCCATGAAGCTCATCTTCTCCGCCATATCCGCCGTCATCACCTTCCCCGTCACCGCTCCGCTCGGGGAATACGGCGCCGACCCCCACACCGGCTCGCCCTCCTTCGACTGCTCCTCGTGCCCGCACAGGCTGCGCTTGTTCGCCCGCTCCGTGTGCTCAAAGCTGTCCTGGTGGTCCGACAGGTAGCTCTCCGCGACCTTCGCATCGATCCGCCCCATCTGCTCCTGGATAAACTCCTCCGCCCGCACGTGCCGCGCATTCATCGAGCTCGACATGTTCTTCGGATCGAACCCCGGCGTATCGTCGCGAATCAGCTCCGGGTCGGACGCAAAGTTCGACGACACAAAGTACCCGTCCTTCTTGCGCAGCAGCGGCGTGTGCTTCAGCCCCAGCTCCAGGTACGCGATCTCGCCCGTCTTCCGGTCGCCCACCAGCCAGCTGTTCGCATATCCGCCATTGTTTCCGTCTCGCATAATCGCCGCATACTCGTCGATCGATCCCGCATACTGCATCGCCTTTCTCGACCGCACAAACTCCGGCACGCCCTTCGCGTCAAAGCCCTTCGCCATCGGCAGCGTCGTCTCCGTGATCATCAGCCCCGCCGCGTTCACGCCGAAGTCGTCCTGGCTCGTGATTACCCCCGGCGTCCCGTCCATCAGGATGCGATGACCCTTCGCCGGCACGATGTCGAACACCACCGTCCATCGCTCGCCCTCCGCATAGCTCGACCAGTTCGAGTGCGCCATCACGATCTTCCCGTCCTTGGTCGCCTTCCCCGTCGCCACAAACGCGCTGCACTTCCCCGGCGCCGTCGCCATCGGCGGAGTCGCCCTTCCCACCTTCGCGTTCTCCATCGGCAGGTAGTAATCGCGCAGCTCGAGGATGCCGTTCAGACGCCACGATGTCCCACACATCCTTCGTCGACCCCGCCTCCTTCATCCCCTCCGCGATCCCCTCAAGCTCCGCCCTGTACTCCTCGCTCACATGCGGCCACAGCACCGTCCGCCCCGCCTCGCGGAAGTACGCCCAGTCCTTGCCCACCTCGTGCTTGTTCTCGACCGCGTACACCTCCAGGTTGTCCTCGATCGCGTCCTTCAACATGTACCCATGCTGGTACCCGATCTCGCGCGGCGTCCCCTGGAGATGCACATAGGTCCACCCATCCCGCTCAAAGCTCCACGACTCGCTGCTCAGCCGCTCGCCCGGCAGAAGCTTGCCCTGCGCCTGTAACCGCGGCGCCGCGGCCTCGAGCAGCACATCGGGGATGCAAGGGACAACGCCAACACAATCGGCACACAGCGCATAAGAGGTCTCCTGGAAGCAGGGAAGTGTCAGCAGCATACATCACCACATCCCACGCCACTTTCCGGAGTGTCGACCTCCCAGCGGCGAGGGAGGATACTAGACATGCAGACCCTCATGACGACCCCGCCCACCACCAACACCCCGCCAGTCCCTCTCCCCAGCCCTCTGTCGGGCGAAGACTCAGGCCGCCCCCCCAACCCCGGCCGGCAAGATCCCCAGCCTCTTCGCCGGAAAGGCCTGGCAGCAGGTCCTCTCCCGCGACGCCTCCGCCGACGGCCAGTTCGTCTACGCCGTCAAATCCACCCACATCTTCTGCCGCCCCAGCTGCCCCTCCCGCCGTCCCACCCGCAAAAACGTCACCTTCTTCCCCTCGCCCGCCCTCGCCGAGGCCGCCGGCTACCGCGCCTGCAAGCGCTGCGAGCCAAACCTCGCCACCCCCCGCCTCGACCCCCAGGCCGCAGGCCATCGCCGCCGCCGCCGGCTACCTCACCGAGCACGCCACCGAGCGCACCCGCCTCGACGACGTCGCCAAGGCCACCGGCGTCCCCCGCCTCACGCTCCTCCGCGGCTTCAAGCGCGTCCTCGGCGTCAGCCCCGGACAGTTCGCCAGGGCGCAGCGCCTCTCCACCTTCAAAGATCGCCTCAAGCCCCAGGATCGCCTCAAGCCGACCTCTCCCCGCACCGGCAACCCGGCCCCAAAGTCCACTCGCAGGCCCCCAGCCCCCCGCGTCACCGACGCCATCTACGACGCCGGCTTCGGCTCCTCCTCACGCCTCTACGAGGGCAGCTCCGCCACCCTCGGCATGACCCCCACCGCCCTCCTCCGCGGAGCCCCGGCCGAGACCATCCACTACACCATCGCCCCCTCACCCCTCGGCCGTACCCTCGTCGCCGCCACCCCCGCCGGCATCTGCGCCATCGCCTTCGCCATCCTCCGACGCCGTCCTCCGCCACGACCTCCGCGAGCGCTTTCCCAAGGCCACGCTCATCGAGGAGACCCTTCCCGCCGCGAACAAGCCCGCCAAACATCCCTCCGAAACACCCGACCAGCTCCGGAGACGACCCGCAACGAGCCTGGCTCGCCGACGCCGTCCACTTCGTCCTCGCCCACCTCTCCGAGAACCCCAGCGCCGCCACCTTCCCCCTCGACATCCGCGCCACCGCCTTCCAGCACCGCGTCTGGCAGGCGCTCCAGGCCATCCCCACGGGGCAAACCCTCAGCTACGCCGCCCTCGCCGAAAAGCTCGGGCAGCCCACCGCCGCGCGCGCCGTCGCCACCGCCTGCGCGGCCAACCCGCTCGCCCTCGCCATCCCCTGCCACCGCGTCGTCGGCTCCAAAGGCGCCCTCACCGGATACCGCTGGGGCGTCGATCGCAAACAGCAGATCCTCGCCGCCGAGGCCACCGCCTGCTTTCCACCCACCCCGCCCAGCTGATCGAAACTAAACCGGAGCCTGCTGTGTCTAATACGCAAAGCACCCTCCCACGTGTCTTCACGCGTTCAAGAACCGTCTTCCACGGACCGCATCGACAAGCTACGTCGCACGGCCACGCTCCTCTCCGCAGACAATGAGGTTCCCCGGACTTGGAAACCTCCTCATGCAGAACCCCTTAGCCGAGCGCACCGCCATCCGAAGCCCGCTAGCCAAGGCCGCCCCGGTCCGCTCCCCAGCCTGGGAAACCGCCGTCTCGCCTGCTCCGCCCGCGGGTCCCGTCTCCGTCTCGCCACCCTCCAGGCCCGCCCGCAAACCACCTCTTCCGGCCCTCTCCGGCGTCCGTACCCTCCTCGCTATCTTCATCCTGCTCTTCCACTTCACGCCACCGCACGTCCAGTTCCTCCACCCCATCATCGACAACAGCTTCATCTTCGTCGGCACCTTCTTCCTCATCTCCGGCTTCATCCTCACCTACAACTACGACGATCGCGCCCTTACCCTCCGCAAGCGCGACTTCTGGCTCGCCCGCTTCGCCCGCCTCTACCCCACCTACGCCTTTGTCCTCCTCCTCTCCACCCCGCTCCTCTTCACCGAGTGGCAGGCCCGCCCCCACGCCGAGTTCTGGACCGGCCTCCTCGTCACCCCCCTCCTCCTCCAGGGCTGGAGCCCCTCGCTCGCCACCTTCTGGAACACCGTCGCCTGGACCCTCTCCGCCGACCTCGTCCTCTACCTGCTCTTCCCCTACATCCTCCGCCTCTGGGCCACCCGCGGCGCCTTCCTCAACACCCCCGCGCGCCTCGTCGCCATCATCCTCGTCCTCTGGCTCATCGGAATCGCCCCCCACACCTGGTACCACCTCACCAACCCCGACCACCTCACCGCCCCCGCAGACCGCTTCACCGGAACCGTCTGGATGCGCGTCCTCAAGTACAACCCCGCCGCCTACCTCTGCACCTTTCTCGTCGGCCTCACCCTCGCCAAGCTCCACGCCATCATCGAGCTCACGACCCGCCGCCGACTCGTCCTTTCAGCCATCGCCCTCCTCGCGATCCTCTCCTTCTTCTACGGCGGCGCCACCCACGTGCCCTACGTCATCATTCACGGAGCACTGCTCCTCCCCCTCTTCTGCCTCCTGGTCCTGGGCCTCAGCGGCCCCAACCTCATCACCTCCGCCTTCGCCTTCAGGCCGCTCGTCATCCTCGGCGAGACCACCTTCGCCCTCTATCTCCTCCACTTCAACGTCTTCGAACTCATCCACGACCACCACCTCCCCGAGCGCCTCCACGTCGCCGCGCTCGACCCCTGGATCTCCTACCTCTTCATCATCGCGCTCGCTCTCGCCACCGTCCGCCTCGTCGAAAAGCCCGCCCAGCGCCTGATCCTCGGCCGCTTCGGTCGGAAGCCCGCACCGCTCCCCACCCCCGAAGGCGCCTAGCCAAACCTCCCATCCAGGTCCGCCAGCTCGACCCCGCTCCATCACCTCGCCTCTTGGACCCACTCCGGCCCAGGCCAACCGTCAGACTTCCGCCACCCGGGCTCGCCCCGGGCGAGTCATCCCGTGCTCCCGCCGCACCTCGCCCACGCAAAGCAAAAGCCCCGCCGAAGCGGGGCTCTTCTCTCAGACCAAAGACCCTTACGGGTTCACGATCTGCGTCGCATGATCCCCGTTCGCAACCGTCGTCACACAGGACGGCAGCGCCGAAGCAGGGAATGGCTGGTTCTGAATCTGCTTCAAGGCACCCGTATGCGAGTCAAGCTGCAGCCCGGAGACCGTGCCAGCTGCGCTGTTCGACACGTACATGTACTGCCCAAGCGCCGGCTCGATCGAAGCACAGGTCGGATTCGTGTCCACCTGCGTGCTCCCCGAGCCAACCGTCTGCGCAGGTGTTCCCGTCGCCGTATCGATCGCATACGCCCCAATCGTGCTCGAGTTGAAGTTCGTCACGTACAGGTACTTCCCGCGCGGATCCACGATCACGTTCACCGGGAACTGCCCCGTCGTGAACGGTCCGTTCGTCATCGGCACCAGCGACCCGCCCGTGCCGACGATATAGCCGATCAGCTGGTTCGAAACCTGGTCCGTCACGTAAACAAATCGCGCCGTCGGATCCTCCGCGATCCACGAGGGCGTCACACCCGCAGGGTATCCGTTCAAACGCGTCGCGCCCGTCGTCACCGGCGTCAGCGCGCCCGTCGTCGCATCTTTCGAGAACGCCAGTACCACGCCTCCAGGTCCCGTTCCGCCGCCAGGCGTCGGCACCGTCTCCCGGTCCAGCACGTACACGAAGTTGTTGAAGCCGCTCGCAACCACGCTCACCGGGCTGTTGCCCACATTCACCGCCGTCGGCGTTCCCAGGTTCCCGTCCGCTCCGATCGGGAATACCGAAACCAGTCCCGGCCCAGGCAGCGCCGTCGTGAATCCCGGCTGGTAGGTCGAGGTCACGTACAGGAAGTTGCCCGAAGGATCGACCACCGCCGCCGTCGGAAACGATCCGATCACGTTCGCCGTCTTCTGCGCGTACAGCTTGCCGTCCGTTCCAACACCGTACGAAACCACCACCGAATCATCCCGGAAGACGACATAGATAAACTTCCCGCTCGGCGCCGCCACAATCGCCACAGGGTTCTTGTTCGCCGTAGGCACCGGCGAGTCAGCCAGCTGTTGCAGCGCGCCCGACTGGTAGTCCACCTTGTACGCGTTGATCACCCCGGTCGTCGTCCGCGTCGAAGCCGCAACATACACAAACGCCACCGTGTAGTCGCGGCTGCAGGCAGTCACGCCAAGTCCTAGAGCCAGAGACACTACTGAGGCCATTCCAAATCGGCCCATCTTCTTCAACGTCATGCGCTTCTTAGCTCCCGTGCAGGTCGTTCCCCGCCCAAATCTGTTACCGAGACAATCTCCAGCCCTGGCGGAAACGTCCCGGGGGTTCCGAACGTCCGATCGTCATCCAGTGGAGAGACCACATCGAGCGAACGGAGCCCATCCAGGGCCCCGTCACAGTGAACCCATCAATAAACGCTTCCGCTGATCGCCAGGCACGACGCAACGCCCGTCGCCGTGAACTTCGATCCCCGGTTCAGATCCGAAAGCTGTCCCGTATTCTGATTGATAATCTTTCCCGTAATCGTTCCGTCCACGCTGTTCGACGTGTAGACGTACTGGTTGGTCGGATCCTCGGCCATGCAGACCGGGCCCGATCCAGTGGCGTACGGATTGTTTGAGTCCGGAATCTGCTGCAGCTTGCCCGTCGAACTCTCAATCGAAAACGCCGAGATCGTGCTGTTCGCGTTGTTCGAGTTCGCCGTCGACTGGTTCACCACGTAAAGATAGCGGCCGCGGTTATCCGTCAGCGACCACACCGGGTTCGAGGTCAGCGGCAGATTGTTGATCGCGCCGCCCGTAAGTGTGTTCAGCGAGCAGTTCGACCCCGACGTGTACGGAAGAATCTGCCCACCGGGACTCGCCGCCGTCGCCTGCGCATCCGTCAGGTAGATGTACGTCCCACCCGCGTTGATCGACGTCAGCCTTCCAGCGTTCGTAAAGATCTCCGAGTTGGCCGTCTGCGTCAGCTGCCCCGTGCTCGAGTTCACGCTGTACGGGAAGATCGAATTCGTTCCCGAGTCAAGCGTGTAAAGGCACGCCCCTCCACCCGTCTTCACCATCGTGGGCGCATTGCCGACCGGAAAGAAGTTGATGTTGACGTTGTTCGCGTCCTTGATCTGGTTGTTCGTCACGAGCGAAAGCCGGCCCGTATTCGGGTCGACCCCAAACACCGTGATCGATCCCTTGCCCTCCTGCGCGTAAGTCTGCTGAGGCACCGTCGTCGAGGTCGTATCCACCACGCCCGCAGGCGCCAGGCTGTCCAGCACAAACAGGAAGTTGCCGGAGGTGTCCATCGCCGCCCACACCGGCGTCTGCCCCTGGCTCGCGTACTGCTCCTGGAACGTCAGAATGCCGTCCCCGCCCACGCTGAACTCGGCGATATTCTGTCCGCTCAGCCCGGTCGCACTCGCCGCTCCTGCATTCACCGCGTACAGGTACCGGCCTCCCGGCTTCACAACCAGCATCTTTGGATTCGTTCCACTCGCCTGAAATGGCGAACGGGGAACAGCCGTCAGATTTCCCGTAAAGTCATCGATCTTGAAGCCGGCGATCTGGTTATACTGCGTTCCCGGCACCCAAAGAAACCCAATCGTGCCGCCTCCACACGCCGTCATACCCAAACCAACTGCGATCGATGCCACAAAGGCCAGAGACAACCGGCCGATCTTGCTCAACTTCATGTGCTTCCTTCGTTCCTGCGCCGCCACAGCTGATATCGCGCGGCAGCAAGCAAATCCTGGGATTACGGTTCTCCGTTTTATTGTAGAAGCTGCGCGCTGTTTGTGCCACTTGCCGGAGGTTCATACAGCTCTCCTCGAGTAACCTCGAGTGCAGATTCTGGAAGCGAACCGGCCCGCAGGCCTCACCGCCCGGACCATAGACGCACCGAGGGCCCGAGGCGAACCCCGGGCCCTCCTCACCTCCGCCCTCCTACCAGACCCGGCAAGCGTTCGTCGGCATCATCGGCTGCCCGGCCTTGCAGCCAAACGCCTTCCCGAACTCGTCGAAGTTCTGCACGCTCCCGTTCGTCCGCCACTGCCCGCTCGAGTGCGGATCCGTCTTCGCCCGCATGCGCGCCACCTGCTCGCGCTGGTTCTCGCACCACACCTGCCCGAAGCCGATAAAGAACCGCTGCGCCGGCGTATACCCGTCGATCTTCGCCGTACTGCCGCTCCCGGCGCCCTCCTTCGCCAGCGTCTCCATCAACGCCTGGTAGGCGATGCGGAGCCCGCCGTTGTCCGCCGTATTCTCGCCCAGCGTCAGCTTGCCGTTCAGCTTCTGCCCCGGAGCCACCTCGAAGCCGCCATACTCCTTCACCTCGCAGTCCGTGCGCTCGTCAAACTTCTTCTTGTCCTCCGCCGTCCACCACATCCGCACATTGCCCTGCGGGTCGTACTGGCTGCCCTGGTCGTCAAAGCCGTGCGTCATCTCATGCCCGATCACCACCCCGATCCCGCCGAAGTTCACCGCCGGGTCGATCTTGAAATCGAAGAACGGCGGCTGCAGGATCCCGGCAGGGAAGTTGATGTCGTTCATCGGCGGGTTGTAGTACGCGTTCACCGTCGGCGGCGTCATGCCCCACTCCTTCTCGTCCACCGGCTTGCCGATCTTCGCCAGGTTGCGCTGGTCGTCGAACTCAGCCGTCCGCTCGAGGTTGCCCGATCACGTCGTCGCGCTTCACCTCGAGCTTCGAGTAGTCGCGCCACGTCTCCGGATACCCGATCTTGTCGCGGAACGAATCCAGCTTCTTCTTCGCCTCCACCTTGGTCGCGTCGCTCATCCAGTCCAGCTGCTTGATGTCCTCGTCGAGCGCCGTCTCGAGCGCCGCCACCAGCTTCTCCATGTTGTCCTTCGCCTCGGGCGGAAAGTTCTTCTTCACCCAGTCCTGACCCACCGCCTCGCCCAGCGCCGCATCCGTCGAGCGCGTGCATCGCTTCCACCGCGGCGTCTGCTCCTTCTGCCCCTGCAGCGTCGCCGAGAAGAACTCGAAGTTCTCCTTCGCAAACGCGTCGCTCAAGGACGGCGCGTACCGGTGCACCGCGTGCCACCGCAGGTAGCTCTTCAGAGCCGGCACATCCGTCGTGTCCAGCACCTTGTTCATCGTCCGGAAGAACTCCGGCTGGGCCACGTTCACCGTTGGCAGCGAGCCCTCGCCCTTGCCGCCAGGTACGTCTTCCAGTCGAAGTCCGGCGTCAGCGCCTCGAGCTCCGCGATCGGCATCACGTGGTAAATATTCGCCGGCGTCCGCTGGTCCACGCGCGGCATCGATCCCTCGGCCAGCGCAGTCTCGATCGCCATCACGCTCTTCGCCTCGGTCGCCGCCTTCTCCGGCGTGTCGCCCAGCAGCACAAACATCTTCGTCACATGCTCGGCATACTGCTCGCGAATCTTCTTCATCCGGTCATCGTTCTGCGAGGTAGTAGTCGCGGTCCGGCAGCGACAGACCGCCCTGGTCCAGCTCCCCGATCTACCTTGGTCGAGTCCTTCTGGTCCTGGTCCGATCCGAAGCCGAAGAAGAATCCCGCTCCGTACCTGCCCTCCATCTGCGCCAGCAGACCCGCCAGCGTCTTCTTGTCGCTCCATTCCTCGATCGTCTTCAGCGACGGATCAAGCGGCTTCGCCCCCAGCTTGTTCGCCAGGTCCACGTTCATGCACGCCGCAAAGTAGTCGCCATACTTCTTCTGCAGCGGGGTCTTCGGCGCGTCCGCTGCCGCCTTCAGCTCGTTGTACAGCAGGTAGGTGTTGCGCTCGCCCAGCTCGTTGAAGCGTCCCCATCGCGACTGGTCGGCCGGAATCGGGTTGTTCTTCATCCAGTTCCCGCACGCATACTTGTAGAAGTCCGTGCACGGGTCGGCCGTCTTATCGATCGCCGAAAGATCAAAGATGATCGGCTTCTTCGGCGCCGCGGCCGGTCCCGGAGCGACGTCAGCCCCAACGTAGGACTGCGCCAGACAAACGCCGCCGGACAGCGCAAGAAAGGAAAGAAACGACCGAAGGATCATGCTTCTCCTGAAAAACAGACGAGGTGACCTGGGTGGAAACAGGTAAACCCAACCTACTACCCGCGTTCCGCAACGGGCAAGTGCCTTCGTCGCCGCGCCCGGTACCAGAGGCAGAAAGGGCCAGGCAAGCGCCCGGCCCTCTCTCTCAACAACCCGCCTACCCCTTAGAAGATCTTCAGGTGGATCGTCAGGTACTTCTTCGGATCCTGCCGGATCGTCGTCACCAGCGTCGTGCTCTCGGTCAGCAGCTTGTTCAGGTTCGTATACGCCGTGTCGTCGGTCGCCAGCTTGCCCAGCGTCCCTCGACCCTGGTCCACGCCCGCCACCAGCGAGTTCACCTGCGTCAGCGTGTCCTGCAGCTGCGCCCTGAACTTCGGATCGTTCACCAGCAGGCCGATCGCCCCCTTGCCCTCGTTCGCATCCGTCAGCAGCGTGTTCGCCTGCGCCAGCGTCGCATTCAGGTTGTTGTAAAGCGTCTCATCCTTCAGCAGCTTGCCCGCCGTCCCTTGCCCGCTCTGCAGCCCCGCCACCAGGCTATCCATCCGTCCCACCGCCGCGTTCAGCCGGTTGTACATCTCCGGCGTCGTTCATCAGCTTGCCCACCGAACCCTTGCCGTTGTTCAGGTTCTCCGTCAGCTTCTGCAGCTCGTCCACCGTCGCGTTCGCCTTGTTGTACAGGTCCGGATTATTGATCAGCTGCCCAACCGAGCCCTTCCCGCTCTGCAGGTTGTCGACGATCGTATTCATCTTCGCCAGAATCACGTTCAGGCTCTCGATCGTCCCCTGGCTCGCCTTCACCACGTCCGTGCAGGTTCGGCGTCTCCAGCGTCTTCAACTCGTCGCCCGCCTGCAGCGGCGGCCCCACCGCATACTGGCTGTTGATGTCGACCACCGTATCGCCCAGCACGCCCACCGTGGTCAGCGACGCCTTCGAATCCTTCTTCAGATTCTGCTGGTACTTGGTGTCCAGCTTCATCACCACCTGCACCGGCGTCAGCTTCCGCGCTGGTCATTGGTCACCACGATGCTCTTCACCGTGCCGATCGTCACGCCCTGCAGCTTCACCGCCGCGCCTTCTTTCAGCCCGGCCGAGTTCTCAAAATAGGTCGTCACCGTGATCTTGTGCGAAAAAATCCCCAGCCCCGAAGAGCTCGTCATCAGGAACAGCAGCGTCACCAGCACAACCGCCGCAACCAGCACAATCACTCCCACCTTCAGCTGCGACCAACGGACCTCCTGCTGGCTGGGCATATCTCTCCTGGACCTCGTATCGGCGCATGTGCCGTCTCAACCCGACGGTTCATCCGTCTGAGACCCGCAAACCGCACATAGGGTTGAGAATACATGAGCCCTCAACGCCCACTATGACCCTATCGGCTGATCACGCTTCAACCTGAGCAGATGCCGAAACCTGGCATGTGGTTTCAAAAGGAACTCCTCCCCTCACCCTCCACGATCACCACCGCCATCGCCACCTCACGCCCATGCGTCAGGCTCAGCGACGTCCGCCCCACCCCCATCTCCGCCGCCACCGCCGCCGCTCTTCCACTCCAGTGCAGCGTCGGCCGCTCCCCAGGCAGCCTCCTCACCTCGATCTCCTGCCAGCTCACACCCCGGCTGATCCCCGTCCCAAGCGCCTTCGCTCCCGCCTCCTTGGCCGCAAACCTGCGCCGCAAAGCTCTCCGCCGAGCCCTTCTTCTTGCCCAGGCAGTACCGGATCTCCCCCGGCGTAAACACCCGCTCCATAAACCTGTCCCCAAACCTCTCAAGGCTCGCCCGGACGCGCTCGATCTCAATCAGGTCCGTCCCAATCCCCAAAACCATCAGACCAAAACCTCGCTCCCCATCCATTCTCACCCGCCATTCGCCGCGCCCTCATGGCCAACTCGCCGGGTCACATGACCACCGTACCTGGTCTCGCCCTCATCTTTCCCCCGTCCCAACCGATAAGGCCCTCATCAACTCATCCCGAACGGCCCAACAAGGGCTTCCAATCAGCACCAGTCACCAGCATCGAGCCACCAGGACCTACTCACCCATGAACGATCTCGCCGACAGCCTCCTCCTCCAGTCCACCACCTCGCGCGCACTCCCAAAGCTCATCCCGGCACTCAAGGCGGACCTGCGCTCCGCAGGCGTCTGGCTCCGCGGCAGCCGCGATCTTTCCCCGTCCGCAACAGACCTCGACCTCGAAATTCACCGGCACGTCGTCCAATCCCTCTACATCACCCTCGTCCGCTCCGGACTCCACCTCAGCCGCTCCGCCCATACCGCGCTCGCCACCCTCTGCTCCTGGGACCCGCCCTTCACCGGCCGCTCCATCCATCTGCTTCTCGAGGTCCGCTCCACCCCCGCTGTCCCCCACCTCCCAGGACCCGTCTCCCCCATCTCTGCGTAGGCGCACGCGACCCTCCCTCACTCAAAGGCGCGCGTCGACCCTCAGTGCACCAGCACCTGGTTTCCGCCCTGCTCCTTCACCGCGTACAAGGCCCGGTCGCAGCTCATGATCAGCTGATCCCATCCGCGTTCGCTGGTACCGAGCTCCGCAACACCGAAGCTCGCCCTGACCCGTGTGATCGGCCGGTCTGCGAACGACGGAATCTCCTCGATGCAGCCGCGGAGCCGCTCCGCAATCCTCGACGCCTCCTCCCACTTCGTGTTCGGCAGCAGCACAACGAACTCGTCCCCGCCCAGCCGTGCCAGGTAGTCCCGCCGCCGCATGTTGCTCTTCAGGCACCCGGCCACACCAACCAGCACCGCGTCCCCGCAATAGTGCCCAAACGAGTCATTGATCTGCTTGAATCCATCGAGATCAATCAGTACCGCCGACATCGACCTGCGCTGCAATCCGCTCAGAAGAATCTCCCGCTCCGCCATCTGCTCAATCGCACGCCGGTTCAGGAGGCCCGTCAATGGGTCCGTCGTAGCCTGCAGCTCCAGCTCCTGCCGCAGCCGCGCGGCCGTCATCCATACAAACGCAATCGTCACCGCACCCTGGAGAACGGAGGTCGCAAGCAACGTCCAGCTCAGGGTACGACCGCCTTCCAGGTAGTTGTTCGGAGCTCCAAGGTAAAACGTTCCCACCGCTCGAAGCAGGTTGTTGGCGCATAGCAGCACCAGGATGGAACCCATCATCCATCCCGGTAGCCGCATCGTCCCCGAAACATTCCGGAACACAAAAATGGCGCTCCATCCCAGTTGCACCGCCAGCACCGTGCTGTATAAAAACAGCCGGTCGTGCGTGTCCGGGACCACCAGCCCGAACCGTATCAGCACCGCAACGCGCGAGCACCGCCATCGAGGCCTGCAGGCGCCAGCCATACCCCCTTCGCCCGAGGAACTCCGTCAGCCAGCAGTGAAGAAAAACATACGCGAGCGAAAAGAACAGGCCGCCCAGTACGATCGACATCCAGTTCGGGACCGTTCCCCGCAGGCTGATCAGGATCGCACCCAGAAACGCGCACGAGGTGTACAGCAGAAACCAGCGGACGCCCTTCATCTCCCGGTGAAGCAGCGAGTTCGCACCCGTCAAAAGCGTGAAGAGACCCAGCAGCACAGCATGTTCCAGATGCAGTGTGTGCATGTCCAATGCCGGCTCCTCCTCCATCACCTTGAAATGAAGATCGTATCGGGGCCCGTTCAATGCTTTGGACGTACGGTCCACACCTTCAGTGCCACCGCCGGAATGGGAGCCTGGAAACCAGCACAGGCGAGGCCTCGGAAGCCTTTGCCCTGGCGTCGGTTGCGCTCGCGTGGCACCGATTATAGCGAGCTCCTGCCAGGGCGTCTCGTGAATTGTGATCGCTTTCCCGCGACAGGTTAACCCCTTCGCTTTTAAGGCTCGAGGCGCAACACGGTCGGCTGATGCCTCCAGCTCTCCGGGTCGCCGATCACCAGCAAACGCCGCTGCCAGCGTCCGTGCGTCAACACCAGCCCTAGCCCCCTCGCGTCCTTCGGCACCCGGAACACCGGCTCGCTCACCATCGAGCGGCCCGCACCCACCGCCGTCGTCAGCCGCACCCCACTCAAACCCGGCACCTCGTCCCATCGCCGCCCATCCGCGTCCACGAGGTACGACCGGATCGACGCCTCTCCCTGCACCCCTGCCCGCCCCCCTGCCTCCGTCCGGTTCGTCACCCTCACCCGTACCCTCACCAGCCGCTCCCGTTCCTCCCCCCGCACCTCAAAACCCTTCAGCTCATCCGCTCCGTCCACCGCAAAGCACATCGCTCCAAAGCACTGTTCACGCCCCGGCGCAATCTGCTTGCCCGGCTCGAAGAGCGAGGTCCCAAGGAGCGCAACGAGGTAGACCGCCCACATCCCCGCAATCCAATACACCCCGCGCCGTGCCCGCCGTCGCTCTCCACGCCTCGCCGTGACCCAGCTCCCGCCAAGCCCCACCACCGTCCACAGCACCAGCCCGCGCAGCAGGATCGCCATCAGCCTGGTCTCCCACCGAACCAGAACCACCAGGTCCCCGGCAAACACACCAGCCACCCCCATCGCCAGCTCAAACCCGCTCCCGCACCCTCGGCCCGGCAAGCTCCGCAACCAGTCGCTCTACCTTGCGGGAATCGATCGCCTCCCCCGCCATCCGCACACCCGACACCACATCCGCCACGCGCCCCGCCGTCAGGAGAACCGCCGCCGCATTCAGCACCACCACGTCTCTCCGCGCCCCCCTCTCCCCGGCAAAGATCGCCCGCAGAATCCCCGCATTGGTCACCGCATCCGCCCCTCGCAGCCGCTCGACCGGTGCCCGCTCGAGCCCCGCATCCTCAGGCTCCATCTCGCTCCTCCGCACCTCGGCCCCCCGCACCTCCGCAATCCGGCTCCGTCCACTGATCGAAAGCTCATCCATCCCCGCCTCCGGTCCGGCATCGCCCCCAATCTGCCCATGGACCACCAGCGCATGCGTCGTCCCCAACAGCGCCAGCGTCTTCGCCACCAGGTCCACCTGCCGCAGCCCGTACACCCCCATCACCTGCCGCGAAGCCCCCGCCGGGTTCGCCAGCGGTCCAAACAGGTTGAACACCGTCCGCACCCCCAGCGCCCTCCGCACCGGCATCACCGCCCGCATCGCCGGATGCAGCGCCGGAGCATGCAGAAACGCAAACCCATGCCGCCGCAGAGACTCCGCCGCCTCCCCCGGCGACAGGTCCACCGGCACCCCCAGCGCCTCCAGCACATCCGCCGACCCGCACTTCGACGTCACCGCCCGGTTCCCATGCTTCGCTACCTTTGCCCCCGCCGCCGCCGCCACCAGCGCCGCCGCGGTCGATATATTGAAGCTCCCACTCGCATCCCCACCCGTCCCGCACGTATCCACCAGCTCGTCGCGCTCTGCCTGGCTCAAGGGCAGCGTCGTCGCCGTCGCCCGCATCGCCTCCACAAACCCCGCAATCTCCTCCGGCGTCTCCCCTCGCGCCGCCAGCGCCCCCAGCAGCGCCGCAATCTCCGCGTCCGTCGGCGGATCCCCCAACAGCCGCTCCATTAACGCCCGCGACTCCGCCCGCCCCAACGTCTCGCGCCCCTCCATCACCCGCCGTAACTCGACCTGAATCCCCATCCCCAAAAGCCTAGCAGCACCCCCAGCGTTCGCCCGAACCCCAACCCCTCATCCTGTCATCCTGAGTGCAACGAAGGATCCCGAGGGACGCAACCGGCTCCGACGCCCGGAGCCTTCCAGCCTCCAAGCTCCAAACACAACCAACATTGCTGATCGAAGTACCGTCCTCCTGACGCTCCAAAAGCCGACCCTCTCCAGCACCGATAACCGAACACCCAGACGCCCCTCGTTTGCTCCGCCTTCCACCCCTCCGCTAAACTCACCCTCGCACGTCATTGCAGCCCCAAGCCTCACTCCAGGCACAGGACCCGACCATGAAGATCCACGAGTATCAGGCGAAGGAGATCCTTCGCAAATACGAACGTCCCCGTGCCCGCCGGCGAGATGGCCACCACGCCTCGAAGAGGCCGACACCGCCGCCAAGAGCCTCTTCGCCGCGGGCAACGCCGTCGTCGTCGTCAAGGCGCAGATCCACGCCGGCGGCCGCGGCAAGGGCGGCGGCGTCAAGCTCGCCAAGAACCTCGACGACGCCAACGCCGCGTCCAAAGCCATCCTCGGCATGCAGCTCGTCACCCACCAGACCGGCCCCGCCGGACAAAAGGTCCAGCGCCTCCTCATCGAAGAGGGCTCCGCCATCGACCGCGAGCTCTACCTCGGCCTCGTCCTCGACCGCGCCTCCGCCAAGATCGTCTTCATGGCCTCGCAGTCCGGCGGCATGGAGATCGAAGAGGTCGCCCACGCCACCCCCGAGCTCATCTACAAGGAATACATCGACCCCGCCGTCGGCTTCCAGCCCTACCAGGCCCGCGCCCTCGCCTTCAAACTCGGCCTCAAACCCACCCAGATCAACCAGGCCGTCACCTTCATGCACGGGCCTCTACAAGGCCTTCATCGACACCGACTCCACCCTCATGGAGATCAACCCCTTCATCACCACCAAGGACGGCAAGCTCGTCGCCCTCGACTGCAAGATCAACTTCGACGACAACGCCATGTTCCGCCACAAGGACCTCAAGGAACTCCGCGACATCGCCGAAGAAGACCCCCTCGAAGTCGAAGCCTCCAAGTTCGCCCTCAACTACATCAAGCTCGACGGCTCCATCGCCTGCATGGTCAACGGCGCCGGCCTCGCCATGGCCACCATGGACATCATCGAGTACGCCGGCGGCAAGGCCGCAAACTTCCTCGACGTAGGCGGCGGCGCCAACCAGGAGCAGATCGAAAACGCCTTCGGCATCCTCCTCTCCGACCCCAACGTCAAGGCCATCTTCATCAACATCTTCGGCGGCATCCTCCGCGTCGACGTCCTCGCCACCGCCGTCGTCGCCGCCGCCCGCAAGCTCAACGTCAAGCTCCCCATCATCCTCCGCCTCGAAGGCACCAACGTAGAAGAAGGCCGCAAAATCCTCGCCGACTCCGGCCTCAAATTCTCCGATCGGCGCCACCATGAAAGAAGCCGCCGACCTAGCCGTAGCCGCCGCGAAAGGCTAGCTGTTAGCTCGTAGCTTCTAGCTTTTACCGCTCTCGAACAAAGGACCAGATGGCGCAGGCGTTTCAGGATTTGCTGGTGTGGCAGAAGGCAATCCAAATGAGCGTGGCAGTCTACAGAGCAACCCAGGTGTTTCCGCGACAGGAGATCTACGGACTCACCGCTCCAATTGCAGCGAGCGTCAGTGTCTGATCGCGAGCAACATCGCCGAAGGAAGAGGACGCCTCACAACCGGAGAGTTCAAGCACTTCCTCGGAATGGCGCAAGGATCCAACTACGAAGTCCAGACCCAACTCGTCATAGCCCGAGAACTTGATCTAGCCGGTCCAGAACTCCTCGAACAAGAGCCGAAGCACTCAGTGTCGAAGTCGGAAGAATGCTGAGCTCCCTCAATCGCAACCGTCTCAGCTAAGAGCTAAGAGCTAAGCAGCTAACAGCTAGCAGCTAGACAATCCAGGAGAAACCGTGAGACTCTTCCGCAGCAAGAAACCCAACAAGGCCCCCAACCTCACCATCAAAGCCATCCTCTTCGACACCTTCGGCACCACCGTCGACTGGCAGTCCTCCATGATCGCCCACGCCGAACGCCTCGGCGAAGAGAAGGGCATCAACGCCGACTGGCCCGGCCTCGTCGACGCCTGGCGCGCCCAGTACCCCTCCGCCATCAAGCCCGTCCGCGAGGGCAAGCGACCCTGGACCGGCTTCGACACCCTCCACCGCGAGCAGCTCGACAAGATCCTCCCGAAGTTCGGCGCCGCCCAGCGCCTCAGCTCCGCCGATCGCGACCTCCTCACCCACGGCTGGCACTACCTCGACCCCTGGCTCGACGTCGTCCCCGCCCTCACCCACCTCAAGCACGAATACATCATCGGCCCGCTCTCAAACGGCACCACCCGCCAGATGGTCGACCTCACCCGCTGGGGACACCTCCCCTGGGACGTCATCTTCGGTGCCGATATCTTCCGCACCTACAAGCCCGACAAGAAGATCTATCTCGGCGCCGCCGCCTTCCTCTCGCTCGAGCCCGCCGAAATCCTCATGGTCGCCGCCCACAACCAGGACCTCGAAGCCGCCAAGTCACACGGCCTCAAAACCTGCTTCGTCCGCCGCCCCACCGAAGATCCCACCCCCACCGGCACCTACGACTTCGTCGTCGACGACTTCAAACACCTCGCAAACACCCTCAACGCCTTCTAAAGGCTAGCTTCTAGCTCCTGCTCCATACCCGCAGCCCAGAACATTCATCCCTCGGCCTTTAGCGAAAAGCTGAGCAGCTAAAAGCTGAAAATCCAGAACGGAGAAACAAATGGCAGTTCTCGTCGACAAAAACACCCGCCTCATCGTTCAGGGCATCACCGGCCGCGAAGGCACCTTCCACGCCAAGGGCTGCGCCGAATACGCAAGCAGTTCGGCAACAAGTCGTCGTCGGCGGAGTCACCCCCGGCAAAGGCGGCACCACCCACGAGGGCTGGCCCGTCTTCAACACCGTCGAAGAGGCCGTCAAGGAAACCGGCGCCAACGTCTCCGTCATCTTCGTCCCGCCACCCTTCGCCGCCGATGGCATCCTCGAGGCCACCGCCGCCGGCCTCCCCCTCGTCATCTGCATCACCGAAGGCATCCCCACCCTCGACATGGTCAAGGTCTGGGAGGTCGTCCGCCAATCGAACTCGCGCCTCATCGGCCCCAACTGCCCCGGCGTCATCTCCCCCGGCAAGGCCAAGGTCGGCATCATGCCCGGCCGCATCCACAAGGAGGGCACCGTCGGCATCGTCTCCAAATCCGGCACCCTCACCTACGAGGCCGTCTATCAACTCACGCACGCGCGGCATCGGCCAGTCAACCGCCATCGGCATCGGCGGCGACCCCATCATCGGCACCACCCACATCGATGCCCTCAAGCTCCTCCAGGCCGACCCCGAGACCGAAGCCATCATCATGATCGGCGAGATCGGCGGCTCCGCCGAAGAGGCCGCCGCCCGCTACATCAAGGATCACGTCACCAAGCCCGTCGTCGGCTTCATCGCCGGCCAGACCGCCCCTCCGGGCCGCCGCATGGGCCACGCCGGAGCCATCATCTCCGGCGGCGAAGGCACCGCCGCCGAAAAGATGAAAGCCATGGAAGCCGCCGGCATCCACGTCGTCAAATCCCCCGCCGACATCGGCGAAGCCATGGCCCGCGTCCTCGGCAAGAGCTAGAAAAACAGGAGATCACCGCCTCGTCGCCTCTCTGTGATTTTTGGTGCCCTCGCTCGTTGCCGCCGCGCTGCTCTTTTGGTTGTCATTCCGCAGCGCAGCGGAGGAATCTGCTTCTGATTCTGCAGTTGCAGTTGCCCGTTTTTTGCTTGTCCTTCCGCAGTGCAACGGAGGAATCTGCTTGCGTGCTCTTGGTGTTGCCTCAGCGTTTGCTTGTGATTCAGGAGCGAAGCAAAGAAATCTGCCTCTGCCGTAGCCGCTCCCCTCTTACGTTCACACTCCAAGCAGAGCAGAGAACCGACCCGCTCCGGTTATCCTCACAGAACAATCCACCAGTGAGGCCCACACCCTTGCCCCGATCCCTCAGTCGCCGCCAGCCTCCTCGCCCTCGATCGCTGCCCCCGCCCTCGCCGCCGACTTCACCCTCAAAGCCACCCCCACCACCGTCGCCTGGGGCTACTACTCCGGCGCCTCCAAACCCGTCCTCACCGTTCACACCGGCGACACCGTCACCATCCAGACCCTCTCCACCTGCGGGTCGGCGACCGCACCTCAAAGACCTCGGCGTCAAGGAAGCCGACATCCCCGCCTACACCCAGCCCATCTACGACCAGGTCAAAGACAAGGGCCCCGGCGGCCACATCCTCACCGGCCCCGTCGCCATCGAAGAAGCCGAACCCGGCGACGTCCTCGAGGTGCGAGATCCTCAAAATCAACCTCGACACCAACTTCGCCTGCAACAGCTTCGGCCTCGGCCGCGGCTTCCTCCCGCAGGAGTTCCCCTACAGCAAAACCAAAATCATCCCGCTCGACCGCGACCGGATGCTCGCCAACTTCGCCCCCGGCATCGACATCCCGCTCCACCCCTTCTTCGGCTCCATGGGCGTAGCACCCGGCGGAACGGCCCGCATCGACAGCGCCCCGCCCTACGCCCACGCCGGCAACATGGATAACAAGGAGCTCGTCGCCGGCACCACCCTCTACATCCCCGTAGCCGCCAAGGGCGCGCTCTTCGAAGCTGGCGACGGCCACGCCGGGCAGGGCAACGGAGAGGTCGACATCACCGCCCTCGAAACCTACCTCACCGGCACCTTCCGCTTCGTCGTCCACAAGCACACGGAGCATGGACCCGAACTCCGCTGGCCCCGCGCCGAAACCCCCACCGCCTACATCTCCATGGGCTTCAGCAAAGACCTCAAGGAGGCCACCGAGCTCGCCGTCGAAGACATGATCCGCTTCCTCGTCGAAGAAAAACACCTCACCCGCGACGAGGCCTACATGCTCACCTCGCGTCGCCATCGACGTCGACATCACCCAGCTCGTGGACGGCAACGTAGGCGTCCACGCCATCTGCCCCAAAAACATCTTCACCGCCGCCGCCAGAAAGTAGCCGCACCAACCGGGGCCCTCACGTCTTCGCAACCCGCCAAAGAACCGGGTGCCCCATCCTTTCCAAAGGAAAGGGTGGGGTATCGCGCCCGGGCGCGACCGCTCCCGCCCAGGCTAGCCGTGCTTTTACGCCCAATCGTCCAGCCCACCTACCGCCGCTGCCGCCGATAAAACAAACCCGCAGCCAGAAACAGCATCGCCACCATAAACGCCAGCTCCGCCCTCGGCCACGCCCGGTAGTGCGCACTCACAAACCCATCCACCAGCCACGCCGCAAACCCCGCGAACCACACCCAAGCCAGCCGCTGCATACCAGGTTATTTGACTCCCCACCACGCCTCGCCCGCAAGCCCGAAAAACCCCTGTTTTCCTTCAGCCGATACAATCAACAGAGAACCCAACCCGCTAACAGCTAAGAGCTAGGAGCTAACAGCTACACATGTCCCAACGCACATTCAGCATCATCAAGCCCGACGCCGTCCGCAAAGGCAACACCGGCGCCATCCTCGCCGAGATCCAGAAGGCCGGCTTCAAGATCGTCGCCATCAAAAAGCTCTCCCTCTCGAAGACCGAGGCCGAAGGCTTCTACCACGTCCACGCCGCACGCCCCTTCTTCAACGACCTCACCGCCTTCATGTCCGGCGGCCCCATCTTCCCCATGGTCCTCGAAAAGGACAACGCCATCGCCGACCTCCGCAAGCTCATGGGAGCCACCAACCCCGCCAACGCCGAAGAAGGAACCATCCGCAAGATGTTCGCCTCCTCCATCGAAGAGAACGCCATCCACGGCTCCGACGCCGAAGACACCGCCGCCTTCGAGATCGGCTACTTCTTCGCCGGCTACGAACTCAAATAGTTACAAATTCTCGCAGCAACAGAAAAGGCGGCAGGGAGCTCATCTCCCGCCGCCTTTCTTGTTGTCATCCTTCACCGCAGGCGGAGGATCTGCCGTTCCCCACCCTTCTACTCCTGCCGCGTAATGTCGTACGTCTCCTTCTTGTTCGCCTCAAACAGCTTCAGATCCACCGCATCCGCCATCGCCTTGTACCCCGCGTCCTTCGGATGCAGGTGATCGCCCGAGTCCGCAAACCCGGCAAACACCGCCGGATTCGCCGGGTCCCGCGTAGCCTTCTCGAAGTCAATCACGCCATCGAGCGACTTCGTCGTCCGGATCCACTCGTTCAGCGCCTGCCGCATCGCCTCGCCCGCCGGCGACGCATACCCCGCGCCCACATACGGCGTCAGCGTCGCCCCAATCACCTTGATCCCATGCGTATGCGCCCGCTCCGCCATCTGCTCGTACGCCTGGATCAGGTCGTCCGCCGTCACCACGTCATGCGGCTTCTTCGGATCCGCCGCCAGCCCGATATCGTTGATCCCCTCCATGATCACCAGGTACCTCACCCCCGCCTGCGCCATCACGTCCCGATCAAACCGCGCCAGCGCACTCGGCCCCGTGCCGTCATGCAGCACCCGGTTCCCGCCGATCCCCTGGTTCAGCACCCCCAGCTCCTTCGTCTTCTTATTCCCCTGCAGCCGCCGCGCCAGCAGATCCGGCCAGCGCGAGTTCGCATTCTTCGTGCTCAGCGCCCCATCCGTAATGCTGTCGCCCAGGCACACGATCGCCGCGCTGCCCGCCCCCACCTTCACATCGATCGCCCTTCAGAAACGGCCACGAGTCGATCTCCTTCGCCGACGTCAGCTTCACCCGGCTCACCTCGTTGCCCGCCCATGTAGCTCGTCTGGTCCGCAAACGCGATGCGCCGACACCCGCTCGATCGTCTGCGCCGGCATGAAGATGCTCACCGCCACATCCGCAAACGCCGGCAGCGCCAGCGCCGCCGGATCGCTCACCGCCATCGCCCCCGCCGGAATCGTGATCGACGCTCTTCCCCCCAAACGTCATCGCATTCGCCGACGCGAGGCTGATCGCTCCGCCCTCGGCCGCCAGCGCCACGTGCACCGCCCCAATCATCAGCGGCTCCGTCCCAAACTCGTTCGTCAGCACCACCCGCACCATCGGCCCGCCCAGCGACACATGCACGATCTCCCGCAGCGTCATGTCCGCCCCGCCATACTGCCCGTCCGCGTTCGCGCCCGACACCGGCGAGGTCGCCCACGTCCCCACCCACTGGTCCGGCGGAGCAGGCTTGGCAGCAAACCCCTGCTCCGTCGAGAGCAGAAGGGAAGCCGCAAAAACAGCAGGGAAGGCGATAGCGCGAAAGTTCATCGGATGTTGTCCTCGCAGGTCGCTTGCCCGTCCATCCTAACCGCTCGTTTCACCTTCGCTCACCCCATCACGTATAGTGACGTTGCGCCAGAGAGCACCGGGACCTCACCTCCCGCCAAGCCCGCCGCGCCCGAGGACATACGCTTCAATGACGAAGACTCTTCCACGCGCTATCCTGCTATCCATGATGACCTCCCTCGCCGCCCATGGCGCCGTCACCAAGGCCTCCTTCGGCAACACCGCAGACGGCAAGGCAGTCGACATCTACACCCTCAAAAGCCCCGCCGTCGAAGCCCGCATCATGACCTACGGCGCCCGCATCGTCTCCATCAAGACCGCCGACAAGACCGGCAAGGTCGCCGACGTCGTCCTCGGCTCACGACACCCTCCAGGGCTACCTCGACGACAAGAAGACCTACTTCGGCGCGGTCGTCGGCCGCTACGGCAACCGCATCGCCCACGGCAAGTTCTCGATCGACGGCCACCAATACCAGATCCCCCTCAACGAACAACATCAACACCCTCCACGGCGGCACCGTCGGCTTCGACTCGCTCGTCTGGACCGGCAAGGAGATCCCCAACGGCGTCGAGCTCACCCTCGTCAGCCCCGACGGCGACCAGGGCTTCCCCGGAACCCTCACCGCCCACGTCCACTACACCCTCGCCGGCAAGCGCCCTCCGCATCGACTACACCGCCACCACCGACAAGCCCACCGTCGTCAACCTCACCAACCACTCCTACTTCAACCTCGCCGGCGAGGGCTCCGGCACCATCCTCAACGAAGTCATCATGATCAACGCCAGCAAGCTCACGCCCGCCGACGCCGGCCTCATCCCCACCGGCCAGACACCCACCGTCGCCAACACGCCCTTCGACTTCTCGAAGCCCACACCCATCGGCGAACGCATCGACGCCGATGACGAGCAGCTCAAGGGCGCCGGCGGCTACGACCACAACTGGGTCCTCAACGGCCCCAACGGCACCATGAAGGTCGCCGCCAAGGTCCACGATCCGCAGTCCGGCCGCACCCTCACCGTCACCACCACCGAGCCCGGCGTCCAGTTCTACACCGGCAACTTCCTCGACGGATCCATCACCGGCCCAGCCGGCCAGAAGTACGTCAAAAACGCCGCCTTCTGCCTCGAAACCCAGCACTTCCCCGACTCCCCCAACCACCCCGACTTCCCCACCACCCTCCTCAAGCCCGGCGAAACCCGCCACAGCACCACCGTCTTCACCTTCGGCATCCAGAAGTAAGCTCGGCAACTCGGCTCGCTTCGACCTGACGCCATTCTCCAACTCCTGGTCCCTGCAACTCGCAGAGATCAGGAGTTTTGGCAAATGGCCCCTGCAACCTCGCAGAGCTCAGGAGTCTTGGCATATGGTCTCTGCACCTCGCAGAGTCAGGAGTCTCGGTATATGGTCTCTGCAACTCGCAGAGATCAGACGTCTTGGCATATGTTCTGAATCCCGTCCGCCTCAAACAAGCACTGTCATCCTGAGCGAAGCCTCTCGCAGCTTCACCGCGAGAGGCGCAGTCGAAGGACCTGCGGTGTGCTTGACGGTCCCACGTCGTCCTTGGCCCCAGCTGGTGCATCCGTGGTCAACTCTGGAGCTGCAAGAACCTCGCAGCTCCAGCCATGACGACGGAGACGCGAACGACACGAAGAAGCGCCGAACCTTCGCAGCCGCACAAACCGACGACCGCAAAAGCGCACACAATCGTCCTCTCGGCTACAGCCCTTTCAGCACCGTTCCGCTTAAGCCCACGAATTTAGCCGTAACCCCAAACGGACCCAGAACAAAAGCCCGCCCCAGCCCCCTCAGCACCGTCTCGCTTAAGGGCATGGCTTCAGCCATGACACCAACGACTCAGACGAAGAGGGCTTTAGCCCCTGAGGTACGATCTGTTCAGCAGCCCAAAGCTCCAGAGCATCATGGACAAGAAGTCATGAACAAAGTCGTCCCCACCGCCGCGCCAAGCCGTCGCCGACATCCCCTCCGGCGCCACCCTCATGCTCGGCGGCTTCGGCCTCTGCGGCATCCCCGAAAACCTCATCGCCGCCCTCGTCGCCCGCCGGCGTCACCGGCCTCCACACCATCTCCAACAACATGGGCGTCGACGGCTTCGGCATGGGCCTCATGCTCGAGGCCGGCATGATCGCCTCGCACACCGGCAGCTACGTCGGCGAAAACCGCCTGCTCGAGCAGCAGGTCCTCGCCGGCCAGCTCGACCTCACCCTCCTCCCCCAGGGCACCCTCGCCGAGCGCATCCGCGCCGGCGGCGCCGGCATCCCCGCCTTCTACGTTCCCGCCGGCGTCGGCACGGTCGTCGCCGAAGGCAAGGAGACCCGCACCTTCGACGGCCGCGAATACCTCCTCGAAGCACGCCCTTCCCGCCGACTTCGCCCTCATCAAAGCCTGGCGCGGCGACCGCCACGGCAACCTCATCTATCGCAAGACCGCACGCAACTTCAACCCGCTCATGGCCACCGCCGCCAAGCGTCACCATCGCCGAAGTCGAAGAGCTCGTGGAGCCAGGCGAACTCGACCCCGACCCACATCGACACCCCCGGCATCTACGTCAACCGCATCCTCCTCGGCACCGGCTACATCAAGCCCATCGAGTCCGAATTCCTCCAACGCTCCGCCCCCGCGAAGGGAGCCGCCAAAGCATGAGCACCCCGAACGTGCCCACCATCCCCACCCCCGGATCTCCCCAAAAGAAGCCATCGCCCGCCGCATCGCCCGCGAGCTCCAGGACGGCTTCTACGTCAATCTCGGCATCGGCCTCCCCACCCTCATCGCCTCCTTCGTCCCCCCCGGAATCGAGGTCTTCTTCCAGTCCGAAAACGGCATGCTCGGCGTCGGCCCGCCACCCGCCCCAGGCACCGCCGACCCCGACCTCATCAACGCCGGCAAGCAGCCCGTCACCGAGCTCCCCGGCTGCTCCTACTTCTCCTCCGCCGAGTCCTTCGCCATGATCCGCGGCGGCCACATGGACATGTCCATCCTCGGAGCCATGCAGGTCAGCCAGACCGGCGACCTCGCCAACTGGACCATCCCCGGAAAGATGGTCAAGGGCATGGGCGGAGCCATGGACCTCGTCGCCAGCGCCCGCCGCGTCGTCGTCGCCATGGAGCACACCACCCGCGAAGGCGAGCCCCGCATCCTCCACGCTTGCACCCTGCCGCTCACCGGAAGACGCGTCGTCCACGACATCGTCACCGAACTCTGCTGGATCAAGGTCACCCCCGCCGGCCTCCTCCTCACCGAACTAGCCGAAGGCATCACCGCCGCCGAAGTCCAGTCCCGCACCGAAGCCCCCCTCCTCCTGGCCCCCCACCTGCAAGCGAGCTAACCCCCGCCCCGCACCCGCGGGCAAGCTACCCCCCGCCCCGCACCTGCGGGCAAGCTGGCCCCCGCCCCGCACCTGCGGGCGAGCTAGCCGAGCTAAACGCTGCCCCGCAACTGCGAGCGAGCTAGCCGAGCTAAACGCTGCCGCTTCTTTTTGGTTGTCATCCTGAGCGAAGCGAAGGACCCGCTTCTCTACCGCACCTTTTCCGCAGCCATCGCCTCGCCCTTCCATCCACGTGCCACAAACCCGGGTGCCCCATCCTCTCGGCGCCTCTGCCGAAAGGGTGGGGTATCGCGCAAAGCGCGACCGCCCTCCCCAACCCGCCCATCCACGCCGCGTGGCGTACTTCCCATCTCAAACCACTAGAATAGAAATAGAGCTCAAGATCCAAACACTGGAAGCCGTCCGCACCCGGGCCCATGTACCCCCAATCTAAGTCCAATCGACCGAAGACTTTGGGTACAAGGTACGGGGGGGAGGGGTACCCCGGAGAGGACCCCCGCAAAGGCCTCCCGCCAGCCACCCCGGCGAAGTGCGACACTGGCATCTCTGAATCGGAGACCCATGCGCCTTCCCCATCTGACTCTCGTTCCTCGCCACCCTCCCCGCCAGCCTGCTCCTCGCCCAGGCACCCGAACCGCAACAGCTCCTGGTCGACATCGACCACCGCCCCGCCCTCTCGCTCGACGGCGACTGGCACATCATCGCCGACCCCTACCGGGCCGGCATCTCCTCCTTCCACGGAGCCGCCGACCCGAACGGCTACTTCAAGGACGACGTCTACGACCCCTCCAGCAACAAGCTGGTCGAGTACAGCTTCGCGAAGAGCCCGACCATCAAGGTCCCCGGCGACTGGAACACCCAGGCCGAGTGGCTCCGCCTCTACGAGGGCACCCTCTGGTACCAGCGCCACTTCACCTACAACCTCCCCCCCGGCCACCGAGCCTTCCTCCACATCGGCGCCGCCAACTACCGCTCGAACGCTTACGTGAACGGAAAGCTCGTATGCGAGCACGAGGGCGGCTTCACCCCCTTCGACTGCGAGATCACCGCCGTCGTCAAGCCCGGCGAGAACGACGCCGTCATCCTCGTCGACAACACCCGCATCCCCGACGGCGTCCCCACCGTCAAGACCGACTGGTACAACTACGGCGGCCTCACCCGCGACGTCTCCGTCGTCACCACCCCCACCGCCTTCATCGACGACTACGAGCTCCACCTCGACCGCGCCACCCGCTCCACCATCGAGGGCTACGTCCACGTAGAAGGCGCCACCCCCGCCACCCCCATCAGCGTCTCCATCCCCGACCTCCACCTCACCGCAAATCTAACGACCGACAGCACCGGTCGCGCGGCCATCAGCCTCCCGACGAAAAACCTCTCCCTCTGGTCCCCCACGAACCCGAAGCTCTATAAGCTCACCCTCACGGCAGGCACGGACACCCTCACTGACGACATCGGCTTCCGCACCATCGAGACCCGCGGCACGGAGATCCTCCTCAACGGCGAGCCCATCTTCCTCCGCGGCGTCTGCATCCACGCCGAGGCCCCTTACCGCACCGGCCGCGCCTACTCCCAGAAGGACGCCGACACCCTCCTCGGCTGGGTCAAGGAGCTCGGTGGCAACTACGCCCGCCTGGCCCACTACCCCCACGACGAGCGCATGACCCGCACTGCCGACCGCCTCGGCATCCTCCTCTGGTCCGAAGTCCCCGTCTACTGGGCCGAGCACTTCGAGGACGAGACCGTCTTCAATAAATCAAAGCAGCAGCTCACTGAAGAGATCCGACGCGACCGCAACAAAGCCTCTGTCATTCTCTGGTCCATCGCAAACGAAACCCCCAGCACCGAAGCCCGTACTGCCTTCCTTACCCGCTCCGCCGAGCTCGTCCATCAGCTAGACCCCACGCGCCTCGTTACAGCCGCGCTCCTCGTCCACGGCGACCTGAAGACCAAGTACATCGATGACCCGCTCGGCAAGGCTCTCGACGTAATAGGCTTCAACGAGTACATCGGCTGGTACGAAGGTAAGCCAGAGGACGCTGATCAGACCCAGTGGAAGATCGCCTACAACAAACCCCTCATCGTTTCAGAGTTCGGCGGGGGCGCCAAAGCCGGTCTCCACGGCCCTCAGACTCAGCGCTGGACGGAGGAGTACGAGGCCAACATCTTTCGCCACCAACTCGTGATGCTCAACAAGATCGACCAGCTTCGGGGCATGAGTCCGTGGGTGCTCATGGACTTTCGCTCCCCCGTACGCCAGCTACCCGGGATCCAGGATGGCTTCAACCGCAAGGGCCTCATCTCCGACCAGGGGAGGAAGAAGCAGGCCTTTTCCGTCCTGCAGAAGGCGTATGAGGACAAGGCCGTGGGAAAGACCCAGTAGTCAATGGAACACACAGAAGAAGGTCGAGCTCGGGCGTCCTTCACCTAACCTAAACCGAAGCAGACTGACCGGTCTGCATAAACTCGCACTTGGACTTGCATGTCCTAGGAACGAACTTCCGTGGATGGAACCGTCCCTCTACCTTGCCGAAACGGCTAGCTGCTTCGTTGACAGATACCAGGTCTTTACCTCGAGTCCGGCACCTCCTCCGCTCGTCCGCCGCGTCGCCTCAGCCGTCGTCGCCGGGGCCGCCACTACCACCTGATCTCCTGGCACCCAGTCCACCGGCGTACTGACACTATTTGCATCCACCGTTTGCAACGCCTGAAAGATGCGGAGCAGTTCATCGACGTTTCGTCCTAGCTGCTGTGGGTAGTAAAGCAGGGCCCGAATCAGTCCCTTCGGATCGATCGCGAATACCGCGCGCACAGCCGCAGTGTCGCTTACCGCTTCGTGTACTAACCCGTACGCCTTTGACACTCGCTGATCCAGATCCGCGATGACCGGGAACTTGATGGGCACTCCAGACATCTGTTCCAGATCCCGTACCCAAGCGATATGCGATGGCACCGAATCGATAGACACGCCGATGAGCTGCACATTTAGCCGTTCGAATCGGTCACTGCGCTTTGCGAACTCGATGAATTCCGTGGAGCAAACCGGCGTGAAGTCTGATGGATGTGAGAACAACATCACCCACTTCCCCTTGTAATCGCTCAGTCGAATCGAACCATGTGTGCTTTTGGCCTCAAAGTCCGGCGCCAGTTCCAAGATGCGTGGAATTCGTCCTTCGCTCATCGAGACCTCGGATCGCAGTGAAGATGGAATGTGTGGAGCACCGAATGGGATTTGAACCCATGAATACTGGTTTTGCAGACCAGCGCGTTAGCCACTTCGCCATCGGTGCTCGTCGCTCCTGCGTTTGTTCTCCGGCGCAGCAGCAATCTGAGATGCCAACCTACGTTGGTTGTTCGGTTGTACGAAGGTATGGCTTAACCGTCTTATAACCCGGGAAGTCCTTGTCTGCTTGCTCATTGGAAACCGCAGCAGTGATGATTACGTCATCGCCATTCTTCCAATTTGCGGGGGTCGCCACCTTGTGCTTCCAAGTCAATTGCATTGAATCAAGCACGCGGATGATCTCGTCGAAGTTCCGGCCCGTCGTCATCGGATAGGCGAGCGTCAGCTTTATTCGCTTATCTGGCCCGATCACGAAGACAGTCCGAACCGGTGCGTTTGAAGCCGGAGTCCGTCCTTCAGAGGTCTCGCCCGAGTCAGCGGCCAACATGTCGTACAGCTTAGCGATCTTCAACTCAGGATCTCCGATCATTGGATAGTTCACTCTGGCCCCGCCGACATCCTCAATATCCTGTGCCCACATGGCATGGTTCTCGACCGGATCGACACTCAGACCGATCACCTTTGTTCCGCGTTTCGCGAACTCATGCTCCATGCCGGCAACCGTGCCAAGCTCCGTCGTACACACTGGCGTGAAGTCTTTTGGATGTGAGAACAGGACCACCCAGCTATCAGCTATCCAGTCATGAAAGTGAATAGTTCCCTGCGTTGTCTGGGCTGTAAAATCAGGCGCAATGTCGTTGATACGAAGTGACATCTTCTATTACCTCTTGTTCGCTTTTCCAAAACCTGCGTTGAAACCCGTTTGTGGCATAAGAAACCCGCCTTTGTTGGCGGGTGGTCGTGAGAAGGAGTTAGTACCGAACTAAGCCTCGCCCACCCATCCACACCCACGCGCACGCCGACAGCAACAGCCGTTAGGACAAACGAAAGTGTTGGTGACGTAGGTCGTCGACATAAATGAAACACTAAGCTCGGAGTCTACGCATGTCAACTCGACCTTCCAGAAAACCGCGTCCGCGCCATCTTCCCTACGCTGTTGTCGACGTGTTTGCCGAGAAGCCGCTCGAGGGCAATGCGCTCGCCATCTTTACTGACGCCCGCGGACTGTCCACGAACGAGATGCAGCGCATCGCCAGAGAGACCAACCTTTCAGAGACGACCTTTATTTTCCCTCGAACTCCCCAGATCGAGCAGCAACGGGGCGTATGGGTGCGCATCTTCACGACGGAAGAAGAACTGCCGTTCGCTGGACATCCCACGCTAGGAACCGCTAGCTGGATCCAAGGAAACAACTCGCGGTCTCGGGGAAAGCAGACGATTCACCTCGAACTCCAAGGTGGTCGGATTCCGGTGACCTTCCCTGAGCGTGTCTCGGGAGAGATAGGCGTCTTTGGGACCATGCGTCAGAATGATCCAATCTTCGGGAATGTACACGCACCCGCCCCGATCGCTGTGGCATTGAACCTGGCGCCAGAGGATCTGGACCCGTCGGCGCCCATCCAAACTGTCTCCACAGGTATCCCATTCTGCATTGTGCCTCTCCGTTCGATGGAGGTGGCTGCCCGCCTGCAGATCCCTCAACAAGCTGCGCGCCATTTTCTCGAGAAGATCGGCGCCAAGTTCTTTTATTGCATTACCCGCACTCCACGAAACTCCCGGGCAGATTGGCACGCCCGGATGCAGTTCTACAACGGTGAAGACCCTGCAACTGGATCGGCTTCGGGTTGCGCCATTAGCTGGCTCGTTAAGTACAACCTCGTTGAAAGCGGCGAGCCGGTCTTGATGGAACAGGGAATCGAGATGCTTCGCCCCAGCCTGATCCACCTCAAAGCCACTCTGGCCGGGCGCATCGTCACGGATGTGTTTGTCGGAGGACGCACCATTCCCGTTGCATCGGGCCGCCTTTTCCTGCCGTGATGCACCCGATATTCACAGTCATCACCTCTCCATCTCTCGCAGGCACGCCCGTTTCCGAGGATCGGTGAAAGAGCAAGGGTCAAGAATCGGTAGTTTCGCTCCCCCTTCGCCATTGCTAACGGGTATTCGAGTTCGTACTCTGAGCAGGAGTTTAGGGACGGTTTCAGCGCAAATGCTTGTGACACCCTAAGCCCCGAGTCTTTCGCCTGTTTTCTAACAATTTGAGTTGAGAGAGATCGCGCTGCGTGTGCAGTCGACTCTGCCTTCAGCCTTGTCGGCCCTGAGCTGCGAATGCACGTGAGCCCCTGTGTTCTTACAGGGAACGCCGCGTCGTCGCAAAGATCTCCGGGATCCTGATGGGTGCCTGGGCAACCTGCGCCTGCGGTGGTCTTTCTCTAACCCCATGGTCCGGCGGTAAGCCGTCGCCGAGTCACGGCTCCATTGGTTGTGAAGAGCTAACTTGCCTTCGCTCCCTATGGCGTCCTCTGCTCCGCGAACTCGGCTCATTCTGTCATAAGCCGCGGGGTTCACGGCAGCTTGTCTTCTTTCCGCCCGGGCGACCAGGCGCTGTGAGGAGCCCACCCATCCGCCCGAGTGCCGCTCTGACGCGGCGTTGGACAGAAGCGAGCACGAATGCGCCCCAAGAAGACCATCCTCTGTGTCGATGACAACGAAGCCATCCTTTCGATCCGAACCTTTCTTCTTGAAACCAGGGGCTATCGGGTTCTCTCCGCACCAACGGCGCAAAAGGCACTTGAGATCCTTCAGCAATCACTCCCTGGCTCGATCGACCTTCTCCTTTGTGACCTCTTGTTACCTCAGATGGACGGGAACGAAGTCGTTCGTCGCGCGAAGCAACTCCACCCCGGCCTGCCCGCGATGATCGTTTCCGGCACGGTGACCTCATTCGATCGCGCCCTCTCTGCTGACGTTTTCCTTCCCAAGGGCGCAGCGTCCCCGGCGGAGATGATCGAACGCATCCGCGTCCTTGTAGCTCGCAAACGTGGACCGAAGAAGGCGGCCTCCAACCTTCTAGCGCAAGCGTCGCAACTCTCTCCGGCGGGCCTCTCCTAGACGTGGTTTCTCGTTCGTGGCCGTCCAGTTATCGGGAAGGCAGAGAAAGACGGTGTTATGTGACCACCCCGTCCAGACCTTTGCCTTCTCTTGCGATCAAGCCTCGACAAGTCCATACCGTCGCTGCCACTGAAGCTTCAACCTTCTCCAAACACCCTCAATCTCTTCCCGCGAGGTGCCCGGCTCTGGCCCGACTACGAAACGCGCTGCTTCGATCTTTGCAAGCTCCAATAGAGCCCGATCCCGGATGAGGTTCGCAACCCGCAACTCCGGAACGCCCGTCTGGCGGGTCCCAAAGAACTCGCCAGGCCCTCTCTGGACGAGATCGATCTCCGCGAGTTCAAAACCATCCTGCGTCCGCACCATCGCGTCCAAACGCTGCTCAGCGGCCTCGCTGGGCTTTCCGTGCGTCATCAGAATGCAATAGCTCTTGGCTGATCCTCGTCCTACTCTCCCGCGCAACTGGTGCATCTGGGCTAACCCGAACCTTTCGGCATGTTCGATGACCATCACCGTGGCATTCGGCACATCCACTCCCACCTCTATCACCGTTGTCGCAATCAGTACGTCCGTTTCCCCCCGCTGAAATCGTCGCATCTCGATTTCCTTGTCCGCTGCACTCAACCGGCCGTGCAGCAGACCAACGCGCAGCCCTGTCAAAGCTCCGGAACGCAACTCCTCAAACATCTCCGTCGCTGCGCGGAGCTTGGTCTCAGGAAAGAGTCGCTCGCCGTCCGGAACTCTTTGCTGGGTCGCGATCTGTCCCTGGTCCCTGCTAACCGCTGTGCCGTTCCGACTCCGCGCCCACCCTCTTTTGATGATTGGAGAACTCTTCGACAGCGCGGATCCTGGCGCCGCCGAACCGAAGTGAATGTCCGTTGGAAAATCCAGCTCGGCCTGGTCGTCTTTCGCTCCCTCAATCAGCGGGTAGACCACATAACCCTGCCGACCCGCCGTTACCTGCTTACGCACAAACCCCCAAACCTCTGACGCTTTCGCATCCGTAACCCTTCTCGTTACGATTGGCGTACGTCCGGGGGGCAACTCGTCAATCACGCTCGCATCCATATCGCCATAGAGCGTTAGCGCCAAGGTTCGCGGAATTGGCGTTGCAGTCATGACGAGCAAATCCGGATCCTGTGCGCCGCCTCTCGAGTCAGGCTTCCGCATCAGTTTGAATCTCTGCTCGACACCGAAGCGGTGCTGTTCATCCACGATCACCAGCCCCAGATTTGCGAACTGCACCTTTTCTTCGATCAAGGCATGCGTTCCGATAGCTAACTGAATCTCCCCCCGGGTAATCCGTCCTTGAACCTCCCGCTTCGCGCGCGTGTCAAGAGATCCGGTCAGAAGACCCACCCGATATGGCTGCCCAGTTCGCGGCGATACCTTCTCTGCCAGAAGCTTTCGCGTCGAGAGGAAATGCTGGGTTGCCAGTATCTCCGTTGGCGCCATCATTGCAACCTGGTACCCGTTCTCTATGGCCACGAGCGCTGCCTGGATCGCCACGATGGTCTTCCCGGACCCTACATCTCCCTGGAGCAGCCGACGCATGGGTCGCGTCTCCCGCATATCTGCGGCAATCTCACCCAGCACTCGCTTTTGCGCAGCGGTTGGCTTGAACGGCAGAACCCGCTTCAGCGCTTCGCGCACTTCAGGCTCTGTGACAAACGCAGTTCCAATGCGGTCCCGAATGCGGCGCCGCTTCAATTCGAGCCCGAGTTCGAGGTAGAAGAACTCTTCAAAGATCAGCCGGCGATGTGCCGAAGTCCCAGCACCCATCAGATTCGTCGAGTGGAGTTCCTTCTTCGGGGAAGTGGACAGCCCGCAAGGCTCGAAGCCGCTCCGGTAACTCCAACCGTCCGATCATTACGCCGGGGAGCGTTTCCTCTCGTAAACGCTGGGGTTCGTCACCTCCTTGTTGCGTTGCATTTCGGAGCCCATCGAGGGGGGAGGCGCCTGAAACCGGACTCCCGTTTTGGAAAGACGGGTCACTCAACTCGATTCCGAGTTCCTCAAATATTCCCCAGATTACCCGCCGCAGCCAACGGGAGCCCAATCTTGCTCCCCACGCCGTTGTGCCGCCCAGAGTTTCGTACACCGGCACAATCCGCCCCACTTCGAGCATAGCGAAGCCCTCATCCTTATCTTCGGGCCCCGGTAGAATCTCGAATTGCGGCTGAATCATCTTGAGCCGTCCTGCGCTTGAACGCGACGCCTCCAGCGGACCGTAGAGCGCGACAATCTGTCCCACCTTGAATCGGTCTTTCAGGTATGTACCGTTGAACCACATGCACTTGAGGGCGCTGGTGCCCTGTCCCACTGTCATCTCAAAGATGGGGCTAGTCCTCGTGCGCAGCAGAACCGTCCCTCGCACCTCGCCGACAAAGCTTGCTACCATCCCAGGATTCAGTTCGGAAATCGGCTGTGGATGTAACCTGTCCTCATACCGAAATGGAAGGTGGTACAGCAGATCCTCAACTGTCTCCACGCCGCGCCGTGCGAGTTCACCTGCTACGCGCTCCCCCACACGCTTCACAAACTTCACCGGCGTGGACAGCTCAAGCACAAGGCAAATCCTACCAACAAGACAGGGAGTCCGCTGACCTGGCCTCCCATGCTCCTGCTTCACCATCCCCCTTCAACGCGTCGTCAGAGGGTGAAGGTAACCGTCGACTTCTCTGGATACAACTCACACCACTGGGGTCGGACGCGAGTGAGAGGACGTTCGCAAGCCCCCGGGCATGTTTCGATACAGCAGGCCCGCCTTCCACTCGTCCAACGCTCAGGACACCCCCGTCCTGCATCATTACCTCGTCGCAATTCTGGAGCCCCGTCCACGCTCGCAGATCAGTCGGCAGTCTTCGATACCCGGCGCTTCTTCACAGAAGTCCGCTCCGAACCACTCCGCAGAGATTGCGTGAGACTTCGATTCCCTCAAATCCGGCCAGCCGTATAGGCCCTGATAGACTTCTTTCCGGGCCTACTCTTCCCACCATCGGAGCCCAGCGACCGGAGCAACCACCGCATGTCCGTAGTTCAGCTTGATCACGTTCGTAAAGCTTACGACACCAAGATCGCCGTCAGCGACATGAGCTTCCGGATCGAGCCAGGCACGATGTTCGGCCTTCTCGGTCCCAACGGCTCGGGCAAGACCTCCATCGATTCGCATGATGATCGGCATCACTGTTCCCGACTCTGGTTCGATCCGACTCTTCGAGCAGCCGTTCAACCGATCGCAGCTCAAGCGCGTCGGCTACTTGCCCGAAGAGCGCGGGCTCTACAAGAAGATGAAGGTCATGGACCAACTCATCTTCCTTGGTCAGCTTCACGGCTTGGACGCTACTACCGCCTCCAAGCGTGCCCATCTCTGGTGCGAGCGCCTCGATATCACGGAAGCCATTCCCAAGAAGACGGAAGAACTCTCAAAGGGCATGCAGCAGAAGATCCAGTTCATCGCCACTCTGCTACACGAGCCCGATCTAATTATCATGGATGAGCCTTTCTCGGGTCTTGACCCTGTAAATGCAACCCTCTTGCAGGACACTCTTGTTGACTTTACGCAAGCAGGGCCGAGCCGTTCTTTTCTCGACCCATCGGATGGACCAGGCAGAGAAACTGTGTGATTCCATTGCTCTCATCGCTGGGGGAAAGCTGGTTCTTTCTGGCACCATGCGTGAGATCAAATCGCGTTACCCGCGGAACCGCGTTCAGATGGTCTTCGAAGGTGATGACGATTTTCTGCGGCACCCCTCAATCGAGACCGTAAGAAACTACACTGGACATGCCGAGATCAAGCTTCGTAGTTCCGGATTGCAGAACGGAGCGGAAGGGCTGAGCAGCCCCGATGCACAGCCTCTGCTGGCCGCCGCGGTCTCTCGGGGAACCCGCATTTCGCGCTTCGAGGTAATGGAGCCCACTCTGGAGGAGATTTTCATCGAAGAGGTTGGGCTCAAACCGGGGGCAATAATCAGGTTTCCGAGACCGCTGCCGGAGCTCAAATCCATGCATAACGTATGGCTTATCGCAAAGCGCGAGTATCTTGAACGCGTCCGAACGAAGGGATTCCTGGTTACTACTGTTTTATCCCGCTACTTATGGGGGGCGGCATCATCGGCAGCATCGTGATGTCGGCGAAGTCGAAATCCACCTCTCACATTGCTGTTGTTTCCCGCGATCAGCAACTCGCCACTGATCTCCAGCACGAACTCGAAAATGGCAAGGATTCGAAGATGACGGTCGATGTCATCTCCCCGCCGGGCAGGACACGCGGACGGTCCTTGACAGCGAACTCAGCCGATAAAGCGCTGGACGGCTATCTCTGGATCACCCCCGGCAGCCAAGCCAAGGATCGTCCAACCTTCGCTTATACTCCGCGATCCGCAGGTGACATCGTCACTAAGGGTACTGTCAGCTTCCGCGCTTCGCTCCGTTCTGATGCGCGAGCGTCTCGCCCATCAGGGCATGGTCGCTTCCGACGTGGAGGCGCTCATGCAACCGGTCAAGTCGACACGACCCAAGCCGGAAAGAACGCCGACACAACCTCTGCATTCATCGGGGCGTATGTCCTCTTCTTCCTCATGTATTTCGTCATCATGCTCTACGGGATGAACGTCGCGCGGTCGATCATCGAAGAAAAGACATCCCGTATCTTTGAGGTCCTTCTGGCGACAATTCGTCCGGAAGAGATGATGGCGGGTAAGGTTATCGGGGTCGGGTTCAGTTGGGCTCACCCAGGTCGGAATCTGGCTGATAACCGCGGTCATCCTCACTAGCACATCGCTCGCTGTCGTCGCTTGGCGGGGGCTCCGTCCACCTCACACTGTCAGTCGCTCAGATCGGCTTTTTTGTCATTTACTTTCTTCTTGGGTTCTTGCTCTACTCCTCTATTGCGGCCGCCCTGGGAGCGATGACAAACTCTGAGCAGGAACTCCAGCAACTCAACATGTTCCTCGTCATGCCTCTCGCGGGCTGCATGTTTGCGTTGGGCATAGTGATAAACAATCCGGGGGGAACCGCCGCTACCGTCCTCTCGCTGATCCCTTTCTGCACGCCTCTCATTATGTACCTTCGTATCTCGTTGGCTATGCCGCCTGCTTGGCAGATCCTGCTCTCGATCGCGATCATGGCCGTCACGATCTGCGCCATTCTATGGGTGGCCTCGCGCATATACAGGATCGGAATCCTTATGTATGGCAAGAAGCCAAGCCTTCCGGAGATCCTCCGGTGGTTGAAATACAGCTAAGCGAGAGCGTCGAGAATTAGAGCCTGCGCTTGCTCGAAAGGGCACTCGCCGACCACCTGTGGCATCGCCCAGCGCAGGAGCCTTCCCTCCCTCGTTACATTGCTCCTGACGCTTCTCTCATTCCCGGCGTAACCTGCAAGGTAAACTGACCTTTGTGCAGTCTTCCACGTCCAGAGTGACTCGGGTTCAGCGACTCGCCCTTCTTCTCGTTCCACTTATCGCCGCCACCCTCATTCGCCTCCTCGGTTCCACTCTGCGGTACGAAGACGTGAGCGATGTCGGTGTTATCCCAGGAAATCAGCTCCCCGGCCCTGGTATCTTCGTCTTCTGGCACCGCTCCCTGCTTGCTTGCGCTCATCGCTTTCGGGGCCAAGGCGTCGCTATTCTCATCAGCCAGTCGTTCGATGGCGAACTGATCGCCCGGACAGTTGAGCGCCTCGGCTTCCTCGTAGTTCGCGGTTCCTCCTCGCGCGCCGGAGCCTCCGGCCTCCGCGGACTTACCAAAGCTTATGGAATGGGACACATTTGCGCGATCACAGCGGACGGTCCTCGAGGACCCGCTTTTGTTGCAAAGCCCGGAGCTACGCAATTGGCTGAACTCGTAAGTGCAGGTCAGTGGGGGCTTTCTACGCGCTGCCGCAGCGATATTGGCAGCTCCGATCCTGGGACCGCTTCCTCATCCCCAAACCCTTTTCCAAGTGTCGTGATCGCATGGCCTGCCCAGCGCTACGCAAGGGCAGAGGGGGTATGAGCTTAGCGTAGGATTCAGAAAGCTCTCGACCGCTCTGTCGCCATGGCAGAGGCGCGACAAACCGTGACTCGTAATCTGGACGAGCGTGCGCGTTCAAGACTTCCACTTCGATCTTCCTCAGGACTTGGTTGCACAGGAGCCGCCAGCAGTCCGTGGTACGAGCCGCATGCTTGTCCTCGATCGCCGCAGCGGCGCTTACAGAGACGACAACTTCCGCAATTTGCCCGGCTATCTCCGGTCCGGTGATCTCCTTATCGTGAATGACAGCCGCGTCATCCCTGCACGCCTCTACGCTGTCCGAGCAGGTCGAAAAACTCAGCCTGGACCAGGGGAGCCCAAAGGCCGCATCGAAGTGCTGCTTACCCAACAGTTGCGTGAGGATGAGTGGTCGGCCCTGGTTCGCCCTGCTCGGAAGGTCGAAGTCGGGGAGAGATTACTCTTTTCCGACAGTGAGCACACTGAGCCTCTCCTTCAGGCGGATGTCATCGCCGCCGGGGATTTTGGCGAACGCACACTACGTTTTTACCCGACGCCCAACCTCTTAGAGGTCCTTGAACGGATTGGCCGCATGCCTCTGCCCCCCTACATCCGGCGTTCAAAATCTGGAGGGGATACGCTCGAAGATCGCGACAGGTACCAAACGGTCTATGCCAACACTCCTGGTTCTGCGGCCGCCCCCACGGCGGGGCTTCACTTCACGCCCGAGATGTTCGCCGCTCTCAAAGCCAATGGTGTCGAGATTGAAACCGTCATGCTCCATGTAGGCCTCGGTACATTTCAGCCGGTTCGCGTCAAACAGCTCGAGGACGTCCGCCTCCATGCTGAGCCCTGGCTTATACCGGATACGACCTCTGACGCCATCATCCGAGCACATCGATCCGGTAGACGCATCATCGCCGTCGGAACTACCTCCGTACGCACACTCGAGGCGGCCGTCGCGGCCGTTTCGGAGAGCGGGGGCATTGATCCTTTTGCGCGGGAGCTCTGGAGTAACCGACACGGAAGAACTGAGATTTTTATAAGCGCCGGGGTACCAGTTTCGGCTGGTGGACGGTCTGCTCACGAATTTCCATCTGCCGTCCTCCACCCTTCTTATGCTCGTTAGCGCATTTGCCGGCCGTGAAGCCGTGCTTGCCGCATATGCGCACGCGATTCGGGCTAAGTATCGCTTCTTCTCCTACGGAGACTGCATGCTCATCCTCTAGGGAAGAGCGCCTTTGCTCAAACGTTGCCGAGGTAGGTGCTGTGCGACTCCGGAGATCAAGGTCTACGTTCTTCGTAAATGCTAGCTTGGGGGCCTCGCAAGCCGTCTACGGGGAATATGCCGCTCCTCGCATAGGAGGTCGATTTCGATCCAGAGCACAGTCAGGGATATGCTGGCATACGACCTTGCCCTCTTAGCAAAGGTCAATCTGGCCTACGATTTAGAGGCAGGCACGCTGTGCGGCTCCAATGACGCTGGCCTGCGGTTCGTAAGCGGTCTAACTGATCGCATCAGATAACTACTACAACGCAATCACCGAGAGCTTCGGGTGGAGGCCGGTATATACTATCCGTCAAAGACTCCGAAGCGCCTGTTGTATCGCATGCGAGAGTGCGAAAAGTACTTCCGTAAGAACCGAGGAGCTCGGTATCAGATCCCTAATCCGATATAGCCAGTGAGGTACGCTGATCCGAAACTTTTCCTTGGTAACTGACCCTCGGACCCCGATCTACGGATACAAGCCTCAGTAACAGAAAACTCACGATACATCCTGCCCAACAGCCGAGTAAGAACAAAACATAGCCTTCCATCTCTGGATTCTCCCGAGGCACACAGTAGGCTTCGGAGTGACGTTAGACTATAGCACTTGAGTGTTACGAATGTCACCTGCAGGGGCCCCACGTGCACAGAGTACGAAGGTTTGACGCTGTGGCAACACAAGGATCAGGCAGACTCAGCTACCGTCTATTGAGTACTGCATCTTTCCAACCTGAGGAGTTTGGCTAGGAGATTCGAATTTTGCCTCCATCACAACCGGCTGAGACGTACTTTTCGCTCCCATATGTCAAGGAGGCGCCTAGAGCAACGTGGTCGCGATTCATCACATTCTCCCTTGCGGTGCTTTTTGACCTGATCTCCATTCAGCTGGGGGCCGTGCTGGGAGTTCTCATATACGGTCAGCTTCATCGACACAGCCTGCCGCAGCTCTCCTTCTCTGTGCTGGCGTTCTCGTTTGAGTACGTCTTGATTTTCTCGTTTTTTGCATACAAGCGTGACCTCTACAAGCATGCGCACAGCCTTCTCGAGGTCCGTGAGACCGCAGAAATTCTTCGAGTGAGTACACTGTGCCTTGTTCTCATTACCCTCACAATCTACTTTCACCGGCTGGTTGTTCCCAGGCTAATGCTTCTTCTCGTTTGGCTTTTGGTCACGGCGATCCTGCTGATTCAGAAGCATGCGACTCGGGAGTTGATCACTCATTGGAAGAGCCGGCACGTGAACCGAAAGAACGTTGTGATCATTGGCGCGGGGCATGATGCGCGTCGAATCTTTTCGATTCTTACGAAATCCCCGGACCTGGGGCTTCTGCCAGTGGCTTTTGTCGCTGAGAACGAACCGGTATCAGATGCGATCATCTACAGCCATGACTATCGATACCGAAGCTCGGCTCCCGTGCTTTATGAAGCTGTGACGGGCGGTTTGCTAGACCAACTTGGTGTAAGTGAAATTTATGTCGCGCAACCAGACATCTCGGACAGGCGAGTGCAAGGAAATCATATCGTTGGGGCTAGAGAAGGGCCTTCCGGTATCATTCATCGGGACAAAGCACCTTGGAGGACCAAGCAGTCCAGCCGATGTTCGATTTCTGGATGGTCTCCACGTCACCTCCATGGTCGTCTCTGAGCGGCCGGATTTCATCTATATCGGCACGAAGCGCGTGTTTCGATCTTCTCATTTCTTTGCTGTTGATTCTGATCACTGCGCCGATTTGGATCATCATTGCGATGTGGATCAAAATGTCGTCGCCGGGGCCAGTGTTCTTCCGGCAGCAGAGAATCAAGAAGGAGGGGTTCCCTTCGAGATTTTGAAGTTCAGGAGCATGTACACGTCTGCCCCACGGTACGGCACCTCTCCGGATGACGCAGGAGATCCAAGGGTCACGTCAGCTGGACGTTTTCTGCGGAAGACGAGTTTAGACGAGTTGCCGCAGCTCGTGAACGTACTTCTTGGTGACATGTCGCTGGTGGGACCACGTCCGGAGATGCCCTTCATCGTGCGGGGATATACCACTATGGAGCATCAGAGACTTCTTGTTCCTCAGGGGATGACAGGATTCTGGCAACTCAGTGCGGACCGGAAGTCAGCGATTCACGAGCGGCTTGAGTATGACCTCTACTACCTGGAGCAGAAGGGATTCTTCTTCGATCTGGCCATCCTAGTGCATACAGCATTCTTCGCCATGAAGGGCGTCTAAAGCAGGCACTTCCCGTACAGGAAAGGGCACACTGGCAGCAATCTTTGAATAGCAACCCGGGCCGCGCGACACACTTCAATTCGCTGCAGCGCTGTAACCTACCACTCTGAGGAGGCTCACGCGCTCGGTCCGAAATGGCACAACAAGGTTTGGTGGACTACGCTGAACACAGCGTTTGGACAATCTGGACCGTTCACGATGTCAGTCGGGACTGAGCTATCAAGTCTCTGGCGAGACTGCATGATAGGAGGCGATATGTTCTCGTTCGCGCCTGGAACTGATGCTGGCCTCGCCATTGGCCTGAGTTTCCTGATCGCGCAGGCTATCGCAGCCAATCCGATACACAGATCGAGCTGGTTCGCCGCCTTAGCCTTCGGCGGTCCTCGTCTGAGGAGATCACTCCTGCTTACGAAGCCTAGCAGTTGACGGCTCAGAGTGCACATCGTCTCTGACAGTCATCGGGCACAAGGCGGTGCTTTCGAAACGCAGACGTTTCCGCTAATGTAGAAGCGCGCCGCGCGATCCGCGTCTTTCCTGATTCCGATGCGAGTAGTGGTCGTGATCGGCGGGTCAGGGAAGTTATCGTCGATACTCGCAGCGTCGACGATGAATCCGTGACATCCAGCCCGTTTTGTTCGGCCCGAGTTATTCCGAGTGCCTGGCAGAGCCGGCCGGGACCGGACATATACGAGCTCGGTTTAGCTCCGGAGGCAGCCCTCGGAGTTGCGCCATCGTCCCGAGCCCTACGATCGGTTCTCCGGCACGCAGCAAGACGCAGCCTGCCTGACCTTCTGGCTCGCAAGAGATGTTCAGGCAGAAATGGACTCCATAGATGAGATAGACATAAGCGTGCCCGGGTGGGCCAAAGAGAACTTCGGTGCGCTTGGTTCGACCTGCAAAGGCGTGCGCTGCTCGATCAGCGGAGCCGAAGTAGGCTTCCGTTTCCGTAATCCGGCAGATCAGGTCCTTCCCTTGGAACCTTCGAATCAGCAGCTTGCCCAGGAGGGCGCGCGCTACCGCATCCGGCGCAGCAAGAAAGAAGTTCCGAGGAATCGACAAGTAGTCACGGGAGTCTTTGACAACTCATTATGAATGAAGAAAGCGACACAGGATGGATCGCGGCTGTGGAGGAAACACCCCATTTCCCGTAAGCCGTGGCCTTTCTTCAGGGAGCTCCCATGCGCGATAGCGAAGCGGCGGCTACTATTCTACCTCGGCTTCCCTCACTGCCAAGGGCTGACGCAGGCTGGCGAAGGTGCAGTGCGCCTCATCCTGTCCTGCGTAGCTCACCGTTCCAGAATACTGCCACGCCAGCCCCCAACAAGACGAGTGTCGATCCAATCACCTTAACACAGCAAGAGCTTATGGGGCTCCTCGTCGGGCGGAACCACTGCGAGGGCGATCGTAAGGAGAGTCGTTATGAGGCCCGTACTGGCGAGCAGAATCGCCATTCTCTTACCTCCAAAGAGCCGAATGACTCCAGCTGGTGCTGGCTCGCGCTGGAGCCGAATCATGGACAAGAAACATGAGCACGAAAGGAATGAAGTAGGTGACGATGGACATGCTGACAAGCACATCATAAGCGCCGAGTACGTTGCTTCCGACTTGGCTGAGCACCGCACAAAGTGCACCGGCAAAGCCGTAGGTTGCGATTGCGATCCATGGCGTACCCCACCCGGCGTGAACGCGGCCGAAAGTTGGCGGCAGATAGCGATCGATACCCGCCACGAATGGCAGTCGTGAGGTGGACGAGAGAAAGGAGGCGGCGGCGCCGATGCTGCTGATCGCGACGAGGACGGCGACTAGTGTGGCGACCCAAGGGATGCCGAGACTGGCACACATCACCTTGACTGCACCTGCGAAGCCGCTCACGCCAGTGATCTCTGAGCTTGGCAGGGCTACAAGCATGGCGACGGTTCCGGCAACATAACTGGTTACAAGAATGACGCCGGAGACAATGAGAGCAGATGGAATGGTGCGGCGAGCGTTCTTGATCTCGTCACTCATGAAGGAACCGGTTTCACAACCGCCAAATGCGAAGAAGATGGTCGACCAGAAGACGGCATTCTTCAGATCTGCATGAGGCGTCAGGGTAGTCTTAGTGAACTTGTTCGCCGAACCGAAGTGAAGATAGCTCAAAACGGCGAGGACGATGATGACGAGCACCGGAATCCAGCTTCCGAAAGCCCCAAGGCTGTTCAACCATTTGCCGAATTTCAGTCCACGAACATTGAGCAAGGTGATCATGGTGAGAGATCCGAGTGCAAATAGAAGATAATAGCTGGGATTTGGTTGCGAGCCCCTGTCCATGCGGGAAGGCAAACAGTAGGCTGCCCGCGCCAAAGTAGAGAACGGCCGGGAAGTATGGAAGGTTGCTCATCCAGTACGTCCATGCAGCCATGAAGCCGGAGAAGTTGCCGAAGGCTCTTTGGGTCCACACGTAAAGCCCGCCTTCCTCCGGGTAGCGGGACGAGAGCTCGATTACGGTTGCTGCAAGGGGGACGAAGAAGAACAGGCAGGCAAGAAGCCAAATGATAATTGTGCTTGGCCCGGCTGCGGCCGCTGTTGAAATCCAGCGCAGGCTTAGTGCGCCGGCGATATAGAAAAGTGTCAGATCGGAAAAGCGCAGCTCGCGCTTGAGTAGATGCTTCTCTGTTGCGGGCGGGACGGATCATGTTGATCTTCGCCTTGTCGCTTGAGGACAGCCATTGCGGCGTTTCGGCCATTGATCCCAATCACGCTGCCGCCCGGGTGAGTACATGCGCCGCAGAGGTAAACTCCCCGCATCGGAGTTCTTGCCGAGAGACGGTTTGCCCACATATAGGCGGGGAGGCACTCTCCCTGGAAGATGTGGCCGCCGGTCAGGCCCACCCGTTCCTCGATATCTGGTGGTCCGAGCACCTGCGCATCTATAACCGCTTCCCGTAGATTGCGGCAGAAACGTCCGACGGATCGAAGAGCCAGCTCCAGAACCTCGCCGCGTCGCTCCGGCCAGGTTCCGTCCCCGAAGGCGTAGGGCACGTATTGGGCGAAGACGCTCATTGTGTGGAGCCCCTCAGGAACGACGCTTTTGTCGTGCACGCTCTGGAAATACAGCTCGCACCAGAGCTGGTCTGGGAGACGACCCGCCCGAGCCGCGGCGTAGCCCGCCTTCCACTCAGCCCTGGTCAGAGGGGCGTTGATCTGCCCGTAGTGGTGCTCCCGCTCAATTCCAGGACGTGAACTGAAATCCGGAAGCTCGCGCAACAGGACATTCAGCTTCACAGTGCACCCTGTCGATCGGCACCGATTGCACCTTGCGTATCCAGCTGTCATCTGCAGCGTTGCCCAGCATGTTCAGCGTACGGACGGGGTCTGCATTCGAGACGATCACCGGGGCGAGAATGCGCTCTCCACTCTCGAGCAGTACGCCCTCGCCGGGTAGGATCTGGTCTAACGCTTACGCCCGTAGCCACGGCAGCCCCGGCGTCTCGGGCGGCATCGCACAGATAAAAAGAGATCATGCCCATGCCGCCTTTGACGTAGCCCCACATTCCCGGCATTCCGCCGAGACGTCCTGAGGAGTGGTGAAAGCGAATGGACGCGGTACCAGCATCGAAGGGACTCGCGTTCGTTCCGATCACGCCTTGGCCGAGATAGGCGGTCTGCAGGCGCTCGTCGGTCAGGTAGCGTTCCACGAACTCCGCCATCGACCAAGTAAACAGGAGCTCTCGAGCCTCTGAGTCTCCTGCCAGGATATCTTCGAGTCTCTCCTGACTGGGGGGTTCCCCCACCCACAGGTCTTGACGCATCCCCTGTTCCTCGCCATCTGACCTCGTTGTTGCAGGCCTGAGTTTGTCGCGGAGGCGTCGGATCACGTCGTTCATTGCCCGCCACCCCTCGACATCGGCGGGAGAGAAGCGGCGCACCTCCTCTTCGCACCGAGCGTCATCGTCCCAGAGCTGGATGCAGCTGCCGTCGAGAAAGGGCACGAAGAGCCCATTGACGGCGGGCGTCCACTGGAACCCGCGTTCCGCGAGGTTCAGCTCCTGGATGATCAACGGGTGAAGCAGGCCCGCAAGATAGGCGCAAGGTGACATCCGTACGCCGGGGAACGGCTCTTCGATTGTGCAGGCCCCACCCACGCGATCCCGACTCTCGAGCACCAGTACCCGTCGACCCGCACGGGCGAGGTAGGTTGCACAGGCAAGGCCGTTATGACCTGCCCCGACGACGACAACATCCCAAGGGCGCCGAGCGAGTTCTCGGATAGGAGCTGGAAGGCCAAGCCTGCCCAGGATCGATGCGGTAGCAGACATGTTGGCAGTATCTACGAGCCGTCGCTCCTGTCCAGCAAGAATCCAAGGAGCATCCGGTTTGCATCGCTCAATCCAGTCCTCTCCGTTGCGCAGCGAAATCTCCGTTCCTGTGGTGCTGGTGCTTGTGGCAGAGCAGACCCTCGGGCTTCGAGTACCATGAACGGCAAACCAGGAACCGGCGAAAGGCACGTATTTTGCCGGACCGTTCGGAGATGTGCCGCATCGTATCCAGAGTTTCTGGTTCAGAAGGCGGTTCGAGATGGGTAGAGGATTGTGCTGCTTTTCGATAGGGGCCCTCTCGATGTCGATCTCTGTCGCGCTTGCGCAGGATCCCGTGACAGTGGTTCGGCAGGCGGTCGATGCGGAGCGGGCTGCCAACCAGGCGGACCATTCGAATTGGATCTATTTTGAAGATTTCCGCAAACCGAAGGAGCATGTGTTGCAGTGGGTTGCCTCCACGCAGCAGGGAGACATCTACCGCGTACTTGAGAGAGATGGTCAGAGGCTAGCCGAGCCGCAACAGCGCGGGCTGATCAACGAGTTCCTCCAGGATCGGAAGGCACAGAAGAAGCAGCTGGCTGAACGAAGCCATGACAACCAGCAGGTTGACGACTTCCTTCAGCTTCTGCCCACGGCGTTCCGCTGGAAGCAGACTGGCGTAACGCCAACCGAGACCGTCCTGCACTTTGAACCGGATCCGAACTTTCATCCACCTACGCGAGAGGCCCGGGTGTTCAGTGAGATGACGGGCGATCTAACGGTGGATCACCAGCAACACCGGATCCGTAGCTTGAGCGGTCACCTCCTGCATGACGTGACCTTTGGTGCGGGTCTCCTGGGCAGGTTGAAGGAGGGAAGCTCGTTTTCGCTGGAGCAGATGGAAGTTGGCCAGTCTCTCTGGGAGTTGACCGCCATTCACGTGCATCTTGAAGGGAATGCCCTGCTGTTCAAAAGCGTTTCGCTTCAGCAGGACAATGAGCGCTCGAAGTTTGAGCCTGAAGCGGCTACGCTCACCCTGGATCAAGCGGTTCCCATCGTTATGGCGAAGCCGGACTGATGGCGGCCCCCTCCCCCCGTGGTCAAAGTCGCAAAGTACGCAGTTTCAACGAGATGAGATTTCCGGGCCCGCTAAAATCGTGCATCAGTTGGATTTAGAGGCAAAATCCTGAAAAAGAGAGGTTTATCCAGCACGAGAGGCCTGGGGTGGTGAGAGCCCGATACCCTTGCTTTTCAGTGTAGCCGGGTACTTAGGGTAGTTGCGCCAGCTGTTAGTGGTTGCGGCACAAGCAGATAGATAAGAGCCGGGGTTGACGGCAGGATTGTTCGCGTGCGACCCCGCAGTTCTCGCTGCCGGAGACCGTGACCCCAGGGTTGGCTAGTAGAGGACCTTGAGCGAGAACTGGATCTGCCGCGAGGTGCCCGCCGTACGGCTTATCTGGCCGAATCCGGAGCCGGTGATGATGTTAGCCGGAAGGCCCATATTGACGATGTTGAAGAGGTTGAAGAACTCGGAGCGGAACTGGAGCACGGCGAGATCGCCGTTGCCGCGGCGACCGATCGGGGTGTCCTTGAGGAGCGAGAAGTCGTAGTTGTAGAAGGCGGGGCCGCGGAAGGAGTTCCTCCCGAGCGTGCCGAAGCGGCCGGAGTTAGGGCCGGTTCCGCCGGGCAGACTGTACGGGAATGAAGAAGAACGAGGCGTTGTTGGCGCCGCGGCCGAAGTAGTCTTCTCGCTTCGCTCTCGCAGTGGAGAGGACAGGTGTGGCGACCTGGTCGGGTCGGTCGACTCCGCCGGAGCCGACGCCGGTCTGTTGGACGCCGGAGTAGACGGTGAAGGGGGAGCCGCTGGTGATGGTCGAGATGCTGATGAGCTCCCAACCGGAGCTGAGTTTGCGGGGCAATGGTTGGAGGAAGTCGATCTGGTCGAGGTGGAGCTCCTGCGCCGCGCTGAGAGAAAAGACGTGGGTGGTGTCGAAGGTGGAGGGGCCCTTTTCGGGATGGGTGTCGAAGGGATTTTGTGGGGAGGGGAGGGTGACGGCGCCGACGGACGCTGCATTGACGCCACCGCTGGCGGAGCTGGTGTCGTCGATTGACTTCGACCAGGTGTAGCTGGCCTGGATGCCGGGACCGCCGTGGCCGGTGGCGCCCTGGAGCGAGGCCTGGAGGGCGTGGTAGGTGGAGTGCGAGTTGGAGGTGACGATCTGCTCGGTTCCGAAGCCGCCGACGACGTTTCCACTGGCGTCGAACCGGGTGTGCGGGGCGAAGGCGGGGTCGGCCCCCGGGTAGGCGTTGGGGAAGGTGACGCGCGGGAGGCGGGCGCTTGCCGTGCCTATGTAGGTCGCGTTCGCGGTGAGTCCGGCGAAGGGGCGCTCGACTCCAAGGGTCCAGGTGCCGAGATAGGCGTTGCCAAAGTGACGGTCCACGCCAGCCAGGTTGAGGGGAGCGATCTGATGGCTGGGTGTGAGTGCGGCGAGGTCTCGCTCGTAACGGTCGATATCGAAGACGGTGTTGGGAGCGACCGCGGTGGTTTTGTTGTTGGGGAAGATGTCCGCGCCCTCGGGCGTGTAGGCGCGTGGGAGCTCAGCGGACGTGATCTGAAAGCCGTACGGAACGGGAGTTCCGCTGGTGGAGGTGAAGCGGGGGTAGACAACAAAGGGGGCGCCGCCGGTGAGCTGATTATCCTGCCAGATGTTGGGCGGGATGGTGGTGAGGCCACCGCCGGCGTGAATGACGAGCTTGTCGGTAGCCCTTGCGTCCAACTGGACCCGTGGAGCCCAGTTGAAGCGGTTGTCATAGGCAGGCTGCGGGTTGACGACGAAGACCTGTCCGAGGTCGTTGTCGGCGGCACGAACGCTGGAGGTACGGCGCGCCCGCTCCTCGATGGGCGAGTAGAACTCGTATCGAAGGCCATAGTTCAAGGTGAGGCGGTCGGTGACTTTCCATGTGTCCTGAAGGTAGGCACCAGCGGCGTTGCGGCTGGTGGCGGCGGGCCGATGTGCTCTCCACTGGAGGCGATGGGCGGTGCGACTGCGGCGGTGTAGAAGAAGGCGCTGCCGAGGAGGAAGCTTGAGAGCGTGTCGGGAAGGGGGTCTCCCTTGTGGATCACGTGCGCACCGGATTGCGAGCGGAGTTCGGCGGGCGAGTAGGCGGTGCCGCCTCCGAAGTTGAACTCGCCGTTAGGGCTCAGGCCGAAGTAGCTGGTGTCGCGGTTGAGGCGGATCTCGGCTCCCGCCTTGAGGACGTGGTTGTGCGTGGTGAAGGTGACGGCCTGCCGGATGGAGAAGAGGTTGTTATAGGCGGCAGTCACGGAGCCCGCGGCGGAGTTGAAGGACTCAAAGGCGCCATCGTTGAACTTGAGGGCGGGATCGCTCGAGTTGCTGGTGTGGGAGGCGGGGGTGGTGCGAATGATGCCGAACTGGGTCTCCCAGAGGAGACGGGGTGAGGCAGCCCTGGTGAAGTCGAAGGTGAAGTTTCTTTGATGATCGCGGAACTGGATTCCGAAGGTTGGGTCGAGCGCGGTCTGGTCGGGGTTAGTCGTGGGGCCGATGATGTTGTCGAAGGTCACACGCGCGAAGAGGTGATTTTTCGTTCCGATCGCGTGATCGAGGCGGAGGGAGAGCTGATCGGAGTTGGTTGTGATTTTGGCGGAGGTGGCGTAGGTGTGATCGCCGTAGGCGACCCGGACGTAGTTCGGGAGGGGGTATCGGGCGAGGACCTTTGCGATGCCTGGATCGACGGGCACGAGGAGGGGGTCGTTCGGGAACGCGGTGTTGTCGAGGCCAGATCGTTCTGACGAGCGTGGGGACCGGGAAGACCTGGGTGGTTCCGAGGACTTGACGGAGCGCCTGCAGTTCGACGAAGTAGTAGGTCTTCGACCGGCCGTTGTACAGGTGAGGGATGACGACGGGACCGCCGTTGGTGAGACCGAACTCGTTTCGGCGGAAGGGCGGGATACGGCCGGGGCTGACGGGGGAGGGATGGTCGAAGTAGTTTCGTGCGTCGAGCGAGGAGTTACGGATGAATTCGAAGAAGGAGCCGTGAACGCGGTCGGTGCCGGAGCGGGTGGTGATGTTGGTGTAGCCGGAGGCGCCGCGCCCGATCTCGGCTGGCATCCAGCCGGAGCTTGAATCGATGGCCTGGATGGCGTCGACGTTGAAGTTGGAGAAGGTAGAGCCGCCCATCTCGGGGTCGCTGGTTTCGGCGCCATCGATGGCGAAGTTGGCTTCGACGCCGCGTTGCCCGTTGATGGCAAACTGCGGTGTGAAGTTGGTTCCGTTGGAGTCTGTGCTGGTGCCGACGGAGAGCAGGAGCAAGGCGCTGAAGTCGCGTTTGTTGAGGGGGATCTCGGTTACGGCGCTGCTTGAGAGCTGCTCGCCGTGGCCCTGCCTGGCGGTCTGCGGGTCTTCAAGGACGACCAGCAGTGTGTTGCTCTCAGAGACGGTCAGGATGGCGCTTCTGGGCTGCGCGGAGAGGTCCAGGCGCTGCGGGGCGCGGAGAGTCTGGCCGGCGACGTTGACGGTGAGCGTGTAGGCGCCAGGGCTGACGGAGGGGAGCCGAAAGCCACCTTCGGCATCAGTGTTAGCGGTCTGGTCGAGCCCATTCGCGTTGATGTCGATGATGGCGCCGCGAAGGGGATGGCCACTGGCATCGAGGAGCCTGCCTGTCCAAGGAAGGCCTCCCTGCGGTGACTGAGCTGAGAGATCTTTGACGCAGGCGATTGCGGCGAGGAGACAGCCGATTGCGGCCACCTGCCGGAGAGAGTGGCTGAATTCAAACATGTGAGGGAGCCTTATACTGCTTAGAGTACTTTAGCAGTCGGGCGCGGGGCTGGACTGGGTGTGCGGGAGTGTGGAGGCGCCGGCTATTCATGGTGAGGTTGGAGTGAAGATCGGAGGTGCGGGGCAGAGGGTTACTCGGGGCTTTGCGGCACCGTTACGGAACGAGTGTCAGCTCGTCGAGCGGATGTCTGCTGCGGCCAAGGGGAACACGGCTCGAGTTGCTTTAAATCCACACTTTGGATTCAACCTTGATTGGCCGTTGATTGTGACGGCTATCCGCGGGGGTTATGTCGCCGGCTCCGGCGTTGGCGGTGACAATGGCGGGGATGACCGGGGCGGCGGTGCGAGGGGAGATGCTGGGCGTGGTCGCTCCGGTGCTGGTTGTTGCGCCGGGCGCATAGTTTACGTGGGGGTCTTCGAGGTACTCCTGCGGGGGGCCCACGCGGTTCATGCGCGCGTAGTTCGGAATGGCGACCATCGGGGAACCATCCTTCCATGTGCCGGTGATTACCATGACGCCGCCAAGCAGATCGGGCCGCCATTCCGCTTTGAGCGGAGCGTCGCTGAGCGGCTGCTCGATGTTGGGCTGGTCGGCGGTCTCGACGTTGTAGACGAGCGGTCCATACTTCAGGGCGACGTTGCCGAGGTCTGCCTTGACGCGGTCGTCTGCCTTGACGCGTCTGAGGTTCCATGGGAAGCTCGAGCTCGATGTGATCGCCGGCCTTCCACTCGCGGGTTACGACGGCATAGCCTTTCTCGATGTGCGGCGTGAGGGCGACGCCGTTGACGGCGAAGCGCCTGACGCCGCTGATGGCCGGGGAATCGGTGTAGAGCTTGCTGATAGTCCGGTTGGGTATGCGGACAAAGACCGTGAAGGTCGTGGCCTGCTCCGGGTTGACGGTGATGCGAATCGCCCCGTTCCAGGGGTAGTCGGTCTTCTGGACCATCTCGACGTTTGTGCCGGCGACCTTTCCGACATGGATGCGGCTTCCGACGAACATGTTGACGTAGAGGCCGGTCTGACTTTTGACGTAGGCCCAGGTGGGCATCATGAGGAGCGTCCGTGGGATGTTTCCGACACAGCAGGGGCATACGTGCCAGAGCGTGCGCTGGGTGTTGACCAGCGGATTGGTGTAGCAGAAGCTCTTGCCTGCGAGGTCGACGCCGCCAAGCAGAGCGTTGTACATGGTCTGCTCGTAGAGGTCGGCGTACTTTGCGTCGTGGTATGCGAGGTTGAGCTTGTACTGGAAGAAGACCAGGCCGCAGCTTGAACAGGATTCGCAGTAGGAGTTATTGCGGAGCGAGTAGTTTGGGCCGAAGCCTTCGGAGGTTTCGCCACTGCCGATGCCGCCGGTGAGGTAGTACTTCTTGTTGACCATGTTGTCCCAAAGGGACAGGACGGCGCTCTGGTAGTCATGGTCACCGGTTTCGGCGGCGATGTCGGCCATGCCCGAGTAGAAGTAGGTGGCGCGCACGGCGTGACCTACGGCCTCGTACTGCTGGCCTGGGGGGAGATGACTCTGGTCGTACTCCGCCCCGCCGCGACGGGAGTCGAGAAGGAACTTGGCGAGGGTGATGTAGGCGTCGCCGCGGTGGTTTCCTTCCTGGTCGTTGACAAAGCGGCCAAAGCGGACGAGCGCCTGTTCCATCTCCTGGTGGCCGTCGAACCAGTCCTTCTTCCCTGGACCGATGTTTGCGACCCAGCAGTCGGCCAGCTTCTTTGCGGCGTTATAGAGGCGAAGGTCCTTGCCGTCGGTGAGGGTGTAGTGGTTGATGGCTGACTCGATGAAGTAGCCGGAGACGTAGCCCTCGTGGTTGCCGCGGTGCTCGGGCGACCAGCGCTCCGGCCACTCCTTGCGATCGGCGAGGATGTACGCGGTTTGCAGGTAGCCGTCGGGCATCTGTGCGGCAAGAATGATGGGGATCCACCTTTCGAGCGTGGCGTGCATGTGCTGCTGCGCGTTGAGGATCTCCGGGTCGCCCTGAGGGTCGACCATCAGGGCGATGCACATGGACTCGACCGTTTGATGGATCCAGGCATTGGAGAACACAAAGCCCTTGTGGCGGCCATGTGGCTCGCCGCGGTTGGCCTTGCCTGCCTCGATGAAGTTGTCGATTCCGCCGTCGCCCTGATCGGGAGCGATGTCGGTTCGCTCGCAGTAGGCGATGCAGTGAGGGATCCAGTCCACGATGAGCGTCCTGGCACGCGCGTTCCAGAGCGGGCTGTCGATGGAGTACCTGGTGGTGTAGACCACGTCGAGGCGCTGGCTGCGGAGGCGCTGGCTCGGCGTGGACATGGAGCGTGGATGCGGTCTGCTCTCCTTTGCCTGAGCCCGTCAGCTTGAGTACGTAGTCTCCAGGGGCGGAGAACGTCGCCGTGGTTACGGGCGAGGTTGCGTTTGCGAAGTCGACGTTGCCGGGGCCGGATGCCTTGGTCCAATGCGCTGCGTTTCCGGGGAGATCCTGAAGCCAGATCGCCTGACCGGCAAGGTAGGTGCGGCCTCCCATGACGACAGAACGATCGATGCCGGCGTTGATAACTGGCGGCAGCGAGGGGACCGCACCGGCGTTAGAAACCTTCCACTCGAGGATGCCGGCAGGATGGACTCCATCGGGAACGACCTCCAGGCGGATCTTGTCTGTTGTTACCTCGTCGAAGGTGGTGGTGTTGAAGGTGTCTCTTGCCACTCCGAGGCCATGGGAGTTGGAGGCCGGGACAAAGTCGCTTCCGTTCCAATAGAGGATGCGGTAGGAGACAGGGGCGACGGTGTGGGCATACCCACTGCCGGGCGGCCCGTTGGGGCGAGGTGGATCGATGGCCCAGTAAACGTCTATTTTGCTGATATGGACCGGCTTGCTCCAAGAATACTGGACCCATTCGGCGGGACTTTCATCCTCGAGAGCCGCGCCGGATTGCATAGGAGCCGTTCTGGCGGTCGCGCGAGTTTGCCGGAGTGAAGCCATCGTTCAATGTGCCGATCTTGTTTTCGCTGGTGGTCGTGAGGCTGGAGGGGATGGCCACACGCGCGAGGTTCAGATCGGGAGCGGCAGTCTGGGCGAATGTGGTCACAGGGTGGCAGGCGGCGACCACAGCGGTTCCGGCGATACCCGCGAGAAAAGTTCTTCGGTCGACGGAGATGTCGAGGCCAGCTTTGGTCGTCTTCTCGGGGGGATGGTTCCCGTCCGTGGCTTGGAGATGTCTAGACATGGGTGGGTATTCCTTTCGAAACCAGTCGCAGATCACAGCGCGGTCCGACGCTCAGGCTTGACTCCCGCCCAAGCGGGTTTTTCGAAAGACACGGGGCCTTCGTCAAGGGGAGTGGAGCCCCGGAGAGAGGGCATTGCCTGCAGTCTCGTATCCGAGTGAGGATACGAACAGGTGAGAAGTACACCCTACTTCATCTGCCAGAAGGGTGTCCATACGCGCTCCAGTGACCTAGGCAGCCAGGGGAGATGCGCGACGATGCCCCGGGGGGAGATGTGCAGTGGACCTTGAGGACCTGACGGAATTGCCATCTACCGTTAATCAAGAGATACTTCTTTGAGAGCGGCGATTCGGTGCAGTTGCACATCCGATCTTTTCTATCGCGGTTCGATGGTCGGCGCTAGAGCCTGATGTAAGGCGAAGTTATCAGGGCGGGAGTAGTTCAGTGGCAGAACGTCAGCTTCCCAAGCTGAATGTCGCCGGTTCGATCCCGGTCTCCCGCTCCATAGGGTCAACGACTTGCAAGCGCATCAGACCCGGCGAACTCCGATTGAACGCCGTTACGCGAAGATTCCAGTTTGTTCCCGCAATCTGCCGGGTCGCCACGGCGGACTGCGTATAGACGTTCTGGTTTAGGTCGAGAGAGTGCCCGAGCTGATCCGCAACCAGCTTTCCCTCTACGCCTAGCGCCCCCATGATGCTCGCGTGGGTCCGGCGCATGACTTGAAAGTTGGCCCATTTCAGGCTTGCCCGCACCTAAAGAACTAGACGACGAAACATCCGCTTTGATCAATAACCCCGCTCAACAAATGCTCGAATGCAGCAGTCGTCTTTATAAATTCTCTGAAGCCAATGGGCATCTCTGCTATTGGTGCGGCGGCACAGTGAGTCTTACCCTTACTTCACAGAGCAGGTTGGCCCCCACTCGCGAACATCTCATCCCCAAGTCGCGAATGAAAAAGCACGAACGTTCACAACTAGTTCTCACGCATAACGGCTGCAACGAACGTCGCGCAGACATGGACGCCAAGGGCGTCAAGCGCCTCATGGACGGAGAAGCCATCACGAAGTATGACCTTTGGCCGAACGTTTATCAGAAACCCGAATCGGACAAGAGCATGAGGGAAAGACAGAAGAAACGCCGCGCCGGTCCCAAGCCTCCCTGCAGCAGAATAAGCTTGTACCCATGGCCACATTCTTCACCTCCGACACACATTTCGGCCACGGGAACATCGTCCGTCTGGCGAACCGGCCGGATTCGGACGTTGAGGAGATGAATGAGGCGCTTATCGTGAACTGGAACGGCCGCGTCAGGCCGAGCGACACTCTCTGGCATCTTGGGGACTTCGCGTGGAAGAGCGGTCCAGAGCCCGAAAGCTACCTCAAGCGGCTAAATGGCAACATTCACCTCGTATGGGGCAATCACGATCCCGAGTCCGTCAGAGCCCTGCCGCGCTGGGCATCGAGCCAGTTTGGAGCCGAGATCAAGCTTGATGATCACAGAATCACGCTTTGCCACTACGCCATGCGCGTATGGAACAAGTCGCATCACGGATCCCTCATGCTAGGGGCATTCCCACGACGGCCTCCCCGGGAAGCAGCCAGAGTTTGGACGTCGGCGTAGACTCCTGGAACATGCGGCCCGTCGCGCTGAATGAGATCGTGGACCGCATGGCGACCCTTCCGAAGTACACCTGCGAAGACCATGATTCAATTGCCTAGGTTCTCAACGCTTGTAGCCGAGAAACAAAGCGGGTTGATTTTGCCGATGGCCTTTCCAGCAGAAAATACAGGTTCTTCTGCTTCTTCGGCCCGTCTTGCGATGTTCGATACTCTTCGAGGAATGCGATGTCTTCCGCGCTGACGCGCAATTCGCTCTTGAGTCCTGTCTTTGAGCGTGCTGTACCGTCGCTCCTGATGCTTACCTCAATTTCGTAGTCTCCTGGTGTAAATGAATACGGTTTTTGAGTTTGGAATTGCAAACGCTCCTTGACGGCCTCCGTCTTCGCGATAAAGAGGGTCTCGGGCAAGCTCTTGAATCTGGTGTCGTTTCCGTGTGTTTCCGGGTCGAATTCGGTTGTCAAAGTGAGTTGCCAAATCAGAGGCTCTCGAGTGTCATCGGAAAGGCGGCGCAACTCGCCGGCAATGTCATAGATCACCGCGACTCTTGCCCCTGGGTTCTGTACGGACAGCTCGATCTTGAAATGTATTCGCCCGTCACCCTGGTACTGGAGGAGCATCACCTTACCGAAACGAGGCTGCAATCTGCCTCTCCGGAATAGAGTCAGATAGGCCGTGATTACCGAAATGAGCAAGGCAGCAACGGAAATTACATCCTTCCATCCGAACACTCCCGTGGCCTCCGTTGTCTCTTGCAGCACACTGCCCCCAAAGCAAGACGGGAGTTACCACTCCTCATCCCGCAAGCCGACAAATTTCGCCTCCGTCAGTCCTGCCCACAATGGAGTCGCCACAGTGCCTCGCCGGGAAGGGCCAGCACTCGCCGGTCTCAAAGGGCCAAAAGGTATTGCGCGGCATGCCCATCGCTTCAGCTTCCGCGTTGCTCAGCAGCGAATAGCCGCTGGTCGGGATGATGGTCACTCGGGGATACCGGCCGCCGACGAGCGCTTGAATATCCTGCATGTCAAGCCCAGCCTGTCGGTGCAGGGCCTCTACATCTCCGTCAGCCTCCACGACTACGTACTTCATACCCGTCCTCCCGCGCTCAGCAGTCTCGGCGGTCTGTTCCCCTAACCTTACCGGCCGTCCTCCGCGCTCATCTTCCCAAAAACCTCGCGCTCCTTGTGCTCGATCACTTCCAGTTCGCCATCCGGCCCCGGTTTCCACTTCTTGTTCGTTTCGGTGTACCAGATCGGCTTTTCTCCCTCGCATATGCACTTGACGCGCTTGCAGTCCGGGCATTTGGGATTTTTCATAATCCACCGCCTTGAACGGGATTTTACCCCGCCCGTGAACTCCGGTTAGAAGCGCGCCAAGGCCCGATCCAAAAACGCCGTATTCTCAATCGTCAGAAAGAGGTGCCGGTTTCCTGTATCTCTTTTGTTTTCAGACTACATGCAATTCCCAAGCTGAATGTCGCCGGTTCGATCCCGGTCTCCCGCTCCATTTACCGACATCCTTGTGAGCTTCCAGGTAGCCTTGTGACTCGGTGGCGTAGTTGCTGGCGGTTCCAGGTAGACTAGAGATAGGGCCTTCTAGGAGGCTTGTCGTTGTGGGTCTCTGCTGTGCGGAGGCCCATTGTTGTTTTTGCGGCGGCTCCCCATGTGGGAGCCATTTTTATTTGGAGGTGACATGCACTTGACGACTCGCGAGGGGAGCAGCAGGACGGATCTGATCGCGTTCCAGCTGCTGGTACTTGCGGTGGTGACGGCCATGGTGGCGTTTGGGCTTGGGCGGAGCGACCCAAGTGTTCGGACAGCAGTGTTGCTGTGTGTGACGAACCTGGTGACGGCTTTGACCAGCATCGCGGCAACGCTGCTGGTTGGGAAGCCCTCGACGACGCACCAGGTAGAGGCGAAGGAAGGGACGCAGTTGACGACTCGGGAGAGCCGGACGACTTCTGTTCAACCGACGGATTGTGAGAACCAAGGGGGAAAGACGGAATGAGCACTACGGGAATGTTGTATCCGGCGCCGGGAGCGGCGCCGATGGCAGCCGGGCAGGTAGCAGGTTCGCAGCAGGTCGCGGCAATCACGACGGGTGGTGCGGCATCGGCGAGCCAGGTTGGGACCGGGGGCAAGCTTGTGGCCTTTGAGGGTCTGCTGAAGCGGGCCGGGCACTTGATTGGGGTTGTCCTCAAGGACATTGTGAAGTACGCGATCCCGGTGGCTTCGATCGTTGCAATTGCGGATCCGGCAGCCGCACCTGCGCTGGGAGCGTTTACGGCTTCGGTCCGGCTGGTGCAGGCGACGGTGATCAGCGTTCAGCAGAAGTGGGCCGCGGAGGGTTCGGGCGCGAACGAGCAGAAGCTGGCGGAGGTGCTGGAGATCGTGGAGCAGCCGGTGGTGACGCTGTTTGCGCAGGTGGGGCTGCAGGTCGACACGGCTTACGTGACGAACCTGGTGAACGGAGTGGTGGCAATTCTGAATGCGCAGCCTGGACTTGTTCTACCGACTGCCGGAGCGTAAACGCAGACGAAAGAGCCCGGTGCGCCTGGCACCGGGCTTTGACGGCTTTCGAGCGATGATTTAGCGGGAGGCGACGTTGGTCTTTCCGCCAGTCTTGACGCGATCTTCGAGGGCCTGCGCCTGAGGCATGAAGGTCAGAGCCTTTGAGATCTGCGGATCCCACTGAGCGCGGACCTTGAGACCCTCGAGCTGTCCAAACTGGGAGGTAAAGAGTTCGGCCTTGATGCTGGACTTCACCCAGTCGCTGACGCCCGCGACGTCCTGATCGGTGTACTCGATCTGGTTGGACTTGAGGAACTCTTTGAACTGCTGCAGGACAGCGTCATCCACCGTGAAGTCTTTGTTGACGGAGCGGTCTGCGAGGTAGTGCTTCGCGAAGTTGAAGAACGCGTAGTGCATGAGCAGGTTTGCCTGGAAGGTGTTCGAGGGCGTGCTGTCGATCTTCTCGTCCGGGGTGATTCCGCCGCCGCCGTAGACTGTTCGGCCGGAGTCGGTCAGCTTGACCTCGCGATTGACGTTGTCCTTGGGCAGGCTGCTGTTATCGCGAACGTAGTAGTAGTCGTAGAGGGAGACGTGATCGTAGGGACGCTGGATGAGACGTCCCGAAGGCGTGTAGTAGTGGTAGGTCGTGAGAGCTAGCCCGGTGTCTTCGGTGATCTGGAAGACGGTCTGGACGAGTCCTTTGCCGAAGGTCGTCTCGCCGACGATGAGAGCGCGGTCGTGATCCTGGAGGGCACCGGAGACGATCTCGGCGGCGGAGGCGGTGTTTCGGTTGACAAGGACGACGATGGGGAACTTGGGACCCTGTTCGCCGTGTGCGGCCCGATAAACCTGGTCGGGGAAGGCACGCCCGCGCTGCGAGACGACGATCTGACCCTTGTCGAGGAACTTGTCGCTCATGTTGACGGCTTCGTTGAGGAGACCGCCGGGGTTGCCGCGGAGGTCGATCAGAAGGCCGTGCAGGTCACCCTGCTTCTGGAATTTTTCGACGGACTCGCCTACTTCCCGGCTGGTCGTCTCCATGAACTGTGTCACGTGGATATAGCCGATGCCGGGCCGGGCCATGAAGGCGAGATCGACGGACGGCCGGGGGATCTCGTCGCGAACGAGGTCGAAGCTGAGGGGCTTCGAGGAGCCCTCACGGGACATGGTGACGACGACGTGGGTTCCGCGTGCGCCCTTCAGGATCGTCGCAACGGCAGCCGAGTCCATGCCGTCTGTGGACTTGCCGTCGACGGTGAGGATGACATCACCGGGGCGTATTCCGGCCTTGAAGGAGGGGGTGCCTTCGAAGGGGTAAAGGACGACGATCTTGGTTTTACCGCTGGGGAGCGGTTGCGGCTGGATGGTCATGCCAACGCCGTAGTACTTGCCGTGCTGGTCTTCCCGCATTTGCGCGAAGGCCTTTGGATCGTAGAAGTTGGAGTGCGGGTCAAGGACATGGAGCATGGCGGGGATAGCGCCGTCGTAGATGGCCTTGTCCGGCTTTTCGCCGGTGAGTTTCTCGGCGTAGTTCTGTTCGACGATGGAGTAGACGTCAGTGAAGTTGTGGAGCGAATCGCGGAGGGTGGACTCATCCGTGGCGGACTGTGCGGCCACCCGCTGGCTGATGAGCGAACCTACGGTGGCGCAGGTACCGAGGAAGAGCGTGGCGGATAAAAGGGCGCGTCGGGTACGGGGTGCCATGTTCGTGATTGTCCTCGGGGGTGCGCGTTGGCTCGAGCGGCGAGCAACCTCAGTTTGGACGGAGTATAGCATCGGCGGTGAGCCACGGTCGCGAACGAAGGTGGGACGCGGCGACCTGGGCCAGGCCGGAGGCTCGCGTGTTGCGAGATGTCGCGGGTAGAATATGGTTACCGGCTACCGGCACAATTCCGTGGTGAGTCAAACCGGTTTAGATGGCGTTTCCTCGGCGGGACGCCAGGTAAGTGAGAAAGCGAACTTGACGACTACTTTTTGGACCTCTGGACGGATGTGGGCTGCGGTGTTGCGTTGTGTTGCGCGCGGTGCGGTCGTGGGTGGCATAGCTGCGGGAACTGCCTGGGGACAGGGGGCACCGCGGTACCAGAGCCCGTTTGGAACGCAGGCGCCTCAGACCTCGTCGCTGCCGGTTCCGGCGGCAATCACGCCGAACGGGACTGTGGTCGAGGATGTCGTCGCGCGCGTGAACGATCAGATCATCAACCGAAGCGACGTGGAGCGGAGCGAACAGCAGCTCCAGCAGGAGTTGCAACAGGGCAATGTTCCGGCGGCGGAGCGCGAACAGCGCGAGAAGGACATGTTGCGGGACATGATCGATCAGCAACTGCTGCTCTCAAAGGGCAAGGAGCTGGGGCTGAACGCGGATGCGGAGCTGATCCGGAGACTGGATGAGATCCGAAAGCAGAATCACCTGGATACGATGGAGGACCTTGAGAAGGCTGCGCGAACGCAGGGTGTGAACTTCGAGGACTTCAAGGCAAACATCCGGAACAGCGTGGTGACGCAGCAGGTGGTGCGTGATGAGGTTGGGCGCCGGCTGCAGATGACCCAAGGGCAGGAACAGGCCTTTTACGATGCGCACAAGGAGGAGTTTGCGCTGCCTGAGCAGGTGAGACTGAGCGAGATCCTCATCCCTCTGGCGGCCGATGCGGACGCAGCGGCGGTGGCGCAAGGGCAGAAGAAGGCTGACGATATTGCGGCGAAGCTGGCTTCGGGCGGCGTGTTTGAGGACCTTGCAAAGCAGTACTCGGGCGGACCGACGGCGGCGCAGGGGGGTGACCTGGGGACACCGTACAAGCGCGGTGCGATGGCGCAGGTGTTTGATGACCAGACGTTCAAGCTGCCGGTGGGAGGTGTGACGACGCCGATCCGGACGCGGCAGGGGTTCGTGATCCTGAAGGTTACGGAGCACCAGCAAGCCGGGGTGCCTCCGATGAAGCAGGTGGAACCGCAGATTCAAGAGGCGATGTACATGCAGCAGATGCAGCCCGCGCTGCGAAGCTACCTGACACGTCTGCGGGAGGAGGCGTACATCGATATCAAGCCGGGTTTTGTTGATACGGGTGCGAGCTCCAAGCAGACAAAGCCGGTGTTCAGCGCGTATGCGGCACCGGTGCCGAAGAAGAAGACGGCGGCGCAGAAGGCCAGGTTCGATCGCGGTGCTCGATCTGCGAGCGCACTGAATGCGGGGAAGACAGCTCCAGCAACCGCCGGTGCAGCGGGTGCAGCGTCGAAGACTGCGGTTGCGGTTCCCCCGCTTCCGGCCGAGGGTTCCGGGGCGGCGAATGCAGGTGCTGGGGCACAGAGTGGAGGCGGTTCGAGCCCAGCCGGCGCAGTGGGGGTTCCACCTGCGGACTCGGCTGCGGTGAGCGGCACGGGGAGTTCTGCCGGCAGTTCGGAGCTGGCGAGTACCTCGGCTCCAGCCGACCTTTCGACCGGGAAAGACGCGGGTGAACGCACGTAGTGTGGCGGGCGTACCGAAGCAGAAGAAGATCAGGCGTGAAAAGATCCGTTACGGCCAGGCTCCACGAACTTCACTGCCGGCCGGATCGCTTGAGACTGCGACCGGAACAGACGTTGGCGAGGGCGCGGCTTCGGCGGCGGTCACGCCGGGCGGGGTAATGGCCCAAGGGCTCACTGCAAACACTGCGCCGGGATCGACGATGGCGCCCGTGAATGGGACAACAGAGATCTCTGCCAGCTCGGATCCGGATCCATTGGCGCCGAGGACGGTGAGCGGGGGGAAGACGCGGTTCAGCTCGCGCGAAAAGCAGGTGAAGGCAGAGAAGGTTGCGACCAAGCAGGCCAAGGTGAATGAGAAGATCGCGGCGACACCTGCTGGTCCGGACGTGCAAGAGGTCAAGACGCTGAAGACGCAGACGGCGCCCCTGGGCCTGAATGGCGACACGGCGTCGAAGAAGAAGAAGGCGAAGGTAAAGGGCGCACCAAAGGAGCGCTTGCAGGACAAGAAGCCGGACACAACGCCCGAGACTCCGATCGCGCCAACGGTAAATGCGACGACACTTGGCGCGAGTCCGGCGGGGACCACAACGTCAACGCCGAGTGCGGACACGACGACGTTGCCTCCGGTGACTGCTCCTGCTCCGGGTGCCCCGCCGCAGGGTCAACCGTTGTCGCCAACCGGGAATGCGCCGACTACGCCAAACGGGACGTCACAACCACCACAGTAGAAAGACTCAGGGATAGCGCAGGCGAGGGCTTCGGCTCTCGCCTGTTTCGTTTTTGACGGAGGTATTCTGACAGGTATGAAGGACTTCTTTATTGAGGATGCGGTCAACTTCGACAATGCCGTGGTGACCTCGTACTTTGCGTTGGCTTCGGTGCAGGTTCGCGAGAAGAAACAGGGTGGCGGACAGTACCTTGCCCTGGTGCTGGCGGACAAGACGGGCACGATGGAAGCAAGGATGTGGGAGGAGTTCGCCGACGCGATCACGAACTGCAGTGAAGGCTGCTATGTGAAGGCCCAGGGGCAGATCTCGAGGTACCAGGGAAAGTTTCAGATCACGCTTCAGAAGATGCGTCACGCGGCGATAAGCGAGGTGGATCCGGCAGACTACATGCCAGCGACGAAGTTCGACGTCGAGGAGATGTGGACGGAGCTGCGCGGGTATGTGTCGGCATTTGCGAACGAGGATCTAAAGGCGGCTGGTGTTTGCGTTTCTCGATGATCCCGAGGTGGGGCCTGCGTTTCGGAGTGCGCCAGCAGCAAAGCGGCTGCATCATGCGTGGCTTGGGGGACTGCTGGAGCATGTGCTTACGCTGGTGCGTGTGTGCCGTTCGGCGGCGCCGTTGTATCCGGAGGTGGATCCGGATCTGCTGGTGGCCGGGGCGATCCTGCACGACATCGGAAAGGTGAAGGAGCTGAGCTGGAAGAGCTCATTCGGGTACACGTTGGAAGGACAGCTGATCGGGCATATATCGATAGCGCAGGGCATGTTGCGAGAGAAGGTGGGCCAACTCCCGGGCTTTCCTGACCGGCTGCGGGTTCTGGTCGAGCACATGATTCTGAGCCACCACGGGAGGTATGAGTTCGGATCTCCGAAGCTGCCGATGACGCCGGAGGCGGTGCTGCTGAGCGCGCTGGATGATCTGGAGGCGAAGATGCAGGCGATGCGCAACGAGTTTGCGGCAGCGGTTGCGGGCGGCAAGGGTGCGGATGAGATGACGGAATGGGTAAGGAGTATGGAGCGTCCCGTGCTGAACTCGAGGGAGTACCTGAAGAGTTAGGCGCGGCTCTATCCGTCAGCGTCCGGTCGTCCGGTCATCCGGGAGAGGTGGGGTTGGCGGATTGTTTACAATCGTCGTTGCTGCGCTGTGTGGATTCTGCGCGGTTGAGCGAGGGTGATGCTTCGATTTTCTACGGCGGGAGAGAGCCACGGTGAGTCCCTGGTGGCGCTGGTAAGTGGTCTGCCAGCAGGCGTGCCGGTGGACCAGACGTTTCTGGATCGCGAGCTTTGGCGACGGCAGCAGGGGTACGGCCGGGGCGGCCGGATGCGCATTGAGAAAGATACGGCGCACATCCTGAGTGGCGTACGGCATGGAAAGACGATCGGATCTCCGGTCGCGATGACCCTTGCGAACAAGGATTGGAAGAACTGGGAGGAGATTCTCCCGGTGGGCACGGGGGATGCGGAGAAGCATAAGGCTGTGGCGTCGCCACGGCCGGGGCACGCGGACCTCGCAGGCTCACTCAAGTACGACTTTGCCGACGCCCGTTATGTGCTGGAGCGTGCCAGCGCACGTGAGAGTGCGGCGCGAGTGGCATGCGGCGCGCTGGCCAAGATGCTCCTGCGCGAGCTTGGTGTGGAGGTGGGCAGCCACGTGGTTCGGGTAGGACGGGCGGAGCTGGGTCGAGAGGCGCATTGGGACGAGATTGCAGCACTGGGTTTGAAAGATGAGGTTCTGCTGAGTTGCGTGGATGCAGAGGCTGAGCTGCGGATGAAGGCGGAGGTGGATACGGCGCTGAGGACCGGGGACACGATAGGCGGGATCTTCGAGGTGGTGGTGCATGGGCTTCCGCCGGGCGTCGGGACGCATGTGAACTGGGATGAGCGGATGGATGGCCTGCTGGCGCAGGCGGTGATGAGCCTTCAGGCGGTGAAGGCGGTGGAGCTTGGGCGGGGGGTGACTGCGGCGGAGTCGCTGGGGTCGACGGTACATGATGCGATTGGCTACGGCGGTGCGGAGGGGATCGATGGTGGGGGACGGGGGACGGGGACCGGGGCGGCGCGGTACACGCGGTTTTCGCGCGAACGGAACAACGCGGGGGGAATCGAAGGCGGTATCTCCAATGGCGAAGATGTTGTTGTCCGGGGATATCTGAAGCCGATCTCGACTCTGCGTCGGCCGCTTCCGTCCGTGAGCTTTGAGACACGGGAGCCGGTGAAGGCGGCGTATGAACGGAGCGATGTGTGCGTTGTTCCTGCGGCGGGAGTTGCCGCTGAGGCGATGGTCGCATTGACGATCGCGCGGCTGGTGATCGACAAGTTCGGAGGCGATTCCCTGCGAGAGCTGCGGCGCAACTTTGAAGGGTATGCCGACCAGATCAGGGCTTACTGAAGATCGAATGGTGAGCCCCAGCATCTACTCCAAGGTAGGACTTCGGGCCTGAGGCCTGATGAGATTGCACGGGACCTGGCAGGAAGAGACTACGTGGCGAAGAAGAACTTGAAGATACACGAGGTGGTGAAGTATCCGGACCCGGTGCTCGCGAAGCGGGGCGAATCGGTGACGGAGTTTGGGCCGGAGTTGAAGACGCTGGTGGAGGAGATGTTTGAAAGCATGTACGAAGCCCAGGGAATCGGGCTGGCTGCACCGCAGATCTCGATTTCGCGGCGGATTACGGTGATCGATGTGAGCTTCAAGAAAAATCCGGAGGAAAGGATTGCCCTGGTCAATCCGGAGATCGTGGAGCGGGCGGGCAAACAGCTGGAGGAGGAGGGGTGCCTCAGTCTGCCGGAGATCCGCGAGAAGGTGCAGCGGTCCTCGTGGGTGAAGGTGCGGGCGCAGGACGTGACGGGCAAGTGGTTCGAGGTGGAGGGCGAAGAGTTGCTGTCACGAGCGCTGCAGCACGAGATCGATCACCTTGATGGCGTTTTGTTTATTGACCGGATCAGCCGCTTGAAACGGGACCTGGTCCTGCGAAAGATCAAGAAGCTCCAGAAGAACGGGGAGTGGTAGGTGAGGCTGGTGTTCTGCGGCACGCCGGAGTTCGCGGTGCCGGTGCTACGCGCGGCTTCTGGAGGCGGGGCACGAAGTGGCGCTCGTCGTCACACAACCGGACCGGGCGGCCGGACGGGGGATGGAGGTGCAGCTGCCGGCGGTGAAGCGGTTGGCGATTGAGCGCGGGCTACCCGTATACCAGCCGGAGAAGATCAAGAAGAATGAGGAGTTTAGGGCGCGGCTGGAGGCGATCCAGCCGGATGCGATTGCTGTTGTTGCGTACGGCCGCATCATCCCGGACTGGATGCTCTCGCTGCCTCGGCATGGAAATATCAATCTCCACGGATCGTTATTGCCGAAGTATCGCGGGGCTGCGCCGGTGCAGTGGGCGGTCGCAAATGGCGAGACAGTAACCGGCGTGACGACGATGAAGCTTGATGCGGGCCTGGATACGGGCGAGATGCTGCTGGCGCGGGCTGTGCCGATTGCCGAGGAGACGGGTGCGGTGGAGGTCTTCGACGTGCTGGCGAGCGTGGGTGCGGAGCTGATGGTCGAGACATTGGCGGGGCTTGAGGCTGGGACGATCGTTCCTGTTGTGCAGGATCATGCGCTGGCGACGCTGGCGCCGATGTTGGGGCGGGATGATGGGCGGGTTGATTTTGGATGGAGGGCTAAAACGATTTATGACAGGTGGCGCGGGTTCTACCCGTGGCCTGGCGCGCATACGACGTTTCGCGGTAAGAAGCTGATTCTGCACGGTTTGAAGCTTGCCAGGATGGAGGATGTAAGCCGAGGGCGCAGAGTCAACAAATCATGGTGAACTTGTGGTGAATGGTCGAGATCTGCTGGTGGTGTGTGGCGGGCTGACGGCGTTGCGGATTGAGGAGCTGCAGGTGGAGGGGAAGCGAAGGATGCCCGCGGAGGAGTTTGTTCGCGGGTACCAGGTGAAGACGGGCGAGAGGCTGGGTACTTGAAGCCACGCGGGGGAGTGGGTCCGGGGGCCGGTGGGGCAGCAGATAAGAGCTGGGTGGGAGTGGCGCCGGCGAGGCGGGCCGCCTTTGAGGTGCTGATGGAGGTGGGAGCCGGGCGCGGGCACAGTGATGAGCTGCTGCACTCGGCGCGGTTGGCGGGGATGACTGGGCAGGATCGAAACCTGACGACGGCCCTGGTGATGGGTGTGCTGCGGTGGCAGATTGCGCTCGATGCGAGGCTCGGGAGGTTTCTGGATCGGCCGGATCAGCGGGTGGCGGAGGAGGTCTCCATCGCGTTGCGCATGGGCGCGTTTCAGCTGCTGCACATGGACCGGATACCGGCGCATGCGGCCTTGAGTGAGAGCGTGGCGATGTGCCGAGCGGCGGGTCAGGAGCATGCGGCGGGCATGGTGAACGCGCTTCTGCGACGGCTGACGCGCGAGCCAGCCTCGACCGGGGCGAAGCTCTTTGAGATGACGGCGGCGTTTGCGGAGCGGTTAGGACATCCGGGCTGGATGGTGGAGCGATGGGTGCGGGCGTATGGTCGCGGGGCGGCGTTGCAGATCTGCGAGGCGGACCAGAGGGAGCCTCTCCCGGGTGGGATGTTTGCGGATGGTCCGACGGGAGACACGCCGCCGGAGGGTGATGGCGCTGGGGGTGAGGATCCCGCGGATGCGGAGTTGTCGGGGGTTGTTGCTGCCGACGTTGCGGGGGGCCTGCCGATCATGGATGAGGGCTCCCGGCTCGTGGCGGAGCTGGCTGCGATTGCCCTTCCCGAGACTCCAGGGCGGGCGGCGCGAGTGTGGGACTGCTGTGCGGCCCCGGGTGGGAAGACGATGGTGATGGCCCGGAGGTTGGGAGGTGCGGAGATCCTGGCGACCGATGTGAGTGCGAACCGGATGCGTCTGATGGAGCAGCGGATTGGGGAGATGGCGGCTTCGGCGGGGAGCGGTGGATTGGTGCGGTGCCTGGTGTCGGATGCGGGTGCGCTGCCCGTCGAGGAGGGGGAGTTCGAGCTGGTCCTGTGCGACGTTCCTTGCAGCGGGACGGGAACGCTGGCGCGTAATCCGGAGATACGGCACAGGCTGCGGGGTGAGGAGTTGGTGCGACAGGCGCAGCGGCAGAAGGTGATCCTGGCGGCTGCATTGGGGCGGGTGGCTGAGGGTGGACGGCTGGTTTACTCCACCTGCTCGCTTGAGGCGGAGGAGTGTGAGGCGGTGGTGGCGGCGGTGGCGGGCGAGTGGCGGCAGGTGCCGGTAGACGGGTTGATGCGGAAGCTGGTGGACGCTAGGATCCTTCGTGCGGGGCTGGATTGGGCGTCGATGGTGCGAGCGCAGCACCTCCGGACGTTACAGGGCGTGCATGGGTGCGATGGTTTCTATGCGGTCGTTCTGGAGCGCAAAGGAGACCGGGCGTGACGTTTGAGGCGGCTCCGAGCTGTTTTGTGCCGAGCCTGGGGGCTGGTGCTTCTGCGTTCGGGCCGCTCGGAGCTTCGTGACCTTCGCTAGTGAGCGATGGTGAGGCGGACGGACTCGCCGCGGGTGACACGGTGCCCCGCAGGGGGCGATTGACCGACTACGGTTGCGGCGCCCGAGGGGGCGACAAGGCTGGCGGCGCCTGGGGTTGGGGCGGAAGCCGCTCCGAAGCCCTGGGTTGACGGGGGTTGGCCGACGAAGAAGGAGTCGTGATAGGCGGTGGGTGCGCCGGGTGTGCCGGCCAAGGGTGTGCCCAGCGCTGCGGGCGCCGGCTCTTCGGCACTCGCGATGCGAAGCCCGGCTGCGTTGATGCGGGCGATTGCCGCTGGCATCGAGAGGCCGGTGAGCTGGGGCATGACGAAGGCCTGCGGGGTTGCGGAGGCGGGCTGGCTGAGGAGAACGCTGACGCGCGGACGGTCGACGCCGGAGGCGTTGGGTGGGGGTGTCTGGGCGAGAACGATGCCGGGCTGGCCGGGTGCGGCGATGGCGGCGACGGTGCCGAGTTCGAGAGAGGAGCGGCGAAGGGCGAGGGAGGCTGGACGCTCGGGCTGACCGGTGATGTCGGGGATGGAGACCTGTTGGGAGCCGATGCTTTCGGTGACGCGAATGGTCCACTCGCTGCGGACGTTGGCGCCCGGGGCGGGGAACTGGCCGAGGATGTGACCGGAGGGGACGTCGGCGGAGTAGAACTTGTTTTCGAGACGGAGGCTGAGACCGAGGCGGCCGGCTTTGGCGCTGGCCTCCTGGAGGGTGAGGCCGGTGAGGCTGGGGACCTCTACCTCGCGGCCGTGGATGGCGAGGCGCATGGCGATGAAGGCCGAGAAGAGGCCGACAGCGAGCATGGCCATGGCGGTGAGGAGGATGTTGAAGAAGCTCTTCATGGCTCACGTGAGAATACTTGCGACAGGGTGCCCCAACGTTCGCTGAAGGGCTTAGGAGGTTGGTGGAAGACCGGTCAGCGGCGGTTGTCGGTGGCGGGTTCGGGGTGGATGAGGAGGCGGACGACTTCGGGGGAGTCGGCTTTGAAGGCGGTTTCGAGGGCGGTGATGGTGGCGTGGACGTCGGCCATGGGGAGGTCGTCGGGCAGGGTGCAGTGGCAGGTGACCTGGATGCGCTCGACCGCGGACGCGGTTCCTGAAGCGGGTGCGGTTCCAGCGGCGAGTTCGGCGTCTGTGTTCACCCCGGCGCGGGAACGGGCGATGAGTGCCTCGAGGTTCTTTCCCGACTCGGAGACGGCGGGTGGGAGGCGGGTGACGAGGACATCGTGGATGTCGAGGATCTCGGGGATGGTGGCGGCGATGCGGCGGAGGCGCAGTTCGAGCTGGCGGTCGCTGATCGAGGGAGGCGGGCTGCTCGATGGTGGCGGGCTCGCTTTCGATGTGGGTGAGGATGGAGGCGATCTCGGGGACTTCGCGGCGGATGTCGGATTCGAGCTGGGTGACGAGGTCGTGGGCGGCGCGGAGCGGCATGGTTTCGTCGACTTCGAGGTGCTGCTCGAGGTGGAGGAGATCGCCGTGGCTGCTGGACGGTGACGTCGTGAATGGCGAGGTTGGAGCGGGCGGCGACGGCGCGGATGCGGTCGTGGACGCTTTCGGCGAGGGAGGCGGTGGGGACGGAGTGGACGACGACGTCGGCGTCCGGGGAGGTGGCGCTGGACGGCGCCGGTGGCGGCCGTGGTGATCTGCTCGGAGCGCTGGAAGGTGAGGTTGCGCGGCATGCCGAGGGTGACGTCGGCGAAGTAGCTGGGGCCGGAGCGGCGGGTGCGGAGGCGGTCGACGGAGAGGACGCCGTCGATGGCGGCGAGGTCTCGGATGATGTCGCGGCGGGTGTTGGTGGCGGTGCCGTCGGCTTTGGGTGGGCGTGGCGTCGAGGAGGGTGTCGATGGTGCGGCGGGCGAGCGGCCAGGTGACGCGGAGGATGATGCCGGAGACGATGAGGCGGCGATGGGGTCGGCGAAGTTCGAGGGCGGGGATGTGGAAGCGCTCGCCGAGCAAGGTGGCGGCGAGGCCGAGGAGGACGGCGATGGAGGACCAGATGTCGGTCGCGAAGTGGATGGCGTCGGCTTCGAGGGCGTCGCGAGTGGTGCTCGTCGGCGATGCGATGGAGGGTGCGGGAGCGGGTGAAGTCGACGGCGATGGAGAGGAGAAGGACGAGAAAGGGCCAGATGGAGAGGTCGAGGGTGAGGTGCTCGTGGAAGAGGATGCGGCGGACGGCCTCGGTGACGATCCAGACGCAGGAGGCGAGCATGAGGACGGTTTCGACGAAGGCGGAGAGGCTTTCGATCTTGCCGTGGCCGTAGTTGTGGTCCTCGTCGGCGGGGCGGTCGGCGACGCTGGACGGAGAAGAGGGTGATGGCGGCGGCGATGAGGTCGATGCCGGAGTGGGCGGCCTCGGAGAGCATGCCGAGCGAGCCGGTGAGGAGGCCGGTGAGGAGCTTGAGCAGCGTGATGACGAGGGCGGCGAGGACGGAGAAGAGCGCGGCGGAGCGCTTCTTGGAGCGGGCGCTGACGCGCGTCCGGCTGGCCGGTTCGTGGGTGGCCGTGCTGCTCATTGGAGAGATGGTACAGGGTAGCGGCTGGTGATGGGTATCACGCGGATGGTAGGGTTTGGTCGCGCGGTAGAGGCCGGCGGTACCGAGGGTGTAGCCGGTCCAGGAGGCGTCTGGCGAAGCCGGCTTCGTGGATGAGTTGGAGCATCTGCGGGGGGCGGGGGAAGCGCTCGACCGAGGCGGGCAGGTAGCGGTAGGCGCCGGGCTGACCGGAGATGAGGCCGCCGAGGACAGGGCAGGATGCGCTTGAAGTAGAGCGAGTAAAGGAGCGCCGACGAGGCCGGCGGGCTGGTTGCACTCGAGGATGCCGAACTGGCCGCCGGGACGGAGGACGCGGTAGATCTCGGCGAGACCGCCGGCGTAGTTTGCGAGATTGCGAAAGCCGAAGGCGGCGGTGACGAGGTCGACGGAGTTGTCGGCGTATTGGAGGTGCATGGCGTCGCCTTCGACGAACAGGGCGTTGCGTGCGGTGTGCTTCTGCGCGGGCAAGGTCGAGCATGTGGGGGGAGAAGTCGAGGCCGACGATGGGATCGGCTGGGTCGAGCCTGCTGAGGAGCGGGGCGGAGATGGAGGAGGGCGGAGGTCATGTCGCCGGTGCCGCAGCAGAGGTCGAGGATGCGGGCCTCGGGGCGGCTGAGGATGGTTGAGAAGGCGCGGGCGGCACGGTTCCACCAGAGGCGGTCGAGGCCGAGGGAGAGGAGGTGGTTTGCGCGGTCGTAGGTGGGGGCGATGTCGTCGAACATGTGCTGCACGGAGGCGGCGGCGGCTTGTTCGTCGCGAACGCCTTCGGGGCGGGCTCCCGGGTTGATGACGGGGGTGTCGCTGAGCGTCACGCGGCTGGTTCTCCGGAGGTGGTCGCGTGGGATGGATCGCATCAGGGTGAGCATGGAGATCGGCTGCGTGGAGGAGTTCGGCTTCGGTGACGTCCTGGACGATCTCGACGCGTCCGATGGCGGTAGGAAGGACGAAGGAGCGGGTTCCGCTGCGGACTTTCTTGTCGGACGAGGTCAGGCTCGACGAGCTGCTGTGCCGTAGCGGTGAAGCGGGGAAGGGGACCGTAGCGGAGGATGGTGTGCTGGATGCGGGTGGCGTCTTCGGGCGGGATGGCACGACGGGCCAGGGCGAGTTGGGTGGCGGCGATCGATCCCCAGGCGACGGCTTCGCCGTGAAGCAGCTGGTTGTAGCCGGTGGCGGCCTCGATGGCGTGCCCGAGCGTGTGGCCGAAGTTGAGGATCATGCGGAGGCCGGACTCGCGTTCGTCGGCGGCGACGACGTCGGCCTTGATCTGGACGCTGCTGGTGATGACCTCGGTGAGGCTGTGAGGTGTGGCTGCGGGTGCTTGGGGTCGAGGATGGCGGCTGGCGTTGGTTTCAAGGAGACGGAAGAGCTCCGGGGAGCGGATGATGCCGGCTTTGATGGACTCCTGGAGGCCGGCGCGCAGCTCTCGGGAGGGAAGGGTCGAGAGGATGTCGGTGTCGGCGAAGACGGCGAGCGGGTGATGGAAGCTGCCGATGAGGTTCTTGCCGGCGGCGAGGTTGACGCCGGTCTTTCCGCCGATGGAGGAGTCGACCTGGGCGAGGAGGGTGGTGGGGAGCTGAACGTAGCTGATTCCGCGCATGTAGATGGCGGCGAGAAAGCCGGTGATATCCCCGATGATGCCGCCGCCGAGGGCGAGCAGGAGGGAGTCGCGGTCGGCGCCGGCGGAGGCGAGTTGTTCGGCCAGGGTCTCAAGCGAGGCGAGGCGTTTGTGGGACTCGCCTGGAGGGAGGAAGCAGGGGCCGGGGGCGGGCGAACCGGTGAAGGAGGCAAGAAAGGGCTCGGACCAGAGCCTCCAGATCTCGGCGGAGGTGATGACGAAGAGCCGGGGCGATCTCCCGAGCGTAAGCGGGGCGAGACGTGCGGCGAGGTCACGGAAGAGGCCGGGGCCGACGCTGATGTCATAAGTGGCGGAGGCTGTCCGGAGAGAGATGCGGGTGATGGGCGGTTCGGGAAGGGGCATGGTGGAGGAGAGGCCGGTGGGGAGGCGGATCGGGCTTTCGCGAAGGTTGCGGGGCACTGAAGTGATCGTAAACCACCTCGGGAGCGCGGCTCGGGACAAGATGTCGCGTCAACAGCCTGCGGCTAAAAGGGGAAGGCAATCTCACGTCCGGGCCCGATCGTGCGGTTCTCATTGAGAGAACGAGAGGCGTCTGCTTCGACGGGCGGCACAGTGCGTTTGTAGCTAGGAGCAACCGGGCTAATGCAGCACTGGGTCGAGGGAGGAGGATACCGGCGAGGTCACGGCATCCCTGCCCTCGATGTCACTAAGCAACGAGTCTGCGGCGGATCGTCCCTGCGATGCCGAGGATGCCCGTCGTCACCAGTGCCATAGTGCCGGGCTCAGGTGTCTGTGCCGCGGTGCCAATCCTGAACCTTGCGGTCGCGTCTGTCGTTCTCCACGCCCTCTCCAGGGTAGTTGACGGTCAGAGTGTCGCCTGAGAACGTGAACGTAACGCCGAGACTATTTGTGATCAGGGACGCGGATGTGAAAGCGGGGTCAGTGAATGTCATATGGAAGCCGGCGTTTCCGAGGCACTCGAAGCCGTCCAGGCATAGATCCCCTACCGTGAGCCCATGGCCTGTAAAGTCCGCCGTGTCTCGATTGCTGCCGTCGTCGAAGCCGAACTCCACGCCTGAGTTGATGGTTACCTGGCTCGCGCTGGAGTGGTTCCCGAAGCCGGACGGAACGAAGCCATTAGCGGGATCGAAGTAGTTGGTTGGGGCATTCAGGAATGTCAGCGAACCGCTTACTTTGGAACCGAGGAGATCGGCTCGGAGAGACGTTGCAGACAGGGAGAGGGGCAGCAACTGCGACGAGGGCAAAGACTTTCTTCATGTAGGTGGCTCCAGATTTGGATATGTTGCAACTTTCGCACATCCCGTTGCTTCTGCAAGGGAATGGGTAAGGGTGGGGCGACGCAGCGGAGTTGTGGGTCTAGGTTCTGTAGAGCTGGTCGTGAGACAGATAGGTAGCTTCCGGGTCTCGGAATGGGTGCCGGGCCAGGGGGCAAGGCAGAAAGAAGAAGGGCGGAGGTCCTGATAGCGTCAATTCCTTGTCCAGGCATAGTGCAAGGTTATGGCCAAACTCGCAGAAAGCTGCAGCCCAAGGAAAAGCGGCTGCGACTGGAGCGTTTGCCGGGAACTTCGTGATGCATGTATTTGATAGTGCGTAGACATCTGCGGCCTCTTTGGGTTGTCTGCAGCGGACCTTGTGAACATCTTTACCCTTTGCACCCGGGGCGACCAAGAGTTTCTCCTTCCCGAAATGGTCGTGCGATTGGGCTCGAGCTGGTGAGGATTATCGAGCCGGGCGTTCGCTCGGAGCGGGGTTACGGAGGGAGAGGATGACGGTGAGGGTGAGCAGAACGACGATGACGCAGAGGGAGGTTAGAGGGCCGATCTCGATCCAGGGTGCCGAGAGCATCTTGAGGGCGGCGAAGGCAAGCACGGCGGCGAGACCGTAGTGGAGGTAGCGGAGGCGGGTGAGGAGGTTCGCGAGGAGGAAGAACAGGGACCTCAGGCCCATGACGGCCATGATGTTGGAGGTGTAGGCGAGGAATGGACGTCGGGTGATGGAGAGGACGGCGGGAATGGAATCGAGGGCGAAGACGACGTCGGTGAGCTCGATTGCTATGAGTGCGAGCATGAGCATGGTGGCCATGCGGCGGCCATTCTCCTGGACGAAGAAGGCGTCCTGGCGGAGGCTGACGGGGTGAATGCGAGAGACCCATCGAATCCATCGCGGAGAGCTTTCGGTTCCGTGCTTGTCCTCCGGCTTGAGAAGCCGGAGCGCGGCGACCGAGCAGGATGAGGCCGAAGAGGTAGCTGACCCAGTGAAATCTCTCGAGAAGACCGATGCCTGCGGCGATGAAGAGCCCTCGCATCACAATTGCGCCGGCGACGCCCCAGAATAGGACGCGCGGCTGATTAGGGGGATGGATGCGGAAGACGCTGAAGAGCAGGAGGAAGAGGAACAGGTTATCGATCGAGAGGGACTCTTCAATGGCGTACCCGGCGAGGTATTCGGTCGCGGATTGTGAACCAAGGGTGCTGAAGATGAAGAGGGAGAAGGCAAGCGCGGCCGCGACCCAGAGGATGGTGGATACCAGGGCGGTGCGGTGTGCGGACGCATCGTTTCGGAGCGGGGGGCGGTTGCCGCGCCGCCGCGCGTAGATCAGTTCGGCGGCGAGCAGGAGCAGGAGGAAGAGGTGAAAGCCAACCCATTGCAGGGTGGGCGTAGTTTGCGGCATGGGGGTTGGATGCGGAGCCGAACTGGATGACGCCCAGAGGGGTTGGAGGGGGCACGTCCCGTTGCGAGTCTCTGGCCGGATTGGGTCCCGGGACTAATGATGGACTGACCTAGGACGAGAACGACGGGTCGCGGGCGCGGATCTACTCGTGCTGATTGACGAGGCGGATCATCTCGAGGAAGAGATCGCCGGAGACCTGGAGGGAGCGGGCGCTGACCTTGTCGAGGGTGTCCTGTTCGGTGTGGTGGAAGCTGCCTTCGGGGTGATCGCGGGTGGGGGGGCCGTAGTCAAGGTCGATGATGTCGAGAACGGGGACGCCGCGCTGGCCGAAGGGGATGTGATCGTCTTCGACCTGGGTCGCGTTCTTGAAGACGGACGTGGTGTGGCCGGTGTTCTTCGCAGCGACCTTCAGGGTGTCGAGAAGCCATGGGGTGGAGTTTGCGTCGCGGTCGATGTTGAGGTCCTTGTCGCCGATCATGTCGGCAAGGAGGTAGGCCTTGATGCGGGCGAGGGTCCCGTTACCGGACCACTTCGCGGCGAGGTGGCGGCTGCCGTAGAGGGAATCGGACGAGGTCCATTGCGGCTTGATGGACTCTTCGCCGTCGAAGAAGACGAGCCAGACGCTGTAGCCCTCGGGGGGGTGGGCGCGGAGGTAGCTTCCGATCTCGATGAGGAGGGCGGTGGTGGCGGCGCCGTCGTTGGCACCGACGAAGTTCAGGTCTTTCAGCCAGTAGTTGGTCTCGTAGTGGGTGGCGAGGACGATGACGCCGTCCTTTTTACCGGGGTAGCGGACTATATAGTTGCGCATCGGAAGAAGACCGATGGGGGTGCTGGCGGAGAAGCTGTCGGTCTCGAGATTGCCTTTGGCGGCTTCGGGGGCGAAGTGCTGCTTGATGAAGTCTTCTGCCTTGAGGTGCCCCTCGGAGCCGATGAAGCGTTTGGGGGCGACGCCCAGGTATTTCTCGGTCAGGTTGAATGCGGCTTGTCCGCTGAAGTGAGTGCCGTGGGAGGGTTGTTGGGCGTGGAGGGTGGCGCACGGTGCTGTGAGGGTGATCGAGAGAAGAAGCAGGGTACGGTGGGTGTTCGCGGTCAGCCTCCCAGCAAACCGAGGGTGAAAGGGGGGCATTATTTGGCCTTCGCTTCTTTGGCCTTGCGTCGTGCCGGATGAACGATGTAGGCGACGCCGACACCGATGAGATAGAGGATAAGCATGGGCATGGCGAAGAGGGTCATGCCGACGGGATCGGGCGTGGGGCAGATTACGGCGGCGATGACGAAGATGATGAGGATGGCGTAGCGGATGTTGGTGACGAGGAACTTGGCGTCGACAATGCCGAAGAGCGCGAGGAAGAAGATGAGGATCGGGAGTTCGAAGGTGATGCCGAGACCGAGGATAACGGCGAGGAAGAAGCCGGTGTAGTCGTCGATGGTAAGGATGGGGTGGAAGCGCTTGCCGAAGTCGAGGACGAGAACCTTAATGGCGCCCGGGAGGACGTAGTGGTAGCCGAACCAGGCACCGGCGAGGAAGAGGCCGATAGTGGCGGTCATGAACGGCCACACGTAACGTTTTTCGTGTGAGTACATGCCGGGCGAGATGAAGAGCCAAATCTGGTAGAGGATAAAGGGCGAGGCGAGGATCGCGCCGCCCACGAGGGCTGTCTTTAGGTAGAGGTTCAGGCCGTCGGTGGGGTGCGTGAAGTTGAGCTGGATGCCGAGCTTATCGAGCGGTGCCTGGACTATGCCGTAGAGACGCTCGTGGAAGGCGTAGGCGATAGCGAAGCCGACGAGGAGGTAGGCGACCGAGTGAATGAGGCGCTTGCGGAGTTCGGTGAGGTGCTCCATCAGGCTCATGCCTGGGAGTTCGGCGCGGTCGCTGACCGCCGCGCGAACGTTGTCGATGACGTCAGCCATGGGTGACGGCCTCATCGGAGATGGCGGGGCTGTGGCCGGGTTGGTTTGTCTGGGGCGGGGTGGTCCGATCGGTTATCTCGGGGATGGAATCGAAGATGGGTGCGAGGTTGGCCGCGTCGGGGTTGCCGCTCGGGTGCTCGGCCTCGGGAGATGAGCCTTTCGCCGATGAACTCGAGCGTGCGACAGGAAGGCCGGTTGCCGGGGGCATGAGGCTGAGATCGCCCGAGGTGGCGATCGGCAGGGGTGTGGGGACCTGGATGGTGGAAGAGGCGCTGCCGGTGTGGCGATCGGGAGGGGCCATGTGTGGGTGGCTGTCGAGGGGGTCCTCGATGAGATCGGGATTGGCATCGGCGACCAGGCCCGACGTCTCGGCTCCGGTTGGGGGAGCAATGGTGTTGGTTGCGCTATCCAACATGATGGGAGCTGGCGGAGCTGCGGCCTCCATGGCGGCAATCTGTTTCTGCTTCTCTGCCTGTTCGCTTAGCCGGAGCTCATCTTCCATCTGAACGCGGAACTCGTTTGAGGCCCGGCGGAACTCCCCCATGAGCTTTCCGAGCTGGCGAGCGAGTTCGGGCAGCTTCTTGGGACCGAAGAGGAGCAGTGCAAGGAAGAAGATGACAGCGCTGTCCTGAAAGCTCGGCATACGTATTTGCAATGATACGGCGTGTGTTGATGAGGAACAAATTACGGAGGAGGTCATGCGGTACCGTGGTGCAGCTTCGCGGCTCCCGTGTCACTGGTGCCGAGCTTCCTTGATCACCTCGGGGCTTTTCTTTCATCCAAGAGATGGGGAGAACGGCTGATGAGCAAGACATTCACGTTGAGTGAGGCGCAGACACTTCTGCCGGTTCTGGAGGCGCTGGTTCTCAGGGCTCAGAGTGCTGCGAGGCGGGGTGCGCAGCTGGAGCTCGAGATGGAACATCTGAATCGCAGGATCTTTCTGGCGGGCGGCATGCATGTGGATGTCGGGCCGGCGGCGCGGAGGCGGGCGGAGCGGGACAAGGCTGTCCAGGAGGCGACGGGGACGGTCGCCGAGATTCAGGAGATCGGGGCAAAGGTGCACGATCTGCAGACGGGTCTGCTTGATATCCCCTGCCAGGTGGATGGAGGGATCGTGATGCTGTGCTGGAAGGTGGGTGAGCCGGCGATCGAGCACTGGCACGAAGAGGTGGATGAGCCGGAAGGGCGAAGGCCGCTGGACTGGCGATTCGGGCGTGGCGAGCGCGAACGCCTGAACTAGGCGGGCCGTACCGGGCGCCGCCTGTCCAGACGCAGGTTCTTTCGACCCAGGCTGCGCTTCGCTCGTGGTCGCAACGATTCCGGCTGCTGCGCACCCACCGCCCGGCGAGCAGAGAATCCTCACGGTGCCCATGACCAGAGCAGCGGTGGGCGACTTATGAAGCCCGTCGCCGGATGACACCGGCCATGCCCACAAGACCTGTTCCCAGAAGAACGAAGCTCCCGGGTTCAGGTGTGACCTCGCTGGTTTCGGCAAACGAGAACCCAACTGCGTTGTCTGTCGAAAAGGGCGAAATACTTGAGCGTGTCGCGTCCGAGGCTATTGCCTGCGGGTTGCTGCCTAGCGAGAACGTAACTGGGATCACCTGCTCATACCCGTCCGTATCCAGCACGTTGGCTTGGTATGCGCCCACTGCAGTGGAGTAGAACAGATCCACTTGGTACCCCGTGTCCCCCACCAAGTCTGTAAAGGCGAAACCCTTCCCATCAAGCGGCGGTGTCTTGCCGAGAAACAGAAGATTGTCGTTCCCTTTGAAAGTTCCCGCTGTAATCAGGCCAGTTACGCCCGCCCCGGAGATGTTCGTGATTGAGTAGGCGCCATCCTTATCGCTGACGGAGGAGGTATACAGGATCCCTGACCCACGAAACTCACCCCCGCCCCCGGTGACCGGGTTTGAAGTGTCAGCTTTCGCTGCGAGAGTGGAAGAAAAGAACAGTGCAGAGGCGATTGCAACGGTCAAGCGCATGGGGGTGCTCCAGTGGTAACAAAAATCTTACACTAAAGTAACCCATGTGGTTCCTGAGGAGGTAGCGTGTCGCAAGTCTTTCGACTTTCAGACGGTGGAGCGCTTGCAGAAAAGCGGTTAGGGCGGGTCCGGAGCCTTTGGACTACGAGGGAGAATTGGGCGCTTTGGCGGGAGGCGGCACGGGTTGACCGCCGGGGTTCCAGGTTGGCTTCCAGGTGGTGGAGTCCAGCCAGCGGATTGGCTCGAGCATGGACGAGACGGCTTCGGTCAGGTGGTTGAAGTCGATGGTGCTGAGTTCGTCGGAAGGGCGATGGTAGTCGCCGTGCAAGCCAAAGCTGGAGACCGTGTGGGCGATGATGCCCTGGAGGGCAAGTGCGTAGTTGTCGGAGCGCCGGAAGAACTGCTCCTTCGGGTGCGGATCGTTGACGAGGCGGGCTCCGTGTTTGACAAGTTCGGGGCCAAGGCTGGAGCGTTCAAAGCCGGTGAGCCAGAGGCTGCCGGGTGCGATGGCGGGGTCGGGCCGGCCGATCATCTCGAACTCGAGATTCGCGACGATGGAGGCGAGGGGGACGGGAGGATGGGCGAGGAAGGCGCGGTTTCCGAAGCCGCCGAGCTCCTCCGAACCGAAGAGCGCAAAAATGACTGTCCGTCGCGGGCGTGGGCCCTGGACGAGGAGATGTGCCAGGGCGAGGACGGCGGCGGTACCGGAGGCGTCATCGTCGGCACCGTTGTAGATCAGGTCTGCGCCGGGCTTTGCCGGGTCTGGCCGGGCCAACGCCGAGGTGATCGAGGTGTGCCGTAAGCAGGATGGACCCTGAATCGGGGGCGGTACCGCGAAGTATGCCGACGGCGTTCCAGGTCTCGGTCCGAGGTGTGTTTTCGAAGGTGGAGAGGCGCTGCTGGATGCGGGCGGGGAGCGGGGAGGGAAGAGCGCTCCGCTGGATGAAGGTGTGAGTATCACCGCCCGGTTCGAGTCCCAGGGATTGCATCTGGGAGGCGGCGAACAGCGCCGCGATGTGTTCGTCGCGGGTGGCGGAGCCCCGGCCGTCGAGGCTGTCGTCAGCGAGAAAGGTGAGATCTGCTCGAAGGTCCCGTTCGATTGCGTTGCGGTCCGGAGATGAAAGGGCATCGCTTCCGTCTAACGGGTAAGCCGGGCAGATTGCGACGAGGCTGAGCGTGAGGGCGGCGACCATGGAGCGCTGGCGCGCACGGGACGAGTTCATCCCGCGGATTATAGTGGGGGCGGAGCTCCACAGCGGCTCCGGGGCAGTACCCGATTCCTAAGAGGGACGTGGAGGTGTTCGTGATCTGGCGCACTGATCGTACGTTGATGAGGTGGGTCGGGGCGGGTGTGGTGGGTGTGATGCCCCTGCTCGCCGGTTGTGACAACTTCTTTGTGAAGGAGACGGGTGGCACTGGGGGTGGCGGAACGACGATCGGTGGGTCGGGAGCGAACTACGCGTACGTCGTGAACACGGTCACGCACTCGCTGAGCGGCTTTCTGATTGGAGCGGGAACGCTGACCCCGACGCCGAACTCGCCCTATCCGTTGACATTTATCCCGCAGGCCGCGGTGGTGACCCGGGCGAACACCTTTCTTTATGTGGCAGGGCCGTCGGCTCTGTATGTGTTCACGATCGGCTCGGACGGTTCGCTGGCGAACTCCACGCAGGTAGCTGCGGTCGCGATTGGCAGCGAGCTTGCGCTGGCAGTATCGCCGGACGGGCAGTGGCTGTTTGGTTTGAACAGCCTAAGCTCCACGCTGGATGAGTGGAAGATCGATTCGAGTTCGGGAGCTGTCACGGCGATGACAGGAGCGGCGTATACGTTGACAAATGCGACTCCCTTGCCGCTGGCGTTGCGGGTGTCCCCCGCGGGTGATCTGATCTTTGCCGCCCTGGGAACGGGTGGGGACCATGTTTTCACGCTGAATACGACGTCGGGCGCTGTTCTGAGCAGCCAACAGCTGAATCTGGCCTCGGCTACTACGAGCGATAACTCGCTTATGACGGACAGTAAAGAATCGACGTTGTACGTTGCGAGAAGCGGGACCAATGGAGGGCTGGCGGTCTACACGATCGGGTCGGGCGGATCCTTGCAGGCGATTGCGGGGTCACCGTTTCCGACGGGGCAGGGGACGTTTGACGTCGCGGTGGACGCCACGGACAAGTACGTTTATGCGGCGAATCGATCGGATGGAACGATCTCCGGGTTTTCGGTCGGGACGGGCGGTGCTTTGACGGCTCTGAGCGGTTCGCCCTATGCGAGTGGGAAGCTGCTGACCTCGCTGGTGGCAGACCGGAGCGGCAAGTACCTTCTGGGCGCGGCGGCGGGTGGATCCCCTGACCTGACGATGTATGGCTTCGACACAACGGTGCCGGGGAAGCTGGTGACGGCGAAGACGGCGTTGAGCGGAACGGATCCTGCGGGATCGACGTTGGTGTCGCTGGCTCACTAGGGGAAGGTCCACGTTCAGGAACACTCGGCCATCGGGGCCGCGGCAGCCGATATGATGGGGCGTATCGACTGCCTTGGAGTGAGACTTCTACCTTGACCTGGTTGCGAACGCCTGTTGTTGCTCGAAGCTCTGCTGTTCTTGTTCTGATGACCTGTCTTTCTCTCGCCGGGTGCTCGCATCTGCGGGCGAAGATCGAGAAGCAGTACGTCTACGTGACCGTGAAGCAGACCTATCTTCGGGATCGCGTGGCGGCGGTGTCGAACCGTACTGGAACCGTGGAGAACGGGGATCGTCTCGAGGTGCTTGAGCGCGGCCGAAGATTTCTGCGGGTTCAGACGGCAAAGGGCGAGACGGGGTGGATCGACGAGAAAGTAGTCGTGACGCAGGAGGTCGCGGACGGCTTTGAGGGCATGAAGACCGAGCATGGGAAGGATCCGTCGGTGGCCTCCGCCGTGGTTCGCGACGACGTGTACATGCATTTGAAGCCGGGACGGGATACGGAGAAGCTGTACCGCTTGCCCGAGGGCGAAAAGCTGAAGCTGTTGCGGCGGGCGACGCTTGAGAAGGCTTTGCCACCTGGACAGAAGGCTGCGGCGGCGGTCGCGGTTGTGCCGGCTCCCGTACCGCAGAGGAGGTCAGGGGGCAAGAAGCTGATGGTCGCACCTGTCCAGACGGGTCCGCTGATGGAGGACTGGTGGCTGGTGCGCGACTCCCAGGGCCGGACGGGGTGGCTGTTGAGTCGCATGATGGACGTGGACGCGCCGGAGTCGCTGACGCGGTACTCGGAGGGGCAACGGATTGTGGGTGCGTATGTCCTGACAAAGGTCAACGATCCTGAGGCTGCTATGGAAGATAAGGATGTGCCGGAGTATGTCACGGTCTTGAGCCCTTACCAATCGGGGCTGCCCTACGATTTCGACCAGGTGCGGGTGTTCATCTGGAACGTGAAGAAGCATCGGTATGAGACGGGGTTCCGGGAGAGGAATATCGAGGGGTATCTCCCAGTCGAACTCAAGCTCGCAACGGACCCGTATGCGAAGGCGGCAGCCGCGGGGGTGCAGGCACCAACGTTCAGCTACCGGGTCCTGACTGCAGATGCTCCGGCCGTTGTTCCGGATCGGACGACGGGTGCTGTTGTTCCCACGCAGACGATGGTGAGGACCTATCGACTGGAAGGGAATCTGGTTCGACGCATCGTTGCGCCGAACTCTACTTCGCCAGAGCCGGCCCATCCGCATCCGGTGGAAGAGAAGAAGAGCAGGAGACGGCGTTAGGGAGCGAGCTCAGGCGTAGAAGTCGCCGATGGCGTCCACCACGGTCTGCTGCTCGTCCGGACGCAGTTCGGGATAGATGGGGAGGGCAAGAACCTCCAGGGCGGCGGCCTCGCTCACGGGGAAGTCTCCGGTCTTGTAGCCGAGGGGAGCGAGAGCAATCTGCTGATGAAGGGAGAGGGGGTAGTAGACCTCGCTGGCGATTCCTCGGCTGGCCAGGTGCTGGCGAAGCTGGTCTCTTTTGGCCGCCCGGATTACGTACTGGTGGAAGACGTGAGTTGCCCGGGGATCGGTGAAGGGAAGAACGATGCCGTCGCTGGCACCGCTGCCTGGGGAGGAGGTAGCTAGGCCTGCGTGCTCGAAGAGCTGGTTGTAGCGATCGGCGACGTCGCGGCGTTGCTGGTTCCAGCGCGGAAGGTGGCGAAGCTTAACCTCGAGAATAGCGGCCTGAATGCTGTCCAGGCGCGAGTTCCAGCCCAGCTCGTCATGGAAGTAGCGGCGCCGCATCCCATGGGCCCGAAGCATGCGACAGTGCTCGTCTATGGCGGCCGAGGACGTGGTGACGAGACCTGCGTCGCCCATGGCGCTGAGATTCTTTGTGGGGTAGAAGCTGAATGCGGCAGCGTCTGCCAGGGCGCCTGCCGGTGTACCCCGCCAGGTTGCGCCGAATGCCTGCGCGGCGTCCTCGATGAGGAGAAGGCCGTGTTTCTCCTGGAGTTCGTGGAAGGCATCCATGTCGGCACACTGGCCGAAGAGGTGGACTGGCATGATGGCCCGGACCCTGGCCGAGTCGGAACCTCCGCGGGCGAGAACGGCGGCTGCTGCGGCCGGGGAGAGGTTGTAGGTGTCGGGGTCGATATCGGCCAGCAGGGGTTTGGCACCGCACCGCAGGATGGAACTCACGGTTGCGAAGAAGCTGAAGGGCGAGGTGATGACCGCATCGCCTGGGCCGATTCCGGCACCAGCCATCGCGAGCCAAAGGGCATCGGTTCCGCTCCCGCAGCCGATGGCGTGGGGAGCGTCGCAGGCCATGGCGGCGGCGATCTCGAAGCTGGCGACCTGCGGGCCCAGGATGAATTGCTGAGAGTCGCAGACCTGTTCGATGGCTGCCATGATCTCTTCGCGTATTCCGGCGAACTGCCGGGCGAGATCCAGCATCACAACATTTTGTCGGGATTGTCCGGTCACTCGGGTTATCGTAAACGTCTAAGGTTCAGATTTGACTGGCTCTTTTGAGGATGTGGCTTTATTTCCCACCGGTCTGGCTTGCTGGATCCCGGTTGAAATGTGAGGTTGATGATCGTATTGTGGAGGACCTTGATCCCCTGGTGTCATCGTGGATCCCATGGCTTGCTGGAATGCGTTGCGGCACGGCAGAGCTCGAATAAAGCCAAACAGAGAAAGAGGAGATCGGCCCCATGGATTCAAAGCCGGCACAGAATATTCAAGACACATTTCTGAACACGGTCCGCAAGGACAAGAGCCCTATCACGATCTACCTGGTGAGCGGCGTGAAGCTTACGGGAAGAATTCGGTCGTTTGACAAGTATTCCGTTCTGCTCGAGAACAACAGCCAGGAGCAGCTCATCTTCAAGCACGCCATCTCGACGGTGGTAAGTGGTCGTGGGGCAACGCACGGGGATGCACGGCCGGAGCCGCGGGCCGAGCAGCACCGACCCGCGGGCGTTGGTGCTCCAGCCTCGGAGCCCTCTGGAACGCAGGGCGGTAACTAGACTTGCCGCGACGACAGGAGTTGGGCACTGGGCCAAGCGTAGGCAAGAAGGACGCGTTGGACCCGGCGGGCGGAAGGCCATCCGAGGAGCCCTCGGGTGAAAGGGGCGACGGCGAAAAGGCAGTTCTGGTGGCCGTACATTTCACAGGACAACGACGTCAACTGACGCCTGCGGCTAAGCTGGCGCGGAGTGCGGCGGCGAGCTTGATGGGTGAGGATGCGGCGCCAACAGAGGAAACCTCTTCCCTCAATTCGTCCGATGACGAGATCGACGCCGCTGTTGGGGAGTTTCAGGAGCTTGCTCGGAGTGCCGGCGCCGTTGTAGCCGCGACTCTGCACCAACGACGCGCGCGACCCGATCCGGCGACCCTGGTCGGGCAGGGCAAGCTCGATGAGATCGAGGGTGTTGTGGCCTCCACAGGGGCGCAGTTGGTCCTTTTCGACCATAATCTGACACCGTCACAGCTTCGAAACCTCGATGACCGGCTGCCCTGCCGGGTGATCGACCGGACCCAGTTGATCCTCGACATCTTCGCTCGGCATGCAAGGACTCGCGAGGGACAGCTGCAGGTTGAGCTGGCCCAGCTTGAATATCAGCTGCCGCGACTTGCCGGGCGGGGCAAGGCGATGAGCCAGCTGGGTGGTGGTATCGGAACCAGGGGACCTGGCGAAACAAAGCTTGAGACTGATCGCCGAAAGATTAATCTGCGCATTGACCATGTGAAAGAGCAGCTGGAAGCGGTGCGCCGCATTCGGAGGCAGCAGAGACAGCGGAGGGAGGGGGTCCCGGTACCCGTGGTGGCACTGGTGGGGTATACCAATGCGGGTAAGAGCACCCTGTTCAACGCGCTGACGGAGGCAGGAGTGCTCGAGTCGTCAAGGATGTTCGCGACACTGGACACAAAGCTCAGGCAGCTGAAGCTGCCATCCCGACGAAAGATTCTGCTCTCCGATACGGTGGGATTTATTCGCGATCTTCCCCACACGCTGGTGACGAGCTTCCGAGCGACGCTCGAAGAGGTTGAGCGTGCGGAGCTCCTTCTTCACGTTCAGGATGCTTCGAGTCCTTTGCGGGATGAGCAGCGCGAGCAGGTACAGCAGGTCCTGGCAGAGCTTGATGTGAAGGACACACCGGTGCTGGAGGTTCTGAACAAGATTGATCGCGTACCGGATGGGGAGCGTCATCTTTTCGACAGACCTGGGACGATCCCCGTCTCTGGTCTTGAGCACACGGGTATGACCCAGCTTCTGGAGGCGATCGACGCGTCGCTGACCGAAGATCCGCTTCTTGTGGTGAAGTTCCGACTTCCCCAGTCCGAGGGACGTGCGATGGCGGCTCTCGAGGCCGGAGCGACGATCGAAGAGAAGCGTTTTGAGGGCAATCTTGCTTACCTGACTGCGGTTGGCCCGGGTTCCTTGCTGAATCGTTACCGCCGATTCCAGCTTCGGGAGGAGACCTCGGAGCTGTCACATGCTCCGGCGAAGGCGTAGGTCGGGAGCGGTCGGCTGACAAAGGTTCCCGCAGGTCTAGGTCGAAACATGGTGCGTTCTTCGGACGACATGTTCGGATATCGAACACGCACGTTTGACACTCAAGAGACCGCTTTGCTAGAAAGGAGATGTATTCCGGCCTATCCGTTAGCTCTTCAGCCTGCCACCCGGTAGAGCCTGGGAGGTGTGGTGCGGGATGCATCTCCGACGCATCAGGCGTCCAATTACACGAATGGATCAAATCTTTCATCAACTCGGCGGACTTGTGCTCGGCTCTGTGCCGACGGTGATCCTGTTTGTGCTGTTGATTGCGGCATACGAGGCGCTGGTAAGACATCCTCTGGAGAAGATGCTGAACGAGCGGCGGATCCGGACAACCGGTGCGGTCGAGCAGGCGCGCGGTGCGCTGGCCGCAGCCGAGGCCGAGACCTCCGTGTACGAAGACAAGCTGCGTGGAGCCAAGGCCGAGCTTTTCGCTAGCAGGGAGCAAAGATTGAAGCGTTGGAGCGAGGAGCGAGAGATCGCCCTCAACGAGGTCCGGCAACTGACGCAGGACCGTATCAAGAATGCACGTCGCGAGATCGAGGAGAGCGCTGCGGCTGCGCGGATACAGATTGAAGCGACCAGTGATGAACTGAGCGGCAGGATCCTAAAGGCTGTACTTCCAAGAGGTGTTTCGCTGCCGGAGGTGGGCCAGTGACAATTTCTCGGCGAGGCATGCGGTTCGGCGGAGCGCCGTTCAGGACGTTGCTTATTACGTTCGTGGTGGTGATTACTCCGACCGCCAGAAGGATGAACGCGCAGGTCTCAGAACCAAATCAGTCGAGTTCGAGCGGCCAGAACAGCACGCCGGAAGCACAGCGGCCTGAGCAGAACGGCCAAGAGGTGGACGAGAACGATGCGTACAAGCACTCGGCCATTGTGAAGACGCTTGGTGCCAAGCTTGGGCTCAACGCGGAGCAGGCTGCGACGACCTTTGAACTCGTCAATTTTGTCTTGCTGGCGGGCCTGGTTGGATTGTTTCTTTCGAGATCGCTGCCAAAGACCTTCCGCAGCAGAACTGGCCTGATCCAGAAGCATCTTGTTGACGCACGCATGGCCACGGAAGAGGCGGCGGCGCGGATGAACAGCGTAGAGGATCGTCTCAGCAAGCTTGATGATCAGATCGCGGCGATGAAGACGCAGGCGGAGAGCGATGCGACGGCCGAAGAGCGACGATTCAGGATCGCGGTCGAAGACGAAAAGCAGAAGATACTGGCCGGTGCCGAGCAGGAGATCGCAGCCGCGACTTCCCAGGCCCGGCGCCAGATTCAGCAGTTTGCAGCCGAGCTCGCCATTGACCAGGCTGCAAAGAAGCTAGTGGTGACGGCAGAGACAGATCGCCTTCTTGTGCAGAGCTTTGCGCGGCGGCTGATGGCAGGCGACGAGAAGGAAGGGCAGAACTAAATGTCGGTCCTTTCTTCACGTTATGCGCGGGCCTTTGCCCAGGCCGCCCAGGCCGCAAACCTGGATAGCGGAGCCGCCCAGCAGCAGATGGCCGACTTCGCAGCGACTTTTGACGGCAGCAGGGAGCTGCGTGAGATGCTGATGAACCCGTCCATCTCGCAGGATCAGAAGGTTCGGATCCTTGACGCGATCGCCGGCCGGATAAAGATGTTTCCCCAGGTGCGGAACTTCATTGCGGTCGTTATGGAACATCAGCGACTGGCGGAGTTGGGCGAGATTCTTGCTGAATATGGGACCGTTGCGGACGCGCAGGCCGGGATGGTCGAGGCAGAGATCACGAGTGCGCTTGCCTTGAATGAGGCGGACCGTGCTGAGCTTGAGGCCAAGGTAGCGAAGATGGCCGGCGGCAACGTACGTGCGAGCTATCGACAAGACCCAACGTTGTTGGGTGGAGCGGTCGTCAAGATCGGGTCGACCGTTTACGACGGATCTGTAAAGGCCCAGTTGGCAGAGCTGAAGCAGCGGCTGACGGCAGCTCAGGTAGTCTGAGACAGGCGGGCAGGAACCCACGCACCCTTCAGGATTTTCGTAAGACCAGGATAAGAGAACTATGGCACAGGGACACGCAATCAAGGCTGATGAGATAACCGAGCTGCTTCGACAGCAGATCGAGAACTACGAGCAGCGCATCCAGGTGGACGAGGTAGGCACGGTTATCTCGCTAGGGGATGGCATCGCCCGCGTTCACGGTCTGGACAAGGTGATGGCGGGCGAACTTATCGAGTTCCCTCATGGCGTCGCCGGTCTCGCGATGAACCTGGATGAGGATCAGGTGGGCGCCGTGTTGCTTGGCGATTACACCCAGATCAGCGAGGGCGATGAGGTCAAGCGAACGGGGAAGATCATGTCGGTGCCGGTGGGGGAGGCAATGATCGGCCGCGTGGTCAATGCTCTCGGGGAGCCGATCGACGATAAGGGTCCGATCAACACCGATCAAAGTCTTCCCGTGGAGCGCCTCGCGCCGGGCGTCATCGACCGTCAGAGTGTTCGTGAGCCGATGGCTACCGGCATCAAGGCGATCGACACGATGATCCCCATCGGTCGTGGTCAGCGCGAACTGCTGATCGGAGATCGTCAGACAGGAAAGACGGCAATCGCGCTCGACACGATCATCAATTCTGCGAAGAACAATCTGATCTGCATCTACTGCGCTATCGGGCAGAAGCGATCGTCTGTCGCGCAGGTGGTCCAGACGCTTGAGAAGTTTGGGGCCATGGCATACACGGTGGTGGTTGCGGCGACAGCCTCCGAGCCGGCACCCATGCAGTACCTCGCGCCATTTGCGGCGACCGCGATCGGTGAGTACTTCAGAGATAACGGCAAGCATGCGCTGGTGATCTATGACGATCTTTCAAAGCATGCGGCCAGCTATCGCGAGATCTCGCTTCTGCTTCGTCGTCCGCCGGGTCGCGAGGCGTACCCAGGTGACGTCTTTTATCTTCATTCGCGCCTGCTTGAGCGCTCCTCCAAGGTTTCCGAGAAGCTCGGCGGCGGTTCGCTGACGGCATTGCCGATCATCGAGACTCAGGCCGGGGACGTGTCGGCTTACATCCCCACCAACGTGATCTCGATCACCGACGGTCAGATTTTTCTCGAGACGGATCTTTTCAATTCAGGCGTACGTCCTGCCGTCAACGTTGGACTATCGGTTTCGCGGGTAGGATTTGCTGCGGCCACCAAGGCCACCAAGCAGGTTGGAGCTACGTTGAAGCTTGATCTCGCGCAGTATCGTGAGCTCGCTGCCTTTGCTCAGTTCGGTTCAGATCTCGACAAGGTCACTCAGCAGCAGTTGAGTCGCGGACAGCGGTTGACCGAGTTGCTGAAGCAGCCGCAGTTTCAGCCGCTTCCTTTCGAGAAGCAGGTGGCCATTCTGTTTGCCGGAACGAACGGCCTGCTGGACAACGTCGAAGTCTCTGACCTGCGCGCCTTTGAGGATGGATTCTACAAGTATCTTGAGGGATCGTCGGCTTCGGTGTTGAGCGATATCGGCACCAAGAAAGCGCTCGACGATGATCTGAAAGCCAAGCTGACCGCCGCAGTAAACGACTACAAGACGGGTTTCCTTGCGGAGCGTGGCGACAGGAAGAAGCAGGGCCAGCCCGATGCTCCAACGGCAGGTGTGCCGAAGCAAGCCGCGAGCGAGGCGGAGCCCGCAAAGGCGTAGACCAATGGCAAACGTACTCGATCTTCGGCGCCGCATTCGCAGTGTGAAGAACACGCGGCAGATCACCAAGGCCATGAAGATGGTCTCAGCGGCCAAGCTTCGTCGTGCGCAGGAGCACGCGATGCATGCACGGCCGTACGCGCAGATGCTGACGAACGTTCTCGAGTCGCTGGTGCGCAGGACAGATCTCTACAACGATTCGACCGGGGACATCATGAACCCACTCCTGGTTGAGCGTGAGGAAAAGAATGTTCTGGTTGTCGTTGTCGCGGGCGACAAAGGCTTTGCGGGGGCGTTCAACTCCAACATCATGAAAGCGGCACAGAGTTTTATTGATGATCGCAGGGCGCAGGGGCAGACTATTGATATCGAGCCAATAGGCAGGAAGTCACGGGATACGTATCGCAAACGCTATCCCGACGCGAAGTACGAGCGCACGGAAGAGCACTACGATAACGACCTTTCGACTCACTACGAGAATGTCCGACACCGTGCAGAGCCGATAGAGATCACTGGAGATCATACGGGTCTGTTGGCAAACCCTGAGTTCAGGGAGGTCACCAAGGTCAGCCAGTCGATCGTTGAGCGGTACGAGCGGGCGGAGATTGACGCGGTGTACCTGGTCTTCAACGAGTTCAAGTCTGTGATTGCCCAGCGTGTTGTCGTGGAACGGTTACTGCCAATACGGAAGCTCGGGAGTCATGAGCTGGCCGCTTCGCGGGAGATGACGGATGAGGAGAGGGACGCGGCCGCGAGAGCGGCACAGACCTCCGGTGTGAGTGTCGACGAGGCGGAAGAGACCGAGATGGAGGCGGAGGCGAAGAAGTTCGGGACCGCCGAGGTCGACTACATCTTCGACCAGAACCCTGAGAAGCTGTTTCGCCACCTGATGCCCAGATATGTTGCGACACAGATCTTCCATGCGCTGCTCGAGAGCGTTGCGGCGGAGCACGCAGCACGTATGACTGCGATGGATTCGGCTACAAACAATGCCGGGGACATGATCGACGCGCTTTCGCTGACGATGAATCGCGTTCGGCAGGCGGCAATCACCAAAGAGATTATTGAGATTGTGAGTGGCGCCTCGGCGCTGTAACGAAAGAGAGCTATGGCAGAGAATATCGGAAAAGTCATCTCGATCAGCGGACCCGCCGTTGACGTTCAGTTTGAAGAGAAGCACATGCCGCCTATCTTTCAGGCGCTGCGCATTTCGAGCGAAGGCTTCAACATCCCTACGCCGCTCGACGTCGTCGTCGAGGTACAACAGCACCTGGGTGAGGGTCGCGTACGATGCATCGCGATGGAGGCCACCGAGGGCATGGTACGCGGGATGAAGGCGGTCGATACCGGTGCAGGTATCACGGTGCCTGTGGGGCGGGAGACCCTGGGCCGCGTTCTGAACGTACTTGGGCAGCCAGTTGACGAGCTTGGTCCAGTGAATGCCGCGGTACATCTGCCGATCCATCGGCAAGCTCCCGCGTTCGACGAGCAGTCCACATCGGAAGAGATGTTTGAGACAGGCGTCAAGGTCATTGATCTAATCCAGCCCTTCCTGAAGGGCGGGAAGATCGGCCTTTTCGGAGGAGCCGGCGTCGGCAAGACCGTCGTGATCCAGGAGCTCATCAACAATGTGGCTTCCAAGCACGGCGGCTTCTCGGTGTTTGCCGGGGTCGGGGAGCGTACACGTGAGGGAAATGATCTTTGGGTCGAGTTCCAGGAGTCGGGTGTCATCGACCTGAAGGACTTTTCAAAGAGCAAAGCAACGCTCATCTACGGGCAGATGACCGAGCCGCCAGGTGCGCGCCTTCGAGTTGCTCTTACGGGGCTGACCGTAGCGGAATATTTCCGCGACCAGGAGGGCGCCGATACGCTTCTATTCATCGACAACATCTTTCGCTTCACCCAGGCGGGGTCAGAGGTATCGACGCTTCTTGGTCGGATGCCTTCTGCGGTCGGCTACCAACCTAATCTGGCGACGGAGATGGGCGAGCTGCAGGAACGGATTACCTCGACGAAGAAGGGTTCTGTCACCTCGGTGCAGGCTGTTTATGTGCCGGCTGACGATCTTACTGACCCTGCTCCCGCGACCACCTTTGCTCACCTAGACGCCACAACTGTGCTCTCGCGACCATTATCAGAGCTAGGTATCTACCCCGCGGTGGACCCTCTCGCCTCGACCTCGCGGATCCTCTCTCCCCGGATTGTCGGGCAGGAGCACTACGACGTGGCACAAGGCGTAAAGCGAATCCTGCAACGGTATAAGGACCTTCAGGACATCATCGCAATCCTCGGAATCGACGAGCTCTCGGAAGAAGACAAGATCACCGTGGCCCGCGCGCGCAAGGTTCAGCGCTTCCTGTCGCAGCCTTTCCACGTCGCCGAAATCTTCACGGGAATTCCAGGCGCTTACGTGAAGGTCGCCGACACGGTCCGAAGCTTCAAGGAGATCATCGACGGCAAGCATGACGACATCCCGGAGCAGGCCTTCTACCTCAAAGGCGGCATTGAAGAAGTGCTTGCCGCAGCGGAAAAGATGAAGCAGACGGCATAACTATGGCAGAGACGACCACGAACGCATCCACTGAAGGCAAGCTGACGGTTCGTCTGGTGACGCCGGACCGCGTCCTCGTAGATGCGACGGCAGACGCGGTGGAGCTTCCGAGCTCTTCGGGATATCTTGAAGCTCTCTATGGTCACGCGCCTCTGCTGGCGGAACTTGGGGCCGGCGAAGTGCGTCTTCACGGCGGATCCTCGGGCGATCAGAGGTTCTTCGTGGCCTGGGGTTTCGTTGAGGTGCTGCCGGAACGCGTGACTATCCTGGCCGAGGAAGCGCTGCGGCCAGAGGAGATCAATCGCCCAGAGGCGGAGCAGGAGCTGCAAGCGGGTGCAAAGATGTGGGCGGAGGCGGGAGATGACGGCCGATGCTATGACGAGGCGAACGCGATAACCCGCAAAGCGGAGGAGAAGATCGCGTCCTCGCGTTTGCAACACACCTAGCCCTCTTAGAAGAGGACCGTTACGGTGGGTGGATCAGTGCATCCTGATTGGACAGTTATGGTCAGGATGCTTTCATCCGCTTTGGCGTAGCTGCCTCTGAGTTCTTCGAGTTCCGTGGTTGTACCTTTGTCGCTTCCCGTGGACTTGCAGGCTCGATGGGGAGGGGTGATGTCGCTTCTGCCTCTCGCCGAAGGGCGTGCACTACGACCCGCAACATGTCATCTTCGGGAGCTGGCTTCCCGGTCCAGATTTCGAACTGGCGTGCGCCTTGTTGCACAAACATCTCAAGACCGGTGATGACCGGGATATTCTGCTGGCGAGCCATACGCACGAGTGGTGTATCGACCGGGTTATAGACGAGGTCGAAGACAAGTCCGGCTCTAAGGTCATCGGCGTCGAGAAGTGGCGCTCCTTTGAAGCCTTTCATTCCTATGGGCGTGGCATTGATGATGACATCGAACTTGGCTTTCGCGAGAGCCTCCTTCTTGATGATCTTAGAATGCGATTGCCGGGCCAACTTCTGCGCAGTCTCCATGGTGCGGTTCAGAATGGAGACATCCGCGCCCTTATCACGAAGCCCAAAGACTGCCGCGCGGGCCGCTCCACCAGCACCAAGGACAAGGACCTTTGACCCCTTTAGACTCATGCGCTTTTCAAGCGGAGCCGATGACACCAGCAACGTCTGTGTTGAACCCGTACAGTTTGCCGTCCGGGGCACGAAGAAGTGTGTTGCAGGCGCCGATCTGGGCCGATAGCGGATCGGTCTTTTCGAGATAGGTCAGAGAATTCCTGCTTGAGAGGCATCGTGATGCTGAGGCCTTGAAGGGGGATCTCCTGGATCAATCGCAAGAGGTCGCTTGTCTTTGCCGTCTGCAGCGGGAGATAGACGGCGTTCAGCTTCTCGCGTTTGAAGGCCGCATTCATCATCAGAGGCGAGAGTGAGTGAAGTGATGGGGTTTCCGGCTACTCCGTAGACCTTCGTCGCGGCATCAACCTCGTCGATTCGGTAGGTATCCAACAGAGATCGAGCCGTGATCTGGCCGGGTGCTGTCTCCTCTCCGTGTCTTGCTGCCGCAAAAGTGAAAGCTGAGCCGGCCCTCACCCCAAGGACGCGTGAGATGATGCCGGCCTCGCCCATGCAGATTCCGACGACATTGGTGGACTCGTTCATCGCTCCAGGAAACGCATCAGAGTGACATTGTCGGTCAGAGACTTCGCAGTAGGGACGATCTTGAAGAAGTCCGGCGCAAACGGACGGATGCGGTCGTAGATGGCGTCCAGGTCATTGGTCGAGGTGAAGTCGTGATAGCTGATAATGATCGACGCGCCGGTCTGGCGGAGTCGTTCGAGGTCCGCCGCCTTGAGGGATTCTGCCGACTCGAGGGACAAGTCGACATGTGAAAGCCAGATTCAGCTGCCCGACGAAGAAGGTCTTGCTCCTCGTTCGCCGTTCCTTTGAATTTTCCTCCGTCTGCTACTCGACGGCAGGTCGCGATTGCGGTGACGGTTTGATTTCCAGAAAGGAAGATCTTGAGGGCTCGAAGGGCTGCTGCAGGAGCCTCAAGGTAGTCTAAACGGACTTCGATGAATAGATTGTCTTTTACCGTAGCCTCAATCTTTTCAATGATTTCGGCAGGGGTGGAGCCCGTAACAGCAACGCAGACCTTGCCGATGCGGGACCGGAGGAGTTGGGTGGTGAGAGTGGGCACGATGCCTCTTTGATGCGATTCGCGGTATCTTACGGGTGCAATGGAGTGGATGCAGATTTGTCGGTCGCGCTTCAAATTTTCTTTGCGGTCGTTTAAGTTGTTGAAATCTGGACACATACGAGGGGAGAAGGATTGGCGATCAGGTGGGGGTGCCGGGCTGGGAGAGGTTCGGGTGGTTGCAAGCCGGGTTCAGTGGACGTCGTGGTGGGAGTTCTTCAGCTTTTGGCGGTAAGTCTCTGAATCTAGGGTGGAAGGAGGAGGACGAGGACGCGAATGTACGGGAGAATCGCCGTCATTTTCTCGTGGCAATCTGTGGTGATCTCGACGGTGGATGTGCGGATTCCCTGGTGACGATGCGGCAGGTGCATGGCGATGGGATCCAGGCAGTGCGGGAGGGCAAGGGGCCATTCGGGACGGAGCATGGGAGGGCGGTTCTCGAGGGGGATGGCCTCATGACGGACATGCCGGGGATGGTGCTCGGGGTACAGGTGGCGGACTGCGTCCCGGTGCTGTTGGCTGAGTAAGCGGCGGGTGGTGGGCGCCTTCCATGCCGGGTGGAGGGGGACGAGAGCGCGGATTGTAGAGAAGGGAATTGCCCGCATGCGCGAAGAGTATGGAACGGGGCCGGGCGACATCGTGGGTGCCGTCGGTCCCTCGATGGCCCTTGCTGTTACGCCGTGGGTGAGGAGGTCCGGTCAGAGTTTGTGAAGGAGTTCGGATATGGGGCGGAGCTTTTCAGAGGCGAGGCGAAGAGGAGTTCCTGAACCTGTGGGAGGCGAACCGGCGGCAGATGCTGGATGCAGGAGTTCCGACGAACGCGGTAACGGTGCTGGGGGAGTGTTCTGCCTGTGCCCGGGACGACGCCGGGCAGCGAAGTACTTTTCGCATCGGGCCGAAATGGGCAAGGCGGGGCGAATGATGGGTGCGATCGGGGTGATGCTTGAGTCCGGGTAGGGCACGAACGCGAGGCCAAAGGATAATAGCTGGTATGAGTGAACGGGATGAGGTGATGGGTGGGGCCGAGACAGGGGACGCGGCGAAGGGAAGTACTGGGTGGTCCGGCAGGGTGTGGAAGAGGTACGAGATCCGGAGAACTGCCCGCGGTGAGCATGGGGAAGTACCTGGTCGAGACGGGGCAGGAGGACCTCTTTCGCGAGATCAGCGTGTATGTGGAGCGAGGGGAGGCGCGAGGAGGTCCGCCGACTGTACATGAATGCCGTAGCCCTGCGGATCTGGAAGGACATGGGAAAGGTGGCCGACGCCGTGGGGCGGCAGAGGAGGCCGGCGCGAAGTTCGGAGCTGGGTTTTGGGTACCGTACAGCGAATAGCGGGAACTGCTTGGACTCGGCAGAGTGAAGCAGTGTTAACGGCGGTGATGATGACCGCGGGAGCGATTGCCAACGACTTCGTGGGGCCACAGGCGGTGTGGCAGGAGATAGGTGAAGCCCGCGAAGCCTGCCAGTCGGTAGAGGTGGACGTGAGGCCGTGATCGAAGCCGGCGTCCACGACGAGGTTTGGCTGGACAGCATAGCCAACGGCGAAGAGCGCCCCTACGGCGTTGCTGCGGCGGCTGGGGAGCCCGGAGTGGCTGGTGGAGACAAGTGGCTGGGTGACGTGCCAGAGCTCGCCGGTGACGTCGATGTTGTTGTGGAAGCGCTCCGGAAGAAGGTCATGGGTGACGGAGAGCGGAATGGTGTATGCGCTCGCCGAAGCGTAGGCTGGGTGTCTTGAGAGGCTTGCGGCGACGTGTGAAGTTTGGGCGACCTGGTGTCGAGCTGCTCGGCGACGCCGAAGTTTGAGTCGTAGTGGAACTCGCCGAGGTCTCCGCTGATGAGGAGGTTGGCGGACTGGCCATAGCTGCCGATGTCGATGTCGGCCGCGGAGCCGGAGCGGACGCGGCGGTTATAACCGAGCGCGACGGTAGGGCGGAGACCGGACTCGAGGAGCAGGAGTCCCTGAACGCCGAGTAGCAGATCGCCCGGTGTCGCGGCTCGAGGTCTCGGGCTCATCGGGGTTGATGAGACGGGTCGCGGCGAACGGCTGGGAGAGGACCTGGAACATAAGGCGAGGGTGAACGGCGAGCTTGGTGGTTTGAACGACTGAAAGCTGGTGGGCGACGCCGCCGGGGGAGGCGGTGGCGTAGAGAAAGCCCTGCTCGAACTGGAGGTAGCCGACGGGTGGGATGTGGGCGGGGTTGGTGACCGTCGGCCGGGCGGGGTTGGCCTCGGGGACCTGTTTGTCGTCGGGCTTAGCCGTTGAGAGCGGCGTTGTCGACCTGCACGGGGGTCGCGGGATCGGGATGGCGGGGTGTCCTCTGGAGGGCCGTGCAGGAGGACGGGCCGTGAGAGGCCACGTGCGATCGAAAGAAGGGCTGTGACGACAGAATAGCAATTGTGAGGGGGAGGCGCTCTGCATGATCGGCTGTGTGTTAGGCATGAGAGGGAGGCGTGAGACTACTGCAGAGTGACGCTGCTTACATCGCCGGAGGATGGTGCGGGTCGATCGCCTCTCGATCGCCTTTTCGACCTTGGGCGGCGAGGTGGACGTCGATCTCGCCGCCGTGGGTCTGCTGTTGACGGTGTCGCGAAGCTCCTTCGAGGGCTTGAAGAAGGGACACGCTTCGCGGGGACTTCGACCTTGTCGCCGGTCTTGGGGTTTCGACCGACGCGGGCGTTGCGCTGACGGGTACGGAAGCTGCCGAAGCCGCGGATTTCGATCTTGTCGCCGGACTTGAGCGCGCCGATGACGGCCTCAAACAGCGTGTCGACGATGATCTCGCCGTCGCGCCGCGTCAGGTCACCAAGCCCGGTGACTTTGTCGACGAGGTCGGCCTTGGTCATCGTTGGATTCCTTTCGCGTGGAGAGGATGGCGCGGGCATTGTGGTTCCCTCCGTGGCTACGGGATCGCAATACAGGATGAGATGTCCCGAGGGCTGAGAACGGCTGCCTGCGGACAAAAAGTCTTGTGCAAGTGTGAGATGCGGGGAAGTTGGGGAGGAAGGTAACTTTTCTTGACGACGGGAGCGATTCGACCGAGTCACAGCGACAGCGCTGAGAGGACGTGCGACGGGCTGAAGAGGTGATCGCGGCGGAGGCTCGAAGGCCCGACGGTTGCCGTACCGGCTACAGGCATACCACGGACGAGCCGGCTGCAGCTACTTCCACATGAAGTAGAAGCCGGGGGCGCTGGTTGAGCAGTTGGCTGGGGTTGGGGAACAGGTCGTCGGCGTCGCGAGGTCAGGAGCGGCGAGAGGCCCTTCTTGTCGCTGGCGGGCCGGACGACGGTCGGCTCGCCGTTGATGCCGACGGATCGCGTGCCGTGTCGATCAGGGCGACGCGGAAGCCGCCGATCTTGTCGATCAGGCCGAGCGGAAGCGACTGCTGGCCGGTCCAGACCTGGCCGGTGGCGAGCGGGCGGATCTTGTCGTCGGTGGTGTGGCGGCCGGTGGCGACGTCGTGGACGAACTGGCCGTACATGTTGTCGACCAGCGACTGGAAGTAGGCCTGCTTCCTTCGGGGTCATGTCGCGGGTGGGGTCGCCGGCGTCCTTCAGCTCGCCGGCATGGATGACGACGGTCTTGAGCTTGGCCCAGCGCATGAGGTCGCCGTAGTTGGTCCACTCCATGATGACGCCGATGGAGCCGACGACGGAGGCGTCGTTGGCGTAGATCTTGTCGCAGGCGCTGGCGATGTAGTAGGCGCCGGAGGCGCCGACGCGACTCGACCGAGGCGACGATCTTCTTGTGCTTCTCCTGGCGGACGCGCAGGACCTCGTGGTAGATCTCCTGCGAGGCGCGGCGCCGCCGCCGGGGGAGTTGATGTGCAGGATGATGGCTTTGACGGAGGAGTCGTCGCCGAACTTGCGCAGCTGGGTGTCGATCTTGTCGGCGTCGAGGATGACGCCGTCGATGTCGATGACGGCGATGCTGGCTGCCGCCGAAGGCGGAGCTGGCCGTCGCCGTTGACGACTGCGCATGGCGGTCCAGACGATGGCCCAGAACAGGCAGCGCGACGCACGGCGAAGAGTCCGCCGATGATCAGCGACCAGAACCAGGGCGAGCGCGGCGTGCGCGGGGCGGCAGGGCGCGCATACGGTGGGCTATAGGGCGACTGCGCGTAGGCCTGCGGCGGCAGGGTGGAGGCTGAGGCGACGGCGGAGGAGGCTGCGGCATGGCGGAGGTGGGGGCGGGGGAGGCGGCGGGTGGCAGACTCTTCCGGCATGGTGAGGAGTTTAGCAGCGGTCCGCATGAGCGCGGTCGGTGTGCAGACTGTGATGCGGAATCGTTACGCACGTATTCAAGCGTCCAATAGTTGCAGTATGATGAACGCGCGGCTGCCGGGACGATCCGCCGACATTGAGGCATCGGCTCGAGTCTAGCAAGTACGACCGAGGACGTGACGACGAGATGGCACATCCGCAGCTCAGCATCGTGATTCCGGCGTACAACGAGAGCGCGCGCATTGAGGCGACGCTGGAGCGCGTGATGGCGTGCGTTGAGACGCAGGGCTGGGATGCCGAAGTGCTGGTGGTCGACGACGGCTCGACCGACGACACGCCGGCGATCGTCGAGCGCTGGATGGAGCGCTATCCGCGGCTGCACCTGGTCCAGAACCCGGGCAATCGCGGCAAGGGCTACTCGCGTGCGCAACGGGCTGCTGCAGGCGGCGGGCGACATCGTGCATGTTCACCGATGCCGACCTTTCCGCGCCGATGGAAGAGGCGGAGCGGCTGCTGGCGGCGATCGCGGAGGGCGCGGATGTGGCGATCGGCTCGCGCTGGCTGGACCGGACGCGGCAGACGATTCATCAGCCGCTGTACCGGCAGTTCTTCGGGCGCTGCTTCAACTGCGGTCACGCGCGACGTGATGGGGCTGCCGTTCAAGGACACGCAGTGCGGCTTCAAGGCGTTCAGGCGCGAGGCGGCGCAGGTGATCTTCCGGCTGCAGACGGATCGAGCGCTGGGGCTTCGACCCGGAGATTCTGTTCATCGCGCGCAAGCTGAAGTACACGATCCGCGAGGTGCCGGTGACCTGGGGGCACGACGAACGCAGCCGCATGAGCTATCTGAAAGACGGCATGAAGATGCTGGAAGAGATGGCGGTGATCCGCACGAACTCGCTGGCCGGACGGTACGACGAGGCGATCGCCGCGATGAAGGACACGAGCGCGATGGTGACACCGCCGGTGGAGCCGGGGCGAAGGCGTGGTCGCGTACGGCCGCGCTGCCGTAGCTGCGCCGCAGTGCTGCGCTTTCGGGCGAAGTCTGCATGCGGTACTGGAGCCTGGACTGTGTGCCGTGGGCGAGAGTCGTGCGGTGCTGCGTTCGTTCTTCATCGCGCTGTCGCAGAACAGAGCGTTCGCGGCGTTTTCGGAGCGATCGGCGGTCGGGCCGAGGCTTTCGAGCCGCTTTGTCGCGGGATGACGGTGGAGGAGGCGCTCGCGGCTGCGCGCGGCGTGAACCGCGAGGGAATCGCGGTGTCGCTCGACTCGCTGGGCGAGAGCGTGCCGAGACGAGGCGCAGGCGCGAGGCGAGCGCGGCGATCTACCACCGGCTGCTGGATGCGATTGCAGAGCGCGGGCTGAACGCCAATGTGAGCGTGAAGCTGACGCAGATGGGCATGGATATCGACCCGGCGCTGGCGGAGCGATCGTCGGCGAGATGGTGGAGCATGCGGCGGAGGCGGACTCCTTCGTGCGGATCGACATGGAAGGCTCGGCGTACACCGAGGCGACGATCGCGATGACGGAGCGGCTGCACGCGCGCTGGCCGGGGCGCGTCGGCACGGTGCTGCAGGCGTATCTCTACCGCACGGCGGACGATGCGAAGCGGCTGGTGGAGCAGGGAATCCGCATCCGGCTGTGCAAGGGCGCGTACAAGGAGCCGGCCGGAGATCGCGTTTCCGCAGAAGGCGCGACGTGGACGCGAACTACGTGCGAGCTGATGAAGTACCTGGCGACCAGCGGCGTCTTCTGCGGCATGGCGACGCATGACGAGGCGATCATCGAGCAGATGCGAGCGTTTGTGCGAGAGACAGGGCTGCCGCAAGAGCGCGTTCGAGTTCCAGATGCTGTACGGGATCCGGCGCGACCTGCAGCGGAAGCTGGTGGCCGAGGGTACGGCGTGCGGGTGTATATTCCGTTCGGGACGGAGTGGTATCCGTACTTCATGCGGCGGCTGGCGGAGCGGCCGGCGAATGTGCTGTTCCTGGCGAAGAACTTCTTCAAGAGCTGAAGACCGGGATCTGCGCGCAAGAGCTGCAGTGGCGGATCAGCCGATCGGGCCTAGGGGGCTGGGCGGAGGCCGGGGTGGGAGCGTACGGCTCATGACAGGTTGGACAGGGTGGCGCGCTCCTCGTCGGAGAACTGCTGCGGAATGCGGTCGAGTTGAGGGCGGCCTGCCGCTGCTCGGGAGGCAGGCTGCGGAGATCGCGGAAGGCGCGTGCCACGGCGCGGCGGCGATCCGGGCGGCAGGCTGGCGAGCTGCTGCATGGCGCCGCGGACCTGCTGCGCTGCTCCGGGTGCGAGCTGCTCCATGGCCTCGGTGCGGTGCAAGAACGCGCTCGCGCTGCTCCGGAGGCATGCTGTTGAGCTGGGTGAGCCGGTCGCGCATGCGCTGCTGCACCTGCGGCGGAAGCTCGCGGAAGCCGGGCTCCGCTCGAGCGCACGCTGCTGCTCGGGGACGGAAGGTTGCTGTGGCGGTTCATCCACTGCGGCGAGATGCTCCTGATGCTCTCTGGCGGGTCGCCGGGCGCGTGCGGCGCGGTTGGGCCGCAGCCGCGCGGCCGGGCTGCGCGGCGCCGTGCCGGTGAGGGCGCGGATCGGGGCGACGTTGCCGACGCGCCTGCGCGGAGCGTGCCGGAATGTGAGGTGGACGCGGCAAACGACCGCATGCAGCATGCGACCCTACGACATCGCAGGCGATGGCTGGCGGTACGTGGATCCTGCTGAGAGTACCGGGCTTCGACCTGCCTTGTGCTGACCGGCGTCGATCTTGTGCACCTGCCTGCGTCAGCTCCGATGTCAGCTCGCAGGCTGACGTGCAAGCGCTTAGCTGGATCGGGCCGTCCAGTACCGTCGTCGGCGGACCGTCGTCCTGCAAGCTGATCCATCTGTCTGGAAGGCCTGCTCGTTCGGTCGAGGATCTGCAGATCTTGACGGTGGCGGAGACGGCTGGCGCCTGGCGTGGAGCACGCCGCGAGACCTGGCGCGGTTCCACCGCCGATGAGCAGAGCAGAGCGCCAGCGCACCGGCGAGCGCGGGCCGAAGCTGGCGGCCGGTGTTGAACAGCAGGCGGGACTTCAGGCGCTCGAACCAGCCCTCCGGGCGCGGCCTGCTCTTCGCGCAGCCGGACCGCGCAGCGGCTGATCAAAGTAGGCCGAGGGCTCCGGAGCCTCCAGGTGTCGAGCAGGCGAAGGTCGCCTGCGAGCGCAGATGAACTCTTCGCGCAGGCCGGGCAGCCCGCAAGATGCGTCTCTGCGCGGGTCGCGCGCGACCGATGCGGGGTCAAGCAGCAGGTCCGGCAGTGCGATCTGGCAATCTTTGCAGTTCATGGGCGCCCTTTCTTCAGGTCTGTCCGTGTGGCTCTGTCACTGCTTGTCAATCCGGCGATAGATCTCGCCGGAGCAGTTCGAGGCTAGACAAAATCTTTCAGCTTTTCGCGCAGGGTCTGGTAGGCGCGGAAGAGCAGCGATTTGGTGGCGGATTCGCGACAGCTTCAGCACGTCGCCGATCTGCTTGTAGTCCATGTCCTCGTACTTGTGCATCAGCACGGCCATGCTCTGGCGCTCGGCAGCGCCATCACGTGCTCGCGGATGGCGTTCATGCGCTCGCGGCGGAGCATGGCGGCCTCGGCTCCGGGGGTGGAGTCGGCGACATCGGCGTGGTGCCGGTCTCGGCGTCCGGTCTCGTCGAGGTAGACGGTGGAGGCGGAGCGCTCGTGCCGGGTGTCGCGGGCATGGTTGACGCCGAGGTTGGTGGCGATGCGGTAGAGCCAGGTGCTGAAGCGGGCCTCGGCGCGGTAGGTCTCGCGCGAGCGGTAGACCCGCAGGAAGACCTCCTGCGCAAGCTCTTCGGCGACCGCCTGGTTGTGCACCATGCGGTACATGAAGTGGATGATGGGCTTGCGGTACTTCTGCAGCAGGAAGTCGAAGGCGGCCATGTTGCCGGCGCCGAAGCTCGAGCATGATGGCGGCATCGTCCATGTCCGCGAAGTCGCCGTCGGCGTGCAGGTGCTCGGTGCCGCGACCGGGTCTGACGTGGCTGCCTGACTGCCCGCGCAGATGCCCGGATTGATCGCCAGCGTAGCCATATCTTCCGTAACCCCATCTTCGGCGTCAGGTTGCGGTCGGCGCTTCGTCAGGCTTTCGCGCCATCGAGAGATCGGCGGGCGCCAGGCGTGGTACTGGGTGGGGTTCGAGCCGGGAGGTGGGCGGAAGGGACGGCATCGGGCTCCGCTATTCTACCGGGTTCGCGCAGCGCTGCCGGCGATAGCGGCGTGACGCTGCGGATGGTACCCTGGCAGCGGCGAACGGATGGTATCGCTCGAGAGCTGGCTGCGGCAGCATCGACGGCCTCTCCGGCGACCGGCAGCAGCCTCGCGCATGGGCGCATAACTCAGCGGTAGAGTGCCACCTTCACACGGTGGAAGTCGTAGGTTCGAATCCTGCTGTGCCCACCATATAAATCAACAACTTAGCACGAAGTGCGAAGGTCCAATCGGGACTGCGAAGGTCCAGAAAGGTCCAATAGCGTCGCTACCTTAATGCTGCGGATTTGCGTTCGAGGTTGCGGACGAACATTGCAGCGACAAGCGCTTGCGCAGCCCGCTTATCGCCCGTGACCGCTTGGCATACGTCCCCAGGGTCATTACGGGCGAGGCATGCCGCAAGAGTTCCTGCGTAACCTTCACGCGATGCGCCGGAGGATTGCAGCAGTGTGGCCAACGTGTGTCGGAAACGTATGCCAGCCAATCCGTTTTGTAATCCCGCCCGCTCTGCTGCTGGAAGGACGTGCCGCATGAGCAACGGTGTTCGGCCAGTAGGGCTTTGCCCCGAAGGCTTGAGGACTGGCGAATACCCAATCCGCACACCCGGCGTAATCCGGTTGCGTCTCTCCAGTTTCTGAGAGAGCATAAGCCAGGTCGACAGTCGGGAAGGGACGTTGGAAGCCATGGTTTTCGTGTGCACCTATCGCTTGGTCCACGATCGACCGAACGATCCTGAATCTCGCGCCACGTCGAAGTCAAGGTCCTCCCACTTCAAGCCAAACAACTCTCCGCGTCTAATCCCGGTGGCGAAGCGAGGAGGACGATCGTCCGGCAATGGTTCCCGAAGCTCACCAAGGATTGCTGCGAATCTCATCTGGAGTGAGAACGTCGGGTTCTATTGCGGGAGCATTGCACTTTGTCGCACAAGCCTAATTGGGTTCGTGGTGCCCACTCGTACCGCATTGCGTGTTGATAAAGGACTGCTCATAATGCTCTTTCGTCTTGTACCTCGTGCTCGGAGCCAGCGGCATCTCATTCAGCCATCTCTCGACTGCAATGGCCTTCACATCTTGCAGGCGTATGCGAGCCCCACTTTGGACAGAAGACTTTGGACGAGGTGATGCTCATAAACAGCTTTTGGTCCGGATCGTCTTTCCCGTTCGCTAATGCTAAGTCCGTTTGCCTGATAATGGTCGACGAGTTGATCGACCTGTGAGCGGTAGCAAATCCGACAGATACGGCCTCGATGTTGATGTCGAGCCGAAGCCCTTCCACAGCGCGCTTTGCAGAAGCCTTGGAGGGGATATGTCGATTTCATCCCACAACAATTTGCTTGCGGCGTGTTGGATGACCGTTCGCGCTCAGCTCTCGCCAGCGGTAGACCCAAACGGCTGGTCCGGTATTCCTCTTCTCGGTTGTCAAAGAGCCTTGCTGATAGCGTGTTGCGTTTATAAGTTCATGTGCCTCTCCTTTATGGTTGGGCGGCACGAACGGCACTAGTCAGTGTACTGCGTCGTGGACCAATGATTGAGAGCCGATGCGCGAAAGTTCACGCGGCGGCCAAGCCGCAGGCAAGGGATTCTGCCAACGCGTGCCCACAGGAGCAAAGTGTTTCGGGTGAAGGTTAAGAAGTTCTGCGGCCTGGACAGCGGACAGCAGTCTTTCAAACACAGCAGGGTGCTGGACGATCCATGGGGTTCTCCAATTTGGGAATGTGAAGGGAAGTTGCAATGGCAGGAGCCTGCACGGCTAGATGATTTTCCCCCCATGACGGCTGGGGGGGCAGCGGCTTCGCCTAAGGGCAGCCAGCCACGCAGAAAGGTGCTCTCTTCAGTGAGCAAAGCACTTCTTGTGCCGACTAAAGCCGCCAAGATGTGGCGTTAGTTGGAAGGGTTCAGCCAGGAGTGTCCAACGAAGACGGGCAGACAAAGGAACCTAGCCGTAGTTTTTTGAACCGGGGATAAAAATGTTTGCCTACATAGTCGGTCGTCAGGCAGAGATGGCTCCCCGAAATCCCCCACCCCTACCGATCCGCGGTGACATCCTTGAAGGGCGGCTTCATCCATCTCCCAACTCGGTCTCTATTTGAGTGCGAGCCTCGATGAGTACGCCTCGATTGCTCATGGCGTGTAGTTGCCTCTGCGGGGAATGCACGGCTTTCTGCCCATACCTTGAGCGCCTCGATCTCCCCGTTTTGTGTGGGAGTAGAACCCACGTCACGTCAAAGCGTCGCAGTTGTTTCTTGAGCGTGCTTGTCTCATCGTCAAACTTTGAAGACTCGGCTCTCAGATACTCACAGGCTCCAATCACCTCGCCGTTGTCCGTGCGAATCGTGATTGGCAACAGCGGCGGCTTCAGGGTTGTGGTGGGGTCGGACTTCAGGGCTTCCAAGTAGCTTTGATACTCAAGGTATGCACTCGACAGACGAGTTTTGCGGCTTGGTAATTGATGCCGCGCCCGCATGGTGGCTTCTAGGAGCGTACTACCTCGCTCGTTCGCACGGCCTTGCGGCGCGGTGAGTGAGTTCTGGCGATGGGCAGAATAGGTCGTAGATTGAAAGGTTGTCGGAGCCTGTAATGGTGATTACCGTCGGCCCCGGTTGTGCGGAGTCGGATGTGTATACAGGAATGTGTTTGTTCATAGTGAGTGCTCGCTTCGTAGGCTGGAGTCGATCTTCGCAGCCGCGGAGTCCAACCATTAGCGACGACTGGAATGTGGGGCGGAGTCGCTACGACTGCATAGTGTGCAAATACACTACGGTCCTAGCTCAGGGATGCGTGGCTTATGAGGTTGAAGGTGGAGGCTGCCAAAGAATCGTGTGACGCCTTGCAGCGATTGAATCCTAGCAATGAATCCACTTGGATCGTTGAGAAATTTACCGATACTTCCGGGTGATGTTTTCGGGGTAGGACCATTTCGTGCAATAACGAATCACCTTCGTTGCTATCTCAGGGTCCGTCCCTGGGAACCTGCACCACAACTATGCTGAGGTTAGCCTTGGGGCGCTTGCTGTTCTGGCGTAGGAGGCGAACGGCAGGATCTCGCTTCCGGGCTAGGGGGCAGCAGTGCTCCCAAAGGTCATCCAGCTCAGCCTCGGAGAGCGGTGCCTGCACTTTTCCATGGGGCGGGTCACGACAAGGCTATGAACGTGACTGCAAGAGATGCTCTCGGCTCGTATTGTGAGCTACTTCAAGTACTGAGAAGCTCCCCACCACTCGATCCTTGAGCCTGTGGTGTCGAAGTAGTCGTCTGACGCCCAGGACAGCAGCCTTGGCTGATGTTTGGGTGTCTCGGCTGTCCTCAGCAGCGGCGGTGACGAACCAGAGTTGTAGGGTGGGGTCGGTGGCCAGAACAGCAGGCAGGAGCTTCTCTAGATGTCGGCGTTCATTTAGGGTTCGTCGGCTCATGCACTTGATGCAAAAACCCGACTTGCAGTTCTTCCAGCCATAGCATCCATCGATGAGCACTGCATCTCGATGGAGACCGTTGCGTGATAGGAGCCTTGATATGTCAGCCGACACCCGCTCAAGAGCCGGTAGCCAGACAGACAAGATGAATTTCCGGAGATCGTCTCCAGTTGCCCTTATCTAACTTTCTCAAAGCATGCGGGTTATGTGACCATAGCCGCTGAAACGTTGAGTCGGTCGGTGCGACGTAATTACAAGGTAGTGGTATGGGTTGATTCATTCTGTTTGGGAGCATGAACTGAGACTATGGTGAATGACAGGAAACATCGAGGAACAAAACTTGCTTAAGATCGCCCTTTCGTTTCTCGGCTTGGCGCGCAGTTTGTGCGGTTGCGGCTGCTCCGCTATTCGGCGTCTTCCGCCTTCGCCTGGAGAGGACTTTCATCGTGCACCTTCTGAGCACTTTTCATTCTTGACCTCACGTCTTGGGGATCAATTGGCTCCTTACCGGCCACCGCGTAACCTGCGCTTAGCAAAGTAGCGAGATCGCAGTCAGACAAATGGAATGATCTTCGGAGATCAATAACGGAGCAATAAAAGCCTTCGTGGATGTCAAGCTTCCTAGAGGCGTGTGCCAACGGCTTGTAGTGGTTGATGAGCCACGAGCATAAGGCCAAGGATTGTTCAACATAGCTTTCAAACTTTTCCATCTCGGATGGCCATTCCAAGCTAGGCGTGAACACTTGGACCGTCTCGCTGCTCCTTCACCAGTTGTAGTTCTTGGTTGAGCTTGCCAATGATCGGCAACGCTTTGGTGAGGAAAGCCCTAAGCATTTGCGCCTGGGATCGGTCCGTAAGCGCCTTCTCGTCGCTGAACTGGTCACCGACTGCCAGAGCCACGGCATCTATGATCTCTCCAGCATCAGAACCTTGTTCGATTAGCCTCTTCCAGAGGTCAATGCCGTCCTGGCTAACTAGAAGCTCACGCTGAAAACTGACGACCCAGGTTTTCTCCAACCCTGGTTGATGCCACTCCGTAACGAAATCCTGAAGACACTGGCCTACTTCGTGCCGACAGAAGGCGTGACTGACTGTGGGTGCGGTCCTTCTTACACGATAGAGAAGCTCAAAGTCGAAGATGCCACTCACGTTCAGTTGCTCCCAGATAAGCCCGTGGACAGCGAAACGGCGCGACTTTCGCCGCTCACAGATGTTTCGGCTTTCAAGTAGTTGTAAAGGCTCGCACGTGAGATCCCGAACTCTTGAGCCAATTCAGCCTTGTTGACATTTCCGACCGCGATGCGGGTGCGAAGCTGGAGCGCCTTCTCTGGAGTGAGACTATGCTGACGTCCCTTGTAAATCTTGTTTGCCTTCGCAATCGCAATGCCCTCACGCTGGCGTTCTCTGATTAGGCTTCGTTCAAACTCGGCGAAGGCACCCATCACGCTTAGGAGCAAGTTCGCCATCGCATCATCACTGCCCGTGAAGGTGAGGGACTCTTTGATGAACTGGACCTTCACACCACGCTTAGTGAGCGATAGAACAACACGGCGGAGGTCATCAAGATTTCTCGCCAACCGGTCCATCGAATGAACCACCAGAGTATCGCCGTCACGTACGAAGGACAATGCCATCTCTAGCTGAGGGCGTTTGGCGTCCTTACCAGATGCTTTATCCTCGAACGAGCGATCCAGATTGAGGCCGTCGAGCTGCCTTGCATTGCTTTGGTCTACCGTGGAAACCCTTTTATACCCGACTAGCTGTCCCTTGCTCATATCAGTACCTCTTTAGTCTATAAAGAGTCTAAGAGATCATCTGGAATGTGTCAATCAAATTAAAATTAAATCCATATTAGACATCTTTTGAGGTGATCTCACTGTCCACCTCGGGTATACCGCAGATACACACTCCGCGCCCAAGCAAAGCGGTACGAGTTTGCACCCCACGGGTTTCAGCTAAGGGTTCAATGCTTGAACCGTTTTCCGGTGTCTCTATTCATCAGGCGCGAATCAAGTCTTCGGGTACGTCCTGAGGAAAGTGTTCCTTATCAAACACGGTCGACTCGGGAACCTGCTGTTCGGAATGGAGATCGATGCCGGAACGCAGAGGATCAGGGGCATCACTGGCGGGTTGGCTCCCTATGTAAAGGCTCCTCAGGAGATCTTTTGCGTTCCCGGGCAAGTCTTTCGTGCTCTTAGTCCACTCGGCTTCGCTTCTGCTGATCCCAAGCATAAGGATAGCTCTGAAAGCGTGCCGTTTTGATCCGCCGTTAGCTGTGCATCTCTTGAGGAATACTCCAGATATACTGCCGCTACGTGTCCCCAATAAGCGACCTCCTTAGAGGGATGAGAATCTCTCCTGAAGCCGTCAACCCAATATTTGAAAGAACGAGGGTATGGACCAAGCAGGCTTGCCCGTACGAGTCGGATTCGCGAGATGAGCTCGTCGGACAGCCTCGGGTGTTGAATCGGCGACCGTACCAATTCCGCTGGATCCATCATGATCAGTTCGCTCTTTTCCGAGTTCTGCAAGTGAGCGATTCGCCTCATGATCCTGGTGAAGATGTCTGGACGAATCACCTTGATTATCCGAGCTTTGCGATCTCGGCCGGTGTTCCCTCAGAAGACCTAATGGCTAGCTTGTCCGCTAGTGGAGGACTGAAGGCTAGGATCTCCTGGAGGGAGATGTTGTGCCAGACAGGCAATATGACTTTACCGCCTGCGATCTCGCGGGCCGTGAGGCCACGTAGCTCGTACTCTGTCCACTTCTCGCCAGAAAAGCGGAGGAAAAGCACCACAAGCCCATAGTTCGATTTTGCAAGTCCTTCATCGATGCTTCTGCTTCAGCTGCTCTCCGGACTTCAGAGAGAAGTCGTCGTACCAGACAGTCACCCCGAATTCTGTGAGCGCAGACGCAACTGGCTCCACGAAGGCTTCTTTGTCTTCAGAGGCATGCGAAATGAAGAGATCCACTTTTCTAAAAGCTCGTCAGGCGAAGTGGTGATCGAGTTCAAGCGCGCTCCAAACAGATTAGTGTTGCAAAAAGAGTGACCGGAAAGGCCGCTTAGGGCATTGTGCCATAAGGCGTGACAAGCGCTTCCTGAAACAAACTGTACTTTTATGAGCGCGGAGTTGCGAGTCGCGGCTTATAGCGTAGCGGGGGCTGGATCTTGCCGAACTGAGTTGAGGTTCTCTACCCGCTCTCAACGGCGGATCAATATGCCCTCCCCGGAACTGGCTGATCTTTGATGTTCGCAGCGGCAAGACATACCGAGGCGAAGTCATGGGGCGTGAGATTCGCGACGAAGAAGTGGCTTCGTCGCCCTGAACGGGACATTGCGGGAACGCGCCTGCACATGATCGTCGCCTTGATGTTGCATGTGACTTAGAGGAAGGTTGGCCGCCCTCGCCAGTGGTTGCGTCTGAGGAAGACCATCAGTTTTCGCCCTCTATTCGCCTATGATGTTCCGATGCGGGTCGGTGGACTACGAAGAAACCAGAGTGGATAAACTTCGGACCTTCGCTGCTCGTTGCATCACGTGTGATCCTTGCGATCCGCCCAGCAAGTGGGCAGTACGTAGCGATGGAACGCACCCACAACGCGATCTTGACACCGAAGTCGATCACGATTTTCCTCGCGGACAGAGTACTGGGAACGCTTCTGAGTATGAAGGCGGGCCTCTTTCCGACCAAGGACGCGCCGTGGTACGTTCCAAGCCAAGATGAGTCACCGGATTAGACCCTTGGCCTTCGCCTTTTGCTCGCCTACTCTGAAGCCAATCTCAAAGTAGTTGAAGGAGCAACGTCGTATGGCGAATCTAACGATACGCGTCGAAGCTCTACAGAGAAATGCCCTTCAGAAGGTTCAAAGGCAAGATGAGCAGAGCGTACCGATGCTGATGAAAGAGGATCGCCTGTTCAGACGTAGACGAGGCACGGCTCCACAAGCGCCTGCTCGGTGGGTACAGGTTCACGCTGCTTACCGCATTGCTGGGCTTGCGCTTTTGCAACAGCTGGATATGCGTGAATCGCACAAGGTTGCGAAGTTGTATCCAGCTTTGTTTCTCTGCCGACATGCCCTTGAGCTTGACTTGAAAGCTACTCTAGCGATGGCGTACGTCGCAGGTCACGCACCCGATCTCGATGCCAAACGGGACGCGCTCTTCAAGACACACGACCTTGAGAAGCTGTGGAAACTCCTCATGCAATGCAGTCCGATCCATCGCTCGAACAATCGATGAAGGGGCGCGACCAAGTTCTCAAAGCACAATTGGATCGAATGCGAGTCTGCATTGAAGATTTCGGGGCGATTGACTCGACCTCGATGGTGTTCAGGTATGCCGTTGATAAGCAGCTTCAATCAATGGATTTCAGCGGTCTCTCAATAAGGAACTTCATCAGTGTCTACGAGAGGATGTGTGCAACGATCCGAATACTCAGCCGAACAATGGAAGATCTAATCAGGGCTGACATAGACCCATCAATGGAGCATGAACGCAAGCTCGATTGGATGGATCGCTTTGAGAACAGCCGATGGGCACCGTTTGAAGATGTGCATTTTCTCAGAGAAATTGGCAGACCCATACGAGTCGCGAAGTGAATGCCCTACGAACCAACAGTCCACTAAGGTCCACCTACATCTTTGTCCAATACACGTCTTGAATCGCCAATGACATCCATTATTGTTGCTTTTAGCGCAGTCGCGCATCGCAGCACGGAACGCCCTCGGCAGTAGCCGAGCGGCTCAAACAATTCGTTATCCCCTGGGAGTGATCCTGTTGGCGCAGGCGAAGCCGACATCACGCCCGACAACCCCGCCGTGCTTTTCGTTCTCCTTGAAAGTGACCGCATAGCCTCAAAAAGTGGCACAAGCGTATTTACACACCACTTTCAGCGCGATGGCGCTCGCGAGCGAACTTGGTGGCGCTGCTCGCTTACGCTGGTCAACAGAAGGCTTTTCCGCATATCGGGACCGCTCCACTGCGGCGGGAGCGATAAGGAAAGTTGCCTGGACCTGTCGAGAGAAACTCTCGAAGAGAAAAGGGTGGCCCCAAAGTGATCCGATGAATGTGACTCATAGGAACGGGTGAAGAGGTACGACAAAACTGCTCCTTCCTCGCAGAGTATCGAGAAGCAGCGGGAAGAGACCTCACCGACGTCGAACCGACTTCGCCCCCGGATCCGAAGTCCGAGTTGGTCCCTGAAAGCGTGCTCGAAGATATGGAAGCTCCACAGGCGAAGCGTCCATTGCAGTGCGTGACCGTGAAGATGCGGTTGCCTGTCTCCGGATGAAGCGGGCTGCTCAGAAGTGGAACTTCACCTATATACCGACGTGATCAAGCAGTTCAGGTGATCCCGCGCCCGGGCCATGTCCGATGCTTGCCGTGCAGGTCGATCGTCGGGCGGTTCACTTTCAGTGGCGAGTAGCCCGGGGAGTACGCTCCGCGTTTAGGGATCCGCGAAAGACGTCGGCAGTAAGTTCAATAAATAGTATTCACGGGTTGGCCTTACGGGGAGACAGAGCGATCTTGAGCCAAGCCCGCGCCATGGCCCACTCACGCTTAATCGTTCGCTCATGGAGACGCATCATCTCTCCAATTTCCTCAAAGGACTATACCTCCGAAAACGTGGAGTTCTACAATCCGGGATTGTCGCTCATCGAATTTAGCTAACTCTTTCATAGCCTCTGTGGACTGCCAGTACGTCCACAGTCCTGTCTTCACATGCAAGCATCCCCGGATCAAGGGTTACCTGCCTCTCTGCGTTCCGCCGCGCTTTCCAGCTTCCCTCGCTCTCGCGTAGTCGACGAGTATGTGCCGCATTATGCGTGAAGCCATCGCGAGAAAAGCTGCTGTTCGGTTCTATCCCCCTAATTGTTGCTGCTGCTCAACAAGGCGAGAGTAGGCCTCATGCACTAGCGCAGTCGGCTGAAGCGTGTGATTTCCGCGCTCCCTTCGCATGTAATGACCGGCGATTCGGCGCAACTCCTTATACATCTCGTCCGCAAACATTGGAGCAACTAGGCGAGACTCATGCGGCGAAGGCGATCCCTCTACGGATGACGACAGCTTCGACTCGCGCGATTGTGGTATCGGGGCGATCATAATGATGGGGACGTTTCGGCTAGGAGGCAGTAAGATACGCCCGGTCCGTCTCGGGGGGCGACACGGACCGGAGCAAAGCTCGGCACAGGGCACAGGGTTTATCGGGTTGTCCGCAGCTCACAAGTGAGGAGCGACTCCGTTGAGAGATCCCAGAGGCGATCCCCACCTACAAAAACAGGGTGCGAATGCAGGTATCGCCATCTTCGTCGACGAGTTTCACGTCGTATGAATTGGCACCAGGAAGTCGGAAGGTGATCGCCCGGGTACTCGGGAGAAGACTTTCGCCCAACAAATCGCGGCCCCAAGAAGGGTCTCCTGTCTGCGAGATGTAAACCTGGTGGATGCCGAAGGTTGAATCGTTGTCTAGTCTAAGCGTCTGCTGATGTGTTTGCGTGTTGCCCGTCGTGGCCCCAAGCATGAGAAGGGTTGAAAGAATTGCGGGTATGAGGTTCGCTGAGTTGCGCATAGGTGCACTCCGTATTGAGATGGCAAGCCGAAATCGACCTGCAACCACATAAGCGTCCTCTAAAGGAGAATGGTGACATGGTGGCGTGATGGAGTTAACAACATGAGCCACAGCCCTAAGCGGCGCTGTGTATAAGTGGAACTTTCAGGCAGATTTATGGGGCAACCTCTGCCAAGCGGATTGCTAGCCCAGCGTGATTCTCGGCGTGGTGGCACGCCCGGCCCCAAGGTTAGGCAGGTTCGACGAAGAAGGAGAGGACAACATCCGGACTCCGAACGCAACAATAAAGACGCCACTTTTTGGCCGGATTATCGTTCTTTGGTCCAGCGGACTTACTTGCATCAACTTTTGCCCACGCAACTGAGGGAATCCAATGAACCCTGAACTCTGGAAGAGACTGAAAATGCGATATTTCGAAGCTGCCAACCTGCCCGCAGGCGAACGCGAAGCATTCGTCCAACACGCGTGCGGCGATGACGCGGAACTAAGAAAGAACTTACAGGAACTCCTCAGGGCAGACGACTTCCTGCAAAAAGCCTATGCGGCTTCACCTCCCTTCGAGGTTAGTTCCTTCGTCGCTCAGACAAGCCACTCCCCATTTCCCTTCGAAGACCATGTACGTCGGTGAGTACCGAATAATCCGGATGATCGGTGCGGGGGGAATGGGGGTCGTTTTTGAGGTTGCCGATCGTTCCGGTCTCCCTCGGGCGGTCAAGATGATTGGGTCGCGAGCGGCTATAAATGCAACTCTCCACCTCAGAGCTGCCCACAACGCCCAAGCGCTTGATCTGCATCGACGCATGATGCTGGTGCGTGAAGCAAGCGTAGCGATCATTCTCGACCACCCCCATATCGTTAGAACGTTCCATTACGGACAGCAAGGAGGGCTGCTCTATATCGTCGCTGAACTCGAAGGGACGTTCACTCGACAAGATCGTGCCACACCACGCCGCAATGCCGCTCGGAACAAAGCTCAGGATGATCCGCCAGCTCTGCGAAGCTCTCGAGTATGCGCACGGCAAGGGGATTCTGCACCGTGATGTGAAGCCAGCAAACGTCTTTGCTCTCGATGATCTGAGTGTGAAGGTGTTGGACTTTGGGTCTGTACCCATTGCGCCAACTTGCACCAGATCGGGCCGCCTTGGTTGGCACACCTCCATATATGGCTCCTGAAATAGTATCCGGGGCTCGAGCCTACGCGAGCGCAGATGTTTGGTCTGCAGGTATTACATTGTATGAGCTGCTGACTGGGAAACAACCCTTCGCAGGCCAGACTACGAAACAGACATTTTGGAAAATCGCCAACTTGAAACACCCACCCGCTTAATTGCGAGACCCCCTGGGCGCACGACTTGAACCGCATACTCGATCGTGCGCTCGCCAAGGATCCGTCGACTCGATACTCGGCAGCAGGCGACTTCGCTCACTACAGCTCCCAGACTGGAAGCCAAGCGGAAAATCAGCAAGTATTCAATTTTCCACACTTGCAGCAAGAGTCACGACGAAGAAGCCCGGGATTCATCGGAGACGCCATCAGCTCGTCGTCTCCAGCCGATCGATCTGACCTCGGAGACCATCTCTACAGAGACAGCTGGGGCCGCATACCCTTATAACGCTACCGCGTGGTTGCTCGCATATAACTCTGCTGCTGGGCCGCTTCTCCGCAAGGCCATTCTGCTTTCCAGTTACCTTGCCCTCTTCTTGATTGGCTGCCGGTGTCTTGGCCGCCATATCACACGCTGTCAGAACTTTTCCGCTCAGAATTGTCCCTCGACCGCGGTCTCCCGCCTAGTGCGGAGTTGCCTATTCCGCTAGCGTTCTATTGCCTAGGGCTTGCGGTTCCGCTGCTGGTGATGATCAGCATCTGCTTAGGCGGCCTCACTCTGTATGAGAAATACGCGTGCATTCCTCGCTGCCGAAGGTGTGCTACCCGTATGAAGCACTCATCCAGGATCGATCGCTATTCCTACACGGAAGCTTCTCGCGCACATGCAGCTTCTGATTGCCTCGCCGCATTAAGCGAAGATATGTGGGCTGATGCGGCCAAACTGCTGTCTATGCACGGCGAACCGTTTCTGCCCAAAGTCAGGACTGGACGCCCATTCATTCGACACTATCTTGACTTTTACGCCTGTCAGTTTTGCAGTGACCAGAGTGCACTCCTGACGACTGAGGACGAGAAGGGGCATGTCGTCCGCCAGCAAGGAGACATCGGCGCCTATAAGGCGACGGCTTGGCCAACAAGACGCGCCTCGTCCCAATCATTGGACAAGCTGCAAGGAAGCGATTGGATTGGCGTTCACTCGTACTCTCGAACTAGTAGAACTGGGCCCGGCAAAGTTCGCGGCTGTGATGTCTTTGCTCCTAGGCTTCTATTTTGCCCCAATCATTCCTCATCTGCTACACATAGTCCAACAGAGGGCCGAGGTCACTATCGCATCGTATCCGACAGGGCAGCTCCTCATCGTAGATGGCAAGCCGGTCAAGACCCCGCGGACGTTTCGTTGGCGGTATGGACTTGGCACAGCCTCAGCGGCTTCACGAACAGGCAGATAGGCAGGGATGTTTATGACTGCCAAGGCATGAGGGTAGATCCTCCTCGATCGCGCATTTTCTTTCGATCCGAAATTAGCGTGCACCGGCGTCATCGGGACCCCATCGCGAACATGCCGCATAAAACTCGATTCCGCTGAACGGGAAAGATTACCCGATGCCTGACTCTACACAGTGATTTTCAGCAAAGCGCAGCGCATGCCGGAGCTAACTAAGAGTCCCAACTCCCGACCGACTCGCTAGCGTCTATCGTGAAACGTGTGGAGATCGGCGGGCCGCCCCAGCGGGGAGCTTTCCAATGGTGACCACGGTCGGCGCAGTAAGGGCAGAGGCGACCTTCCACCAATGGTGCGGGAACCATAGACACTGATACAAATCCCGATACGGGCAGGGAACTCCACGATCCTCTAAGAAGGTCAGCGCTTCGGCTCGCGCCCGAAAAGGCCGGCGTGACTCCAAGCGTCAATCGCCCTGAGGCGTCTCTCAGGTCTGTTCGCTGCATCTGCGGAGACCGTTCTTCAGGAATTCGGAGACATGACCGTTGAGTTCAGTGGTGCAGAGCGCTTGGGCATCCCTTTTGAGGAAGCCGATCGAGCAACGTTCGTTTAGTTCGTTCTATCGGGCAGCTTCGCACCCTACCTGAACGGCAGGACTCCGCGGCACTACAGCCCGTGAAGCCGTGCCTCGATGCAAATAGGTCGCAACTGTACAGCTCGGCATCGCCCTACTATGAGCAACCGGGAGTCAATGTCAAACCGATCACCGAGGGTTGCTGCTGCCTTGGTCAAATGAGTTGTTCCGGGCACGTTGTGGGCGGTCTTTCACTCGCCCGAAGAAGCCTTCTGCTTCAAAGCTACGACTTTTATTGACAGTCTGGACGACTTCGTTTCCATCATCGTTCGTCATCAGGGCCAAGAACAGTTATTCCGTCAGGAGCAGAATGCTAAGCGTGCCGCGGAGATGGCCCACAAACTGGCACGTCGCATCAACAATCCTCTGCCACTCCCCTTTCACTGTGTGGTGATGTTTGTAGTAGCTCTGCGCATCGCTCGTGTATTCGGGCTTGTGATACGTCTACGCCTGAGCGGAGCTGACGGCTTGAAAATAGTGAGCACGTCGGCCTAGAGGTTGTCGGCGAGAGAGGGTATCTCTTGCTGTGGCTGGGCAATCCCAACCTTGGGAAGCTCCGGCTTCGGAACGATTGCCTCGGCTATCTCTGACAGGTGCGCCCTTGCTGGATGGGCGCTCCTCCGCGGCGGTGGTGGGCTTCTCGGGTTGTGCTTCGGGAGCGGCCTGCTCCGTTGCTTTGGGTACCGGTGCGAGCGGGTTGAACCACATCTTGGATTCCGCAATGGCTCGCGGCTAGAATCCCTCCGTGATCTTAGGGAGGCTCATGGGCGGGAACGAGAAGCGCAAAGATAGTTGTTGATCTTCACAAAGCTGTGGAGGTCGGGTAAACCTTCCACCTCGGTCTTCATCATTAGCGGCTCGATCTGCCGGTCGCAGGGTGAAGCTCTAACCCTGACCCTTGCCATCCGCGACTGTTTCTCTAAGGCGTTCGATCTCGACCTCGCCAACCATCTCCGCGGCCCACTTTGCCCCGTTCGGTTCGGCAGAAAGCATCTATGTCCCCAACCTCTCGGCAGAAAGCATTTGATGCCCCCAACCTCCCCAACGCGCCCTTCACCCTCACTTCCCCCGCAAAGGGTGTCCTCAGCTGACAGCCGTTCGCGCTGCGGGTGCAATGCGATACCAGCGAAGGAACAAATCGAAGGAACAGAAAAGGAACAATAAGCAATTGCGACAGATTCAATCGACGGGTTCGAAGTGGTCGATTTAGCCAAGTCACTCAAATTGCTTGGAGTCAGCGATTCACACGGTGGAAGTCGTAGGTTCGAATCCTGCTGTGCCCACCATAGAATCAACAACTTAGAGCTTCAAAGCCATTGTCTGTACATGTCATAGGGCCTTCTAGAGGGCAGGGCGAACGCTTGCGGTACTGTAGGCCCCCCCACCCCCCACAGCATTCCGGAGCTTTGCGCGCGGAGGCAACCCTGAATGCCCGGTATTCTAATCCAAAAGTAGAGCCTACCCCTATAACGAAGGATCGACGCAGGAACGAGCCTTCTCTAAATGGATCACACCGAACCTCTTGCGTCTGCGAAGCACGCTCGTGACGCACTTGGGGGATTTCCCATGCCACTCGTTGGCGATGCTTCTCGCACGAGGTCTAAACCGGTGCGGAACATTGTACAAAGCTCACTGATGGTTGCGGTGCTATCGATGTCAGGAGGAGGTATGGTTGGGCAGACAGTACCTGCCGGACCCCCGCTAGACCAAACCATAGCTTTCATGGACGCCATGTTGAAAGTTGAGGACGATTCCTTTGAGCAACCGACGCCATGCTTTGTAGTCGCTCTCCAACGATCAACATACGTTTATGGGTTGCCAGAGGACTACCATATCGTTGAAACGGATTCTAAGGGCGTAGGGCATTATGGATTTAGTTGGCAGATGTACAAACGCGAACCCACTGTACTGCAATTTCCGCTTGGCGACATCGATCCGACGACTATAGTTTCCGCCGGTGTAGCCAGCATCACCTTCATCAAAGAACACCGGATGGGTGAGAACCTGGCTGATCTGGACAATCCAGACCGAACGTTCGTTCATTTCCAGACAAGCAACGCGAAGGCTTCGTTGAAATACGCTGCTTGGCCCGCTGCGAAGGGTCCGAAGACCGAGATAACGGGCTGGAACACGTCAACGAACGATATGATTTTCTTTCGGTCACGGGACAGAGCTGAGAGGTTCGTGACTGCTTTCAGACATGCTGTGACGCTGTGTGGCGGACATGAAAGCGATTTTGCGCCGACTAAGGGCTTGCGGTAAGAACCGGGACACCCTCGCCCGTGAACCGTGGACGAAGGCGGTCTGACCGGGTTTAGAAGAGATTGCCGGATGTGGTGCCACCTGCGAGCATTGCCCTCATGTCAATCTTCCATGCGCCGCTGCACGACATCGCCGAAATCGCCTTGTTCCTTCTCCTCGCGCTTACGGAAAACAGATGGCTTGCACGACTTGATCCAAGTCACGCAGGCCTTTCACCGCGACTATCGCAAGGTGAACGGACTGGATGAAGAATAAAGGGTCCGCCTTCGCTTTCTATTCGCCTATACTGCGGTGAATGCGACGCCCAAAACGAGTTCTGCCTACCCTCGAACAGCTAAGCCACTCCTGCCCACAGTGTGGCCAACAAGTCACCCCGCCTGAAATGATCCGCTTAGACGCAGAGACAATGAAGTGCCCGCACTGTGGTGACCCGTATTCGTCGTGGGTGAGGAAGCCGCCCCAGTCCCTAGCTGAGGAACGTGCGGAGGTAGGCGAGTAGTTTTTGCCTGAGTCGGCTTAGCTACGCCGCCAGTGAAGGATGAATCTCCAGAATAATCGAGGTCACCCGCAAATGCGCCGTTGGATCCCACTATTCACAGTATTGCTTAGCCTTATTGCTTCAATGGATGGGCAAAACACATCCTCCGCCAAGAACTCGACACTTGAAAGCCACGGAACGTGCGCGACGGTCGTCCTTGGCAAACCGGGTATAGCTTTCGTTATCGATAGCAAAGTGACAGAAACCTCCGGAGGGCTATTGGTCGGTCAACATACGGGGTGCAAAGTTCTGCTTCCAAGGCCGACGATCCTTATCGCGGGAATAGGTGTCGAGGACACAACGAGCAACGTCGGACATTGGAACTCTCTGGATTCCGCCTCCGTCGCCCTTAAGGACTTACCAGAAGTCCCAACAGCGGCCCAGATAGATCATCGGGGTGCGAACTGGGCACAAACGCTGATTAGTCACTTCCGTGGAGGTAGTGAGACACCTCCACTCGTGGGCGTCGTGTCTGAAGTTCTGCTTATTACAAAATTAGAGAGTTCACCCTAGTTCGAGAGAGTTTCAGTTATATGGGAGGGCTCGGCTTTCAGGCTTGTTATGTTCGGCGGATACATGAATAACGAGATTCCGAATGTTCAATATTCGGGCGCTTGCCGTAACTTCGTCAAGCATCACGGATCTCAAGGTGAAGATTTGCCCCCGATGTACGCGCTTGATCCCTCCGAAAAGACGCGTCTAGCACATTGGGGAGAACGCAAGACGACAGCTGTTACGTTCCGTCTTCACGGATATCGATTTTCGGCTCGAAGGGAACGCCGCTGTGATTGGCCGCCCATTTGCAGCTGCCGAATGGTCGAAAGACGCGAAGGAGTGGACTGTTCTCTTCAATGACGAATGCAAGAAGACTGGCCCCACCGTTGGGGATGCGAACTGATTTGCTCGCAAGAGCAAATCAGTTGAGAGAGGTCACCGCCATAACCAATGGCAGAACTGTAAAGCAGCAACAATGAATGCGGTGCAAGCACCTGCAAACGCGCTGATAGCGGCAAGGAATCTAACACCAGCCTTAACAATAGTGAGAACGCAGTCAAGGGTTGGTGGTAGGGATAGGCTTTGTCTCTGTATGTTATATCGGCGCATCACACGACTCCAAGGTGAGAGATTGACCTACTATCCTCACCACCAAGGGCCGGTGGAATTATGGAAGAGTTGATGTGAGTGCCCCCGGAGAGGTTGCTCAGGCTTGTAGAAGATGCCGAATCCTGCTTCTGCGGTTCATTGTTGCTTTATGAGCTCGGATGCGATAAAAAATGCGCCCGCCAGCGGCGTCGAACCACTAGCGAGCAAAAGTCCCCTTTGTTGCTTTCTCCTGTTTGTACAGCCAGGCGAGAACGAGCGCACTTCAGGGACTGCTTGGCAACAAGGACTCATTCCGCATCACGCCGGTCCACCCCGGATGTTGGTGATCCGGCACCCGCAGGACTACACCTTTAGCTAAGCACAACGACGAACGCGATGCGATTCAGCTTGTACTTGCACCTGCGCTGTCTGTGTGACGCAACTGGAGTGGCGGCAGTCGACCAAGAAGCGCTGGCTCATGGGTTGCAGTTTTTGCGATCAGTTCTCCAAAGAGTGTGTTTGCCCATGCGAACCACGCTCTCGTGAAGACTGCCGAATCATTGCGATTGTAGGATTCGTGCACGAAGCCGGTGGTCGCGGCGCAGGCCTTCAGTACCTGGATCATGTTCTTGATCTCAGTGCCGGAGTCGCTCGTGAGGGCATACATAATCTGCGACATCGGCCAGATACTGTCGCGCCCGATGTGCGGACCGCCGATTCCTTCTCCTGCGCTGCCGCGGAAGAACCAGGGATTCTGTTCGCTCCAGACGAAACTCCGGGTGCGAGCATAGATCGCGGGGTCGGGTGAGCTGCTTAGATAGGGCAAGCTCAAGAGACTCGGCGCATTCGCGTCATCCATCAACACCGTGCCACCGTACCCATCGATCTCATACGCCCAGATTCTGCCTGCGGGACCTGGTACCACCGCGTTGTGCAGCAACGCCGCTTCCACTTCCTTCGCAAGATCGAACGCGTCTTTCGCCATCTCCGCATCTCGAAGGATTGCGTTCGACATGGCCGCCAGCTGTCTGAGAGACGTGACCGCGAAAAGATTGGCGGGCACCAAAAACGGAAGAGTGCAGGCATCGTCCGATGGACGGAAGGCCGAAGCGATAAGGCCGTTCGCCTTCATCGGATTTCCTGTCCCGTTGACAAGTGAGTCGGTTGGATTCAGCGCGGCCCTACGGAAGCGGTAAGGGCTCTGACCATCTTTCCGCTGCTCGACCCGCATGGTTCTCAGTACGGTCTGCATTGCAAGTTTCCATGCAGCGTCGAACGGGGAGAGGTCACCGGTGTTTTTCCAGTAACCGTGCGCGAGACGTATTGGATAGCAGAGGGAGTCGAGCTCGTATTTGCGTTCCCCCACGCCCTGTTTCATGACGGTTTCATCCTCGCGGCTCCCCTCTAATGGGGGCGCATTCAAGTCAGCCATGAAGCAGTTGGCGTAGGGGTCAATCAGCAGGCACCGAGCCTGCCGGCGTATGACGCCCTCGAGAAGCTCGCGGAGTGGTCTGTCTTTGGCAGCCAGCGGCAAGTAGGGCCACACCTGGGCGGAAGAGTCGCGAAGCCACATCGCAGCGATGTCGCCGGTGAGCACTGCGGTGTCAGGTTTGCCCTGGAACGTCCCGGGCTGAACTGTTGTATCGAGAGTATTTGGAAAGCAATTAGTGAAAATGCTCGCTAATGCGGGATCAGGAATTACTTCGCAGATCGACTGGATGTACCGTTCCACCGCTTCGCTGCGAAACTTGCGATCCTGGGGAAGTGGCCGCCTCGACGCTACCGTGGCATTCGGTTCCGCTCTCAACGGCGCCGGGACCACTGAGAACGCACCGGCTCCGGCTATGAGCTTGCCGGTGTGCGATATGAAGTCTCTACGCGTCGAATCCATCTTCCCACTGCTAATCCGGTGTCCCATTGATTACAGCGCATACCCCATTTGATGGGTTCTCGTCATCAACACGTCTGCCTGCTTTTCACCCGTCGAGGATCGGGTTTCATCTTACTACTTTGGGTAGTCCGCCTGATGCGACGACGTTTCGGCACTCGGCCATCAGCGGCATGAATTGATCCTCTACTGGTCCGGAGAGAGATACATGGCGAAGAACACGCCGTAAAGCCGAATGGTTCAAAGTACAGGAGATGTCTCAAGGGATGGGTGAAGTCTTCGGGCCTGATCGATTGCAATAACTTCTATGTGAGCTGGAAGCGGGTCTTCTGGCCCAATCTCGCAGCCTCTGGACCTCTAGCGATCATTGGTTTGCTTGAACAACACGGGCCTGATGGCGCTCTTTGGCGTCATGTTCCGCGGCCTGTAGCTGCTGAAACTTCTGCTCCGCGGCTCGGGCGCGTCCCCCGTCGCCGAGGGCGCGGTAGGCCTGGGCATACAACTGCTGCAGGGAAGGCTCATCCGGAACGGCCTTTTCGGCGATCTGGAGGTCCGGCAGCGCCTTTGCGGGCTGTCTCATGCGCAGCAGCAGACGGGCGCGTTCCGCATGGGCCTGGGGAAGGGCGGGGCAAAGTTCGAGCGCGCGATCCACCTCTGCCATTCCAGCCTCGGGGACTTCGCCAAGCTCGTCGAGTGAGTTGGCGAGCTTCCAGTGCGCCACGCAGTTGCCGGGCTGCTTCGCTACGATAGTCGCGAACTCCTGGCGCGCATGGGCCCAGTCACCGGTGCTCCAGTAGACGTTGGCCAGGTGATCGAGTGCGCCGGGGTCATCGGGCGCGGCGGCCAACGCCTGCTTGTAGGCGTCGACGGCTCCGGGCGTGTTCTGCATGCTCTCCATGATCTCGCCGGCGAGCTCGTGGGCGAGTGGTGTCTTTGGATCGATGTCCTGCACCTGCGTGAAGGCCTGCTGCGAGAGCTCAAGATGCACCTTGCCGAGGAGGTACCAGGCCTCCTGGTCCTTCGGGTCGTTGGCGAGGAGCGCGTTCAGCTGGACGACGGCGTCGGGAGGGCGCTTCAAGCCCAGGAGCACGCGGGCAAGGGTGAGTCGTGCAAAACGATCCTGCGGCAAGGCCTCTACGCCGGCCTGAAGCGGAGCAAGTGCATCCTGTGCCTGCCCCAGTTGAAAGTATGCCGCACCGAGCATCACGTTAGCGGGGGCCAGCTTTGGATCGATCGCAAGGCCCTGACGAAGCGTCGTGATCGCTTCGGGGAAGCGGCCGAGGTTGAAGAGAAGCCGGCCCAGGTTGTTGTAGGCGGCGGCGATCGAGGGGTCGAGGCGAAGAAGCTCGCGGTAGTCCGCGATCGCCTGGTCGTCTCTCCCGGCCTCCTGGTCGGTGTGCGCCTTCTGGTAGAGCTGCTGCACGGCCGTGGACTGGGCCGTGCAGACGCGCGCGTCGATCAGCGCCATCGCAAGGCCGAGCAGGATGGGAGCTCTGGTCATACAGCTCCTGAGTATAGACAAAAGCAGGCACAAAAAAGAGGCTGCCCGGGAGCAGCCTCCTTTCGTGCTTCGTTGCTTTCAAAAGGTTACACGTCCACTGAGTTGACCCTGCCTCGCGCTGTTCTGCTGACCGGAGTTTACGTAGCCGAAGTTGCTGGCGTTGTCGATGTTCTGATTTGGATTTTCGAAGCGAACGCGGTTGAGGAGGTTGAAGTAGTTCATCTCGAGGATGAAGTTCACCCGTTCCCCGATTGCGAATTTCTTTGAGACTTTGAGGTCTTCGTCGTAGATACCCGGATTGCGCAGTTCAGCGTAGTTCCGAACGGCATTTCCGAGGGTGAAGGTGTTTGTGGTGCTCTTGAATGCGTCGGTGCTGAAGACGCGCCGGCTGCTCTGTCCACTCGCGAAGTTGAGGTTTTTGTAGTTGGTGGTGCTGCGCCCGACGTTTGGAACCTCGTTGGGACGATTGAAGCAACCGGCGCAACCGAGCGGATTGTCGTTCTCGGAGATACCGAAGGGCTGTCCGGTCTCGTAGGTGAGAATGAAGCCGATCTGGATGCCGCCGACAATCTGTCCGGTGATGCCCTTGTTGTTCACGAAGGTCTTGCCGGGGCCGATGGGCAGCTCGTAGGTGCCGCTGACCTTGGCGTTGTTGAGGATATCGCTTCCGCTGACCGTGTACTCCGCCTTCTGGTTGTACTTGTTCTCGGGGAGAGAGGCGAAGGTGGTGAAGCCACTGTCGACGTTGGCGAGGGTTCGCGAGAGGGTGTAGGAGGTGAGGAAGGAGAGGCCGTTCGAGAACCGCTTTTCAAGGCTGAACTGCAGGCTCTTATAGCTGGCGGCGCCGCTCATATCGAAGTTGTTGTAGACGTTGGAGTACTGGGGGAAGGGTGACAGCGCGTGAGCGACCGTCGCATTTCCGCCGAGGTCGTTGCTGAAGTTCGGATAGGGCGACTTGACCCCGGCGGCGATGGCAGCGGGGCTGTTGATATTGGCGCTGAGGGTGCTTCCATAACTAAGAATGGAAGGGTTGGGCTGGCTGATCGGATTCAGCTGACCATCGAGGTGAAGTGCGCGGTTGCCGATATACGCTACCTGGAGGAAGGTGTTCCAGGGAAGCTGCCGCTGGACGTTGAAGTTCCACTGCTGGAGGTAAGGTGCGCGGCCGCTGCCCCGGGGATCGAAGGCGCGGATGGTGGTGCCGATGCCGAGCGCCGGACCAAGCGGAATGGCAGCCGGTGCGGGAAGCGGCCGGGTATCCCAGGATCCATAGGATGGGGCGACGCCGCCGGTGCTGTTGCTGCTGAAGACGCCCTGGAGGAGGTTGCCGTAGCTGGTGGCCACCTTGCTGGTGCCGTACTCATAGGCGCCGCCGTTGAGGTAGGCGAGGTTGTAGCCCGCCTGGATGACGGTCTTGTCGTTGATGGCGTAAGCGAAGCCGAGACGTGGGCCGAAGTTCTTGAAGTGGATATCGGCACGCGTCACGCCCTGGGGGGCTGAGCTGAACTGGGTTGCAACGCCGGGAAGACCTCCGGCCAGAGGATTGGTTGCGCCCTGGTTCAGAAAGACGATCTGGTTTCTCTTCTCCACAAACGGGAGCATGATGTCCCAGCGGAGGCCGACGTTGAGGGTCAGCTTCGGCGACAGCTTGATATCGTCCTGCACATAGGGCGCGATCAGGAGGTTGCGGAGGCTCAGCTCGTTTGCAAAGATGCGGTCCGCGCTGTCGACCTGCCCGAGCAGAAAGCTCGCGAAGGAGCTGCCGGTCGAGCCGAGGTTGGCAGGGTCTGCGGTGGTGTGCTGGCTGAAGTTGAACTGGCCTCCGCAGGCCTGGCACTCGTTGTCATCCTGGTAGCTGCGCCGGAACTCGCCACCGATGTTGAAGGTGTGGCGGCCCTTGGTCCAGAGCCAGTTGTTGACGCCCGCGATGCCGAGCTTGCGGTTGATGGACTGGGTCCAGCCACTGCTTGTGCCCCACGAGGTGGGCGCATTCGAGCCGTTGAAGGTGACGTTCGGGAAGATATCGCTGATAGGGTTTCCCGTGACGCCGGGAAAGCTGACGCCGTGCTTGAGGTTGAACTGATTATTGATCTCACCGATCCACGAGACACCGGCCGTAGCCACCAGCCTGGGTGTGACCGCGTTGACGTAGTTGAGCAGGAAGACGGAGCCGAGAGCGGGATTGTTCTTGGCGCTTTGCAGGATGTTGTCTGTCGGAACGATGGGCGCGTTGTCGAAGCCGGTTGAGGTAAACGAGTTGCGCCACTCGGAATAGTGGAGCGACTGCTTTGCCGTGATGTTGTGGTCCAGGGTGAAGCCGAAGTTGTGATCCACGTTCGGGAAGGCGTTCGGTGCGAAGTTCTTGTTCGAGGTCAGGCCGGGCCGATCGGGACTCGGAAGCGCGGGCAGGATGCTGGCCGAGATGGCGCTGATCCGGGTGGGGTCGATGACGTTGGGTCTTCCCAGGTATTGAAACTGCCGGCCCGTGAGCGGATCGAAGATCGGTATGAGAGCTCCGCTCGAGTCAACGAAGTCCGAGAAGTCGCCCGTCTTTTCGAGGGCGGTAGGAACGGTGCCGATACCCGAGTTGGTGTTGTTCTGCTTGCCGAAGTCCAGCGCGAACATGAAGAACGTACGGTCCTTGCCGTTGTAGAGATGCGGTAGGCGAACGGGTCCGCCGACCGTAAAGCCGTAGTTGTTTTCGCGGTCGATGGGCGTGGTCTTGTTGAAGTACCCGCGAGCATCGAAGTACTCGTTACGATTGATGTAGAAGGCGTCACCGTGGAAGACGTTGGTGCCCGATGCGGTCTGGTAGGTAACGGCACCCTGGGCGAGGCCGTACTGCGCGGAAAAGGTGGAGCGCTCGACGCGGAACTCGTTGATGAGCTCGAAGGGCGGGTTGAAGTTGGTGCTGTATCCGGCGGTCTCGGACTGTGGAGCAGGGATGCCGTTGTAGAGGATCTCTTCTTCGAAGTTCACGCCGCCGTTTACGTTGTGCGAGAAGGTGTCGCCCTGCACACCTGGGGCCAGGAACTGCAGGGTGTCGATCGAACGGCCACGACCGCCGCCGATCGCGACCGGAAGGGCGCTGACGACCGCCGGCTCGATGGTGGTGCCGAGCTCAGGCTGGGTGGTATTGAGCGAGATCAGCGGGGAGGAGACCTCGACGGTCGTATCGGTGCCGCCGGTCCTCAGCGTGATGTCGATCGTGGACTGGTTGCTGACCTCGATGTTGACCTGGTCCCGCACCGTCTTGCTGAAGCCGGCGGCGGTGACGGTGAGCGTGTAGCGTCCGGGCTGCAGACCTGTAGCCGCGTAGGTACCGGCGGAGCTTGTGACGAGGTGGACGGTCGTTTGCGTGGCGATGTTGGTGATGTCAACGGCGGCTCCCGACACAACGGCGCCGGAGTTGTCAGTGACCGTGCCCGTAACGCCGCTCGACGACTGTGCCATGCAGACCATGGTGCCGCTCGCGAGCACAGCGGCCGCTGCGAACGGTCTGAAGTTCCGATTGCTGCGTCCTAAAGCCAGGACCCAGCTTTGCAGACAGCACACTCTTCTAATAACTGCCATAGATCCTCCTAAGTATTTCGGGGTGCATCTTTCGACGTGGATGAAAACGGTTGCAATGGGTTGGTGAAAAAAGTAGACGGAAGGGCCGCGACTGTCAAACCGAAACGCCTTCAGCCTGTGGAAGGACCGGCCCATAGCGCGCATCTCGAACTTCGGCTGAGTGCGGCTGTGAGGCTGGTGCGATGGGCTAATTGCGATCTTTGCTCAACGCCGCAGCGCCTGACCTTTGCGGCTCGTTGGGCGTGTCCTTTTCCGAGTGCGATCCGGTGATGCGCTGCACCTCGGCAAACTCCGCAGCGGCCTCGCTGCCCCTGCCGAGCCGACGGTAGATCCTTCCCAGAAGAAAGTGTGGCTGCTCGGCCCCCGGGGCCAGCAGCGTCGCCCGTCGGAGAGACTCGATGGCCTCGGGAGTGCGTCCGAGCGCGTCGAGGACGAGGCCGAGCTCCTGGTGGGCTAGGGGGTTGTCCGGACCGAGCGCCACGGCCTCCTGCAGCGGAGCGAGGGCACGCTCGGCGTGATGCTGGGAGAGAAGCAGCATCCCGAGGTCGAGGTAGGGCTGAGGATCCGGTTTCGGCGCACCCTGCTGCCACGCGATGGCGGTTGTGTAGGCGGCCTCGGCGTCGGCCGGGCGGTCGAGCTTTTCAAGCGCGAGACCGAGGTTGTACTCGGCGCGAACGTCCTTCGGAGAGAGTTCAAGGCAGCGACGGAAGGAGGCCGCAGCGGCCTCGGCGTGATCGAGGTTGTACTGCGTTCTGCCGAGCATGTACCAGGCTTCTGCGTTCGCGGGCGAGTGCGCCGTAGCGTAGAGGAGCCATCGCTCCGCATCGGCGTAGTCCTTCAGCAGGACGTAGTCGGATGCCACGACGATCAGCTCCTCCGCCGTAGGGGATCGCAGACGAGCCCCCGCGGTGTACTCGGCCAGCGAGTCCGTAGCGCGATGCTCGCGAAACAAAACATATCCGAGTAGGAAATGGGGCTCTCCTGCAGAGGATTCGAAATCGAGCATCTGCCTGAGTCTCTGCTCCGCAGTCTTCCAGTCGCTGTTATCGATGGCACGATGCGCTGCTGCGAGGTTCTCCGCGGGTAGAGCCTCCCTCTGTGTCTGAACCTGCGCCCAACAGCTCGAGAGCTGCACAGACGCAGCAACGCCAGCCGCTCCCATTCGCCAGGTTCGAAGGCACGGCCCAACGACGCCGCCCACGAGATCGCTCGCGGCTCGAGTCCCATCGCTGAAGCGGAAAGCGATCGCCAAGAAGTGACATACCTTTCGCTCCGTTTCGACCTGCCTTGCGCGCTCGTTTCAAATGCGTTTTGGGGGCGGCCTTCAGTCTACCCGCATCCTTCCGATGATCGGCTGCCTTGACAGACCGCAACACCGATTCCTACTATGATCCGGTTGCTGCGGCGGAAACGATACCAACCCCGCAGGCCTCTCCCATCAGCCCCTCTTCCACGCAACTTGCTCGCGTTCCGAACTGTAAGTTTCCTCATCCCCAGAGGTACTAATGACCCGTCCTGAGATCTTCTGCTTCAAGCCGTGGCTGCTCGCCGCCACCGCCGTCGTGGCCCTGGCGATCCCCGCAGCAGATGCCGCGGCGCAGACCATGAAGGCCCCCGATATCACCAAGCAGCCCACCCTGTACGTGGTGCCCTATGCGCACCTCGATACCCAGTGGCGCTGGGAGTTTCCCCAGGTGATCAGCGAGTACCTCCTGAAGACCATGCGCGTGAACTTCGACTACATGGATAAGTACCCGCACTACGTCTTCAACTGGTCCGGCTCCAATCGCTACCGGCTTATGAAGGAGTACTACCCGCAGGACTACGCGCGTCTGAAGGGCTACGTTGCGAAGGGACAATGGTTTCCCGCCGGCTCCTCCGTTGAAGAAGGCGATGTCAACCTCCCGAGCGCCGAATCCATCTTCCGCCAGGTCCTCTACGGCAACACCTATTTCCGCAAGGAGTTTGGTAAAGCGAGCTTTGAATACATGCTGCCGGACTGCTTCGGCTTTCCCGCATCGCTTCCCACCATCCTCGCCAGCTCGGGCGTCAAGGGCTTTTCCACGCAGAAGCTGAATGCGGCGTGGCAGCCCGCACCACTGATCGGCGGCCCTGATTCCCCTGAAAAGACTCCTGAGGGCATTCCCTTCAACGTTGGGATCTGGAAGGGTCCCGATGGGGAACAGATCCTGGCTGCACTCAACCCCGGCAGCTACGGCAGCACGATCGACTATGACCTCAGCAAGACCCCAGCTGTCCCGCCGCCAGCGCCGGCTGGCACTCATGCGCGCCAGGGCGGCGATCCTGACACCGACTGGGTCTCCCGCATCGACATCGACGGCAAAGCCACCGGCGTGTTCGCGGACTACCACTACGTCGGCACCGGCGACATCGGCGGAGCCACCAATGAGGAGTCCGTAAAGCTGCTGGAGGCCACGGTCACCGGCAGCCAGGCAGTGGTCCCCACCACGCCCATGCCGGGCACCTCCGGCGCGTCAGGGAACATCGTCACCGAGGGCACTCCCGTTAGGATGGGCGACGGTCCGGTCAAGGTCATCTCATCCTCTGCCGATCAGATGTTTCTGGACATCAAGCCGGACATGCAGACGAGGATGCCCACCTACCAGGGCGATCTTGAACTCATCAATCACTCCGCCGGCTCGCTTACCTCGCAGGCATACCACAAACGCTGGAATCGCAAGAACGAGATCCTTGCGGACGCCGCTGAAAAGGCGTCTGTCGCCGCGTCTTGGATGGGCGGCCAGCCCTACCCGCAGGAGCGACTCAACAACGCCTGGACCCTGGTCATGGGCGGCCAGTTCCATGACACCGGAGCCGGCACCGCGACGCCGCGCGCCTACGAGTTCGCGCAGAACGACGACGTCATCGCGTCGAATCAGTTTGCGGACGTGCTCACCAGTGCTACCCAGTCCGTCGCTTCGGTCCTCGATACCGAGGTCAAAGGCACCCCGCTCATCGTCTACAACCCACTCAACATCGAGCGCCAGGACGTAGTGGAAGCCACACTTCCCGCCTCCTCTCGCGACGTCGAAGTCTTCGGTCCTGACGGCCAGCAGGTTCCCGCGCAGGTGGAGAACGGCAAGGTCCTTTTCCTTGCCAAGACCCCCTCGGTCGGCTACGCCGTTTACGACATCCGCAGCGGCAAACGTTCCGCGCACTCCAGCGAACTCAAGGTCAGCCCAACCCTGCTTGAGAATGCGCGCTACCGCGTCAACGTCGCTCCGAGTGGCGACGTTGCGAGCATCTTCGACAAGTCCATCAACAAGGAGCTGCTCGCCGCTCCCATGCGCCTGGCTATCTCCAACGACGCCCCGAGAAACTGGCCCGCCTGGAACATGGACTTCGACCAGGAGCAGGCAGCTCCCCGCGCCTACGTGGCCGGCCCAGCCACTGTGCGCGTGTTGGAGAACGGCCCCGTCCGTGTAGCTGTCGAGGTCACCCGCCAGTCGGAAGGCTCGAAGTTTACGCAGACCGTTCGCCTCTCCGCAGGAGATGCCGGCAACCGCGTGGAGTTCGGCGAATCCATTGATTGGCGCACCCTCTCCGCCAACGTGAAGGCGGTCTTCCCCCTCGCCTCCGCCAATAAGCTCGCTACCTATAACTGGGAGGTCGGCACCATCCAGCGCCCTGCCGCGTTCGAGCGACAGTTCGAGGTCGCCTCCCATCACTGGATCGATCAGACGGACGAATCCGGTTCCTACGGTGCAACCATCCTCACCGACGTCAAAAACGGATCCGACAAGCGGGACGCCAGCACCATCCGCCTCACCCTTCTCCGCTCTCCCGGTGGCGCCTCGCAGATGAAGGGTGCCTACACCGACGAACTCAACCAGGACTGGGGCCATCACGAGATCCTCTTCGGACTTGCCGGTCACGCGGGCGACTGGCGTAAGGAGCACACGGACTGGCAGGCCTACCGCCTCAGCACTCCGCTCATCGCCTTCGACACGGCCAGGCACCCCGGCGCTCTTGGCCGCAGCTTCTCGCTTCTCTCCGTCGATAACCCCGCCGTACGCGTCCTCGCCCTCAAGAAATCCGAGATCAGCGACGAGATCATCCTCCGTCTCGTTGAGCTGCACGGCGAGCCAGCCCGCTCCGTCCACATCAAATTTGCTGGCCCGGTCGAGTCCGCCCGCCAGGTCAACGGCCAGGAGCTTCCACTTGAAGGCGCATCACCCGCCACCGTAACCGCGGGCGCTCTTGAAACCTCCTTCACTGCCTACCAACCCCAGACCTTTGCGCTCAAGCTCGGCGCAGCCCCGGCCAGGGAAGCAGCCATCTCCTCCCATCCCGTAACCCTCACCTATGACCTCGCCGCAGCCAGCGAGGACGACACCAAATCCACCGGCGGCTTCGATGGCAAAGGCAACGCGCTGCCGGCTGAGCTGCTGCCCACCCAGCTCGCCATCCACGGAGTCAACTTCCAGCTGGCGGCGGGCGGATCCGGCAAGCCTGACGCCGTGACAGCCACGGGTCAATCCATCGACCTGCCCCCCGGCGACTTCAACAAGGTCTACCTTGTCGCCGCGTCCGGAAACGGGGATCAGCAGGCCACCTTCAAGGTCGGCCAGCAAGCCACCAAACTCACCGTTCAGGACTGGGGTGGCTTCATCGGTCAGTGGGACACGCGCCTCTGGAAGCCGCGTCCTGACTCGGTTACGGAGGGCGGTCGCCGCGGCACGCCAAAGCGTGAGGTCGCGCTTCGCAAGGACTGGGCGTTCTCGGCGGCACACGCCAAGTGGGATCTGAAGAACTCCGGCTCACCGGACTGGTCGCCACGGTATCCGGAGGACTACGTCGGCCTGCGCACTGGTTACATTAAGCCGGCAACGCTCGCCTGGTACGCCTCTCACCACCACACGGCCGAGGGTCTTAACGAGCCCTACGCTTACAGCTATCTGTTCGTCTATGCGCTTGACGCTCCTGCCGGAGCCAAGACTCTGACACTTCCGTCGAACCCCAACATCCGCATCCTGGCTATCTCAACCGCCCGGGAGGAACCAGCCGTAAGCCCGGCCCAGCCGCTCCACGATACCCTCACGCTGACCACCCCCAGGGACGTCATCGAAACCCCCTCCCAAACGGCAGACATGAGATAGGCGTCGGCTTGTCAGTAGGGAGGCAGCCCTGGGATCTCCGTCGCACCCGCCGGTGGACTCACTTACCGCGAACGTCAAGGACATACCTTTGAGGGACGGCGAACCTACAGCTCCCTCGCAATTGCTCAAGCGGTTCTGTGCACGGGTGCGCTAACGGACCGACGCCTTGACGAAGATGGGGTCGATCTTATGAAAGGGCCGACCAAACGGATGGCCGTCTCCAGCAAACACGCCGTAGAACGTCCTTCCGAGGCCTTTGAGTTGCTGGTAGTCGCCAAGGGGGCGAGGGCCGAGCTGTCCACGCGGGGCGTTTTCCGGCAACAGGAACTTCTGCAGCAGTACCGTCCGAAAGCTGGCTCCCTGATCTTCGCTGACGGCCAGGTGAACTGAAAAATACGGTGCGGATGACGCAGGGTCGACGCCATCGGCGGTGTCATAAAGAACGCCGACCGCACCGTTCTCAGTGACCGCCACCGCTGGGAGCGCAGACTGGAATTCAGGACCGCTGACGAAGTGTGAGGGCCCAGGCGACAACTCATCTTTGCCGCGATGTGTAAGCCTCACTATAGCGATTCGGTCTCTTCCCGCGAGTTCGTCAAAGTCACCGTAGACGACGTACACGTCCCCAGTCTCAGAGCTCACCGCCAATGCATCGACGCCTCCGCGCAGAGGGTTTACTCCTCCAAGGAGATCGCCCGGCTTCGGCTCACCAAAGCTATAAGTGACGGGGTTCTGGTTGCTGCAGGCTTCAGCGGCCTGGATGCCCCCGTCGCTGCCATTTAGACTCCAGGTCTTACCGGCATCACGAGATCGATTCAGCATATATCTAATCGGGACGCCGGAAGAGCATTGGATGGAGCCGGCACTTTGAAAAAGGCTGTAGATGTCTCCGGATCGGCGGTCGGCCGCGATACGGTGGCCTGGGTTGGGACCAGAAACGTCCCCGTTTCCGGAGAACTTGTCGGTTGAGAAATCGGGTGGAATGTGTGCCTGCGCGACCGCAACACGCATCTCTGGTGTTGACTGGTAAGCGACATAGACGTTTTCAAGATCGTGCCGCTCGGGGACCTTGCTGACTACGATCCATGGCTGGTCGGGCGAAGCGATGTTTGTAGGCTGGGTTTTGCCATCGATCACCAGCCATCTCCATGCCTCCCTTCCTGCGGGATCGGCGGTCGCACCAGTAAAGATTGCCTCGAAAGAACCATGGCTCGCACCGAGCTCCGGACTGCTGCAATTACCTCCTTCCTCCCCTCTTCCGTTCAGCAGAAAGGTTCCATAGAGCACACCATCGCGTCCAAAGTCGAAGGTCTCGTCACACGGAGACTCGGCGAGCGCGCTTGCCGGTGTGCCCGGCGGAGCCGAAATCGTGAACTCCTTTGTCCATAGCCGACCGCCATCACGCGTGTACCAAAGAGGCGCGTTTTCAAATCGACCATTGCCCAGAGGACTCCACGCTCCTGAAAATGCGGAGATCACAATATGGCGAGGTTCCTCGGGATCAACGGCGATTCCCGGCTCCGAGTTGAAGAACTTATCGGTATCTTTCAGATCGGGATCCGTGTTGCTGACGACGACGTCTCGCAGGAATACCCTGGGAAACGTGGAAGCTTCCCAAGATGGGTCGAGCTCCTGGTCCAGACTGGATTCGCTTTGTGCGTGGGGAACGAAGTGTTCGTTTTCCTGTGCGATGACGCACAGGGATCCGGCCAGGCAGAGAGCCGCAATGGACAAAGCGAATTTCCTCATAATTGTTCCTCCCGGACGCAGCGTTGAATGGTGGAACCAGGCCCCGATTTCATGACACACTCAGAACGGAAACTGCTCTGGCGATTTCCATCTAGCGCTGGTAAGCGTTAAGGACGAGTACGCGACCACCGCCCTGTAGGGCAGGCTACCAGGGGGACAGGCGTTCGGTATCCCAGCGGAGTACTTTGCGCGAATTTCAGTATCCAGATGTCAGTGCGCATAACTCACACCCTTTGTGTGAGAAGAAGAGATGCCGAGCTGCTCACAAACAGAAACGCAAGCACGGTAGCAGTATCAATTCAGTGAAGTCGCTGTCAATAGGAATTACCGCGACAGCTTCTCTCGTTGCCGGCGGCCGTGCCTGTTCCTGGTCGCGGCAAATGCCACCTTCATTTGAGGCCGCAGACGGACATATGCAAGAGTGCTATCAGGAGTCGATGGACAGCTTCAGTGAAGCGGCGTCAACGACGGCTCGCAAAGGAGATCACCAATTGATCCAGCGGGAACCCATCTTTGACAGACTGAGATAGCGCAGTTACGGGCAAGAGAGCGCCTTTACTCTCTGCTTCATCGAAGGCCTCGGTGCCGGGAGTCTTACCCGTCACTTCGAAGTCGTCGATCAGATATGGAAGCCCGTTCGAAGCCAGGGAAAGCGATCCATCCGTCACCTGGAAATGAAGGTGCGGAGCAAGCGAGTTGCCGCTGTTTCCCACCAAGCCGATCACCTGGCCGCGCGTCACGCGGTCGCCGCGGTGCACCTTGATGCTCCCCGGCTGCATATGCGCATAGAGGGCATACCGACCTTGCCCAAGATCAAGCACCACTGAGTTACCATCAGCATCGTCAAGCGAAATGCCGGCCGGAAACTTTCCCGGGGTCTGTTCTGGCAAACCATCCTTGGTTGAAGCCACTACGGCGTCCGCTACCGCCAGCACCGGCTGCCCGAAGATGGCGTAGCTCTTCACGTCTTCGGATGGTCCCGAGTAGATCCGGCCATTCGCGCCCAACTGCTCCCAATCAACAGCAAATCGCTGCGCGAGCCAAACCCGCCCATTCACCGGAAGTGCGGCGCGACGGTGCCGGGAAGAATCGCAGCAGGAGTCGGCGGAAAGAAAACGGTCTCCTCGCAGCGGTGGCCCGATCAACACCACCTTGCGGTGATCGATCTCACCCACGCCGCCCGTCTCGCGGAGTTCCTGGTGGCCTTTCGGTGCCGCACTGGCTCTTAATGCGATTCGATGCGAGATCTGTTTCGGAATGGCCGTTCCTGGCTCGAGCGCTACATCGAAGAACAAGAGAGCTGTTGTCGCTTGCGCCATGGTTTTCAGCGGTTCACGCGCACCGGCCGCCTGTAACCGCGCTGCGACAGCGGCGGCATCAAGGCTTTGGAGAACGGCGTCATTGCTCAGCACGTCAACCTTGTCGATCGCCACGTCACCACTCGAGAAGTTTGTCAGCCAAAGCTCGTAAACCAGGTGAACCCGGCCGTCGGATCCGGTAAAAGGGGTAGGCGCGTCACGGACCGAGAGAAGCAACGGCGTAAGGTTCTCCGAAGTCTCGGCAGAGGCAAAAGCGGAACCAGCAACCAGGACAAGTAACGCTACAAGGTGCGGCAAGAGCTTTCCGAAGAGAAGCATCGAAGAAGAGACCTCATGGCCTGAAGCTGGCCCGAGTGTACTTCAGAGATGTCCCGGCACCCTGGCCGGATCCCGTTTGCCGCGCAGACCCTCTTTCATTTTCACACTTCTAAGTGGAGAGTCAGATCTTCGTCACAGCCATCACGACAGCGCTAGCTGGGCAGCGGCGCTAAACATCGTTCGCGCCCTGTCATTCCGCAATCCACTTCCGCGCACAATCCAAGAGCGAAGAAGTATCTTGGCCGGCGTCTCTGAAGGCGGCTATAGTTCCCGGCATGTAGCAACAACGGAGATCCTTCTTAGCTCGTGTTATCCCTGCCACGACTGCGTTCCTGCGCGGTTCGCAGGTCGCGGTGGGGCAGGGAAGATTGAAGCCCGTCAAGGCGTTCCTGTCACATTTACGGAACCGACGGGATGTAAGCCGGTCGAGCGCTTGCCGGAACGCCAGCGCTGGATTCTGTCTGAGTAGGAGTTTTCACGTAACGCTTCTTGCTTCGCGGCGATCGTTGGCTAATGCGATCAAGCCGGCGTTTAAGATCGTGAGGCCGGCCAGAAGATACAAGCCTGCGCGTTGTGAGCCGAAATACTGATCGGCCCAGACCTTCAGGTTCGGGGCAAGGAATCCGCCCAGATTCCCCATCCCTATCACGGCGATACCGCCCGCCGCTGCGCGGTCGGCCAGGTATCGCGTTGGAAACATCCAGAAGAGGGGTTGCACGGCAATAAAGCCAGCTACCGCAAGAGAGAGTGTGACAAGTCCCACGCGTGGCCCGACAGTGGGAAATGCAAAACTCGCGCAACCCGAAGTCACCAGGATCAGCGATGCGAGCTGGCGATGCTTATGGAACTTATCTGCAATGCGCGGCAGGAAGTAGACAACGGCGAGCGTCCAGATCCATGGTATGGCCGACACCAGGCCAACTTCGATTCCAACGGGCTTATGCAGAAGGGCCGATATCTCGGCAGGGAGATAGAACACCGCTCCATAGGTGCTGATCTGAACGAGGGTATAGATCAGCAGGAAGTGCATGACCCGGAGGTCGCGGAACAAGGGGAGAAGCTTCGTGGGCCCGACGGAGTGACGCTCCTCCTCCTCAAGTGCCAATGCCTTCGTCAGCGCTTGTTTCTCCTCGGCTGACAGCCATGAGGCATTCGGCGGCCTGTCATCCAGATACCAAGACGCGAACAGCCCGAGAACGACTGCGATGAAGCCTTCTACAAGAAACATCCACTGCCAACTCTGAATTCCCAACAACGGGCGTATCTCAAGCAGCAGGCCCGACAGCGGGCCGCCAATAATGAGCGCAAGCGGGACTCCCAGGTAGAACAGTCCGAGAACCCGGCCGCGAACCCTGTTGGGAAACCAATAGGTCAGGTACAGAATCGCGCCTGGGAAAAAGCCGGCTTCTAATACGCCGAGCAGCAGCCGTAACAGGTAAAACGAGCGGGCACCGTTCACGAACATGGTCGCCATGGACACCATGCCCCAGCCCACCATGAGCAGAGAAAGCCACCTTTTGGCGCCCAACTTGTGAAGGATCAGGTTGCTGGGGAATCCGCATAACGAATAGCTGACGAAAAACAGACCCGCGCCTAAAGCGTAGACACTCTCGGAGATGCCTTTGGCTCTCTCCAGCGCCTGTTTTGCGAAACCGATATTCGAGCGGTCGAGAAAAGAGACGACGTACATGAGCATCAGGCAGGGTACTAACCGTCTGACAGTCCGCGAGATCGCGCGGATCAAGGCTGGATCAGATGGACTGAGGACTACGGGCGAGAGGTTCAATGCCGACCTCGTCCTTTCTTGTGACTGATGTCTTAGAAATTGCCGTGATGCACGTCTTCGCCGGAGATGCCGAATCTTCTTGTTTATCAGCTTCCACAAGGGCTAGAGAATGATGCGAAACAAACCTCAACGGAATTCGAGAGATGACAGAACCGAAGATAGCGCCCCGCATGCTTTTCTTACCCCTGGCTGTGTTGTTGAGCAAGAACTTCTAACGGATATTATGCTTTTGTGATGAGGCCCAAGTTTTGCGCTGAGTCGACAGGAATGTCCAGTATGCGTGTCAGCGAACGCACTCATTCACGGGTTCTAGACGATTGGTCGGCCATCCGGAAGTAGTCGTCCCTCCAACTCGAAGGTAGTCTCCTGTCCGCGGAAGCCTGCATTAGGTGGTTCCGGCGCTGCTCGGCATGGCGCTTGGCCAAGGCAATGCCGTGTATCGTTGAGTGTGGCTCGACGAGTGCGGAGCCGGCTCCAAGCTGCGCTGACGGTTGGTATGAAGTCTAGGACGTTTATCGATATTTCATATAGTTGCTAAAGGCTATGTTCTAGGAACCCAGTACGGAACCCGTATGCTCCTGCCGCCGGTACCACCGCCAGAACTTGCGGGGCGCCACAGAAGTTGCGGGAACATGTGCGTGTAGCGATAGCGCGCACTCGGCTACGGAACTCTGCGAAGAGTGTCTTGGTGGTCGGACTCCGTGGCGTCGGTAACATGATGGTGGGAGTAGACAGGCAGACTGTGGACCGCGTCTCAGCCACTTCACTGTAGCGCCACTCCTGCCTTCCATCCATGTTCTCGAGCCTTGCTTCGTTACCTAACGGATGCGGAAGACGACTCCCGCGCCCAGTCTAAGGTCATTCTGCACATTGGTTGTGGCGTTGGGGAATTGCGTTCGAACCCAGTCTGCCTGAACGGGCCGTACGGCAAAGCGTTGGCCACACCTGATATCAATGCCTCCGCCAAGCTGCACGGCCAAAGCATTGGCAGTCGACACAGCCCCTCCTGTGTGGGGGAAAAGACTGTTCCATCCGTGGGACTCTCCAATGAGCCCTTGGCCGAACACGGAGAGCTTCCCAGTTCGTGGGTGCCAGGTATAGCGGGGTCCTACGGTAATCGTGAGCGTGTTGAGATCTATACCGGTACCGAGGATGTTGGTTGCCTCGGAGCCGGCGAGGTTGAGAGCGATGCCGAAGCCGTGATAGACCTCTGCTGAAAGTTCTGCGGTGCCCCCTTGTCTCCAGAAGAAGTTGCCCGGGGTGATGTTGCTCCGCTGGCTCAGATAGGTGACGGCCAGATCGACCTCCTGCCTGGAGGCGGGTGCCTGCCCCAAAAGCGATGGTGTGGATCCGCTGAGGGTGACAGCTCCCAAGAGGAGCAGATTGCGAAGTGCTGAGCGCATGATTCTTCTTCTCCTTTGGATTTACTGAACGTTGAGAATGACTTGGGTGGAGTGAACGAGGGTGCCGCTTGTCCCGGTCACCGTAACTGTGTAGGTTTGCGCCTGCTGTCCGAAGAAGCCGTTGCTGGTTCCGCAGCCCGTTAGGCCGGTTACACTTCCCAGAAGTAAGAGGGCTGCCAGAACGCTTAGGAGGCGGCCTTTCGTTACGGAGAGTCGAGCTCTTCGCGAAAAGGCCAAGGGAAACAGGAGTAGAGCGAAGGCCGTCTCCGCCGCGCTTCCTGGGTTGCGAGCTGTGCTGACCGGCTTGGCCGTTTGTACAGTAAGCACCGTGCTGGCGACGGCTGAACCTGGGGTTGCGGTAGCCGGGGCAAAGCTGTAGGTGGCGCCCAAGGGCAGCCCCGTCACACTTAGGCTGATTGGGCTCACAAATCCGCCCGAGGCTGGTGTCAGGGCAATCGTAAAGCTGGCCGGGGAACCAGGCACGACGGGCACCGAGGGTGTACCGCCTGTTGGTGCGATCGCGAAGTCCTCGACTTGGCTGACCGTGGGTGCGGAAGCAGCAGAGATGTAATTGTTGTCCCCACCGTAGGTCGCCGTCAGGCTAAGTACACCCGTCGGCAGCGACGACACATTGAGTGTTGCGGTGCCGGCAACGGTGATCGGAGCCGTGCCGAGGACTGTTGAACCTTCGAGGAAGGTTACGGTTCCCGTCGGAACCCCCGTTGTGCTCGTCACGTGCGCCGTGAGCAAGACCGGAGATCCAGCGGTGGCGACGCTACCGCTTGTCGAGATCTGGATGGAGCTCGTTGCCTTCGCCACAACGATCGTAGTGGAGGCCACAACAGGGCTGTGCGAGGCGTCACCAGCCTGAGTTGCCGTGACGGTGATCGTCCCCGCCCCGGTGATGGTGAGAGAGGATCCGTTCATGACCGCTGGTCCAGTTACCACGTAAGTGATCGGGAGGCCCGCGTTGCTGGTTGTTGGAAACGCGATCGCGCCCGTTCCGTACGTCGAGCTGGGCAGGCTCGGCAGGCTGACCGTCTGAGGGGCCGTCGCTACCGCGATACTCGTGGTAGCTGCCGTAACCCCGGATCCCGTTACGGCAAGTGTGTAACTCCCCCCTGCGATCGGGGTAATGCCACTGAGATCCAGGATCGCAACGCCACTCACCGCGGTTCCAGCTACTGTGTGCGAGAAGCCATCAGGACCCGTCAGTGTCGCTGTAATCGGGCCTGAGTAGCTGGTGGCAACGTTTCCGTTGGTATCCTCCGCGGTTACAGTTACCGTCGTCAGGTTCTGTCCGGAGGTGATGCCAGACACAATCGTGCCGAGGACCAGCTTCGCAGCATTCCCTGGCGTGACCGTTACAGGCGAGTTAGTGCCAGTGAGTCCTGAGCTGCTTGTCGTGAGGGTGTACGTCCCGGCAGTGTTGAGGGAGAACGAGCTCAGATTCAAGCTGGCCACGCCATTCACGGCGGGTATGGAAGTTGTCTGCAGGTACCCGTTCGGCCCTGTGATGGTTGCGGTCACTGAAGCCGTCGAGTTGGTTACCGTGTTGCCATTGACATCGGTAATCGTCGCAGCGACCGTTCCCAGATTGCCGCCCGAGATGACGGTCGAGACGACTGCACCCGTGGCGAGCTTCGAAGCGGTGCCAGCCATAACCGTGGTATTGACGCTGTTTCCGGTAAGACCGGAGCCGCTGGTGGCCACCGTGTAGGTTCCCGTCGCGAGTAGGTTGAGGGAGCTGAGATCCAAGTTCACTACACCGTTCACCGCAGTTCCGGTGACGCTATGCGAGTAGCCGTTCGGTCCAGTGATGGTTGTCGTGATCACCGCCGCTGAGGTCGTCACCGTATTGTTGTTCGCATCTTCGACCGTCGCGGTCAGGATACCCAGGTTTCCACCCGCAACCAGCGTTGATGGCACAATGCTGTTTGCCAACTTGAAAGCGGCTCCTGGTGTCACTAAGACCGACGAGCTAGTTCCGGTCAGACCAGGGCTGCTGGTTGTTACCGTGTAGCTTCCGGCCGCAGTCAGGTTCAGCGAGCCCAGGTTTATACCGGCTACGCCGGCTACCGCGATCGTGGATACCGTCCGCGAGTAACCATTGGGTCCCGTAATCGTTGTTGTTACTGGAGCCGTCGATGTGATCACGGTGTTGCCGTTGGCATCCTGGACGGTCGCTGTGAAGATGCCCAGGCTGTTGCCTGCAACCAACGTAGAAGGTATGGCGCTGGCGATCAGCTTCGAGGCGGCTCCCGCAGTCACGGTCACCGATGCACTGGTTCCAGTCAGGCCGGAGCTGCTCGTGGTGACTGTGTAGGCGCCGGCTGCGGTGAGATTGAGCGAGCTCAGGTTGAAAGTTGCGACACCGTTTACCGCCGTTCCGCTAACAGTTTGTGAGTAAGCGCCGGGACCCGTGATGGTCGCGGTGACAAGAGTTGTGGAGTTGGTTACAGTATTGCCGTTTGCATCCTTGACGCTTGCTGTCACCGTTCCCAGGTTGCCTCCGGAGATGAGTAGGGAAGGGACGGTGCTTACCGCAACCTTCGAAGCTGCACCAGCGGTGACCGTGACGATTGCACTCGTTCCGGTCAGTCCGGAGCTTCCGAATGCGACGCTATACACTCCGGCTGTGTTGAGGTTCAGCAAGCTGAGGTTCAGGCTCGCGATGCCACCTACCGCCGAGGTGCTGACCGTCTGCGAGTAGCCGCCGGGACCTGTGATGCTCGCCGTCACGGTGGCTGTGGAGCTAGTTACGGTATTGTTGTTGGCGTCGTTTATGGTTGCAGTGATTGTGCCCAGGTTGCCGCCGGAGACAAGGGTGGGCGTCACGATACTGTTGGTGAGTTTTGCGGCGGGTCCAGGGGTGACCGTGAGGGTACCGTTGTTAACCGTTTGCGTGTAGTTCGACAGCGCCGAGCCAGCTAGAGTGGCGACGATGGGATATGTGCCTACCGGAGAGTTGATGGTCGCCGTCGTGGTGTAGGTCGCGGTTATGGCATCGCCGTTTGCGATTCCGGTGATCGAGCCGGTGAAGGTGGGATTTTGAACGCCGTACTGCCGGCTGAGGCTCTGTGCGGTGACCGTCAACGGGCGCGGGGTGATTTGAATGGTCCGCGTAACTCCTGTTGCGGCGTTGTAGGTGCTGTTGCCGGCCTGGTTTGCTGTGATGGAACAGCTGCCTGCACCGTTGGCGTGAATGGCTCCGTTGACGATCGAGCAGCTACCGGACGCGCTGAATGCGATCGCGAGACCAGAGGTTGACGTTGCGCTGAGAACCTCATCGATGCTGCCATAGATCATGTTAGGCGGAGTGCTGAAGATGATGCTCTGATCTGCCGCAACAACGGTGATGGGAGTCGAGCAGCTGCTCGATGCATTGTCGGTGTCCGTGGTGGTGGTACTAACTGTATGGGTCCCCAGCAAGGTGAACGCCTGGCTCAGCGTGAGGCTGGTTGTGGCGGTAGATGCGGCGACGTTGTCGGTGTGAACGGTGACGCCGTCAACCGACCATACGACCGTAAGTGCATCGCCTTGTGGGTCCGACACCTGAACCGGGATGGAGACGGCACTGTTGTACTGCGCCGTGAGCGACGTGGAGCAAGTGGTGACGGGAGGTAAGACACTCGGAACGTTGATCGTGACCGATGCCAGCGTCTGCTCGAAGGTGTCGTTGGTAACGGTGTAGGAGATAACATAGCTGCCCGTCTGAGCGGCGGTTGGCGTCCAGCTGAATGTGCTGGTGCTCGGCGGTGTGAGGGTCTGGTTCGTGTTGGTAGCCGTAGCTCCAATGGGAAGCCCGGTGGCGTTGAAGGTGACCCGGGAGTTCGCGGTCGTGTCGTTGGCGGTAATGGAGAAGGTTACCGGTGTGCCAGGCGATACCGTAATCGGCCCGGGGTTGCTGAAAACGATGGTCGGCAGAGCTTCGGTACTGGCGTTGAATTTGATGATGAGATCAACCGGAATCTTCGACTTCACGTTGTTACTGCTGTCGAGGTCCTCGACCATAAACTGCACGGTCCAGAGGTCGCCTGAAACCGGAGCTGAAAAGCCGCAACCGGCGGCGGTGATCTGCGTGGTGTCCCAGGTGACTTGGCCCGAATTATTGATGGCCAAGCCTGGTGGTTGCTGCGCAGCGCAGCTGAAGGACGAGTTGGCATACATCTCAGAAGCTGTCGAGAGCCGGAACGAGAGGGGGTTTCCGTCCAGATCCGCCGCGCTGACGGTGAAGCCAGTGCTCGCCAGAAGCGGCACCGTCACGATAGCGGGCATGGATGCGACTGGAGAGTGATTGGTCGACATCGGACTCACCAGCGTCTCCATGCGCAGGTTCTGATCGTGACCCGATTTGATCGTCGAGACACGGGCGCTGTTCTGATAAAAGGCCGTAAAAGGACCCGCCGAGGCATAGGTATGTGTAAAAGTACCCGTTGCCGACAGGTAGTCCTCAGCGGAGTTGAGTGACGTAATTGTCAGCGGAATGTACACACCGCCTGAACCGTCGCCATAGTCAAACGGGACTGAGATGACGCCGCCGAGCAGGCACGTACCCGCGTCGCAACCGAAGCTTGTTCGTTGCGAATACTGAATGGTGAACTGGACTGTACCCGCGACACCCGTGGGCGACCAGCTGACGCTTGTACCGCGGAGGTGAGAGGCGAAGACTGATGTGCTGAAGAAGCTCATCGCAACACAAAAAGACAGGGCGTAGAGCAGAAAGAGGAATCGTCGTGTCATGGGGCCCTTAGAAAGTGATCGCGAGTAAACCGCTCGAGGCGGCCTGCTGGTTCATGCTGCTGCCCAGGACACTTCCCGTGCCCTTATTGATGGCGGCAAACTCTACCGTCGCACCGGTGATGTGCAGCTGGATTCCGCTTAGGTCTGTCGCTGATCCTCTCGGGTTGAGGACCGCTGAACCACCCGTAATCGCGCCCTTGATCACGCCGCGCTGAACCAGCGACTCACTCGGGTCTCCGTCGCCATCAGCATCCGGAGGTCCGAACCGGATGTAGGAGACATCGAGCGCCCATTCCCCGCCAGTAACGATACCGTTCGGTCCGATCACGAGTGCAAGGGTCAGGATCCCGGGTAGGTCTCCCGCAACATGAGCAACGAGCACATGGCGACCGTCCGCGTTAATGGTTTCCACCACATTGCTCAACGTGAGGTTGTGAGTCGTGGAGGTTTGCGCCTGGAGAGAGCCGGCCGAGATCAGCACTAAGGCCAGAGCGGATGTTTCCAACAGCCGTGCCCGTAAGTTCTTCTTTACCATCGGTGGTCCTTAAACGATTGACGCTACCTCGATCGTCATCCTCAACCCGAGACGCAGAGTCCACTTCATGCGTAGCACGCCAATTGGCGCGCGTTTGTGTCTGGAAAGGGGGAGACGCTCTTCAATGTCGTCACGTGTGAATGTAGCGTTGGTCGATCAGACGGGAAGAGCTCTTTGAATCTCAAGGCACTATCAAGCCGACGGTTCGCATGCTTGCTTGTCTTTACATCTGCAATCAAGTCCAAAGCGGATCGCGGTTCAAGCTGCACTTCTCTAAGTTCCGGTGTAGCAGGGGTTACATTAGCAAAACGCAATCCATTGCGAACTACCACCTTGGTGGTACACCCGTTCTTGGATGTCTAGGTGCCCGCATACGCCCGCGGCCTTGAACAGACCCAACCTCGGCGTCGATCTGCCGGAGGTACTCCTATGATTGGTGAAGAATTTGGTGTCCATCTCTCGAGCAAAGCGGCTACTTAGACCCTTCGAGACTGCATGGAGGAGCAAGCTTCCGCAAATCGCGTTTCATGAGGGCTCATCGATTGAGCGCGAACCATCAAGGAGGATACCGACGATTCTCCGAGCGCTCGACTCCCATCCCGGGATCGATGTAGTGTGGAAGACGCCTACAAAGGCGCGAAAAAGATCGTCAGGATTTGTACCTGCGCGAAGTTCGCCGCTCTCGATAGCGCGGCGAACCAATCCCTGGAACATGCTGTGGACCACGTCCCTCGTGCCTTCAATCAAACGCGTGGAGCCCCCGGGCACAGTATCCAAAGCAGGTAGTATGAGGAGTTTGTCGGCCACATAATCAATAAACTTAAGCATCCATGCCCGAAGCGCGTCCAGTGCTCCCATCCTGGCGCCATAACGTTCGCCTGCTGCAATCAACTTCTCTACCTGATTCCGGAACACCGCTTCGACCAGAGCCTCGCGATTCGGAAAATGACGGTACAGGGTACCTGGACCAACTTCCGCCCGACGAGCAATGTCGTTGAGCGTCGCCTCCGGCCCCTGTTGCGTAAATGCTTCCCGCGCGACCTCTAACAGGCGCTCGCGGTTACGCTGAGCATCCATCCGTGGCCTGCGTGCAGATATCGTAGGCGAGACCTTCTTCGGCATACCTCGATCTCCTCAAAATTTTTGCAACCGAAGATGCTCTCCTATCCTCTCATAAGCGGAGGGTGCCTCCGCTTATGAGAGGAGGCGCACAAGGCTTCGGCGCGGTACTCCTCCTCGCGCCGACACGAGAGAGAGAAACGTCGAATGCGAATCTTTGTAACAGGAGCGACAGGCTTTATAGGAACTGAACTGGTGAAAAACCTTATTGCCGCCGGCCACCAGGTGCGCGGCCTTACACGCAGCGAAGCCGGTGCACGTCATTTGGAGGCCATGGGCGCCGATGTCCAGCACGGCAACCTGAAAGATGGAGACAGCCTGCGCAGCGGGGCGACAGGCATGGATGTGGTGGTGAACCTCGCGTTCAACCACGATGACATGTCGAAGTTTGCGGAAAGCGGGCAGGACGAGCGTGCGGCTATCGAGGCGCTTGGTTCCGTCCTTCAGCCCGGAAGGTTGCTTGTTGTCACCTCCGGCACTGGACTGGCCGACGGCGGACCAGGTCATGTGCGCACAGAAGCGGATCCGCCGGTTAGCACGTTGCCGCGGAACCCGGAATACGCGGCGCGAGCTGTGGCCGACCGCGGTGTGCGTGTCGCTATCGTGCGACTGCCCCAGGTGCATGACACGCACAAACAGGGTCTGGTGCCGTACCTCACTGAAACCGCGCGCCAGAAGGGGATTTCAGCTTACGTAGGTGACGGTACGAACCGCTGGGCCGCAGCCCCACTCGCGGATGTAGCTCACCTTTACCGCCTCGTTGTGGAGCAAACCGATCCCGGCGTGACGGTGTATCACGCTGTGCAGGAGGAAGGCGTCGCGTTGCGTGAGATCGCGGAGACGATTGGCAGAGGACTAGAGATACCAGTGGTGTCAATCAACAAGGAAGAGGCAACCGCGCACTTTGGCTGGCTTGCACACTTCGCGGCCTTGGACATGCCTGCCTCAAGCGAGTGGACTCGTAAGAAGCTTGGTTGGCAGCCCGCTGGTCCCGGTCTGATTCCGAACCTCTTAAAAATGAAGTACTCATAAGAGACCTGCTGCTGTTGCACTATGCATCCATGGAACGCCCTGTTCTCGCAGGACCCTCCAGGAATGGGTCAGTCCTTACGTGTCGGCTTGTCGGTGCAATCGGTGCGGTCAGTACAATCGAAGACTTGTGATGACGTTGAAGGCCGTGGTGATTCACTGGCTGCGATAAGCTTCGTATCGCTCCGGTTGACGACGACTTTAGCAGTTCACGATCTTAGGGTTTGAGAGGGCTCATCAGAGTCGCTTTATCTTGATCGCTGCAGCAGTGTCCGCTTTGAGGTCTTGAACTCGTCGACTGGCACACCTGGACAGGAACTGAGCGGAAGCTACTTCAGAGATATTGAGTGGCTGATTCGAACCGAACCCTAGGATTGTGGGCCGCCCGTGAGCCCGAAGCTGAGCTCGGCCGGTCTCCAACTTGTGAAAGAATCGCACATGCTAGCAAAGCTGAGCTTCCCAAGATCTGCCTACAACATAGCTATGTCGATGAGGATGCTACTTGGCTTATTACCGCTTGTGTCGCTCCCACTCTTCGCTGATACAGCCATCGCAACAGATCAGACCAACTACAACGTAGGTTCCGCTGTCCTGATACGTTCTGCTACTAAAGGCGAACACGTAGCCAGCATCCGCTACGCAGGTGAAAGCGCTCCTCTGCAGACGGGTATTCACTTGAAAGCTGGTGCTTATCAGCTCCTCTGGACTATCCCCTGGGACGCAAAGACGGGTCGCTACGAGATTGACCTCACAACACGGGAGGGAAAACTCACGAGCGGCGTCGCTGGCTTTGCGGTGCATCGCCAGCAAGCAAAGGTAATTGCGTTCGATCTCGACAAGACATTCTATTCCGCAGGGGATTCAGTTAACCCACATATCGTTGTTCAAAATATCTCAAATACACCTCTGCATCATCTTCAAGTGGAGTTCGAAAACTATACGTACCCCTGGATCGCTCCGGCTGCAGATGAGAAGCCTGCGTGGAAGACGATTGCGGCGGCTTCTCTCTCGCTTGGGCCAGGGGAGATCAAAGAGTTTCACGTGGAGAATGCAGCCGTTGTTCAAGCGCCGGCAGATAGTCAGACGTACGTTTACTTTTCGGCGGTGATCCGCGACAGCGAAGAGCCGGATCATATCTATGATCTGGCATTTTCCCTTCCTGCGATTACAGCACCTTTGAAGCCCACGGTAACGAAGACCTACCCGGCACTGTATCTCTATCAAAGTGCAAAGGAAGTGCCTGCATCTCAGGCCTACCGGCAGTTCTACCCGCCTGGTTACACCTCTGACGTAATTAGCTTTAATAAAAAGCACACTATGTTTCCCACAAAGAGTCCGATGCTCTTCTCTTTCATGATCACGAATGTTTCTGGTCTGTCGCTTGATGATGATCACGTAGCGTTGCGGATCCTGGATCGGGCCGGAAAGGTCCTGAGCCAGAAGACGGTCAACGATCGGCTTCTCGGGAACCACGAGGTGACGATCCCGCCACTAGGGGCTGGCCTCTACACGCTGGAAGTGAGGGTTCAAGGACCCCAGGGACCACCGTCGGCTGTCTCACGCCTGGACTTTGCAGTCAACGACCTTCCCAAATCAATCCTGGTGTTTTGCGCACATGAAGATGATGACACGGCCCATCCCGAGATCATCAGAGCCGCGGTCGAGAACAACATACCGATTCACATTGTGTATTTCACGAGTGGAGATGCGGGTGGTTGCGATCGCTACTACATGCACTCGTGCGATGCGAGCAGGGCGTTGGATTTCGGAGAGGTCCGGATGGCGGAGGCCCGGGCCTCCCTAGGACACCTGGGAGTTCCCGCAGAGAATATATCGTTCCTGGGACTGCCTGACGGGGGAATGGAGGAGATCTGGCGTCATCCGAACAGTGATAAACCGTATTTATCAGTGCTACTTGCCAGTGAACATTCTCCCTACAGTGGCGCGGCGAAACCCAATCTGCCATACGCGAGAGATGCGGTGGTCATCGCGGCGGAGGGGTTTATCAAGCAATACCGGCCCGACTTGATCATCACTGGACACCCTGATGAGCGGCACGTGGACCACCGCACAAACAACTGGGTAGTCGTGAAGGCCATGCAGAATCTGTTGAAGCTTGGACTCATCTCACCTGACACCCAGTTGATTGTGGATGAGGTGTACGGACCTGGTCCGCAGAAGCACGCGCCGTATCAGTATGAGAAGACCCAGTTCTACGTCTCAGGTGAGGCAGCGTTGCTGGGTCAGGAGGCGAGTTGGTATTACCAAACGCAGGATGGCAATCACCAGCAAGCTGAGATCGTCGCGTATGACAAGCTGCCTCGCGACGCTTCCCCGCCCCACTTTGGCAACTACCATTGGCCCTATCCGCACTATCGGATCCTTGACTGGCAAGGGCATGAAGGCTGGAATGAGAAGTAGCTGCGAGGTGGCATAGTATTAGCGTAGTTACGCTGGGCCGGTTTCGACCATAAGGTATGCGCCGCACGCTTGCTGTCGCCACGGGTTTATGATTCTGAGCGGCTCCTAGCTTGATGCTAGGAGCCTGCGCTCTCAGTTAGAAGGAAACCTTAAGACTTACCTGGATATTACGGGGATCGTTTCGAGTTCCGTAAACCGTTCCGAGATCGCCATAGTCGATGGTGTTGCTGATGTTATAGGACCCACCGTAGATAGGGTGATTGAACAGGTTCAGGAAGTCCGCTCGGAACTCCGTCCTAAATCGCTCCGTGCTGAATTGTTTCGCGACTCCCATATCAACATTATTATTTGCAGCCTCTCGGAGAGAATTTATGTGTGTGGGTTCGTTGCCGTATCGGTAGGAGAATGCTTGACAACTTGTGTTGTTCGTAAAGTCGTCACATCGCTGCGTGCCCGAGCCATCCTGATTCGCGCCCATAAAGGCAGCTGGATTGATCCAGTTGGACTTCGTACGATGTTCCGGCTTGGGGTTGCCGACGAGGTCCGGCAGACCCCCTCCAGGGAAGCCATAGTTTCCGAGTGGGTTGTAAGAAAAGCTGACTGGCTGTGGCAGAGGAAGGCCACTTGAAAGACGAATGGCGCTCGAAATATCCCATCCTCCCAAGGTCTGCCGCAGCAGCATGGGGGCACCTCCCCCAAAGCGCCGACCAGGTCCATAGGGCAACTGGTAGACGAAGGCTTCGGCAAAACTCTGAGGCACGTCGTGCGTGCTGTAGGAATAGTCGAGCTTGGTGTTGGTCGCATCTCTCCAGCTATCGACACCAGTCCAGCCGATGCGTGCTTCAGAGCCGTTGTCCAGATCCTTCGACCAGCGATACGTGGTGATCGAGCTCAGGCCATTCGAGAAAGAGTGGGTGTACTTCACGTTGAGTGCGTCAAACTGCGAACGTGCTCCCGGTGTTGAGCGAGTAAGTTGCAGGTATCCAAATGCCGGGAACGGGTCGCAATAGCGAGTTTCGTGAGACTGTTGGTCCACTGAGGAAGCTGTTTGGGTCGGTGATGACACCGGCAAAGGGGTTAGGGACTTGATCATTGAGAGCCGGACCCAGCGCAAGATCTGCGGTTGGCAGTTGGTCGAGATCTAGATTCGGATTTCCGTAGAGGAGCCTGCGGCCGCGAACGCCGGTGTATCCAATCTCAGCGACTGAGTGCGAAGAGACCTGGAACTGTAGGTCAGCACTCCACTGGTAGAGCACGCCCACCGGATGTGGGCCTTTGAGCCAGATCTGGCCTGCACCGATGCCCACCAGGGTCTGGTCTCCACTTGCGTTTCCCGTCGGCTTCGCGAGGCCGTTCGGGAAGGGGTTGCTGACGAGATTTGCCGGGAAATACCCCTGGTTGTTCTGGGTGGCGACCCACGGCGTCTGCGAGGTGTAGCCCGGTGACTGACCGCCGCCATCGTAGCCCAGCATGGCGGAGGTCGGCGTGTAGAAGAGGCCGGATCCGAGGCGAGCGACCCACTTGTCTGTGAGCTTATAGGCCAGACCGAGACGCGGAGAGAAGTTGAGATTATCGGGTTCCCACTCGGACCGGCTCCGGCCTCCCACACCGGCGAATTCGAAGGCGCCCTTAACCGCAGAACCGTAGGCTGTGCTCAGGGAGTTCACCGCGTTCGGGTCAAAATAGGCGACGCGGTTGTGCCGCTCGGTTGCGGGCCGCTGGTTCTCGTAGCGCAAACCCGCGTAGATGGTCAGGTCCCGGGTCGCGCGCCAGTTGTCCTGGACGTAGAGTCCAAAGCTGTGCTGGCTCATCGCCGGGTCCATGTTGAAGTTTGTGCCACCACCGCTACCAACGCCGAGCAGCATGCTGGCAATCGGATTGCCGGAGTTCGTTGTATTCAGGCTGACCTGGCACGGGCTCGTCGCAGAAGGGCCTGGATCGCATGAGGTCTGGCTATTGGCAAAGTTGAAGCTCGCTGGAGCATCCTGCCGGATGTTGATCATGCCCACGTCGTAGTTGAAGCCGAACTTGATGGTGTGCGAATGCATCTCGTGGGTGAGGTTCACCATGCCGGTCGAGACGTAGCGCACGTAGCGCTGGTAACTGGAGTAGTTGGTTCCCTGCTGTGCGTACTGACCGGCGGAGACCAGAGGGAGCAGAGGCGCCTGAGAGTCGCTGGGAGACAGACCGATCGTACTGAGATCAGCTACGCCGAGCCCGACGGACTGCTGACCTTCCCACCAGCGGCTGGTCGCTCCGTAGATGTCGATCACCCAGTTTGCAGTTGGCGTCACGGTATCATTCAGAGCAATTTGAAAGGCATGGTCATTGTTCCCGGAGATGCTGTCCGCGCCATTGCAGAAGATGCACCCTGGCGTCTGATTCTCACGAACCCGGTCGGAGGCCCGTACAAAGATTCGGTTCTTTTCACTCTGCGCCCAGTCGACGCGCACATCGAACTTGTCGTTCGAAGTGTTATTCGGAGCTATACCGGTGAAGTTATTGAGATGGTTAGGCCCCGTTCCTGGCAGGTTCGGCAGCGGGTAAAGTGCGGCCAGCTTCTGCCCAACCGCATCCAGACCGCCGGGAATCTTGTTGCCGGCGTACGGAGTACGGGTGTATTGGGTGTTGCCGTTTGCGTCCGTAAACTGCGTTGTCGTCGACGGATCGTAGATCAGATCCAACGATCCGTTTGCCAGATACGTCTGGGAGAAATCACCTTGCCGTTCAAGGGCTGTAGGAACGGTGTAAAGCTGACGCCCAAGGCTGCCCGGCTGTCTGAGCCCTTCGTACCCGCCGAAGAAGAACAGGTGATGCGAGCGCCAGATCGGTCCGCTCACGTTACCGCCGAACTGGTTCCGATGGAAGTTAGGCCGCTTGGTTGTCTGGCCCGGAGCGGCGTTCTTGTTGGACCAGGTGTTAGCGTCCAGAGCGGAGTTGCGCATGTAGTCGTAAACTTCTCCATGGAACTGCTGGCCTCCGTTCTTGGTAACCAGCGTCACGACGCCCTCTCCTCCACCGTGGTATTCGGCGTCGTATTCGTTCTGAACCACTTGCTGTTCCTGCACGGAATCCTGGATGGGGGAGACCATGAGTCCACCCCAATCGATGGCAGTGGATGGCGCTCCGTCAATCAGGATCTCCGCCTCCGCGGAACGGCCACCATTGATGCCGAAGGCGCTTGCCGTCTGATCAAATGTTTGCGACCTCGAAGTCAGACCACCCTGTGCTTCCGTTGTTCCCGCGAGATCAAAGACAAAGTTGAGCGGGTTGCGCGTGCTGTTCGGGAGGCCTTCAATCAGCACCTGATCCATGGTGGTTGAATTATTCGGGGTCTCGGTATCGACGAGGACAGTGTCGGCAGAGACCACCATCTGCTCCTGCGTGCCACCGATTGTGAGCTGCATGTCGACAGTTGCCGCGGTATTCGCACGCAAGGCCAGGCCGGTCTTCAGGAGATCCTTGAAGCCTGGCGCGGAGGCCGAGAGCTGGTACGTCCCCGGAAGCAGGTTCTGGAAGTCGTACGCGCCGTTGCGGCCGGTGAGCTTCTCCCGAACATCTTTGGTGTCCATGTTCGTGATCCGAATGTTTGCCCCGGTGATGACTGCGCCGCTTGGATCCGTGGCAGTTCCCGTGATGGAGGCAGAGAACGTCTGCGCACTGAGATTGCCCAAGGCTGAGGAGAGCATCAGGAGCACCGACAAGGCTGCGAGAGTCCAGGAACGGAGATGACTGGGAAATTTCGATTGTTGTAGGGGTGAGCTTTGTCATACATGGTCTCCTTACACAGACGATGGATCTGCGGTTCACTTGCCAGGATCGAACCCGCCAACCTCGGCATTTTGGAAGCTTTCAAAATTTGGCACGAGGGTAGACTTCTTCGCCCTCGTTTGTCAATTAGAGTCTGAGGTCATCTTCGATTGGAGGCCGGAGCGCTCCGTCTGCTGCGGCTGAAACAAAGCAACGTAATAGCGAAGGAAGGCCGCGGGATCAGTTCGGACGGCCACGGCGGCATTTGCAGGTTTTGTCACGGCGCGGGTCATCCCATCCTGATCCACCTGGATGTGAAGCTGCTCAGTTGTGCAAAGGTTCGGGTTGGTAAGCAGGGCAACAGCCATGGCGTCGTGGAGAGTGGGTGTCGGTTGTCCCCAAAGGAGATACAGGGCCTGGAGCGCATCCGTGAGAGTGGTATGTTGCGCGAAGATCGCGTCCCGGAGACCGGTCTCGAGCTGCAAGCTCGCAGTGACGTCGAGGGGAGCCATCCGCAGAGGGATTCCTGAGCCGAAGACTGCTTGCGCCGAAGCCACATCCGAAGCGATGTTCGACTCGGCAACGGGTCCGGAGCCGGGAGTGTAGCCGCGCGCCAGCGACCCACCCATCAAGGCGATCTCGTGGATCTTCCGCTTATCTTCAGGATGCTGCTGAATCAGCGCGGCAATGTTTGTCAGGGGTCCGAACGCCAGAAGGACAAGGCTGCCCGAGCCACGCTGCACCTCCGTATGCATCAGGGCCACGGCATCCGACGACATCGCTGGACTTGTGAAGGAATCAGCCCACCGCGCCTGGGGTGACGCGGGTCTCTGGTCGCCCAGACCGGCGGCAACCGGCACATTGCGTAAGTCCGCCTCCCAGAGCATTCTGGCTGCGATCTGCGCGCGTGCATGCGTGTCTCCGGAGACTGTGGTGACAGCGCGAAGTTCCAGCCCCGGGCTCCGGATCACCATGGCGAGAGCGAACGCGTCGTCAATGTCGCTGCCGATATCGGTGTCCACAACGACCGGCGTACGGCTGGGTACCTTGGCCGAAGCTGGTGACGAGGATTGGGTGACGCTGGCTATTGAAAGCACAAACAGAAGAGCGATGAGGCGGGCCCGCATGCTTGCCTCCTAGCGAGCTGCCTTGAGTTCGGCTTGCTTTTCGCTGAATGGGGGATCCTCTAAGGCCCCGCTCTCCCGGCTGCTGTGCAGAAAATCCGAGACCTCTTGTGCGTGTGGCATGGCGGGCTGTGCACCGGGGCGCGTGACCGAGAGTGCACTGACCGCAATTGCGAAGTGGACGGCTCGCTCCAGGGTCTCGCCCTGCATCAAGGCTGTCGCGACGCCCCCGTTGAACGCGTCTCCGGCGGCAGTGGAATCCACGACCTGCACCGGGATGGCTGGCAGTCTCTTTCGCATACCGTCGGCGGCGGCGATCAGCGCTCCACGCGCCCCCATTTTGAGGATCACATTGGAAGCTCCGGTCGCAAGCAGCATCTCCGCCGCCTCAATGGCGGCGCCCTCGCTTAACTCACCGGCTTCGAGGCCGCAGAGTGTAAGCGCCTCCGTCTCGTTTGGGGTGAGGTAGGTGACGGAACGCATCATCTCAGCCGATAGTGCTCGAGCCGGCGCGGGGTCAAGCATGAGCGGGACATGCCATTTTTTCGCGATGGAGCAGAGATACTCAACAGTCTCCATCGGGATCTCAAGCTGGGTGAGGATGATGCCGGCCGACTGGAGATGTGGAAGGCAAAGATCAAGATCAGCCGGACGAAGCGCGTTGTTGGCGCCGGGAACGATGATGATGCTGTTTTCGCCCCTCATGCTGACCGAGATCAGGGCAACACCAGAGGGCATGCCGGGCGTTATGGTGACGTCCTCGACTTTGATTGAGGCGTTCAGGAGAGCGCGGCGAAGCTCCTGTCCGAAATCGTCCCCGCCTACCTTCGCGATCATGCGTACGTCACCGCCCAGACGTGCGGCGGCTACGGCCTGATTTGCACCTTTGCCACCGTGAAAGGTCTGGAAGCTCTCGCCCCATATCGTCTCTCCGGGCGCCGGGATGCGGCTCGCAGTACAGACGAGGTCAAGATTTACGCTACCGACTACAACGATTGGTTTGTTCATTGGCGTACCCCGATTTAATTGTTCATAGCTCATCCCGGCCGAGCGTGGTGGCGGAGTTCGAGACTGCTTTGGAAGCTTTCAAATGAAACCGAAACTATAGTGATGAGGTACCCGAATGTCAACGAGTGTTCCGGGCATCCGCACTCACGGTCCTGGCAAGCTCCTCCTCAGGCGACGCGAGGGCCACCTAGCTGCGGATAAGGGCGGCAACCCGGCGGAAGGTATCGACCTGATTGTCGGGAAGCCGGCCCGTGTTGTCAGGAGCAAGATTCAGAAGGAGGTTTGCGCCGCCCTTCATGCAATCACGGTACGCTTCCGCGATGATCTCGGGGCTCTGCGGTTTGTACCAGGGGTGCCAGAACCACGTGTGCATGGTCGGCATGGGCGGATAGATGGGGCCGGTCGGGAACCATGTCTCGAAGGGCATGTAGAAGGACCGGCCCTCGTAGGTGATGTGAGGATCATGTCCTTCGAGCGGCGGCAGGGTGTCCTCACCGTTGATTACGTCACTGGGCCAGGCGGTCGGCTCAGACATCCGTCCCTGGTTGACACGGCTCTGTTTGAAGCCTTGATTCTGCACCACGACGCAGTTGGGACTGAAGCGCTTGACCAGTCGATACAGCTCGGTTCGCTGTTCCTGCGACAACTTCCAGGTAATGTCGAATAACTGGTAGAAGGTGCCGGGATATCGCGAATGCAGCTCCGTCACGTGATGCTTGATGAGCTCGAAGTACTGTGGTGAGATCTTCGCGTCCCAGTCGAACTTGCCCTCGTTGTGCGGATCCAGGATGCAGTAGTAGAAGCCGGGCTCAATATCGAATTCCTTGCACGCGGACGACGAACGCAGCCACAACGTCAGTGTGGTTGCTGCTGGCGGCTACATCGTAGTCGTAGCCCTGGGAGTCCCAAAGGCAGAAACCTGACATGTACTTGGCGGTGAGCACAGCGTAGCGCGCGCCCATGCCGTGGGCGGCTTCGATCCATTGCCGTACGTTGAGGTGAGTGGGATTGTAGACGGTGGCGGGAACGGATCCGACGTCATAGTCGTCGCCCGTGAAGGTTGGGAGGCCGAAGTGAAACGAGCAGCCGAACCGAAGTCGTTCATATTTGGCGAGGGCAAGGTTGCGCGTCGCAGAAGGTTCCGCAAGAGGCTCGAGCGCGAAGAGGGGACGCGACAGGTTGTGCAGGGCCAGGATCGCGGGAGGGGAAATCACTGTCTTCACGAGTTGACGTCGGTTCACGGCTCTCTCCAATGATGTTGAGTTGTTACCTGGGACAGAGTCGCAGGCATGCAGAGGGCGCGTACGCCTTGTTGGGAGGACTTGCCGCAGGAGCGTACCTGCGATGAACGATCAGTGTCAACGGATGACGCTGCTCTTCGACAGCGAGTTCGACCAATGCGAGGAAGAGGATGCGAAGCTCTGCTCCGGCTTCGCAGCGGTGAGCAGGATGACAAGGCAGCCCCGTTTGGTCCAGGGAGACGCCCGACGTCTCTAGAGCGGCCTACCTCATGCCTCATTGCTTCAGGGGTTCAGGTGCGATGCGTTTCCCTACGACGTATCCGAAGGCAGGGAGATCTGCGGATACGCGACCCGAGTAAAGCTGGAACCAGGTTTTCCCCGTGCCAACCAGATTTTTGACCGCGTAGTAGTCCATGACGGGCAGGTCAAGAGTCACAAGGAGATCACGATTGGAGAGATTTACGATGACCAGGACCTCGGCGTCCTTCGATCTTGCGCAAGAAGCTCAGGACACTCTTTGGTTCACTGTTGTTGATCCAAACCACGGTGCCCGAGGAGATGGCGGGCTCCGTGGACGGAGGTGAAAGAGGTCCCGGTAGACTGCCTTCACCGTACCGGGCGCATCGGGTTCCTCATGGTGTGAGGCTGTGGGCCAGGCGATGGGAGCAATGCGTCTCCACGAGGTAGGGCTGGCATCGTTAACTTCCTGCCCGTTGTAGAGGAAGGGGATGCCATCCAGAGTGAAGTTCAGGACGGAGGCGGCCAGTGCGCCTCGTTCTCCGAACTGGACCACGGCTCGAGGCCAGTCGTGATTATCGGTATACCGCAGCAGACGGGCATTGCGCGGCATGGTGGAGCGAGTCTGCTCCCATCGCTCGCGCAGGCTCGACGCCGAAGCACCGTCGAGCAGCACGGCGCGAAGCCCGAGGTACCACTGAAAATTGTAGTTAATGTCAAAGGCTGCAAGCTGGTCGTCAGGGCGATCTGACTCGGAAAGCATCACGACTTCGGGCTTGACCTGGTCCAGAGCCCTTCTGGCCTCATTCCAGAAGGTGACGGGAACTCCTCCGCCCTACGTCGCAGCGAAAGCCGTCCACGTCGAAGTCGCGGACCCAATGAACGAGGCTTTCCGCGAGCGCTTTCCTGACCTTTGGGTTGTGGAAGTCGGGCATGGGTTGCGGCCAAAAGCCACGAACGATCTCTCCTTTCGGAGAATGGACGAGATACGAAGGTTCCTTCTGCATCCACACGGCGTCCGGTGCTGTGTGGTAGTACACGATGTCCAGCATCACCCTGAGGTGCAGCTTGTGGGCCGCTGCGACGAAGTCTCGGAGATCCTGTGCGGTTCCGCATTCAGGGTCGATCTCGTTGTAATCGGCGATGCTGTAAGGCGAGGCGCTGGGCACCGCCGAGCGTTTTGCAATGGGGCCGAGGTAGACGATGGTGGCGCCGAGGTCCGCAATTTGCTGGAGTCGCGGAATCGCTCCACGGAGGTTACCCTCCTTGCTGAAGACGTTCAGCCACACCTCGTAAATGCTTGCCCTCGAGAGCCACTCCGGAGCGGGTCTCAGCCTCCATCGAGCCAAAATCGAGACCCTGGGCATGCATGCTCGCGCAGGACGAAGTGAGCATAAGCGCGAGCATCAGACTTCGTCGACCGAGGGGAGACAGGTGAGGTATCTGCATGGTGCCAGCACGCTTCTCGCGAAGCCTTCGAATAAAGTTCGTCAGGGTTGTGAGACCACGGCAACCGCAAAGGGCGGAAGCAGAAGATGCTTGCCCTTTACAGATTTCGTGCCGGGGAGCATTCTCCCCCGAAGCCTGGTCGACGATCTCTGCGGTCGCTGTACCCGCCGTCAAAGACGTAGCCAGGTCAACCGGAAGAGAACGCTCGGTGGTGTTGACGAGCAGCACGGAGTGTCCCTTGCGTCCGATCGCGGCCTGCGCCTGCACGTCCGGCGAAGAGGAGGTCGTTGCGGTCAACTTATCTCCTGGACCGAAGTAGTTGTTGATGAGGCTGAGAACCCAGTAGTGGGCATTGGGCTTGGCCGTGTCCTTGTCGAACATGGAGATGGAAGGGCACTGCGTGGGATAGCCGATCATCTGCGACATACTGAACAACGGAAGACTGAGCTGTTCGGACGCGATAAAGATGTACGCCCAGTTCGCGCCGATGGCGTTCCAGTAGAGCGGATGGTAGGCCTGATAGGGTTCGTTGGCGCGGCAGGCCTCTTCCGTCGTCTTCACGTCATTGAAGGTTCCAAGCTCGTCGACACTTACCTTTGTCTGTGGCGAGAGCTCGTCCCGAATCTTCAGCACCTCGCGCATTCTCGCAACGAAGACCTCTGCGGACGCTCCGTCTGTGGCAGTCTTCTCCGGATCGGTGAAGTACTTCGCGTGCCAGGTCGACGGGTCGTTCGGAGCATTCACGTAATTATGAAAGGTGAACCAGCTGACGCGGAAGAGAACCCGGGTTTGTGGTTCTTCGGATCGAGGAAGTAGCGTGCCCACGGGATCTCGGCCCCGGAGACCTCAGGGGCCAAGAATTGAACATCCGGGTCGATGCGATGGATGGCTTCGGTGACGGCGTCGTAGATCTTTGTGAACTGCTCAACCGTTATCTTGTTCTCAAAATCCGGCTCGTTCAGCACATCCCAGTAATCGATCTTGTAGTGGTGATCTGACTTGTGAAGCTTGCCCGCCTCGTCCGTGAACCCGCCCTTGGCATACCACTGGTAGATGCGTGCCTGGTACTCGGCAATCTGGCGGCCGGTGGGGTCCTTGAGCAGGGCGCCGGTAGTGTCATCGGTATACGGATAGAAGGAAGCCTTCGGGTCCTTTGGAACCTCGAGAGCCGGTACGTTGAACATCCATCGTGGGATGGTGGTGATGTTCAGGTGGTGCTTGCCGGAGGTGTTCGCATAGTACTCAGCAACCAGTGGATCGCTGTATTGAAAGTCCCAGAACGTCTCCGTTGCTGATGGTTCCTTTTGCTCGAGTACGGCCTGGCGGGTGACGGAATACCAGAACTGAAGGCGCGTGTTATCGGTGTGGAGATCACGAAGCGCTTTGAAGAGCTGATCGTGTATTGGACTGTCGCGCAGCGTATAGGCGTGGGCGAGGATCTGGGTCGTGGGAACCGTGACCGAGACGCCGGTGACGTTGTTCCAGTCTGTCGCCACTTTCACGGATTGGCTGGGCGCCTGCTGCGCGAAGGACACAACAGCAAAGACAGGCAGGCACGCCGTGGCTGCAACAGCGAAAGTTCGACGGATATGCATCCTTATTCCTTGTGGCAAGAGATGAATGGGTTCAAAAGTACTTCCTAAGCACGAACATGGATGAACGGCGAAACTTGGAAAACGAGGCTAGCTCACATCTTCGGGAAAGATGACTCCCTTTTTCAGCAGCAAGCAGCCATAAGGGCGCATCTCGCTGGTGTAGACGACGGCAAACGCTTTCCGGGCCTGCTCGTAGAACTCCTCGCGTTTGATGCCAACGAGGTTCACTGTCCGGCCCTCCGCCTGGTTGATGACCCGCTGGCACACCTGCTGCACTTCAGGCACCTCGTCTGGTGCATGCACCTGCATCATCCGCAGCGCGGGTGCGTCGACGAATGTATCGAGCGGCATCAGGTGCAGACAGGCTTCAAGTGCGGCCGGCAGATCGACGCCCTCGAGGCGAACAAGTCGCCTCGCAACCGAGACTGCGGGGAAGTTGCGGTCCACCAAGGCAATGTCGTCGCCGTGTCCCATGGAAGCCAGAACGTGTAACAGCTCCGGGGTGTGAAGAACGCTGAGGGTTTTCAGCATAAGCTCAATCTCCCGCCTTGTCAGCCTTGGTTTGAATTGTTTCAAATTGCGTCTAGAATGTAGCCGCGGTCTCAGGTCGTTGTCAACAACGTTTGAACAAACATCTGCCAGAACGGTCCATCGTACGTCGTCGCGACCGCCAGATAGAACCATCCAGGGAGGTCCCTCACGCCGATGCGATATCTGCTGCCAATTGCTCTGCTGCTCTTCGCCAGAGCCTCACATGCATTCGCCGACGAGCCTTCGAAACCGACGGCCGTGAAGTGGTCGTTTAAGAGCGACCAGGGATCGGATCCTCGTGACGAAATCAGCGGAGCGTTGGGAAAGATCGAGGGGAAATACAAGTACGTGCCGGGAGTGAGCGGCGATGGGTTGCGCCTCGACGGGTACACCACCAGCATGACCGTGAGCCGCAGTGACGTTCCTTCCCCCGGAACAGATGGATTGACGGTTGAAGCCTGGCTTGCTCTCGACACGTATCCGTGGAACTGGGTACCTCTGGTGGAACAGGAGAGCCAGCACCAGGCAGGCTTCTCTCTAGGGGTCGATGCCTTCGGTCACGTCGCCTTTGGGGTCTCCATTAATGGTCAATGGCATGCCGCAATCAGCACAGCGACGCTTCCGTTAAAGCGATGGACGCACGTGGCGGGCATTTATGCAACGCATGATGGGCACGGCGTGTTGACCGTCCTCGTCAATGGGCTTGCGCTGGAACAGCTCAAGGTGGAAGGCGAGTACACGCCTGCACGCACGCTGATCTGCTGATCGGCCGTGTGCCCGCGCCCACCTTACCGTTTCCCGAAGCGGAGGTGAAGCCGGCGCAACGGGTGTGGTACTCGCTCGACGGGATCCTCGATGAGGTCGCAGTCTACGGCCACGCTCGAAGCGTGGTGGAGCTGGCCCAGGAGATCCAAGCATCCCGAGCGCCTCCGGGCGACGTCCTCCCCTGGCAGAAGATGCCGTCCGGCCCCGCAGGTCCGGGGCGCTTCGGCGCGTACTACACGACGCTGCGATATGAGGACACTTGGGAGCGTCTGCGGCAGGTCGGCCGCGATGCCGACGTCGTGGTGCGGTTCGACGATTCACCTTCGCGGCTCGTCTTCTGGCAGGGTACAAACTACGTGCCGGCGTGGGTTTCAGGGGACGGCATATGGTCGACGGATGAGTTTCTCGAAGTGTGGGACGCCGGCTGTCCCGATCATGGCGACTGTGAACCCATGTCCGATAAACAGGCGCGCTTCTCGCATGTCGACATCCTGGAGAGTAACGAGGTACGTGCCGTTGTGCACTGGCGGTACGCGCTGATTGAAGCGGTAAACGACAAAGGGGCATGGCACGACGTGCGCACGGGATGGACAGACTGGGCGGACGAGTATTGGACCATCTACCCGGACGGCGTGGCCGTGCGCAAACAGGTGCTGCACAGTGCCAACCCGCGGGGGGTGCACGAGTGGCAGGAGACCATCGTGCTGCATCAGGCGGGTAGCCGGCCCGAGGACGATATCGACACGAATGCAATCACGCTGGGCAACATGCAAGGCGCAACAAAGACCTACAGCTGGAAGGCGCCAACAAGCGGTGCGTTTGCTGATCCGGTCGGTCCTGGCGAAGTCTCCGGTCCGCCCGCAGGCAAACATGCAGATGGTCAACACAAAGTCTCTTTGGAAGCCATTTGAGATCGTGCCGCCGGACGGGGTCAGTTCGGACTTTTACAACAACGAGAAGAGCTATTTCACGTTTGAATGCTGGAACCACTGGCCGGTCGCGCAGATCGCTTCGAGCGACCGGCCGTGCGTGACGAACGATCGTCCCTCGCATTCCTCGCTGTCCCATCTGTTCTGGAACATGTCTGCGGAGACCGAGGACACCGCGACCAAGATCCTGATGGATGGGCTGACCACAAAGGGGCTAAGAGATCTGGTACCCCTTGCAAGGTCTTGGGCTTCGCCGCCGCAACTCAAAGTCGAGGGCGGCGCTGTGCAGAACGCGGGTTACGATGCGTCCGAGCGAGCGTACGTGCTCACCGAAGAGCGACCAGGCAAAGGCGGCCAGGTGCGACTTACGCTTGAAGCCAGCGAGACCTCCCCGCTGGCGCACGCGGCGTTGCTGATCCGCGGGTGGGGAGAGAGCACCCCTGAGGTTAGGATCGATGGGCGGCCGGTCACACCGGGCCCAAAGCTCAGGACGGCGCATCTTCACCACCTGGATCGCACCGATCTGCTGATCTGGATTGCGGAGGACGCATCCCGACAGGTGCGCCTCGAGTTAAGGGCGACGACGCGAAACCCGGAGTGATCTGAAGAGCAAGCCTAACGCGACACGACGGCCAGCTCTCTTGCGGAGCTGCGCGACTTCGGTGCCGGGCCCACCGAAGCACGAATGCGCAACTCCGTTTTGAGCACAACCTTTCGCGCGGCGCTCTCCTTGTGAGCCAAGCGCTCCAGCACCAGGTTTGCCGCCTCTGCTCCCATCCGGTACGAGGGTTGGTAGACCGAGGTGAGCTGCGGGCTCGTCGTTTCGGTCAGGTCCAGGCCATCGAAGCCGACCAGTGAAATATCGGCGGGACAGCGCAGGTTTGCCTCCTGTATGGCCATCAGAGCTCCAAGGGCAATCATGTCATTGCACGCGAGAATCGCTGTCGGGCGGGGCACCATCCCGAGGAGAAGGTTGGCCTTCGTGTAGCCTCCCGCACGGTCGAAGGTTGTCTCCTGGATGTAATTAGACGGAAGTGGGATGTTGGCTTGGCGTAGGGCGCGTTTGAAGCCGTTGAGACGGTCCTGAGAGTTTGTCAGGTGAAGAGGTCCAGTGATCGCCGCCAGGCGCTGGTGCCCAAGCCCGATAAGGTAGGAGGTCGCATTTGCCGCACCGGCGCCATTGTTCACGGTCACGCTGTCTCCCTTCCAGTTGCGCGGAAGTCGGTCCAGGCAGATGACGGCTGCACCCGCGTTGCGGTACGACTCTGCCTGGAACGTAAGATCACTCGAGTCCGACGGGATCACGATGAGACCTGACGGGAGGTAGGTCTGCAGCGCACTCAGGTGCATAACCTCCTTTTCATGATCGTTGTCGGTGTTGCACAGAACAAGACGATATCCATTGGCAAACGCCACGTCCTCCGCCCCTCGGACGATACCTGGAAAGAATGGGTTGAGGATGTCAGGAATGATCATGGCGAGGATGTTGGTCTTCTCGCGCCGCAGACCTCGAGCGAGCTGCGAAGGCTGATAGCCTGTCACTTCAACAGCGTCCATGACCCGCTTGCGGAGAGGTTCCCGCACACGGACCTTGCCATTGAGGACATGGGAGACAGTTCCGAGCGAGACGCCCGCAATTTCGGCGATCTGCTTCATGTTGGCCATATCGTCTCCTCCCCTTGTGTCAGCAATTTGATGGACCTAGTCGAGACTTGACTGATAGCAGGGAGCGATCTCCTGAAGCCACGGTCTGCCCCCGCTAGCCGCGACTTTCAAACAGGAGGATACCAAAGGGATTGAATGACTCAACTTCGCTCGCTATTCCGTGCTCGTTGAGTCGGCGCCTCGCTTTTCCGGGAGCAACCGCCCTTGACAGTGTTCTTGGTGCGTAAGTACACTCCTTCACGTTTAGATTGAAAGCTTTCATCCTCCGCCGATCGCAGGAGATTTCATCCCACCCAGGGCACTTCTCCGGTCCAATGTCCCTTAAACCGTAAGGCCAGTGACTTCGCCGTTGCAAAGCTGACGAGACTGGAAGAAATCGTGCCCCGGACTGCTGAGCGTGCCGAATGATCGTCGTACATGCCTATCCCGTCGCCGTGCTGCTGTGTATCCTCACGATGTTCTGTTGGGGTTCGTGGGCCAACACACTCAAGCTGGAGCCGCGTTCCTATAGCTTTTCGCTGTTCTATTGGGACCAGATGATCGGCTACATGGCGCTCCCGCTGCTCGTCGGCCTTACCTTTGGTTCTTTCGGCAGCGAGGGTCGAACTCTTCTTGCGGATCTTCGGCAGGGAGGCGCCGCGACTTATGCCTGGGCGATGCTCGGAGGGCTCGTCTGGAATCTTGCGAACATCCTCTTCATGGCCGCGCTGGACATCGCAGGAATGGCTGTCGCGTACCCGATCGCCATAGGGATCGCGCTGGTTGAGGGCGTCCTGATCAATTACATAGCGCAGCCCTCGGGACAGCCCATTCTGATCTTCGGCGGGGTCGGCTTGATTCTGACGGCTATCATCCTGGACGGGCTGGCCTACCGCAACGTTCAGCGGCACGCCACAGAGCCGAGTCAACTCGGCAAGGGAATCACGCTGGCCGTGGCTGGCGGCATCCTCATGGGCCTGTTTTACTTCCTGGTGCAACGCTCCCTCTCCCAGGACTTCACCGACCTGACCCCGGGCAAGTTCGGTCCCTATGCGGCCGTCCTGGTGTATTGCGCAGGCAGCTTCATCTCGAACCTGTTTTTCAATACATACCTGATGTCGCACCCATTGAAAGGCGACAGGGTCACGTATAACGATTATTTCCGATCGGGACGTTTCAAGTGCCACGCGATCGGCATTCTCGGTGGTTTAATCAACGGCGTAGGAGTCACGTCTAACGTCATCGCTTCGAAGGCTGCGAGTCCGGCGATCGCATATGGCCTTGGTCAGGGAGGTACGATGATCGCTGCGATCTGGGGGATCTGCGTGTGGAAGGAGACCAGGGGAGCCTCTCGAGGCACCCAGGTCATGATCGCTGGCATGTTTGTCTTCTTTTTGGCAGGACTGATCCTGCTGGTGATTTCGATGCTGAAGTGAACCTGTCCCGGCACCAGTTCCTGCGAACAGGTTGCAATCCATCATTCGGATCGAAGGCGTTGGAGTCACATTAGAGTCAAAGGTCTATGGCACTGAGCAGGCGTTCCTTTCTTCAACTCGCTTCCGCGGCATCGGCCCTGAGAACGTTTCCCGCGCTGGGCCTCGGGATGCCGGACGAGGACCACCAGCACCCAGCTGACCTGCGCCTAAGGCTGGAGACCTGCAAGCTCGAGATCGGCAAGGGCATCGTCATTCCCACGACGGCGTATAACGGGCAGGTGCCTGGCCCGGCGCTGCGCGTCGCCAGGGGAAAGACGATCCAGATCGATGTGACGAATGCGAGCGCACGCGAAGACATTGTGCACTGGCACGGTCTGCGCACGGACACCCGGAACGACGGTGCAGTGGAAGAGGGCTCGCCTTCGATCAAGCGCAACGAGACGCTGCGATACACCCTCACACCGGAACCCTCGGGGACGCGGTGGTACCACAGCCATGCCATGGCCAAGGACGATCTCACGGCGGCGGGGTACTCGGGCCAGTTTGGGTTTCTGCTGGTCGACGGTGCGCCCGATCCCGGCCACTATGACCAGGAGGTCTGCCTCGCCATTCATCATTGGGGCGGCCGCTTCGTTCCCATGGTGGAGACCATGCGCGAGCGCTCCCAGAATGTGCCCCAAACGTCGGGATCCGATGTGGGGTACACCTATGCCACGATCAACGCACATATGCTCGGCTTCGGAGATCCGATCCGGGTCCGCCCAGGACACCGTGTCCTCTTCCGCCTACTCAACGCAAGTGCCACGGAGAACGTGGTCCTCTCTCTGCCAGGTCATCGCTTTCGTATTCTGGCCATGGACGGCAACCCTGTTCCGAATCCGCAACTCGTCGAGACGATCTCGCTCGCCGTGGCTGAACGCGTGGACGCCATCGTCGAGATGAACACTCCCGGCGTGTGGGTGCTGGGGTCGACTTTGAAAGCGGCTCGCGATATGGGACTCGGAGTTGTGGTGGAATATGCGCACCGGTCGGGAGCGCCGGTGTGGCGGGAGCCTGCGAACGAGACCTGGGATTACGGCAAATTCGCGGCGAGGACTCCTGTTCCGGAACCTTTGGAGACGTTCACCCTGACCATCCGCGATGCGGGCGCCCTGAACGGATCGAGTTTCGATACCTGGACGATGAATGGCGATGCGTGGCCCGACATCAAGCCGATGATGGTGAAAGCTGGAGGCCGGTACCGCATCACGTTCCGTAACGCGAGTGGTGACCAACACCCGATGCATCTGCACCGTCACAGCTTCGAGATCACACGTGTAGGGGACCAGCAGATGAGCGGGCTGATCAAGGATTGCGTGAACGTGATGCCGCTCCAGACCGTGTCGGTCGATTTTCTCGCCGATAATCCGGGCGACTCTCTTCTGCACTGCCACCAGCAACTCCACATGGATTACGGGTTCATGCAGATTCTGAAATATGCGAGCTAGTCCCGGACGAGAGCGCTTTCCGTTGCTGCGGTGCACCGCTGGTGCTCTGCTGCTTGCGGGCGTGTGCCTCGGAGGACGGTGCTGGTTTGGTCCGCGTATGGCAAGGGTGTCCGCGGCCAGCAAGGTTGATGCTAGCGGGCACCAGGACTGGCCAACGTACGGCGGTGGACCCGCAGACGATCGCTTCTCCCCGCTCACGGCAGATTAATCGCGGCAACGTTGGGCGACTCAAGGTTGCCTGGACCTTCGACACCGGAGAGCCCGGAGGTCTGCAGACCAATCCCCTAGTGATCGGGCGCACCCTGTATGGCTTCACACCCACGCAGAAGATCATCGCTCTCGATGCTGCGACAGGCGCGAAGTTGTGGACCTTCGATGCGGGTACGCCTGGCCTTCAGCCTACGCGAGGATTCAGCTATTGGACAGACGGGAGCCGCGCCATCCTGTTTGCCGGCTTGCTGAACTACCTGTATGCGCTCGATCCGGCCACGGGAAGGCCGATCACCTCGTTCGGCGAGAGCGGGCGTATCGATCTGCGAAAGGATCTTGACGAGCCAAATATCAACGAGAGCTTCGCGGCGCTAACCTCGCCGGGCGTGATCTATAAGGACATGATCATCGTTGGCTTTCGTGCACCCGAGAGCAAGCCGGCGCTGCGTGGAGACATTCGAGCCTACGACGTGAACACAGGCAGGCTGCGCTGGATCTTTCACACGATTCCAAGGCCCGGAGAGGAGGGCTACGATACCTGGCCGAAGGACGCCTGGAGGTACACCGGCGCGGCGAACAACTGGTGTGGCATGGCTCTTGATACATCACGTGGCATCGTCTACGCGCCCACTGGATCGGCGGTTGATGACTTCTATGGCGGCGACCGTATCGGCGACGATCGCTTCGCGAATACGCTGCTTGCCCTGGACGCAAACACGGGCAAGCGCCTTTGGGACTTCCAAGGTGTGCACCACGATATCTGGGACCGGGATTTTCCGTCACCCCCCTCGCTCGTGACCGTGCGCTCTGGGGGTAAGCAGGTGGATGCGGTGGCGCAGACGACCAAGCAGGGCTTCCTCTATCTGTTCGATCGGAGCAATGGCAGGCCATTGTTCCCCATCAAGGAGACGCCATTTCCGCCATCGGGTATGCCGGGAGAGAAGACCTCCCCGACACAGCCGGTGCCTCAGGCGCCTGAGCCCTTCGCAAGACAGCGACTTACGGAAGACATGCTGACAACCCGTACGCCCGAGGCTCACGCCTGGGCCGTGCAGCAGTTTCGAACCTATCGCAGCGAAGGGCAGTTTATTCCCTTTAGCCTCGATAAACAGACGGTCGTCTTTCCCGGTTTTGACGGTGGCGCGGAGTGGGGTGGCTCTGCTGTGGACATCCGCTCCGGCGTGCTTTTTGTGAACGCGAACGACCTGCCATGGACAGGGATTCTGATGGAGAACAAGCCCGGAGGAAGCCTTGGTGCGACGGTCTACCAGAGCCAGTGTGCCAGCTGCCATGGAACAGATCGGAAGGGTTCGCCCCCCGCCTTTCCCTCGCTCGTGGAGTACCAGAAACACCTTACCGACGCGCAGGTGACGACCATCATCCACAGCGGCAAAGGACGCATGCCATCACTGCCAAACGTCGCAGGTGGACGCCTCGTCGCGGTGCTCGATTACTTGAAGACCGGCAAGGACGAAGGTGGCTCCGCGCACGGAGTTGTGGCGGCCTCGCCGAACCTGAAGGAGATCGCTGGAGGGCAGGTGTATTCGAAAAACTGCACCATCTGCCACAGCGATGACTTGAGTGGCGCCCCCTCGAACTACCCGGGTCTTGTGGGTGTGCGCGGAAGACTCTCGGACAAACAGATCCTCAGCAACATTCACGAAGGCAAAGGGCGCATGCCCGCATTTGCCGCTATCAATGACGCCGACGCGAACGCTCTGCTGCGCTTTCTCGGTGCGAGCCAGGCACCTCTCACCGAAGCCGCTGACACCTTGGGTAACAGCAGCAAGCAGGAGGTGGAGTCTGCCGCGACACCGCTGGGCGGGCAGCAGAGATACAGGTTCGGGGGGTATCGCAAGTTTCTCGATCCGGACGGATATCCGGGCGTTGTTCCGCCGTGGGGGACGCTCAATGCCATCGACCTGAACACTGGCAAGTACCTCTGGAAGGTACCCCTTGGGAACTATCCGGAACTTGCGGCCAAAGGTATTCCGGACACGGGTACGGAAAACTACGGAGGTCCGGTCGCCACGGCCGGCGACCTTGTCTTTATCGGCGCGACAAACTTCGATCACACACTGCGGGCCTTTGACAGCAAGTCCGGCAAGCTTCTTTGGCGAGGAGACCTGCCGTATGCCGGCAATGCTACGCCGGCAACCTATATGGTCGATGGCCGGCAATATGTGGTGATCGCCACAAGTAACGCCCGCGACCCAAAAGGGAAGCAGGGAGCTGCGTATGTAGCGTTTGCCCTGCCCTGACCTTTCATGAAAGACCACGGCCAGTGCAGACAATTCACAGATGCGTGCCAACTTGCGCATTACGATCTCGGCCGCGCGTCACTCTTCCTTTTTGATTTAGAGCAGATCTCCGCTCCTACCCCGGAAGCCATCGAGAAGCTCAAGCGTGAAGGCCAGCTGCCCAGGGACACGAGGCATCGAACATCAAAGTACCTGACAACCTTATTGAGGCGCGTTGAAGCCGGTCATCAAGCCGACACTAGGCTTTCAGGCCATGAAGACTGCCACCGCCACGATCAAGGGTCTCGAGATCACGCGAATGATCCGTCGCGGACACGGCCTGACGTGCAACCAGGCCTGGGCAATGAGATCCGCTTCGTGAAGAGCTTTTATCGTCGCGGCCTGACAGGTCGCCCGGATGCGGGCGAAATCTGCGCTCTACTACCCTAATGCGCCGCTCGAGGATGAAAGCGACAGCACGCCAGATCTCCCCGTCGTGGGTTCCAGCTCTCGGACAAGGTCGGCAAGGTCCTACCTACCAGACCCTATGTCAGAACTATTCGTGTAGTGATGCTTCTCCCTCGGGATGAACCGCTCCGAAGAGCTCTCGAAGAGGACGATGTTGACAGCTGACCCAAGTGGTCGAGGTGTATGCGATGAGACGGAAGTCTCAACGTGGCGCACTGGAGGTGACCTCTTCGAAGGACGCTATCGATTTGGTCGCGGGAGAGTACGAGGCTGGCGTACCACTGGGAGGATTCACTCAGCGTGAAACGATCCCGTCCGTATCAGCAAGGACATGCGTCTCGCTGTCGTCGGGTCCCGGAGTATTTCCGCATACACGGGGCAGCAATGAACCCGTGCGACCTGAAAGGTCGAGGATGCAATTCTTCTGGTTCTGGACACGAGTCGTGTTCATGAGGTCGATGTGACTAGGCGTCAATTTGACAACGACCGAGTCCGAACCCGGATGGTGCGGTGGGCATCTCAAGGGTGGTGCGTGTGAATGAATCAACGGGAGGAACGATCAGAGCGCTTGTGCGCGCGAGGGGGCTTGCCCGCCGGGTGATCGGATCGGGTGGAGGTGTGCTTCTGCTTTCGTCGGCGTTGCTGGTAACGCCGGGGAGAGCCCAACAGACGCTGAGCCTACGGCAGGCGATTGAACGGGCCATGCAAGGACCGGGTGTGGCGGTAGCCGAGGCACGGGTCGGGGTGGCCCAGGGACAACGACGCCAGGCGAGCCTGGGGCTGAATCCGCGACTCTATCTGCAGAGCGAAGATCTACGGCCTTGGGAGAAGACCTTCTCGTTTCCGAACAATACGGAAGATTACGGCTATGTGGGCCAGACGTTTGAGATTGACGGCAAGCGGCGCAAGCGGATGGCGGTAGCAGATGCGTCTGTGCAGCGGGCGGAGACGGAGCGTGAGCTAAGGTCGCGGCAGATCGGGGGTGCGGTGGCCGGGGCCTACTGGACAGCCGCGAGCAATATGCGGATTGTGACATTGCTCGAGCAGGACCTGGCGGCGGTGGATGCGATGGTTCGATACCACAAGGAACGGGTAGACGCAGGCGCGATGCGTGGCCTGGACCTGATCCGGATCCAGATTGAGCGCGACAGGGTGTACCTGTTGCTGCAGGCGGCCGAGCGGGACGCGGAACTTGCGCGGACGGATCTGTTTCGTCAGATCGGGATGACGACGGACCCGAAGGTCGTGCTCTCGGATGACATCATGACGTCCGATGAACTGCCGGAGATTGACTTGAGCACCGCGCTGAGCCGAAGGGTGGAGATTACGCTTGCACGGGATGAGGTTGATGCCGCGGAGGCGGACATTCGACTGCAGCGCGCGCTGGGGGTTCCGGATCCGGATGTGTTTCTCGGCTACAAGCGCAACTCCGGTGCGGATACGGCGTACGTTGCGCTACAGATTCCTCTGCCGTTGCGCAACCGCAACCAGGGCGAGATTGCGCGTGCGCAGGCCCAGCTGCGGGTTGCAAAGGCGACACTCGCGCAGACAGAGATCAGCGTACGCGCAGAGATTGAGGCGGCGACGGAGAACTATCACAGGGAGTTGGCGATTGTGCATGAGACCTTGCCGGAGATGCGCACTCGCGCAAAACAGAATCTAGACATTTTGACCGAAGCATATCGCATTGGTGGAGCGGATCTGCTGAGGTACATCGATGCGGAACGCGTAAGCCTGGACGTGGAAGTTACAGCGATACGGACGCTTGCGGAGTACCACCAGGCTGTGCTCCGGCTGCAGCTTGCCTATGCGGGTCAATTATGAGGCGACCTATGGGATTGATGACGCCAGCGAGACCAAGGATGAGAGTGCTGCCGCTTGCGTTGCTGTTGGTGCTTGCGTTTTGGGGATGCTCGAAGCAGACGAGTGGAACCGCGGACGCCAAGGAGTCGAAGAGCCAGGGCGGCTCGACAGCGGGCTCGGGCGCGGGCGGCAAGGGCGAGAGCAAGCAGCAGATGGAGCCGGGGACGGTGAAGATTGAGCGTGAGGACCAGCCAAAGGCGGGGATCACGGTGGGGCTGGTGGAGGTACGCACGATGCCGCGATTGCTGACGGCGTCGGGGCAGGTGGCGATGGACGAGCAGCGCACATCGCACGTTGGAACGATCGCGGATGGCCGGATTACGGCGGTGTATGTGCTGCCTGGCGCGGCGGTCCGCAAAGGCACGGTGCTCGCACAGCTGCACAGCCATATGGTGCACGAGACCGTGGGGGCGCTGGTGCAGGCGTACGCGGCAGTTGATCGGCAGAGTAGCGCGACGACGTTTGCGCAGCAGGGCGCGGACCGCTATGCACATCTCTACTCCATACAAGCGGCATCGCTTGAAGAAAAGCAGCATGCGGACCAGATGGTCGCGCAGGCAAGACAGGACCTGACGAATGCGCAGGCAAATGTGCGGATGGAGCGCGAGCATTTATCGGAGCTGCTCCAGGTAGCCCCGGAGTCGTTGACGCCGAACCATCTTTACGATCGCGAGCTGATTCCGATTCGCTCTCCGATCGACGGCGTGGTGGTGGCGCGCAACGTGACGGTGGGCCAGGTGGTGGACACGGGGTTCGAGGCCTTCGCGATCTCGAATCTTTCGACGGTGTGGGTGATGGCCGCGGTGAACGAGAAGGACATTGGCCTGGTGTCCCGGGGTGCGGCGGCGGACGTGATTACGCAGGCCTATGCGGACACGGCGTTTCCAGCGCGGGTAGCGAGTGTGGGTGACACGCTGGATCCGCAGACGCGAACGATCCCGGTGCGGATCACCGTGGCGAATCCGGGCACGAAGCTGCGGCCGGGGATGTTTGCGAGCGCGCACATCTCCGGGCCGAAGACGCGGACGGCGATGTTTGTGTCGGAGGATGCCTTGCAGAATGTGAACGGAAACGAAGTGGTTTTTACTACGGAGGACGGGTCGACGTTCAAGGCGCAGATTGTGAAGCTAGGGACGCGCTCGGCCGGGAAGGCGGAGGTGATCGAGGGGTTGAAGCCGGGGGATCACCTTGTCATCCAGGGCGCCTTCATGGTGAAGGGCGAGTTGCTGAAGGATACGGTCGGGGACGGGTAGCGGCATGAAGCGGAGCATCACTTTTCTTCTGAACAACCGCTGGCTGGTGGCGGCGCTGCTCGTGATGCTGATCGCGGGTGGCATCTACGTAATGCTGCAGCTGCCGCTGGAGGCGTTTCCTGACCTGACGAATAACCAGGTGGTGGTGACGGTGCAGTGCCCGGGGATGTCGCCGCTCGAGGTGGAGCAGCTGGTGACCTATCCGCTGGAGACGGCGTTGATGGGAATGCCGAAGCTGCAGATGGTGCGTTCGACCTCGAAGCTGGAGCTGTCGATGGTGACGGTGATCTTCGACGACTCGATGGACAAGTACCTGGTGCGGCAGGTTGTTGCGGAGCGGATGAACCAGGTACAGAGCCGGTTGCCGCAGGGCCTGCAGGTGCAACTGGGGCCGATGGCGACCGCGTTTGGCGAGGTGTACCAGTACACGGTGAGCGCGCCGCATATGTCGCTGATGCAGATCAAGACGCTGCATGACTGGGTGATTCGTTACCAGTTGCTGACGATTCCGGGGATCAGCGAGATCAATTCCTGGGGCGGGGAGACGAAGCAGTACACGGTGATTGCGGATCCGGAGTCGCTGCGCCGCTTTAACCTGACGTTGCATGACGTGATGCAGGCGGTGACGAACAACAACGCCAACTTCGGCGGCAGTTACATCGAGCACGCGGAGCAGCAGTACACGATTCGGGGCATCGGCCGCACGGAATCGCTTGATGACCTGGGCAAGATCGTAGTGAGCACGACAAATGGGGTGCCGATCTATCTGCGGCAGGTGGCGGAGCTGAAGCTGGAGCCGCTGACCAGGCATGGCGCGATCCTGCGGGATGGTCGTGGAGAGACGGTATCGGGGATGGTGATCATTCTGCGCGGGGAGAACGGGCAGAAGATCATCAAGGACGTGAAGGACAAGATTGCCTCGATGAAGCTGCCGGATGGGGCAAAGATCCGGCCATTTTACGATCAGTCGGATGTGATCTACGCGACGATCCATACGGTTCGGAAGAACCTGATCGAGGCGGCGGTGCTGGTGCTGGTGATCCTGCTGATCTTTCTGGGCGACTGGCGCGCGGCGATTGTGGTCGCGATCACGATTCCGCTGTCGTTGCTGTTTGCCTTCCTGGGCATGGGGGCCTTTGGCGTCTCGATCAACCTGATGAGCCTGGGTGCGATCGACTTCGGAACGATCGTGGATGGCTCGGTAGTGATGGTGGAGAACTGCATTCACCGGCTGGAGACGGGGGGTGGCGAGGGCAAGCTAAACGACTTGATCCGGGAGGCGGCGGGGGAGGTGGCGCGGCCGGTGCTGTTCGGGGTGCTGATCATCATCGCGGTGTATCTGCCAATTCTGACGCTGCAGAGTCTTGAGGGACGGATGTTCCGCCCGATGGCGATCACGGTCGTTTCTGCACTGACGGGTTCGCTTTTCCTGGCGCTTTTTGTGGTTCCGACGCTTTGCACGTTTGCGCTCCGGCATCGTGCGAAGGTGGTTTCGCAGCAGGCCGAGAAGAGTCACCAGGCCGAAGGCGAGAACTGGTTCGGCAGGCTTCGTGCCCGGTACGTGAGGTCGCTTGAAAGGGCGGAGAGGCATTCGCGCTTGATCCTGATCGTGGCCGGCGTGCTGGTGGTGGTGGCGCTTGGCTCGCTGAAGTTCATCGGGACGGAGTTTATGCCCAAGCTGGATGAAGGGTCGATGGTGATCACGTCGAAGAAGCTCCCGGGCATCTCGCTCACGGAATCGATTGCGATCCAGAGGCAGATTGAACGCACCATCATGAGCTTTCCAGAGGTAGAGAGTGTGGTGAGCAAGATGGGTCGGCCTGATCTTGCGACGGAGGCGATGGGGGAGTACGAGTCGGACTCCTACATCACGTTTACGGCGAAGGTGAGGGACGAGTCCCCGAAGAGGCGGCAGGAGATCTCCGACCGCATGCAGGAGGCTCTCAACAAGATTCCCGGGGTGAACTACGAGTTCACGCAGCCGATGGAGATGCGGATGGACGAGACCATCACGGGGACGCGGGGCGATCTTGCGCTGAAGATCTTTGCGCCGGAGAACGGCGGCGGTCTGGAGACGCTGGAGCAGCTGGCGCATCGTGCCAACTCGATTATTGCTGGCGTGAAGGGTGCTTCGGAGACGCAGATGGAGCTGATCTCTGGTGCGGAAGAGCTGCAGATTCGCATCGATCGGGCGTCGATTGCGCAGTATGGCGTGAATGTGTCGGACATCCAGCAGGAGATCGAGACGATGTACGGTGGCAAGCAGGTGTCAGAGATGCTGGTGGGAGAGGAGAGGTTCCCCATCGCGATCCGGTTGCCAGTTGCGTTTCGCGATGACCCGGAGAATCTCCGATCGCTGCAGATCAAGGCACCTACGGGCGAGCTCGTACGGCTAGACCAGCTCGCGCAGATCCGGCAGGTCCGGGGACCAATCCTGATCAACCGGGAGAACGCGCGGAGGCGTGCCGTGGTGACTTCGAATGTTGAAGGCCGGGACCTTGGCTCGTTTGTGAAGGATGCTGAAGCCGCGGTGCAAGGGGGGCTGAAACTGCCAACGGGCTACTACCTGGAGTTTGGTGGACAGTATGAGAATCAACGGCGTGCGCAGCAGCGTCTCCTGATTGTGCTTCCGATTTCGATCCTGATTATTGCCTCGCTGCTGTATGCGACCTTTCGAAATGCGAAGCAGATGTTCCTGATCCTCATGATTGTGCCCTTCGCCCTGGTGGGCGGGATTGGGGCGCTATGGATGCGCGGGATCAATCTGAACCTTTCGGCGTGTGTCGGGTTTATCGCGTTGTTCGGAGTTGCGGTGCTGAATGGCGTGGTGATGGTTTCGCACATAAACACCTTGCGCGAGGGAGGCGAGGAGCCGGAGGAGGCGGTGAAGCGGGGAGCCTCGGACCGGCTGCGTCCCGTGCTGATTACGGCGCTGGTGGCCTCACTTGGCTTTATTCCGATGGCGGTATCGACTTCACGCGGCGCCGAGGTGCAGCGACCGCTGGCGACGGTAGTGATTGGTGGATTGATCACGGCGACGCTGCTTACGCTTTACCTGCTTCCGCTGCTATATGTGAAGTTCCTGCCACGGGAGGGTAACGGTCCGGAGGCGGACGGTGGCCCACAAACCGGGTCGTCAGAGCGGGGAAGCAGAGAGTTAGCGACCGCCGAGGCGAGATAGGCGGACCAGAGGCCAAATACGAGCGCAAGATTTCCTTCGGCTGAAAACGACATGTTCTCGATCGACTGGATTGAACGGGCTAACTTCTCCGGAGCCAATCGCAGTGCTAGTTCCATAATGACCGCTTTGTAGTAGAAGGAAAGAGGTTATGGCGGAGAGTGAGGGATTCGAACCCCCGATAGCCTTGCGACTATGTCTGATTTCGAGTCAGGTGCATTCAACCGGGCTCTGCCAACTCTCCGAGACCACAGTTTATCCTGAATGTCTGTCGACGCCAAAAAGGTGTCCCGGCAAGGCGAACCGAAGTGACCGGCATTTGGACTTCCGAACTAAAAGAGTGGATGGCTGAACGTGCGGGTTCGCTCGGCTTTAATCACTCTGGCATTGTTCCCGTCGTTGGACTGGATGACCCAGACGAAGCTCGAGACGCAAGTCGCTTCGAGGGCTGGATCGACGCAGGTCGCGCGGGCGAGATGGAGTATCTCAAGCGACGGGATGCGGCTGGCCGCCTTTTGCGCAGTTCGGTACAGGTCTCCCATCCTTGGGCAAGATCTATGATTGTTTGTGCCATGACTTACGAGATGGATGGTCCGCTCTCGATCGATGACGCCGCACCATCCGCCGGATGGGTGGCTCGTTACGCCTGGAGTGGCCGGCCGGCCGCCTTGGCTTCGAGTAGTTCCTCTGCTTCAGCGTCCGACCGCGTGGAACTCGAGCCGTCGGACTATCACCAGTTTCTCCTACTTCGCCTCGAACATATCGCGCGGGAGCTAGCGGAGCGTGTCGGCGGCTCGTCGAAGTGCTACGTTGATACCGGTCCTCTTGTTGAACGCAGTGCCGCGGCACGTGCTGGCATCGGCTGGATCGGGAAGAATACCTGCCTTCTTCAACCAAGGCAGCGGTTCATGGCTCCTTCTGGGCGTGATTCTGAGCTCCTTGGCTGTGCCTTCGGAGATGGCGGCCACCGTAGCCGCGGACCGTTGCGGCTCCTGCACGCGGTGTATTGATGCGTGCCCCACGCAGGCCCTGACCGCACCGCGGGAGATGGATGCCTCCGTTTGCATCGCGTATCTCACGATCGAGAAAAAGGGCACCATCCCGGTCGCTTTACGCCAGTCCATGGGAAGGCAGGTCTTTGGCTGCGACATATGCCAGGATGTCTGCCCGTGGAACCGTCCCACATTTCCTGCGCAAGTGTCGCAGATCCTTCCCCGGCCAGAGCTTGTGAATCCTGATCTCCAGTGGTTGGCCGAGATGGACGGCTCCACGTATAAGCGCTGGTTCAAGGGTTCGCCCCTTGAGCGCACAGGCCGCTCTCGTCTCCAAAGAAACGTTGCAATCGCGATGGGGAACAGTGGCGAACAGCGGTTCCTTTCCCAGCTTCAGGACTGGGCGAAGGGCGATGACGCGGTCCTTGCTGAAACCTCGACCTGGGCAATCGGCAGGATCATGTCAGGCTCGGAGGGGAGCAAGCGAGCTCTCGAAGAGTGACGTTCAAGGAAAACTGTGCGGCTGTGATCCGTCTGCGGGCGATGATATGAGTGCTGCCGCTAACCCGGCAAACCCTCTGCTAGCATCGTCTTCAGCCCGAGAGTGGCTGATCGACAGTCTATGGACTTCAGTTCCCTCAACTCATCGACGCCAAAGGGTGCTTCGGCTGTGGCGGCTGATGCATCGCCGTTCGCTATTCTCGCGAGTATCCTGCTCTTCTCTCGGAAGCACTGGATGCTTCCCAACTGCAAGCTGCCAGTTGTGGCCATCCTCCCGAGGGCGATCGTAGTGGGTTTGGGGTGGAAGGCTCCGAAGCTTCTCTCCATTCGGGCACTCCCGTCGCTAGACTTCGAAGCGATCTACGGTCCGCTCTACACTTCGACAGGCCTGATAATGTGGGCGTTCGTTTCCGGACTCATTCTCCGTGCCACTGTGCATTTCTCGTCCACTCCCTATACGCTCCGCCTCGCACGGGCTTCGCAGAAGGAGGCCTAAGCGTGGGCGTTCGCTGGAAGATGGAGCGCTTTCGCCACGGTCCTCCGCGAGGGCTGACCGGTGCGGTCTTCTGGTTGGCAATCTGGTTTTGCATCTTCTGGCTGCTTCGCCTCATTCCTGGCAGCGTTGGAACTCTGGCCGGTGTTCTTCAGATACTTGACGGAATCGCGCTTGGGGTTGTGGCTGTGCCGGTCGTGTGGCGCCAGATTCGCCGCCAACTTCTATGGAGCCTGCGCAACAAACTTGTCCTCACCTATCTCCTGATCGGAGTCGCGCCGATCGTTCTGTTTGTAACGCTTGTGCTGATCGCGTCCTATATCGCGGCCGGGCAGTTTGCTATCCATCTGGCAGATTCCCGGGTCCAGAGCCAACTCGACTGGCTCAGCTCTGAGAACGCGAATCTCGAAGATCGCATGCTGGCTCCAATTCCGGGTCAGAAATCCGGGTCAGGCTTACTTCTCGGACACTCGGCAGGGGACGATTCAGCTTACCGCCAGGATGTGCGCAGTACCCGCCTTCAACCGAAATTCGCCGTATTTGTGGATGGTGTCTCGATTAGCCCCGATCGAGGCGCTGCCGATGGCGATCGCACGCCGCTCGGCATTCCACCCTGGGCGACAAACCTGCCTTCCTCTGGATTCCGGGGTATGGTGCTTGACGGCAGCGACCTCTACCTCGTGGCGATCCACCAGCACAATCTCGCTGATGGAAGGGAACTGAGCCTCATCAGCAGCCTTCCGGTGGATGAGCGCCTGATGTCGACGATCGCTGATGGCCTTGGACGGGCAGGAATGGTTGCGCAGGTGGTCGGCTCCAAGAGGGAGAATCCGCAGGCCGCGGCTGGGCGGCTGCGATCGGGTCAGAGTGCCGGAGCGAAGGGATCCAGAGTGGACGCCGGTCAGCGGCGCGAGGAGATACGGCGGACCTCGGTCGTCGGCGGTTCCGAGCCTCCCGCCGTTAACGTGGCAGATCTGAAGGTCAGATTCCTCTCCACACTTCCGATCTCGGATTGGGACACGGGCGAGCCGGACAATGCTCCGATTGAAGTCACTTCACGGCCATCTTTGCTCTACCGCCAGCTGTTTGGCGGGTCTCTGAGCGGGATTGTTACGAGCTACTACCGTTTCGGACTGATCTTGCTCTGCATCGTCTTCGCGCTGATTGTGCTGCTTGCGCTGTTCATGGCTGCGAGACTCAGCCAAACCGTAACAGCTTCGGTTACAGAACTTTACGATGCCACGCAGCGCATCGACCGCGGCGACTTCAACCACCGTATCCGCGTAGAACGCGAAGATCAGCTTGCTGAACTGGGCAGATCCTTTAATAATATGACCGGCTCTCTTCAGAGACTGCTAAAGGAGCAGAAAGAGAAGGAGCGACTGCAGAACGAAATCTCGATTGCGCAAGAGGTCCAGGCAAATCTGTTTCCTCAGCAGGTATGCAGCCTGCCTACCCTGGAGCTTCACGGTATCTGCCGGCCCGCCCGCTCCGTAAGCGGGGATTACTATGACTTTCTTCTCTTCCATAAAGATGCGCACGACGGCCAGCCTGAAGGCCGGCACACCGGTGTAGGTATTGCGCTCGGAGACATCAGCGGTAAGGGCATCTCTGCGGCGCTGCTGATGGCTACCCTCCACTCCGCTGTGCGCGCCTACCGTTTTGCCTCCGAAGAGCTTGTCTATGCCGAGTCAAGCGTGGCTGGCCTTATGTCGAATCGGAACAGCTCTGGAGACTGCGGTGAGCTCTTCGAGTCTCCGGGAAAGATCCTCGCTCTGCTGAATCGTCACCTGTACCGGAGCACACAGCCGGAGAAGTACGCCACGCTTTTTCTCGCCCACTACGACGCTCGCAGCTCGCGCCTTACTTACTCGAACGCGGGCCAATTGCCCCCACTGGTTCTCGGGGTTGACGGCGCCGTGCGCAGACTGGATTGTGGAGGTACGGTCGTTGGGCTGATGGACGGGATGCGCTACGAAGAAGACACCTTCATCCTGCGTACAGGGGATATTCTCGTGGCCTACTCCGATGGCGTAACCGAGCCCGAAAACGACTTCGGGGACTTCGGAGAGGAGCGCCTGGTCGAGGTTGTACGGCGGTACCGGCACGAGCCGCTCGATGTAATCTCCGACCAGGTGATGCAGGCGCTCGACGCTTGGATCGGTGCCGAAGAGCAGCCGGACGACATCACTCTCGTTCTCGCAAGGCAGGTCTAGCGCGCGATCTATTTCTTGCTTTGAAAAGCCTTGACCACCACGTCATTAGGTTGATTGCCGACGGGCAGCATCGTGAAGAGTGCAGGCCCCTGCCTTCCCTGGGTACGGATCACGGCTACGTCGCCTGACCGTGCGTCTGCCGCCAGCAGCAGGTGCTCGTCCGCCGAGAACGCCAGCGCATCAGGGGATGAGCCGGTGCGTACACTGCCCGCCTGCTTGCCGTCGTCGATGCTGTATAGGCTCACTGAATCTGCGCCAGAGTTCGAAATCCATAGCGTTCCGTTGTCTGCGCTCACGACAGCCCGTGCGGGCTTACTGGCGATAGTGTAGGTTCCGCCTACCTCGTTTGTGCCCGTGGCAATTTCGGAGATGCTGTCTGAGTTGAAGTTGGAGACGAAGATCTCGCCTCCATCGGGCTTGAGCGCCAGGTGTACCGGCCGGGCACCCACGTCCAGCATTGCGAGAAGACGATCGGTCGTCAGCGATGGATTGCCCTTTGCCGCCCAGCTATCTGGCGCGGCCGCAAGGTTCAACGCCATTACCTGATGTCCGGCCGAGCAGGCGATAAAGGCCTTCGAGGAATCTGAAAGGATCACGGCATCCGTGGCGCCGGGACAGCCGGGGATTGTTGCCCGGAGTCGCAGCGGGGGCTCCGTCGAACTTCCAGCGGGACCCGCAGAGAAGATCGAGATACTTCCGCTTGCTCGGTTGGTGACGACGACGGATCGCATGTCCTGCGAGATCCGCGCCAAGCCTGGCTGCTCCCCTGTGGGTAGCGCGACGAGTTCACGACGCTGATCGAGATCGATGACACTCACGTTGTTTGAACCGGCGTTCGCCACATATGCCCGTCGTCCGTCGGCATCGACACTGATTGCGTAGGGCTGGTGACGCACGGTAATGGTCGCCACGACGAGGTTAGTCTCGGCATCGATCACGGAGACGCTGCCCGACTTCGAATTTACAACATAGACCTCGTTGCGTTTTGGATTCGCGGCCATCCCGGCGGGGGTCTGTCCGACTTGCAAGGTCCGCTCCGGCCGAAGAAACACCAGGTCCAGTACGGTGACGGTATTCGATCCGCCATTGCTGACGTAGGCGTACTCCCGATAGCCTGGCGGTGCCTCCGGGAAGGCCCCAGACCGGCAAGCGAGAAGGCCACCTCCGAGGAGCGCGGTACTGATCAGACAAGGTGTAGCGAGACGACACCTACTGCGCTTTGAGACGGAAAACACTAGCGAAGTCTACCGAGCAGGCTTAGCCGGAGCAAGCATGCGACTGCGCCAGATGCCGTCTTGCGGATTATTCCCCACTGTCGCGCCCGGTCCAGCGCCGCAGGATCCAGAAAAAGTATCCGCCCTGAACAAAGATAACAAGCATATACGCGATGGGTAGATCGCGAAGTGCGGAGCTATGGAAGGCACTGAAAAAACTCTGCCAGTTCATTGTGGCGTTCCCATGGAAGCTTCGATGCTGTGCAGTGCCGCCTCCTGCTCCTGAAGCTGCCGGCGACGCTCTAACGCGAAGCGGAAGGTCATGACAAAGATGCCCCACATGGTCCAGCCCGCGATGCTCCAGAACACGGCAGGGAGCATATGCTTGTCGATGCCCGAACCTGGGCCACCACCGAATACCGGCGAAGGATGCTGGGTTCTCCACCAGCGGATAGACATGAAGGTGATCGGTACATCGATTGCTGCGAAGATCGCCAGCACGGCCGCCAGGGTACCTGTCTGCCCGGCCGGGGTGAACCGCCTGACGACCAGGTAGCTGACGTAGAGCAGCCAGAGCAGAAAGTAGGTCGTCAGCCGCGCGTCCCACGTCCACCAGATACCCCAGATCGGCTTGGCCCAGAGCATGCCGGTGATCAGCCCAATAGAAACATACAGCACTGTCACCTCGGCGGAAGCGACGGCGAGCGCGTCCGCGGAAAGAGCGCTGAGCGGGTTACGACGGCGAAGGTACAGAAACGCCAACGAGGCAACAAGGTTGACATACGGGAACACGCACCCTAGTGATGCCTCGGTCACATGCCAGTAGAAGATCCTTTGCACATCACCCATGGTCGCCTCGGTCGGCACCAGAAAGATGGCCTGGCGGAAGCTCTCGGCGAGCACTAGCAGCGTAGCGCCGAGCCAGATCAGAGCCGATGGTACGTTCGTCGTTGGGCGAGCCACAGTGTTGCCAGTTTAGCGCGGAATCCGCCTGGCCGCAGCCGGTGCGGTTCACCTCACTCCGCATGAAGAACGGTTTCAAACAGCAGGATGCAAACGGTAGTGAAGATCACATCATAACCAAGGAGATCGCGGATCCAGACGTTGATCTGAATGGCATCCAGATCGGCCGTCATCACGCCGTTCGTCGCTTGAACCATCGAGAGCAGCGCGGGAAGCGAGATTGGTAGAAGGAGCAATGGAAGAAGCAGTTCACGACTTCGCGCTCGAAGTCCCAGCGCTGCGAAAAAGGTTCCATTGACGACCAGCGCCCAAGTTCCCAGCGGCACGATAAGGAGCAGCAGCCATACATTCCCAAGTGGATGGATGTTGTAGAACACGACAAAGACGGGTCCAAGGACAGCCTCCACAAAGGTCACGAAGACGAGGTTCGCGAGCGCCTTGCCCAGGAACAAGGCGCTTGCTTCAGCCGGCATCATGTCGTTGCGCATCCAGCACCTGGTTTCGCTGTTCACGGACCCACGACTGATTGAGGGCGGTGACGGAGGCAAATAGGAGTGCGACCCAAACCACACCGCCCGAGATCTGCCGGGCCAGCATAGGGTTTGCCGTAGGATCGAAGGCTAGGGAGAACACCACAACTACCAGCAAGGAGAAGAACAGAATCCCGTTGATGGCCTCCCGGGATCTCCACTCAAGACGAAGATCCTTCGGAGATGCACGAAGCACAGTGCGAACGTAATTCATCTGGGCGGACTTCGTCCGAATGGTTCACCCTGGTATCTAAGAGCTTCGCCAGGTCTGCAAGGCTCGCTGCCGCGGCCCGCAGGTAATCGGCCGGCGCGAGGAGCAGCTGCAGCCCACGCTGGCCAGCCGAGACGGACACAATGTCGAAGAGCTCGATCGTCTCATCCACAAAGGCGGGGAAGGGTCTCTTTGCCCCTATAACAGTCACTCCCCCGCGTATGTAGCCCGTCAGAGGCTCCAGATCCTTGAGGCTCGCGAGTTCCACTTTTTTTGCACCGCATGCCCGAGCCAGCTTCTTCAGGTCGAGCTCCACATCCCCGGGTACGACACCAAAGACGTGCTCTCCGGAATGTCGTATTTGCCAGCAGAGTCTTGAAGACCTGTTCGGCAGGCAGTGAGATCTTCCGGGCAACCGAGATAGCAGTCAGATCGTTCTCGTCCACCTCGTAGCTTCTTAGCTCGTATGCGATTCCGAGCGCGTCAAGCAGGCGCGCGGCATTCGTCTTTTCCGGGTGGGGTGCTCTCAATTATCAGACCCGCGGTAGGCTCTCGCCCCCGCTGCAGGGACCTTCCGATCGCGCGCCCAGAGACTCTTTTCCTGACGCTTGTGAGTTTCTCCAGCCTCGCCCAGACCGACGAGTTTGCCATTGTCGAGAGTTACGATGTTATCGGCTAGTGGCTTGCTAGATGGGTTGATGAGTCGTAAGAAGGATTGTTCGATGACCGCCGCCTGCCACGGGCCAGGTACGTAGATCGCGGAGGAGTTCGATCATGCGTTCCGCAGACGCAGCATCCATATTCGAGAAGGGTTCATCGAGTAGGAGAAGCTCTGGGTCAGATTGGAGAACTCTTGCAAAGGACGTCCGCTGTCGCATTCCCTGGGAGTACTCCCCTACGGGCCTTTTAGGTGAGGATCAAGGTCGACTGCGCGGAGTGCCATCTCCGGAGAACCGACACAATCACAGCCCTTTATTGCACCCAGCGCCGCGAAGTAGCGCAGGTTCTCCATAGCAGAAAGTTCATCGTAGAGCATGGGCGCGTGACTCATATACGCAATACGTCCCCGCTTCTGTTGCGGAGGCGTATCGAAGACCAGGACCTCACCGCGGGTCGGCTCGGCCAGCCCGGCCGCGATCCGCAGCAGGGTGGATTTGCCCGCGCCGTTTGATCCCAGGATGACGCTGCAGCTTCCCAGCGGGAATCTCACCGAGATGTTCCGCAGGGCTGCGAACTTCCCATAGACCTTGGACACAGCCCGGAACTCTGCAGCAATTTGCCCACGGTCATATTTTGTCTTTCAAAGGCAGTTCGTCACAATTCGTGAAGGGAAGATTGGCCTCGCTTGGAGCCGTGCTCTATCGTAAAGGGCACCGAAGCGACGGTGTTCGTCGTGCCTGGCTTCTTTTGATCCGCCGGGGCATATTTCGAGGCACACTTTGCCTGCAGCTGTGTTGCGTGAAAGACTCCGTCACGTCCAAAGGTCCCAACGGCGAGCGCCTGCGCATCGTCTTTGAAAGTGTCTGGAGGTGGCTCGGAACCCTGGTAAACGACGGGGAGAATCTTGCCCTGCTCCAGTAGCGTAAAGTTTGCACTCGTTCCTACGCGGTGGATGCTCCCGGGCGCAACATTTCCCGCGACGCGGAGGTGGCGGGTGTATGCCTTGCTTCCCATATTCTGAAGCTCGGTAATCGTAACGTAATAGCTCTTGTTGTCGCGGACGCCCGTGAAGGCGAGCCATGCGACTGTTCCCAGGATCACAATCGAGGCGAGAACTATTTTCAGCGGACTCTGGGCAGCTGTTTGATTTTGCATCTCTGTTCCATTCTACGTCGAATTCTCTTGTGTTCCTGCTCATGGAGGGACCTGGGTTCCGCCGCCTGTGCTCCCGTGCACGGAGATTCGGGCGGTGTTACCGTGAGCCCAGACTCCACATTCCACCAACGAGCCAGCATGACGAAAGCTATCTCCGATCTACGCACTGCCCTTCTCCGCATTCTCGCCACCCACTCCTTCCGACTCGGCGAGTTCACACTCGCCTCGGGCCAGCGATCGGATTACTACATCGACTGTCGCACCACAACGCTTCATGCCGAGGGCGGCCGGCTCTCCGGACTCGTCTTCTACGACTTGATCCGTGAGCACATTCCGCGGGCCGTAGCGGTCGGAGGTCTGACCATGGGAGCCGATCCCCTTGTGTCGAACACTGCGAGCGCCAGCGCCTGGGCAGTGGCTGACAATGCTCAGGTGCTCGAGCTCTCATCCGAGCTTGATCTCCGAGGAGCAAGCGTTCCTTCGAAAGCTCCGCACTTCCTGCATGGGTTTCTTGTCCGAAAGGCCGAGAAGACTCACGGCGCCGGGCGCCGTATTGAAGGCTTCCTCGAGCCGGGAGCCAACGTCGTCATCGTCGACGATGTCTGTACTACGGGTGGATCTACCATGATTGCCATTGAGGCTGCCCGGGAGGCGGGCATGCTTGTCACTGGCGTCCTCTGCCTGGTGGATCGGGGGCAGGGCGGTCGTAGCGCGGATCGAAGCCGCGATCGGGCCGGCACCCTTTTTCTCGGTCTTCACCGCGGACGATATCCGAGCGCCCACGTGAAAGTCGATCACGAATCCGCCGGAGCAGACCCTGAGCAGGCAGACCTCCCACGTCCGAGGTATGGTGCCCCCGAATGCCGCCTCTACCTTGCAAAGGAAGCCCCGAATAAGAGGCTGCTGCAGCACTGAATCCCTGTTTTCTGCTGTTCTGTTTCATGATGCAAGCTACGAAACTTGCGCTCAGGAGACTTCTGAGGCGTTCTCTTTGCGGTTCTCTCACAGCGTGCGACGGTCCACCCACGGTATCCGTCGCCGCTTCTCTTTCCGGTCCTCCCCAGGGAACCCGATCGGGCGGCCAGCAAGTCGTAGACTAAAGGGACATGATCCCTACCCTCGAATGGCTTCCCGAAGGCGTCAACTTTCTCGATCAAACGCAAGCTTCCCCTGGAAGAAACCTACGTGCTCGCGACCGACTACCAGCCAGGTCGCGACAGTTATCCGCGACATGATTGTTCGCGGGGCTCCGGCGATCGGCGTTTCGGCGGCGATGGGGGTGGCGATCGGCATTGACCGCTCGACGGCGCGCACCATCGCCGACCTGAATGCCGAGGTAGAGGTTATCTGCGAGACCCTTGCCAGCACGCGGCCGACGGCGGTTAACCTGTTCTGGGGAATCGGCAAGGTGCGTGATCTCTACAATCAGCTCGCCGGCAACCACGCAGACATTCGCCGAGATCAAGGCGCGGTGCGTCGCGCTGGCGCGGCAGATGTACGACGAGGATATTGCGGACTGCAGGCAGATGGGGGCGTTCGGGGCCGAGCTGCTGCCGCAAGAAGGGAACTGTGCTGACGCATTGCAATGCGGGCGCGCTGGCTGCCTGTGGCTACGGGTCTGCTCTGGGGGTGGTGCGTGCGGCGGTGGAACGGGGCCAGGAGATCGATGTGTTCGCGGACGAGACGCGGCCGTTCCTGCAGGGCGCCCGCCTGACCGCGTGGGAACTGATGAAGGACAACATTCCGACGACCGTGCTGTGTGACAACATGGCGCGTACCTGATGAAGCAGGGCCGGATCCAGGCGGTGATCGTGGGTGCGGACCGCATCGCGGCGAACGGCGATACGGCGAACAAGATCGGCACGTATGGAGTGTCGATACTGGCCCGGGAGCACGGCATTCCGTTCTACGTGGCGGCGCCATGGGCGACGATCGACATGGCGACGGCGCACGGGGATCTGATCCCGATTGAGCAACGTGACCGCTCGCGAGGTGACGCACTCGAACGGCAAGCAGATGACGCCGGACGGCGTCGGGATTGAGAATCCGGCCTTTGACGTGACGCCGGCGAAGTACATCACGGCGATCATCACGGAGCGTGGTGTGCTGCGTGCGCCGTTTGAGGAGTCCATCAGAGTGATGGCTTCGGCATCCATAACGGAAGTCGTTGCGATCTAGGGGTAGAAGCATTCAATCATCGTTTCGGATCGGCTCACAGGAGCTGACCGCGCAGGTCTGGTGCTGCCGTGATCGGCAATGGTAGCTGGCTGCATTGCGACTACAGCAAAGCGAGCCGGAAGAGGAACAGGGCGGCGAGGCTGTATAAGCAGCCAGTCTTCCTTGCGGGCGCGACCAGAGAAGAGTCGGAGCACGGCGAAGCTGATGATGCCGAAGGACAGGCCGGTGGCTATGGAGTAGGTGAGGGGGATGGTGACGAGGGTGAGGAAGGCAGGGAGGGCGACCAGGGGGTCATCCCAGTCGATGGTGCCGATGGTTGAGAGCATGAGGGCGCCGACGATGATGAGGGCCGGTGCTGTAGCAAAGGTGGGGATGGCCCCGACCAGCGGGGCGACGAAGAGGGAGGCCAGGAAGAGGAGGCCGGTGGTTATGGCCGTGATGCCGGTTCGGCCGCCCGCGGCCACACCCGCGGAGCTCTCGATATAGGAGCAGACCGTGGAGGTGCCGGCGAGCGAACCGACGACGGTGGCGGTGGCGTCGGCGAGGAAGATGCGGGAGAGGCGGGGGATGGGGAGGGGCTTGCCTCGCGGGTCGAGGCCGGCGGGAAGGAGCTCGGCACGCTTGGCGACGGCGACCAGGGTGCCGATGTTGTCGAAGAGGTCGACGAAGAGGAAGACGAAGATGATCTCGATGGCGCCGATGTGGAGGGCACCGGGGATGTCGAGTTTTAGGGCGGTGGCGGAGATGTCCTGGAGGTGGGGGTGGGTGGGGTTCCAGTGGACCTGTCCCAGAGGAGGCCGGTGAGCATGGTGCCGGCCATGCCGAGGAGGATGGAGGCCTGAACGCGGAGGATCTGGAGGAGGGCGATGAGGAGGATGCCGAAGAGAGCGAGGGCGGTGGCGGGGGTGTGGAGGTTGCCGAGGGTGACGGCGGTGGCCGGGTCCTTGACGATGATGCCGGATTCGGTGAGGCCGATGAAGGCGATGAAGAGGCCAACGCCAGCGGCGACGGCGGCGTGGAGCTCCCTGGGGATGGCTCGGACGAGCAGCTGGCGGATGCCGCCGATGGTGAGCAGGAGGAAGATGATGCCGGAGAGGAAGACGGCACCAAGGGCGGTCTGCCAGGGGATGTGCAGCTTGAGGCAGACGGTGAAGGTGAAGTAGGCGTTGAGGCCCATGCCGGGGGCGAGCGCGATGGGGTAGCGTGCGACGGCTCCCATGAGGATGGAGCCAAAGGCGGCGCAGAGGCAGGTCGCGGCGGTGACGGCGGCGACCGGCATGCCGGTCCTAGACAGGATCGCGGGGTTGACGAAGATGATGTAGGCCATGGTGACAAAGGTCGTCACGCCGGCGAGGATCTCGGTGCGCCAGGTGGTGCGATGGTGGGCGAATTCGAAGTACTGCTCGAGGCGTTGCCGGATGGGCATCATGGCTTCGGTTTCGGTGGGGTACCCTCCCCCCTCCCCCTTTCTTCAAAGTCCTCAAAACACGCGACTAAGATGAGGGGTACCAACCTAAAGTATTTATTCGATTGAGTTTACATCCAAAGTGTTCGGTTCAAAGGAGTTATCGGCAAAGCGGCTGATCGAGCCGGGTCAAGGTCCTTCTCTCCGCGGCTTGCGTCTGGCGAGGTGGTAGTGGAACGCAGGTCCTTCGGCCCCGCTGCGCTTCGGTCGGGATGACAGGTGTTTGAGGGGCGAGGGCAGGGAACAGGTTCGAGGCTGTTACGAAACTCCTTATCTATGGAAACTATCTGTCGAGGAGATTCCGATCGTAGACTCCCGATGAACTCGTTCCCGCCACTCACACGGTACTCGAATGCTTTTGGACGACGATGACAGCGGACGTTGCAGCTATCGAGTCCCGTAACAGGCTCGGTTCTCCGCTCCGCCCGGTGAGTTTGGGTGTGCTATTTCAAGTCTACGGTTCCGGGGCACTGTTTACGCCAGTTACGTGCATGGCCTATGTGGCTGAAAAAATATGGTTGTGGGGGCTTCGCGAGTCTGGGGCTTGACAGGGTGTCCAGGGTCGTCGGAGGTCGAGGTGAAACCACCAACGAGAGTTCCGGGGACGGGGGAGCTTTCGGATGATTGCCTTTCGCGGGCTGGCGAATCAGGGGATGCCCCGCCGCCTGCTCTGGTTTGGGGAGCAGAGGGCAGACCCTCCTTGTGATGTGGTGTTGCCGAAGCGGTGATCGGAGACTGGGTGTCCGGACCTTGGCCTTGCGTGTGATCCTCTAGACTGCCTTGCGCTGAAAGGTGGTTTTCTTTGTGCCGGCGAAGGCGTCTTTGGCTTTTAAGGGAGTGGCCGAGGAGGCCTGTAGCGGCTTGGAGCCGTTGTTGACCTGGGCGGCCTTTTCGCGGGCGGACTGCAGCTTCTGGGCTGCGCGGCCGAGACCGCCGATCTTTACTGCGCCTGGTTTGGGGATGAAGTCGCTCATGAGGAGATCTTCTCACGATCGTGATCCGGGGTGGAGCTCAGGGACGCGGAGTTGACGGTGCTGAGGTACGGAGTGTGCGGGACTGGTCGAGGTAGCTGGCGGAGAGCTGGTCGGCGGGGTTCTGCCTGAGGGCCTCAGTGAAGGCGGAGATGGCCTCGTCGTAGGCGCCGGTGTGAAAGGCGGCGAGGCCGAGGTTGCGTTGGACGGGAGGGAGGCTGGGGCCGGCGAGGGCGGCCTCGCGAAACAAGGGCAGGGCGCCGGCGTAGTCGTGGGTGCGGGCGAGGGCGGTGCCAGCGTCGTTGAGGCTGTTGGCGACGACGGAGAGGAGCTGCTGCTCGATCTCCCTCTGGGCGGGGGAGGCGCGGGAGCGTTGCCGGTAGGCGTGGTCGTGTTTGAAGCGTTGGATGGGCGTGGTCGGGTCGAGCCCTTGCGGTGGGTTGTTGACGACGAGGCCGATGCTTTGGGAGAGGGGCTTCGAGGCTTCGCTCCGGAGCATGGCGGCGTGGACCTCGTCGGCGAGATCGGCGAACTTCCTCCGTCGGCGTCGTGTTCTCCGCGGCTTCGATCCGGCTGAGGACGGCATAGACGCGGCGGATCTGAAAGCTGTTGCGGGATTGGCCTGCGGGGTCCTGGCCGGTGAGGGTGACGGCTTTGAGCAGGGCGGGTTGTGCGTCGGTGAATTGATTCTCGGGCATAGGCGTTCATGCCGATCTCATCCAGGGTTCGGGTGCGGCCGGGTCGGCGGCGGCGGCCGTTCGAGGAAGGGCTGGGCCTCGGCGAAGCGCTCGTACTGGGAGAGGACGGAGCCGAGGTTGAGGTTGCCGAGATAGCTCGCAGGGTCGAGGCGCTGAGCGGCGGTGAACTCGCGGAGGGAGTCGGCGTTGTACTGGTACTCGTTGAGCTCCCAGAAGGCGATGCCGAGGGCGAGGTGGGCGGAGGCGGAGGCGCGGTCGACGGCGACGGCGCGGTTGAGCTCGGCGAGGGTGCCGGGGAGGTCGCCGGCGGTGTGGTGGGCGTTGGCGATCTGGATGTGGAGGAGGGCAGTGTCGCCGGAGAGCGGAGGAGCTGCTGGGCGGTGAGGCTGGCGAGATCGGGGCGGCCGGCGTGGAGGTCGGCGGTGATGAGGGCGAGGCGGAGGTCGGGACCGGGGCTGTCCTCGAGGGCGAGCGACTGGCGGAGGGAGTCGCTGGCGCGGGTCCACTGCTGCTCGTGAGGTGTAGAGGCCGGAGAGAACGCGGAGCGCGAGGGCGGCGAGGGTGCGGCCGGAGGAGAGGATGCGGGTTGGGGTCGCCGGACTGGAGCGCGGCCTGCTCGGCGTCGATGAGTTGCTGGAGCTGCTGGCGGGGGTCGGAGGGGGCAGTTTGCGGGGTGGACTGAGCGTGGAGGCTGGGCAGGAGCAGAAGGAGGAGGAGGGCGAGGGTTGATGGAGGGGACCGATGCGGGTGGGTGGGTTGCCGCGCGGATTTGAGGTGGGGAGACGCCCGTCCTTCGACTTCGCTCAGGATGAAGGGTTCTCGGGTGGGCCTGGCGTTTTGTGCTCGGCGGTGCGGTGCGGTGCTGTGCTGGGGAGGGGGCATGGGAGGCGCTCAGTCGGGGAAGGGGGCGCCGTTGCGGGCGATGCGGATGTTGTGGTCGGTGAAGTTGTAGTGCATCTCGGGGAGGTTGGTTTTGGGCATGTGGCAGGTGGTGCACTTGCTGGTGGCGACGGGGCAGGCTTTGCCGGGGAGGTGGCTGTCGGCGACGGCCTGAGGGGGTTGCATCGGGTGATCCGGGTCGAGCTTTCGGGCATGGCAGGAGAGGCAGGCGGCGTCGTAGGCGGCGGGCTTTCGCTCAAGAGGAGCGTGGGGGTCGTGGCAGCCGGTGCAGGTGAGGCGGGGGTCGCCGGCGGTGCCCCAGCACTTGCTCTTTTCGAGGCGGTAGGCGGGGAAGCGAACGGTCTGGAGGCCGACGGCTCCCATGACGCGGACGTCCCAGGGGGTGCTGTGGCAGGCGCCGCAGAAGTCTACCGACTGCGCGGGGGAGAGCTTGCCGGAGTTGACGATGTGGCGGTCCCAGGGGGCGGCGGGGTTGGGGTCGGCGTCGTGGGCGCGGACGGCGGCGACGTGGTCGGCACCGGGGCCGTGGCAGGACTCGCAGGAGACTCCGGGAACGACGGTTTTGAGGTCGAGGGGGAGGTTCGAGGACATGGAGGTGACGTGGCAGGAGAAGCAGGTGCGGGCTTCGAAGTGCTCTACGGGGCGGCCGATGGCCATGTCGATGGAGACGGGGGCGCCGTGGAGGCGGCCGGGGGTGGCGGCGAGGTTGTGGATGGAGGAGAAGTAGTTGAAGCGGCTTTCGCGGAAGGCGCCGCCGGCCTGCCAGAGGTAGCTTTGGCCGACGTCGCCGGAGCCGAAGGCCCACTCGAGGATGGCGGTGCGGGTCTCCTGCTGGAGGCGTCGGTGACGGAGAGCCGGGATTGCTGGGCGTGGTGCTCGAGGGTGTAGGTGTAGGGGCCGGAGTGGAATTCGGGGAGCGGCTTGAGATTGAGGATGGGTGAGGCGGCGGGGCGGGTGAGGGTGTGGGCCATCTGGCTGGTGGCCTGCGAGGCGGCGATCTCGGCGTGGCAGGTGGCGCAGGTGGCGGTGCCGACGTAGTTCTGCTGGGTGGGGGTGGGTTTGGTGGGCCACCAGGTGGAGGTGCGGAGGTGTTCCTGGGTGGTGGTGGGGGTTCGGCGGGGGCGTTCGAGGCGGGCCGGAGATTTTCGCAGAGGGCCACGCCCAGAACGAGGGAGGCCATGGCGGCGACGCGGATCGTTTTGCGAAGCGGCACGAGGGAAAGGATACAGGAGGTCTGGCGTGCGGCGCGTGGGGCGCCGCGGTGCTGCTTAGCGCGGTGAAGGTCTTCGGCGGAGAGCACCGGCGGCGGCGATCGAACCGGTTGCGAGGAGGATGAGGGTGGATGGTTCGGGGACGGGCGAGGGGTCGGGAAGGAGCTGGGTGGTGACCAGGGGATCGGTGTAGTTGCCCAGAAGGAGGCCGGCCGAGGTATTCGCAGCGAGACCGCGAGTGGCGTAGCCGTAGCCGGCGAATTGGGAGACACCGGAGATATCCGTGACCTGGCCGAAGTAGGTCACCTGGCCACTGGAGAGGTAGGAAGGGTTGTTCCCTACGTCCTCGAGTGTGAAATGCGCGTAATTGGGGTAGTAGATGCGGAAGTCGAGTGGGTCGGTGATGGTTGCGAGCGCGATTTTGCCGGAGGGGTCGTAGACGGTTGCTGTTCCGATTGTGTCGGAGAAGTAGACGCTGTCACCGCGGGAGCTGTCGTAATGGTGGGTGGTGAAGTCGTTGGTGTCGGTGAGGAAGCCGATGGAGATGCGGGTGTAGGGGAGGCCGCCGGGAGGTGGGTAGTGGACACCGCCGAGCGAGTAGATGGCATAGCTGCCGCTGAAGGTGTAGAGGACGGGTGTCGCCTGGGCGGCGGGGCTGGCGAGGAGCCCCAGGGTGACTGCGGCGAATAGCTTCAGGTTCATGGTGGTGCTCCGGCCGATGGGCGTATGCGCGGTGACAGTAGAAGGGCGCAGGTCTATCAGTCAAGGACAAATGGCCAGTCAAGGACAAACGGCGTACTGCTGGTGACGGTGGGGCTCAGGGGGTGAGGAGGGCGGTTTGCTGGAGGGTGAGGAGTTCGCGGATGCCGGCTTCGGCGTAGTCGAGCATGCGGTTGAGCTGCGGCGCGGGTGTAGGAGTCTTTTTCGGCGGTGGCCTGGGTTTCGACGAGGCCGCCGTCGGCGAGCATGACGACGTTCATGTCGACGTCGGCGCGGGAGTCTTCTTCGTAGGCAGAGGTCGAGCAGGACGTTGCCGTCGACGATGCCGACGGAGGTGGCGGCGATCATCTGGCGCAGGGGCGAGGTCTTGAGGGTGCCGGCGGCGACGAGCTTGTCGAGGGCGAGGGCGAGGGCGACGGAGGCTCCGGTGATGGCGGCGGTGCGGGTGCCGCCGTCGGCCTGGAGGACGTCGCAGTCGAGGATGACGGTGCGCTCGCCGAGGGCCTTCATGTCGACGACGGCGCGGAGGGAGCGGCCGATGAGGCGCTGGATCTCGTGGGTGCGGCCGCCGACCTTGCCGCGTTCGGCTCTCGCGGGCGGTGCGGGTGAGGGTGGCGCGGGGGAGCATGCCGTACTCGGCGGTGACCCAGCCGCGGCCGGAGTTGCGGAGCCAGCCGGGGACGCCCTGCTCGATGGTGGCGTTGCAGAGGACGCGGGTGTTGCCGGCCTCGATGAGGACGGAGCCTTCGGCGGTGCGCGACGAAGCCGGGGGTGAGGCGGACGGGGCGGAGGGCGTCTGGCGGAGCGGTTGTCGGGGCGGTATATAGCCGAAGGTGCGGCGGTGGGAGGACATCCCGATAGTATAGTTGCCCGTACTGCGGGGATTCGGAGTTGGAATCCGAGTTGCTCGGGATGGTGAGAGAGGCGGCCCGGTGAACGATAAGTGGCTTGAGCTCGGGACGTGGTTCCGGCTCGGGGGATGGACAAGGGAGTGTGGTTGTGAAGTAAAACAGAGGTAAAGGGGACCGGAGCTACACACCCATGCAGGACAGGCCAGGCAGAATCCGCACGATAGAAGTTCGCTCTCTTGCAATGCATTTGGGCGAGGTCAGGGAGAATTTGCGTTCCTGGACCTTTGGGCTCACCGCGGTGGGAGCGCGAGTTAGACGGGCCGGTGTACGGGTGCGGTGCTGAAATCGGCAGATGGCCGAAGTGGGGTCGACCGATGAGGGCGCCGGCACAGCTGATCGGGATGGCGCCGGAGATGGAGAAGCTGCACCGGATCATCCAGAAGGTGGCGGGATCGACGCATCCGGTGCTGATCCTGGGGGAGAGCGGGAGCGGCAAGGAGACTGGTGGCGCGGACGATTCACCTGAACGGGCCGAATGCGGCGAAGCCGTTTCGGCCGGTGGACTGCGGCGCGGTGGGTGCCGGGCTGATCGAGAGCGAGCTGTTTGGGCGGGTGCCGGGTGCGTTTACGCAGCGCGGACCGGGTTCGTGAAGGGGTGCTGGTGAGCGCGGGGGAGGGGACGGTATTTCTGGACGAGATTACCGAGCTTCCGCTGGACGTGCAGGTGAAGCTGCTGCGTGCGCTGCAGGACAGGGAGGTGCATCCGGTGGGGGCGTCGGGGAAGGTGCCGATCTCGGCGCGGGTGCTGGCGGCGACGAGCCGCGATCTTGACGGCGATGGTGGAGAACGGGAGCTTTCGGAGGGACCTTTACTTCCGCCTGAACGTGGTGACGCTGAGGATTCCGCCGCTGCGGGAGCGGAGGGAGGATATCCCGCTGCTGGCGAGGTACTTTGTGGAGCGGCTGGAGCGGGAGCGGGGCGAAGCGCTCGTGATGCCGGAGGAGACGTTGAAGGTGATGACGGAGTACGAGTGGCCGGGCAATGTGCGGGAGCTTGAGAACGCGGTGGAGCGGTTGACGGCGTTGATGAGCGGCCGCGAGTTGAGCGCGGTGAATCTGCCGACACAGTTGCAGAACTTCCAGCGAAGCCAGAGGGATGCGGCGATGGCAGCGCCTGCGCCCGGGCGTGGACGGGGCTAGCCGGAGGGTGTGAGTCGTGACGCCGATCGCGGAGATGGAGAAGCAGGCGATTCTGCGGACGATCCGGAAGCTGAAGGGGGATAAGCTGAAGGCGGCGCGGCTGCTGGGGATTGGGAAGACGACGCTGTACCGGAAGCTGAAGGAGTACGGGATCGAGGAGTAAGGGTTCGAGATTGGGTTGGCCGCGGGGAAGGCCTGGCCCCGCCACAGGGGAACGAAGCCGCTTTGCACGGCGGGCGGGGATGGCCCTGGTGGCTTCGATGCGTGTCCCGCGCCGGACGGCATAAGATGGGCTGGCGTGCGGCATAGATGTCGGTGCGCGGTTTGCTCGTGGAGGTTTCGGATGCAGTGTACGCACTTAGGGCAGATTCGGAAGGTGAAGCCTTCGGCGAAGGGCTGTGAGGATTGCCTGCGGGAGGGGTCGGAGTGGGTGCATCTGCGGATGTGCCTGGAGTGTGGGCATGTGGGGTGCTGCGACTCGTCTCCGCGAACGCATGCGACGAAACACTTCCACCGGACGACGCATCCGATCATGCGATCGATTGAGCCGGGTGAGGGCTGGGGCTGGTGCTATGTGGACGAGGTGATGCTCGAGACGGTTTAGGTGGGTGACCGCTTTGCTATGCTGAGCTCTGGGCCGGTCCCAGAGAGAAGGCATGATGGCTGAGGAAACAGTGGCAGCAGTAGCAGCGGCGGCAGCGGTGAAGATTACGGTTCGTCCGAACGGGCCGTTTCGGGTTGAGGGTCCGATCCAACTGGTGGATGCGAATGGGAGGCGTGGGATCTGACGGGCAAGCCGGCGATCTCGCTGTGCCGGTGCGGGCTTTCGTCGAACCGGCCGTTCTGCGATGGGACGCATGGACGTGAGGGTTGGCAGTGTGGTGCGACGGCGCCGCCTCCGGCTCCTGTGGAGCAAGCGGGACCGTTCTCGATCGAGTAGCGGACTTAGTTTGTTCACCTACAGGACATTTTGAGGTTTTGGAGCGTGCTTTGCGTCTGACGCGGTCGATGTACGATTTTCACGCCTCTTCTGTGATGTTGTTCGGCGCGGGTATGTCGGTGCCCGCCGAGACGAAGCTCTCCCCGGTGACGGGCCGGTATGCCGAGGTTCGGGAGCCGGAGGTGCTGATCTCGGTATACGCCGAAGGTGGGAAGATCTACGCGGAGGGGGAGCGTAGCGCGAGGGTGGTGCTATCGCCTGTCGGGTGAGGGTTACGCTGACGCCTGAAGGGGACCGGTACGAGTTCACTCAGCGAGACATCTGGCGGCGATTCGAAACGGGTCTCAGGACTGAGGCGGACACTTCACCCGGAGGCTGCGGACGGGGCTGGCGCGGTTTCCGAGTGGAAGCGGATTAGCGATGACGCGACGCGGCTGAATCACTTTCGCGAGTACACCAGCAGGAGGTGATGATCCCGGTGCGGGACGGGGTGAAGCTGCATGTGGTGATCTTGCGGCCGGCGGGGTCGGAGAAGGGTGAGGCGCTGCCGTTCCTGATGGAGCGGACGCCGTATGGCGTGGACGGCGTGACGTCGAAGGCGGTGAATGGCGCGAAGCCGGAGCTGGCGGCGAGCGGATACATCTTTGTGTTCGAGGATATTCGCGGGCGGTACGAGTCGGAGGGCAGTTTGTGATGAACCGGCCGGTGGTGGCGCACACGGCGCAAGACCGACGTGGACGAGACGACGGACACGCGGGACACGATCGACTGGCTGCTGAAGAATGTGCCGAACAACAGCGGCAAGGTGGGGGTGTACGGGGTGTCGTACCCGGGGTTTCTGGCGATGATGGCGGGGATCGATGCGCATCCGGCGGTGAAGGCGATCTCGCCGCAGGCTCCGATGACGGATGTGTGGATGGGCGACGACTTCTTCCACAACGGGGCGTTTCGGGAGACGTATGGGTTCGATTACGTGCAGCAGCTGGAGGCGCAGAAGACGGATGTGCGGGTGCAGTCGAAGGAGGATACGTACGACTTCTTTCTGCGCAATGTGAACTTTGCGGGGGCGGCGAAGGCGGCGAGGATGACGGATCTGCCGACGGCGAAGGTGTTTCTGACGCAGCCGGCGTATACGAAGTTCTGGCAGGACATGGCGGTGGAGCGGCGGCTGACGAAGGTGGAGGTTCCGACGCTGGAGGTGGGCGGGTAGTGGGACCAGGAGGATATGTGGGGGACGCAGGCGGAGTATGCGGCGCTTGAAGCCGCATGACGCGAAGCATGAGGTGTTCCTGGTGCTGGGGCCGTGGAACCACGGCGGATGGGCGCGGACGGACGCGGCAGCCTGGGCGCGCTGGACTTTGGCGCAGGCGACGGGCGATGAGTACCGGAAGACGATCGAGGCGCCGTTCTTTGAGAAGTACCTGAAGGGCAGGCCGGGGTTTGACCTGAAGGATACGGCGAGCTTCCGGACGGGCGTGAACCAGTGGGAGCGGTATGAGGCGTGGCCGCCGAAGATGGGTGTTCAGGCGGAGAAGCTGTACCTGATGCCGGAGAAGAGGCTGAGCTTTGCGCGAACCGCAGGGAGCGTAGTGAGACGACGGCTGCGGCGTATGTGGCGGATCCGGCGGACCCGGTGCCGTATCGGAACCGGCCGATCCAGCCGACGTATGGGAGGGGTCGAAGTGGCGGACGTGGCTGGTGGAGGATCAGAGGTTTGTGAGTGGGCGGAAGGACCTGGCGAACTTTTCGACGCCGGTGCTGGACCAGGATGTGACGGTGACGGGGGATGTGATGGCGGACCTGTTTGCGGCGACGACGGGGACGGATGCGGACTGGGTGGTGAAGCTGATCGATGTGTATCCGGACGATGCGCCGGGCGGATGGCGGGGTACCAGCTGATGGTTGCGGAGGAGATCTTTCGGGGGCGGTACCGCGAAGAGCTTCGAGACGCCGGAGGCGGTGAAGCCGGGCGAGGTGAAGGAGTACAAGTGGAGTCTGCACGGGGCGGACCATACGTTTTTGAAGGGGCACCGGATGATGGTGGAGGTGCAGTCGAGCTGGTTTCCGCTGTATGACCGGAACCCGCAGACGTTTGTGCCGAACATCATGACGGCTCCGGCGGAGGCTTACAAGGCGGCAGACGGTGTCGATCTACGGGTCGGCGAAGTATCCGTCGCATCTGGAGCTGCCGGTCTGGATGGACAGGCAGTGGAAGTAGGGATAGGGTGTAGACAAGGATTGGATGGTGCGGGTCGTGTGAGCGATTAAGACGATCAGTACCGGGAGGTTTATCGCAACCCATGGACGAGCGTGCGCGAGGATGTGATCGAGCGCGCGAACGGGGAGCGCGGGATCTATGGGGTGATCGACAAGGATCCGGCGTCGCATTATCATTCCGCTGGAGCGGACGGCGGAGGGTGAGTTCGTCTACCTGGTGCGAGCAGTTTCGGTATACGGTGCGGGGACGGTTCTGCGAGTTTCCGCAGGGTGGATGGGAGACGGCGGAGGTGGTTCCGGAGGAGATGGCGCGGGGGGAGCTGCGGGAGGAGACGGGGCTGACGGCCGAGCGGATGACGCAGCTGGCGACGCTGCAGATTGCGTATGGGGTGATGAGGCAGAAGCACCACATGTTCCTGGCCGAGGGGCTGCGGATGGGGAGGCCGGACCCGGATCCGGAGGAGACACGATCTGGTGGTGCACCGGGTGAGCGTGGAGGAGTTTGAGGAGATGCTGCTGGACGGGGGGTGTGGATAACTGCACGGCGGCGGCGTGGGGGCTGTACCTGGTTTGGAAGCGGCGGGGGGTTGAGGGCGGCGCTGGTCAGGCGTGAGGAGAGTGGGCGCTCCCCTCACCTGATTTCGGGGCGGGCCGGTTCAGGCGGCGCCGAGTTGCTGGAGGATGCCTAGCTGATCGGAGCTGCCCCAGCGCTCGACCATCTTTGAATCGGAGTTGAACTTTGAGATCTGGAGGCCTCGGGCGCGGATGCGGCGACCGGTTGCGGGGATTCCGAAGAACTCTCCGCGGTGGGTGCCGGTGACGGTGTAGGCGAAGGCGACGTTATCGTCGTCGGCGACCATGTGCTCGACATCGACGGCGAAGTCCGGGAAGGCTGAGATCATCTGCGCGAAGAGCTTGATATAGCCCTCGGGTCCTTTGACCTGGCCGGGCGCGGGATCGTGGTCGATGCAGCCGGGCGCGACGAGGTCGTTCATGTCGGCGAGATTGTTGGTGTTGACTGCTTTTCCGAAGCGTTCCTGTGCGGCTAGGTTAGCGGCTTTGCTCATGCGGAATTAGATGCGCGGAGCTGGCGGCCGGCACCGGGTCGGGAGCGGTTGGGATGAAGATCCGGAAGACTGTGCCACCGGGGCCGGTGGGGTCCGCGCGACGGCTGCGGACCTGCATGGCTCCGCTGTGGCGTTCGATGATCTCGTGCGAGATCCAGAGACCGAGGCCGGTGCCGGTGATGCCCTTGGTGGAGAAGAAGGGCTCGAAGATGCGTTTGAGCGTGCCAGCGTCCATGCCGGTGCCGTTGTCGGCGATGGAGATGGCGACACCGCGGCGACCGGCGTGAGAGCTCGGGGCGGTGTGAAGTATGAGGCGGCCGCCCTCGGGGAGAGCGTCCATGGCGTTGCCGATGAGATTTGCGAGGACCTGGCGGAGCTCGCCATCGTGCGCGAAGACGGTGGGAACGGGGCGGAATCTTCGATCGACCTCGATGCCGGCGCGGAGCAGGCGAGCTTCAAAGATAGCGATGACGGACTCGAGGAGGCCGTGGACGTCGGTTTGTGCGGGGCGTGTGGAGCGACGGTAGAAGCGCAGGGTCTGCATGGTGATCTGCGCGACGCGGTCGAGCTCTTTCTGGGCGAGGTCGAGGTAGCTCGCGCCATCTGGGGTGAGCGGGGTCTGGGCAAGGAGGTAGAGGCAGTTGGTGATGGCCTCGAGCGGGTTGTTGATCTCGTGCGCGATGGAGGCGGCGAAGCGGCCGGCGACGGCGAGTTTTTCGGTGCGGCGAAGGGCCTCTTCGCTCTGCTTCTGGAGGGTGAGGTCGGCGACAAAGGCGGCGATCTGTTGGCTGCCGGGGTTCTCTTCCGGGTTGAGAACGGCGACGCCGATGAGGACCTCGACGGAGCCACCGGAGGTGGTGGTGCAGATGGCCTCGAAGGGTTCCGTGTTGATTTCGGCGAGTCCGAAGATGTTGATCGTGGGGCAGATAGTGTGGAGATTGACGTCGTTGGACGTGATCATGCCCGGGGCGTAACCGAGGAGCCGCTCGATGGCGCTGTTGGCGTAGGTGATGCGACCACTGGCGTCCGAGATGGTGAGGCCGAGGGGCATGGCCTCGACGAGGCGGTGAAAGCGCGCCTCGCTGGCGCGAAGGGCATGCTCGGCGGCGAGCTTGTGGCGGCGTGCGGAGGCCTCCTTGAGTTCGCGCTCGACGGCGGGGACGAGCCGGGCGAGGTTTTGCTTGGTGACGTAGTCATGGGCGCCGGCGCGCATGGACTCGACGGCCATCTCTTCGGAGACGGCTCCGGAGAGCATGATGAAGGGGATGTCGAGCGAGGTCTCGTGCAGGAGTTGAAGGGCGGCGGGACCGCTGAAGCTGGGGAGGTTGTAGTCGGCGAGGACGATGTCGGGCAGGGTGTCGGGGCCGAGAGCGGAGATCATCTCGGAGGCGGTCTCGACGCGGAGGACATCGGGCGCGAAGCCGTTGCGGCGGAGATGCCGTTCGAGGAGCAACGCGTCGTCAGGATTGTCTTCGACGAGAAGGACGCGAAGGGGTGCGCGGTTCAGATCGTCGGAGGGCATTCGTTGAGGACCAGCCAGTACATCCCGAGCTGGCGTGTGGCTTCTGCGAAGTCGTTGAAGTTGACCGGCTTGCGGATGTAGCTGTTGACGCCGAGCTGGTAGCTGCGAACGACATCGCGCTCTTCGTCGGAGGAGGTGAGGACGACGACGGGGAGCATCCGTGTATGTTCCGACTCGCGGATGCGGCGGAGGACTTCGAGGCCGTCGACCTTGGGAAGCTTGAGGTCGAGCAGGATGACGGAGGGACGGACGGCGTCTGGACCGAAGAGGAGCGCGAGCGCTTCCTCGCCATCACGGGCGACGACAACCTTGTTGGCGATGTTGGATTTTTGGAGGGCGCGGATGGTAAGGAGTTCATGGTCGGGGTCGTCTTCGACCAAGAGGATCAGACGTACAGCGTCAGCCATGGGGTTCATCCTAACGTAAACCAAAAGGTGGCGCCATGATCGACGACTCCTTCGGCCCAGATGCGACCGTGGTGGCGATGGATGACGCGGGCGACGGTGGCGAGGCCGATTCCGGAGCCTTTGAAGTCCTTGTCACCGTGGAGGCGATTGAAGGCGCCGAAGAGTTTGTCGGAGTATTGCATGTCGAATCCTGCGCCATTGTCGCGAACGAACCAGGCCTCCAGGGCGGGATCCCAGGCGAAGGTGACGGTGGTCTCGGGCTTTTTTGACGAGAACTTGACCGAGTTGCCCATGAGGTTTTCGAGTGCGACGCGGAGCAGCTTTGGGTCGCCATTGGCGGTGAGGCCGGGTTCGATATGGAAGGTGAGGGCTCGGCCGGGGTTTTCGGTGCGGAGGTCGGCGGCGACTGACTCCGCAAGCGCGGTGATGTCGAAGTCCTGGCGCGCGATTTCGGCGCGGGTGATGCGGGAGAGCTGGAGCAGCGCATCGATGAGACCGCCCATGCGCTGGACGCCGGCACGGACGCGCCGGATGTAGTCGCGACCTACGCCGTCCACGACACCTGCGTAGTCTTCTTCGAGTGCGAGCGAGAAGCCGTCGATGGTGCGGAGCGGCGCACGGAGATCGTGGGATACGGAGTAGCTGAAGGCTTCGAGCTCCCGGTTGGTGGTTTCGAGCTCGGCGGTGCGCTGCCGCACGCGCTCCTCAAGTGTGGTGTTGAGCGCGACGATTTCGGCTGCGTCGGCCTCGATCTGTCTTCGCGAGGTGGCGAGGTTGGCGGCCGTGAGCTCGGCTGCCACGCGGATGGTGCGTTCGCGGGCTAGATAGCGAAACATGAGAAGGATGAGGCCAAGATCTAGGAGGCTGGCCAGGCCGATGGCGAAGCGAGCACGGCGGCTACTGCTGTCCGCGGCGGAGGTTCGGAGGGCGAGCAGGCGTCGCTCCTCGTCTTCAGCGGCTGCGGCGACCTCCCGGAGGTGCTCCATCTGCTGGTTGCCGGTGCCGCTGATGACCACGGCACCAGTGGTGCTGGCGGTGCCCGCGGACCGGTCGTCGATGGCCTGCTGAAGGAGCGACAGCCGCTGCTCGAGAACAGAGCGCATATCGGCGGCGCGGGTCTGCTGAGAGGGGTTGTCGACGGTGAGGGACTGAAAGCGATCGAGCTCGACGGGAAGGTCGTGGACCGCGGAAAGGTACGGCGCGAGGTAGGCGTTGTCGCGGGTGATGAGATAGGCGCGCTCACCGCTTTCCGCGTTGACTGCGGAGCTAAGGATGCGCTCGACCTGATTGATGACCTTCCAGGTGTGTTCTACCCAGAACTCGGAGGTGACGAGAACGTCCACCGAGCGAAGTGCGAACCACGCATTGAGGCTGACGACGACGATCGCAAGGAGGAGGACGGAAGGAACAAGGTTGCGGAGGGCCTGGTGCTTGTCGGGAGACTTCATGGCGTCGCCCTTCATCTTACGGGCGACGCCATGGGGCAATGGTCTTAGAAGGTGTTGTCGTCGCCTCCGCCGGAGTCAAAGGACCCGCCATCGTCGCCGGAGTCGAAGGAGCTGGTGTCATCGCCGGAGTCGAGCGAGCCGGAGTCGTCACCGGCGTCGAGGGAGGTGTCGTCGTCGCTGTTGCCGGTATCGGCCAGGCGGTCGTCTGCGCTGTCGGTGCCGGAGTTGTCGTTGCGACGATCTTCGATGTCGCTTGAAAGGTTGCTGTCGCCACGGTCGCGATCGCCGCCGCTGTCGCCGTAGTAGTTGTTGACGACCTCTTCGCGGGGACCTCCGCCGAAGCCGCCGAGTCCCTGGCCGCCACCTCCGAAGCCACCACCGCCGCCGCCGAAGCCGTGCATCAGCGATTCGATTCCCTCGAAGGCGAGGGCGCCGGCTGCGACGCCGGTTGCGGTCTGCATGGCGCTGCGAAGAAAGCCGCCACCCGCGGGTGCGCCGGGGGCGCCGCCGCCAAAGATCGATCCGGGAGATTGAGGCTGGGCGTACCCGCCGGGCTGGCCACCGCCCTGCTGGTAGCCGGGCGGCGCGTAGCTGGGGACGGGGGCGTACTGCTGCTGTCCGGAGGAGGCGCTGGGCTGGGACTGGAGGCGGGGAGGAGGTGGCGGAGGATCGTTGCGGCCGAGCAGGCTGCCGAGGAAGCTGGTGTGGTGCTCCCCCTGTGCTGGCTGCTGGCGGCTCTGGTCGAGCTGGGACTTGAGGTCCGCGAGCTGCTTCTGAGCCTGATCGAGAGCGTACTTCTGGACGAGCACGGTCTGGGCGAGGATGTAGAGAGCGTCGGGGTTGCGGCCGAGAGTTTGCGCCAGAAGCTGTTCGGCTTCGGCGTCCTTTTCGGGCAGCTGCGTCTGATTGACCCGATCGATGAGGCCCTGGATCATGTCATGTTCTTGGGGTGTCATGGGGCTCCGTTCTGAAGCTGCGGCGTGTGTGCTGCCGCGTGGTGATAGACGCTTGCGGGAGGGAAAAGGTGGCCGGCCAGAGCCCGGGTGTCCGTGGCGGGCACTTGCGAACTGGGGTTGGGTCGGGGAAGTACGAAATCTTTCGTTGACAACTACGAAGGACCTCGTATAAGGTTTGCGACATGGTGAAGAGACGCGAGGCGCCGAGACCAACAGAGGGTGAGCTGGAGCTTCTGAGCATTCTTTGGACGGGTGGTCCGGCCACGGTTCGGGAGCTGTTCGAGGCGGTGAACGGAAGGCGACCGGTGGTCTATACGGGGGTGCTCAAGCTGCTGCAGATTATGACGGAGAAGGGCCTGGTGGAGCGCGATGAGCGGGAGCGGGCGCATGTTTACAGGGCGGCGGTATCGCAGGCGGATACGGAGACGCCGTTTTCTGCGCGAGCTGAGCGAGAGGTTTTTTGCGGGGAGCGCGGCGCAGCTGGCCATGCGCGCGCTTGAGATGGAGAGGCCGAGTGACGAGGAGCTTGAGGCGATCAGGCAGTTGCTGAGACGCAAGGGAAGTGCGGCGAGCTAGAAGACGAACCGATGTGGTGTCCCTGAGGAGGGGAGTATGGGCGGAGCGATCGGGTTAGGACGGGGAGAGATGGTGGCTCTTGGATGGACGCTGCTGCATTTCTGCTGGCAGGGGACGGCGGTAGCCATGGTGTACGCGTTGGCCGACCGGGTGACGTCAAGGGCGAGCTCCGGGGTGCGCTACGCGGTGGCGCTTCTGGCGCTGGCGCTGATGCCGATGGCGGTGGCCCTGACGTTTGCGGTGGAGATGCGGGTCCAAGTGCTTCAAGGGTTTCAAGGGGGCACGCAAGGGGTTCCGCAGGAGGTCGAGGGAGTTGTGTCCGTGAGCGGTGAAAGGGAGGTCCGTTTGCTGGCGGGGTCGGGGCTGAGGGAGATCGCGCCGGTTCTGACGGAGCTGGTGGAGGGGCGACCTGCCTGGCTTGCGGCTCCGGCGGAGCACCTGCTGCCATGGGTCGACGGGGCATGGGTTGCGGGGGTGTTGCTGCTTGCGATGCGCGCGTTTGGGGGTTGGTGGCAGCTGGAGCAGGTGAGGAGGCGCGCCGCGATGGCCGTTCCCGAGGAGGTGGAGCGGAGCTTCCGAAGGATCGCGGAGCGGGTCCGCGTGGGGCGGGAGGTGGCGTTGCGTGTTTCGGCGGAGGTGATCTCGCCGATGGCGATGGGCGTATGGCGAGGGACGGTGTTGCTGCCGCTGGGCGCGTTGCTGCGGCTGTCGGTGGAAGAGGTGGAGGCTGTTCTGGCGCACGAGCTGGCGCATATCCGACGTTGGGATTACGTGTGCAACCTCTTGCAGACCGCGGTTGAGAGTGTGCTGTTCTTTCACCCGGCGGTGTGGCGGCTGAGCGGGACGGTCCGGGAACGACGGGAGGTGTGTTGCGACGAGATCGCGGTGGGGAGCTGTGCGGACGCGGTCGTGTATGCGCGGGCCCTGCTGCGGCTCGAAGAGCAGAGAAGAGCCGATATGCGGCTGGCGTTGGCGCTCCATGGCACGGGGGGGTCGTTGCTGGTGCGGGTAAAGCGTGTTCTTGGGGAGGCGATACCGATGGAGGCGAGGATGACGAGCGGAGTGCGGATTGCGACGGCGGGCGCGGTCACGATCGGACTGTTGCTGGGGCCGAAGGTGAGTGATGCGGTGGGGTTTTCGAGGAGGTCGGAGACTCCCGTGGTCCTGAGACAGGAGCCGGCGACGGTCGCGGCTGCTGCGATTGCGCGGGAACCGGAGCAGTCAGGTCCGAGGGGCGAGCGAGGGCCGAGGGCGGCGCTGGCGTTGGTTCGGCCGAGTGTGCGGGCGGTGGTGGCGCGCTCCCAGCCGGTGAGCGGGGCGGGGGCTGCGCTGGTGTCGGGGACACTTTCTGCGTCGCAGGCCAGGTTCGCGTTTGAGGCTGCGGTGGCCGAGGCTGCTCCCGCAATGCAGGCGTACCCGAGGCTGCTGGCGCGGTTGCAGGCGGCTGGTGAGGCGACGGCTCCCGCGGGGCCGGCCGGGCCATCGCACCAGGGGACGGTGCCTCGATCCGAGGCCGGGGCTGTTCCGGGGAATGCTCCGGGGAATGCTCCGGGGAAGACGTACATGGACGCGATGCGTGATGCGGGGTACGAGATGTCGCTTGACGGCGATCTGAACCTGCTTGTGGTACTGAAGTCGATCGGTGTGACGCCGGAGTATGCGAAGGCGATGGGGGCGGTTGGCCTGGGGAAACCTACAGTTCCCGACCTGATCACGCTGAAGTCCCTCGGCGTGACGCCGGAGTATGTGGTGGGGTTGCGACAGAGCGGGATCGGACCGAAGGACTTCCATGAGGTTGTGACGGAGAGGGCGCTGGGTGTGACGGCGGAGTACAGTTCGGCGCTCGAGAAGCAAGGATTCCGGGATCTCGATGTACGTGAGCTGATCGAGATGAAGGCCCAGGGTCTTACGCCTGAGTATGCGGCGTGGATGAAGAAGGAATTTCCGGAGGCCACGATGGAGGAGTTGAAGAGGGCCAGGTTCTTTCACCTGGATGACAAATTCCTGGCGCTGGCGAGGGCTCACGGGTTTGCCGACAAGGATCTCGAGAGATTGCTGCGGCTGAAGATCTCGGGCCTGCTGGACCAGTGATGCGAGTCGGTTAGACCGAACAAATTCGGATTTCAGAGGAGATGTCCATGCGTCGTGCGGCAGTTGCCATGTTGATTCTTGCGTTGTGCCCCGTGATGGCCCGGGCGGTGGCACAGGAGAGCTGCACGATGCGAGCGACGGAGGGAAAGCTTTCCGTTCGGTGGGAGAGCGCGAGCTGCGCGGAGGGGCGTGAGTGCCGGGAGGGCGACTCCGATATGGCGTGGAGCCGGTGGGCTGGTGTCGCGCCAGGGGATCTCGAGCGCGAAGGTGCGGCTCTTGATGCGCGAATGAGAGCGGATGCAGGCGAGATGCGCTGCGTGGGAACGGTGCATGGCGGCGCGCTTCGCGGTGAGTACACGTTTACTCCTGACGAGGAGTTTCGGAGGCGGATGGAGGCCTTGGGATTTGCCGGTGTAACGACGTCAAGGCAGCAGGGCTATGTGATGCTTGATGTTTCGCTGGCGTGGGTGCGGGCGATGAAGGACGCCGGCGTGAAGGAGATGACGACCGAGAACCTGATGGGGCTTCGGGCTCTGGACGTGAGCCCTGACTACGTACGCGGGATGGCACGGGCGGGGTACCCGGAGCTGCGCGCAGAGAGGCTGACGGCGATGCGGGCGGTGGGCGTGACGCCTGAGAAGGTGGCCTCGGTGCGAGCTTTGGGGTACTCGCCAACAGAGGACGAGCTGATCCAGATGAGTGTCTTCAAGGTCGACGCTGCGTTTGTGCAGAGGATGAAGGGCCGGGGATTTCATGACCCGACGATTGCGGAGCTGCTGAAGATCAAGATCTTCAAGCTGGACGAGTAACTTGCCTGGCGCGATATTTGGGACGGCGCGAGCCCTGAGGGAGCGGAGGGCTTACAATTTCGCAGAGCTTCCAAACTCCTACGAATGAGGGCCCACACCATCGCGAGCCATGTAGATGCGATAACTTCGACGAACCCGGATCGAACCACGGCAGGCAAGGCCGCGCGGCTGCTTTCGGTCGACCTCCTGCGCGGTGTGACGATCGCGTTCATGATCCTGGTCAACAATGCTGGAGACGAGAGGCATGCGTACTGGCCCTTGCAGCATGCGGCGTGGAATGGATTTACGCCGACAGATCTTGTGTTTCCGACCTTTCTGTTGCTTGTGGGCGTGTCGCTGGTGCTGGCCACGCAGTCGCGGCTGGCGAGCGGCGTTTCGAAGATGTCCATCTTCTGGAATGCGCTTCGGCGGACGGCGATCCTGTATGTGCTGGGGTTGGTGGTGAACAGCTTCCCGTTCTTTCGCCTGGGGACGATGCGCTACTACGGCGTGCTGCACCGAATTGCGATCTGCTACTTCGTTGCGACGGTGTTTTTGCTGCTGAGCTCGGGGTGGAGGAGCAAGGTAGCGATCCTGGTGAGTGCGCTGATCGGCTACTGGATGCTGATGCGGTTTGTGCCGGTGCCGGGCTTTGGGGTGCCGACGCATTCGGTTCCGCTGCTTGATCCGGATGGCAACCTGGCGGCGTGGATCGACCGGCAGATCTTCTCTTCCGCGCACCTGTACGAGGGGACACGCGATCCGGAGGGGCTGTTGAGCACGATTCCGGCCGTGGGCACGATCTTGATCGGAGTGTTGACTGGGCTCTGGATCAGGACGACTCGTCCGCTGATCGAAAAGATCCGCGGGATCGCGATCAGCGGGGCATGCTCCGTTGCGCTTGGGCTGATCTGGAACCACTGGTTTCCGATTAACAAGAAGCTATGGACGAGCTCCTACGTGTTGCTTGCGGGTGGGCTGACGCTGCTGATGCTGAGCCTGGCGATGTGGCTAGTGGACATGCATCGGGACGGGAAGAGGGATATCGATCGTAACCGGCACCCGCGGCTGCTGTTTCCGTTTTTTGTGTTTGGGACGAATTCGATTGCGGCGTATGTGTTTTCGGAGCTGCTCGCCGGGGGTTTGGGGAGCATCCGGCTGGGGCCGCGGATGAATGTGTCGCGGTGGGTGTCTCTGCATATTTCAGCGGTGATCTCTGACCCATCGCTGGCTTCGCTGGCCTACTCGCTGCTGTTTGTGGCGGTGTGCTGGATCCCGATCTACGTGCTTTACCGGAACCGGCTGTTCCTGAAGGTGTGACGTTGCTTCCGCTGTGCTTATCTGAAGTGGGTGCGCCTGGGGCTGTCGTCCTTCACCCGAGTTGAGCCGGAGCCCTCGGGTTGGAGGGCTTCGGTGAGAACTCGACCGACGGCGGCGCTCGGGCGGTTGATGCGCAGGAGCGACGCAAAGGTGGCGGAGATATCGACCGGGGCGACGAGGCCGTGGTAGGTGCCGGGCACGAAGTCTGCTCCGAAGAGCTCTAGCGGGACGTGGCGATCGTAGCTGTTGGCGGAGAAGTGGGTCGTTCCCGACCCATGCCCGGGGAACTGGTAGGGGCCGAAGTCCAGGTGCAAGGCCCAGCCCAGGTAGGGTGAGTAGCTGTGGGCGAGGAGCCGGCCATACTGCGTGTCGGGCAGCCTTCCATCGCGCATCTGCTGGACGGTGACGATGTGGGTGAGGATGGGGAAGTCCTTTAGCCGGCCGGTCGCTTGCTGGTTGCCAGCGGTTGCGAACCCTTTGAAGATCTCCTCCAGCATTGTTTTGGCGGTGCCCTCGGCTTCTTCTTCGCTGATGCCGCTACCCACGAACGCTGCCCGGTTGAGGAGGAGGTAGGGGTTGTTCATGGCGAGGACGTATGGGCCTTTTTGCTTGAGAGGGTACTTGGTTTCAAGCATCTGTTCGAGGGGTTTGGTGAAGTCTGCGGCGGGGAAGTCGAGGACGGGCATGCCCATGGCATCGCCGGATTTCTGGGTGGTGGCGACGCCGTGGTCCGCTGTCATGGCGACGACGACGTTGCCCAGGCCGATGGTCTTGTCGAGAAAGGTAAAGAAGGTGTCGAGGGCGGCGTCGGAGTCCACGATGAGAGCTTTTTGCGCGGGGTCGTCCGGACCGAAGGCGTGCCCGTTGATGTCGGTTGAGGAAACGGAGATGGTGATCATGTCGGTGACGCCGGCGGGGTTCTGGCCGAGCTTCTCGGCGGCGATGAGAGCCTGGGAGAAGTCGAGCTGGTAGACGACGCTGGCGGCGGACCGTCCGACGCGCTCGTAGAAGCTTCCCTTGGCCTCTCCGCTCTGCTTGCGGGCAAGGTCGGCACGATCGCTGCTGTTGAACTGCTTCGCCCACGCGGGGAGCTCGGGCATCCAGTAGGTGGAGGTGACCCACTTGCCGGTTTCGTGATCGACCCAGAAGGCTCCCTTGCTGGCGTGCCCGCTGGTGAGGATGGCGGCGCGATCTTTGAGCGAGACGCCGTAGACACGGGCGCGTCCTCCGGTTGCGAGGACGAGCTCGTCGCCGAGGGTACTGGCGAGTTCAGAGTGGGGCGAGGCGCCGGTGAGATCCTTGGTCCCCTCGGGCGCGCCGACGATTCGGTAGCGGGGGTCGACGACCGAGCTTACCTGGTGCGGTGTGCCGTCGGGTCCAGGCTCGTACCACTCATTGAGAGGGATGCCGTGGCCATCGGTATAGGCGCCGGTTCCGATGGTGGCGTGGCCTGAGGCGGTGACGAGGTTGCCGTAGTCGTAGTAGCAGTCGGTGAAGTGCGCGCCCTGCTTAAGGAAGAGGTTCCAGCCGTTGCGTGCTTTGAAGTCGGCGCGGTAGCGATCGAGGTAGTCACCCCGGAACTGGTCGAAGACGAGGATGACGACGAGTTTGGGTTTTCCGTTGTAGACGTCTGCAACGCCCGGGCGAACACAGAAGATGAGGACTACCAGGGCTGCAAGCAGGCGGCGAGCTACGGACATCAGGGGAAATACCTCATCTACAGGATCGCTCGTGCGGTTCACGAACTCAAGCGCGAGCGGCAGTTTCCGTGTGAATATACGGTGCTCTCCCGGTCGAGGCGGTGAGTGGAGCTTGCGGGGGGTGCTGGTCGTGGCTTAGATTGGCTGACGCTGTCTGTGAGGGGGTTTTCCTTGGGTCAAGCATTTCGGGGTCTGGTGTGGGGTGGGTGTGCGCTGGCGCTGCTGCTGGGAGTCGGTGCAGCAGGCGCTGCGGCGCAGGTTTCGGGCCGTAGCGACGCGACGGACGAGGCGAAGCCAGCAGAGCAGCTGCCGCTTTTCCCGGAGTTCCGGAACCCGCTGACGCTTGTGGATCCGGCGACGGGGCCGGGTGTGAGCTGTCCGGATCCGGCGATCATGAAGGAGCGGCTTGGCAAGGTTGATACGTGGTACCTGTACTGCACCGGCGATCCGCTGAACTCGAACGACAAGGATGCGAACGGAAATTTGCGGAATCACTACATCGCCACGTGGCGGTCGATCGACCTGATCCACTGGACGTATAACGGCGATGCGTTTCCGGCGGATCCGGCGTGGATCGGGGTGGAGACGAACCTGTGGGCGCCGGCCGTGAAACACTTTAACGGCAGGTACTACATGTACTACGTGGCTCCGGCGACAACGGCGGGCGGGCCTGAAATTGGGGTGGCCACGAGCGCGCATGCGGGTGGGCCGTGGACGGACCTGGGGCGGCCGGTGGTTGCGACGGAGGCTGCTCCGTGCTGCGTGAACTCGAACCGGGCGGTGATTGATCCGGATGTGGTTACAGATGACGCGGGGCAGAGGTATATCTCGTTTGGAAGCTTCTTTGGCGGGATCAGTATCCAGAAGCTTTCGGCGGACGGGTTTACGGCGGACAAGGCGAGCGAGGTGCAAATCGCGACGGACAATCTGTATGAGGGTGGTGCGTTCTGGAAGCACGACGGGTACTTCTACCTGTTTGTGTCGTCGACGAACTGCTGCAATGGGCCACTGTCGGGGTACTCGGTGGATGTGGGCCGGGCGCGGACGCCACTAGGGCCGTTTCTGGACCGGGATGGCGTGGCGCTGACGGCCTCGGCGACGGGCGGGACGAAGGTGATTGCGGCGAATGGAAACAGGTGGATCGGGCCGGGCGGGAATGTGATCTTCAAGGACGACTCTGGGCAGGATTACATGCTGTACCACGCGATCGATGCGGCTTCACCGTACTTCGATGGGTATCCGGGGTTTACGCGCAGGCCGGCGCTGATCGACGCGGTGGACTGGGTGGGCGGGTGGCCGACGGTGCGCAATGGGCACTGGGCGTCAGACAGGCGAATTCCTGGACCGGTGGCGCAGCCGTGGCAGATCAGCAACCGGTATACGCCGGCGAAGGAGGATGACGAGCCAGGGGCGTTGATCGCGGCGCTGTCGGATGAGTTCAACGGGCCGACGCTCTCCAAGCAGTGGCACTTCATCCATCCGCAGGCGGATAACAGCTACGTGCTGACGGGGAGCGCGTACCAGGTGCAGACACACGGGCCGGATGAGAGCAGCTATCCGACGATGACGTCGATCCTGGGTGAGCCGGTGCCGAAGACGGGCGACTGGATGGTGGAGACGAAGCTGACGACGAGCGTTCCGTTTGATGGCTCGTGCTGCTACAACTACGCGCAGGGCGCGCTGTTTATCTACGGGGACGATGGGAACAGCATAAAGCTGGATGTGTTTCCGAACTTCGAGACGCGGCAGACGGAGTTCGGCAAGCAGGTGAACCCGGTGCCGGCGAACTTTCCGACCTACGGAAGCGCGTTTATCGGAACGCCGGGGCAGACGACATGGCTCCGGATCGTCAAGCATGGGGACGCAGACGAGGGCGAACGCTACACGGCGTACACGAGCAACGACGGATACAACTGGACTCGTGGAACGACGTGGAGGCACCAGCTGGGGACGTCGGCGCAGATCGGGATCTCGGCTCTGAATGCGCCGGGGTTCACGATGAGCTTCGACTATGTGCGGGTGTATCGGCTGGACCGGTGACGCAGCTCGTAGGATGGGCGGCCCGCATGCCTGGGCCGCCGCCCGCCACGATGCGTGACGTGGGTGCGGCGAGTCTGGGGTAGGCTGTTCGTTATGAACTTTCGGCTGCAGGCTGCGGTGTTGATGGGGACGGTGCTGGGGACGTGCGGTGCAGCGATAGCAGAGGAGACGCCGGCCGCGGCCCTGCTGGTGCTGGCGAAGCGCGACAAGATGCTATCGATCGTAGACCCGGTAAGCCTGAAGGTTGTGGCGCGGGTGCCGGTGGGGGACGATCCGCACGAGGTGATTGCCTCGGCGGACGGGCGAACGGCATACGTGTCGAACTACGGGTTTGGCGCGTATCACACGCTTTCGGTGGTGGACCTGGTGGGGCAGAAGGCGCTGCCTGCGATCGACCTGGGAGCGCTTCGAGGGCCGCACGGTCTGACGTTCGAAGGTGGCAAGACCTGGTTTACGGCGGAGGGTGCGAAGGCGTTCGGGAGCTATGATCCGACGACGGGCAAGGTGGACCTCGTGCTCGGCACTGGGCAGAACCGAACGCACATGATCTACGTTAGCCGGGATGGGAAGCGGATCGTGACGACTAATGTGAGCTCGGGCACGGTGAGTGTGTGGGAGAAGGTCGTGCGACGGATGGGGGGGGGGGTGGGCCTGGCGGACCGCCACCCGGGCAGGGACGACCGGGGGCCGGGGGCGCCGCCGGGACCTCCGCCGGGGTCGCCTGGTGGGGACTGGGAGCAGACGCTAGTGAAGGTCGGGAACGGGTCCGAGGGGTTTGACGTGTCGCCGGATGGGAGGCTGGCCTGGGTGGGCAACGCGCAGGACGGGACGGTGTCGGTAGTTGACCTAGGTGAGAAGCGAGTGACGGCGACGCTCGCGCTGGGTGTGGATGGTGTGAACCGGCTGAAGTTTACGCTGGACGGAAAGCTGGCGCTGCTTGCCGGGCGGGGCGGGCTGGCGGTTGCGGATGTCGCATCGCAGAAGATCGTGACGCGGATTGCGGTGGGCGATGGAGCGGCGGGGATCGTGATGGAGCCGGGTGGGCGAAGGGCGTTTGTGGCGTGCTCGCCGAACGGGTATGTGGCCGTGGTGGATCTCGGTTCGATGACGGTGACGGGCAAGATCCCGATTGGCGAGGAGCCGGATGGGGAGGCGTGGGCGGTGCGGCAATGACGAAACGGTCTCGCAACTTCGCCGCGCTGAGGTGGTAGGCTCGCTCGATGCAGATCACGCTTCTTGGGGCCTCAGGTTTTATCGGCCGGCATCTTGCCGCGTATCTCCGGCGGCGCGGGGATACCGTGCTCACGGGCAGCCTTCGCCGGGCACGGTGGCGGCCGCGGCGGAGCTGTGTGCGGGGTCGGACGCTGTCGTGAACCTCGCGGGCGCGGCGGTCGGCGACGATGGATGCCGGCGCACAAGGCCGAGTTTCGCAGCTCACGGGTCGACCGTACGCGCGAGCTGATGGGCGAGCTTGGCAAGCTGCCCGAGGAGATGCGTCCCAAGGCGTACATCGTCTCCTCGGCGATCGGATACTACGGCACCTCCGAGACGAGGACCTTTACGGAGGCGGACGGTCCCGGCGACAGCTTTCTTGCGAAGATCTGCGATGCGCTCGAGCACGAGGCCGAGAGGCGCGCGCAGCCTGGGGATGCGACTTGCGATTCTACGCATCGGCATTGTTCTGGGCGCGGACGGCGGCGCTCTCCAAGCGATGCTGCCGCTCTACAAACTGGGTCTCGGTGGACGGATCGGCTCGGGACGGCAGTGGACCTCCTGGATCCATCTCGCCGATCAGGTGGGGCTGTTTGCCGCCGCGATTGATGGAGCGGGGGGTGTACTCAACAGCACAGCTCCCAATCCGGTCACGAACGCGGTCTTCGCCAAGGCGCTGGGCCGTGCGCTGCATCGACCAGCGATGCTGCCCGCGCCGGCGTTCGCGATTCGGCTGGCATTCGGCGACGGAGCCATGATTGTCACTGAGGGCCAAAGGGTGCTGCCGGTGCGGGCGCAGGAACTCGGGTACGTGTTCCAGTATCCGGACCTCGATGCGGCGCTTGAATCGGCGGTCCGGAGTTGAGGAAGGAGACGGGGAGGCTCGCGCGCCTTCGACGAAGTTGCTGTTGTTTGCGGGTTTGCCGGTGTAGGATTCCCATGCAGACCGGCGCTAGTCGATGTCTGAGTGTGTGGATGTAGAAGTTTGTCCCATTTTGAGTCGAGAGCGACGCGGGCCCAGTTGCTCTCCCAGCCTGCCTTGGAGGGTCCGATGACGGTGCGTCGCTTAGTGTGTCCGGTTGTGATTGCGGGATTGGTGGCCGGGGTAGCCGGCTGTGGCGCATCAGGAGATGGTGGCGGGCAACAGTTCATACCTAACCCCACACCGACACCAGCAGCTGTGGTGAGCGTTTACGTGATTCAGAACCCGACGACCTTTGGCGGTGGATCGGGCACGATCCTGAAGTTTCCGGCGACCTCTACGGGCAATGTCTCGGCGACCGCTACGATTACAGCGCCGATGAATACCTCGTTCGAGTATCTGGCGACGGACGGAAGCGGAAATGTTTACGTGAGTACAAATGCGCCCAACTCGGCGGGTGATGTGCGGGTGTATGCGGCTGGAGCAACGGGAGCGGCGACGCCGACGCGCACGCTGCCTGGTGACTCGACGACGAAGATTGGAGCGGTGCAGGGACTGGCGGCTAGTTCCGCGGGGGAGATCTTTATCTCGGAAGACAGCGGCGGTGTGGCGGCTTTTAGCGCGACGGCAGACGGCAGCGTGGCGCCTTCGCGGTACATCCTCGGGTCGGACCAGACCGGAGGCGGTTTGTCGACGCTGGTCTCGGCCAACGATGTGGCCGCGGACAGCTCGGACAATCTTTACATCGCGGACGAGGGAGCGCCGGGGCTGATGCCGGTGGCGGTATTTGCGCCCACGGCGACTGGGAACGTGGCTCCCCTGCGCACGCTCGGGGGAGCGACGACGACAATCAGCCTGATAGGCGGAATGACGACGGACAGTGCCGGCAATCTTTACATGACGGGTGGGACCGTCACGTTCTCGGGAACGACCTCGGTGTATACGGGGTCCATTCTCGAGTTTGCCCCCGGTGCGACTGGAAACGTGGCCCCGATCCGGACGATTACGGGCTCATCGACGACGCTGGGGCGGCTTGGTGGCATCAAGCTGGACGCTTCCGGAAATATTTATGTGGTGTCGATATCCAACACGGGATCGACGCCGGCGGTGCTGAAGTTTGCTGCGGCTGCGACGGGCAACGTAGCGCCGACCTCGAGCTTTACGTCCACGTCGTGGACGTTGCCGGACAACGGGTATTCGCTGGCGGTGTTCTAGGCGGAGGTGGAGGCGCGGCGTTCCGCTGCGCCAGGATTTCTACTTCCAGGGACTTGCGTGGCGCTAGTGGATGGTCTTCACGCGGCGGCTCATGAAGTCCATGAGGAGGTAGTTGCCGAGGGTTTCGGGGGTGGTGAAGTAGGCTTTGCCGCGGCACATGGCGCAGACCTGCTGGACGAACTGCACGAGGGCGAAGTCGTCGGCGAGCATGAAGGTGTTGATCATGATGTTGGAGCGCTTGCAGCGGCTGACCTCTTCGAGGGTCTCGGAGATGACGAGGGGGTCGAGGCCGAAGGCGTTCTTGTAGATGCGGCCGTCGGGAAGCGTGAGGGCGGAGGGCTTGCCGTCGGTGATCATGACGATCTGCTTCATGTCCTTGGTCTGGCGCGCGAGGATGCGCTGGGCGACGCGGAGGCCTTCGCGGGTGTTGGTGTAGTGCGGGCCGACCTTGACGCGGGGGAGCTGGCCGATGGGGATCTCTTCGGCGGTGTCGTGGAAGAGGACGAGGTTGAGGGTGTCGCCGGGGTACTGGGTGCGGATGAGGTGGGCGAGGGCCATGGCGACGCGCTTGGCGGGGGTGAAGCGGTCTTCGCCGTAGAGGATCATGGAGTGCGAGCAGTCGAGCAGGACGACGGTGGCGCAGGAGGACTGGTAGTCGGCCTGCTGGACGTGGAGGTCGGAGTACTCGAGGTTGAGGGTGCCGTCGTCGCCGGATGAGAGTCGAGAGCCTTCGCGGGCGAAGACGGTGGAGAGGGTGGCGGTGATGTCGAGGTTAGCGAGTCGCCGAACTCGTAGTGTTTGGAGGACGCCGTTGGTTTCGACGCCGGCGGCCTCGTGGCGGGTGTCGTGGCGGCCGAGGGAGGAGTTGCCGAGGGGGCCGAGGAGCTCGCGGAGGGCCTTGTAGCCGAGGAAGTCCATGCCCTTGTCGGTGACTTCGAAGCGGGCTTCGGCGTTGCCGTCGCCCTGCTGCGCCCTGGCCTTCCTGGGGCTGCTCGGCGTTGATGAAGTTCTGCTCCTGCATCTTCTGGATGATCTGGTCGATGAGCTCTTCGACCTGGTCTTCGTCGAGAGGGCTTCGTACTTTTCCTGGGCTTCTTCGTCGAAGAGTTCGCCGGAGTCGAGGGCCTGCCGGATGGCTTCGCGGAGGTTCTCCATGGTCTGCTCGCCGTCGAACTGCTGGAAGCGGGACATGGGGTCCTGGAAGCCGGAGTCGAGCAGGAAGTCGGAGAGGGCCTGCATGAGGTCTTCGAGGCCGAAGAGGAGGAGAGGTCGCCGGTGAATTTTGTGTAGCGGGTGCGCTTCATGGTGGGGACCTCGATCTAAGTTTAGACGGTTGTGTGCGAAAGCCGATGCGAGGGCGCGCAGATCACTTTCGTTTGATCGCTTCGAGCTCGTCGAGGGTGCGGGGCCAATCGGCTCCGAGGAGACGGGAGAGGCTGCGGTCGGCGAGAACTTTGCCGGCGGTCTGGCAGGTGGGGCAGTAGTTGGTCTCGTTGTCGGCGTAGCGGATGCGCTGGATGGGGGCGGCGCAGCGTGGGCAGGGGAGGTTGAAGCGGCCGTGGACGGCCATGTCGGGGCGGAAGGCGGTGACCTTCTCGGGGAAGTTCCTGGTGGCTTCTGCGTTGAAGCGGTCGATCCAGCACTGAAGTGTGGATTGCGTCGCTGTGTAGAGACGGTGCATCTCTTCGGCCGAGAGCTTGCGAGTCTGGGCGAGGGGGGAGAGCTGGGCGGCGTGGAGGATCTCGTCGGAGTAGGCGTTGCCGATGCCGGAGAGGACGCGGGGGTCGGTGAGGACGCGCTTGAGGGTGTGGTTCTCGGCGGTGAGGGCGAGGCGGAAGTCTTCAAAGGGGAGCGAAAGGACGTCGAGACCGCCGGGGTCGAGCTGGGCGAGGGCGGCTTCACCTTCCACGAGATGCAGGGAGGCGCGGCGTTTTGCGCCGGCTTCGGTGAGGACGAGGGAGCCGTGCGGGAAGTCGAAGGCGGCGAGGTTGTTGCGGCCGCCGAGCTTGGCCCCGACGGCTCGCCAGTGGAGGCGGCCGGCGATCATGAGGTGGAGCACGAGGAAGAGGTCGTCCGAGCCGGAGTCGGATGGGAAGACGAAGACGATGCGCTTGCCGACTCTTCTGAGTGACTGAATCGTGCGGCCCTCGACGGAGGTGATGGGCGGGATGGCAGTGCGGAGCAGCAGAGGGCTGGCGATGCGGAGGTGCTCGAGGGTTTGGCCGACGACGCGTGGGGTCAGGGCGGTGAGGTAGGCCGTGATGTCGGGCAGCTCGGGCATGGTGAGGGTGGCGGTCTGAAGGTACAGAGAATACGTCGAGGTTGGGTTACTTGACGACGTCGCCGGAGCGTTCGGGGAACTCGGTATGACGGCCCCAGCTGAAGCGTCGGCCCACGATGCATTTGACGATCAGGTGGTCGGTGTTGCTGGTGGGCCCGAGGCCTACGCCGAAGTTGAGCTCCCACTCGGGGGCGAGATTTAGGTCTGCGGCGGCGAAGATCTGCTGCTGCTGATTATGGAGCGTGTCGAACGCTTTGAGATTGCCGTAGGAGGCGTAGTACTCCAGGCCGAGATTGACCTTTTTCGTTACGTCGTACCCTGCTTTGACGTTTGGGGCGAAGGTGACTCCGCTGCGGACGCCGGGGCCGTGCCAGGCCCGATCGAGGGTGGGGTTGAAGGAGAGGTACCAATGGCCAAGCTGCTTATCGATGATGGGCCGGATCTCCCAGGACCAGGTGTCGGGCGAGAAGCGGGCACGCTGGTAGCCGATCTCGTTGGAGATGCTGAGTCCAACGGGGAGGTGCCAGCTGTCGGGAGCGCGGACGCGCGGGCGTATGTGGTCGCCGACCCACTGCCAGCCCTGGTTGTCTTTGGCGCTGGTGAAGATGTAGAAGCCGACCTCGGCCCAGTCCGTGACGCCCTGGGTGATCTCGACGGTCTCGTGCTGGGCGTGGTTGGTGGGAAAGGTGCCTTGGGTGGTGTAGATGGAGCCGGGCAGCGGTTTGGAGCCGTTCGCGGTGAAGTTGCTGTGGAGCTCGATCATGGTGGTTCGGGGTTTGACGGTTTCGGAGCCGTAGACCTGAATCTCGTAGTTGTCCTGTGCGCGGAGCGTTGCCGAGAGGACGAGCGTGAGAGAGAGGAAAAGAAGAAGGGCGGCGGGCCTCCGTGTCAACGTCATCGCTCCCCTCTGGGAGAGGCGCGACGGCCCGGTTTGCGGGGTGTGCTTGCCACTGCTACGGACGGGCGTGCCCCATACTCTTTGGTGTGGAACGTGCCCAGCGCTTACGAGGCGCTTCACTTAGTTGAAGCCGCGGCGGGTGCGGTTTTTGGCGGAGAGGTCCTCGCGTTCGATGCCGCGTTCGCGCATCTTTTCGGCGTATTGCGCGGCCTGGTCGTTGCGGGATTTCTTTTCGCCGGCGGAGAAGGATCGCTCTTCGTTGCGGGAGATGCGTTTGTGGGCGTGCATGCCTTCGAGCAGGAACTCGGCGGCGGAGACGGCGACCTCGGGGACGGACTTCGAGTTGATGTGGAGCGGTGAGAGTTTTTCGAAGAGCCCCTGGATCTGCTGGAGCTCGGTGAGCGAGGCGGCGGAGGGTTGGGTGTCGTTGAGCTGGACGGTGCCGCCGAGGTTGAACCACTGCTCGATCTGCTGGGTGTTGGTGTCGGCGAAGTACTCGTCGAAGATGCCCGCGACGGAGGCGCGGATGATCTCGCGGATGACGGTGTCTGCGCCGCGCATCTCGCCCTCGTACTCGAGTTCGATTTTTCCGGTGATGCCGGGAAGGGCGGCGTAGATGTCGCCTACCCTGGGGACGACGGTGCTTTCGCCGTGGATGAGGGCGCGACGTTCCGCGTTTGAGACGACGAGTTCCATGGTGGAGATGGGCAGGCGCTGCGAGACACCGGAGCGCTTGTCGACTTTTTTGTCTTCGCGCGCGGCGAAGGCGACCTGCTCGACGATCTGGCGGATGTAGTGGGGGATCTCGATCTGCTGGACGGTGTCGTCGGAGGCGTAGGAGCGGGCGGTCCAGGCCTCCTGCTCGGTGATGGCGATGGCCTCGTCGATGGACTCGGGGTAGTGGGTGCGGATCTCGGAGCCGATGCGGTCTTTGAGGGGGGTGACGATCTTGCCGCGGGCGGTGTAGTCCTCGGGGTTGGCGGAGAAGACGATGGCGACGTCGAGGGGGAGGCGGACGGGGTAGCCCTTAATCTGGATGTCGCCTTCCTGCATGATGTTGAAGAGGGCGACCTGGATCTTGCCGGCGAGATCGGGGAGCTCGTTGATGGCGAAGATGCCGCGGTTGGCGCGGGGGAGGAGGCCGTAGTGCATGGTGAGCTCGGAGCCGAGCTCCTGGCCGGAGCGGGCGGCCTTGATGGGGTCGACGTCGCCGACGAGGTCGGCTACGGTGACGTCGGGGGTGGCGAGTTTTTCGACGTAGCGGTCTTCGGGGGTGAGCCAGGCGATGGGGGTGTCGTCGCCCTTTGCGGCGATGAGGTCGCGGGAGTAGCGGCTGAGAGGGGCGTAGGGGTTGTCGCGGAGCTCGGAGCCGGCGACGTACGGGGTATGGGGGTCGAGGAGGGTGGTGAGGGCGCGGAGGATGCGCGATTTGGCCTGGCCGCGGAGGCCGAGGAGGATGAAGTTGTGGCGGGAGAGGACGGCGTTGACGATCTGCGGGATGACGGTGTCTTCGTAGCCGACGATTCCGGGGAAGAGTGGGTCTCCTGTGGTGCCGTTGGCGCGCAGGCGGGCGATGAGGTTGTCGCGGAGTTCGTCTTTGACGCCGCGGGCGACTCGGCCGGGGGTGTATTCACTGTTGCGGAGAGCGCCGAGGGTTACGGGGAGGTTCGAGGTCGCCATAGAGGAAGTATAGATGTTTGCCCCCTGCGGGAAGGTTCACAGGGGAGTGGACATGCGTGCGGTTGAATGTTTCGGGGCGGCGTTGTTTGAATAGCCCTGGCGGGGCCTGGTGCCCTGACAGAAATCGCCGGCCAGTTTGGGCGCCGGCCGGCGGTTTGGGTGTCGTTCCGAGGATTCTGGGTTGGCCTCAGGGCTTCATCTTGGCGAAGAAGCTGAGCTTGGTGATGTCGTTGAAGATGACGAACGCGGCAAAGGCGACGAGGCAGACGAAGGCGACCTGATAGACGCGCTCCTTGACCTGCTGATTGACGTCGCGGCGGATGACCGACTCGATGAGCAGGAAGAGGATCATGCCGCCGTCGAGGAGCGGAATCGGGAGGAGGTTGAAGATGCCGAGGTTGAGCGAGATGAGGGCCATGGTGCCGATGAGCGGCATCCATCCGGGCATCTGAACGGCCTCGTGGATCTGTCCGCCGATGCCGATGGGTCCGGAGAGGGAGCGAACGGAGACCTGCCGGGTGAACATGCGGTGGAGGACTTCGCCGATGAGGAGGGAGGCTTTTTTGTTGAACTTCCAGGCGGCGGCGAGGGCCTGCGGGAAGGGAAGGCGCTCGATCTTGGCGGGAGGCTGCATGGGCCGGAAGCCGAGGCGGTACTCCTTGACACCGTCGCCGGCGTCCGCGAGCTGGGGCGTGATTTTGATCGGGAGGGTCTGACCGTTGCGGAGGATGACGAGGTCGGCGGGTTTGCCGGCCTGATCCTGGAGGTAGGCAAGAAGGGCAAGGACGGAGTGGAGGTGGAGGCCGTCGATGGATTCGATCTGGTCGTGGGGCTTGAGGCCGGCCCTTGCGGCGGGCATGGTGGGCTCGTCTCCGAGGGAGAGGACCTCCACGGGGGTGTGCTGCATGACGGGGATGAAGCCAAGTTTCTCGAGGGAGAAGTTTTCGGCGTCGCCCTTGTTTTCGACGGTGAAGTTGGTGTCGACGCGGTGGCCATCGTGGACGAAGGAGAAGGGTACGCTCTGGTTCAGGTTAAGGAGGGAGCGCACGCCGACCTGGTCCCAGGTGGGGTTTTCGACGTTGTCGTAGCGCACGATGGTGTCGCCGGACTGAATACCGGTTCGGGAGATGGGGGAGTTATGGGGAACGTAGTCGCTCTGGGCGGGGCTCGAAAGGTACTCCTGCACCTCGTTGTGGAGCATGGAGACGACGGTCATGAGGGCAAAGGCGAGGATGAAGTTCGAGATGGGGCCGGCGAGGGCCACGAGGATGCGCTGCCAGCGGGGGTGTGCGTTGAACTCGCCGGCATCGCCTGAGGGGGCTTCACCGGGGTTGTCCCCGGACATTTTGACGTACCCGCCGAGCGGGAGGATGGAGATGCGGTAGTCGGTGTCGCCGCGCTTGAAGCCGAAGAGGCGTTTGCCGAAGCCGATCGAGAAGGTTTCGACGCGAATTCCGCAGAGCTTTGCGACGGCGAAGTGGCCGAACTCATGGACGAGGACCATGAGGCCTAGGACGAGAAGGAGTTCGATAACAGTCGACATGCGGGAGAGGGGACCTCGGAAGGGAAGCGGGCGTCAGACGCCGGCGAGGGTGGGTTGCGCGATGAGCTCTGCGGCGCGGGTGCGGGCTACGTGGTCGGCCTCCAGCACCTCAGTGATAGACGAAGGCGCGGCGAAAGGGGTGTGTGTCAGCACCTGCTCGATTGTACGCGGGATGCCATTGAAGGAGATACGACCTTCGAGGAATGCGGCGACGGCGATCTCGTCGGCGGCATTGAGGGCGATGCAGGCGGAGGGGCCGGAGGATGCGGCCTCGTAGGCGAGGCGGAGGCAGGGAAAGCGGTCGAGGTCGGGCGGGGAGAAGTCGAGATGGCTGAGGCTGGCGAGATCGAAGGTGAGCGGTGGCGCGGCGGGGGTGACGGGCGGGGCGGCGGGGCGGTCGGGGAAGGAGAGGGCGTAGAGGATGGGGAGGCGCATGTCGGTGACGGAGATCTGCGCGAGGATGGAGCCGTCGATGAACTCGACGAGGGAGTGGACGGTGGATTGCGGGTGAACGATGACGCGGACCTGTGAGGGGGGAAGGTCGAAGAGGCGGCAGGCTTCGATGACTTCGAAGCCCTTGTTCATCATGGTGGCGGAGTCGATGGTGATGCGCTGGCCCATGACCCAGGTGGGGTGCTTGAGGGCCTGCTGGGGGGTGATGTGGGCGAAGTCGGCGAGGGGGGTGGAGCGGAAGGGGCCACCGGAGGCGGTGAGCCAGATCTGGCGGACCTCGGCGTGGGTGCCGCCGCGCATGCACTGGTGGACGGCGTTGTGCTCGGAGTCTATGGGGAGGAGCGCGACGTTGTGCTCGCGGGCGGCGCGCATGATGAGATCACCGGCGGCGACGAGGCATTCTTTGTTGGCGAGGCCGATAGTCTTGCCGGCGAGGATGGCGGCGTAGGTGGCTTCGAGGCCGGCGAGGCCGACGATGGCGGAGACGACGAAGTCGATTTCGGGGTGAGTGCTTACGGCGATGGTGCCGGGCGTGCCGTGGACGACCTCTGTGCCGGTGACGCCCGCTGCATGGAGGCTGGCGCGGAGGTCGGAAGCGAGGGCCTCGGTGGCTACGGAGATGATTTCAGGGCGCCACCGGCGGCACTGGGCGAGGGCGGTTGTGAGGTTTTGGCCGGCCGCGAGGGCGACGGGCTGGTAGAGCTCGGGGAAGGACTCGCAGAGGGAGAGGGTAGAGGTGCCGATGGAGCCGGTGGAGCCGAGGATCGCTAACTTCTTCACAGGGGATATTTTCTCAGATGGCGAGACCAGGAGGAGTCGTGTCGTCGGATATCAGAAGCGGCCGAGGTTGAAGCGGTCCTTGAGGGTGAGAGCGAACCAGAGGACGGGTGCGGCGAGGAGGAGGGCGTCGATGCGGTCGAGGATGCCGCCGTGGCCGGGGAGCATGGTGCCTGAATCCTTGACGCCGGCACCGCGTTTGACGGCGGATTCGAGGAGGTCGCCGAGCTGCGCGGCGATGTTGAGGATGCCGGCGAGCAGGAACGTCTGCCAGACGGGTTCGGAGATGTGGATGAGGGTGTTGCCGTGGGCGGATAGACGGTCGCTTAGGAGGATGAGGGCACCGGCGGCGAGGAGCGATCCGGCGATAGAGCCAGCGGAGCCCTCCCAGGTCTTGCCGGGGGAGAGGCGGGGCGCGAGCTTGTGACGGCCGAAGGCCTTGCCGATGTAGAGGGCGGCGGTGTCTCCGGCCCAGACCGAGAGCATCAGGAGAAGGACAAGGGCTACGCCGTCCTCCTGCTTCCAGAGAAGGGGAACGAGGGTGAGGGGGTACGCGATCCAGATGAGGCCGAAGAGGCCCTGCGCGGTATCTGGCAGGACCTGGTGGAGGGGGGAGCGGAAGCCGTTCCAGGCGAAGAGGGCGAGGGTGAGCGCGCTGAGGACCGGGAGCTGGGCTTCAACGGGGAAGTTGGGAAGGGTGACGACGAAGGCGAGGGCGGTGGCAAGGGCCATCCAGCCGATGGGGATGCGGAGGGTGGCCCCGTGGGTGCGAGCTCCGACGGCGGCGAGCTGGAGGTACTCGTATGCGGCGAGCTCGGCGACGACCGCGGCGAAGAGGGTGATCATCCAGAGCTGGCCGAAGAAGAAGAGGGCGAGGACGGCGGCGATGAGGATGAGGGCGGTGAGGATGCGTTTCATGGGCCGCTCTTGAGGGTAAATGAAGCGGCTGTGGGGGAAGGGGAGGGAGCGTTCGGCGCTTCCCTGGGGCAGATGGCGGTGGGGCGGAGGCCTGGAGGGAGGCGAGGATCTCGGGCGTGGCGCCGGGGGCGCTGACGGCGGGCGCAGGGGAGCTGTCCGGCAGGAAGTTGATGTCGTGCTGCTGGGCTTTGCAGGTAGGACAGACGGTGGCTTCTTCGGTGCGGGGGCGTCTGAGCTCGGCGAGGAGCTGTTGGGTGAGGCTGCGGTCGCGGGCTCCGGGGCGATCTGCGACGAGCTCGCAGCGGGGCGCGAGGGCGCCGAGGCTTTCGTCGATGACGAGCTCTTCTATAGTCTCCGTGGGCTGCGGGGCGGGCGGGGCGGCGGGGCGAGTCTGGGGGAGGTTGGTGGCGGCGATCTGGAGGCCGTAGAGGAGGAGGCCAGCCCGGCGCGGGTCGACCTCATTGGTGGCGATGCGGCGGAGGACATCGACGATGGCGAGCTGGAGGCCGGTGCGGTCGTTGCCATCGGGAAGGTGGAGGTCGAAGGTGCTCCGGCGGCCGCGACGGGCGCGGGGGTGCGGGGCGGGTTTGCGGGAGGTGTGGTGGTAGTAGCAGAGCTCTTCCCCGCGGAGTGCGGGCGAGCCGCAGCGGCGGCCGTCGGCCTGTATGTGGCGGCATTGGAAGCGTTTTGGTTGAATATCGGACATGATGGTGTGTGGGCCCTCCACCCTTCTGTGTGGCAAAGTCTTCGAACGATTCGAGTTAGGTCCGGACTTCCGGTGTGTGTCTTCCCGTCCAGGGGTTCAAAGGCGAAGAGCCCGGCTTTTGGCCGGGCTCCCTTAAGTGTCTAGTTCAATTGTAGCGAGCGGGACGAGTCACTGCGCCACGGGGCGGGAAGATTGTGCACGGGGAGCGATGCTGCGCCCCGGCGATGCACTGCGTGGCGACCGGGAAACATAGGTCATAGAATGGCTCCGTCGCGCGAAGTTCCGAGGGAGTCAAGCCTATGCCTTACGAGGTGGACCTGTATGACAATGCCTACGCGAAGGTACAGGAAGACCTTTACCGGGAGATACGGACGGAGACTTACGGGCGAGACCTAGGCCAGACCAGCTGGGTTACCAGCCAGGAGTCAGATCTGATCCCCTCGATTCTGAAAGTGAAGAGTGACTCGGAGGTGCTTGAGGTCGGCTGTGGATCGGGCATGTACGCGATCTACATTGCGATGCGTCCAGGGTGCCGGATTACCGGCCTCGACATCAACCCGAACGCGATCGCGAGCGCTACGCAGCTTGCGGAGATTTCCCTGCTGAAGGGCATCGCCCATTTTGAGCAATGCGATGTGTCCGAGGGGCTTCCCTTCGCGGACGATACGTTCGATGCCGCTTTCGCGAATGATGCGCTGTGCCACATCCCCAAGCGCGCGCGCGTTTTCCATGAACTTTTCCGCGTCCTCGGACGGGGAGGCCGTCTGCTCTTCAGCGATGCCCTTGTGATCGGCGGTCTGATCTCGCATGCCGAGCTCGCAACTCGAAGCTCCATCGGCCCTTATTTCTTTAGCCCGCCGGGGGAGAATGAGCGACTCCTGGCTTCAGCCGGTTTCTCCCTCCTGTCGGTCACGGACACGACGGAGGATGCCGCGGAGATCGCCGAGCGCTGGCACGATGCTCGCAAACGCCGTCGCGAGCGGCTTGTTGGAGTCGAGGGTCTCGACCGGTACGAAGGCCTGCAGCGCTTTCTTGCCTGTGTTAACGAGGTGAGCTCGCAACGTCGCCTTCTGCGCCAGGTTTATTTGGCGGAGAAGCCCGTCCTCCCATTCGGTGCAGAGGGCATCCCGGACTAAGTGGGTGGGGGCTGGGGAGGGCGTTTTGGAGTGCGTCGCCAGGAGCCGACTGCTGGGGTACTAGCGGTTACGCGTACCGCCCTGGATCCTGCTGAAATGAACGTTGTGTTGATGCGAGTCCGCAATGCTTAGTTCTGATGGACGCCGGTGGAACAGGCGACGCGGGGCACCGGCGAAAGCAGATTCCCTTCGGGAATGACAGACAGAAGAGCGAGGGCAAGGGCGAGAGATTTCTCGGCTTTGTTCGGAATGCCAGGGGTGGGGAATGAGATGAACAGCAGATTCCCTTCGGGAATGACAGACAGAGGGGCAACTGAAGGGCACAGCAACGGCGGATTAGCGGCGGGTGAGGGTGGGGGAGCCCTGGGGGTCCAGTTCGTGCTGGATCTCGTCGGCGACCTGGTCGGCGGGTTCGAGGGTGGAGACGTTTTCGTCGGTCTGGTTTTCGCCCAGGCCACCGTAGCGGCGTTCGCGGCGCTGGTAGTCGGCGATGGCTTCGAGGAGGTGGATGCCGCGGAAGTCAGGCCAGAGGCGGTCGGTGATGAGGATCTCGGCGTAGGCGATCTGCCAGAGGAGGAAGTTAGAGATCCGCTGCTCGCCGGAGGTGCGGATGACGAGGTCGGGGTCGGGCATGCGCGCTGGTGTAGAGGGCGCGGGAGATGTCGGGCTCGTCGAGGCGGTCGAGGGCGCCGGCGCCGAGGAGGTCTTCAAGCGAGCAGCCGTTCGCGTGCGCTTCGGCGGTAAGGTCGGAGAGGATCCTGCGGACGGCATCGACGATCTCGGTGCGGGCGCCGTAGTTGAGCGCGAGGGTGAGGGTGGTGCCGGTGTTCTTGGCCGTCGACTCCATGGCCCACTGCATGGTGTCCTGCACCTCGGAGGGGAGCTCGTGGGTTCGGCCGATGTAGTTCATGCGCACGTTGTTGTCGTTCATGCGCTTGACGTTGCCGATGAGGTAGCTCTTGAGCAGCTTCATGAGGAAGCTGACCTCGGACTTGGGGCGGCGGAGGTTGTTTTCGAGCGAGAAGGCGTAGAGGGTGAGCCAGGGAAGGTCGATGCGGGAGGCGGTTTCGACGACGAACTGAACGCTTTCGGCACCCTGCTGGTGGCCGAGGAAGCGTTTGAGGGCGCGTTTTCCGGCCCAGCGGCCGTTGCCGTCCATGATGATGGCGACGTGCTGGGGGATGCGGGAGGGGTCAAGTTGGCCGTAGACGCTCTGCTCGTCAGGGGAGAGTTCATGCAGGCGTGTGGGGACTCGTGTGGGGGGTAACGGGCGCAAGACAACCTCGCAAGATGACGCTAGCACACCGGGGTAGGGTGCGCAATCGACGCAAGGCAGGAGGAGTTTCGAGGAGGAGAGGCCGCGAGCGGACCCGGTTCCCGACGTGTGTCGGGCGCAAGGTGCGCTCGCGGCGGAGGTGAAGGAGGAGCTTGCGGCTAGGCTGTTCGCTTTCGCCCGGCGGCCAGTTCGCGGACGTGGTTGAGGAAGATGGAACGCTGGAGCGCATCGAGCTGCGAGGCGTAGTGGGCGATCTCGGCGAGGAAAGGATCGTTCATGAGGACGGCGGTCTCATCCTTGTGGCGATTGCTGGAGTCGCGAAGAAGGACGGAGATGTCGACCTGGAGGGCGTTTGCCAGGCGAGAGAGCGAGGAGAGCGTCGGCATGGCCTTGCCGTTCTCGATCTTTGAGATATAGGTGCGGGGTACGTTCATGCGAGCTGCCAGCTGACGCTGGGACAGGTTGCGAACGTGGCGCAGGTCGCGGACGGCAGTGGCGACCTGAAGTTTTCCATCGCTGGCTGGTGAAGCGGGGACGAGCACCAAGGGCGCGGATGCGGGCTCAGGCACTTCGACGTCCAGGCTCGTCTTGCAACGACGGCAAGCCGGGCTTGGTGTGCGGAACTGAACGAGCTTGCAGTGATCGCAGCGAACTACCTCTCGCTGCTCGACGGAAGCCATCATGGTTGCCATAAGTTGTGTGTAGCGGGCGGACCCAGAGCAGAGACCGCAGCACACGTCCGATAACGGATCGTGCGATGTGCCTAGAGTGACATCAGGTAACCCAAAGGTCAAGGGGCAATACCCTACAAATGCCAGAGACACCGGGAGGAAAAGGGAGTTGGAACCTCCTTGGTAAACACGATGCTGGCCGCCGTGTGCCCCTGGGAGGGGGACAGACGGAAAGAGAGGCGAGCGATGAGAGCTGAGGAGGAGGGCTACCCGGTGTTGAGGCGCCGGGTTCGCGGGTCGTAGCCCGGTGCCGCGATGCGAGAATGTTCTATGCCTGAGACAGGGAAGTACACAAGCGTGGCGGCGAGAGCGCTGCTGGAGGAGTGGACCAAGGGGGAGAGCCTCCGCAAGCATGCGATGTCGGTGGCAGCCTGTACCGAGGCTTACGGGAGGCTGGAGGGTCTGCGGCTGGAGCTCTCGGGTGAGGCGTTGGAGAGTTTCGCAGACAGGTACGCGTGTGCGGGGCTGCTGCATGATATGGACTATGAGCGGCATCCCTCGACGGAAGAGCACCCGTTTGTGGGGGTGAGATTTCTGCGCGAGGAGGGCTGGCCTGAAGAGATCCTCCATGCGATTCTGGCGCATGCCGACTACTCGGGCGTGACGCCGGAGACGCATCTTGATAGGGCCCTGTTTGCGTGCGATGAGCTGTCAGGATTCTTGACAGCGTGTGCGCTGGTGAAGCCGACACGTTCGATTGCGGACGTGGAGGTTGCGGGTGTCAGGAAGAAGATGAAGGACAAGGCGTTTGCGCGAGCGGTAAAACGAGAGGACATCGTGGAAGGAGCGGAGTTGCTTCGTGTGCCTCTCGAGGAGCACCTGGAGACCTGCCTGTTGGCGATGCAGGGGCGTGCGGCTGAGCTGGGGCTGGCGGGCGTTGGGGTTGCGACCTGAGCTATTTCGGCCGGGGGTCCAGGTTTTCAAAACCGCGGAGACGATTTGCTGTTCTGCTCGGGAGCGAGTGGGTTGTAGGTGATGGGAAAGGTCTCTCCCTGCGCGATCGCCTTGGGTGATTTGAAACGGCTGGAGAGCGTCCTTCCGGCGACCGTGTACGTGAACGTGATCAGGAAGTGGTTGATGTCGGGGATGCCGAACGCCATGGTTCCGAGGCCGCCGAACTGGTAGCGGCACGCCGTGACGGTCGCGAGGGTTTCGACCCACGGTCCATCGGCGGGTTCGGTCACTCGGGGCTCCGCATGCGAATGACGCCGGCCTCCTCGAACTGCCGGTTGGTGGTTTCGACGGTTCCGGGGAGGTTGACGGCGCGGGTGAGGTCGTCGAAGACGATGGCGTTAAAGCCGAGCCTGGCGGCGGAGACCGCGGAGTAGCCGACGCAGAAGTCGAAGGCGAGACCGGTGAAGAAGAGGCGTTTGAGGTTGCGCTCGTGAAGGTAGCCGGTGAGGCCGGTGGGGGTGGTGCCGTCGTTTTCGAAGAAGGCCGAGTAGCTGTCGATCTCGCGACGGAAGCCTTTGCGAAGGATGAGTTCGGCGTGAGGGATGCGGAGGTCGGGGTGAAGGTCGGCGCCATGCGAGCCCTGGACGGTGTGATCGGGCCAGAGATGCTGGGTTCCGTACGGAGCCTGGACGGTGGACTGGATGCCTTCGGGAAAGGGCTGCTTGCCGTGCGTGCTGGCGAAGGAGATGTGTCCGCCGGGGTGCCAGTCCTGGGTGAGGATGACGTGGTCGAAGCGCTGGGCGAGGGCGTTGATTCCGGGGATGATCTCGTCGCCATGGGGAACGGCGAGCGCGCCACCGGGCATGAAGTCGAGTTGCATGTCGATGACGAGGAGGGCGTCGGTGGGGAGCAGGTCGAGGTGCATGGTTAGCTTCCATGCTATTCGTCTCGAGACCGGTGAGGGCAGATGTCGCAGGGGTAGTGGAGGGGTCAATGGGAGTTTGCAGGAGGCCGATATACTTCGGGCATGAAGAGTGTTTGGCGTGGGGCACGGCTTGCGGTGGCGGTCGCGGTGATACCCATGATCGCCACGGAGCAGGGTAAGGGATGGGGCGGGGACGGGCACCGCATGATCAATCGGCTTGGGGCCATGTATCTGCCAGGGGATGTGCCGGCCTTTCTGCATAGCGGGGAGGCGTTGGACATGATGGAGTACATGGGGCCAGAGCCAGACCGGTGGAAGAGCAGGGCGGAGGAGGAGTTGGGCACGGAGTCTTCCCCCGAGCACTTCATCGACCTGGAGTGGGCGGACCTGGTGGGTCCCCTGCCGCGCCATCGGTACGACTACTTTCGCGCGCTCGAGAGGGCGCAGGTGCAACACCCCGATCTGACGCTGGCGGTGGAAAAGGTAGGGCTGCAGCCTTATGCGGCACACGAGGTGTGGGAGCGTCTAAAGGCTGCGATGCGCGAGTACCGGGCAATGCGGGCGGCCAACGCAAATACCAGACCCGTGGAGACGGCGATCCTCTTCTACGCGGGATGGCTGGGGCACTATGTTGCGGACGGGTCGCAGCCCCTGCACGTTACGGTGCAGTACAACGGCTGGACGGGGCCCAATCCGCACGGGTACACGACAGATCACAAGATTCATGCGCTGTTTGAGAGCACCTATGTGAGTGCGAACGTGAAGCCGAGTGATGTCGCTCCGCTGGTGAGCGCGGTGCCGGCAAAGGCTTTGGAGGGCGATGTTTTCGAGGACTACGTCGCGTACCTGCGGCATACGGGAGGCCTGATGGAGAGGACTTACCAGATCGAGAAGGCGGGCGGGTTTGTGGATGCGGGGACGCCCGAGGCGAAGAGCTTCGTCGAGGAGCGTTTGGCCGCCGGGGCGATCGAGCTGCGGGACATGATCTACACGGCCTGGCTGCGGAGTGCGGATCCGGTGCCGGATTCGCGAGCGCCGCAGAAGGTGGCCCCACCGGCCTAGGGTACGGGCTGCAGCTGCCGGGCGACAGTGCTTTCGGTTGCGCCGAGAGCGCAGACTGCCTTTCGCGCCTCGATCGCAACCAGCTTGCGGGAGGTCGCGGGAGCGAGGAAGTGGATGGGTGCGGGAGCGACTGATACCTCCGCCCGGACGCCGTGGAGGGACAGAAAGCGAAAGACGTGGGGGAGCATGGGGTGTTCTCCCCAGAATGCCACGTCGTCGCGGACAGATCTCGTTCCGTTGGGCTCGGTAAGCGAGTACCGAAGGAAGCTGGCGGTGACGGGCTGCTCTGCCTTGAGCGCCTCCGAGAGGAGGCCGGTGTGGAACCTGAGAATGGTCTCGCCGTCGGAGGTCGTGCCTTCCGGGAAGAGCACGACGGGCAGGCCGTCTTCGGCAGCTGAGCGCATGCCGCTGCCCGCTTCTTTTGCGCTTCCACCCTTTCCGCGGGTTACGTAGACCGTGCCTGCCATGGTGGTCATCCAGCCGATCACTGGCCATGACTCGATCTCCGCCTTGGAGATGAAGACGACGGGCTTGATCGAGGAGAAGACGATGATGTCGAGATAGCTAAGGTGGTTGGAGATGAGAATGCCATGCTCGGGAAGGGCGCCGTGTAGCCTGACGTCGACGCCGAAGATGTTGATGGCGCGGCGGCAGAGGTGGTGAAGCCAGAGGGCCCGGTCCTTGCGGGTCGACGGCCGCTTGAGGATCAGCTGGGCGCAGGCATGAAGGATCAGCAGCCCCACGATGGCCAATCGCCCGATCGATCTCACCAGACCCAAAGGCACTCCCGTGTCGTCGCCTGACGGCGTTTCCCGCTTTTCGAAGTCTAACCTGAAGGAAACGTTGCTAAGAGAATGATGTCAGAGGCCCCGCAGCACAGCTGGATGTATCGCACGACCGTTGCTCCTGTACTTGATCTGCTTCGGCTTGGAACCAGCCCCGAGCGGCTGGCGTGGAGCCTCGCCGTGGGGCTCGTGATCGGTATCAACCCGGTGCTTGGGTCGACGACGGTGGCGTGCCTGGCGGTGGCGTTTTTGCTGCGCCTGAACCTCCTGGCTTCACAGATTACGAATCACCTGGTTTACCCGCTGCAGCTGTTCCTGCTGATTCCGTTTCTGCGGTTGGGCACCAGGGTCTTTCACGCGCCAACGATCCCGCTTTCGCCGGGGCAGGTGCTCCATGTGGCACGTACGCACCCGATCGAACTGACTCGGCGACTCTGGGTTTGGGAGAGCCATGCGCTGCTCCCGTGGCTGTTTTTTGCTGTCCTGGCCGCGCCGCTGCTGGCCTTGCTGCTGACGCCGGTGCTGCGCCGGCTTCATGCGAGGGTGGGGGGAAGCCCTGTTTGTTTGGGGGCATAGGGGCGTCCACTGTCCAGAATCCCAGGACCCAGAATCCTGGGACCTAAGGGTCAGGGGCTCGGGTGAACGTGTTCGCGGATTCGGGGTAGGAGGGCTTTCATGAGACTGGTGAACTGCGCTTCGGCGTGGCGGCCGATCTCCATGACCTCGCGGTGGTCGATGGTCTCGGTGGAGAGCCCGGCGGCGGGGTTGGTGACGAGTGAGAGGCCGAGGATCTCCATGCCCATGTGACGGGCCACGATGACCTCGTGGACGGTGGACATGCCGACGAGATCGGCGCCCAGGGTGCGGAAGGCGCGGATCTCAGCGGGGGTCTCGAAGGAGGGTCCGAGGACGGCGAGGTAGACGCCTTCGGGGAGATCTGCGCCCTGGCGGGCGGCCTCTTCGCGGGCGAGTTTGCGGAGGTGGGGGAGTAGGCCTCGCCCATGTCGAAGAAGCGCTCCCCGGCACCGGGGGTAACGGTGAAGCGGGGTTCGTTGGGGCCGGCGGCGGCATTGGTTCCGGTGAGGTTGATGTGGTCGGAGATGGCGACGAGGGTGCCGGCGGGGTAGGGGTGGATGCCGCCGGCGGCGTTGGTGACGACCAGGATGCGGCAGCCGAGGAGGCCGAGGACACGGGTGGGGAAGACGACCTCGGGAATGGTGTAGCCCTCGTAGGCGTGGACGCGGCCTTCCATGACGGCGACGGGGACACCCGAGACGGTGCCGAGGAGGAGGTTGCCGGAGTGGCCGACTACGGTGGACTGGGGGAAGTTCGGGATGGAGCGATAGGGGATGGTGGTGGCGTTCTCGACCGCCTTGGCGAAGTTGCCGAGGCCGGAGCCGAGAATGATGGCGACTTCTGGCGTGACGTCGGACAGGCTGCGGATGTGGTTGGCGGCGGCCTGGGCTCGTTCGTAGGCGTCGTGCATGGGCGGAACTTCCTTTCCGGGAGGCCCTCCCTGATAACCTGAAATCCCTAGAGCGGGCAGCTTGCGTAGTCTGCTCGCGCCAACACCCTAGCAGAGCTAGGAATTCGTAACCTCGATAGCAAATCGCGACGACCTAACGCAAAGGTACTCCGCTCACGCTCGTCCCCTTTTTATCTTTGGGTAGATCAAAAGTGCAGTCGATGTAAACGCACGTCTTGCAATCCTAGATAGCCGCCCCTAGGAGACTCTCATCCGAAAGATGAGACCACGTGCTGCCAGTCGAGACCATCGAGATGTTCGAACCCGCGACCCTTCAAAACAGCTTTCATAATGATGGGTCTCGGGAGTCTGAGATGTTTTTCCGATGCCCAACACGAACGCATCCCCTGAAACATTGCGTCAGAATCAAAAGCTCCACCATCAATCGTGGGCATTTGGAAAGATGACAACAGCGTGAGGCATCGGACTGAAGTTCCCAGAACTCCTGACTAGGAGTTGGGACCAAGCTGATCGATACTCCGCCAGATGTTGCCGAATCGCATACGCCGCGGCCTTCAACTCTGGCGCCTTCGACGAAGACGCCAACCCGCCAGCGTCGTCGAACGTGCCCTGAGAGGTCAAATCTTGAGGATGCTGGAGCGCTTGATTTTTGCTCTAAGTGATAGCGTGGCAAGTTAGAGCGAAAGAGACAGCCTCGGACTAAGACGATGCTATAGGCGACGTGCCTGGTCTTGAATCAGCCTGGCGAAGACCGCTTCATAGAGCCGACCGCGGCCAGGAAGGAATCATCGAACCAATTTTTGCGTCCTGATCCGACTGCGCCCATACTAGCAAGAGCCTCTTATCTGCTCCTTCAGACGCCTGTCGCTGGCCCGAGTACCGGAGCACAGTTGTGCTGCCGTGCAACCCGTTATGGCGGTCGATCTCTGCAATGCCGATGCGAACCAGATGCCGACCAGAAAGGCAGGAAGGTTGCCGACCAGCGGCGGAGCAGGGCGAATGGTCTGCGTCAACGGCAAGATCGCTTCGGCGAACCTGTGCGGTTTGCGGGTTTGTGCAGCATGAGCGTGGCTCAAAGGTCTCGATCTTTCCCGCGGCGAGCGTGTAGCCTGCCAGCCTCGAAACGCGCGTCGAGCGAATATCGTTCGTCGACGCTTGACAGGTCAGAGCCGAAACCGGCATGTCGGATGCGATGGATCGAAGCCGAGATGGCGTGGAACTTAAGACTCGTTATTCGTTTGAATGTCCATGTATCCCTTGCGCAAGGTTAGCGATGCGGCTTACTACCGATTAGCACGTACACCGTGAGTCTAATGATTTTGGTCAGCGGATCTTGCAAATCTTCTCGGTTAGACTCTTTCGGGCGGAGCCTATCAATTGGAGGTCGCAGCGTCTGGTGGGCATTCTCGAGGATGGTGTCGGGGCTGCAAAGTTCCGTTGATGCGGATGCGAGGGTAAAACGGACCGAGCTCTTATCGCGCTCGTATTCCAAGGAGGGGGCGGGTGGGCGTTGGATCTTGACCTTAGATGACATTGCCGACGTGTGAAAGTGGTCGTGATGTGCGGGTGGACCGGGCCGTGCTATTCTCCCGCTGATCCCCACGGAGGCTTTCCATGTTGTGTCGCAGCCGTATTTTCGTCTGTGCACTTCCGCTCGCTTTTCTGGCCTGCGCGCCGATGTTTGCGCAGGTTGTGCCTGCGCCACCGGTACCGAAGGTGGGTTCGTCGAACCCGGTGTCTCCGGAGCCGGTGGTAGCGCGGCCTGGTACTGCACCGTGTACGGTCGCGCTGTTCTCGGATCTCCAGTTTGCGGACTATGGGACGAAGGCTCTTTCGTATGCGCCGCCGACGGGGTCGAAGTGTGCGGGGCCGTGGTCGAAGGTGGTGTTGACCGCCGACTTCACGGTGACGGCAGGGCGGCAGTTCGATCGGACGGCAAAGTTTTTTCTGGGTGGTGTGAATATCTACTTCGGGACGACGGCCGAGCCGCGGGCGATTCTTTCTCCGTCGTGGCATATTGAGCGGGATGTGACGGACCTGAGCGCGACCTTCAAGAAGCCGCAGACGGGGGTTGCGAGCATCCAGAACATTGTGAACTCGACCTATACGGGCGTGATCTATGCGTCGGCGAAGCTGCTGTTCTACCCGGCGGACGCGGCGAACCCGGCGCCTGCGGTGGCGAACGAGGTCGTGCCGCTGCCGGAGACGTTTGTGAATGCGACGACGGACAGCCAGAGCGTGACGGTGACCCTGCCGCGCAACGTGGAGCGGGCGTACCTGGACGTGATTGCGCAGTCGCAGGCGTCGGACGAGTTCTGGTACACGTGTGTTCCGTCGCAGTATTCCGCGGAGTTGCAGAACTGCGGGAACACGGGGTTCCGGGAGACGGAGGTTGCGATCGACGGGACGCCGGCGGGGGTGGCACCGGTGTACCCGTGGATCTACACGGGAGGTCTGGACCCGTACCTGTGGGAGCCGATTACGGGGATCGAGACGCTGAACTTCAAGCCGTACCGGGTGGACCTGACGCCGTTTGCGGGACTGCTGTCGGACGGCAAGCCACACACGGTTTCGGTTTCGGTGTTCAACGCGATGAGCGGGTTTGACCTGGCCTCGAACCTGCTGCTGTTTACGGGGGCGGCGGGCGAGACGGTGAGGGGCGGGATCACGATGGACACGCTGACGGCGGCGCCGCCGGTGAAGGTTGAGGCGTATCTGAATACGGCGGCGGACGGGACGGTTTCGGGGCCGGTAAACGTGAGCTCTGCGCGCGAGTGGACGATCTCGGGCTATGTGCAGACGTCGCATGGGCGCGTCGATACGACGATCCAGGGGACGAACAGCTTCAAGAACTTCCAGGACGAGAAGGTTTCGGCGGTGGAGTATAAGCAGGGGATCTCGCAGGACACCGAGCAGCATGAGCAGACGACGACGGTGTCAACGGCGGGCATGGTGCAGACGGTGCACGATGTGAGCTATCCGCTGACCGTGAACTACCGGCAGGCTCCGGACGGTAACGGTGATGGCGGGCTATCTGTGGCGAGCTACGTGAAGCAGGGCAAGCTGGAGCAGATGCGTGGGCCGAATGGAGCGAACAGCGCGGACCCGGTAGTGAGCAACGAGACGGTGGAGACGGCGGACACGCTCCATTACTCGGCGGCGGGGGCGTTTGTTGGGCATGACAACAACTATGCGACCTCGAGCTATGGAGCACGGGATGCGTTTCACAGCTGCTACTACCGGCAGCTGATGGCGCGGTCTCTGGTGCTGACGCATGTGGAGGACAGCACGTCCTGCTCGATGGCTCCGTAGAGGGCAGGGAAACGAGCAGGCTCCGGGATGGCTGGCACAGCGATTCCGGGAGCGTGACGGTGGTGGTGCGGGATGCTAGCGAAGTAACAGGCTGACGATGCTGGCGGACATGAGGTTGGCCATGGTTCCGGCGAGCATGGCGCGGAGGCCGAGGCGGGCGAGATCGTTGCGGCGGTGTGGGGATGAGGGCGCCGATGCCGCCGATCTGCATGCCGATGGAGCCGAGGTTGGCGAAGCCGCAGAGGGCGAAGGTGGCGATCGAGAAGGTGCGCGGGGTGAGGGTGGCTTTGAGCTGCGCCGAGCTGGGTGAAGGCGATGAACTCGTTGAGGACGGTGCGGGTGCCGAGGAGGTTGCCGACGGTCGTGGCGTCGTGCCAGGGGATGCCGATGAGCCAGGCGACGGGGGCGCCGAAGACGCCGAGGATCGCGTTGAGGGAGTGCGGGAAGGGGATGTGACCGTGCGCCCAGAGGACGTTCGAGATGCCGAGCATGATGGCGTTGACGAGGCCGACGAGGGCGAGGAAGCTGATGAGCATGATGGCGACGTTGAAGGCGAGCTGGCCGCCGTCGATAGTGCCGCGGGCGATGGCGGCGAGGAGGTTTTCGTCGTTGTGCTCTTCGCCGGGGGGCATGTGGACGATGCCGGCGGTGGCTGGGGATCTCGGTCTCGGGCACGAGCATTTTGGCGACGAGGATGGTTCCGGGGGCGGTCATGATGACGGCGGAGAGGAGGTCCTGGGCGTTGATGCCGAAGGAGATGTAGGCGGCCATGATGCCGCCGGAGACGTGGGCCATGCCGGAGGTCATGATGGTCATGAGCTCGGAGTTGGTGGCGCCGGCGAGGAAGGGGCGGATGGTGAGGGGGGCCTCGGTCTGGCCCATGAAGATGCTGGCGGCGACGTTGGTGCTCTCCGCGCCGGAGGTGCCCATGGTGCGCTGCATGATCCAGGCGACGACGCGGATGATCTGCTGCATGACGCCGATGTGGTAGAGGACGGCGAAGAAGGCGGAGACGAAGATGATGGTGGGGAGGACGGCGAAGGCGAGGACGGCGAGCGGGTTGCCGGGCGTTCCGAGGGGACCGAAGACGAGCGAGGAGCCGTCGGCGGAGTGGCCGAGCAGAGCAGGTGATGACGCCGGAGACGGTGCGGAGGATGGTCTGGCCGAAGGTCCACTTGATGACGAGGAAGGCGAAGAGGACCTGGAGGCCGAGGCCCCAGGCGACGGTGCGCCAGCGGATGGCGCGGCGGTTGGTGGAGAAGGCGTAGGCGAGGGCAAGGAAGGTGACGAGGCCGAGGAGGCCGGTGAGACGGTGCCAAGGACGCTCCGAGATCGCTGAGGTTTGATGTTTTGAAGAGAAGTGTACGGGATGGGTGCGGGAGAGAGCGGAGCCGGGCCTTAGTAGAGGAGCACGGCGACGTGACTGGTGGTGAAGCCGCGGTCCTGTTCTCGTGATCCGGCACAGGCTCCTACAGCGGCGGAGCGGACGTGCCGGTGGGCGAGACGGTCGAGGAGTTGGTCCGGGAGCCGGGACATGGCGGGTGAGGTCCAGTGCATGACGAAGGTGGCGCCGGGTGAAGACGGCAGGTCGCGCTCGCAGGCTTCGCGGGCTGGGGTGGATACGACGGATTCGATGCCGCGCTCGCGAAGAAGCTCGAGGACCCGCCGCTCGGCCTCGGTCTGGGTGAGCACGGGGATGGTGCGGGCGAAGTCCTGGACGGCGTAGAGGAGGCCGCGGAAGCGGACGATGCCGATGCCTGTGGAGGTGAGGCGGGGATCGAGGATGTTGTCGCGGTGATGTGTGCTGCGCATCCAGCCGTCGCTGAGCTCACGAACGGACGGGACCTCTTTGGCGACGTTCTCTGAGACGATGTCGAAGTGTGCGCCTGCGTCGGCTGCACGGGCGATCAGGTCGGGCTCCCCTGGATATTGGTGGGCGGAGGGCCCTGGGTCGCCGAGGATCCAGGCGACGTGAAGGCGGGCGGAACGGACGAGTGCGGGGTCCCAGACAAGCGGGCCGAGGTGATGCTCGAGGCGGATCTTGTTCGTGACGGTAAGGAGGGCCTGCTCAGGGGCTGTGGGGGTCTGGCCGCGGGCGACAGCGAGAGTGGACGCGAGGAGAAGGGCAAGGATCGATGGGGTTCGCTTCGCCATGGTCACTGTTGCTTAGGACACGATTGCTGGCGGAAGGTGGCGTTGGGGATAGCGAAGGCGAGAAACGGGTATGCTTTCCGACGTCTGGAAGGGCATGGCGGCGTCGCGACAGAGGGGCCGCTATCGGTGGTGCCTCAGGTGGTGCCCGTGATGATCTCGCGGACGAGAGGTGGAAGGATGGGGGGAGTGTCGGAGAGCTTGAGGGTTTCACGGAGCATGCGGGCTGGAAGGGTGAGGAGTGCGGGATCTTCGGTGAAGAGGGTGACGAGGGGCTGGCCGGCTACGATGCGGTCGCCGAGACGGGCGTGCATCTCGATACCGGCGTGGGCGCTGACCGGGTCTCCGGGGGAGAGGCGGCCGGCGCCGAGGCGCTGGATGGCCCAGCCTACCTCGCCGCAGTCCATGCTCGCGAGAAAGCCAGATTCGGGGGCGGTGAGGGTCAGGCTCGCTGCGGGTTTGTGGAAGGCGGCGGGGTTCTGGAAGACGGAGGTGTCGCCGCCCTGGGTTTCGACGATTTGTAACCAGGATCGGTAGGCCGCGCCTGAGGTGAGGAGTATCGCGGGCGAGTTGGGCACCGGCCTGTGGTGTGGGGGCGGCGGAGGCGAGGTGGAGCATGTGGCCGGAGAGCTCAAGCGAGAGGTCGATGAGGTCGCGGGAGAGCGGGTGCGGCTGGTTGCGGAGGATGTCCGTGCACTCCCAGACCTCGATCCAGTTGCCGGCGAAGCGGCCGAGGGGCTGGTCCATGGAGGTGAGGAGAGCGACGGTGCGGGTGCCGGCGGCTTCGCCGGTGTCGACGAGGAGACGGGCGAGGTGATGGGCTTCGGCGTCGGTGCGAAGAAAGGCACCGGAGCCGGTTTTGACATCGAGGACGAG
>CAVVZK010000007.1:0-596949 GCA_963752655.1 uncultured Acidobacteriaceae bacterium
ACTGCCATGACCGCGCAATTCCTGCGCTCAGATGTTCGCTCGGCTACATCCCCAGGTAGGCGCGCTGCACATCCGGGGAGCGCGAGCAGCTCCTCGGACGGGCCCGCGGTCGCCACCTCGCCGGTCTCCAGCACGTAGCCGCGGCGCGCGGTGTTCAGCGCCAGCAGCGCGTTCTGCTCGATGAGCAGGACCGTCGTGCCGCCCTGGTTGATCTCGCGGATGACCGCGAACACGGCTGTCGACGACGATCGGCGCGAGCCCCAGCGACGGCTCGTCGAGGAGCAGCACGGTGGGCCGCGCCATCAGCGCGCGGCCGATCGCCACCATCTGCTGCTCGCCGCCCGACAGGCTGCCGGCGAGCTGGCTGGAGCGCTCCTTGACGCGCGGGAACAGCTCGTAGACGCGGTCGAAGTCGGTCGCGGATGCCGGCGCGGTCGCTGCGCGCGTAGGCGCCCATGTCGAGGTTCTCGCGCACGGTCATGCCGGCTGAACAGCCGCCGGCCCTCGGGCGCGTGGCCGACGCCGAGGCGCGCGATCTTCTCCGACGCCGAGCGCGTGGATCGCGCTCGCCGCGCAGCAGCACCTCGCCGCTTGGCGGGCGGATCAGGCCGCTGATGGTGCGCAGCGTGGTGCGTCTTGCCGGCCCCGTTGCTGCCGATCAGGGCGACGATCTCGCCGTCGCCGACCGTCGAGCGAGACGTCGCGCAGCGCCTGGACGCGCCCGTAGAGGACGTCGACGTTGCGCAGCTCGAGGACCGGCGTGCCGCGGCGGCGGCGGTGCCGGCGCCGGTCGGCTGCGGGCGGCTCGGTCATGCGCCGGCCATCCTCTCGGCGGCGCCCTGGCCGAGGTAGGCCTCGATCACCTGCGGGTTGTTGCGCACCTCCGGGCTCGCCCTCGGTGATCTTCTCGCCGTGGTCGAGCACCACGATGCGGTCGCTGATCTCCATGACCACCCGCATGTCGTGCTCGATGAGGAAGATGGTCAGGCCCTCGTCGCGCAGCCGCGAGATCAGCGCCATCAGCTCCTTCTTCTCCTGCGGGTTGAGCCCGGCGGCGGGCTCGTCGAGGAGCAGGATGCGCGGCTGCGTCGCCAGCGCGCGCGCGATCTCGAGCCGGCGCTGCAGCCCGTAGGGCAGCTCGCGCGCGTACGAGCCCGGCGTAGCGCGGCGAGCCCGAGCTCGTCGAGGAGGTCGCGCGCCCGCTCCTCGACCGCCCGCTCCTCGGCGGCGAGCGCGCCGTGTCTTGAGCACGCTGTCCCAGACGCGCGCCTTCATCCACCAGTGGGCACCGACCATGACGTTGTCGAGGGCCGTCATGATACGAGAAGAGGCGGATGTTCTGGAAGGTGCGCGCGATGCCGAGCCGTGGTGATCCGGTGCGGCGGCAGACCGGCGATGCTGCGCCCGTCGAGCAGCACGTCGCCGCCGGTGATCGGGAAGAGGCCGGTGACGCAGTTGAAGGCGGTGGTCTTGCCGGCGCCGTTGGGACCGATCATCGAGACGATCTCGCCGCTGTCGATGACGAAGTGACGTCGTTGACCGCCAGCAGGCCGCCGAAACGCTTGGTCAGGTGGTCAGACCTCGAGAGCGGCCATCAGGCGCGGCCCTGCACAGCGGCGAGCGACTCCGTCTTCGACGCCGCTCTGCAGCTCGATCTGGCGCGCTCGGCTGGGCAGGAGCCCGCCGGGGCGTAACAGCATCATGAGGATGAGCGCGACCCCGTAGACGATGTACGTGTACTGGCTGAAGTCGATGTTGCGCCAGGGCGGGCACGTTGATGGTCTGGCTGACCGTCGCCGACCACTCGTTCATGTGCGGCAGTACCCAGAAGATCACGAAGGTCAGGACGAAGCTGCCGAGGATGACGCCCGGTGATGTTGCCGATGCCGCCGAGCACGATGATGCTCAGCACCGCCACCGACACCGAGAAGCTGAAGTCGTCGCGGGGAGACGATGCCGACGATGCGAGCCGTAGAACGCGCCGGCGAGCCCGCTGACCGAAGCGCCGATGGCGAAGGCGAGCAGCTTGGTCGTGGTGGTGTTGATCCCGGTCGCAGCGGCGGCGACCTCGTCCTCGCGCAGCGCCACCCAGGCGCGTCCCACGCGCGTGATCGCTCCATGTTGCGTAAGAGGATGACCACGACGATCACGACGCACCAGCAGTGACCAGGTAGTACCACGGCGGGCTCGCGCGCGAAGTCGAAGTCGGCCCGAACTAGTGCGGCTGGTCGATCGGCGGAGATCCCGTTGGGGCCGCCGGTGAGGTTGACAGACGTTGTTGGTGGCGAGGTCCGGGACGATCTCGCCGAAGCCGAGGGTGACGATGGCCAGGTAGTCGCCGCGCAGCCGCAGGGTCGGGGCGCCGAGCACCGCGCCGAACACCGAGGCCACCGCCGCGCCGAGGAAGATCAGCACCCACAGGGGCAGGTGGATGCCGTGCTTCGGCGAGGCGAGCGACGCGCACGTGTACGCGCCGATCGCGAAGAACGCGGCGTAGCCGAGGTCGAGCAGGCCGGCGAAGCCGACCACCACGTTGAGGCCCAGCGCCAGGAGCATGTAGATGGCGAGCGACGACGGCCGCCCAGAGCATGAAGTCGGGCGCCTGGTGGAACATCAGCGGGCAGGAGCAGCGCCGAAGGGCAGCGGCGACGGCGCCGAAGGCGAGCGTTGGGGCGCGGACCACCCAGTGCCGCGCCGCCGTAGGCGACGCCGCGCGAGGACGTAGCCGACATGGTCAGCCACACCGCCGAGTCGGTGATGGTGTGGCTGGTCGACGGCTGCCGAAGAGCGGCTCCTCCTGGACGACGCGGAAGAGCAGGAACCACAGCCACGGTGAGCGCCAGACCGGCGACCGCCGCGCACGAGCCGACCCGGTCGGCGCGGGCGGCCGGCGGCGGCTCCGCGCGACGCGCGGCCACCAGCTCCAGCGAGCGGCGAGACGACCAGGATCACCATGGTCAGCGCCGAGCACGTAGATGAGGACGGTGCCGACGCCGGTGGGGCCGACGACACGCGTCCATGCGGGCTGAAGCCGACGCCGCGCGGAGAAGGGCGCGACGAACCAGGGCAGCAGCCAGCCCATCAGCAGCAGCAGCGCAGGCGCCGAGGCTGAGGATCCAGAAGCTGCTCGTGCCCGCGCCGCGCGTGGAGCCGCGGCGTCGGACCGCGGCTCGCGGAGCGGCGCGAGACGGCAGCCTAGGCACGGGTGGTCACGTCGACGCCGAACAGGCCGACGGGCCGGAAGGTGAGGATGATGCACGAGGATCGCGAAGATCAGCGACTCGCTCCACTCGCCGCCCGACGAGCTGGCCGCCGAACACGTAGATGATGCCGATCAGGAAGCCGCCGACGCCGGCGCCGACGATGTTGCCGATGCCGCCGAGCACCGCCGCGGTGAAGGCGATGATGCCGAGCCGGAAGCCGAGGTTCCACTGGATGCTGTTGTAGTTGATGCTGTAGATGATCGCGCCGGCGGCGGCCAGCGCCGAGCCGATGAAGAAGGTCGCCGAGATGGTGCGGTTGACGTTGATGCCGCAGAGCAGCGCGGCGTTGCGGTCCTGCGCGGTGGCGCGCATCGCCTTGCCCAGCCGGGTGGCGCGGACGAAGGCGCCGAGGCGCGAACATGAGCACGAGGGCGGTGACCACGACGAAGATGTCCTTCCAGCCCGATCACTGACCCCGCCGATGGCTGAAGGCCTGCCCGCTGATCCACGTCGGCCTGCCTGGTGGGCACGTTGTCGGCGCCGAAGATGACGAGCATGAGCCCTCGAGCAGGAAGGACACCCCGATGGCGGTGATCAGCGGGGCCAGCCGCGGGCGCGTCGCGCAGCCGCCGGTAGGCGACGCGCTCGATGGCCATGCCGGTGAGCCCGGCGGCCAGCCATGGTCAGCGGCGAAGACGATGACCAGCGCGAGCACGAGCCCGACGCCGCCTGCCGGTGGCCAGGCTGTCGACGGCGCCGCCGAACGCTGTCGCCAATGATCAGCGCGTAGAAGCCGGAGAGGGTGAAGACGTCGCCGTGGGCGAAGTTGATCAGCTCGATGATGCCGTACACCATGGTGTAGCCGATGGCGACCAGGGCGTAGATGGCGCCGAGCACCAGCGCGTTGCGGATCTGCTGGCCCATCAGCGTGAGCCCGCCGGACTTGTACACGACGCACGACGCACGGACGATGCCCACCAGGAGGATCTGCGGGAAGTAGCGCTGGATGAAGCCGTACAGGCGCGCGCAGGCCGCGTGGCAGGCCGCCGCGACCGCAGGCTGGCGACGCCGCCGCGGTGCGCGCCGGGGCGACCAGGCCGCGCTGGTCGACCAGGGTGCCGCGCCGCCGCCGGCTGCGCCGCCGCGGCGTGTCAGCGCCGCGTCATCGCTCACTAGCGTGCCCCCCTGATAGAGAAAAGGGGAGAGCGCCGGTGCGCTCTCCCCTCGTGATCAACTGACGTCTAGCTCGGTCGACCGAGACCTTGCCGCTGGTGTCGACGGCAGATGCTCCTTGGCGGTCCACGTCGCCGCCGGAGACCTTGTACAGGCGTGAAGCCGGCGTTGGTGGTGTCGCCGTTGCTGTCGAAGGCGACGTGTGCCGACGGCGCCGTTGTAGTTGACGCTTGTGGAGCTGGGCGACGACGGCGTCACGGAAGGTCTTCGAGTCGCCGGGGGCTGGCCGCCGTTGGCGACGAGCACCGCCTTGATCGCCTGGATGAGGATGTTCATGGCGTCGTAGCCGTACGGGGTGTAGGGGCTTTCGCGTGCGCGTCTGCGCCGTCAGCGGCTCTTGAAGTCGCGAGTAGAACTGGCTGCGAGCTGGCCAGCTTGCTGGCGTCCGGTGCGCTGGTCGCCTCGGCACCGTTGCGCGTTGCGAGCCGGCGTCGGTGATGAACTTGTCGTCCTGGCAGCCGTCACCGCCGAGCAGCGGGAGGCCGGCCGGCATCTGGCTGCGGAGGACGCCGCAGCCGTTGCCGGAGGTGCCGCCGAAGAAGATCACCTGGGCGCCCTTGGACTGGGCGTCGGCGACCTGGGTCGAGAAGTCCTTGGTGGTGCCGGGCAGGCTGGCCGCTGCCGACGACGGTGCCGCCGTCGGCGGTGAAGTACTTCTTGAAGAGCAGCGCCAGGCCGCTGGCCGTAGGTCTCCTGGTCGTCGATGACGTATGCCTTGGTGGCGTTCAGCTCCTTGGTCGGCGACGTAGGCGAGGATCTCGCCCTGGGTGATGTCGGTGCCGATGGTCCGGAAGTAGGTGTGCGGCCCCGGGTACAGCGAGGCGGTGTCGACGCGGGGTTGCGTGCCCGACCTGGGTCAGGCCCGGGTTGGTGTTCGACGGGCTGATCAGCGCCAGGTGGTTCTGGCTGGCGACCGGGATCTCGGCCACGGCGACGCTGGAGTTGAAGGGCCCGACCACGCCGACCACCGACTGGTCGCTGGCGAGCGCGGTGATGTTGGCCGCGCCCTGGGCCGGGTCGTGGCCGTTCTTGAGCGACGGTGGCGTCGTCCTTGCTGACGTACTTGAGGGTGCAGCCGCCGAGGGTCTTGTTGGTGTTGGCCTGCGTCGACGGCGAGCTGGGCCGCCTTCTGCGACAGGCGGTCCGTCGGTGGCGTCACCGCCGGTGAGCGGCAGGTCGGTGGCGACGGTGATGGTGCCCTTGCAGCGAGGACAGGTTGCCGCTGCCTCCGCTGCTGCTGCGTGGTGGTCGTGCTGGTGCCGCAGGCGGACAGCGCCGCGATCAGCCCGACGACCCCGACGAGCGGCAGCAGCCTTCTGGACAGGACTCATGTAGTTCTCCCACGGTGCGGGTTGCAGCGATGGTGTGCTTATCTACACGTCGCACTGGTCCAGCTGTCAAACGGTCGCGAGTCGTACGGGGCACCGCTCGCGTCAAACGCCACGTCGCTGTGAACGGTTGCACAAGCGGTGTTCAGAGATGTCGCGATGCAGCGGCAGGGCTGATGGTGCCGCGACGTGGCCGCGCTGCGTCAGCGCTGCGTTCGCCGTGGTGGTGTTCGCGCGCGTTCACGTCGCACCGGCCGCCCCGCCTTCGCGGCGTGGACGGCGGGTCTGCTCATCTTCGCCGCGGCCGCCGGCGTGCCAGGCGGTCGGCGAGCACTCGGCTTCAGCCCGCCGCTCTTCCGCGCCTTCTACCTCCTCGGCGGGGTGCTCGGGGTGATCTGGCTCTCCATGGGCACGCTCTTCCTGCTCGCCCCGCGGCGCGTGGCCCGCGGCGCGCGCCGCGTCCTCGGTCGCCCTCACGTGGTGCTGGCCGTCGACGCCGCGGTGGTCCCGGTCGACGCTCGCGGCTGGCGACCGCCGCCGGCGTGCTCGGGGACGCCATCTCCGCACGGCTCGCCGCTGCAGGTCGGCGCGGTGGTCCTCAACATCCTCGGCACGCTGATCCTGGTGGGCGGCTCGGCCTGGTCGGCGTACCGGCTGGTCCGCGACCGCGGCCGGGTCGACAGGGTGGTCTGCAACGTGCTCCTCACCGTCGGGGCGCTGCGTGATCGCGGCGGGCTTCAGCGCCGCCAAGATCGCCGGCGGCTCGCTGGACACCCTCGGGGTCTACGAGGCGGTGGGGATCGCGGTGATGTTCGCCGGCTTCCTGGCCTCGGCCGGCTCGCAGGCGCGCCGCGTCCGCCGCCGGCAGCCGGCCGCCGCAGGTGACGCGCTACGCTGCCGGCGGCCGCGCACCGCGGAGAGACCGCGGACCGATCAGAGGAGGAACGCGGTGACCGACCTTGCCGTCCGGAGAGCGACAGCGCCGGCGTCTGGCGTGAGCGCGACGCCGAGCTGATCTCGCCCGGCCTACAGCCGCTACACCGACCTGGTGGTGGAGCGTGCCGCGGGCGCGCACCTGCACACCGTCGACGGGCGCGACGTGCTCGACTTCGGCTGCGGCATCGGCGTCACCAACCTCGGCCACCTCCACCCCGCGGTGGTCAAGGCGGTGCACGAGCAGGTCGACCGGCTCTGGCACACCTCGGTCACCACCCTGCACCCGCTGATGGTCGAGGCTGCCGCCGCGCTGGTCGAGCGTCACCCCCGAGGGCCTCGACCAGGTCTTCCTCAACAACAGCGGCGCCGAGGCGGTCGAGGCCGCGCATCAAGCTGGCCCGGCGGGCCACCGGGCGCACCGAGATCATCGCCTTCACCGGGGGCTTCCACGGCCGCACCTACGGCGCGATCTCCCTGACCGCGAGCAAGGCGAAGTACCGCGAGGGCATGGGGCCCTTCCTGCCCGGGGTGCACCACGTGCGCTACCCGCACTGCTTCCGCTACTGCGACCACGGCCCCGACGAGCGCTGCCCGATCGCCGCGCGGGTGACGAGCATCGAGCACCTCTTCGCGACCACCGTGCCGGCCGACAGCGTCGCCGCGATCGTCGTCGAGCCGCTGCAGGGCGAGGGCGGGTTCGTCGTCCCCGCCGCGCGACTTCCTGCCGCGGCTGCGCGAGATCTGCGACGAGCACGGCATCCTGCTCGTCGTGCGACGAGGTGCAGAGCGGCTTCGGCCGCACCGGGCGGTTCTTCTGCGTCGAGCACACCGGCGTGCGGCCCGACATCATGTGCGTGGCCAAGGCGTTCGGCAACGGGCTGCCGATCGCCGGCATCGTGGCCACCCACGCGGTGATGTCGGCCTGGCACCCCGGTGAGCACGGCACCACGTACGGTGGCAACGCGGTGGCCTGCGCCGCCGCCGTGGCGGTGATCGAGACCATGCGAGCGCGAGCGGATCCCGGAGCGCGCCGCGGCGCTCGGCAGGCGCGTGATGGGCCGGCTGCGCGGCTGGCCGGATGCGTTCCGCGCGGTCGGCGACGTGCGCGGACTCGGGCTGATGATCGGCATCGAGTTCATGCGCGGCGGCCAGCCCGCGACCGGACGTCGCGCAGCCGCGTGCAGCGACGCTGCGTCGAGCGACGACCTGCTGGTGCTCACCTGCGGCATCGACGACAACGTGATCCGCCTGCTCCCGCCGCTGACGATCGACGAGGCCGAGCTCGACCGCGGGCTCGACATCCTCGAGCAGTGCGTCGCGCGAGGCTGGCGCGATGACCGCGAGCGAGACGGCGGTGCGTCGACCGCCAACCTCATCGGCGGCGAGCGCCGCGACGGCGGCGAGCGGGCGCACCTTCGAGTCGCGCAACCCCGCGCGCCAGAGCCGAGGTGGTCGGCGTCTTCCCGCAGAGCTCCGCCGCCGACGTCGACGCCGCCGTGGCGGCCGCGCAGCGCGCGCTGCCCGGGCTGGCGGGCGACCCCGTGGCCGCGCCGCGGCGAGATCATCCTGCGCCGCCGCCCACGCTCATGGAGCAGCGCAAGGAGGAGCTGGCCCGCCTGATGACGCGCGAGATGGGCAAGGTGCTCACCGAGGCGCGCGGCGACGTGCAGGAAGCCATCGACATGGGCAAGTTCATCGCCGGCGAGGGCCGCCGCGCCTTCGGCGAGACCGTGCCGAGCGAGCTGCGCAACAAGTGGGCGATGACCATGCGCCAGCCGCTCGGCGTGGTCGGCGTGATCACGCCGTGGAACTTCCCCATCGCCATCCCCTCCTGGAAGATCTTCCCGGCGGTGATGGCCGGCAACACGGTCGTGTTCAAGCCGGCCGAGGACACGCCGCTCTGCGCGCTCCGCTTCGTCGAGATCGCTCGAGGAGGCGGGGCTGCCGCCGGGGGTCGTCAACGTCGTCTTCGGCGACGAGGAGGCCGGTGAGGCGGTGGTCCGCCACCCGGGCACCGCGGCCATCTTCTTCACCGGCAGCGCCGAGACCGGCCGCTGCATCGCCGCGACCTGCGGCTCGATGCTCAAGAAGGTGTCGCTCGAGCTCGGCGGCAAGAACGGCATCGTGGTGCTGGACGACGCCGACATCGAGCTGGCCGTCGAGGGCGCGCTCTGGGGCGCCTTCGGCACCGCCGGCCAGCGCTGCACCGCGTCGTCGCGGCTGATCGTCGCAGCGCGGCGTGCTCGGCGACTTCACCGACGCGCTGGTCGCGCGTGCGCGCGCGCTGCGCGATCGGCGACGGGCTCGACGACGGCGTCGACGTCGGGCCCGGTGATCAACGAGACGCCAGCTGCGAGCGCATCCACGGCTACACCGAGATCGGCGTCGACGAGGGGCGCAGCTGCTCACCGGCGGCGAGGTCGCGCGCGACGGCGACCTGCGCCGAGGGCTTCTTCTACCCGCCGACGGTCTTCGCCGACGGTGACGCCGTCGATGCGCATCGCCCAGGAGGAGATCTTCGGGCCGACCACGGCGATCATCCCGGTCGACGTCGCTCGAGGAGGCCATCGCCGCCGCCAACTCGACGCAGTTCGGGCTCAGCCTGAGCATCTACACCAACGACCTCCGCCACGCCTTCCGCGCCATCCACGAGCTCGAGTCCGGGCATCGTCTACGTCAACGCGCCGACCATCGGCGCCGAGATCCAGCTGCCCTTCGGCGGCACCAAGAACACCGGCAACGGCCACCGCGAGGCCGGCGGCCACGTGCTCGACGAGTTCACCGAGTGGAAGTCGATCTACATCGACTACAGCGGCCGCCTGCAGCGCGCCCAGATCGACACCGGCGCCGGGGTAGCCGTCGCATGGCGCAGCTCGACGAGCGCTTTGTCGACCCACGCGCGGCGGCACGCGTGCGCTACCTCGTCGGCGGAGCGGGCCGGCCGCTGGTGCTCTGCCACGGCTTTCTCGGCTCGGCGGAGAACTTCGAGACGTGGTTCGAGGAGCTGGCGCGCGATCCGCACGCTGGTGATCCCGGACCTCCCCGGGTGTGGCGCGTCGACACCCTTGACGCGGCGCGCACCACACCGCGGCACCCTCGCCGGGGCGGTCGAGGCGGTGTGACCGCGGAGGGCATCGACGAGCTTCGACCTGGCCGGGCTCTGTCTCGGTGCCTCGGTGGCGATGGCGGTGCTGCATCGGCGCCCGTCTGCGGTGCGCACCGCTCGTGCTCCACACCCCGCTGCTCGCTCCCGGGCTGGTGCGCGACAGGTTCCATCGCCAGGTGCGCGGCTTCATGGCCCCGGGCGTCTTCACAGCGCATCAGCTGGCTGAGCCGGCGCCGGATCGTCAGCGACCTCTACAAGCGGCTGCTGGTCGAGGGCGACAACGTCGACATCGCTGCGGCCGAGGTCGAACTTTCGCAACCAGCTGCGCGCCGACCCCCGGGCACTGCGCGAGTGGCTGCTGCACGGCCTGTCGCGCGACGACCTCTGGCTGCTGCGAGCTGCGCAACGCCCGACCCTGATCATCGTCGCCACCGACGACCGCATCGTCGACGTGCCGGCGCTCCGCGCGCCCTCGCCGGCGTGGACCACGGTGAGCTCGTCGAGGTGGAGGACGCGGGGCACGGCTGGACAGAGCAGTACGTACGTCGCCAGCTCGAGGTGATCACGCGCTTCCTCGGGCGCCGGCGCACCGTCCTCGGCGGCGCCGGCGCCGCCTGCCGGCATGACAGACGCTGCCTGCGAGCGCGGAGTGCGTCATCGTGGGTGGCGGTGTGGTCGGGTGCAGCCTCGCGTACCACCTGTCGCGCGCGGGGATGCGACCGCTGCTTCTCGAGCGTGGCGAGCTCGGCGCCGGGTCGACGGCGCGCTACGCCGGCGGGGTTCGTCAGCAGTTCTCGACAGAGATGAACGTGCGCATCGGGATGCTCAGCCGGCGCCTGCTCGAGGCGTTCGAGGACGAGGTCGGATCCACGGCCGACCTGCGCCAGATCGGCTACCTGCTGCGTCGCCACCAGCGCCGAGCAGATGGCGCAGTTCCGCGCAACGTCGCCATGCAGCAGGCCGTCGGTCTCGACGACGTCCGCCTGCTCGACCGCGAGGAGGTCGCCGAGCTCGTCCCCGAGCTCAACCTGGACGACGTCGTCGGGGGCACCTACTGCCCCAGCGACGGGCTCGCCGGCCCCAACGAGGTGACCCCGGGTACGTCGCGGCGGCGCGCCGCGCGCGGCGCCAGCGTGGTCGACGGCACCGAGGTCGACGGCCATCGAGCGCGACGGCGACGCGGTCAGCGGCGTCGTGGCCGCGGGCGACGCGCGTCAGCACGCCCGCTGGTGGTCAACTGCGCCGGGCCCGTACGCCGCCGAGGTCGGCGCGCTGGCCGCGCGTCGACGTCCCGGTGAAGCCGTACCGCCGCCATCTCTTCCTCACCGAGGCGTTCGCGCTGCGGCGCGAGCCGCCGATGACCGTCGACATGGGCACGTCGTTCTACTTCCACCCCGAGGGCGACGGGCTGCTCCTCGGGATGAGCGACCCGGCCGAGCCGTCCTCGTTCGACACCAGCGTCGACTGGGGCTTCCTCGAGCACCTCGTCGAGCACGCCACCCACCGCCTCCCGGTGCTCGAGCGCGCCGCCATCCGGACCGGCTGGGCGGGCCTCTACGAGGTGTCGCCCGACCACCAGGCGATCGTCGGCGAGTCCGAGCTGCCCGGCTTCTGGCTCTGCTGCGGCTTCAGCGGCCACGGCTTCATGCAGGCGCCGGCGATCGGCCGCCTGCTCGCCGCGGAGATCACCGGGCGCAGGCAGCCGAGATCGACCTCGCGCCCGTTCGTCCCGAGCCGCTTCGCCGCGCGGGCGTCAGCCGTCGCCGGAGACGGCGGTCATCTGACCCGCAGCCGGGTGCAGATCTGTCGGCGCGCCGTGCGCGCGAAGTTGGCGCCGATGAAGCAGAGCACGGCGAGGACGGCGGCGACGACCGCGTGCTTGTAGTGGCGGCCGACCTGCTGGCCAGGAGGCCGGTGTCGGTGGTCGCGTAGAAGATGGCGACGGCGAGGAAGAGCACGCCGAGCAGGACGAGCAGGACGGCGGGCAGCGGGATTGCGGTTGTCATGTGGGTCTCCTCTGGTGGTCAGCGGAGGATGATCAGCGCGGTGACGCCGAGCGCTGCACAGTACCCGGCGAAGGGGTCGAGGCGTCCGATCTCGAAGTAGCGCACCAGGAACCGGGCGCTGACGTAGGCGATCACGCCCGGCGACCACCGCGCCGACGGCGTACAGCCCGAGCGGGGCGCCGCTGCCGGGCAGCTGGGGCACCTCGAGCAGGCCGGCGGCGAGGATGATCGGGGTGGCCAGCAGGAAGGCGAAGCGCACCGCCTCGGTGTGGCGCAGGCCCGGCCACCAGGCCGCCCGCCATGGTGACGCCGGAGCGGGAGATGCCCGGGAGCAGCGCGAACACCTGGAAGACGCCCGACCAGGGCGGCGCGGCCGAAGCTCAGGCTCCTCGACGGTGCCGAAGCCGCTCCTCGCGCGCCCCCGCGCCGCGGTCCGCCGCGCGCGCCGTTCGTCGCGGCGCCGCAGCACCTCGGCGCCGGCCAGGACGGCGCCGTTGACGACCAGGAAGCCGGCGGCCGTGCGCGGGATGGGCGAACAGGACTTCAGCGGGGTCTCGAGCAGGAAGCCGATCACCCCGCGGGGATGGTGCCCACCACCAGGAGCATGGCGAGGCGTTCGTCGGCGGTCTCGATGCGGCCCGCGGACCGCGGCCGCGACGAACCCGCGGACGATGCGCCACCACTGGTCCCGGTAGAGCATCACCAGCGCCAGCCCGGTGCCGAAGTGGAGCAGGGTCAGGAAGGGGACGAAGCTGGGCGCGGCGGGGTCGACACCGAGGTGGAACAGCGCCGGCACCACCACCGCGTGGCCCAGCGAGGAGACGGGGAAGAGCTCGGTGGCGCCCTGGAGCGCGGCGAGGAAGATGACGAGCGCGACGCTCACGCCGCGCGAGCCTAGCAGGGCGACGGCATGGTGAGCCGGTCGGCCGCAGCGACGGCACGATGGCGCCGTGCGACCGATGCCGAGGTGGCCATCTGCCGCGCCCCGGCCACGGTGCCTGCACCCGCCGGCGCCGCTGCGCCGCTGGCCGCCCCCGGCGCTGCGCGGTGCGCAGCCTTCCGCTGGTACTGGATCGCCCAGTGGCCGACGCTGCTCGGCACCTGGATGCAGGTGGTGGCGCTCGGCTACCTCGTCTTCGACCTCACCCACAGCAGCACCGCGGTGGCGGCGGTGGCGGCCGCCGACGGGCTGCCCGCCGTGGTCCTCTCGCTCGCTCGGGGGCCTGCTCGCCGACCGGCTCCCGCGCCGGCGCATCCTGCTCGTCACCCAGTCCGTGCTCGGGGTCAGCTCCGGCGCGCTCGCGGTGCTGGCGCTGACCGGCCACGCCGGCTTCTGGTCGATCATCGCGGTCGCGGTCGTCTACGGCTCGGCCGACTCCCTCGACCTGCCCACCCGCCAGGCGATGGTCGCCGACCTCGTCGACCGCGAGCTCATCGTCAACGCGGTGGCGCTCAGCTCGACGGCGATGAGCGCCACGCGGATCATCGGGCCCTCGCTGGCCGGGCTGCTCATCGCCACCGCCGGACCGGGCGCGTGCTTCGCGGCGCTCGCCGTCGCCTACATCGCGCCGCTGGCGGTGCTGCTCACGGTGATCCCCGACGTCCGCCGCTGCCGCGTGCCGCCGGCGCCACCGCCGTCGGCGACCTGTTCGAGGGTCTGCGCACGGTGCGCCGCGACCCGCTGGTGCGCGGCATCGTCATCGTCGTGCGCGGCGCTGGCGTTCCTCGGCGTGTCGTACATGCCCTACCTGCCGGTGCTGGCGCGAACCCAGCTGCACGGTGGCGCCGACCGTGCTCGGCCTGCTCTACTCGATCGGCGGCATCGGCGGCGTGGTCGGCGGGATGGTCATCGCCACCGTCGGCAACACCGGGCGGGCGGCGGCGGCTGCTGGTGGTCGGCGGCGCCGTGTACGCGGTGAGCCTGTTCACGCTCGCCCACTCGTCACTGCTGCCGGTCAGCCTGGTCGCGCTGGTGGGCATCAGCTTCGCGTTCCTGGCAATGAACACCTCGATGACGACCCTGCTGCAGACCGACGCCGATCCCGCCCTGCGCGGCCGGCTGCTGGGCATCTACGCGATGACTCTTCGCCGGGCTGCAGCCGCTGGGCACGGTGATGTACGCGGGGGTTGGCCAGGTCATCGGCCTCTTCAACGCCATCGGCATCGGCGCGCGTCGTGGTCGGCGTGGTGGCCGTCGCGGTGGCCGTCTCGCCCGGCTTCCGCGCCCACTTCTCCGCGAGCGGCGGCCGAGCCGGCCCGCGGGGCGGCTGACTAGACTGACGGCTCGTGCGCCGCCTCGCTCGTCTGCTGCTCGCCCTCGCCTGCGCCGCGTGCGGCAGCAGCCCCTCGCCGACGCCGAGCCCGACAGCGCAGGTGATCGCCCGGGTCGGCACCACCGCCATCACCGCGACGACCTTTCCAGCTCCGCCTGCACAGCGCGCTCACGCCGGTGAGCCCGCGGGCGGCGGCCCACCAACAACGCCGCGATGACGCGCAGCGTGCGGGCGTCGGTGCTGCGCAGCCTGCTGATCGACACGGTGATCGCGCAGGAGGCGGCGGCGGCCGGCGTGGCCGCCACCGCCGCCGAGATCCAGGCGCAGGTCAGCGCCGACGCCGCGGCCGCCGGGGGACCTGCCCAGCTGCGCTCCAGCTGGCCGGCCTCGGGGGTTCAACCGCGACAGCTGCGCGACGAGTCCGCTCGGCGCATCAACGAGCAGAAGCTCGAGGACGTGTTCGCCAGGCAGCGTGCGCCGAGATGGAGCAGAAGCTGCGGCTGGCGGCCACCGTTCGGCGCGCTGGCGGCGCAGTACTCGGACGACAGCACCACAGCCGCCAGGACGGTGGCGAGCTCGGGGCGGTGACCCGCGCCAGCTGCCACGGACGACCCGCGTACTACGCGCGGCGTGCTGGCGCTTGCGCGTGGGCGGCATACCACCCCCCGATCCGCGACAGCGCAGGGCTACGACATCGTCGAGGTGGAGGCAGCCGACGCGACGCGCTGACGCTGCGCCACATCATCGTCACCGCGCCCACGCCCTACACGGTGAGGGAGCGCCCCAGTGGTTCTCGGTGGCCATCTTCGAGGCGCTGGCCACGGATTGCGCCGACGCAAAGCAGATCAGCATCTACATCAGCAACGTCGGTGACGACCCCTGCGCTGCAGCGGCGGGCACATCGGTCAGCCCCCTCCGCCGGTCCACGCCTCGGCCTCGAGCTGAGCCGCTGACGCGATCAGGCGAGGCGGGGCTCGGCGACCTCGGTCGATCCGCCGTACTGCTCGAGCGCCGCGGTGACCACGTGGCGCGGCAGCGCGCCGTCGGCGGCCAGGGCGTCGAGCGCGGCGACCGCGATGTTCGGCGCGTCGACCTCGAAGTGGCGGCGCAGCGCGGCGCGCGTGTCGCTGCGCCCGTAGCCGTCGGTGCCCAGCGGGATGAAGCGCTGCGGCACGAAGCGTGCCACCTGCTCGGCGACCGTCTTCTGGTAGTCGGTCACCGCGACCACCGGGCCCGGCGGCGTCGCGCAGCTGGTCGGCGACGTACGACGGTCGCGGCGGCCTGGTCGGGGTGCAGGCGGTTCCAGCGCTCCACCGCGAGCGCGTCGTTGCGCAGCGCGAGGTAGCTGGTGACGCTCCAGACGTCGGCGGCGACGTCGTGCTCGAGCAGCAGCCGCTGCGCCTCGAGCGCCGGCCGCATCGCGGTGCCGCTGGCGAAGAGCTGGACACGGTGTGGGCGCGCTCCTCGGCGCGCCGGCTGCAGCCGGTAGAGGCCGCGCAGGATGCCCTCCTCGACGCCGTCGGGCATCGGCCGGCATCGGGTAGTTCTCGTTGTACAGCGTGAGGTAGTAGAAGACGTCCTCGTCGCGCTCGTACATGCGGCGCATGCCCTCGCGGATGATCACCGCGACCTCGTACGCGTAGGCCGGGTCGTACACCTCGCAGTTGGGCACCGCCGAGAACAGCAGCGGTGAATGGCCGTCCTGGTGCTGCAGGCCCTCGCCGTTCAGCGTGGTGCGTCCGGCGGTGCCGCCGAGCATGAAGCCCCGGCCGCGCGCGTCACCGAAGGCCCAGACCAGGTCGCCGACGCGCTGGAAACCGAACATCGAGTAGAAGATGTAGAAGGGGATCATCGGCTCGCCGTGGGTCGCGTACGCGGTGCCCGCGGCGGTGAAGGTGCCCATCGCGCCCGCCTCGGTGATGCCCTCCTCGAGCAGCTGGCCGTCGCGCGCCTCCTGGTAGCTGAGCACCATGTTGGCGTCGACGGGCTCGTAGCGCTGGCCGAAGGGCGCGTAGATCTTCACCTCGCGGAAGAGCGCGTCCATGCCGAAGGTGCGCGCCTCGTCGGGGATGATCGGCACGACGCGGCTGCCCACCTCGGGGTCGCGCAGCAGGTTGCGCAGCATGGCCCCGAAGGCCGCCGTGGTCGACGCCGGCGCGCCCGCCGCTGCCCTTGATCGACTCCGGCCACACCGCGTCCGCCGGGGACTGGCGAGCGGCTGCTCGCGCACCACCCGCTTGGGCAGCGGGCCGCCGAGCGCGAGGCGGCGGCTCATCAGGTAGTCGATCTCGTCGGAGCTGGCTGCCGGGGTGGTAGTACGGCGGCGATGCCCTCGCTCGAGCTGCTTGTCGCTGATGGGCAGCTCGCAGCTTGTCGCGGAACGCCTTGCAGCTCGGTCGTCGCCGATCTTCTTGATCTGGTGGGTGGCGTTGCGCCCCTCGAAGAGCGAGCCCAGCGTCCAGCCCTTGACGGTGTGGGCGAGGATCACCGTCGGCGCGCCCTTCTGCTCGAGGGCGAGCCGGTACGCGCTGTACAGCTTGCGGTAGTCGTGGCCGCCGCGGCGGAGGTGGCGCAGGTCGTCGTCGCTGAGGTGCTCGACCAGCCTGCGCAGGCGCGGGTCGGGGCCGAAGAAGTGCTCGCGGATGTAGGCGCCGCTCTCCGTCGAGTACTTCTGGAACTGGCCGTCGTTGGTGCTGTTCATCTTGTCGACGAGCACGCCGTCGACGTCGCGGGCCAGCAGCGGGTCCCACTCGCGCGCCCAGATCACCTTGATGACGTTCCAGCCGGCGCCGCGGAACACCGACTCGAGCTCCTGGATGATCTTGCCGTTGCCGCGCACCGGGCCGTCGAGGCGCTGCAGGTTGCAGCTGACCACGAAGATGAGGTTGTCGAGCTGCTCGCGCGCGGCCAGCGACAGCGCCGCCGGTGGCCTCGGGCTCGTCCATCTCGCCGTCGCCGAGGAAGGCCCACACGCGCGACTCGCTGGTGTCGGCGATCTTGCGCTGGTACAGGTAGCGGTTGAAGCGCGCCTGGTAGATGGCGTTGAGCGGGCCGAGGCCCATCGACACGGTGGGGAACTCCCAGAAGTCGGGCATCAGCCGCGGGTGCGGGTAGGAGCTGAGCCCCTTGCCGCCGCGTCTCGTGGCGGAAGTTGTCGAGGTGCTCCTCGGTGAGCCGGCCCTCGAGGAAGGCGCGCGAGTACATGCCCGGGCGCGGCGTGGCCCTGGTAGTAGATCTGGTCGCCGGCGCGGCCGTCGTCCTTGCCGCGGAAGAAGTGGTTGAAGCCCACCTCGTAGAGCGACGCCGACGACGCGTAGGTGCTGAGGTGGCCGCCGATGCCGTCGCTGCGCTTGTTGGCGCGGGTCACCATGACCGCGGCGTTCCAGCGGACGATGCGGCGGATGCGCCGCTCCATCTCCTCGTCGCCCGGGAACCACGGCTCCTCCTCGGGCGGGATGGTGTTGATGTACGGCGTCGAGACCAGCGCGGGCACGCCGACGTTGAGGCTGCGGGCGCGCTCGGCGAGCTTGCCGATCACGAACCGGGCGCGCGACACCCCCTCGGTGGCCACCAGCGTGTCGAGCGACTCCAGCCACTCCGCGGTCTCGGCCGGGTCGCTGTCGGGCAGCTGGTGCAGGAAGGCGTCGAAGGTCATGTCACCCCAGCGTACGCTCTACGGCCGCGAGCGCCCACCTCGGCTTCCGATGCGCGGTCGGCGGCCTGGGCGCGCTGCAGGCGCAGCGTCTGGTCGCGGCTCTCCACGACCAGCCGGCGCGCCGACTCCTTGAGCTCGCCGCCCTCGAGCAGCCGGTCGGCGGCGGCGACCACGCGCGTCGTCGACCCGGTACGCCGGGTACATGCCCGGCGGTGAAGAACTCGGCCTCCTCGGAGCTGCGCTCCCGCCAGTAGCGGGGCACCAGCTCCACCCAGCGCTCGAGGAAGGGCGCGAAGAGCTCCTCCTGGTCGCGCTCCTGGAGTCCGCGGATGAGCGCCTGCTGCATCGCCAGCGGGTGTCGCGGGTCGACGAGCCGCTCCCAGGCCGCCTCCTTGGCGGCGGCGTCGGGCCGGGCCGCGCGCGCGGCGGCGGCCTTGCGCAGCGCCGACGTCGGTCTTGTCGCGCGGCCGCCTCGGCGTCGATGCCGTCCTCGTCGAGCCGCCCGGCCGCGGCCAGGCGGCGGATCAGGAACCAGCGCAGGTCCTGGTCGACCACCATGCCCTGCGGGCACGTCCCTGCCCTCGAGCAGGTCGCGGCGGCCGTGGCGAGCTGGGCGTCGGTGTCGGACGTGGTCACCGTGGCGCGCAGCGCGGTGAGCTGGTGCGGGGTGCCCGGCTGCGGCCTGCTCGAGGATGCGCCGGGCACGTCTCGTGCAGGCGCGCACGCAGCGCGCGACGGTTGTCCGGGTGGCTGTACAGCTCGACGGCGCCGATGCGCCTGGCCGAGGATGTCGTCGACGATGGTCGGCACGCGGCTCGTGCGGCGCATGGCGCGCGACGAGGTCGATGTAGCGGCTCGCCGGGCAGCTCGCCGTCGCGGGTCATGTCCCACACGGCCGCCCAGATCAGCGAGCGCGCCAGCGCGTCGTCGAGGTCGCTGAGGTGGTCGATGACCGTCTGCGTCGACACGTCGTCGAGCCGGATCTTGGCGAAGGTCAGGTCGCCGTCGTTGAGCAGCAGCAGCGCGGGCCGGGCGCGCCGGCGCAGCGCCTCGAGCTCGGTGCGCTCGCCCGACGACGTCGAGCTCGAGCCGCTCGGTGCGCACCAGGCGGCCGTCGTCGTCGAGGTCGTACAGGCCGACGCCGACGCGGTGCGAGCGCAGCGTCGGGAACGCCGGGTTGGCCGCGGACTGCACGATCGTGCAGCTCTCGATCATGCCGTCGGCGGTGGTGGCGACCTCGGCGTGGAGCACGTTCATGCCCGCGGTCTGCAGCCATTCGCGCGTCCACGCGGCCAGGTCGCGCCCCGAGTGGCGCTCCAGCGGGGCCAGGAAGTCGCGGAGGCGACGCGTTGCCCCACTGGTGCTCCGCGAAGTAGTCGCGCACGCCGCCGAAGAACGCGTCCTCGCCCACCCACGCCACCAGCTGGCGCAGCACCGACGCGCCCTTGGCGTAGCTGATGCCGTCGAAGTTGAGCCGGCCGGTGCTGACGTCGGGGACGTCGGCGGCGATCGGGTGGGTGGTGGGCAGCTGGTCCTGCAGGGCCGCCCACGACTTGTCGCCGTTGGCGAAGTCGACCCAGGCGCTGCGTGTACTTGGTTGCCTCGGCCTGGGCGTCGTTGCCCATGTAGGTGGCGAAGCTCTCGTTGAGCCAGAGGTCGTCCCACCAGCGCATGGTCACGAGGTCGCCGAACCACATGTGCGCCATCTCGTGGAGGATCGTGCCGGCCCGCCAGGCCGGACCGTCGCGGGCACCGGGCCGCGGTAGATCGTGCTCTCCTCGTTGAACGTGACGCAGGCGACGTTCTCCATCGCCCCGGCGTTGAACTCGGGGACGAAGAGCTGGTCGTACTTGGCGCCGAACGGGTACGGCATCTGCGAACCGCTCGGCGAAATGGGTCGAGCCCCTGCTTGGTGATCTCGAAGATCTCGGCGTCGTCGAGGTAGCGGCGCAGCGACTGCCGGCAGTAGAGGTTCAGCTCCACGCCCTCGTGCGAGTCGGTGACCCGCGCGTAGGGCCCGGCGACGATGGCGACGAGGTACGTCGACATCAGCGGCGACTGGCCTCGAACGTGGTCACGCGGTCGACGTCGCCGGCTCCTCGGCTGCCGGTCGACCGGGCGCGTTGCTGACCACCGTCCACTCCGCCGGCGCGGTGACGCGGAGGGTGAACGTCGCCTTGAGGTCGGGCTGGTCGAAGCAGGCGAAGACGCGGTGGGCCTCGAACGGCTCGCACTGCGTGTACAGGTACACGTTGCCGTCGGCGGGGTCGACGACGCGGTGCAGGCCCATGCCGGTGTGCGAGTAGCGGCAGTCGGCGACCACGCGCAGCGTGTTCGCTCGCGCGCAGCCGGTCAGCGCGATGCGGTTCTCGGCGAAGCCGCCGGGGTCGACGGCCTGCCGTTGAGCACGATCTCGTCGACGGCGTCGGCCTCCAGGTCGATGAACGTCGATCGCGCCGTCGCGGGCGCTGAGAACTCGATCTCCGCGTGCTGCGGGAACGTGGGCGCGTCGGCTCCGCCGGTGAGGTCGAGGCGAGATGTCGTAGTGGAGGTCGCAGATCAGGCGCACGCGCTCCTCGGCCTCGGAGCGCAGAAGATCGTCAGGAATCATCGCCCTAGCCTATCGTCCCGGCGCTCGCTGCTGCGCGGTCTCAACCGGCCTGTTGCAGGGCCTGGTCGAGGTCGGCGAGGAGGTCGTCGACGTCCTCGATGCCGACCGAGAGGCGGACCAGGCCGTCGCCGAGGCCGATGCGGCGCCGCTCGTCGACGGGCACCGAGGCGTGGGTCATCAGGCCGGGGTGCTCCGCCAGCGACTCGACGGCGCCGAGCGACTCGGCGAGCGTGAAGAGCGCGCAGCGCCTCGAGCACGCGCACCGCCGCGTCCTCGCCGGCCAGCTCGAACGACACCATGCCGCCGAAGACGCCGCCCATCTGGCGCGCGGCCAGCTCGTGCTGCGGGTGGGAGGCCAGGCCGGGGTAGTGGACGCGCGCGCACCGCCGGGTGGGCCTCGAGGTGGCGCGCGACCGCCAGCGCGTTGTCGCTCTGGCGCTGCACGCGCAGCGCCAGCGTCTTGAGGCCGCGCAGCAGCAGCCAGCAGTCGAACGGGGAGGGCACGCCGCCGACGGCGTTCTGGTGGAAGCGCAGCCGCTCGCGCGAGGCCGTCGTCGGAGGTGACCAGGCAGCCGCCGAGGACGTCGCTGTGGCCGCCGAGGTACTTGGTGGAGCTGTGCATGACGACGTCGGCGCCGAGCTCGAGCGGGCGCTGCAGTAGGGGATGGCGAAGGTGTTGTCGACGGCCAGGCTGGCGCCCCGCTGGCGGTGCGCCGCGCGGCGGCGGCGGCGATGTCGACGACGCGCAGCAGCGGGTTGGTGGGGGTCTCGATCCAGACCAGCCGCGTGCGCTCGGTCATCGCCGCCTCGACGCGCCGGGCCGGGTGGCGTCGACGGCGGTGAAGCGCGAGGCCGTAGCGGCGGATCACCTGGTCGAAGAGCCGGAAGGTGCCGCCGTAGACGTCGTCCATGTACACCACGTGGTCGCCGGGGTCGAGCAGCAGCAGCGCGTCGTGGTTGCGGCCAGCCCGGACGCGAACGCGAGGCCGTGGCTGCCGCCCTCGAGCGACGCCAGGCACGTCTCGAGCTGCTCGCGGGTGGGGTTGTTGCTGCGCGAGTACTCGAAGCCTCGGTGCGCGGCCGATCGCCGTCCTGCGCGAAGGTGGTGGCCAGGTGGATGGGCTGCACCACCGCGCCGGTGGCCGGGTCGGGCCCCTGGCCGACGTGGATCGCGCGGGTGGCGAAGCCGCGCCGCGTCCTCGGTCGCGTCGCCTCATGCTCGGCGGTGGTGGGCGACGTACTCGAGCAGGTCGGCGCGGGTGATCACCCCGACCGGCGTGTCGCCGTCGATGATCATCACCGCAGCCTCGCCGCCCAGCAGCGGCTCGAAGGCCTCGTCGAGCGGCGCGTCGGCGGCCACCGACGCTGAAGGGCGCGTCCATCGCCGCCGACACCGAGGCGTCGACCACCGCCGGGTCGCGGTAGACGCGGTCGAGCAGGGTGCGCTCCTGGATGCTGCCCACCACCGTGCGGTCGCCGTCGCTCGCCCTCGACGACCGGGCAGCTGGGAGATGCCGTAGCGCTGCATCAGGTCGATGGCCTCGCCGACGGTGCTTGCCGGCCTCGACCGCGACCAGCGAGGGCACCGCCGTCGCGGGCGTGGCGGCGAGCACCTCGCGCGACCCGCGCCGGGCCGAGCCGCTCGAGGAAGCCGTTCTGGCGCATCCACTCGTCGTTGAAGAACTTGCTCAGGTAGTTGCGCCCGGTGTCGGGGAGGAGCACGACGATGACGTCGTCCGGGTCGGTCTCGGCGGCCACGACCAGGGCCGCGTGCAGCGCCATGCCCGCCGAGCCGCCCACCAGGATGCCCTCCTCGCGGGCCAGGCGCCGGGCGGCGAGGAACGCCTCGCGGTCGGTGACCTGGACGATCCGGTCGACGACCGCGGGGTCGAAGGTGCCCGGCCAGAAGTCCTCGCCGACGCCCTCGACCTTGTAGGGCGCGATCGGGCCGCGAGTAGATCGAGCCCTCAGGGTCGGCGCCGACGACCTGGATCGCGGGGTTCTGCTCCTTGAGGTAGCGACCGGTGCCGCTGATCGTGCCGCCGGTGCCCACGCCGGCGACGAAGCACGTCGATCCTGCCCGTCGGTCTGCCGCCAGATCTCCGGGCCCGTGGTGCCGTAGTGGGCCTCGGGGTTGCGCGGGTTGAAGTACTGGTTGGGCTGGAACGCGCCGGGGATCTCGCGCGCCAGCCGCTCGGCCACCGAGTAGTACGACTGCGGCGACTCGCGCTCGACGTTGGTGGGGCAGACCACCACCTCGGCGCCGTACGCCCTGAGCAGGCTGATCTTCTCCGCCGACATCTTGTCGGGCATCACGAAGATCATCCTGTAGCCCTTGATCGCCGCGGCCATGGCCAGGCCGTGGCCGGTGTTGCCGGAGGTCGGCTCGACGATCGTCCCGCCCGGGCGCGGAGCAGGCCGCGCGCTCGGCGTCCTCGATCATCGCCAGGCCGATGCGGTCCTTGACGCTGCCGCCGGGGTTGAGCTGCTCGAGCTTGGCCAGCACGGTGGCGCCGATCCCCGGGTCAGCGCGTGCAGCCGCACCAGCGGCGTGTTGCCGACCAGGTCGAGGATGCTCTCCGAAGTACTCCACCGCCGCGATTCTATGCCGCGGCCCATGGGGTCCCACGATCGCGTCACGGGGGCCGCGCCGAAGCCTGCAGCCCGTAGGCTACGGCCCCATGGAGAGCGGAGGCCCACCCCCGCGCGTGCCTCGGCCGGGCTGGCGGCAGCGACTGAGGGACGGGATCACTGTCCCCGGTGCGATCCGCTGCGGGGTTGATGGTGTTGCTCATCATCGTCCTGCCAGCCGCCCCTTATGCTCTTCAAGAACTCCGAAGGCAAGGGCGCGGAGGGCATCAAGCCGAACGTCATCTCCATGCGCATCCAGCCCGATGAGGGCATCAGCCTGCGCTTCGGAGCCAAGGTTCCCGGCCCCAATATGTCCATCAGCTCCGTCAACATGAATTTCAGCTACGCTGACGTCTTCGGCAAATCCTCCGCAAACGGCTATGAGCGTCTGCTGCTCGACGCCATGCTCGGCGACGGAACGCTGTTTGCCCATCGCGACGGCGTCGAGGCCACCTGGGCCCTCATCACGCCGATCCTTGAGGCCTGGAAGAACAGCCCCGTCCGCGAATTCCCTAACTACGCCGCGGGTACCTGGGGTCCAGCCACTGCAGACGCCATGCTCAAGGCTGATGGCCGCAAGTGGCGCAAACTCTAACCTCAGGCGCAGCCCCAGCCCCCAGACCTGTTGCTGTCGCGATTGTCTTTGCACTTCTGGTTGTCATACCCGAAGGGAATCTGCTGTAGCTTTGTCGTTGTCCTGCCAGCAGGCAGAGCCAGCAGCTGACTGTCTCCAAGCCATCGAAAAGCTCAATCCGAACTCGGAAGCAAATACCATGCCCAGCCCCGTCACCGTCACGTACTCCACCTGGCCCGACGCCCCACAGGTGGCGCAGGCCGCCGCCCAGCTCTTCACCGATTTCGCAACCCGGGCGATCAGCACCCGCGGCATCGCACGCGTCGCCATCTCTGGCGGAACCACGCCCAAAGCCATGTTCGCCCTCCTCGCCGATCCGGCCCAGGCCTTCGTCAAAGCGATCGACTGGTCCAAGCTCAAGCTCTACTGGGTCGACGAGCGCTGCGTCCCGCCCACCGACGCCGAATCGAACTTCCGCATGACTAACGAAGCCCTGCTCAGTAAGGTCCCCCTTCCCGCCGAAAACGTCTTCCGCATGGAAGGCGAGCTCCCGCCCGAAGAGGCAGCCAGTCGCTACGAGAGCACCCTCCGCAACTCCATGAAGCTCGAAGGCGCCGAGTCTCCCGCATTCGACCTACTCCTCCTCGGCATGGGCGATGACGGGCACACCGCCTCCCTCTTCCCCCATACGGAGGCCATCAACGAGATCGGCCGGCTAGCCGTCGCCAACCACGTCCCGCAAAAAGACACCTGGCGCATCACCCTCACCGCCCCTGTCATCAACCAGGCCCGCGAGGTCGCCTTTCTCATCGAGGGCGAGGGAAAGGCCGCCGTCCTTGCCGAGGTGCTCACCGGACCCTACGACCCGGAACGGCTACCCTCGCAGCTCATCCGCCCGTCCAACCGCAAACTTCGCTTTCTTCTCGACGACGCGGCAGCTGCAAAACTCCCCGCACCTCCGAACACCTTGACGTCTACCGGCGGCTCGCATAGGGTGGGCACTCTGGAGCTCTAACCCAAAATGATCCTTGCAGGTGATGTCGGCGGAACCAAGGTCCATCTCGCGCTCTACAACTTCGAAAGCGGCAAGCTCAAACCAGTCCGAGACCAGAAGTACCCCGCCGCCGAGCACGCCTCCCTCGACGAGGTCGTCCTCAAGTTCCTCGCCGAAGGCCCGGAAGGGGAATCAATCGAGGCCGCCAAGGCCCTCGAGCACGGCATCGTCGCCGCCTGCTTCGGCTGCCCCGGACCCGTGCGAGACGGCCGCATCCAGCTCACCAACCTCCCTTGGAAGCTCGACGTCCGCGACCTCGCCAATTCCCTCAACATCGAGCACATCTTTCTCATCAACGATCTTGAAGCAAACGGGTACGGCGTCCCCGAGCTCGGCTCCTCCAGCCATCTTCACGCTACACAAGGCCGACGCCTCCTCCATCGGTCACCGCGGCCTCATCTCCGCCGGCACCGGTCTCGGAGAAGCCCTGCTCATCTGGGATCCACACCTGCGCCGCCATACGCCGATCCCCTCCGAGGGCGGCCACTGCGACTTCTCGCCCCGCAACGATCGCGAGATCGCCCTCCTCCAGTACCTCCGTCGAACCCTCGACGGCCGCGTCAGCTTCGAGCGCGTCGTCTCCGGCCTCGGCATCAAGAACGTCTACGCCTTTCTCCGCGACGACCAGAAGATGGAGGAGCCCGCCTGGCTCCGCGACCGCCTCGCCGCCGAGGATCCAAACGCCGTCATCGGCTCCTGCGCAGAGGATGGTTCCAGCCCCATCTGCTTCGAGACCATGCAGATGTTCTCCGCCGCCTTCGGAGCCGAGGCCGGCAACATCGCCCTGAAGGTCCTCTCCACAGGAGGCATCTACCTCGGCGGAGGCATCGCCCCCAAGGTCCTCAAGACCCTTCAGTCCGGGGCCTTCAGCGAGGCTTTCCTCGACAAGGGCCGCATGCGCCCGCTCCTCGAGGCCATGCCCGTTCGCGTCATCCTCGACGATACCTGCGCTCTGCTCGGTGCCGCGGCCTTCGCCGAAGCCCGCGCCTCCGAGGTCTCCGGCCACTCCGAACGCGCCGCCTCCATCCAGGGCTAGCCTGGGTACGCGTAGTCTCACCGGCAACGGGCGGGGTGCCTCGCTCAAGCCCGAGTCTTTCACCTCACCTCCACCATCACGTACCCTCAGTATGTGAAGATCACGCACCCGCTCCAGCTCCTCGGCTCACTTTCCCTCAGCTTCATCGCCTTCAACGCCACGGCTCGCGCCCAGCGCATCCCGGCCAACGCGCACCCGGAGCACTACTCGCTCCATCTCGCCCCGGACCTCAAAGCCGCCACCTTCACCGGCGAAGAGTCCATCGACCTCGACCCTCGACGCGCCCAGCCCGACCATCACCCTCAACGCTGCCGAGATCAAGTTCGAGTCGGTCACCAGCTCTACTGGCAGCGGCGACAGAGCCGGCAAAGGCACCATTCAGACTGCCACCGTGTCCCTCGATCCCACCAAAGAGCAGGCCACCTTCACCTTTCCCCAGCCCCTCTCCGGCCACGTCACCCTCCACATCGCGCTACACCGGCATCCTCAACGACGAGCTCCGCGGCTTCTATCTCTCGCGTACCAGACTCCGCAACTACGCCGTCACCCAGTTCGAGGCCACCGACGCCCGCCGCGCCTTCCCGTCGTTCGACGAACCCGCATACAAGGCCACCTTCGACATCGCCCTTACCGTCGACAAGCGCGACACCGTCATCTCCAACACCAACCAGGTCTCCGACAACCCGGCCGCCCGAATCACGGGCAGCCGAAGCACACCCTCACCTTCGCCCGCACGCCGAAGATGTCCTCCTACCTCGTCGCCTTTCTCGTCGGCGACTTCCAGTGCACCAAGGGCTCCGCCGACGGCGTCCCCATCCGCGCCTGCGCCACCCCCGACAAGGTCGCCCTCACCCGCTCCGCCCTCGAAGCTGCCGAGTACATCCTCCCCTTTTACGACAAGTACTTCGGCATCAAGTACCCAATGCCCAAGCTCGACATGGTCGCCCTCCCCGACTTCGAGGCCGGCGCAATGGAGAACTTCGGCTGCATCACCTATCGCGAGACCGACCTTCTCCTCGACACTAAGAACGCCGCCATCTCCGACCGGAAACGCGTCGCCTCTGTCGTCGCCCACGAGATGGCCCACCAGTGGTTCGGCGACATGGTCACCATGCAGTGGTGGGATAACCTCTGGCTCAACGAAGGCTTCGCCACCTGGATGTCCTCGAAACCACTGGCAAAGTGGCACCCCGAGTGGAACATCCCCGAGGACGTCGCCCAGGACCTCGACCGCACCCTCAACCTCGACTCCGGCCCCACTACCCGCACCATCCGCGCCCACGCCGAAACCCCATCGCCAGATCAACGAGCTCTTCGACGGCATCGCCTACGGCAAAGCCGGAGCCGTCCTCGGCATGGTCGAGCACTACCTCGGCGAGGAGACCTTCCGCGAGGGCGTCCACAACTACCTCCAGGCCCACCTCTACAGCAACGCCACCGCCGAAGACTTCTGGAACGCCCAGACCGCCACCTCCCATCAGCCTGTCGACCGCATCATGCAGAGCTTCATCGACCAGCCCGGCGTCCCCCTCCTCGCCTTCTCTGACATCTCCGCAGGGCGAGCTCCTGTCACGCAGCGCCGCTTCTTCCTCTCAGCCCCACAGAATCAACCCGCAGACACCTTCCAGGGTGGCCCACTCAACTGGACCGTTCCCGTCTGCCTCAAGTCCGCAGGCAGACCTATCTGCCGCAATCTCACTCCCGGTGAGGCAAGCCTTCCCCCACCCGCCGACGCCCCTGCCCCCTTCTTCTACGCGAACGCAGACGCCAAGGGCTACTACCGCACCCTCTACACCCCTACCCAGCTCGGCTCCATCATCCCCAAGCCGAAGCCTCCCTCACCCCGTCCGAACGGATCGGTCTGCTCGGCGATCAGTGGGCTCTCACCCGCACCGCCCAGACGCCCGTCGCCGACTTCCTCTCCCTCGTCATCGCCCTCAGGTCCGATCCCAGCAGTCTCGTCCTCGACACCGCCATCGATCAGCTCAATCAGCTCCAAACCATAATCGCCACTCCCTCAGAACGCCCACGACTCTCGGCCGCCCTTCCACCCAGTTTGCCCCGGTCTTCGCCTCCCTCGGTCCCGCGAAAAAGATCGACTCCATCGACCTCCAGCAGCGTCGTGCCCTCCTCTTTGAACTCCTCGGCGACGCCCACGATCCCGCCATTCTTGCCGAATCGCAGCGCCTGGCCAGCCGCCTCTTTCCCGCCACGGGCCGGCCAGACGATACCCTCGACCCCGCACTCGCACAGGCGGCGCTCAACGTCGCCGCTCTTACCGCAACCGATACCTCGCTCTATGAGCGTGTGCTCGCCGCTACTGCGGACGATGCGGACCCCAATCGGCAGTCGGAGGCGCTCCGCCTGCTTTCCCGCTTCACAGCCCCGCACTCATCACCCGCACTCTTGAGTTCGCCTCCTCCGGAAAGGTCCGCAAACAGGACACATGGCGAATTTACGTTGGCTTGCTCGAAAATCGCGACACCCAGGATCAGGCGTGGACCTGGATCCAGGCGAACTGGGTTGCCTTAACGCCCAGCTCACTCCATCCTCCGGTGCTCGGGTCGTTGCTTCCACCGCCTATCTCTGCACCGGCGCCCAGCAAAAACAGGTGTCGACATTCTTCACCGCTCATCCCGTCAACTCCGCCGAACGTGTACTCCCCCGGTCCGTAAGCAGCATCGACGCGTGCGTACGCCTCCGAACCGCCCAGGGCCCCAGTCTCCTTCAGTGGCTCGCACAGCACGGAGACTGATTCCGCAAACGCGCCGGGGCCCCCACCCTTTTGAGCTCCGGCACCACCTTTCCGCGTACTGGTGATTGACACAACCGAGGCAGATCGTACCTTGCAACGTGAGGACCCACAATGAAGAAAGCTCCCCTTTCTGCTCGTCGGCACCGCCCTCCTATTTCTTGCCTCCGCTCCTCTGCTTCATGCACAAACCATTGGCGGCTGCGTCAACTCCCCTGAAAATCCCACCGCGGTACTTGCTGTCATCGGATCCGCCGGCGCATTCTTCTTCTCCCACCGAAAACTCCGCATCAAGTAGACGTTGCCAAACACCGCGGCTGGCTCGAACACCGCCGCCGCGGAAGCTCTGAAACCTCCCGGGATGGGCGGGGTTAGCTCCCATGTCTACTCTTCCCTCGCTTCGCTCAATCCGTTCTCGCCCCCTTCTCCTTCGGCCCAGCCTCTCCGCAACCAGCGCTGCGGCGTTGGCGGCGCTTTCGGCAGCTCTCGGCGTCGTCAGCATCTGGCCCGCCGTCCTCCTCCTTTGGAGCCTATGGGTCACCGACCCACTCAAATCCATCGGCATGCTCGTCCCCGTCGCCTCGCTCGCCCTCATCCTGCGCGCCTGGCGTTCCATCGGCTGGGCAATCGACGGTACCTGGTGGGGTCTTCTCCTGCTCGCCTCCACCGCCCTTGCCGTCTACGTCCGCGAGCACGCCGTCCTCGTCCTGGTCGTCGCACCCCAATGGAACGTCTACTTTCCCCCAAACTCCCTCGTCGCCCTCTGCTACGTCTCAGGAGCCGTCCTCCTCTTCGGCGGCACCCGCCTCTTCCGCGCCGCGCTCTTCCCCATCCTCCTCATCCTCCTCGTCAACCCCGTCCCTCACATCTTCAACGTCCTCGTCGACCTCCCGCTCCAGCACGCCTCCGCCCACGTCGCCCGTGCCTTCGCCCACGCCCTCGGGCAGCCCCTCACGCCCGACCAGATGCGCCTCATGTTCACCCCTGAATTCGGCATGTTCATCGCGCCCGGCTGCAACGGCATCCGCGGCGCCGTCACCATGGGCATGATCGCCCTCATCGTCGGCTACCTGTCGCGCTTCCGCTGGCAGGCGCATACCGCCTTCGTCGTCGCCGCCATCCTCCTCGGCTACCTCTTCAACTTCGTCCGCCTCTGCACCCTCGTCCTGTACTACATTCTCGCCCTCCACATCACCCGGCTCCAGCCGCACGGCGAGATGGCCGACTACATCATCGGGGCCTGCCTCTTCCTCTTCGCGACCTGGCTCCTCACCTATATCGTCCGCCACGCGCAAAACGTTACCCGCTCCCGCATCTCCCACCCAGTCGCCCGCCAACCCTGAAGACGCCGATAGCCCGGGCACTCGACGCTCCCGTCCCTCTACCTCCGCTACGCCGCTATGGCCGTCCTCACCGTCGCCGGCACGCGTCGGCATCGCCCGCGCCCACGCCGCCGCCCGCAGGTCCGCCCCCCAGGACGCCTCCGTCCTCGGCGTCTTCCCGGCTCGCGTCGGCGCCTACACTCTCGCCCGCTCCTGGAACGAGACCATCACCGGCGGACCCGTCATCTTCCAGTGGGCCGACTACGCCCCTGCCGAGCCCACCGGCCGCCGCCCACATCGCCGTCGGCATCTCCCCCGTCCTCGGCTCCCACGACACCCTCATCTGCCACTCCGCCCGTGGCGAGGACTCCATCTGGCACGCCGAACTCCCCGTCCTCAACCGCAGCCGGCCCCACCAGCTTCAGCGCCTCCTTCTTCGCCGACGGAGCCACCCAGTACCTCGAGGCCACCACCCTCTGCAACGGCAGCTACCTGCGGCGAGTACTCCGACAACCGCCGTCACCTCGGCTTCGTCTACAGCCGCCCCACCGCATCCTCGCTCTTCTCCCGCGACCCCGAACGCCCCATCCCCGTCATGCTCCGCGCCGAGACCACCGACACGGCCCTTCCACCCGACTTCGCCCGCCAGCGAACTCACCTCCGCCACCCGCACCTTCCTCGCCAGCCTCAACCTTGACGACCTCACCCGCCCTTATCGGCACTAGGCATCTCGTCCGAAGGAGCTCTTCACGCCGAGCGGACGGAAGGGAAACTGGCGTAGCATTACCTCGTCGGAAAACTCTATTCCCGGGTGTTCACCATGAAGCGTCGCGCCTTCCTCCAGCAAGCTGCCAGCACCGCGGTGGTCGCCAGCTGTGACCCCCTGCACGCTCTCGCCACCACACCCTCGCGCACCATCCCACGCCGCACTCTCGGCAAAACCGGCGAAAAGCTCTCCATCATTGGCTTCGGCGGCATCGTCGTCATGGACGAGGAGACCGGTGCCGCAAGCAACATCGTCTCCGAAGCCGTCGATCGCGGCGTCAACTACTTCGACGTGGCGCCCAGCTACGGCAACGCCCAGGAGCGCCTCGGCCCCGCACTCGCCCCCTATCGCAAAAACTGCTTTCTCGCCTGCAAGACCGAAGGCCGAACCCGTGAGGCGTCCCGGAAACAACTGGAAGAGTCCCTCAAGCTCCTCAAAACCGACCACGTCGACCTCTACCAGTTCCACGCCCTTACCAAGATGACCGATCTCGATGCCGTTCTTGCCCCCGGTGGCGCCATGGAGACCATGGAGGCTGCCCGGAAAGAAGGCAAGATCCGCTACATCGGCTTCTCTGTCCACTCCGCCGAGACCGCCCTCGCTGCCATGGATCGCTACCCCTTCGACACCATCCTGTTTCCGGTCAACTGGGTTCTCTTCAGCCAGGCAAAGTTCGGCCCGCAGATCCTCAAGCGCGCCCAGGAGAAAGGCATCGGCATCCTCGCTCTCAAGGGCATGGCCAAGACCGTCTGGGCCCGATGAGCAGAAGAAGAGCCATCCTGAGCCAAACTGCTGGTACCAGCCCGCCGCCTACCCGGACGAGGCCAGGCTGGGTCTGCGTTGGACCCTCGGACACCCCGTAACCGCGGCGCTTCCTCCTGGCGACGAGCGTTACTTCCGCCTCGCAATGGACGTGGCGCAGAACTTCCGCCCCTGGACGCTGGAGAAGAGCAGGCGTTGCTTGGCCGCGCGGAAGATGTTGAGCCCATCTTCCACCTGGGAAACGACGTCTAGCCCCCAAACCTGTTCCCGGCGAGCCCTGACCCATCGCTGACGACTCCCCGGCCGTACGAAAGACACTTGAGCCTGAACTTGCCCCGGACCGCGCACCCTGACCATCACCGCTCGCAAAGCGCCGAAGGTCGCCAGGCACTCGCCGCCCCAGCCCTCGCCGCCTCGCACTGCTCCTCGCAGGCTGCGGAAGCGGCACCATCGCCCCAGTCTCTCCACTCCCTCCAGTCCCTCCCGTACCGCCAACCGGTGTCACCATCTCCGGCACAGTGCTCTCGCCGGCCCCAAACCCATCGCCGGAGCGACAGTCCAGCTCTACGCCGCAGGAACCACCGGCAACGGCTCTGCTCCCGCCGCACTCTCCTCCCCGGCCACCACAGACGCCGCCGGCGCCTTCTCCATACCCAGCGGCTACACCTGCCCCGCGGCCTCGTCCCAGCTCTACCTCACCGCCCGCGGCGGAGCCCCCGCCCCCGCGACCACCAACCCCGCCATCACCCTCATCGCACCCCTCGGTCGCTGCGACACCCTCGCCTCGTCTTCCGCCGGGCGTAGTTCTCAACGAGGCCACCACCGCCGCCACCGCCTGGGCCCTGTCTCAGTTCCTCTCGCCCGGAGCAAACCTCGGCGCTACCCCCACCAACACCGCCGGCCTCGCCAACGCCGTAGCCATCGCCCTCTCGCTCGCGGCAAACACCACCGGCACCTCACCCGGTCCCACCTTCCCGTCAACCGGCACCTCACCCGCCCCCCGCATCAACGCGCTCGCAAACCTCCTCAACACCTGCACCACCTCCGCTAACGCCTGCACGGAGCTCTTCCCCCTCACCACCCCCGCCGGCCAGACCGCTCCGACCAATACCCTGGACGCCGCCCTCAACCTCGTCCGCAACCCCGGCACCAACGTCGCAGCCCTCTTCAACCTCTCCCAAACCTCGACCGCCTTCAGCCCCACCCTCCCGTCCGCTCCCCGCTGACTGGACCCTCCCCCTCACCTTCTCGGGTGGCGGCCTCAACGAGCCCGGCCCCCTCGCCATCGACAGCAAGGGCAACATCTGGGTCGCCAGCTACCCCGGCGCTGCCTCTCAGTTTTCCCCCCTCGGCGCACCCATCTTCGCCTCCGGCATCACCGGATTCGGTCTCTCCGAGTCCTACGGCCTTGCCATCGATCCCTCCGACAACGTCTGGGTCACCGACGAAAACAGCCCCGACACGGTCAACGGCGGCATCGGCGCCGTCACCGTCCTCAACTCCGCAGGCCAGTCGCTCTCGGGCCTGACCGGCTTCTCCACCGGCGGCCTCAACTTCCCCATCGCCACCGCCGTCGACCCCAACGGAACCGCCTGGGTCGTCACTACGGCAACTCCCACCTCACCCTCTTCAACCCCTCCGGACAGCCACTCTCAGGCGCCTCCGGCTACTTCTCAAGCGCCTTCGCCTTCCCCGTAGCCATCGCCCTCGACGCCTCGCACTCCGCCTGGATCGCCAACATGGGCGGCAACAGCATCAGCCACATCTCCCCCGACGGCCAGCAGATCACCACCGTCTCCTGCTGCAACACCCCCTCCGGTCTCGCCCTCGACGCCGCCGGCAACATCTGGGTCGCCAATTACCTCGGCGACAGCATCTCCGAGGTCTCCCCACCGGCGCCGTGCTCTCGACCGGCTTCACCGGCGGTGGCCTCAATCACCCGCAAGGCATCGCCATCGACGGCAGCGGCACCGTCTGGGTCGCCAACTTCCGCGGCAACTCCATCACCGAGCTGGCCGGCGCCACCGCCCCTCACCCCGGCCAGATCCTCTCCCCCGCCTCAGGCTGGGCACCCACCCCCACCTCCCTCCAGGCCTTCGCCATCGCCATCGACCCGAGCGGCAATCTCTGGATCTCAAACTTCGCCGCCAACACCATCACCGAAGTGGTCGGCCTCGCCACCCCCGTCAAGACACCCCTCAACGGCCCTCCCGCAAATACCCTGACCAACGCCGCCACAGGTCACATGATCCGAAACCGCTCCCGCATCAGCCTCTGAAACCGCGGCCGCCAGATCAGGTCATACGCCAGCTCCTTCCCCGGAAACATCGCCAGCGCCGCCTTCCGGCTGTCCGCAATCATCTGCGACGCCTCATCCACCGACAGCGACCCGTCCTGCGCGATCACCTGCATCACCATGTTCATCATCATCTGCAGCCGCCGAACCAGCTTCCCCTCCTCCTCCCGCTCCTCCGCCGTCATCCCCGCCCGCTCAACACCCGCGTCCCCCGTCGTCTCCATCCCCATCGGCACCTCCCGCTTTTCTCCTGCTACGTTAGACCCGCGCCCGCGCGAAAAATACCAGCGCAAATCGCCCGGTCCTCACCCCGATCGTCATCCCCCGCCCGCTTGATCGCCAGCGCAACATCCCCCGCAAATGCCGGCACGCTCACCCGCAAATCCCCTCCCAGCACCTGCGACGTCCGCTCCAGCAGCTCCCCCGCAACCGTATCCCAGGCGCAGACCAGGTACCGCCCCGCACACAGCCCCGGCACCCTCACCGAAACCCCCGTCACAGTCGCCCTGTTCACAAACCCGCCTCGAAGCAGCCGATCCCGCCGCAGCAGGTACACAATCGCCTGGTCCCCCGTCGCACACCCAAAGCGCGCCAGCCCGCGCCGTACGCCGCCCATCCCCGCCAAAAACCTCCAGGCCATCGCTCACATTCACCCGCGCAAACCGCCCCCACTCGATCTCCGGCAGAAACCGCGCCAGCCCCCGCTGCGCCACCCTCATCCCCGCCGTCAGGCTATGCGGGTGCCGGTTCGGCCACCGCATCCCTCCACCCGCGCCCCCGCTCGCCAGGTGCGCCCACTGCATCTGCCGAAAATACTCGTCGTCAAACGGCTCCGGAAGCGATCGATGCCGATCCTTGAACCGGTGAATCGGCCCATGCTCCGTATCCAGAAACGGCCGCCCGTCCGTGATCTCCGCCAGCGACTCCCGGACGATCCGCCCCATCCCAACCGCCGCATCCACCGTGTTCCTCGGGTTATCAATCGTTCCATGCTCATAGATATGAATCGTCGCAAAGTCCAGCGACGGATGCCGAAAGATCGCGTGCTCCATCTTCATCGGCGCCCGATCCTTCAGCTCCGGCCCAAACAGCGACACCGTCTGCGGATGCGTCCGCCCAAAGCTCCGCATCTCCACCGCCCTCACATGCGCACTCAGATCCTCGATAAACTCCAGAAACGGCTCGGCGCTCATCTCCGCATGCGCCGGATGTATCTCGTTCCAAAGGTCCCACCCAAACAGCGCCCCCGACCCGCCCCAGCGCTCCGCCGCAAACGTCAGTCGCGCCTTGATCGCCTCCCTCGTCGCCCTGGACAAAAGTGCTCGCGAAGGATGCCCAAGCGGCCCGCCTCGCCTCCGGTTATACGGATGGTGCGCAAACCTCAGCCACATCCAGAACGTATCGAACGGCGTCAGCAGAATCCGGATCCCGCGCTGCTCGCATAGCGCAAAGAGGTCGTCCCAGTACTGCACCATGTTCGCCGACCACCGTCCCGTTGCCGTCTCGAAATAGCGATGGCGAACCTGCGAGTACTCCAGCATCAGCCGCATGCACGTCACGCCATGCTCGGCAAGCATCGCCAGGTAAGCCTCCACAGCCGCGACATCCTTCCTCCGAAACAGCGGGCTAAGCTCGCGCCACGTAATCGCGTCGTTCTGCCCGACCGGATGCCACGGCAACCCGTCGTCCGTCTGGAAATAAGGCATCCCAGGTATTGCGCGTCACCCAGGGCAACGTCTCTCTCTTCAGTGGGGAGTACAAAAGTCCTCTTTATGCAAAACAACATTCCCGAAGCCGCTCACGTCCCGGCAGCCAGCAGCGGCCCCAGGTCAGACCTTCAGGGTTGGATGAAAAATCCGATCCTGCGACCTGATACAAAATGGCTCGTGACGGAACCGAGACTGCAAACGTTGATCAGGCTGAGCACCAAGCCGGATCACAACCTCCGCAGCTCAACCTTGACAAGCCGCCACACTCACCGCACCCCATCCCCCACCAACTCACGAATCCCCCCATCCCGCCCGATCAGAAACGTCGTCAGCCCAAACTCATCCGTCCGGTACATCCCCGCCCCGCCCTCCGCAATTCGCGCAATCACCTCGCCCCGCGGATGCCCAAACGTGTTCCCCTTACCCACCGAGACCACCGTCTCCTTCGGCGCAGCCGCCGCATAAAACTCGGGCGACGTCGAGCTCCGGCTCCCATGGTGCCCCACCTTCAGCAGCGTCACCGGCCTCACTAGCCCGCCCGCCACCATCGCCCGCTCACTCGGCCCCTCCGCATCCCCCTCCAGCAGCACGCTTCCCGCGCCAAACTCGCACCCGCATCACCAGCGAGTCGTCATTCTTCGGCACACCCGCATTGGCATACCCCGCAAACGGAGACATCACCTCCACCCTCTGTGCTCCCCACGGAAACGCATCCCCCGCATGGAAGTGCCGCACCGTAATCCCGAGCTCTCGCGCCTCCTCAAGCAGCGCCCGGTACGCCTCCGAGTCCGGATCGATCCCCACCCACAGCTCCCTCGGCCTGAAGTTCCGCAGCACCGCCGGCATCCCGCCCATGTGGTCGCTATGCGCGTGGCTTAGCGCCACCACGTCCAGCCGCCGCAGCCTCCGCGACCACAGGTAGCTCGATACCACCTCCTCCCCCACATCAAAGCTCGCCGTGGCGGCGGCAGCCTCCGTCACTCCGCCCACCGGCCCGCCCGCATCCACCAGCATCGTCCGCCCATCTGCGCCCACCACCAGCAGGGAATCGCCCTGCCCCACATCGATCGCCGTCACCTCCATCAACCCCGCCGTCGTCCACCGCCCGCTCCGGCCACAGCACCATTACGGCGATCAGTGGCAGCGCCAACGCCGCACCGGCAGCCCATCTCCAGCTCCGTCGAACCGCCCAGAAGCACCCTCCCCACCCCACCAGCGCCAGCACCCCCACCCACCAAACCGGCCCGGGAACCCGCACATCCGCCGCCGCCACATGGCTAATTCGCCCAATCACCCCCGTCACCCCATGGAGCAGCATCCCCGTCGCCGCACCCGGAATCGCCGCGACCCACGGGCTCAGCAGGATCGCACACAAATAGCAGCACCGCCACTGGAACCAGCACCCCCACCAGCGGCACGCTCAGCACATTCGTCGGCAGCGCAAACACCGTCGCCCGGTGGAAGTACTCCGCCATCGGCAGCACCATCACCATCTCCGCCACCGTCCCGATCAGCGCCAGCTCGAGTGCCCACAACGACCACCGCACCGCCGCCGCGGGCAAGCCAAACGCCCAGCCCCCCAGCACCCCCGCCAGGGCCTCTCCCCACACCCGCAGCATCACCCGGAACTGCGCCACCCGCGGTTCCATCGCCGCATCTCTCCACTCCTCCCGCAGTCCCCGCGCCGCCCGCGCATACCGTACAAAGCTCCGCTCTCCCAGCGGAACCGCGATCCCCGCAATCGCCACAATCGCCAGAAACGTCATCTGGAAGCTCGCCTCAAACAGCGCCGCAGGGTCGAGTACAAGCACCGCCATCGCGGCAGCGCCCAGCGCATTCAGCACACTCCGCTCTCTCGAAAGCAGTCGCGCCAGCAGAAAGATCGTCGTCATCCCCAGGGCCCTTTGAACAGGTGCCCCAAACCCCGTCAGCACCGCATACCCGCCCGCCAGCAGGATCGTCACCGACGTAGCCAGCCAGTCCCGCAGCCGCAACCTCCGGGCCATCCAGAAGATCCCACCCGCAACCAGCGCCAGGTGCATTCCCGAGACCACAAACAGGTGAAACGATCCCGTCCGCTCGAACCCCAGCCGCAGCGCATGGTTTAGACCCACCCGGTCTCCAAACAGCATCGCGTTCAACATCCCGGCGTCGTCCGCCGACAGGCGCATCAGCCGTGGCAGCATCCGGTTCGGCCGGGACCGCACAAACCCGAGCACCCGCCCGCTCGCCCAGCTCTGCGCCGCCTGCATCCTGCACCCCCACATCGCGGACGAGAACAGGGGAGCACCCTTCGGAAACCCGATACCCCGATCGCTTCGATCGCCCACCCCCTTCTGATCCTGAGCAGAGCCAAGGACCCGCTTCTCCCCCGCAATCGCCTCACGACCCTGCCGAAGTACCCGAATCACCATTCACCCGCACCTTTGAAGCATGCACACTCGCATGGACACTCATTCCCTGGCTCAGCAGGTAATCCGCATACTGCCACGCCCCCGGATCCCGATACCGCTCCGGCTCCCGCATCCGCATCGGAGCCTCGATCTCATCGCCGCACCGCAGCTCCGGCAGCACCCCCTCATCCGCAATCAGTGTCGCCCGCACACCGCCTGTCATCGGCACCATCTCCGATACATCCGGCGTCAGGTACTCGATCTCGTCCACCGCCACATCCACCTGCAGCGCACCCACCGCCGCCGCCTGCTCATCCTGCTCTCCCCGCCACCCATCGGAATCCTCATCGCTCGTGTCTGCCCTTGGCGGCAGCGTCCGAACCCGCACCACGCGCCCCCGCACCTCGCGCCCAAGGTTGTCCGCATACCCCAGCAGTGCCGTCTGCGGCGAAGGCGCCGGCCGCACCTCCGCACACCACGTCCCCACCACTATCCAAAGCCCCGCCACCGGAACCAGCACCACCCGAAACGCCCCGCGCAAGCCCCACACGCAAAGCGCAATCATCATCACCACCGCCGCGAGCAGAAGCCGCCGGTGGACGCCACCCGCTCCGCGCCATCACCTCACCCACCGCAAAGAAGACCGTCGCCCACAGCAGCGGCGCCTGCTCGAAACCTCAGGTGTGCGATCCGCTCACTGCGCGGCCAGAGTCCCGGCGGCGGAGCAGGCTTGAACGTGCCCCGAGCAGGCTTGAACGTGCCCCGAGCAGGTTTGATCGTGCCCCAGGCAGGTTTCGTCTTCCCCGGAGCCCGCTTCATCTCTCGGGAGGCGGTCCCGCGCCCTTCCAGGGCAGACCTAGCCGTCCCGAGACCCGCGTCGCGAAACTCACCAGCAGCAGACCGCAACCGTACCACCCGTTCACCACGAACTCACCACGATTAACGCTGCAAAACAGCCACCGTCTCCAGGTGAAACGTCTGCGGGAACAGGTCAACCAGGTGCAGCTCAGCGAGGTTGTAGCCGGAGTCTACCATCAGCCGCAAATCCCTCGCGAGCGTCGTCGGATCACACGAAACATACACAATATCGGGCACTTGGAGCCGCACCAGAAGCTCACAAACCTCCCTGCCCACCCCTGCCCGCGGAGGATCCATGACCACTAGGTCCGGCCGCTCCCGCCCAACAACCGCAACGCGCAGGTAATCCACCACAGAAACCGCCAAACCCCGAAGGTTCGCCACCTTCGCCGACGCTAAGTCCCTTATGGCTGTTGCATTTGCCTCCACCGCCACAACCTCCTCGAAATTTGTCCGCCAGCACCCGCGAAAACAAACCCACACCAGCAAACAAGTCCCATGCAATCAATCCCTTACGGCCTTCCGTCACCACCCGCACCAACTCCCCCACCAGCCACCGGTTCACCTGGAAGAACCCTCCCCGCGACACCCAATACCCCTTCGATTCAACAACATACATCATCCCGCCCTTCCCCCAGCTCAACCGTTCGAGCCCCCGCAACCCCCCACCATCCCCAAAAACCACCCCCACCCCCACCACCTTCCCCACCACACTCCTCACCTTCTCGCAGAACTCTGCAAAGCCCGCCGATCTCTCCTCTCGCAAAAACAACGTCATCTGTAGCGATTGCTCATCTCCCGTCGTAAAGAACTCGACCTCAGTCGTTGCCTCCAGCCACAGCGCGCACATCGGATCGCGCGCGCACAATTCCATCAGCGAGGAGGCCGCTCTCCAGAGAACAGGCGCCGAAATCGGGCACTCCTCAATCGGCAGAAACTCCCTCGTCTCGCGCAGATTGTAACCAAACCTGATCACGCCATCCACGACCTCAACCCGGAGCCGAATGCGGTTACGGTATCCCCACGGCTCCCCCGCATGTACCACGATCCCCGGCCGGTTGCGAAGCCCCACACGCTCCAGCGTCTCACTCAGGATGTCCGCCTTGATTGCAATCTGCGCCCCATACGAGGCATGCTGATATTGGCACCCCCGCACCGCCCAAAGTGTCTGCAACGCGCCTTCACTCTCTCCGCGGCGAAGCCTTATCGATCCCGACGAGATTTGCCCTGAGAGCGCCGTCACGCTCTCCCGTGGCGGAATCTTCACCAATTCGCCGGGCAGCACGAAGGGAACAAAGACCGCGTGCCCATCCGCCTCGCGTCCTAGACCATCGCCCCCATACACCAGCTTTTCGATCGTCACCTTCATTCGTGGCTCATATAAAACAGACTCAGCCTCGGGATACCATGCGCCTCCATCAAACGCTTCTGCAGGAACTGTTGCTGCACCTGTTTGATCTGGACGGCCTGCATCTTCCCACGGTAAGGTGCCAACTCCTGTGCAGCCCGCTCCCGAAGACCCACGAGTACCTCCTCCGGCGTGACCGTCATGAGCGCTCCTACCATCCGCTCCTCTAGCACCGTGAGCGTCCTGTCCAACTCTTCAAGCGTCTCTCCGCGTCCAAGGCGACTCTGCTCCGCAAGCGCCCGCAACCGGCTCACGACCTCCTTGCCCAAATCTCGCGCAAGCGCTGGCAAGGCTAATCCCTCCAAACGGACAGCATTCTCATTCGAGGTACCGACTCACCCGCTCCCCCTCGAACCCACTCTCCCGCGAGCCCCCGGCAACCACGGCGCATTCCGAACCCGTAGCCGCCTCCGTCATTCCCTCCACCGCTTCAAGGACGCTCTGCGCACACCACGCCAGCCCGTTCACCTTCCTCACTCGAGTCCGCGACCGCAGCATCTTGGCATCGAACTTGTCGAACGCATCATCGATTCCACGCAGCACCGCCTCCAGCGGAACGCCCCCCTCCCGCCACGTCTCAATCAGCGCCCAGTCCAGCGTCGAAAGCATCAGAAGCGATCCACGCCTCTGCTGAAATCGCTCCTCGATCTCGGTGAAGTAGTTGAAGTAGTTCTGCATGTCCAGGAAACAACGGCCGATGGCTCCTAGCTCCGGCGAGGCTAAGCAGAGACCCCGCGTCTTCTGTTTCGGTCCAGGTTACGCTCATAGATGATTCGCAGACCCCGTCAGCGTCAGCATCTCGTCGACAACCTCGATGTACTTCGAACCACCCGCGATCAGCCCCGCCAACGCCGCCAGTCGCAATGGTCTTGGTCTCCGGTCCCATCTCCGCCAGCATCCGTTCAAGAATCCCGTCCACCAGGCCGATGTATCCGTAGTAGAGCCCGATCTGCATGTTATCGACAGTTCCCGTTCCAATAACCTTCAACGGCTTCTTCACTTCAACCCTAGGCAGCTTCGCGGCTCGCGCGAAAAGCGCCTCGGCAGAAATTCCCAGTCCCGGCGCGATAGCCCCGCCCAAAAACTCGCCGTTCTTCGAGACCACGTCGAACTTCGTCGCCGTTCCCATATCCACAATGATCACCGGCCCGTGGAACCGCTCATACCCCGCAACGCAGTTCACGATACGGTCCGCACCCACCTCCGAAGGATTGTCCGTCAACACCGGAACGCCCGTCTTCACGCCAGGCTCGATGAACAGCGGCTTAACTTTCAGATAGAGATCGCACATCTGCCGCAGGGCCGAGTCGAGCGGAGGCACCACCGACGAGATCGCGATCCCGTCAACCGAAGCCAGGTCCAGTCCCCGTAGCGCGAAAAGGTTCTTCAGCAGCAGCCCGAACTCATCCGCCGTATGGGCTACCGGCGTGCTCACCCGCCAGTTCGCCACCATCTCCGGCGCGGCACCCTCCCGCTCATCCGGTACAGGCCAAGCACAATGTTGGTGTTTCCGACATCGAGTGCCAGTAGCATCGTCGCTCTCCCGCCTCGCCCTTGAGGCTAGTCCAGTTCGCGCACCCCGCCAGACAAGACCGTGCGTTGGATGGAGCCGCGAATCTCCGTCTAAACTCACCGAATCCACCAGCAGAAATCCATCTGGGCTGAGGCCCGCCGTGATGCCAGTATAGCTGTCCACCCCCTCGCTAACCCGCACCCGCTTCCCCCGCACCCAGGTCGAAGCCGCCGCGAACCGCACCAGTAAGCCATTGCCTTCCAATCCGCCTCTCGGCCTCCGCCTGTAAGCGCCCAAGCTCGTCCTCCAACCCGCGCAACAGCCCGATCAGCACTCGCTCCCGCGCCACCTCCCGTCCTGCTTCCATCCGCAACGAGGTTGCAACCCCTCGCAGCTCCTTCGGGAAGCCTCTCCTGGCTCACATTGAGCCCAATGCCGATCACCGCATACCGCATCGTCTCGGCCGCATCGCCTGCTACCCCAACGGAGATCGCGCTCTCGACCAGAATCCCGCCGCACTTGCGTCCGTTCAGCAGAAGATCATTGGGCCATCGGATGTCTGTACAGAGCCCGCTCGCTTCCGCAATCGCCTCCCGCGCTGCCAGACCCGCTGCAAGCGAGATCCACACGCGCCCGCGCCGGAGCAACCTCGGGCACAATCAGCGCACTCACATACAGCCCGTCTCCCGCGACCGAGTGCCACTTATGGCCACCCCGCCCCCGTCCGGCCGTCTGTTCGTCCGCAACCCAAACACCCTCTCGGGCACCTGCCTGGGCCTCCGCCATCGCCAGCGTGTTGGTGGACCCCACCGAAGCGAAGTGCCGCGACTTTCCCCGCAAACCGCGTGCCCACCAACCCTCGATTCACCGCCGCTACATCAAACACGCCCACACTTGTCCTCTTCGTGTCCCGCCACCTCTCTACGATATGTCCGTCGTGATCCGCATGCTGAGATCCGCGGCCATCACCGAGTGAGTCAGCGCACCCACAGTTACATAGTCCACACCCGCCTCGGCATAGGACGTCACCGAGTCAAGCGTCACGCTTCCGGCGGCCTCAACCGGCACACCCGGAAGTGCCTCGTGAATGCGCTTCACTGCCCTTTTCACCGCCGAAGCCGTCATGTTGTCCAGCAGGATCGCCTCCGCACCGCCGGCGATCGCCTCCTCCAGTTCCTCCTGCGAGCGGACCTCGACCTGCACCACCTGGCCCTGCTTCCGGCCCTTTAGAGCTCGCTTCAGAGCCTCCCGTACACCACCCGCAAGCGCGATATGGCTTCCCTTGATCAGGATCCCGTCCTGCAGATCCTGCCGGTGATTCAAACCCCCACCGCAGCACACCGCATATCGGTCCAACGCGCGCAACCCCGGAATCGTCTTCCGTGTATCCAGCACCTTGGTCCTTGTTCCCGCCAATGCCTTTACGTAATCGTTCGTCATCGTTGCAATCCCGCTCATGCGCTGCATCAGGTTCAGAATCGCTCGCTCGCACGACAGGATCGCGGCTGCATTGTGCCGGATCACCGCCAGCGTCTGGCCCTTCTCTCACCCGCACCCCGTCGAAGATCTCCGGATGGCTGACCACCTCAAAACGCCCTACCGGTGCCGCGCTCATCTCGGCGAAGATCTCCAGAAACACCGGGATCGAGCCCAGCCCCGAGACGACGCATGGCTGCTTGGCCACAATCGTTCCTGTCGCCCGGACCCGCGGGTCCACAGTCAGCGTTGTAGTTACATCATTGGCAGCCTTGTCCTCGGCCAGCGCTGCTTCCAGAACCCGTCTGACCCGCTTGCTCTTCCAGTCCATTTGCATCAGTCCTCCGGCCGCCACCTGCATCTTACTGCTAGCCACTGAACCTAAGATGATGACGCTCGCACACCAGTTCGCCTACCTCATCCTTCTCGCACTGCCCATCGCGTGCGCCTCCTGGACCGTCACCCATGAAGAGGTCTTTCGGGAACCACGCGAGTTCTGCAGGGACAAAAGCCAGAACTGCAAGCCACTGCTCACGAGAAAGTTCTTCTACCTGTTCACCTGCGAGTACTGCTTCAGCCACTACGTGACGGCCTTCTTTCTGGTCGTGACTCGCTTTCATCTGCTCTATGAGGACTGGCGCGGTTATCTCATCTCATGGTTTGCCCTTGTCTGGATCGCAAACATCTACATGAGCCTCTTCAACCGCCTTCGCCTTGACATCAAACACGAAAACGTCACCATCGCCGTAGACCAGCAAGTACAGGAGAAAGTGAGCGCCGCGAACTAAGCAGCGTCCGCCGTGCCCTCGGGAAACTCTACCCCGGCCTGTCTCATCTCACTGCTGAGAAAGAGCGAGGTTTCCATGCAGAGCAATGACAAAACCCGCCCCGTAGAGCCTCGGGGTTTCGGCGAACATGCGCGAGGTCTAGCGGGGGAGTACGCGCATGAGCAAGGTTGGGGGCTCAACGAGGAAGAGCGCAGAAAGCAGCTTCCGCCAGAGCAACAGGCCGATGGCGGTACCGATTACGACTATGGCGCACAGGACTTCGGGGAAACGCCGGTCAACACCTCGGCAGCTCAACCCGGTCCAGAAAGCAGCCTCATCGGCCAGACCAACCAAACAAAGGGAGTCTCCTGACATGTCCAGCAGTCACAAGCACACCGAGACACGCAAAAAAGCAGATACCAAGACCCACCCGACCGATCAACAGGCCATGAAAGACTTCGACACCCATGGGCTCGAAGGTGCGTCCGTGGATCCCGTACCCCTCCCGGATCAGGGCGGACACTCACATTCGCATGCCGCACACGTAAGTGGAAAGCCAGCAAATACGCCAATGACAAGGAAAATGCCCTCACCAAACCCGAGGGCAATCTTCGCCAGGGCTCTCACCCCACCGGCCTGCGCGAACCGCCCCAGAACATCACCCGTGTCGGAAAGCAGCACCGCGGGCAGTAAGTCGCTCATGTCGATCTGAGCCTCAGCAGAAGAAGCGCCGCCTCGAGCCGGCGCTTCTACTGTTACTTGCGACTGATCGCTAGATCTTGTTGCCTTCGGTATTCACACCGGCAAGCGCATCCGGCCTCTGGCTCACCACCTTCTCCTGCCGTGCGCTCTCCTCCGTGGCTGAGTGGTTGGTGATGCCCTGGTTGTCGCTCTGCGGCGTCCGCGTGTTCACCGAACCATACTGCGCAGCCGAAAACTGCTCGGTATTGTGCTTCGAGCCCCCACTCGCGTTCGCGTTAAAGGCTCTCGTGCCGCCGGTCTGGGCTCCGTCCATATTCTCGTACAACCCGGCATCCCCTCCAGTGCCCGCGTCCTGTGCGGCCTGGTTTACCTCCAAATCGCTCTGAGCAGCGTCTGCGTTCTGCTGACTCTCCGTATGCGGCGTGCTCTGAATTGCCATGAAATTTCTCCTCTCCCCATCAGACGTCAATGCCAACGTAGCCATTGTCAGCCTCTCTCTACACAGCTGGCAGCGCCTCCATCGCGATCCTCGCCTTCTCGTAGAGCCCCCGCGTCTCCGCCGCTTGCTTCCTCAAGACCCTCAACGATATGCGCCGGCGCCTTTGCGACAAATCCCTCATTTCCAAGCTGTCGCTCCGCCGCCGCCAAACCCTTTTCCAGCCGTGCGATCTCTTTCACAGCCGCTCCCGCTCGGCCAGAACATCGACTGCCGCTCATACACCACGGCCACATCGAACTCAGCCGTAGACCGCGCATCGCCACCCGTCAAAGCCTCATTCGAAAACTCGACCGAGGCCACACGAGCCATCCGCGCCAGCATATCGGCATTGGCGTCCGCCAGCGCCAACATCCGATTGTCTCCGTGCAAGCGGATCGCGGCAGCCTGTTTCTCGGGAATTCCAAGTTCCTTGCGTAGCCCGCGCACCGTCACGATCAACTCCTGCAGCGTCGAGATGGCGCGGACCGAGACCTCGTCAGAGGGAAGTCCGCTGCCTGCGGATATCGGGTCAGCGCTATCGACTTCGCCGGTACCTGGTCCCCGTACAGGGCATGCCAGATCTCTTCGGTGATAAAAGGCATAAAAGGACTAAGCAGTCGCAGCGAGCTCTCAAACACGCCCACCAGGGAGTCAGCGTCACCGCCGTAACTGCGTTCTGCTTCTTGTCTTCGCCAAACTCCAGCCGCAGCTTCACAAGCTCCAGGTACCAGTCGCAGAACTCCCCCCAGAAGAACTGGTACACCGCATTCGCCGCCTCATCGAAGCGATACTCGCTTGAGCGCCCGGTCCACCTCCGCGCATACCGCACTTATCCTCGCAAAGATCCATCGCGTCTCAAGCGGCGTATCCTCCGGCAACTCCGTCAAGGGTGCGCCAACATCGCGCATCGGAAATTTGTAACCGGCTTCGGTCGCCCGATCAATTTGGAGAAACAGAAACCGTCGCCGCATTCCAGATCTTGTTCGCAAAGGCGCGGTTGCCCTCCGTCCGCGCTTCGCTGAACGCAATATCCGTCCCAGGTGAGGCCATGCTCGCCAGCGTAAATCGCACCGCGTCGGTCCCGAACCGTCCAATGATGTCGATCGGGTCAATCACATTGCCCTTCGTCTTCGACATCTTCTGCCGGTCCGCGTCCCGCACCAGCGCATGGATGTAGACCTCGCGAAACGGTACGGCATCTTCGAGCGTGCGCGGCTGCAGGCCGCCAGCTCCATCCGGCACGGGCACGTCCAACATGAAGTGGGTGCCCAGCATGATCATTCGCGCAACCCAGAAAAACAGGATGTCGAACCCCGTCACCAGCAGCTCGGTCGGGTAAAACTCCGCGAGATCGGGCGTCTGCTCCGGCCACCCAAACACCGTAAACGGCAGCAGCCCCGAGCTAAACCACGTGTCCAGCACGTCCGTCTCCTGCCGCAGAGCCTCTCCCGCAGCTCCGCAATCTTCGCACGCATGCTGGCGTCTCCTGGCAACGGTCGTGTGCCCGCAGGCCACACAGTGCCAGGCCGGAATGCGGTGCCCCCACCAAAGCTGCCGCGAAAGGCACCAGTCATGGATGTTGCCCATCCACTCGAAGTAGGTCTTGGCGTACATCTCCGGAGTAAACCGGATGTGACCCTCTTTCACTGCGGCGATGGCCTTATCCGCCAACGGCTGAATCTTCAGAAACCACTGCATCGAGAGCCGTGGCTCAATCACCACGCCACTCCGCTGGCTCGTCGCCAGAGCGTGAACATGCTCCCTCACCTCCACCAGCAGCTCCAGCTCGCGCAGGTCCTCGACAATCCTCTCCCGCGCCACGTACCGGTCCATCCCGTCATACGGCGAGCCCGTCAGCGACACATGCGCCCGCTCGTCAAGTACCGTCAGCTGCGGCAATCCGTGTCTCTGCCCAATCTCGAAGTCGTTCGGATCGTGCGCCGGCGTCACCTTCACAGCGCCCGTCCCAAACTCCGGATTTGCCCACTCGTCCGCAACTACCGGAATCTCGCGCTCCTGCCCTCCACTCACCGGCTCAGCGGAAGCCGAAGCATCTTCCCCACAAACCCGGCGTATCGCTCATCGTTCGGATTCACCGCCACCGCCACGTCCCCGAGCATCGTCTCCGGCCGCGTCGTCGCAATCACGATCGAGCCCGTCCCGTCAGCCAGCGGGTACCGCACATGGTAGATCCTGCCCACGCGCTCCTCGTGCACCACCTCGAGATCGGACACCGCCGTCCTGATCGCCGGGTCCCAGTTCACGATGTAAGCTCCCCGATAGATCAGGCCCTGCTCGTGTAGCCGAACGAAAGCCTCGGTCACCGCCCGGCTTAACCGCGCGTCCATCGTGAAGTATTCGCGGCTCCAGTCCACACTCGCGCCCAGCCTCTTCATCTGGTCCAGGATCGCGCCGCCATACACGCCCTTCCACTCCCACACGCGGTCCACAAACGCAGTTCGACCCATGGCCTCCCGGCTCTTTCCTTCAGCCGCAAGCTGCCGCTCCACCATCATCTGCGTCGCAATCCCGGCATGGTCCGTGCCCGGAATCCACATCGCACACGTCACCCCGCATCCGGTGCCACCGCGTCAGGATGTCCATCTCCGTCTGGTTCAGCATGTGTCCCATATGTAACCGCCCCGTAACGTTCGGCGGAGGAAGCAACATGGTGAACTTTTTTCTTTCGGGGCCTGTACCCTCCGGCATCGCGGGAACGTCAAACAGCCGTTCCCTGACCCAGTACTCGGCCCAGCGCTCTTCAATCTCGTTCGGTTCATACGCTTTCGGCAGATCTCGGCTCATCACGTGTTTAAGCCTAGCATTCGCCTCCTATACGGGCCCCCGGCACGCCATCTCGCGCGAATGACATCTGTCACTACACCCCACTCCAACTCGGCCTACACTTCTCTCATTGAGGTAAGTCGCTTATGTCGAAGCTCCTCCTGGCCGTAGTTTTCGTCCTCGCTCTCTATCGCGGGGGCAAGCATGAATCCGGCAACGACCGCGTCGCCATCTTCTCCACCATCAACGTGGAGGAGGACCAGGCGGTCGGAGATGTCGCCTGCGCGTTCTGCACCGTGAACATCCAGGGTGACGTAAAAGGAGACGTGGCGGTTCTCTTCGGAACCGTCTCCGCCAGCCCGGACCGTACCATCTCCGGCGACGTCGCACTCCTCTTCAGCAGCCTTCACCTCGGCGACAACGCCCATATCGGCGGAGACCTGGCCGCCGCCCTCAGCTCCACCGACATCGCACCCAGCGCGTCCGTCCACGGCGACCGTGCGATCTTCTCGAGCAGCCTGGGGTTTGCCGTCCTCGCGGGCCCGCTCCTCATCCTGGCCGGCATCATCGGTTGCATCATCTTCTTCGTACGCCGCAACCGCTATGGCTACGGGTCTAGGCGCGGGAAGTCCAGACAACAGCGGTAATGGCCAGCTGATCCGCCCGACTGCAAGACCCCCGCACGGGACCTTCCAGGGATTCCAGAAAACTCCTCAGCAGCGGAACCCGGGGCGGTCGGCCTGCGTAACTCAATCTGTTCGCAATTCCAAGGAACGGAACGGAAGCTACACACTCGAGCAAACACGCCCACCGTCGCCACCCGTGTCATCTCCCGTAAGATCAGGAGCAAACCTCTGCCCGGCCAAGCCATCAAACTCGCGGCTCTCCTCTGCTTCGCCGTCACCCTGAATGCGCAGGTCCCTGCCTCTGAGACGCCCGTCGGAGGGCATGCCCACCGGGCAGGGAGCCGAACCTACCTTGGCCAGGACATCTTTGTCGCTCCCGGACAGGGCGTCCACAACGCCACCTGCCTCTTCTGCTCCGTGCAGATCGAAGGCGAACTCTCCGGCAACATCTTCGTACTATTCGGCAACGTCACCGTCACCGGGCGCGTCGGTGGAAACGTCGCCGTCGTCGGAGGTAACACTGTCGTCGACTCCCAGGCCCGCATCTCCGGCCGAACCCTGGTGATCGGCGGCAACGCCGTCTATGAGACCGACGAGGCCCTCTCCGGAAACGCCTACGTCCTCGGCGGTCACATCTCGAACTTCGCCGGCCGCTCCAGCCCCCGCCGTCGCGTGTCGCTCAGTCCACGCCTCTTCGTCGCTCTAGGCCTTCTTGCCGTCCTGATCCTCGGCGCCCTTGTCTTCCCCAGGCCCCGGTCAGGTGTCCGCAGCTGAAGCCACTCCCTCGCGCCAAGGACTCTCTGGAAAAAAAAGGACGCAGCGCGTGGGGCATGCGTCCAACTCCTCGTTCCGTTCAGGCTCATCCTACAGCGGGTTCAACTTGTCCAGGCCCTTCTTCTTCTTGTGCTTGCTCGACGACTCGTCAGACTTGTCAAACCCAGGCTTCGCCTTCTTTCCATTCGCCGCCTGTGCCTGCGCCGGGGCCTGCTTCGTTCCCGGAGTAATATCGTTGATCTGGTCCGGGGCCGCACCCGCCTTTTCGACGGGCGGCAGAGCCGTCTCGGTGCCCGGTCCAACCGGCTTCAAGCCGCCGTTCGGATCGGCCTCGCCCGTTCGGACCCCCGGTGTCAGAACCTCCGCTCCCACCGAAGCCCCGCTTCCCGCACCCGAGGTCGTGGTCGCCGGGACCGCCGTGTTCACGCCCGTGTCTCCCGCGCTTGCCGGCGTCCCATCCGCCGGCTGTACATCCGAGAACGCCAGCGGGGCAGATGTTGTGGCCGGCGCGGTTGTCGCCGGTGTATCTGTCGACCCGTGCCCGTGGATGCGACCGATGCCCCGTCCGTCCTGGTCGCATTCGGATTCATTGCGCCCCGGAAGTCCTCCATCACCTGCTTTGTCACCATAGGGGCAAGCGTCGGCTTGGGATCTGCAAGCGTCGGCTCGCCCGCTCGCGCAGCCTGCACAACATCGGGCTGGTGGAACACAAGCAGCTTCGCCCGATCCTGAAGCCTGTACTGCTGTCGGCTGTTCTCGAGCGCTGCGCTCGCCTGTGCCTGGTCAACAGTCGGTGTCGGGATTGGCAGGTTCATCGCCGCGAGCCTGTCCTTTGCATCCTCAACATGCGGCGCCGCCGAGTGCTCGAGCACCACCTTGCGATACGCGGCCGCTGCCTGCTCATCGTAGATCCGCTCAAGCCTCGCCTTTGCCGCCTCGGGCATCTGCCGCTGCATCCGCACCATGCGGGCCTCTGAGGCATACGAGTCCCCGAGACCGATCAGCACGTCGTCCATGTGGCTGTACTGCGGGTAAGTGTCTGCAACCGTCTGGTACCGCGCAATTGTTGCCGGCCAGTTATCACGCGTCGCATAGTACGCAGCAATCGAGCTCTCCCGCGTCGCCAACACCTCCTGCACGTCGCGCAGCCGCTGCTTCGCCTGCGGCACCAGCGTCGAGTCCGGGTAATCCGTCAACATCCGCCGGTACTCCTCCTCCGAGTGCGTTGCCTTCGTGTAATCACGATCGGGCTTGTCCATCTGCCGGAAGTAAATGTCCCCAATTCGCATCTGGGCCTCGGCCGCCTCCGGCGCATTTGGGAAGAACACCCGAAAGTCCGAGTACTCGCTCTCCGCCTGCGTCAGCGCCGCCGTCCCGCCCTCCTTGTACCAGCTGTCCGCAATCGCCAGCTTCGCGCGCATCTGGTACTGCGAATCCTGATAGGTATTCAGCAGTGTCTGCAAATCAAGTCGCGCCACATCATAGTGGCCCTTCTTCGTCTGCTCCAGCGCCTTGTCGTACAACTGCTTATCCGGTAGCCCAGCGTCCTTGCCGACCAGCGGATCGATCTTCTTTTCCTTCTTATTCTCGCGCTTGGTGTCTTTCGACTGAACGACCCTGTCCTGCTTCTGCTTCTTCGTCTTGTTCAGCGGAGCGCTCATCGTCACGCTCTCGTGCTGCTGACCCTGCGCATCTGTCGTCGTCTGCGACGATCCCGTAACCTGCGCCCGAGCCCCCGCGGAGCTCAGCAGCATCCCCGCAACCACCAAACCCGCAACGAGGCCGGAGCGCCTCGTAGGAAAGAACGTTCTCGTACCACACACTCGTCGATTCATCACGCGTCGAACTCCATCATCGCCTCGCGCAACAGCACGCTCAGGCTGCCCATCATTCTAGTCTTCCAGCTCCGTTTATGTCGCATCAGGAGCGGCATCCGCGTGGCCTTCCACCTCGTCCAGCCCAGCCTCGGCCGCGCGTGCAAGGCGCAACAGCTCACGCGCATTCTCCTCCGTCTTGCCCGGCGCAAACACCGCAGATCCGGCGACAAGCATATCCGCTCCTGCTTCGACGACCCGGGCCACCGTATCGTGAGCGACGCCTCCGTCCACCTCGATCCGGTAGTTCAGCCCCATCTCCGCCCGCAACTCTGCCAGGTGCCCGATCTTGTCCAGCGCAAGCGGCAAAAAGCGCTGCCCTCCAAACCCCGGATTAACACTCATAACCAGCACATGGTGCACCATCGGCAGCACCTCGATCAGCATCTCTACCGGCGTCGCCGGATTGATCACGACCGCCGGCTGCATCCCATGCTGCTCTATCAGCTGCAGCGTCCGATGAAGATGCCGGCAAGCCTCAAGGTGCACCCCCACAAAGTCCGCTCCAGCCGCCGCAAAATCCGGGATGAACTGATCCGGATTCTCGATCATCAGGTGGCAGTCCAGCGGCAGCTTCGTCACCCCCCGAAGTGCCTTCACCATAGGCGGCCCAAAGGTGATATTCGGCACAAAATGCCCGTCCATCACGTCCACATGGACGATCGTCCCACCCCCACGCTCCGCCGCCGCAACCTCCTCTGCCAGGTGCGCAAAATCCGAAGCCAGTATCGAAAAAGCCAGCTCTATCAACCCGCCATCACCCCTCCTCAAAGTCTACCAGCGCCGCCTTGCGAGAGACGCGATCCCAACATGCGTCCGTCCTGAGCTCCCCTCGCGTCCGACCCACTATGTTGTCGTCCTAAGCGCAGCCGAAGGACCTGGTTCGACACCCAAATCGTTCACGCGCGCGGCAAAGCAGCGTGACCTCGCACATCACCTAAGCCACATCGCCCGGGGATACCGACCTCTTGCGCCGGCTCCGAAACGCCCCGGCCTTCTCCACCACCGGCACGACCCGCTCCACATCCGGCCGCCCCTCGTGAAGCACCTTGGTCCGGATCACCTTTGCCCCCACACGATCCGTCTCCTGCATCACCTTCGGCTCACCCAGAACCATCCGCGCCGCCCCTCGCAGGATCCTCCGCACCGGCCAGCTTCCGTCCGCATTCGGCAGGAACACCTCGCCCGACCTCTGCTTCTCTGGCCTGTAGTACCAGCGCCTCAGGAGCGCAAGATGGTCGCTCAGCATCACCGGATCGCTCACACCACCGGATCTCGCATCGAGCACCTGCAAGACCCGGCTCACCCGCACCTCCGGAGCCTCCCCCGAAGCCGCAGGCGCCGAGACCTCCCCAGAATCCGGGCCAGTCTCGGGCGGCCCCAGCGGCACGGCCTGCAGCATCAGTGGCTGCGCAAACAGGCTCGACCCTACGCTCGTCTGCTCCCGCACCGCCCGCACTCCAAGCGTACTCATCCGCTCCGGACCGCGGAGGCACCCGCGCTCAAGCAGAAACACCGCTGCCTCCTCGGCTCGCTCGACCTCACCTGCCGGATCATGCCCGGACGCCTGCACAATCACGGCCCGCAGCTCCGGCACGGGCCGGACCAGCTCACTCACAAGACCCGCCGCGGCCCTTACCTTCTCGTACCTGGTATGCAGCTCCGCCGCGCGCTCAAAATCCATCTCCTCCGAGGCTCGCTCCCGGTCCGCCGCGATTTCGGCCAGCAAACTCTCCCCGCGCGTCTCGAGAAACGCCTTCACCGCAGCCGCCTCGGCCCCGTACTCCTCGCCCGTGCAAGCCACCTTGCACGGCTCCATGCACCGCTTCATCTCCCCATAGGCACAACCCGGGTGCTCCGGTGACACCTCGAGATCCTCCCAGCATCGCCGCAGCTTGAACAGATCCAGCACCGCATCGCAGTACCGCTCCGCCGCCATCCGCGACGGAAACGGCCCATACGTCTCCACCAGCCCGCGACCGCCCCGTCCGCCTGGCAACCGATTCGTCGTGTACACCCGGGGGTACGCATGCTCCATTGTCAGCCGTAAAAAGTACGGCGTCCGCAGCTTCAACCGCCTCCGAGCCTCCACATACCCGAAGATCCCCGCGGTTGCCCGGTACAACACCAGCAGCGACTCAAACTCCGATCCCGTCACCGACCAGGCAATCCGCGCCACCCTGTCCCGAAGGTTCAAACGCCTGGAAAGCACCGGCACACCATCGAGCCCCAGCACCTCCGGCGGATTGACCAGCCGCTCCACCCTCCTCCGCAGATTCCCGGCCCGCGTCACATAAGGCTGATCCCCCTCCGAGTGCCCATAGAGCGCAAAGACCCCCGGCCCATCCGGCACTCCCCGAAGGATCTCGCGCGCAAGCTGCGCATCGAACCGGACCTCATGCTCGAACTGGAACCCCGCCGTCACACCCGAAATTGTAGTCTGCCCACCTGACCGGCCCCTGATCGTAGAAAGTCTCACACCAGCCTTATCGGCGCGGTGAACCAAAGGCTTAGTTCCGCAAATCTCAGCCGCGGGTTCCACCCCCGCGCTCCGGCCCTTAGCGCCCCGCTCAACCCTGACTGGAGATGCAGCCCTCACCCAGAACTCTTTGCGATCCCAAAGTAAAGCGAAGGACCCGCTCCGCTATCCACATCGCACGCCGAACAGCACTCACGCCCCCGCGATCATCATTCCCTCAACCCGAATCGTCGGCACCGCACTGCTCCCCCGAAACTCCAGGTCATTCCCCACCGCCACCACGTTCTTGTACATCTCCTTCAAATTTCCGGCAATCGTGATCTCCTCCACCGGAAACGCAAGCTCCCCGTTCTCAATCCACATCCCACTCGCCCCCTGCGAGTAGTCCCCTGTCACCAGGTTCACCCCGAACCCCATCACCTCAGTCACATACAGCCCACTTGTAACGCCCGCGATAATCTGCTCTGGCGTCTGCATCCCCGCCTCAAGATAGAAGTTATGCGCACCCGTCCCCGGGTTCCCCGCCAGCCCCCGCGACGCACTCCCCGTCGACCGCATGCCCAGCTTCCGCGCCGTATACGTATTCATCACGTAGCTCTTCAGAATGCCCTTGTCGACGATCACCGTCCGCCGCGTCGGCAGCCCCTCGCCATCAAACGGCGCCGTCCCGAAGCCACCCACTCTCTGTCCATCGCGCTCAAACACCATCGTCCCGTCATCCACGATCGTGATGTTCTCGCCCGCGACCCGCTCGCCCAGCATCCCGTTGAACATCGAGGCGTTCCGATAGATCGCGTCGCCCTCCGCCGCCGAGAAGATGCTCCCCATAATCGACTTCGAGATCTCCGGCGAAAACACCACCGGCGCCGCCTGCGTCTTCACCTGCCTCGCGCCCAGCCGCCGCAGCGTCCGCTCCGCCGCCTTCCGTCCAATCTCCTCCGCGTCCTCCAGGCCCCGCACCGTCCGCGCACTCGAGTACCAATAGTTCCGCTGCATCTTGCCCTTCTCGTCATGCGCAATCGGCGCACACGAAAAGCCGCAGTAGCTCTTCCGATACTCCCCCGTAAACCCCCGCGAGTTCATCAGGATCTTGTGCGACGTCGCCGTATCGAAGTCGCCGCCGCTCGAGTTCTGGATGCGCGTGTCATACGCCATCGCTGCTGCCTCGCACCGCCGCGCCACCTCGATCCGCTCCGCCGGCGGCATCTGGTTCACATCCTCGAAGTACAAACCCATCCCCGCGCCCGCATCGCTTCCATCGAGCACCGCACCCTCGGCCGCCCCAAACTCGCCCGCCTCCGGTAGCCCCGCAAACGGGTCTTCGCTCGTCACCTTCGCCAACTCAAGCGCCCCACCCACCAGCCGCGCAATCGACTCCTCCGAGAAGTCCGAAGAGGACGTACTCGCCACCCTCTGCCCCACAAACACCCGCAGACCCACAGCCCGCGATCCCGACTCCTTCAGCGTCTCCACCTGCCCCAGTCGCACCAGTGCTGCAAACTCCTCGGCCTCGTACACCACCGCCTCGGCGTCCGTAGCACCGCCTCGCAGGGCCTTGCCAAGCACCTCCTCGGCCAGCTGCCTCATCTTGGACGTGCCACTAACCTCGACTTGCAAACTCATCCCTTGCTCCAGCGCTGTGCAGACACTTGCTCGATGACGTCGCGATCAGCCAAATCTTTGGGCCACCAGGAAGCCCCCGGGCGTATGTCGAAGCCCAATCCTAGTGAACCGGAGTCCCCGACGACCTGCTCGCCCGCCCATCCGTCGCCTTCAAAAAATGCACGCCCGCAGGGCAATACTCCGAGTCTGTCTTCAGCTTGTGCTCGATATGCAGCGCGGGCCCGTTCTCACTTCGCCGCTTCACCACCTTCACCGGTCCGCCGCAGTCCTTGCAGCGAAACTCCGTGTCGTTGTCCTCGAGCGCATCCGCAATCGTCTTGACCTTCCAGAACGGCTCATACCCACCCGCAGCCCGAACCCTGCGCCGCTTCACTTCGCACTCATAAAACATCTCGCGTTCAATCGCCATCGTAAACTCCTCGAAATCCATCTCTATTCCTGCGTGGACGCTTCTTTCCGATGTACCGCAACAGAGCAGGGAAGAACTCACGTCGCTCAAAGTCTGTCTGAAACCCTGTTAGCCGACCGGCTTCTCCGACCACCGCGTCACCCGCCCATCCGTCGCCTTCTTAAAGCCAGCGCCCGAAGGGCAAAACTCCGCGTCAGCCAACGACTTATGCTCGACATAGGCGGGGGTTCCTGCCTTATTCGTCTTTCCCAGCACCTTTACCTCGCCCCGGCAGTCCTTGCACCGAAACTCCGTGTCCAGGTCCACAAGCGCATCCGCGACCTTCTTTACCTTCCAGAACGGCTCATACCCGCCGCCTTCTTTCACTCGCCGACGCTTGACTTCGCACTCATACATCTTCTCTCGCTCTGCAGTCGCCATTTATCGTCCCGTTCCGCCGACCGTCATCCGGTCTAGCTTTACCGTCGGCATCCCTACGCCGACCGGCACACTCTGCCCCGCCTTGCCGCACGTCCCGATACCCTCATCGAGCGCCAGGTCGTTCCCCACCATTGACACAAACTTCAACGCCTCCGGTCCATTCCCGATCAACGTCGCTCCCTTCACGGGCCGCGTCACCACGCCGTCCTCAATCAGGTAGGCCTCGCTCGCCGAGAACACAAACTTCCCGTTGGTGATGTCCACCTGCCCGCCCCCGAAGTTCACTGCGTATAACCCGCGCTTCACGCTCTTGATGATGTCCTCAGGCATGTCCTCGCCGTTCAGCATGTACGTGTTCGTCATCCGCGGCATCGTGATCTGCTGGTAGCTCTCGCGCCGCCCGCTGCCCGTGCTCTTCGTCCCCATCAGCCGCGCGCTCATCTTGTCCGTCAGGTAGCCCTTCAGGATCCCGTTCTCGATCAGCACGTTCTCCTGCGTCGCCGTTCCCTCGTCGTCCACATTCAGGCTCCCACGTCGCCCCGGCATCGTCCCGTTGTCGACCACCGTCACCTTGCTCGACGCGACCTGCTGCCCGATCATCCCGGCAAACGCACTCGTCTTCTTGCGGTTGAAGTCCGCCTCGAGCCCATGCCCTACCGCCTCGTGGAGCAGAACCCCAGGCCACCCCGGCCCCAGGACCACCTCCATCTCGCCCGCCGGAGCATCCACCGCTCCAAGCTGCAGCATCGCCGTCCGTGCTGCCTCGCGCGCAAAGTGCTCCGGACTCTTCGCGCCTTCAAAGAAGTCCAGCGCCACCCGTCCCCCGCCCCCGCTCGTGCCTCGTGCCAGGTTCGCCCCGTCCTGCGCGATCACAAACACGTTCAGTCGCGCCAGCGGCTGCGTGTCGCTTGCATACGTCCCATCGCTCGCCGCTACCAGGATCCGTCGCAACTCATCGTTGAACCCCGCCCGCACCTGCGTTATCCGAGAGTCATACGCCCGCGCCGCCTTATCTGCCCTCTGGATCAGCTTCAGCTTCTCGGAGATCGCTGCGTCGCTCGTCGCTCCAGCCACCGGGTACAGCGCCGGCGTCTCCGTGTGCGTAAACCCGTGCTCCACCTGCTTGGCCGGTCCGCTCGCAATCAGCGCCGCTGTCCGCGCAGCCTTCAGAAGCCTCTCGCTCGAAAGGTCATCCGTATACGCAAACCCGGTCCGCTCGCCGCTCAGCACACGGATCCCGCACCCAACACTGATCCCCTGGCTCGCTGTCTTTACCAGACCTTCATCAACCCCCAGCGAGGTCGACGTAACCGACTCAAAGTAAAGGTCCGCGTACTCCCCACCCGCGCTCAGCGCCTCACCCAGGCAACGCTCCATCAGCCGTTCAGAGATCCCAAGTTTCTCAATAAAGTACCGCTTATGGTCCGGAACCAGACTAGTCATCCTATACATTCTAGGCTGCCAGTCAAGCTCCCGGCAAACAGCGCCGGCTTACGTCCATCGTCGCACTCCTCGAGCGCGCTCTCAGTTGCCCAGGAGAAGCGTCCGCGATAAGTGGTGGAAGCATTGAAGATCCCAACTTCCGACAGATCCTTTTGAAGCATTCTCATGCCGCCCCGCACGCAACACAGACCCCGGCCCGACCCGCTAGACTCCAACCATGGAAGTCCTCCCTCACTCCCATGCAGAGCCGAAACCAGCCTTGCTGACCAAAGCGGGCCGCGCCGCTGAAACAACATCCAGGCATCGGGGCCACATCCCCGCCCTCGACGGCATCCGCGGCGTCGCCGTCCTCGCCGTCCTTCTCTTTCACTACGGAGGCGGCAACCGTTCCGCAAACGCACTCGTCCGCTTCGTCGCACATGTCTTCAAGGCCGGCTGGGCCGGGGTTACCCTCTTCTTCGTCCTCTCCGGCTTCCTCATCACCGGCATCCTCTGGGACTCCTTCGGGCGCCCCCACTGGACCCGCAACTTCTACGCCCGCCGCGCCCTCCGCATCCTCCCCCTCTACTTCCTCTCGCTCGCCATCGTTTTGGCTGGCGCCGCCTGGGCCGGCACCCTCCATCCCGCCCTCGCCCGCATCTGGATCTTCGCCCTCTTCCTCCAGAACATGCCCCATCTCTCCGCGCTCGCCAGCGAGATCCCCTCCCCATTCATGGTCTTTCACCTCTGGAGCATCGCCGTCGAAGAGCAGTTCTATCTGCTCTGGCCATTCCTCCTCGTCCTCTCGAACACCCGCCGCTCCGCCGTCCGGCTCTGCCTCGCTGTCTTCGTCCTGTCCTTCCTCTTCCGCGTCGTCATCTGGACCACCCTCCCCAACCCCCTCGATCTCTGGCAGTTCCTCCTCACCCGCGCCGGCGAACTCAGCCTGGGCGGTGCCCTCGCCATCCTCTACCGCGGCACCCGCTGGCCTGTCGTCCAGCGCTGGGCCGTCCCCGCCGCCCTCGCCTCGCTCGCCGCTTTCATCCTCTCCTCCATCCTTGCCGGGACAGCCGACCTCACCAACCGCACCCAGCTGCTCTTGGGCCTTCCCGCAATCACCGTCTTCTGCACCGCCCTCATCGCCCTCGCCCTCCGCCCCGGCACCATCCAGCGACTCATGTCCGCCGCCTGGCTCCGTCGCATCGGCGCCCTCAGCTACGGCATTTACATCTTCCACGTCCTGCTCGGAAACATCTTCCGCGCTATCGCCGAAGCGCTTTGTCACAGCCGTGGCGAAACCGCCGTCCTCGCCGCCCAATTCGTCCTCGTCACCGCCGGATCCATCGCAGCCGCGTGGCTATCCTTCCGCCTATTCGAGCAGCCCATTCTCCGCCTCAAAGACCGCTTCTCCACCGCCCCCGCCACCTAAGACCCCGCGGCCACCCCGCCACAAACCCAAGTGCCCCATCCTCTCGCAGTCTCATCGCGAAAGGATGGGGTATCGAGCGCCAGCTTGACCGCCTTCTGCAAAAGTCAGCGATCAGGCCACGGCTAAGCCCAAGAGAAGTCGCAGAAAACCACAGTCGGAGGTCCGGGGAAGAGACCCTACTCGCCCCCCGCAGCCTCCAGACAAGCCTCGAGAATATCCAGAGCCACATCCGCCTCCCCCTGCTTCACAATCAGCGGCGGAGCCAGCCGAATCGAGGTCTCGCCACATCCGAGGATCAGCAGACCGCGCTCAAACGCCATCTCCACCACCCTGTCGCGCATCGCCGCAACCGGCTCCCGGCTCGCCTGGTCCTTCACCAGCTCGATCCCGATCATCAGCCCGCGCCCGCGCACATCGCCTACATGTTTGTGCTTCGCCGGCCACGTCCCGAGCCGCTCCAGCATCGCCCCGCCTACCGTCGCCGCATTCTGGATGCCCTCGCGCTCGAGCACATCCATCGTCGCCAGCGCCGCGGCAATCGATACCGGATTCCCGCCAAACGTCGACGCATGCGACCCCGGCTTCCAGTCCATGATCTCCGCCTTCGACATGCACACGCTCAAGGGCATCCCCGACGCAATCCCCTTGGCCGAGCACAGGATGTCCGGCTCCACCCCCGTATGCTGGATCGCCCACCACTTGCCCGTCCGCCCCGCGCCCGACTGCACCTCGTCCGCCACCAGCAGAATGCCGTGCCTGTCGCAGATCTTCCGCAGCTCCTGCATAAAGATCGTCGGCGCCACGACGTACCCGCCCTCACCCTGGATCGGCTCCACAAAAATCGCGGCAACCTCCTCAGGCGGCAGCGTCGTCTTGAACAGCTTGTCCTCGATAAACCGCGCACACGCCAGCGCAAACTTCTCCTCCGCCTGCGGTCCGCCCGAGCAGCCGCGATACGCATACGGATACCGCACATGCGTTACCCCGGGCACTAACGGTGAAAACCTCCGCTTCTGCTGCGGCTTCGATCCCGTCAGCGAAAGCGCCCCCATCGTCCGCCCATGGAACGCCCCGTAGAACGCGATAATTCCCTGCCGACCCGTGTGGTATCGCGCCAGCTTCAACGCGCACTCCACCGCCTCAGCACCCGAGTTGCCGTAGTAAAACTTGTGCGGCCCCTTCATCGGCGCAATCGCTGACATCCGCTCCGCCAGCTGCGTCATCCCCTCGTAATAAAAATCCGTCCCCGACATGTGGATCAGCTCACCCGCTTGCTTCTGGATCGCCGCCACCACCTCCGGATGACAGTGCCCCGTCGAGCACACCGCGATCCCTGCCGCAAAGTCCAGGAACTCGTTCCCGTCCACGTCTTCAATCCGCACACCGCGCCCGCGCTTCGCCACCAGCGGATAGCTCCGCGTATACGAGGGCGACATGTACTTGTCGTCCGCATCCACAATCGCCCGAGCCTTCGGCCCCGGCAGCGGCCCTTTCAGCTTCGGCCCAAACTCCATCGATCCAGAATCCATCGATCCGGCAACATTCGAATCGGCACTCTTCGACGCGTCCATCGCATCGATCTCAGACATCACAGCACTTGCACCCTGATCCAACATGGCACTCTCCTCTTCGCCTCTGGTCTGCGAATACATCAGCATGGACAACCCTGGCCATCCCCTGAAAAGGGCACGACCGACCGTCATAACCGAAAGGGAAGGGAACTAGTCGCCGGCAAACAGGTTCGGACGCGCCAGGCACGGAGGCACACACCCGCGGTCAAACAGGCCTTGAAAGCCCGGATCCGCCGTCGTGTTAGTGAAAGGCCTCAACATGCGTAGGATCACTCCTCGAGCCGCGCGCCACCAAGAACCGCGATCGCCGCTCAATGATCCGAGTCTCCCCCGCGACATACTCCCGCTGGCAAGAAAAATCGACTCTGCTTCCATCCCGCGTGGGTTACGGACAGGAATATCGCTGTTGCAATCGCTTCACTTCGGAGGGTATCCCCTGAGTTCGTGGGCTTTCCCGTCTAGGCAAAGCCCCACGATCCACTCCCCTCGCACCTGATCAAACCAAGCACCCCTACCCCCCACGCCCAAGATGCTCTGTCATCCTGAGCGAAGCGGAAGCCACCCGCATTGGCCCTCGCCGTTGCCCGTCTTCCGCACCCTTGGGAGCGAAGCTCCGCAATCCACCTCCCCCCCGCACCCTACCCAAACCAGCCTGACCAAACAGACAAGCTCTCCGACGTGGCAGACTAAGAGCGCCACCGCCCCAACCGGCGGAACTCCTTTGAAAGCCGGTCACCTCACGTGAGCACCCAGACTATCCCGCAAGCTGCCGCCGCCACCTCCCTCCGCGAAGAAACCCGCACCCTCCTCCTCCACCTCGGCGTCCCCGAATCCGCCTTCACCAACGGCACCCTCCCCGCCCACACCCCCATCACCGGCGAGCACCTCGCCGACATCCCCGTCACCCCAGACCCCGCTGCCGCCATCGAAGCCGCCCACCAGGCCTTCCTCCACTGGCGCCAGGTCCCCATGCCCCGCCGCGGAGAGCTCGTCCGCCTCCTCGGCGAAGAGCTCCGCGCCAACCTCGACCCCCTCGGCCGCCTCGTCACCATCGAGGCCGGCAAGATCCTCTCCGAAGGCCGCGGCGAGGTCCAGGAGATGATCGACATCTGCGTCTACGCCACCGGCCTCTCCCGCACCATCGGCGGCGTCACCGTCTCCTCCGAGCGCCCGCACCACCGCATGATGGAGCAGTGGCACCCCCTCGGCGTCACCGGCATCATCTCCGCCTTCAACTTCCCCGTCGCCGTCTGGAGCTGGAACGCCGCCCTCGCCCTCGTCTGCGGCAACTCCGTCGTTTGGAAGCCCTCCGAAAAGACCCCGCTCACCGCCCTCGCCACCCACGCCCTCTTCCTCCGCGCCGCCGAAAAGTTCTCCGAACAACACCCCGGCGATCTCCCCGCCAACCTGAGCACCCTCCTCATCGGCGATCACACCGCCGGCGAAGCCCTCGTCGACTCCCCGCTTGTCCCCCTCGTCTCCGCCACCGGATCCACCCGCATGGGCCGCCTCGTCGGCCCCCGTCTCGCCGCCCGCTTCGCCCGCCCCCTGCTCGAGCTCGGCGGCAACAACGCCGGCATCGTCTGCCCCTCCGCCAACCTCGACCTCACCCTCCGCGCCGTCGCCTTCTCTGCCATGGGCACCGCCGGCCAGCGCTGCACCACCCTCCGCCGCCTGCTCGTCCACCACTCGATCTACGAGCAGCTCCTCCCCAAACTCCGGCGCGTCTACGAAAACGTCACCGTCGGCGACCCACGCAGCCCCGAACACCCTCGTCGGCCCCCTCATCGACGCCCAGGCCTTTGCCTCCATGCAAAGCGCTCTCACCGAAGCCCGCACCCTCGGCGCCCAGATCACCGGTGGAGACCGCGTGGCCCTCTCCATCGAACCCCCCACAAAGCCGGGGTCTGAAGCGCCACAATGGCCTGAGGACAGCACGCAAGCCATCCCCACCGAAGCCTTCTACGTCCGCCCAGCCCTCGTCGAGATTCCCAACCAGGCCGACCTCGTGAAGCACGAGACCTTCGCCCCCATCCTCTACGTCCTCCGCTACGAAACCCTCTCCGAAGCCATCCACCTCCACAACGACGTCCCCCAGGGCCTCTCCTCCAGCATCTTCACCCGGACATCGCCGAGGCCGAGACCTTCCTCTCCGCCGTCGGCTCCGACTGCGGCATCGCCAACGTCAACATCGGCCCGTCCGGAGCCGAGATCGGCGGAGCCTTCGGCGGCGAGAAGGAGACCGGCGGCGGCCGCGAGTCCGGCTCCGACAGCTGGAAGTCCTACATGCGCCGATCCACCAACACCATCAACTACGGCCAAACCCTCCCCCTCGCCCAGGGAGTCGTCTTCGACGTCGACTAAGGGCAGCACCGAGCGTTCGTCATTATGAAATATTGGGAAGAGATTCGCTTTGAGCCACCAATGGCCGCTTGTCTTTGGCGTTCCATCGCTCTTGATGGTGGTTGCGTGGGGGTGGTTTTAACTAGCTACAGATGTGAACTCAAGCGCATTCCAGCATGGCCGGCGCTGTTGTTTACCTCATCGTTCGCATTCGCGGGTGTCTGGGGATTGCTGCGTCTGGATGAACTAAGTAGGAGATCTCCCACCGATTACGGATACGAAGGGCTGGCAGGCATGGCTATGTGCCTTGCTGGGGTTCGTTTCAGCACTGGTCTGGGTGCTGCGCTCCCGACAATGGTGCTCATGGGGAACCCTCCCAGTAGCGGGCTGGATTGCACTCGTCTGGATGATGGTTTGTTCCACGCTTTAGAAAACGTCAGGAGTGAATGGCGTTGGCTCGCTAAGGTCGAGAGACACGTCACACCCCCGTGAACCTCATACCCGCTCCATCCGCCCACCCCGCAGCCGAAACCGCTCGCCCCGCCAAACCACCGTATCCCCCGCAAAACTCCACACCCAGAACCCCAGCGCGACAAAGTCCCGCAAAGGTAGCAGCCACCAGTCCCGCAGCACCTGCCCATCCCCGAGCACCCCTACCCCCACGCTCAAAGCCACCGCCACCCGCGCCAGAAACACCAGGCTCAACAGCGCAAAGCTCCACAACGCAAACCCGCTCGCCACGCACGTCAGCACCGCCCACGGCACGCAAAACGTCACCCCCAGCCCCACGTACCCCCACCTCCGCGAGTCCCGCACCGTCCGCGCCCACCGCATCTGGTGGTCCCGAAACCCCGAGAACTCATACGCCGGCACCGACGTCTCCACCACTTCCCCGCACAGCTCGACCCGCTACCCCGCCGCGGTAATCCGCGCTGCCCAGCTCATAGTCATCCGCCAGGCAATCCACGCACCGCCTCAAACCCGCCAGCCGCCTCGAGCGCCACTCCCCTCATCGCCAGCGTCGACCCAAGCCCAAACCCAATGCCGCCCTCGAGCATCCGCGCCGTCAGCACCCCCGGCATAAAGTCCGTCGAGATCCCCAACGCCTCGATCCTCGACCACAGGCCTCCCGCCGCCCGCCCCACATACAGTGCCGTCACCATCCCCACACCCACATCCGCAAACCCTCGCATCACCCGCTCCAGATATCGCGGCCCGACCGCAATATCCGCGTCGTTCACGATCACAAACTCATGCGCCGCCACCCGCCCCATCTGCACGAGGTTGCTCACCTTCCCACTCGTCCCCAGCCGCTCCGGACACACCACCAGCCGCATCGGCACGTGCCGGGAACTCCCCTCGCAGCCGCTCCACCACCGCACACGCCGCGTCCTCCTCTGAGCTCACACCGAACACCAGCTCAAACGACCCCGCATACTCCTGCCCGCAGTGGCTCCGCAGCCCCTCATACATCTCGCGCATCCACCCCCTTCAGCGGCTTCAGCACCGTCACCCCTGGCGCAAACTCCCTCCCCCGAAACCGCCCGCGCTCGCAGCCACCGCGAAAACGCCACGCGCGCCCCACAGCGCCAGCACCATGTACGCTAGCCCGCTCAGCGTCAGCAGAGCCAGCACTGCCTCAATCGCGACCGCCATCCATCCCAGTGTCGTATCCAGTGCTCAGGTCTCCTATTCTTCAGTGTCCCACCGACCCGCACCAAACAACAGGGCAACCTCTCGTCTCCCCCTACTCGTACCGCAGCGCCTCGATCGGATTCAGATTCGCCGCCTTCCACGCCGGATAGATCCCAAAGATCAGCCCGATCGCGCACGAACTCCCAAACGCCAGCGCCACCCACAACGTCGATAAGGCGGACGGCAGCAGATACTTCAGCCCCAGCGCAATCGCCCCGCCCGCAACGATGCCCACCACCCCGCCCACAGCACACAACGTCATCGCCTCTAGCGTGAACTGCGTCAGGATCCTGTGCTTCGTCGCCCCGATCGCCTTTCTGATCCCGATCTCGCGCGTCCTTTCCGTCACACTCACCAGCATGATGTTCATCACGCCCACCCCGCCCACCAGCAAAGCCACGCTCGACAGAGCAAACAGCAGCAGAAACAAGCCTCCCGTGATGTTGTTCCAAAGCCGTGTCAGCGAGTCCGTCCCAAAGATCGCGAAGTTGTCCGGCGCCTCGTTCGCCACCTTTCTCCGCCGCCGCAGCAGCTCCGTCAGCTCGTCCTCCACCACCGGCCGGTTCTTCGGGTCGTCGTACTTCAACGTGATCCAGTAGTCCAGCTGCTCCGGATGGATGCGATGAAACGTCGTGATAGGGAAAAACGCCTTGTTGTCCTGCGGATTCTTCCCCCCGCCAAACGCCTGCTTCTGCTTGTCAAGCACGCCAATCACCGTAAAGATCCCGCCGCTGACCGTCACCTCCTTGCCCACCGCACTCTCGCCCGGAAACAGCTCATCCGCCGTATCGCTGCCCAGCACCGTTACCTTCGCAGCCCTCTCCTCGTCGCTCTCCGTGAAGAACCGCCCTTCCCGCAGATCCAGCTCGCTCACGTCCTTTTGCGCCGGAGTATCGCCCTCGAGCGTCGTGTTCTGCATCGTCCGCCCGCCCCCCTTGATCGCCGTCGTCCCACCCCGCCCCGGCGCCGTGTTATCCACGTACTGCAGCGCCGGCGATACCGCCACCACGTGAGGCAGATCCCGGATCGCCATTGCATCCTCGTACGTCATCTGCTTTCGCGTCAGCATCTCCGTCGTCGGTCGCGACCCAAACACTGGAAACCGAAACACAAACAACACATTCGACCCCAGCGATTGCACCAGGTTCGCCACGCTGTTGTTCAACCCCGTCACCACCGACGAGATAATGATCACCGTCATCACACCGATCACAATCCCCAGGATCGTCAGCCCGCTCCGCAGCTTGTTGGTCCGCAGCGTGTCGAGCGCCATCGTCACCGTCTCCCCAGCCTCGCCAATCTGCATTGCCGCTCCTCCTTAAAGCAAAAAAGCTTCCTCAATCCGCCCGAAGCGCCACAATCGGATCCAGCTGGGCCGCCTTCCGTGCCGGATACACCCCGAAAAAGATCCCCGTCCCCGTCGCCATAACCAGCCCCGCCAGCACGCTCCATACCGCGATCGTGGACGGGAACCCCACGAGCACCGTCACCACCTGCGCGACCGCAATCCCACCCAGCACCCCGATCGCCCCACCCACGAGCGCCATCATCCCCGACTCGATCAGAAACTGCATCAGGATGTCCTGCCCCCGCGCTCCCAGCGCCTTCCGGATCCCGATCTCCCGCGTCCGCTCCGTCACGCTCACCAGCATGATGTTCATGATCACGATCCCCCCCACCACCAGCGAGATCAGGGCAATCGCCCCCGCCACCATCCCGAACGACCTCGTGATCGTGCTGAAGAACCCCACCAGCGTATTGTTCGTGTCCAGCTCGAACGAGTCCGGCGCGCCCGGCGCGTCATGCCTCCGCGATCGCATCAGCACCCGCACCTCGTCCGCCGCCGCCTCAAGCGGTGGACCCGCTGACCCCGCCTTTACATAGATCGTCAGCGTCTTCGACGTTCCATAGCTCTTCTGAAACGTCGTCAGCGGCACCCCGACCCAGTTATCCTGGCTCGCCCCAAACGTGCTCCCCTGCTTTTCGGCGATCCCGATCACCGTGTACGCCTCGCCATCCACCCGCAGCTCCTGCCCCAGCGGATCAACGCCCTCAAACAGGTGGTCCTGGATGTCCGTCCCGATGATCGCCACATGCGACGCATGCTCCTCGTCCATCTCCGTAAACCCGCGCCCCTGCATAATATTCAGGTTCTGCAGCGACGGCATCTGCCACGTGTACCCGCGTATCTGCGAGTCCGTCACCGACTGCGTCCCCCGCACAATCTTCCCCGTATTTGCCTGCTGCGCGCCCATCCCCGTACACCGCTTGCAGTTCTCACTCACATACAGGTAGTCCGGAAACAGCACGTCCTTTCGCCGCTGAAACCGCTCGTAATCCTCGGAGTTCGTGATCAGCTGCGGCATCTTCGATACCGTAAACACATCCGCCCCGTAGCTCGTAAACTTCGTCGTCACATACGTGTTCGCGCCGTTCACCAGCGTCACCACCGCGATCACGCTCGCTACCCCGATCACCACGCCCAGAAGCGTCAGCACCGACCGCAGCTTGTTCGCCCACAACGATTGAAGGGCCAGCCGAATTGCCTCTTTGAACTCCATCTCGCCTCAGTGCACAAAGACTACCAGCGGCCCCGGCAAAGAGATACGATCCACTTCCGCAACTCTCCCCATCAGTTCTTACGCACAAATCCCACCCCAGGTTCCTCGCCCATCGAACCGCCCAACCTCACCGCCCAGGTCGGTCACCCAGACGCTCTCCTCAACCGCAGACTTGGCCCGCAGAACCCGACCGTCTCCAGTTATCTTCAGCGAAGAACGGCCACCTCAGCCCCGCTCCTCCCCAAACAAAGGCGTCGCCCGCCCCTGGACCCCCACCCCATGCTCATACACCATGTTCCCGCCCAGGTGCGCTGAGGCCGAAGCCACCAGATACCCCAGGGCTCCCAGAGCCCTCCCTTTCGACCGTCCCTGGCTCCCTCGCCGCGCAATCAGCGACCACACAAAGAACCCCGTAGCAGTCACATTCAGCAGCGCATGCACCGCCCCCACACGTCGCGGAGCCTCCTCCTTCACCTCTGCCCAATCGTTCATGCCAGTGATCGAAGCGCCAACAGCCCCCAGCAGGCCAAGCACCAGGCACGCATCCGCAGCCGTATCCATTCCCTCACTCCCCGAGATCGCCGCGACAGCATCAAACGCCACGGCCGCCGTCCACGACCCGACCGGCACATCCGTCAGCACCGCATGGAGCGGCTCGTGAAGCCAGTTCCCGTGCAGCGCCTCCCGCAGCTTCGTCCCACCAAGGCCCTCAAGCGTCTCCGCAATGGCCGTCTGCACCTTATCCTGCGCACCCGCCGTGATCCACCCCTGCCGCTCCGCCAGCCGCGCCGCAGGATCCTTGCTCACCAGTGTTCGTCCCATCGCCATCTCCCCAAGCTCAAAGTTTCGTGCTGATCCAGACCCATCGGATCCATCAGGCCGATAGGATGCGCCCCGCGCGAACCCGAGCCGCCATCACCCCGCCTCACCGTGGCCGTATACACAAATCAGCGGCGCACCCGCTCTCCACGCCACCGCCCAGGATCCCGGATCGCCCTCCTCATCAGATCAGGAACACACAACCCTACCGTCCCCGCGAAGGATCCGCCGTCCCCGCCACACTGAGGTCCAGCTGCACACTCGGCAACTCCGGCAGGTAACAGTTGCCGTCCGCCGCATATGTCTTCGCGCACCCCCGGGTGATCTCCGGCCGCCGCGGAGACTGCGCATACTGCCACACGTCCGCGCCGGACGTACCGCTCTTGCCCAGCGCCGGCGCCGTCAACACGCACCCCGGCGCCGGCGGACAAGCGTCCTGGTACACCCACATCGCCACCTCATGCTGCCCTTTCAGCTGCGCCTGCGCGCGTATATCGTCGGCCGTCGTAATCGTCCGACCTGGCCCATCCGGCACCGGCTGCCCGCTCCCATACACCCCCGGCCGATACCCGCCGGTCGCCACCGCCTCCGTCCACGCAAGCAGGTACCCCATCTGCTCCGGCAGCATCCGCCCACCCTCCTCCTGATCGAGAAAGATCGTCGCGCCGGCAGGGAAGTGCTCCCTCCGAGCCGCCCCGACTGCCGCCACCCCCTCCCTCGCCCCCAGCGCCTCCGGCCCCGTTCCGCTCCTTTGCGCCTTCAGGATCTCCGCATCCAACCGCCCATTCCACAGCAGCAGAAACCCGAACCCTGCCCCCCTCAGAATGTCCCGCTTCCCCGCCCAGTTATACCCGCCCCTTTCCCCCGGCGGCGTATTCAGCCAATAGCCCACAAAAGCGAAGTGCTTCCGCAGAGTCGGCAAAGCCCCGTCCCCGGGGTAGTCGTTGCAATCAAACCCCAGAAACTCCCGGCCCCTCACTCGTAGTGGACGGCCGCATCATCCCCCCTGCAACCGCCTCATGCAGAAGAGCCCCCGCGCACATCAACAGTCCCACCACCCTCTTCATCCCCGAAAACGTCAACCCTGGAAACCTCATCCCCACCTCACACCAACTCTCTACATTGGCCCCGGAGCCACACATCTTGTCCCCGGCCAACAGACTCAGGCTCTCCGCTATGCTACCTTCCACCTAAACCCCCCAGTTCAGGAGTACCCCATGCCTCCCTTTCTGCTCGATCACCGGTACCCCATCGGCGCATTCCAGCGTCCCGAACACACCTCCCCGGACGACCGTCTCGCCGCCATTCTCGTCCTCGCCGATCTCCCCACCCACCTCCGAAATGCCGTCCAGGATCTCGACCACGCGCAGCTCGGAACCCCCTACCGTGACGGCGGCTGGACCGTCCGCCAGCTCGTGCATCACATCGCCGACTCCCACATAAACGCCCTCACCCGCGTAAAGATGGCGCTCACCGAGGACGGGCCCACCATCAAGCCCTACAACGAAGCCGCGTGGGCCACCCTTCACGACTCCGCCGCCCCCGTCGAGTGGTCCCTCAACCTCCTCGAAGCCCTCCACGGCCGCTGGGTCATGCTCCTCCAGTCACTGGACGAAGCTCAATGGCAGAGCGGCTTCCGCCACCCCGAACGCGGCTTCATGTCCGTCGAACTCTCCACCCTCCTCTACGCCTGGCACTCCCGCCACCACACCGCTCACATCACCCACCTCCGCCAACGCGAAGACTGGTAATCGCCTCGCTCTTCTGGTCGTCATCCCGACCCTGAGCTCGTCGAAGCGGAAGGACCCGCTTCTCTACAGAACCATCCACACCGCATCCGCAGCCAAACGCACCCGCACCACGCATCGAGACCACAGCCAAATGCCCAGCATCCAGCCAGCCACGACCGACCCGGAGATCCTCCGCTGCCTCCCCGTCCTCCTCGAACTCCGCCCCCACCTCACCGGGGCCACCTTCGTCGATCGCATCCGGGCCCAGCAGGTCGAGGGCTACCATCTAGCCTTTCTCGAGGACGAGGCCCACACCGTCACCACCGTCGCCGGCTTCCGCACCCAGCTCATGCTCGCGACCGGTAAGACCCTCTACGTCGACGACCTCGTAACCGCCCCGGCCGCCCGCTCCCGGGGCCACGGAAAAGCGATGCTCCAGTGGCTCATCGACCATGCCCGCACCACCGCCTGCAACTCCTTTTCCCTCGACTCCGGAACCCACCGCCAGGACGCCCACGCCTTCTACCTTCGCGAGCGCCTACGCATCACCAGCTTCCACTTCCACCTCAACCTCTGACCCTCGCAAAACCACCGCGCCTCGATCGCCAGCAGCCCAATCCGTTAGCCTCAACTAACCCCACCTCACGCCGAAGTGCTATCGCAGCAACCACTTGCCGTTGCTACCGTCAACCCATGCAATCCACCCCCGCGAGCGGCGCAGCACCCCGCTCGGCTCCCCCACCACAGACACCCCTTCACATCACCACCACTATCGAAGCCTTTCTCGCCACCCATCCAAACTCCCTGCTCCGGGAAGACGGTCGCACCCTCTTCGACCTCCGCGAAACCCAGTACGCCCTCACCGCCGAGCAGGATCGCGCCACCCTCCATCTCTGGTCCACTGACCTCAACCTGGTCCGCCGCGTTCTCTCCGTAACCCCCCGCGCCCACACCCTCCGCCTCACCACCCAGCGTTTCGGACAGGCACGCCCACAGGACCTCGAACTCACCCCCGATAAGCACCTCCGCACCCCCACCTCCCGCGATACCACCCGCCAGCGCTACCTCCGCCTCCTCGATCGCGTCCTCCTCCGCGCCTTCCCTGACGACCGCCGCGAGGGCTTCCGCTCCGCCATGGATCTCGAGCGCTCCTTCGGTCCCGCATACGCCCGCGGAACCCTCACCAGCGGCCAGAACGCCTGGGCCGTCATCGCCGTCAACCCTGCGGAGTCCCAGGCCACCATCGACGGCATCCTCACCGTCGGAATCCTCTGGCTCCAGCACTGCCGCGACCACGCCGCGCCCGCCCGCAGTCGCACCTCCCCCCGCACACCTCCCAGACCAGCCCGCCTCTACACCGGCCTGCGCCTCATCGTCCCACGCGGTACCGCGGCCACCACCCTCTCCCGCCTCGCCTGGCTCAACCCCCGCATCGCAAAATACGAGCTCTTCGAACTCGACGAGCAAACCGAAGATCTCACCGAGCGCGACCCCGCAGACCACGGCAATCTCACCACCCGCCTCCTCCACGCGCCCGACACCGCCGCCGCCCTCGACCGCTTCGCCTCCACCATCCCCCATCTGCTGTCCCTCCTCCCACCCGGCACCCGGGTCCTGGGCCTCGACGGCCAAACCTACCCACAACCCACGCTCCCCTCCTCCCCACAAACCGCCCCGTCGCACCCCCACCTCACGCCCACCTTGAAGACTTCAATCCTGAGCGAAGTCGAAGAACCTGCGTCTCCACCAGACCCAGCTCGTAACAGCTCCCAGCCAACCTCAGCCCACAGCCGCAACACCCCGGCAAACCCCACCGCCCCCACCTGCGAGCTCCGCCTCCGCTCCCCAACCGAGCTCGCCTTTCTCCTCCACGGTCTCGAGTTCGCCCGCATCCGCTCCTCCTTCACCGGCCAGTCCTTCAATCGCCGCCTCGAAATCACCGTCGGCTCCGGTCCCGCCGAAACCATCCTCATTCCCTCCACCCGCTCCCACCTCCAGGAGCTCGTCCGTCACCTCTTCGATCGCCGCCGCGCCGAACCAGCCCACACCGAGCCGCCCCAGCTCACCCACCCCAGCACCACCCAGGACCCCCTCTTCCGCACCGACCCCGAACGCTGGCTCGAGTCCACCCTCCGCGCCGACCTCCCCGCCCTCGACCCCAACCTCCAGCCCGCACCCGTCTACACCGAGGTCCCCGCCTTCACCGGCGCCGGCTCCAGCCTCGACCGCGGCATGCTCGACCTCCTCGCCGTCACCCGCGACCATCGCCTCGCCGTCATCGAGCTCAAAGCCACCGAAGACCTCCACCTCGCCCTCCAGGGTCTCGACTACTGGATCCGCATCCGCCACCACCATCTCGCCCATCCCGACCCGGCCTCGGGCGCCCTTCCCGGCCTCAGCGACCTCCAGGCAAGCGGCTACTTCCCCCAAACCCGCCTCTCCCCCGAGCCCCCACACCTCCTCCTCGTCGCCCCCGCCCTCCACATCCACCCCGCCACCGAGACCATCCTCCGCCACCTCGACCCACGCGTCCCCTGGACCCTCATCGCCCTCGACGAACGCTGGCGAACCCACATCAAGCCCATCTGGCGCAAACGCCACACCGACATCGGGCCCCACTAACCAGGCAAAGTCCGATTGGTCTCGAATCGCCCAGATGGCCGATCTCCAGAGCCCCTCCCCCGGTCTGCCCACCACTCCGCCGTCGTGCTCCGGCCCTGGCCCTTGGAGCTCTCGGTTCGCCGACCCATCCACCGGGGCAAGAGCCACTCGAAAGGAACCGAGAAAAAGCTTGCGACCACTCCCCGCCAGGGTCTAGCGTGAAGAACGAAAACCCGGGTCCCCGCCAACTCCCAGCAGCATAGCTCCACCCCAAACTTGAGGCGGAACACATGCGCATCTCCGTCCCCAGGCCAAGCCAAACCGCGGCCCCGCCAGCCCAAACCCTGGCTCCGCCCCAAACCTCCGCCAAGCTCAGCTCACGCAGAGATGGATCCTCCTCGGTGCTGCGCATGCCCGGCCTCCGATCCGCGGCGCAGACCCCCCAGGAAGCACGGGAGGTCCCTGAGACAGAGTCCCTCGCCGCAGCCTCTGCTCCCAGCCTGGAATCTCAGCCGCATCCCCCTGCACACTCTCCCATCTCCAACCATCCAGACCAGGTTGGCGGTCAACCGCCCAGGAGACGAGTACGAACAGGAGGCCGACCGCATCTCCGAACAGGTCATGCGCATGTCCTCGCCCGTTGCAGCGCCTTCAACACGCCCCACCCCAGCCCCCCGTCTCCAACGCAAATGCGGCTGCGGCGGAACCTGCGCCAAATGCCAGGCCGACTCACACCAAGACGAACTCAAACACCTCCAGCGAAAATCGACACCCTCCACAACCCCAACCCCAACCACCGCTCCCCCCATCGTCAGCCAGGTCCTCAACTCCCCCGGCCAACCCCTCGACCCAGCCACCCGCGCCTTCATGGAACCCCGCTTCAACCACGACTTCAGCCACGTCCGCGTCCACACGGACGCCCGCGCCGACCAGTCCGCACGGCAACTAGACGCCCACGCCTACACCGTCGCGCAGAACATCGTCTTTGCCGCCGATCAGTTCGCGCCCGCTACGCCCCGAGGGCAGGGCCTCCTCGCACACGAACTCACGCACGTCCTGCAACAAACAGCACCCGCATCTGCCCGCGAGCAGCCGTCCCCATATACCCCGGCCGTGACGGCACAGCCCCTGGTGATAGTCACCCAACCTCCGCCTCTCGGAATCCTGCAGCGCGATCCCGCAGACAACAGTAAAGATCCCTGGGACAACCTGAACGAAATGGAGCGGCCCGTAGCAGAGGAACAGTATGAGGAGGCTACCTCGTACATCAAGCACCTCTCCGCTGCTCAGCAGCACCACGTAAGTGTTCTTAGAAGCGAGTGGATCAACACTCTCTCCGGTTTGGCAGTCGCTGTCCGGTCCGTAGACGGGAGCAGCAAACTGTGGGACATCGAAAGTGCCATCCCCACGTACACGGCTGGAATCGATCGTCAGGCCCTGAAGTTCTACGACGAGTGGATCTCTGTCGAGAAGCGCTACCAGGGGGAACACAGCTGGCTTCTCTCAAGAAACGTAAGGTCCACCGATTCGATCGAAGCCGCCAGGTATATCGAGCAGATCTACGGACAGACCAAGCGATCCATCGTCCAATACGTCACCGACGAAGACTACGCCGATCTGAAGAACGTTCTGGATCAGGGCCGGCACATCTGGATCGGTGCCCTGCGCGGAGCCCGCATCCGCAAGAAGCAGCTCGAGCAGATCCTGCATGTCGTGCGAGATCTGCGTCGCGATGGCGAAGATCCGAATCAGTTCGTCCCTCAATGGAGCGAACAGGTCGACGCGGAAGCCCAGCACCTCGAGGAAATTGCCAGGCACGCAGACCAAGCCTCGCAGGGGGCAACCGATCTCCCCGCCAAGGAAGCGAGCCGTGAGTGGAAGGTCGAGTTTCTCGAGTCAAGAGAAGATCTCCTGAAACAGAAACAGGAGACGCTTGCCGTCAAGTCGTCCAAGAAGTCCAGCCTCGGACCAATTGGAGACGCAGTTGGAAACGTTGTCGACCTGGTTCACGGCGCAGTCGCAACCGTCGCCGGCATCTTCATCGAAGCCGGCAAAGAGGCCATCGACCTCGCTCAGATCGGACTCTATTTTGAGAGCGGCGGCCTCTTGGAACCGAAGTTCCAAAGCGATATGGCCGCGGCGGCGGAGCAGGGCGCAAGCACCGGAGATCTCCTCATGGGAATGGTCACCGGCATGATCGAAACCCCAAGCCGTTTCCTCGCGGCCTGCAAAGCGGGCGATTGGGACGCCATTGGCAGAGAAACCGTAAACCTCTACATGCTTGCGGATACGATCCGCGGTATACCCGAAGGCATAAAGAAGATCCCAGACGCAATCGACAGGGTTCGCGAACTGGGAGAGAAACTCCCCAGGCTCATCGCGGAAACCAGAGACGCGATGCGCATCCTGGGCGCACGGGAAGCGACACAAGCCCTCAGATCCGGGAGCCGTCTTATGCCCGAGGTTCCCCGGCCCTCGGCCCGTCTTCAGGCCCCCTCCGCGCCGGCTTCAACGGCGCCGCCCGCCGCACCCGTGCACCTCACGTCGCCTCCCGACGTGGCTCCGCCTCAAACTCCCGCCCCTCCCGCTCCAAAAGTTAGTCCAGTGCGCGCCGTGCCCGATCCCCCGGGCATGGTCCGCGACCCCTCACCCCGCCCAGAGGAAATCTGGGATCGGTCCCCCGCGATGGAAGCCCCACTCCACCCCGCGTCGCCCGTAAGCCCCCTCCACCTGCGCCCGCCTCCAACACCGCAGCCCACGCGGGCGACATTGTTCGAAATGAAAACATTCAGCAACAGCAACTCCGCCGACCGGAACAGGAGGTTCAGGTGAACAGTCATGTCTTCGAATAAGCCGGGCGCAACAAAACCGCCTGCTAAGGGCGGATCTGGCAGCCCTAAGGTAAGCCGGCCTCAATCAGGCACAACCGCCAAGACGCCCGAGCCTCGTTCAGCGGGCAAGCGCCCGACCGGTGCTTCCCCGGAAACCGATCCGTCACTATCGCCCGAGGAGCACCTCACTCCCGAACAGCTCAAACAAAAGGAGATTCTCGACGTGTATCGCGAACGCCAAAGTCGCGCTCACGAGCAGACCAGGCAGGAAGTTCAGGATGTCAAGGGAGGTCAGGAATCCAACAGAACCCGTGCTGGCATGGCAGCCAGACCGAAACACCACGTCTTTCCGCAGGCATCCAGGCCTTGGTTCGTGGAACGAGGCTTTACTGGAGATTGGGATATCGATAACTACACGGTCGAACTTGGCGAGGCCGAACATCGGGCAATTCATGGCGGAGGCAATTACAGGCTGGGCAGAACCACGGGCTTCGACTGGAACTCCCGCGTGATGCAGGAGCTTGGGAACGCGGAAACCGCTTTGGGTCGACATCTGACACCTCCTGAAGGTCTTCGCATCGTCGAGCGGCTCATGAGGGAGTACTACATCCCGCCCCACTTTGTCCCGTACGAATGAGCGTGCGGTTCTTAGGCGCGATGCAATCGCGCCTGCACGACGTCGCTCAGACCGCCCCCATCGTCTCCAGCGAAGGAATCTGCTCAATGCCAGCGTCCGTGTCGCCACCCACGCGCCCAGCGAAAAACTCCTCCACCGCCCCCAGCACCGCCGCCCCCGTCTTCGCCTCGAAGATCGCCCGCCGCAGCCCCGCCCCACCCGGCACCCCATGCGTAAACCAGCTGGCAAACTGCTTCATCTTCCCTACACAATCCCGCTCGACGGACTTGTTCGGCACACCACCCAGCACTGACCCCGCACCCCGCTCCTCCGCCGTCGTCTCCTCCACCAGCATCCCGAAGTACGTCCGGATCATCCGGTACCGGTCCTCTCCCGTCGGCACGTCGTACCGTCCCGTCGCCGTGTACTGCGCAATCTGCCGAAAGATCCACGGGTTCGCCGGCGCCGTCCGCCCGATCATCACCGCGTCGCACCCCGTCCGGTCCACCATCGCCGCCGCATCCTCCGGCGTCCGCACATCCCCGTTCCCAATCACCGGGATCCCCACCGCATCCTTCACCGCCGCAATCCACTCCCACCGCGCCTGCCCCGTGTACCCATCCTCCCGCGTCCGCGCATGGAGCGCCACCGCGTTCAACCCGCAGTCCTCCGCCATCCGCGCCAACTCCACGCACACAATATGCGAGTCGTTCCACCCCATCCGAAACTTCACCGTAAACGGAATCCCCACCGCCGCCCGCACCCGCTCAAAGATCACCCGGATCGCCGGCAGATCCTTCAACAACCCGCTGCCCCCATTGCAAGCAACCACCCGCTTCGCCGGACACCCCAGGTTCAGATCCACCACGTCAAATCCCGCATCCTCCACTATCCGCGCCGACTCCGCCAGCGTCTCCGGGTTCGACCCAAACAGCTGCGCCGAGATCGGATGCTCGTCGTCGTAGTACGTCAGGTACCGCTTACGCTTCGACTCCCGCATCCGGCTCAAACCATCCGCCGACGTGAACTCCGTCATGATCAGCCCACACCCCGACCGCTCATTCGAAGTCACCGCCTCAACACCAGCACCGTCACCACAACTCACCAGCGCGTCACCATCAGAAACCGTCGAAAACACACTCGCATTCTTGATAAACCGCCGAAACACCGTGTCCGTCACCCCCGCCATCGGCGCCAGCACCGTCGCCGGCACCACCTCGACCGGCCCGATCCGAAAGCTCGCCGGAACACGCGTCCGCTCCGGCATCCGGTGCGCCACCGGCTCGTCCCAATGCTTCTGCTCCAGCGTGTACCGCTTCTTCATCCCCGCCATCAAACCACTCCCGAAACAGAAACGGCCCCCGCCAGGCGGAGGCCATCTCCCTCAAACCATTGCTCGTTACTTGGTGGCCGTTGCAGCAGCTGCCTTGCCCGCATCGGACTTGGCAAACTTCTGCCGGAACCGCTCCACGCGGCCCGCCGTGTCGATCAGCTTCTGCTTGCCCGTGAAGAACGGGTGGCATGCCGAGCAGATCTCGACGACGATGTCGCCCTTGTGTGTCGAACGCGTATCAAAATTGTTCCCGCACGCGCACTTCACGTGAATGTTGTCGTACTTCGGGTGAATCCCCTCTTTTGGCATAACTCGAATCCTCTCAATCTGAATGCCTCGCCCGGATCGCGGATCGCTTGCAACCGGCTAAATCACGGTCACATCGATTTTCCTGTCGCGTCTCCCGGGCTCACACCAGCCTCGTCGGCCGGCATGCAGCGCTTTCCTCAGTCTAGGTTAGATTCCCACACGGGGCAACCCGATTCATCCCCCGCCCTCATCCTTCGTACCCTGCCATACTGAAGCTTCACCTCATGCCCGATCTCTGCCCCATCTGCCAAGGCTCCGGCTTCCAGCTCGTCGATCGGTCCGGCTCCCGCTTCGCCGAAACCTGCACCTGCCGCATCCAGCTCCGCACCGATCGCGTCCTCGACCAGGCCCGGATCCCGCCCCGCTACGCCGCCTGCTCGCTCGGCGACTTCGACTACGAGGCCGCCGACGAAAGCCTCTCCTCCGCCTTTCTCATCGCACACCGCTTCGCCAACGGCTACCCCGCCGAGACCCGCGGCAACGGCATCCTCTTCACCGGCTCGAGCGGTCTCGGAAAGACCCACCTCTCCGTCGGCATCCTCAAGTTCGTCGTCGAGCATCGCGGCGCCACCGGCTTCTTCTGGGAGCACAAGGAGCTGCTCGACAAGCTCCGCTCCTTCTACGACGGCCGTCGTCCCTGGCGCCGAAGACCGCCTCCTCCGCTCCGTCATCGTCTGCGACCTGCTCGTCCTGGACGACCTCGGCGACATCACCCCCAGCGACTGGACCTGGGACACCACCTCCTACATCCTCAACAGCCGCTACAACGAAAACCGATCCACCATCATCACCACCAACCTCCCCAATGCCCCCAGCTTCCAGGCCGTCGGCGGCGAGGAGACCAGCCAGCGCGCAAGCGTCCGCAAAGCCATGCGCCGCCTCACCCTCGGCGACCAGATCGGCGAAAGAATGCGCTCCCGCCTTCACGAAATGTGCGTCACCGTCGAGATGAAGGGCACCGACTTCCGCCAGCGCGCCAAACGCGCCAGCTTCGGCTAGCGCACTCCCGACAAACGACCACACCAGCCGTCTTCACCTTCTCTCCAGCCTTCGCCAACCGCCAATCAGCCTTCGCCCCCTCCGAAACCCGTCATCCTGAGCGAAGTCGAAGAGCCTGCCCTGAGCCTGTCCAGGGGACCTGCGTCTCCCACCACCTGCTTCACCCTCACGCCGATCCCGGGGTATAAAATCCCCCCGTATGGGTAACTCCCCCTCCTCCATCTCGCCCCAGGCTCCCACGGGCGGGCTCTTTACTCCGGCAACCCCGCCGCCCCGCCGTCTCCCACTCGCCGTTTGGGTGGCTGCCGGCCTTCTTGTCCTCGTCGTGGTCGTCGGTGTCAGTCTCGCGGGCCGCCACCACACCCCCGCCACCCCCAACGCCGCGCTGCCCCTCGATCCCTACGCCGCCAATCTCCCCATCAGCAGCCTCGTCATGAGCGAATCGACCAGCCTCTCCGGAGGCAAGTCGACCTTTATCGACGGCCACATCCACAACGGCGGCGCCGCAACCGTCACCGCCGCCACCATCCAGGTCTTCTTTCGTAACGACGAGAACATGCCCCCCACCATCGAAACCCTCCCCCTCTCCGTCGTCCGCACAAGGGAGCCCTATGTGGATACCGAGCCCCTGTCCGCTGCGCCCCTCAAGCCCGGAGACGACCGGGAGTTTCGTCTCATCTTCGAGACCCTGCCCGGCAACTGGAACATCCAGCTGCCGGAGATCCACATCGTCCACGTCTCCCAGCGATAACCGTCAACCCGTCCCCCCGCAGCGGCTCAGCAACATTTACTGGACCCGGAAAAAATTACCCGGCTACGGTCAAACCTGCCATGCTGCCGTAGATCATGAAGGCGCCCTAAACCCTTTACACCTGCAAGAGTTACTTCACTTTGCACGTTTGGACGCCCAACTGCTCTATAGTCACGTGTATCAAACCGCGATCTCGACTCGGGTAATTTCTGCCCCCTCAGGGATCAAAGGAATTTAAGGCCATGATGAACAGCAAAACAAAATTCGCACTATCCGCATTCGCACTAGGCGGCGTACTCTCCCTCCCTGGTTGGGCCCAATCTCCTGATCACCACCACCGCCACAGATCCAGCAGCGGCCCACTCGGCAGCGAGCACAACATCGGCCAATCCCAACGACTCGGCAACCTACGCGACCGGCAAGCCGCTCGAAGGTCAGTCCAAAGAAGGTTTCTGGGGACACATAAATCCCCTGGCGCGAAAGAAGTGGGTCAATCGGCAGATCACCCCGATCAAAGACCGCACCAACGAGCTCGACCAGCTCCAGTCGAAGAATCGGAACGACATCAACGACGTTGACAGCCGTGCACAAGCCGGTATCAGCAAGGCCAACTCCGCAGCAGCCCTGGCCGATCAGCACGCACAGGATGCCGGAAGCCGCGCTAACGCAGCAAACACTCTTGCCGGCAGCGCCAGCACCCGGACTGACAGCCTCCACGGAACGGTGAGCAACCTCGATCAGTACCAGGAAGTCAGCTCCACGACGGTTCCCTTCGTACCCGGACACACCGCACTCGGGAAGTCTGCAAAGGCCGATCTCGATGACGTAGCCACCAAGCTCAGCAACGAAAAGGGCTACATCATCGAAGTTCAGGGCTACAGCCGCTCCGGCGTGCCGGCATCGCAGGCGATGGCAGACTCCGTCGTTCGGTACCTCGTCACCGAACACCAGGTTCCAGTCTTCCGCATCTACAAGAGCGGACTTGGAAAGAACACGGCAAAAGCCACCGATGGCGAGAAGCCACTCACCAACGGTGTTCGCGTAACCCTTCTTCACAACAGCTTGGCTACCATGGACAAGACCACGGCCAGCAACACGGGTTCAGGAGTTCACAGCCAGCAGACCGGTGTAAGTAACCCGCCGGCAAATCAGTAAGCGGGGCGCAACGGCCCTCCCACAGGGTGGCTTCAACAACCACCCGCAAGTTTGCAGAGACAGCGCCTCAGAGCGCGCTCGCAATACACTCTCCTAACCAGAGAGAACCAAGGCAGATTGGCCCCTCATATGAGGGGCCGTTTTTTTGGTGCTGGACATTCGCACTCCAGCATGTCAACCGTCTGTGCCTCGATCTTCAACAGGACGAGCTGGTTAGCCCTGGCGTACATGCTGTCTGCACTCCCGTAAAATGTTTATGGGGGGCCAGTTAACTTATCGCGGGAGAGGGTAACCTGGTTAGCCTAAACCGCTCAGGATCAGGAATTTAGCCTTAAACCCAGCAGATTGAATATTTTGAGGGGAGCGCAAAACCTAAACTGCACATTCCGGCTGTTTTACGAGGAGATCAAGGGGGGGCTACCCCTGCAGCGCAACAGCGCTGTGCACCCGAAGCAACTCCTCCAGAACACCTTGAAGGTGATCCAGTCGCAAGGCATTCGCTCCGTCACTCTTGGCGCAAGCGGGATCATCGTGCACCTCAAGGAACACTCCGTCTACGCCCGCGGCAACCGCAGCCCGGGCCAGCACCGGGATAAACTCCGGCTGCCCTCCGCTCACACCATTCCCAGCGCTGGGCGTCTGCACCGAGTGCGTCCCGTCGAAGACCACCGGTGCATACCCCCGCATGATCGGCAGTGCCCGCATATCCACAACGAGGTTGTGATACCCGAAGCTTGCCCCCCGCTCCGTCAGGCACACCCTCTCGTTTCCGCTCTCACGAATCTTCTCGGCCGCATGTCGCATATCGTGTGGCGCAACAAACTGCCCCTTCTTCACGTTGACTGGACGCCCGGTCTCGGCCGCCGCTACGAGGAGGTCTGTCTGACGGCACAGAAACGCAGGGATCTGTAGCATCCCCTCCACGTCGCCGAGCTGCTCTGACAATCGCCTGGCAGTCCTCCGGAGTGTGGACGTCCGTCAGCACCGGCAACCCCGTCCCGAGGCCGATCGCCCGCAGGATCCGTGCACCCTCCACCAGCCCCGGACCACGGAAGCTCCTGATCGACGTCCGGTTCGCCTTGTCATAGCTGGCCTTGAAGACGTAAGGCACCCGGAGGTCCGCGGCAATCCGCTGGACGGCATCAGCCATCTTTCGGGCATGAGTCTCCGACTCGATCACGCACGGCCCGGCGATCAGGAATAGTCGCCCACGCCCCACCTCAACCCGCTGCGGCCCGGCGCCTATGTCAAATGAACCCGTCACACTCACATTTCACCACAGCCCACATTCCGGAGAGGTAAGCGCGCCCTCCTAGTCCTTCAACGACTTTCCCAGTCCGGAAAGCATAAGCGTAAGGAACGAGAGCCCCCGCCGGCTATCCTCACTCGCCACCCGCCTTCCAATCTGCCAGAGGCTGGGAGGCTTGAGCTCCTGTCTCTGCTGCGCTGCCGCTGCCTCCAGCGATTTTGCAACGGAGTCCAGCAGCTCCGGATCGAGAGCCGTCAGGATCTTCGCAAAGGCCAGGAGGTTACGGATGCCCGCCACCCCCTCCGGCAGCTTCGCATACTCGGCCAGCTTGCCGGCAATGGTGTCCTTGGCGCCGATCAGCCCATGCACCGCGTCCAGGATCCCCTCATCGTGCGCCGCCTGGAGGACGTCCCATGCCACCAGCTTCGCCTCCCCATGCTCCAGGGGAGCCGCCGCCAGCCGCCTTTCAAGCTCAACCTTCGGATCACCGGTTCAGGTTTGAACGATATCGGATTAGCCATGCAAAAATTCCTCGATTCATCACCGTAGCAAGTCACGGGCAAGCGCAGGATCAAACATTGTGGATTTGATCTGGACCAGCTTGTCCCCGGCCTTCGTTCCTGGCAGCCAGTAGTCGTCGCGTGCCCACTTCTTCTCTACCTCCACCCCCGGCAGAGGGGTCCGTTTCCCGTAGCGGAAGTTCTGTCGAGGCAGCGGATTTTCTCCCTGCTCCGGCAGTACCGTCATCTGCACAGCCGTCTCCTTGTAGGCGGGAGTATGGGTAGCCCGGTCCGTGTGGCTGCCCGTCAATTTATTCACCGGCTCCTTGACGGAGTTCATCGGCATGTAAAGTTGCTTGCCCTGAACGCGGTCGGTCACGACAACTTGGACCTTGACCTGGCCGTAGGGTGACTTCAACTGCACATGTCGACCACTCGTAAGGCCACGCTCATTGGCCAACTCCGGGGACACCTCAAGAAACGTATTCGGCGTAATGTCCCGTATTCCCGTGGAGCGATAGGTCATACTGCCCTGCTCGAAATGCTCCAGCAGCCGGCCGTTGTTCAAGTGAAGATCGTACGTGACAGAGACCTCCTCCGATGGGGGGACATACTCCAAAGGATAGAACCTGGCCTTTCCGTCCGGGAACGGAAACTTATCTTTGAACAGCAGCGGGGTATCCGTCCCGTTCTTTTGAACGGGCCATTGAAGTGACTTGTACCCCTCGAGCCGCTCATACGTAACACCCGCAAACAAGGGTGTGAGCCGTGCAACCTCGTCCATCACATCCGATGGGTGCTTGTAGTTCCATCCACCAGCACCGCCAAGCTTTTGCGCGATCAGCTGCAGGATGACCCAGTCAGGCTTCGACTCGCCAAGGGGCTCCAGGGCCTTGTACAAGCGTTGAATACGACGCTCAGTATTCGTGAACGTCCCGTCCTTCTCAAGCGAAGGACTGGCCGGCAATACGAGGTCGGCATACGCCGCGGTCTCTGAGAAATTCACATCCTGCACGATCAGAAAGTCGAGCATCCTGAGGGCTTCCCCAACGTCCCCCGCGTTCGAGTCCGACGTGATCGTATCCTCGCCCTTGATGTAGAGGCATTTGAGCTTGCCGGCCTTGATCGCCTCGATCATCTCGTGGTTATCCAGCCCCTTCTTCGTTGGCAGAGTCACGCCCCACTCAGCCTCGAACTTCAGCCGAACCTCTTCATCATCTACATGCTGGTAGCCACTGTAGATATTCGGCATGGACCCGAAATCGCTCGCGCCCTGCACATTATTGTGACCGCGAAGCGGATAGGCACCAGCCCCGGTCTTCATGTAATTACCCGTTACCAGAAGCAGGTTTGAGATCGCGGTCGACGTGTCCGACCCGCCGCAATGTTGCGTCACGCCCATGGCCCACAAAATACACACGCTCTCGGCCGCGGCGATCTCTTTGGCGACCGTGACAAGCGTCTCCATCGGGATACCCGTTACCTTCTCCGCGTACTCCATCGTGAACGGAGCGAGAGACGCCTTGTACTCGTCGAACCTGTTGACCCAGCGATCAATAAAGTCCGTCTTTGCAAGTCCGTTATCGATGATGTACTTCGACATCGCTGACAACCAGACCTCGTCTGTAGACGGATTCGGACGCATGAAGATGTCCGCGCGCTCGGCCATCTCATGCTTACGCAGATCCGCGACAATCAACCTTTGTCCACGGTGCTTGTGGGACCGCTTAACCCTTGTCGCCAGTACCGGGTGACTTTCCGCCGTATTAGAACCCACGATCAGCACCAGCGCTGCCTGCTCGATATCCGAGATCGATCCTGAGTCGCCGCCGTACTGCACCGTGCGCTGCAGTCCCATCGTCGCCGGGGTCTGGCAGTAGCGGCTGCAGTTATCGATGTTGTTCGTTCCGATCACCGCCCGCGCCAGCTTCTGCATGAGGTAGCTCTCCTCGTTCGTGCACTTTGAAGAAGCGATAAACGCCAGTGCGTCCGGCCCATGCTCCGCCTTGATAGCCGTAAACTTTTCCTTGATCAACTCCAGAGCCTCGTCCCAGTTGATCTCCACGAAGGTGTCACCCTTGCGAAGGAGCGGCTTCACTAGGCGATCCTCCGCATTGACAAAGTCCCAGGCGAACTTCCCTTTCACACACGTGGAAATCCCGTTCGCGGGTCCGTTCATCGGCTCGATCTTCAAAATGTGCCGGTCCCGCGTCCACACATCGAAGCTGCACCCCACGCCGCAATAGGTGCAAACCGTCTTGGTCCGCTTGACGCGCCCCTTGCGCATCTCCGCTTCGATCTCTGACAACGCGAGAATCGGTCCGTATCCCGTATTCGGCTCTACCCCCTTAACCACCTCGATCATGTCGTCCAGAACCTTGCCAGGCAAATTCGTGAGGTATCCCGCATGGCCCAGCATTGACTTCTCCATCAAGGCGTTGCACGGGCAAACCGTCACACAATGACCGCAGCTCACACAACTCGACCCCTCGATCTTCTCTCCTCCGTCCCACAACACCCGTGGGTTCGGGCTCGTCCAGTCAATCGACAGCGTCTCGTTTACCTGCACATTCTGGCAGCTCTCCACACATCTCCCGCACAGAATGCACTGGTCCGCGTCGTAGCGGTAGAACGGGTTCGAAAAGTCCCTGTCGTAGGGCTTCTCCCGGTACGGTCTTGCCTGGTGCTTCACATCAAGGTCCGCCGTTGCATTGTGCACCGTGCAATTCTGGTTGTTGTTGTCGCAAACCGTGCAGTAGAGTTCATGGTTCTGCAGGAGGCGGTCAAAAGCCTCCCTTTGCGCGATGTCAACCAGCCCACCTTCCGTAGTGACCGCCATCTCTGCCTTTACGGGAGTTGCACAGGCTCGAACCAGCTGGCCTTCTACCTCCACCATGCAGGTGTCGCAGCTCTGGATTGGTCCCATGCTCGACAAATAACAAACATGAGGCAGCTTCTTCGAAGAGGTCTGGTCCGCCACGCGGTTCAGCGTCTCGATAAGCAGCTCACCCGCATGCGCTCCGAAGCGCTTGCCGTTGATGATTACGTGGGTATCTGATGTTGTGTCCAGAGGGGTGTTCAGCAGGGCCTTCGTCGACATAGTCCTCAGATGCAAGGGAAGCTCAGAGGTGTTAGCCGACTTTGATGCCATGGCAAGTACCCTCGGGACAACCTCGTCTCGCCCCGTCGTATCTTGGCGGTACGATCGCGGCGAGCGTCCTCGGGAGCCGCAGGCCCGTCCCCGGGACCGACGCACCCGACCCGCGACGCACCCGCCGCATCTCAATGATTCACCACCATGCGCCCCGTCCCGCGAACTCCCACCCTTCCATCGCCCATCGGGGAGATTCGTATCGGCATCTCCGGCTGGCGGTACAAAGGTTGGCGCGGAGTCTTTTACCCACCCAAGCTTCAACAACGTCGCGAGCTCGAATTCGCCTCACAAACGTTCAACACCATCGAGATAAACGGAACCTTCTACTCCCTCCAGCACCACACCAGCTTTCAGCAATGGGCTCGCGAGACACCGGAAGATTTCATCTTCTCGCTCAAGGGCTCCCGCTTCATCACGCACATGAAGAAGCTCCGCGGCATCGACCAGGCCTTCGCCAACCTTCTGGCCAGCGGACTCCTCGCGCTTGGCCCCAAGCTCGGCCCTATCCTCTGGCAGTTCCCCCCGCAGATGCGCTTCGACCCTGAGCGCTTCGCCGGCTTCTTCCGCCTCCTTCCCCGATCCACCTCCGAGGCCGCAAGGCTCGCCAAAACCTGCGACGATCGCATGCTGCACCGCTCCGTGCTCGAGGCCGAGGTCGACATCCCTCTTCGCCATACCGTTGAGATTCGACACGAGAGCTTCGCCACCACCACCTTCATCGACCTACTCCGCGAGCACGATATCGGTCTGGTCGTCGCCGACACCCCCGATTGGCCACTGCTCCTGGACGCCACCTCCTCGCTCGTCTACCTTCGCCTGCACGGCTCGGAGCAGCTCTATTCCAGCAACTACTCCGATGAAGCGCTCGACCTCTGGGCCGATCGCATCGTCACCTGGGCCAAGGGCGGAACTCCGCCCTCGGTCGCACCAGCACGCCGTATCCACCCCGTTCTTGGGTCTGACCGCCCCCGAGACGTCTTCGTCTACTTCGACAACGACGCCAAGGTTCACGCCCCCTTCGACGCCCAGAACCTCCGCACCCGCGTTGACAAACTCCTCGCCAGTTCGACGTGCCCCTAGCTCCTCTTACCCAGTTCGCCCGAGGGCAGGACCACAACGCATCCTGAGAACCTTGCCACCAGTCCAATTCTCAAGGTCCGCAGTCACGTGCAACCATGGCAGCTCGCCCTTCCTGCTGAGGCAGGCCTCGAATGATCCCTTCATCCTGAGCGGAGTCGAAGGACTGCGTCACAAAATCGCCAACTCACCAGGCGAGCGCGGCCCCATTCCGTCTAGCGCTCCCCAAGACCTGTTCCGCCGCCCGCAACCCGCTGCGCATAGCTCCATGCACCGTGCCCCAGTGCCCGGTCAGATCCGTATGCTCCCCCGCAAAAAACAGCGTGTCCTCAACAGGCTCCGTCATCACCCGGGAGGCATTCACACCGCCTACTCCCACATAGCTATAGGAGCCCAGCGCGAACTCGTCGCCGCTCCAATCGTGCGCATAGCACCCCAAAATCTCCTGCTGCACAAGCTCCTCTGCAACGCCGAAGACTCGCGCCAGCACCACGCACGCTTCGCACTTCAACTCCTCCTCCCCTTTGCCCCAGCAGCGCCGTCGCCCGGGGGCCACCCACCCATCCCGTCAAGTGTGCGCTTCCCTCCGGATGCGGCGTCCACCACACCGACGGCAGCTCCTCAAACGTAAACAGAAAGCTCAAGTCACACATCGCCGGCTGCGGCTCCAACTGCCTCCCAGAACCGCGTCCGAAACGCCACTGTAAATCGGCAAACCTGCCCCATCCGCATCTCCCTCGCCGCCCGCATCACCCCGGCGGGCTCCGGATCGATCGTCACCCCACCGGCCAGCAGCACTCCCAACGGAAGAGTCACCAGCGCCCGCCGGGCGGCTATACTCACCCCCGTCTGTGGCCACCGACACCCGTCCCCGCTCCCATCGGACCCCCACCACCCGTGCCTGCGTCCGCACCTCTCCGCCAAGCTCCCGCACCCTCCGACCAGGTACTCCGGCAACTGGTCATACCCACCCTTCACCTTGAACACGCGATTCCCCTCGATCGCATCCTCCGCCGACTGCTGCACGCCCAGTGCCAGCACACTCACCTCCCCCGCATCGGCAGCGTTGAATCCCTCCACATACCCGACAGCCGACCCACGCGTCTCCCCGGTCAACCCCTTCAGATCGAGATACTCAACGAAACTCACATCCTCGCCTCGATACTCCTTCAACTCATCAAGAGGATCGAAAGCGTCCTTCATCGCCTCTTCACACCCGGCCAGCCGCCCGTCTTCGAAGCAGACCTGCGCTCCCTCCCGCTCATACACCTCGCACCCTGCCTCTGCGACCAGGCCCCACAGCTCCGACGGTCGTCCATGCACGAACTCCGCGCCCAGCTCGATAGCCTCCTGTCCCCGAACTCTCACCGTCGCGATCCGCCCACCCACACGCTCACGCGCTTCAAGGACCAGCACTCGACACCCACGCTCAGCCAGTGCCCGCGCACCCGTAAGCCCCGCCATCCCCGCCCCAATCACCACGACATCCCAATCCATCCATCACCTCATCTTTGTTCCCTGACCCGTTGCTTCAGATCGTCGCAGCCTCGCCAAACCTCGTCCGCACCAGGGCCAGCCCGGCCTCGGTCGTCGTAACCGCCCCTTCCAGCTGCGCATCCTCTACCGTCTCCAGCATCTCCTTGAAGCGCGGCCCCGGTTTGTAGCCGGCTTCGATCAGATCTCGCCCCGTCACCAGCAGCTTCGGCCGCATCGCCTCCGGCTCCGCTCGGTAACGCGCCTCGGCCGCTCGCGCAAACGTCCACATCCCCAGCTTCTGATGGCACGCCATACAGTCCAGCCAATGAAGCTGCAGATGCTCGTCAAATCGGGGCAGTCGAAGAAACCGCTTCAGCGTCGACTCCCGCATCTCGAGCACATCCCCAAAGCGCATATGGTTCTTCACCAGCGCCAGGATCTGTTCCGTCTCCTCGTTCGAAAAGCGCAGCCTTCGCAGAATCGCCTCAGCCACCCGTACCCCCACCTCCACGTGCCCGCTAAACCGTATCCGCTCCTTCGGCTGCTCCGCCGTCGAGCCGGTTCGATCGATCTGAAACGTGGCAGGCTTTCCGATGTCATGCAGCAGCGCCCCCCATCCCAGGGTCGCCGAACACCCCGGCTCAAGCCCCTCCAGCAGCAGCATCGTGTGCACCCAGACATCGCCCTCGGGATGCCACTCCGGAGGCTGCTCGACACCGTGCATCCGCACCGCCTCCGGCAGCACCTCCGCCAGCAGCCCCGCCTCATCCATCAGCTCAAACGCCCGCCGCGCATGCCCCTCAGTCAGCATGCGGGTAAGCTCCTCTTTCACGCGCTCAGCACTCACCTGGCCAACTTCGCCCGCTACAGATTGCATGGCCTGCATCGTCGCCGCCTCGATCGCAAACCCCAGACGCGCCGCGAACCGCACCCCGCGCAGCATCCGCAGCTTGTCTTCCGAAAAGCGAAGCCGAGCGTCCCCGATAGCACGCACCAGGCCCCTCTCCAGGTCCTCTCGTCCCCCCACAAAGTCCAGCACCGCCGCCGAAACGTCTCCCGTCTTCTCCAACACCTCCGGATCCAGCAACATGCCGTTGATCGTGAAGTCCCGCCGAACCACGTCCTCACGTGCCTCCGTCGAAAACCGCACCGCGTCCGGCCGACGCCCGTCCGTGTACACGCCGTCATTTCTGAACGTTGCTACCTCGGTCGCAATCTCGCCACCCTCCCCCGGCAGGCAGACCAGAACCACGCCAAAGTGAGCCCCCACAGCGAACGTCTTCGGAAACATCCCGATCACCATCTCCGGCACCGCGCTCGTCGCAACGTCGAAGTCCTTCGCTTCGAGCCCAAGGAGCATGTCCCTCACACATCCACCGGCGAAGTACGCCGCGTACCCCGCCTTCCGAAGCTTCAGGACGATGTCTCTGGCAGCCACGTACCTCGCCGTCCTTCTCCACTCCGCCAAGCTCATGCACCTCACCTAAAATGATCAGATGCCCGATGTCCCCGAGCGAACCGGCCTCATCCTCGGCATCGAGTCCTCCTGCGACGAGACCGCCGCTGCTCTCGTCCAGCACGGCACCGAAACCCTCTCGAACGTCGTCGCGAGCCAGATCGCCCTCCACGCCAACTACGGCGGCGTCGTCCCGGAACTAGCGTCCCGCGAGCACCTCCGAAACATCGTACCCGTCGTTCGAGCCGCCATTCGAGACGCCGCTAAACTCCACCCGGGCCTCCGCCTTCGGGATGTCGACGCCATCGCCGTCACCCACGGTCCAGGTCTCGCCGGTGCCCTCCTTGTCGGGATCACCTATGCCAAGGCGCTCGCGTTTGCGCTTGGCAAGCCACTCATCGCCGTCAACCACCTCGAAGGACACATCTACGCCGTCCTGATGGGCCGCGCCGCCCAGCTGACAGGAGGCGCAGGGTCCAGCCGCTCACTATCGGGAAGCCCAATTCCCCCGATCATCGCCCTCGTCGTCTCCGGAGGCCACACCCACCTCTACCTGGCCCGTCAACAAGCAGCGCAGGGCCATGAGCCCACCTGGACCTACCGCAACATCGGCCGCACCGTCGACGACGCTGCCGGCGAAGCCTTCGACAAGGTTGCCAAGCTCCTGGGCTTGGGCTACCCCGGCGGCCCCTGGATCGACAGCCTCGCCCCCCACGGGAACCCCCGGGCGGTCGCATTCAACTTCTCCCCCATCAAGCCCAGGGATGCCGAACCGTCCTTCGATCCACGATTCGACCTCTCCTTCAGCGGCATCAAGACCGCTGTCCTCCGCTACACCCAAAGCCACAACATGCAGGCAATCGTCGAGCATCGACGACCCATCACCCACGACCAGAGTCCCACCCCCGCCAACGTCGAAAGCCTTATCGCATCCGGCGTTCTCGAGCCCCGCACCCTCGACCTCCTCGCCAGCTTCCAGTACGCCGTCGTGGGCAACCTGCTAAAGCAGACCTTTGCCGCCGCACAGCACTTTGGCGGTCAGTCCATCCTCGTCTCGGGAGGGGTCGCCGCCAACTCCGAGCTCCGCCGCCGCTTCACGGTTGAGGCCGACCACCGCAACCTGCCCATAGCCTTCCCGACCCTCGCCCTCTCAACCGATAATGCCGCCATGATCGCCGCCGCAGCCTGGCCAAAACTCCTCGCCAAAGACTTCGCCTCCGACGATCTCACCGCCACCCCGCAGCTCCGCCTGGGCTGACCCGCAGCCAATCGTTGAGACGGGTCAGCTAAAATCGGTACACATCCAAAATCAACAAGAGCACCGCGCACGCGGCTGCGGCAAAGGCACCCTCGCCACGTGGCAACCCTCAATCTCTTCAATACCCTCAGCGGCACCGTCCAGCCCCTTGTGCCCGTAGGCGCCTCCGCCTTACGCATGTACTGCTGCGGGCCCACGGTCTATGACTACGGCCACATCGGCAACTTCCGCACCTTTCTTCACGTCGACGTCCTTCGCCGCTTCCTCAAGCAGATCGGCGTCCCCGTCAACCACGTGATGAACGTCACCGACGTCGACGACAAGATCATCCGCAACGCCGCCGCCCGCAACCTCCCCATCTCCGACTACTCCCGCGTCTACGAGGACGCCTTCTTCGAAGACTTGGATGCCCTCGGCATTGAGCGCCCCGAAATCATCGCCCACGCCACCGAATGCATACCGGAGATGGTCACACTGATCCAGCAGCTCGCCGCCAAAGACATTGCCTACCAGGCCGAAGATGGCTCCTGGTACTTCCGCCTCGCCCGTGATCCAAACTACGGCAAGCTCTCAAAGAAGGATCTCGCCAACATCGAAGACGGTGCCCGCGTAGACCTCGATGAATATGACAAGGATGCCGCTCGCGACTTCGCCCTCTGGAAGGCTGTAAAGAATAACGAGCCCAGCTGGGACACCGCTTTAGGCCTCGGCCGCCCAGGCTGGCACATCGAGTGCTCCGCTATGGCGACCAAGTTCCTGGGCGACGACTTCGACCTGCATGCCGGCGGCGAGGACCTCATGTTCCCGCACCACGAAAATGAGATTGCACAGTCCGAGTGCGCCTCCGGCCGGACCTTCGCCCGCCACTGGATGCACGTCCGCTTCCTTCTCGTCGAAGGCAAGAAGATGTCCAAGTCCGAGGGCAACTTCTACACCCTCCGCGACCTCCTCCTCCGCGGCTACCGCGCCTCCGCCATCCGCTTCCTGCTGATCAGCGTCCCATACCGTCACCAGCTCAACTTCACCTTCGACGGCCTCACCGAGTCCACCAACGCCATCGACCGCCTTCGCACCTTCCACGCCCGCATGCTCAAGGGTTCAGAGCGGGGAAGTGACCTGCCCGACGGCATCGACGCCTCGATAGAGGTCTTCACCGCCCGCGCCCAGGAGCTCTACACCGCCGCCCTTGCCAATGACCTCAACACCGCAGAAGCGCGCGCTGCTATCTTCGACCTCGTTCGGGCCGCAAACACCGCCGCCGACCATGGATCGCTTCGTCAGGGCAACGCCCTCCAGATCCTCGCAGTCCTCGACCTCTTCGACCAGGTATTCGCCGTCCTCCACGACCGCGACGCCGAACACACCCGTGCCGCCCTCGCCTGGGCAGAAAAAGAAGGCCGCCTCAACGAAGCCGACCTCGACCTCCTCGCCACCCTCGCCCTAACCGACGAGGACATCGACGCTCTCGTCACGGAACGCACCCTCGCCAAGAAGCAGCGCAACTTCGCCCGCGCGGACGCCATCCGTAACGACCTCCTCGCCAAGGGCATCCTCCTCGAAGACGCCAAGGATGGTGTCCGCTGGAAGCGCAAATAGGCAAATCGCTCACCCGTGGTCACGCCTGAAACAAAAGCTGACCCCAGGTCCAGCCCATCCCCGATGCCCCTTCTACGCCTCGCTTAGCACAGCCGTCGCATCCTCAGCTTTGCCCTGCCCACCTGCACTCCGCTTCACCCGGGACAGGATCAACATCGCAACGGCCGCAAGGATCGTCACCATCCCTAGCACCTCCGTCGCCACGAGTCGCTCACCGAGAACAAACACCCCCAGCAGGACCGCAATCACCGGGTTCACATATGCGTACGTCGCCACCTTGGTCACCGGCACATGCTGCAGCAGGTAGGTGTAAGCCGTCAGCCCAACCACGGTGCCGAACACGGCAAGGTACACCACCGCAAGCACACCTGCCCGTGTCCACTCTGCCGTCCGAAGCGTTCCTCCCGAAACGGCGATCACCATGTTCAGCATGGCCGCGGCACCAATCTGCCAGGTCGTCGCAACAAAGCTGTCCAGCTTGAACTGGAAGCGCCGTCCCAGCACCGATCCCGCAGCAAACGCCAGCGCCGCCAGCAGCAGGATCCCGAATGCAAGTACGTGCCGATCCCCGCCCGCCCCTGAGCGCCTAAGAGACGGCCACAGCAACGCCACAATCCCGATCGTCCCCAGCAGCAGTTCCCAGCCAACCCCGCCTGTTGAGCGATTCGCCATCCCTCGTCGCCGTCTCGATCAGCGCAATCATAATCGGAGTCGTCGCTATCACCAGCGACGCCAGGCCGCTCGCCACCATCGTCTCCGCCCACGTCAGCAGCACGTTGTTGACGCTCATCAGCAGCACGCCCACCAGCACCAACCGCCATGCCTCTCCTCGTGTCACCCGCAGACTCTTCCCGCGAATCAGGCAGGCGCCACCAAGGATTACGGTCGATAGCAACGTCCTGCACGCACCCACCAGCGGCGGCGCCAGGTGTGTACCCGCAATGCGGATGGCCGTATAAGTCGACCCCCAGAAGAAGTAAACGCACGCAAATGCCACGAGGACGCGGCCCGACAGACGACTGAAAGATTGGGCAGACATGATTGCTATGTTTCCAGCATAGCAACCGGCAGCTTGCTAGCATGGAAATAAGAGATTCACCCGAGAAGGTGCCGGTTTTGACCACGCAACAGATCGACTCCCAAACTCACGAAGCGCGCACACCGTTCGACCAACACGCTCTCAACCCGCGCCGCATCGTCGTCAAGCTCGGCACCAACGTCATCATGCGTCCCGATGGCAGGGTCGCCCTCGGTCTCCTGTGCGGCCTCGTCGAGTCGATCGCGGCCCTTCGTGAGCTCGGCCGCGAGATCCTCGTCGTCAGCTCCGGCTCAATCGGCCTCGGCATCGAACGTCTCGGGCTCACCAGCCGCCCCACCGATCTCGCCGAGATCCAGGCCTGCGCTGCCATCGGCCAGTCCCGCCTGATGAGCATCTACGATGATGCCTTCGATCGCCTGGGCTGCCGCATCGCCCAGGTCCTCCTCACCGAAGACGACTTCCGCGATCCCACGCGCCACGCCAACCTCCGCCGGACCCTCCAGGCGCTCCTCTCCCTCGGCGTCATCCCTATAGTCAACGAGAACGACACCGTCTCCACCCTGGAACTCGACCGCCCAGCCGAATCCTCTCCATCGTCAGCAATCGGAGCCGGCCCACCCTCGACTGAGCGCATCTTCGGCGACAACGACAAGCTCTCCGCACTCCTCATGACTCACATAGATGCCGACCTCCTGGTCCTTCTCTCCGACGTCGATGGTCTCTACGACCGCAGCCCCTCAGATCCCCAAGCAACCCTCATCCCCGTCGTATCCCGAATCACCGACCAGATTCGCGCACACGCTCACGGCGGCAACGGACGCGGCCGTGGAGGCATGTCCTCGAAACTCGAAGCCGCCCATATCGTCACCGCTGCGGGCCACGCCGTCGTCATCGCGAACGGCCGTACCCCACAGGTCCTCGAACGCATCTGCCTCGGACCGCAAAGTGGCTCAGCCCGGCGTTGGCACGCTCTTCCTTCCTGCCCAAAACCAGAACGAGCCTGCACAATGAAGCAGAATTTAACCATTCCGCGCACAGAGCCGCGCGACTCTGTAAGAGTCGATCCCGAAACCCTTACAGATGTTCGCGCATCAGCCGAGGCCGCCAAGAGCGCCTCTCACACCTTGGCCCCGCTATCCCTGGCCCAGCGCAACGCCGCGCTCGAAGTCATAGCGGTTGCCCTTGAGGCCAGTACAGACTGCATCCTCGCGGCCAATGCTGAAGACCTCGCCGCGGCGGACAACCTCGTAGCCAAGGGCCAGCTAACAACGGCAAACCACGCCCGCCTCCTTCTCTCACCCGGTAAACTCGCCGAGATGGTCGCGCAGATCCGCGCCGTTGCCGCTCTCCCCGACCCCCTCGGACGAAGCCTCGACGCAATCGAACTCGACCACGGTCTCGATCTCGAAAAGCTCACCGTCCCTCTTGGTGTTCTCGCCGTCATCTTCGAAGCCCGGCCCGACGCGGTCACGCAGATCACGGCGCTTGCCCTCAAGTCCGGCAACGCCGTCCTTCTCAAGCCGGGCCGCGAAGTCGAGCGAACGGCCACCGCCCTCGTCACCATCATTCGCGATGCTCTCGGCACCACCAGCATTCCTCCAAACGCCGTCGCCCTCATCCTCGGCCGCGAACAGGTCGCGGAACTCCTCCATCTCTCGTCCCTGATCGATCTCGTCATCCCCCGCGGCTCCCGCGCCCTCGTCGAGCACATCCAGGCCAACACCCGCATCCCGGTCCTCGGTCACGCGGACGGCATCTGTCACATCTACGTCGATCAACTTGTCAACCAGCCGCTCGCCCTGGCCGTCATCGACGACGCAAAGACCGACTACCCGGCCGTCTGCAACGCCGTTGAAACCGCTCTCGTCCACGAAGCCATTGCTGCCGAGTTCCTCCCCAAACTCGCCGCCCGCCTCCATGCGAAAGGCGTCACCCTCCTTTCGGACGATCGCACCCGCCGCCTCCTGCCGGGCGTGGACATCGCACCCGTCAAAGACTGGCACACCGAGTACGGCGACCTCACCCTCGCGGTCCGCGTTGTGGATTCGCTCGATCAGGCCATCGACCACATCCACCGGTACGGCTCCGCTCACACTGAGTCGATCTGCACCGCTGATCCCGCCACTGCGGCACGCTTCCTCAACGAGGTCGACGCCGCCGTCGTCCTCCACAACGCCAGCACCCGATTCGCGGACGGCTTCCGCTTCGGCTTGGGCGCAGAGGTCGGCGTGAGCACCTCCAAGATCCATGCCCGCGGCCCCGTCGGCCTTGAGGGCCTCACCACCTACAAGTACATCGTCCGCGGAGAGGGCCACCTTGCCGGAGACTATCGCGGCCCGAACGCTCGCTCCTTCACCCACCGACGCGCGGACCACACGCAAGAAGGCGAGCCCTCGTAAGAGCTCGCCTCTGTCCCTGCATCGCTCAGAAGTTGAAGGTCACCTGCCCCGATACCGTCCTTGGCGCCACGAAGTGTGTCCCAGAGAAGGTCGACAGGAAGTTGTACAGCGCGTACTTGTTCGTCACATTCACCGCCGTCAGGCTAAGGTTCGTCTTCACCTTATCCGAGTGAAGATGTCCATGAAGCACATCATCCCACCCCGCCGCCATGTCGAACATCGTTCGTGGAGCTACACGCGCAGGATTCCGATCCGCGTTCTGCGTACCCGGTGCCGGGATCTTCACTAGGGGCGAGGTTAGCGAGTCCGGAGCGCAACTGGTAAGCGGCGCAGTCAATGTCGCCGGCACTCCACCGCAGCTCAGCTGGATCTGCTGTTGCTGGTCAGCCGTAAGGTAACCAAGGTTCACCGGAGTTGTCGTGTCTGTTGCGAACGGAGCATTTCCCGCGACCTCGCCGCTCTCATAACGCCATGTGAGCCCATACCAGGGACCATTCGGCTTCGGCTGATACTGCACGTGCGTCGACTGTTGAAAGGCCTGGTCGTGGTCGATCCGGAACGGCTCCGAGCTTGTGATCGAACTCGGATCGTTAAACAGGATCCCCCCACCTCGGGCCCGAAAAACCGTGATCGCGTATGCCCAAGCACCGAGTACGCCGACATTCCGTGTGTCTGCGGCACGGAGACTTTGATCCCGAATCCATCGATCTTCGACCTCTTCCACTGGATCGGAAACGCCAGGGGCGTGTTCAACAGCGTGTCGAAGTCGAAGTCACGGTCCGTGTACTTCCAGAAGTATTCCCCGTTCACAACCACGTGCTTGCCGAAGCCCTGTTCAAAGCCCGCATCGTATTGACGCCGTCCGGCCGGCTTCAGCGGCGTCGCCATCCCGGCACCCTCAAGACCGCCCACACCCGTCGAACTCGAGACAATCAGGTTCTCGTTGTAAGGCGTCAGGAACAGCTTCCCGTACCCGAGCCGCAAGACTGTATTTGTCCGCGCAACGTTGTACGTCGCACCCAGCCGCGGCTCCACCATCGATCGCCGACTGATGCCGTTATAGTTGTCCACGCGCCCGCCCAACAGGAAGGTGAACCTCTTGTAAGCAACGTTATCCTGCAGGTAGATCGCCTCCTGCTTAATGTCCGCGCGCCCGTTGAAGTGATAGAGGCTTCCCCCACGCGTCAGGTCAAAGGGTGCCAGGGCTGGATTGTAGTTCGGACTCCCGGGCGCGTTTGCCCTCGGGTCCGTCAGGCCCAGCGAAAATCCCTCGTGGAGGAACGTGTGGTAAAACATCGCTCCCGCCTTGATCGTGTTGATCCCCTTCGCGTACGAGAAGTCCGCCTTGATCCCCACGTTCTGCAGCCGACGCGACTGCGCCAGCGTGAACGGTGTGTCATCAAAGACATTCTTTGATGGGTAGTAATGGAAGTTGTCCTGCCGAATATACGGGTTCACCGACACGAGGCTCTGCGGACTGATGATGTGCGTCCAGCTCGGACTCACGTTGTACGTCAGAATCTTGCCCCTCTGGTCCTGCCCCGCCGCCTCCTGGTCGAACTGGTTGGGATTCTGGAACCAGCTCCGTGAAAGCCCGAAATTCAGCTGAAACTGATCGGCATCACTGGGATGGTAGTCCGCACGGTCGAAGAAGTTCTCATTGTTCCCATGCGCATGGAGCGGCTGGAACTCAGGTGTGTCCAGGTAGCGCCCGCTCTGCGTTCCATCGAAGCTCAGAAAATTCCCATATTTCGTCGTACCCAGCCCCAGTGCCAGACTGCCAGCCGAAGTCCCGAAGGTTCCAAAGCTGTAGGACGCGCTTCCCGTTGGCTTCATCTGCCCCAGTCCGCTGCGCGTCGTCGTTTGCACCACCAGGCTCGCTTTGTCGCCGTACTCCGGAGGCGCGATTCCGTCGATCACGTTAATCGATTGAATCGCATTCACGCTCAGCTGGTTCCCAAACACACGGCTCTGCTGGTCGCTCACCGGCTGCCCATCAATCGAATACGTCGTGTCGGCATGCTCGCCCATCGGGTGAAACAGACCGTTGGAGTCCGAGGCTATTCCCGGTGTGCTCAGCGTTACCAGTGAGCTCAGAGGCGAAGACGTACTCTCGGTCGGCAGCTTTGTAAACAGGCCGCGGTCCACAGTCGTCGATGCGGTAGGATCCGCGCTCACCATATCCTCCGCCTCCGCCTCCACTGTCACCGTCTCGTTCGTCGTCGCGACCGAAAGCCTGAAGTCAACCGTGTTTCCTCCGGCAGAACGTACAGCCGCGTCCTGCGCCGCGGCCTGAAATCCCCTTACGGTGACGGCAATGTGGTATCGATTGAAGGGCAGATTAGCGATCCGGTACTGCCCATCGGTACCAGTCTGCGTGGTCTGGTTGTATCCACTCACGGGGCCCAACACCGTCACCGACGCTCCCGAGATCACCGCTCCGGTCGTATCCGTCACGGTTCCGCTGATCATCCCGGACGTTCCCTGGGCGCGCACGTACACACCAAGAGCTGAAAAAAGAAAAATAAGAAGCATTGCCTTGTAACGAGACCTGAACATAATTGCTTTCCCGAATCACACCGCAAAGGGTGCTGCTGCTAACACATCGCTGGAGACCTTGACTTGAGAAGCCGGTCCACCCTCATCGACCTCAACCGGCGGCCGTAAACAAACCAGCAAGCTGTGAAGATCGACCAGAACTAAGCTGACGGTGCAGCGGCAGGCGGAGGTCGACTTGCCAGCTCAAAACGCCACCGAAATACCCGCTCCGCATCCGCAGCCACAGACTCGAGCGCACGCACTCTCAGCACTGGCTCCGGCGCAACATGGATGTGCGCAGGCACCGCAGAGTGCATCGCCACGCAAAGCAGGCAATGATCCTCGGGCGCCAGATCCCGCTGCTGATGCGATCCTTGCCTCGGGTGCGGAGACGCATGCACGTGGCACACCTGCACCGTGCTCATCACGGCAATCAGCAACAAACATAGGCTCGCCAGCAGCCGGAACCGCGACAGCCTGCTACCTGATCCCTCGAGTTTGGGCTTCTGTGTTCGCATCAAAATCGCAAAATGACCGTCTTACCTGTTTAGCACACAAACGTTGACGGGTCATAACCGCAGGGTGCTCCTCCGCGTCTAAACAGCACGCCAGGTCCTATGCATAAGACGTTCCAACCCGCAAGGAAGTTCACCGCCTTAAGCGCGATTGCCGCAACGGTCGTGCTTGGCCTTGCCCTGACCACCAACCTCCCCGGCCAGATGCCCCCTGCTGACCCCGCCCTGCCGCACCGGATTCATCTCATCCTCAAGGACGGCTCCTACCAAATCGTCACCACGTACCGCATCAAAGGTCCTAACGTCATATATCTCAGCGCAGAGCGGGGCGGCACCGAGGAGATTATCCCGCTTTCGCTCATCGATCTCGACGCCACGCACAGATGGGAGCAGCAGCACCTTCCCGGCAGCCACCCCGAAGCAGGTTCCCCGAAGTCCCCCTCGAACATCGATCCTGAACTCCTCAAAGAGGAGGCGGACCGGGCCTCATTCACCCCGGAGGTCGCCCCCGACCTCGAGCTGCCGGAACAGGACAGCGTTCTCGCCCTCGACACGTTTCAAAGCACCCCGGAACTGATTCCCCTCGCCCAGTCTGCCGGTGAGCTCAATCGGAACACCGCTCACAACATTCTTAAGGCCACCATCAACCCGCACTCCAGTTCCCACGGCATCGTCGAACTCAAAGGCTACCGTTCCGCCGCACAGCTCCACGTTCCCGACCCCCTCTTTTACATCCGCATCGGAGAAGATCCTCCCACAGGTGGCGGAGGCACGTTCACGGTAGACACCCAGGGAACCTCCGGCAACGCCCCTACGGCCTCAGGAGGCGGCTCAGCGAGCAGTCGATACGTCCTTGTCCGAGCGGATGTTCGCACCGACTCTCGCATCATCGCCAGCTTCAACCTCTCACAGCTGGGCGGCGGAGGACGGCAGGAGGATGTCGTCGAGTTCACTGTGGACCCGCTCCCCGGCGGCCACTGGCTAAAGCTCACCCCGAAAGAATCGCTCAGCTTTGGCGAGTACGCCCTCATGGAGGTCATCAACGATCGAGACGTCAACCTGGGCGTCTGGGACTTCGGCGTACACCCAGTCGCTCCAGAGAACCGCGACGCCATCAAGCCCCAACCTAAACGGCCCTTCCGCCTCGACCACCGCCGCCCGGACTAGCTCGCCAGCGAACTACTTCCAAGGTGACGTGACCTGGTCAGGCGTTCGGCTGAACCCCCGCCCCTTTGCCCCCTCCATCCACCTCGGGGAGCTTCGGGGAAAGCGGGTGCTGCTCCACACTCTGACCCGCGACGAGGCCCCGGCCAGCAACCGCCACGGCGTCCCGTCTCGTCTTTGCTTCATACATCATTGTGTCTGCCGCCCGTAGGATCGACGACACGGTCGTCCCATCCTCGGGAAAGGTCGCCAGCCCGAAGCTCCCCGAAAGCTGCAGCGATAACCCTCCGCCTTCCAGAAACCGCGCCGTTCGCAGATCCTCCCGAAGCTTCAATGTCCCGCTGCACGCCCTCTCCTTCGGTGTTCCCGGCAGCAACACCACGAACTCGTCACCGCCATACCGGAATGACGAGGTCGCCGGTCCCATGGAGCGCTTCAGCAGCCCTCCCACCTCAGCCAGCAGCCGGCTTCCCACCAGGTGCCCGTGCGTATCGTTTACCTGTTTGAACCGGTCAAGATCGATAAACATCAGACTGAACACCCCGCGCTCCCGCACCACCCCTTCCAACAGCGTGTAAAGGTGTCGAGCGTTGAACAGGCCCGTGCAATCATCCGTAATCGTCAACTCCTGGATCAGCGTCATCGACCGCGCATTCTGAATCGCAATCGCCGCATAGTCGCACAGGATGCGAAGAAAGGAGATCGAATACTCGCTCAGCAAATCCAGCTTGCTATTCAGCAGCTGGATCACGCCCAGCGTCTTATCCGCCGATCGCACCGGCACGCAGGCGATGGACTGAATGTTCAGCTCAGGATGAGCCTTCGTAAACACTGACCAGTGCGGATCCAGCGCCACATCCGGAACCACCAGAGGAGTCCCCGTCGCAGCAACCCACCCGGCAACACCCTCCCCCAGGGGCACCCGCAGACCCTTCAAACTCTCGGCATTCTCCCCTACCGCGATCGCATAGTAGAGATCCTTGGCGTCCTCGTCCACCAGCAGCATCGACCACCGCTCCGGCCCGAAGAAGCCAGCCATCTTATCCATGATGTTGCCAAGGATCACCTCGAGCTCAAGCGATCCCGTCAGCACCCGGGCAACATCGTGAAACACCCTCAGGTGCTCCATCTGCCGGCTCTCAGTCACCTCGAATGCACGCCGATCCTTCAAAGAAGCACCCCACCCCTCATGCCGATCCTACTAACCCGCAAGGTGCACAGCAACTTCCGCCGTCCTGAAACAGGCCTCGAACTCAACCACCGATATGCACCATGCTCCGCGATGGCTTCTCAAATCCAGGCTCCCCAATGTGGTGGCGGGCTTCCTTCTTCATCACAACTCCCCGTATGTACGCTCGGAGGTCGTCGTCGGTTCCGTCCCGAGCCATCAAGCCGTAAAGGTCATAGTCGCTCTGAGAAAACAGGCACGTGCGGATCTTACCGTCCGAGGTCAGACGTACCCTGCTGCAATGGCCGCAGAACGGCCTGCTCACAGGCGCGATGATCCCGATCTCACCCAGGCCATCCTCAAACGTGAACCGCCTCGCCGTCTCGCTGGAAGCGTTCGGCGCCAATTCCACCAGCGGTCGAACGCGGTTCAGGCGCGCAACGATCTCTTCCATCGTCACCACCGTCTCCATCTTCCACGTCCGGTCCTCCTCAAGCGGCATCCACTCGATAAACCGCACAATAACGCCCTCGCGCCGCGAGAACTCTGCAAACTGCTCGATCTGCCCGTCGTTGAACCCTCGCAGCAGAACACAGTTCACCTTGACCGGTCCAAGCCCCGCCGCTCCTGCGGCGCGCACCCCGGCCAGCACCCTGTCGAAGCTCCGAGGCACCCGCGTGATCGCCGCGAACGTCTCCGCATCCACCGCGTCCATGCTCACCGTCACACGGTTCAGCCCCGCATCCTTCAAGCGGCTGCGCCAGCCCTCAAGCAGATGTCCGTTCGTCGTTACCGCGAGGTCAAGCCGCTCGCCCACCTCATACCGTCCGGCGGGCCGACCGTCAGGCAGAAACGCCGTCCGCAGCTGCGCCAGCTCAGCGAACCATCTCGAGCAGTCCCTTGCGCAGCAAGGGCTCTCCGCCGGTCAGCCGCACCTTTTCGACGCCCAGGCCGACAAACACCCGCACCATCCGCAGGTAATCCTCGATCCGCAGCTCCGAATACTGCGCGCCTTCATTGCCGGTTCTGCAGTAAACACACCTGTAGTTGCATCGGTCCGTGACCGACACCCGCAGGTCCGTAATCGCTCGCCCAAACTTGTCCCGCAGTCTCCCGCCCGTCGCCATAGCTTCGGGCGCGCTAAGGTCCTCCGTCGGCTCGAGAAGAGCTGCGGATGAGGTCGCAATCGAGATGAGAGGTGAGTTGAAGAGCATAGAGAGGCTGTCGCCCAAACGAATCTCGCTCAGTCTAGCGCGCGTCGTCTCCGATTGGATGCATTAAGAAGCGCGGCGACGCACGAAGGGTCTCCGTACGGTGATCTCCCATTCACCCGGCAGGCGCTCAGCCCTTCGCCGCTGTAATCGCCTTCGTCAACTCCGGCACAATCTCGAACAGGTCCCCGACCACTCCAAAATCAGCCACCTCGAAGATCGGCGCATGTTCATCCTTGTTGATCGCAATCACCGCCTTCGATCCCTTCATTCCCACCAGGTGCTGAATCGCCCCCGAGATCCCGACCGCCAGGTACAAGCTTCGGTGCCACCGTCTGGCCCGAACTCCCCACCTGCCTCTCCATCGGCAGCCATCCGTTATCGCAGATCGGCCGGCTAGCGGCCATCTCCGCCCCCAGAGCCGTCGCCAAGCTCCTCAATGATCCCCAGGTTGTCCTGCTCCCCAATCCCCCGCCCGACCGACACAATCACCGGCGCCGCACTTAGATCCACAGTCTGCGCTGACTCCCGAAACCGCTCGCCCGGCTTGTTCCGGATCGTCGACTCCTCAATCGTGCGGCGCAAACGCCTCTCACAGTCGAAGTCCCAGCCTCAACCGCATCAGCCCGGAACGTTCCTGCCTGGACCGACACAAAGCAAGGCCCCTCCCCCGTCTTCCTGTAGTCCGCGTTCAGCTTGCCCTGCAGCAGCTGCCGCACAAACACCGGCCCGGCCCCGTCCGCCTCAACCTTGATCGCCGTCACGTCCGAGATCAACACCTGCCGAAACCGCGTCGCCAGCGCCGGCACATAGTCCCGAACCTGGTACGTGTGCGGAAACACCACGTAACCGCGCCCCCCTTCTTCACCAGCTGCTCGAGCGCCGCCACATACCCGTCCGCCGTGTACTCCTCGAGCAGCGGGTGCGTCACCGTATGCACCTTCGCGAGGTTCTTTCCCACAAGCTCGCCCGCCAGCGTCTCCGCGCCCTTCCCAATCACCGCCGCCCAGCACCCGACGCCCAGCTTCACCGCCAGCTGCTGCCCCGCCGCCAGCGCCTCCATGCTCATCGGCACAAACTCCATGCCACCCTTGTTCGACGCTCCGCTGCTCCAGCACCACCAGGACTCCGCTCATAGCACCCTCACCTCAAACCTCAGCTTCTCCACGATCTGCGCCGCCACCTGCGCCGCCGTTCCCGTCAGCATCTCCGTCTTCTTCACCTTCTCCGGCAGATACACCCGCTCCATCTCGATCGCCTTCGTCCCCGTAGCCGCGCTCGGCGTCACCACCTTCGTCTCCTTGGACTTCGCCTTCTTGATCCCCATCAGCGTCGCGTACCGCAGCTTGTTGCCCCCGCTCTGGATCGTCAGCACCGCGGGCAGCGGCATCTCCACATGCTGAAACCACCCGTCCTCAAGCTCCCGCTTGACCTTCAAGCCCGAGCCTTCCACCTCGACCTGCTTGATGATCGTCGCGCACGGCATCCCGAGCAGCTCCGCCAGCACCACCCCCGTCTGCCCCAGGCCCAGGTCGTCCGACTGCAAACCCGTCAGCACCAGGTCCGGAGCCTCCGCCTTCACCGCCTCCGCCAGCATCTCCGCCAACTGCAGCGTGTCCCGCCCCTGCAAGTCGTCCGCCTCGATATGCACCGCCCGGTCGGCCCCCTTCGCCAGCGCCTCCCGCAGCGTCGAAGCACCCGCTCCGGCCCGGCACACAACACAATCACCTCGCCGCCACCCGCGGTCTCCTTCAGCCGCAGCGCCTCTTCAAGCGCATACGCGTCCGGCTCATTGATCGTCCAGCCCACATCCGCATCATCAATCCACTTCCCATCCGCCGCCACATGCAACGACGCATCCCGCTCCGGAACCTGCTTCACCGCCACCAGAATCTTCATCTCTTCCTCCGCCGCTTCATCTTGGTCGTCATCCTTGCCGAATGATCTTAGTCGTCGTCCTTCGCCGCAGGCGGAGGATCCGCTTCTCTACTTCAGACTTCAAACATCGAAGCTTCACGCCCGGGTGCCCCATTCATCGCAGTCCACCGCGATGAATGGGACGTAAACCTGAACTATTCAAATCACTGCACCACCTCAGCCCCCGACCCCCGGCAAAGCCCGTGCCGTCAGCTGCGCAATATCCAGCAGCTGCGGCTTCACCTCACTCCCAGCCAGCGCATCCCGAAACATCGTGTTGCAGAACGGGCAAGCCGTCCCGACCGTCTGCGCACCCGTCGCCACCAGCTCCCGCGCCCGCGTATGGCTCACCCGATCCCCCGTCTCCTCGCCCAGAAACACCAGCCCGCCTCCAGCCCCGCAGCAGAAGCTCCGCTCCTTCGACCGTGGCGCCTCCACCAGCTCTCCCGCCCGGCTCACAATCGCCCGCGGCTCCTCATACACATCCTGGTACCGCCCCAGGTAGCACGGGTCGTGATACACAATCGTCTCGCCCGACTTGCTCTGGTCCGGCAGACGATCCTTGAAGCGCGCCATAAACTCCGAATGGTGCTCAATCTCGGGAGCCACGCCGTACTCCCTCCAGTCCGTCGCAATCGTCCGCACGCAATGCGGGCAGATCGCCACAATCTTCTGCACCTTCGCCGTCTCAAACGCCTTCAGACCCGCCTCCGCCAGCGATCCCGAACACCAGGTCGTTGCCCAGCCGCCGCGCCGGATCCCCCGTGCACTTCTCCTTCTTCATCACGCCGAAACTCGTCCCCAGATACGTCATTACCTTGGCGAAATCCGCGATGATCTCCCGCCCCTTGGGGTCATACCCGCCCATACACCCCAGCCATAGGCAGTACTCCTGCGTCCCGTCAAAGATCGGAAACGCCTGCTTCGCCACAAACTTGTCCCGCTCCGTCGCGCTCAAGCCCCAGCGCATTGCCATTCTTCTCGAGCGCCAGGAACAGCTTCGTCCCATACGTGTCCTCCCACGCGCCCGGTGTTCACCGCGCCGCGCCGCAAGCCCACAATGATCGGCACATGCTGGATCCCGACCGGGCACTGGTACTCGCATGCCCCGCACGTGGTGCACTCAAACGCCGCCTCCATGCTCAACCAGTTCGCCGCCGGGTTATCTGTAGACGCATTCACCGGAGCATCCCGCATCTCGTTGAGCAGCGGCACTGCGCTCGACGGCCCAAACTCGTTCAGATACACCCTCGTACCCAGGATGATCTCCTTCGGGTTCAAAACCTTCCCCGTAGTCGCAGCCGGGCAGTGCTCCGTGCATCGCCCACACTCCACACACGAGTACGTCTGCAGGCTGATCAATTGCGTCAGGTCTTTGCCTGCCACCAGGCCAAAGTCCTCATCGCCCTCCAGCTTCGGAATCTTCGAAAATTCGTCCCGCTTCAGAAACACGGTCACCGGACTCAACACCAGGTGCAGGTGCTTGGTATGCGGAATCAGCGGCAGAAAGATCAGCAGCGCCAGCGTGTGCGCCCACCACAACCCATGCACTGCACCTCCGCCGTCCGGCACAAAAAATGCCCCCAGGTACGTCACCATCAACGCAAAGATCAAAAATGCAATGAACCCGGACTCATACGAAACCTTCTTACCCAGCCACACTGGCCGCACAAAAAATCGCCGGGCAAACAGGCCCGCAATCGACACGGCGACCAGCGCCGCCCACACCGCCGCAAACCAGAAGTAAAACCGACCCGACATAGCTCGCCGGTCGCAGGAATCCCAACCGCACCCCCGTCGCAAAATGGTTCAACGTCACCAGCGCAAACGCCAGAAAGCCCCAGAACACAAACGCGTGCGCCAGCCCCGGCAGCGGTCGCTCCTTGATCACCTTGCCCTGGCACAAAACCTCCCAGACAAAGTCCCGCACGCGCCTCCCCACAGGCGAGATTGAAAAATCAGCATCCTTCTTTGATCGAAGCACCCGCCCCAGGATCGGCTGAAGTCGAGCGAAAAAGAGCGCACCGGACACCAGGGCCAAGGCCACCACCAGGCCCACCTCGGCCCATGAAAATCGCTCCGGCTCTGAAAGTATCCCCAAAAACGTGGCGCTACTTTGCAACCACACGCAAACGGCCCAAACACCCGACAAACCAACCATCCGTGCCTATCCGCATGCGACGCCTCAACCGCACATCGCTCGCAACCTTACGCAACCGCTCAAGCAGGGATATCGGCACTCCCAGCAGACTTCTTAGTAGCTGAGAAACTCGGTGCTCCCGCGCCGCAGACTAAGTCCGGCAACACCGAAGACCGCAGCGAGCGTGAACATGATCACATCCCAATACACCATCGGGCGAGCCCATCCAGGCGAGTAAGTCGCATCCTGACCAGCCCAGATCGTCACCAGCGTGCCCACAATCAGGCACTGAAAGCAGATCACCAGAAACAGCTGCCCGCGTCTGCGGCGCCGGTCCGTGTACTCCACTTGCTCCGGTGTCAGACTACGTTCCTCGATCGGTAGCAGTGTGTTCGCCATTGTGTCCCTTCTCGTCTCCCGCGTGTCTTCCCGGAGCTCGGCACCCACTCTCCCGGGCACCGATAGCCTTCATTAGACCACAGCCTCCAGGTCAAATTCCGCACGCGAGAAGCCGACCTTCTGCAACGAGAGAGAAGCATAACCAAAAGCACATTCATCGGTAAAGCCTCGGCATCCCCCATCGAAAACGCCCAGGCGCCCATCCGCCCGAAACAGCTAGGTCGACACCAGCGTCCGTCCCACCTCGACCGCCGTCAACCGCGCCGCTCGCTTCTCCACCCGCAGTACCAGGATGTCGTCCTCCTGGCCAAACTCCTGCGCCGCCGTCGCCAGCTTCGTCGCCGTAACCAGCCCCCGGGCCATCTCATCCACCCGCCCAAAGCCGAAGAGATGCCCATGTTCATCCTGCGCCTCGGCAACCCCGTCCGACATCAACATCAGGACGTCGCCCTCCTCCAGCCAGAAATGCTCCACTGGAAAATCCATTCCGGAGATCACCCCCAGCGGCAGCGCCCCCTCCATCTGCATCTCGTTCCCATTCAGGTAAGGCGGCAGGTGGCCCGCATTTGCCAGCGTCACATCCCCGTCCGCCGTAATCCGCATCATCAGGCAGGTCGCACTCGACTGACCGCGCCCACACAAACGATCGTTCAGCGTTCGCAACACAAAGCTCGGATCGGAATCGACCTGCGCCGCCGTCTGCACCACCCCGACAATCAGCGCCACCAGCATCCCCGCGCATAGCCCCTTGCCCGTCACGTCCCCGACAATCAGCAGCACGCTTCCGTCCGCCTGGTGAGGAATAATCTGGAAAAAATCGCCCCCCACCTCACGCGCCGGCCGGTAGTCCCCCTCAATCACCAGCCCATTCACCTGCGGCATCTTCTCTGGTATCAGGACCTGCTGCACCTCCCGCGCCTGAGCAATCTCCCATCGCCACTGCACCTGCCGTCGCTGAGAATCCAGAAACCTCCTGGAAAGCATCAACACCACCAGCAACAGCGACAACATGGTGGACGCAGTCCCCAGCGACACCTGAAAGCTCCACCACATGAAAGCCGTCTTCACGTGGATCAGCCGAAGCTCGTGCTGATAGTTGGCCATGACGGCCAGCAGCACAGCCGGCAACGCCAGCAACCCCTCACTTCTCTGCTTGCGAATCCCCAGGTACGCCACCCACAACAGCAGCGCCGCCAGCGCCAGCTTCACCCCAAGTATTGCAGGCACAAGAACAGCCGACGCATGGACCGGGACCACCTCCCCATACAACGGGGGCCGAATCATCGCAGTGCCCGCCGCAAGAAGAATCACCAGCGACCAGACCGCCCGCTGCAGATCCCCTGTCCGACCCAGGCGAAACCAGTAGGCCCAGAACAACACCCACAGCCCGATGCGCACCGGTGCAGCAACAACGTCCACCAGAAATACGTGAAAGGTCTGCGAAAACACCGTCGTAAAGCTCGAAAGAAGAACCGCCGCAATCCCGATCAGAGTCACGACCGATACCAGCGCCAGCCACAGGTACGCCCTGTCGGTCCGATCCATCCAGAAGTGTGTCAGCGCTACCGCCAGCGCAAGCAGCAGCACCAGCATCTCCAGGAATCCAACCCCGACCTCATGCGCCGTATCGTCATAGTCCAGCCGCACCTGCGTCCCGATCACCCGCGCATGCCCCAGCACCGGCGGTCCGTGCATGCCGCCCGCGTCGGGGCTGTTGAACGGCGTGGCATGGTCCATCCACATCCGGATCGCAATCGTCATCGGGCCGCCACGCACCTCCGGAGGCAACACGTAGGCGCGTGGCAGCGCAGGATATGCCGTCACCCCACCCCCTGACTTGAAAGCACCAAACTCCCCGATCTTCTGCCCGTTCACAAACACCTGGTACGCGTCGTCAAAGCTGTCCGGCATCTTCAACGCGAGTCGCCTCCGTGCTCCCCGCACATCGATCCGCAGCCGATACCACGCGTACCCGGTATAGCCAGGGTGCCCCTGCGCCGTCCAGCCGGGAATGAACCCGCTCGCCCCCATCTCCGGGTCGGACGTCCCGGGCGGCGGTGTCAGGTCGATCGTCCCCCACGCCGAATCGTCCAGGTCCGCCCCCGACCAACCGGCGTCGTCACCCGTGCGAAACCTCCACGAACCCCCAAGATCCGCAGCCGCGTCACCCAGCTCGATCTCCGCCGTAACCGGAGGTGCAATCGGAGTCGTCCGCGACTTGGCAGACCTCTGCCCGGGGAGCGAGGTCGACAGCAACAGCGGCAGCAGCAGAACAGCACCGAAGGGGAGCCATCCCCAAATCTTCCGTTTCCAGCCAAACCCCATGCGGCAGCCCCTTGGCAACCTGCGTCTACCCGCGCCCGGCCTTCACAGACACAAGTGCAAAGCCCAGCAGCCCGGTCGAAAGCAGAAGCAGAGACGTAGGCTCTGGTGTGGTCGTAACATACGAGGTCACCGTCGCCGTTCCCGGCGGGAACTTCGACGCATCAACACCCTGTTCGGTCACAAAGAAAATAGCCCCGTTCCGAAGAACGCCGTTCGAGAAATCCAGAAAATACTTCCCACTGGTTGGGTCGAGACCGCAGGACGAGCCACTGAAGATGGTTTCCGATGATGCCGTGTTGCACGCGACCGGCTGGCTTCCAAGAGCAGAGGTGTTTGGAAACGCAAACTCGATGCTGGTCCAGTCCACGCCCGTCCTGTTCACGCCGGCAAAACACCCGTCACCCTTGTTATTGCCCGGCAGCTCCCCGGCAGCGCACCCCGTAAACACCACAGGAAAGGTAAGCGTTTGGATCGGAAACGTCGGAAACGACGTCGCCGTCGGATCCAGAACATTGGTTTTGAAGTCAAGGGGGGACGCGCCGGCCAAACCGGTGAATCCACAAAGAAACACTAGGAGAGCGAGACGATAGAACAGCTTCATGAAAGCCTCGGGACTTAAAGAATTTTGATCCGCATCATCTGGAACATGCAGAGCAGATGGGGAGATCTGGGGCCGAATTAAAGTTATGGGAAGTAGCGGAAGCGTACTGGAAGTCGGTGGGCGAGTCAATCGAGGACTCGTCGACTCACGCCCCGTCTCGCAACACCAAGGTCACCTTGCTTGCACACGAGATAACCTCTCGTCAAACACCACCTGCCCGAGCTGCACACACCTCTCGCCTCCGAGCTCTCCCCGCCTACCGTACCCGCGAGCGATCGAGCGCTCCACGTCGAAGCAGGAAGTACACCGGAACACCCACAGCTACAATCACAATCCCCGGCCAGGTCGTTCCTGCCCGATACGTAAACAGCGCCAGCAGGATCACCGTCGCGCCCACGATATACATCGCCGGCAGCCACGGATAGCCCCACGCCCGGTACGGCCGCACCGCGTCCGGCTTCGTCTTCCGCAGCCGGAACAGCCCCGCAATCGTCAGGATGTAGAAGAACAGCGCCGCCGAGATCACATAATCCAGCAGATTGCTGTACAGGTTCCCGTACTCGTGCGTCACCGGGTTCACCGTCCGCGGCAGCACCAGCAGCACCGACCACGCACCCTGGATCCCCAAACTCCACCCCGGCACGTTCGCCCTGTTCAACCGCCCCGCCTGCGGGAAGAACAGGCCGTCCTTTGCCATCGCATAGCACGCCCGCGCCCCCGCCAGCGACATCGCGTTCACCGTCCCAAACGTCGACACCATGATCGCCGCCGCCATCAGACCCGCTCCGTACCTCGGAAAAATCGTCCGCAGCACGGCCGTTGCCACCCGGTCTCCCGGAGCCGTCTGTATCGAAGCGAGCGGAAGACTCGCCAGGTACGCCACGTTGCACAGCAGGTAGAGCGCAATCACCAGCCCCGTCCCCATCAACAGCGCCAGGGGCAGATTCCTCCGCGGGTTCTTTACCTCGCCCGCAATAAACGTGATGTTGTTCCACGCATCAGCCGAAAACAGCGATCCAGTCTGTGCAATACATAGCGCCATCAGCATCCCAAACCCACTCGCCGCCGTCAGCCCCTCAGCCAGCGTCGCCACACTTCCCACCGCCCACGGATGATCGAAGTTCCCATGGATCGCCGCACCATTCGCACACACCGTCAAACCCAGCAAGATCAGCGCTGCCAGTGCCCCGATCTTCGCCACCGTAAACACATTCGTGATGATCTTTCCGTACTCGAGCCCGAGGCTGTTTCCAAACGCCAGCAGCGCGATCACCCCCACCGCCAGCGCCTGCGCCGTCGACAGCGAGACTGCATAGTGGCTCCCGAGCGCAATCGGCGAAACCAGGTAACGTCCCTCCGAAATCCCCGGAAACAGCACACCGCAGAAGCGAGCAAACGCAATCGCCACTGCTGCAATCGTCCCCGTCTGGATCACGGTCCAAAGCGTCCACCCGTACAGAAATCCCCAAAGCGGAGAGAAGGCCTCTCGGAGGTAGATGTACATGCCACCCGCATCCGGCATCATCGCCGCCAGCTCCCCGTAGCTCAAAGCGCCCGCAACCGTCAGCAGCCCCGTAATCACCCAGGCCACCAGCAGCCAGCCCGCGCTCCCGATCTCACGCGACATCTCCGCCGAAACAATAAAAATTCCGGAGCCCACCATGACTCCGACTACCACCATCGTCGAAGAGAACAGCCCCAAACCGCGCTTGAAATGCGGTGTCGTCTCCTGGTCCTGAGCAATCGCTTCGATCGGCATCGTCCCTCGTACCTTGGTCTCTCGTGATCTCTACCGCTCAAAGCGGCGCAAGGCGTCAAAGCCGGTTAAGTAATCCGTCAAAGGTCAGCAGAAGCGGAAGAAAGATCGCCAGGATGATCCGAAACCCCACAAAGAAAAACCCGATCATCAGGTACAGGCTTATCCGATCAAAGGTCTGCTGCGCGTTGTACGGCAGGAAATGCCGCAATACCTTTCCCCCATCAAGCGCCGGCAGCGGAAGCAGGTTGAACGCAAACAGCAGCAGGTTCACAAGGATCCCGAAGTACAGCAGCAGCACCACCGGAAACATCCGCGGCAGACCCTCCGTAGGAACCGGCGAACGCAACGCAATCGCCTCCGCCGTCTGAAGGCTCGGCCCCACAAAGGGAACCGTGTGCTTCAACACGATCAGCACCAGCAGAAATACAATCGCCGCCAGCAGGTGCGTCGCGATCCCCGTCGCGTACACCACAGTCTCGTCGCGGCCAGGCCGACGAAAGTTCCGGCTCGTCATCGGCACCGGCTTTCCCCAACCCAGCACCAGCGGGCTCTGAAAAATAAACAGCACCGGCCAGATCAGCGTCCCCAGGATGTCCGCATGCTTCACCGGGTTCAGCGAAATGCGCCCCAGCATCCGTGCCGTCGGATCACCCAGCCGGTTCGCCATCCACGCTTGCGCACAATCATGGAGCGAGATGGACAGAACCAGCACAACAAGTTCAAACAGGGCAAGCGCGACGTTCTGGTCCATCCCATCAGCTTATCGGAGCAAGCCCACACGCGCCATCATCACGCCCCGCACAAGTCGTACGCATCTACGGCGCCGCCACGCCCTCGATCGCAAAGATCGCCCGCACCGTAGCGGTCTTCTCAATTCGCCGCGGATTGATCGCCAGCGGCTCGGAAGCATCCGCAGCCTTGTGCATCGCCATCATCGGCACCGCCTGTACCGTCGAGGATTCGCTCTCGTTCGACGCATACAGCAGCTCCCCGAGCCGCGCATTCAAACCCTGCGCCATCTGTGTCGCCACATTGCGCGCCCGCTGCAGCGCCCGTGCCGCCGCATTCGCGCCCGCCGCACCCTCATCCCGCAGTGCCCAGTCGATCTGCCCCGACTGGTTCGCCCCCGCGAGAACCGCAATGTCCAGCACGTGCGCCACCTCGGCGGGTGTCGTCCGCACCAGCCAGGACTGCTGCACCTGGAACCGGCGATTCGCAAGCTCCCCAGGTGACAGCCGCTCTACCTGGAAGTTCTGCACCGGCGACAGCGCCTGGTTGTCGCTCTCGATCGCATCCGCCGAGATCCCCGCCCCACCCAGCGCCTTGATGATCGCTCCCGACGTCTGTACCCCCGTGTTGTACGCCGTGTCCTTGTCGCGCCCGTACACCAGGAAGCCCACGTGAACCACCGCTACATCCGCCATCGTGCTCACGCGCTCGGTCGCCGTAATCGAGATGGTCCTGTTCTCCTTGTTGACCTGGATCGTCTGCGCCATCACCGGCACCGTCGCGGCCATCAGTACGAACGCAGCCGCAACCGCAGCCGCGAAGGTGTTGCCTGCCTTGAAACAAAACCAAAACTTCCTTGGGAGCGATCAACGTTGATCTCCTGCTTGCACCAGTGGCGTGAGAAGGTCGGCAAGTGTCTCTTTATACCTGGGCTGGCTCGCCTGCTTCTGTTTCGGATCCGGCAGAACACGCTCCGGTGGTGGCGTACCCACACAGGCGCGCGCATGGGCCTTTACGGCCTTGATCTTGGAAAATATCTTCTTCTTCGAACGTGCCATGCTAGGTTCTTTCCCGGCACCCGGTACGAATGGTGTCAGGACGCATTATCTAATAGTCTGGTGTGCGATGGCTGCTTAAAGATTGCGCAAGGCGCATCCAAAAGGTGTCCTTTTGGACGAGGTGGTGGATGGAAGAACGCGATTTTTTCGACGAAAAACCCGAGCAGCGCACGCACCCGATGACCTGTCCGCACTGCGGCCAGCAGAACGACTACGAACTCGGCTGGCTCGTGCGGAGGAAGAAGCCACAGATTCCTCGCGGCGCGGACGATCGCGATCGGGCACGCTTCGCCAAGGCGCAGAGCTACATGGTCCGGCGCGATGACATGGTCGGCTGCAAAAACATCCGCTGCCGAAAGCGCTTCGACGTCGCCGGTATCCAGTCAGTCGCCTTCATCTAGCAGCTGCCGAGCGAAGCCCCACCCCTGGGGCCCAAACGCCAAAGGGTCCAAAGCCAGCTCCCCCACTGCATCCCCAATCCACCCGGCCCACGCTATCCGGGGTCCGGGTCCGATCCCCGACACCCGCCTTACCTAACGTCTCTTCCGCCCTCCTGGCCTCCTCTCCCCAAGACCGCAGGCCTTCGGCGGATTCGTCATCTGTTTCGCAAATACACGGTAGCTTGCACCTCCGGGCCGCAGCGTAGACCAGTAACCGGAGTTCGACAGCAGCGGCTTCCTCGCTTCGATAATCTGCCTCGTCAGGATCTTCACCCCGCACTCGAGATTGTTCTTCGGCTGCAGAATCGTCTTCGACGGATCGTTCGCCGGCAGCTTGCGATCGCTCTCCCAATCGAAGTCGCACCCGTATCGCTCCTTATCCGCGTAGGTCAGTTGCAGTAGCCCCTCGCTTCGCACCGCCCGTCCCGTCACCCTGTCCTTCACCGCTACCGCTGGCTCCGTGTGCCGCACCCGCGTCTTGGGGTCGAGTCCAGCCTCAGCCCCCGCCAGAGCCTGGAACAGGTACGCCCAGAACGCCCGCTTGTCCGCCTCCGGCATCTCATAAAACCGCGGGCAGAACCGGCGCACATCGCGCGGCACCTCTCTGCCCAGCATCGACGCCGGCAGCGCGCTCTCCACAATCCCGTCCCACCCCGGATCCCACGTGGTCCCACCCAGCTCCGCCTTCTTCTCCGTAATGGGCGTCGACGGAGCCTCCTTCATCTGCGGACCAGGAGCAGGTGACCCCGTCTTGGGCGCCTCCTTCTTCGAACATCCAACAGCCAGAAAAACCGCAACCAGAGACACCACCAAACCTCTCCGCCACACACCTGCAAACCCGCCGCACAACAATCGCATACACCAACCTTGAACTAGGAATCCTGAGCTCTTGTATCGGCGCAGAAAGGGCATGTCGAGATACCCGGTGGACGTTACCGACGTATGTCAGGTCACTTCGGACGTACTACCCTCCCGGAAAGACGGTCCGAAGTAAAGCTGACATCCACCCTCAAACCTGAGACCATCTCCCCCATGGACGAAAACCGCTCTCACCAGAACTCAGTCGTCCCCGGCATGCGCTACCGCCGCGCAACCGAGGCCATCGATTGGCTCTGCAACGTCCTTGGCTTCGAGCGGCAGGCTGTCTACCCCGGTCCCAACAACACGGTCGCCCACGCGCAGCTCACCTTCGGCACCGGCATGATCATGCTCGGCTCCTGGAGCGAGCCCGGCTCCGACAACAACCACGGCGGTCGCCTCATCAAGCAGCCCGACGAGATCGGCGGAGCCGAGACCCGCTCCGTCTCGCTTATCGTCTCGGACACCGATCTTGACGCCATCTACGCTCGCGTCCTTGCCGCCCACACCGAGGTCGTCATCCCCCTCGAAGAGATGCCCTACGGCGGCCGCGCCTTCACCTGCCGCGACCCCGAAGGCCACACCTGGGACCTCGGCACCTACGATCCCTGGAACTATGCCCCCACGGAGCGAGTAGCCGGCTCCATACTCCCGGCGGCCATCGATCTCCGCTCCATGCCCGCCGCCACGAGCCCCACCATGAGCGCCACGCTGCACACCGCCGCACTCGCCAGCGGCAGCCTCTGGTACCCGTACCCAGCCGTCAGCACCAGGCCACCCAGGCTCGCGCCCAGCGCGTTTCCGAGGTTGAACGCGCCCTGGTTCAGCGTCGAGGCCAGGTTCGGCGCACCCCGCGCCTGGTCCACGATCCGCGACTGCAGCGGAGCACCCGCCCCAAAGTGCACCAGCCCCCACACAAACACCATCAACGTCGCTCCCACGGCGTACCGCTCCGCCCACGGAAACAACAAAAAAATCCCGATCAGCAGAGCCTGTCCGCCAAGGATCACCGTCATCTGCCGCCAGTCGCTCAGGCGCCCGCCCAGCAGGTTGCCGACCGTGATGCCGACCCCGAACACGACCAGCACATAAGTCACCGCATGCGGACTCATCCGCGTCACCGTCTCCAGAATCGGCGCGATATACGTGAACACGCAGAACAGCGCCACCGAAGACAGCGTGCTGAGCGTCAGCACCATCTGCACCTGCGGCCGCAAAACCGCATGGAACTCGTCCCGGAGATGAATCACCTCTGCCGGCTGCGACGGCAGCAGCCGCCATAGCCCCAATGCCGCGATCAGCCCGATCGGAATCAACGCCCAGAACGCCGATCTCCACCCAAACGCCTGGCCCAGGGCCGTCCCCGCCGGCACACCCAGCACATTCGCCAGGGTCAACCCGCTGAACATGATCGCAATCGCCTGCGATCTCTGCTCCCGCGGAACCACGCTCGACGCCACAATGCTTCCGATCCCGAAGAACGCCCCATGGCAAAGCGCCGTCAGGATCCGCGCCGCCATCAGCAGTCCGTAGGTCGGCGCCAACGCACACGTCAGGTTCCCCACCAGGAACATCGCCATCAACACCAGCAGCGCCCGCTTCCGGTCCATCCGCGCCACCGCCAGCGCGACCAGCGGCGACCCCAGCGTCACACTCAGCGCATACCCGGACACCAGGATCCCCGCACGCGGAATGCTGACCTTAAAGTCGCGCGCCAGGTCCGGCAACAGTCCCATGATGATGAACTCGGACGTGCCAATCCCGAAGGCCGAAACTGCAAGGGCAAGCAAAGGTTTGCGCATAGTCTCCTCCCATCATCGCCTGTCCCGACCAATCCCCGAAACCAGCCGTCCTCGTTGCAGCCGGATGCCCACGCCCGCCACCACGCCCGCCCCCTCATTTACCATCAACCACAACGCCAACATGCCCGAACTCACACCCCATCGCCCCCGCATCCTCTCCGGCATGCGTCCCACCGGACCCCTCCACCTCGGCAACTACATGGGAGCCCTCTACAACTGGGTCCGCCTCCAGAACCTCCCCGCCGAAGACACGCAGCCCCAAAGCCAGCCCCAAACCGACCCCAGTACGACTGCTTCTTCTTCATCGCCGACCTCCACGCCCTCACCACCGACTACGCCGACCCCGCCTCCCTCCGAGCCAACATCCGCGACGTCGCCCTCGACTTCCTCGCCGCCGGCCTCGACCCCGAGCGCTCCACCCTCTTCGTCCAGTCCCACGTCCCCCAGCACGCCGAGCTCTTCACCCTCTTCTCCATGTTCACCCCGCTCCCCTGGCTCGAGCGCGTCCCCACCTACAAGGACCAGCAGGAGCAGCTCCGCGAGAAAGACCTCAACACCTTCGGCTTCCTCGGCTACCCCCTCCTCCAGGCCGCCGACATCCTCCTCTACCAGCCCGACTTCGTCCCCGTCGGCGCCGACCAGGTCGCCCACGTCGAGCTCACCCGCGAGGTCGCCCGCCGCTTCAACCAGCTCTACTGCTCCCGCTCCACCCCCGCCATCCAGAAGGCCCACGCCGACCACTCCGACAAGGAGCTCCTCGCAGCCGAGATCTCCGCCAACGCCGTCACCGAGGGCATCCTCCCCGAACCCCGAGCCCTCCTCACCCCCAGCCCCAAGCTCCCCGGCCTCGACGGCCGCAAGATGAGCAAAAGCTACGGCAACACCCTCATGCTCTCCGAGCCCGAGCCCGACCTCCGCGCCAAGCTCAAGACCATGGTCACCGACCCCGCCCGCGTCCGCCGCACCGACCCCGGCAACCCCGAGATCTGCCCCGTAGGCGACCTCCACAAGGTCTTCTCCCCCGAAGAAACCCGCGCCGAAGTCTGGCAGGGCTGCACCACCGCCGGCATCGGCTGCATCCAGTGCAAAGGCTGGCTCGCCGACAACATCGTCCGCGAGATCGCCCCCATCCAGGAGCGCCGCCGAGCCCTCGAAGCCGACCCCGAACGCGTCGACGCCATCCTCTGGGACGGAGCCGCCCGCGCCCGCCAGCGCGCCATCCAGACCCTCCAGCACGTCCGCCAGGCCATAGGCCTCGAGTAAGCCAGCATGCCCGACGAAACCAGCAATCCTCCCCGCCACACCGCCGCATAGGCGCCCGAACCTGCCTCCATCCTCATCCGCAGCCGTCGAACGCCGAAACGGCGATCACCTCGCCTCCCGGAAAGCGTCCACCCACCACCGAGTCCGCCAGCCCTTCGCCCTCCATCCCCAGGCCGCACCCCCCGAACCAAAACGCCCCACCCCCAAACCCCCACCTGCAGGAGGCCTCCCAGTCCCCCTTCTCCATCACCGTCGGCCACGTCTACGACGGCCCCATGGACCTCCTCCTCGACCTCATCCGCAAACAAAACATCGACATCTACGACATCCCCATCAGCCGCATCACCTCCCAGTTCCTCGAGTACACCCACCACCTCAAGCAGGTCGACGTCGACTCCGCCGGCGACTTCATCTACATGGCCTCGCTCCTCATCCACATCAAGTCGAAGACCCTCCTCCCCCGCGACCCCTCCGACCTCCTCAACGGCACCGACTCCGAAGACCCCCGCCGCGAGCTCGTCGAACGCCTCCTCGAGCACGAGCGCTTCAAAGCCGCCGCCCAGATGCTCCTCCAGAAGCAGCAGATCGAAGAGGCCACCTGGACCCACCCCGGCCTCCCCAACTTCCTCAAAGACCTCCAGGCCTCCGCCGGCCCCACCGACACGCCCCCCGACCTCGATCGCGAGATCGCCGCCGACACCGTCGACCTCGTCCGCATCTTCGGCGAAATCCTCGCCCGCCTCCGCTCCCGCCCCGTCCTCAACGTCGACGAAGACTCCGTCACCGTCGCCCAGATGATCGACTACACCAAGCGCCGCCTGCTCATGGAAGACCGCCCCATCTCCCTCCGCAAGCTCCTCGGCAACACCCACACCGAGCGCGCCATCATCTGCATGTTCCTCGCCATGCTCGAGCTCGTCCGCCTCGGCGCCATCCTCCTCCACCAGCCCGACCGCAGCCTCCGACATCCTCATAAAAAAATCCGACAACTTCGACCAGGTCTTCGAAGACCAAGGCAACGCCCGCGACGACTGGCGCTGAACTCCTCCCATGCCATCCGTCCGCCCCTGCCGACCGTCAGACCACGCAGAATGGCTCCGCATGCGTGTCGCTCTCTGGCCTGAGCTGGCCAGGGATGCGTTCCCGGAAGTCGACGCCATGCAGTGGCTCGATCGTCCCAACGCCGCCGTCCTCGTCGCCGAGCGGCCCGGCACGGAACGCCTCGGAGGCTTCGTCGAGGTAGGCCAGCGCGACTACGCCGATGGCTGCGAGACCACTCCCGTCGGCTATCTCGAGGGTTGGTACGTCGACCCGGATCTTCGCGGAGAGGGCATCGGAGCCGCCCTCCTCCGGGCCGCCGAAGCCTGGGCCCGCGCTCGGGGCTACCACGAGCTTGCCTCCGACTCCCTGCTTCAAAACACCAATGCCCAGGGAGCTCACCAGGCCCTCGGCTTCGAAGAGGTCGAGCGCTCCGTCAAGTACCGCAAGCAGCTATAAACGTATGGACGCCGCCCTCCAGGACCCTCCCACGCGAGCCACGCGTCGCACTTGGAGGCTTCGGGCCTAAGCCGGACCTCGAACATTCGCGCAATAGGAAGCGAGGTGTGGGGTCGATCTCGCGACCCGCACATCCAATCGCCTGAACGCCAAATCCCAAGCTCAAAGGCTCCTCCGCACATGAAATACAACACCCTCGGCCACACCGGCCTCCTCGTCTCAGAGATCTGCCTCGGCACCATGACCTTTGCCGCCGGCGAAGGCATGTGGAAGCCCATCGCCGGTGTCGAACAGAAGGGCGCCGATGAACTCCTCAAGGCCGCCTTCGATGCCGGCGTCAACTTCGTCGACACCGCCGACGTCTACACCAACGGCGAGTCCGAAAAGACCCTCGCCGCCGCCATCAGAAACAACGGCATCGCCCGCAAAGACATCGTCATCGCCACCAAGGCCTTCGGCCGCACCGGCCCCGGCCGCAACGACGTCGGCGCCTCCCGCGGACACCTCATGGACGCCGTCGATGCCTCGCTCAAGCGCCTCAACACCGACTACATCGACCTCTACCAGATCCACGGCGCAGACTCCGTCACCCCCGTCGAAGAGACCCTCCACGCGCTCGACACCCTGGTCTCCCAGGGAAAGGTTCGCTACATCGGCTGCTCCAACTGGATGGCCTGGCAGATCATGAAGGCCCTCGGCATCTCGCACGCGAAACACCTCGCGAAACTCGATACCCTCCAGGCCTACTACTCCATCGCCGGCCGCGACCTCGAGCGCGAGATCGTCCCCATGCTCAAGGATCAGGGCACCGGCCTCCTTGTCTGGAGCCCCCTCGCCGGCGGCCTCCTCTCCGGCAAGTTCTCCCGCGAAAACCAGAAACCCGAAGACTCCCGCCGCTCCGCCTTCGACTTCCCCATCGTCGACAAGGACCGCACCTGGCGCATCCTCGACGTCCTCACGCCCGTCGCCAAAGCCCACAACGCCTCGGTCGCCACCGTCGCCCTCGCCTGGGTCCTCGCCAAGCCCTTCGTCACCTCCGTCATCATCGGTGCCAAGCGCATGGATCAGCTCGAGCAAAACCTCGCCGCCGCCGACCTCGAGCTCACCCCCGACGAGATCAAGCAGCTCGACGAGGTCAGCGCCCTCCCACCCGAGTACCCCGGCTGGATGATCCCCTTCCAAAACGCCAACCGCCTCGCCGACGTCCCCCGCGTCTAGCGATGAGCTCTCTCAGGTCGCCTAGGGAAGCCGGCTCGGCAATCGGGAGCCGGCTCCGCCCCGGCAACAGACGGTAAATTGATCCGATGAGCCTCCGCGTGCCTATAACCCCGGTTCTGTTCGCCCTCCTTGTGGCCGCGCAACTCCCTTCGACCCTGCGCGCCCAGACGGTAACTTCCCCGATCTCCGACCTCCCCGCCTGCACCGTCAAGGGCAGTTCCTACGTCTGCAGCCGACCCGCCCTCCTCCAGGCGCTCGCCGCCGCTCACACCGTTGTCCTCGTCTCACAACCCGCAAACCACGCCTCGGACGCCGCCCTTGCCTCGCTCGCCAAGTCCCTCGGCAAGACCATCGACCCCGGCAAACCCGCCGACCTCACCCTCCGACTCACTCCCATAGAGCCCGCAGGCGTTACGGTCGGTCCCGGCACCGTCGACCTCGCCATGCTCAACATCTTTCTTCCCGCCTCGGGAGACCCGACCGCGAGGCTCCTCTGGTCCGAAACCTACAACGGCAACCCCGACCTGCCCTGGCCCACAGTCGTCAACGCCCTCGTTCGTCAGTTCAAAGCTCGCCTCGGTGGGAAATAAGAACTGGCGTATCTCCTGCCCGGACCCAGTAAACTTGAGATAGGGCCTTGTTGCTCTTGAGGTTCAAGGACCCGAGCCCCCGCATAACCCTCTCGCCATCAATATTTTGCCCCTAACCCTAGTGCTTGCAGGATCTTAGCGCAGCCGGATCTGCCATATCATTGATTCTGCGGAACTTACGGCCTAGGGGTGGGGGGGTGCCACTGAGCACTTGGGGCAGGCAGGGCCCGCGAACACTCACACGGACAGAGATCAGGACGCGGCTGCTCGCGTAAGCTTGACACCATCCGTCATGAGTTTGAAAGCAAAGATCGAAGCCGTCATCTACGCCGCGGAAGAGCCCGTAACGCTCTCTCAGCTGGTCGGCCTTCTCAGCCACGAAGCCGCTGCCGAGCTCGATCGGATCGCATCCGCCCAGCAGCGCTTCGACCTCGATGAGCCCCCTCCCGCCAGCGATCCCGATCTCCTCAACGAAGAGATCGTGCCCATCGAGGAGGAAACCCCGGAAGACGTTACACCGACCGAGGATCAGGAGAGCCTGTCAGCCGCACCGCCTGTAATAGAAGGAGGGAGCGAAAAGCGGGCGGCTCGCGAGGATAAGGAACGTGCCCGTGTCATCCGTGAGTTCCTGCGCAGCATCCTCGACCAACTCGTCCGGGACTACGCAACTTCCGACCGTGGGCTGGAGATCCGTGAGGTGGCAGGAGGCTTCCGCCTGTCGACCAAACCCGAGTACCACGATGCCGTCAGAGGCTTCGTCAAATCCCTCAAGCCGCCCCTCAAGCTGACACTCCAGGCTCTCGAGACCCTGGCCGTCGTCGCCTATAAGCAGCCTGTCACAGCACCCGAGATCTCCGAGATCCGCGGCGTCGACTCCGGGGGTGTGCTCGGATCCCTGATGGCACGAAAGCTCGTGACCACAGCCGGCCGGAAGCAGGTCATCGGGCGCCCCATCCTTTACAAGACCACAAAGGACTTCCTTCTACGCTTCGGCCTGAAGGACATCAACGAGCTTCCAAGCATCGAAGAGTTCGAGAAGATGGCGGGTGACCTTGCGGATAGTGAGCCCGTTCAGGAGGAGATGCCCATGTCCCAAGAAAGCTTCGCAGAAAGCCCACATGTTGATCCGGAACTGACCCGGTCCAGTCAGATGGGGGAGGCCCACCTCTCCAACGTTGAGGAGGAGAAGGACGCAACGGAGCCGCAGGCGGATGGGGACGGGGCTACCGTGGAGAGCGTCACCGTATCCACGGTGGGGACACCGGAGGGTGACAACGAGTTCGCTCCTGACCAACCACTTACGCCTGCGCCGGAAGGGCTTCAGCGCACACCGGCTATCGACACAAACAAGGTATAGATTGGATTGTGAGTGTCCAACGCTCACATTTCAGCGTTTGCTTCGTCGGTATTTATGACGTCTCCTAAGGAGAGACACTTATGGCATTTGGCTCTTTGGAACCTACACGCGTTCCTGTTCGAGGATCTGGGCGCTCGGGTTACGGTTCGCCTGTCATCATTGAATCCCGCGCCAAGGCGGATCTGCTCCCGCAGGTGCTGGGGATCGCTTCTCTCGGCTTCCTGGCATCAGCCGTTGGCGTCTACTTTGCGCCTCCAATCTACGGATCGGCCATGCTCTGGATTTGCGTGATCGCCAGTTTCGCCTTGATCTTCGCGGTTCGGGCGACGCGGGCTACACCTATTCTTTCGTTTGGCTTATTTCTGCTGCTGGCTGTGGTGATGGGGGTAGAGATCAGTCCGTGGATCCGCGTGCTGCTGGGCTCCGGGCACTCGGGGGCGGTGTTCAATGCCGCGATTACCACGGGGGTTGGCATGGGCGTGCTTGGTATTGGTGCGCAGTTCCTTCACTTCAACTATCGGAAGGTCGCGGGTATTGCGGGCGCGGCGCTGATGGCGCTTGTGATCGCCGGCATCCTTTCAATGTTCTTCCACTTCATTCAGCCGACGGTGTACTCCTGGTTCACGCTGGTGATCTTCAGCGTCCTGATCGTGGTGGACTTCATGCGGATTCGCGCTGGCGGCGACGGTATGACGCCGGTGGAGTTGGCTCTGGGCATCTACCTCGACGGCCTGAACGTCTTTCTGGCGCTTACGCGAATCTTCAGCGGACGTCGCAACTAGGCGCGTGCTTGTGACCGAAGAGCCCTCTTCCATGAAGGGGGCTTCTTTCTGTGTCCAGTACCCGCCTTGGGGTGCCCCCCCCGTACCGAAGGCTAAAGTCTCCGGATGGAACAACTTAGGGAAACGATGGAGTGCAAAATCTTCAGACCAAAGGGTTTACAGGCAAATTCTTCTATTTGAAGGGCTTAAGGGAAGGTGCGGATAGCTCCTGACCGGCCCCCAAGGGCCTGGAAGATGCCCTACTTCCATTCTAGTGAACCGGGTGAGTGACTACGCCAGATGAAGTGCAGATTTGCGTGAGACTGCGTGGTGCCATGTCCTCGCCGGGGCTACCCTTCGGGCGCCGCTCGTGTGCGTGGTGGTGACGGGGCGGTGTTTTTTGTGGTGCGGTGATCGACAGATGGTGGTTCGTTGACGGCGGAGTTTCGGGGCTGTCGCACGGGACTGAACGGGTCCTCAGGCTCATGCTCAGAATGCTAGACTCGGGCTCGGTTGTGAGGTGGATGGATGCCTGAGGTAAAGCCAGCGGCGTTGACCAAGCTGGGCGAGGATGAGCGGATGTTTCGGGATACTGTGCGGCAGTTCGCGGGGGAGCGGATTGCGCCGCTGGTGCGGGGGATGGACGAGGCGCAGCAGATGGATGCGGGGCTGATCCGGCAGATGTTTGCGCTGGGGCTGATGGGGATCGAGGTGCCGGAGCAGTATGGAGGGGCCGGGGGAACGTTCTTTGAGGCGATCCTGGCGGTGGAGGAGCTGGCATCGGTCGACCCCGCGGTGAGCGTGATGGTGGACGTGCAGAACACGCTGTGCGTGAACGCCCTGATTCGTTGGGCGACGGAAGCTCAGAAGAGCGAGTGGCTGCCACGGCTGGCGGCGGACACGATCGGGGCGTATGCGCTGAGCGAGGCCGGGTCGGGCTCGGACGCGTTTGCGCTCCAGACGCGGGCGACGCGGCGCGGGGACGACTGGGTGCTGAACGGGGGCAAGCTGTGGATCACGAATGCGAAGGAGGCGGGGCTGTTCCTGGTGTTTGCGACGGTCGATCCGGCGGCGGGGTACAAGGGGATTACGGCGTTCCTGGTGGCGAAGGGCACGGAGGGCTTCACGATAGGGAAGAAGGAGGACAAGCTTGGGATCCGGGCGTCGAGCACATGCGAGCTGATCTTTCGGGAGTGCGTGGTTCCGGGGGCGCAGGTGCTGGGCGAGGTGGGCAAGGGCTACAAGATTGCGATCGAGACGCTGAACGAGGGACGGATCGGGATCGGGGCGCAGATGCTGGGCCTGGCGGCCGGGGCGTGGGGGCATGCGGCGCGTTGGGCCAAGGAGCGGAGGCAGTTTGGAAAGCGGCTGGCGGAGTTCCAGGCGATGCAGTTTCAGCTCGCAGAGATGGCGCTTGAGGTGGAGGCGGCGCGGCTGATGGTTTATAACGCGGCGCGGCTGAAGGACTCGGGGGAGGAGTTCCTGAAGGAGGCGGCGATGTGCAAGTACATGGCCTCGCAGGTGGCGGAGAGGGTGGCGAGCCTGGCGGTGGAGGTGTATGGCGGGTCTGGCTTTGTGAAGGATTACCCGGTCGAGAAGCTGTATCGGGACGCAAAGATCGGGAAGATCTACGAGGGGACCTCGTTTATGCAGCTGGCGACGATTGCGAAGCTGACGCTGGGGGCGGTCTGAGTCGTTTCGCGGGATACCTGTTGGTGCCGGTGCGAGACACAGGTCCTTCGACTTCGCTCAGGATGACAGCTGTTTGCTGGTGCCCGAGGGGGTGCCTCGATCGCGCTCAGCTCGAAACAGGAAGCATGAGGACGGGCCAGGGCAGAGATCTGTTTCACGATAGAGAAGGGATACAAGCGCTGGTGAAGATTAAGACTAGACAGAGACCTCTGGACGTTTTGCGTTTCCTCCAGCTCGCCCCTTTGCGTTCGCTCCTGCTCGGCGCGGTCGCGATTGTGCCGGCGTTTGCGGGTGCGCAGGAGCCGCCGCCTTCTCGGCCGCACGTGTTTGTTCGCGTGACCCTTCCTTCGGCTCACGTGGAAGCCGTGTCGGGCCGGCTGCTGGTCTTTGCCGCGCCTGCTTCGGGAGCGAAGGCCGTCGATCTCGACCAGATGTCTCCGGCGAAGGTCTTCGTGGCTGCGCGAGAGGTGGGAGGCCTTGGGCCGGGCGAGACGGTGGAGGTGGACCTGGACGAGGTTGCGATGCCGAAGCCGTTTTCGCAGATGGCTCGGGGCAGCTACGACCTCCAGGCGGTGCTGGATGTGCGTCACAGCTACAACTACGTTGGGCGCGCCGAGGGTGACCTGGTGTCAGGGGTGGTCACGGCAGAGCTTCCTGTGTCCAGCTCCGCGGCGCCCTTACAGTTCAGCCTGAATGAGACGGTTGCTGCTGCGGAAGATCCGCTGGCGAAGCGTCCCGAGGTGGATGCGGTGCTGAAGCCGATCGACTTCGTCAGCCCTGTTCTGACGCGCTTCTGGGGGCGGGACATTCACATGCGCGGCTGGGTGCTGCTGCCGCCTGGGTATAGCGACGCCTCCAAGGAGCGTTATCCGACGGTTTACTTTACGCACGGCTTCGGGGGGACGCTGGCGAGCCTGCGGGGGCGGACGGCACCGATGCTTTTCGATCGCATGCACGCGGGCAAGATGCCGGGCATGATCTGGGTGCTGCTCGACGAGAGCAGCGCGACGGGAACGCATGAGTTCGCTGACTCGGTGAACAACGGGCCGTGGGGCAAGGCGTTGACGGAGGAGCTGATTCCGCACCTCGAGGCGAAGTACCGGATGGATGCGCGAGCGAACGGGCGGTTTCTGCAGGGCCACTCCTCGGGCGGATGGGCGACCCTTTGGCTGCAGACGCAGTACCCGAAGATTTTCGGCGGCACATGGTCGACCTCGCCTGACCCGAGCGACTTCCATGCCTTCAGCACGATCGACCTGTACGCCCCGGGCGCGAACATGTTTCATCGAGCTGATGGAACGCCGCAGCCGATGTTGCGCGTGAACGGCAAGCCGCAGTCCAGCATGGAGGAGCTTTCCGAGCTGGAGGCCGTGCTGGGGCCGTATGGCGGGCAGCTGGCCTCGTTTGAATGGGTCTTCTCGCCGCGTGGACCGGACGGCCGGCCGCAGCAGATCTTTGATCGCCGCTCGGGCGCGATCGACAGCTCGGTGGCCGCGTACTGGCGTGCGCACTATGACATTGACGAGTATCTGAAGGGCAACTGGCCCCGGATCTCGGCAGACCTGAAGGGAAAGGTGCACCTGTTCGTCGGGACGGATGACACGTTTTATCTCGACGGCGCCGCTCGGAGGCTGCAGGCGACGCTGGAGCAGATGGGCGGCGAGCCCCACTTTACTTTTGTGGAGGGGCGGTCGCACTTCAACGTGTACGTGACCGGAGACGATCGGTATGCGCTGTTCGACCGGATCGCGACCGAGATGTACGGGGTTGCGCGGCCGGGGAAGGCTGCGGGTCCGCGCGTTGCCCGGTAAGGTTCGAGGGACGCGGGCGGCTCGGGCGGGCGTATTTGTTGCCGAGATTTGATGGGGCGGGTAAGGTAGACGAGATCATGACGACATCGACTATCAGCCGCCGCCGACTTCTGCAGAACGCCGCCCTTGCCGCATCTTCGCTGAGCCTTTCGCGCCTGGCGCTGACGCAGGCGGCCTCGTCCTCGGTGGACGCCCATATCGACATCGTTCCGTCGGAGACGATCGCGACGATTGCGCCGGAGATCTACTCGCACTTTATCGAGCAGCTGGGCGGGGTTGTGTACGACGGTGTGTGGGTGGGGGAGAAGTCGAAGATCGCGAATCGGAACGGGATCCGGCTGGACTTCATCAAGACGATGCAGGCGGTGCAGGCTCCGGTGCTGCGGTGGCCGGGCGGCTGCTTCGCGGACAGCTATGACTGGAGGGACGGTATTGGGCCGGCGGGCAAGCGGCCGAACCGCGCGGCGTTCTGGGATCAGCAGGAGTCGAATCGCTACGGTCTCCATGAGTTTATGGAGACGTGCCGGGAGATTGGGTGCCGGCCGTACCTGGCGAGCGATCTCCGGTCGATGCCGGCGCGGGACTTCTACCAGTTTGTGGAGTACTGCAATGCGCCGGGGGGCATGCTGCCGTCGAACTCGGCGGCGCCGCCGGCTGAGGATTCGCTGGCGCATGAGCGTGCGGCGAATGGCGATCGGGATCCGTTCAACGTCGAGTTCTGGGGTGTTGGGAATGAGAGCTGGGGGTGCGGCGGCAACCAGACGCCGGAGGAGTATGCCGGGGAGTTTCGGCGCTACTCGGCGTGGCTGCCGCGCTATGGAACGGATCCGCTGAAGCTGATTGCGGTGGGGCCGAACGGCGATGACGTGGACTGGACGCGGCGGCTGTTCCAGTCGCTTGCGGCGAATCCGGAGAAGCGTCACCTGTGGGGGCTGTCGGTGCACTACTACACGTCGGGGAGCCCGTCGCAGTTTGCTGCGGGTGACGCGCTTGCGTTCGATACGGGGGCGTACTACGACCTGCTGACACGGGGCTCGATTATGGAGCGCGTGGTGACGGATCACTTCGGGGCGATCCAGGAGTTTGGCGGGCAGAACAAGGTGAAGCTGGTGGTGGATGAGTGGGGAGCGTGGTACGGGAAGGGGACGGAGCTTGGACCGAACTACAACCTTTCGCAGCAGTCGACGATGCGGGATGCGCTGCTGTCGGGGATCACGCTCGATATCTTCCAGAGGCACGCGGACAAGGTGGCGATGGCGAATGTGGCGCAGTCGATCAACTGCATCCACTCGCTGATGCTGGCGCAAGGAGGACAAGTTCACGGTGACGCCGACGTTCCACGTGTTCCAGATGTACCTGCCGCACCGGGGTGCGATGGCGGTTCGCGCGGACTTCACGGCGCAGGCGATCGACAACCCGCTTGCGGGGGCGCCGATTCCGGTTGGAGGAAACAGCTACACTGGGATCGCTCGATGCGGTGAAGACGCTGGCGGGCTTGAGCGGGTCGGCTTCGGTGAAGGGCAAGGAGCTTACGCTCACGGTGGTGAACCCTCACCTGGATCGGCCGATGGTGACGGAGATCGGGGTTCGGTCGGCAACGATCGCCTCGGTGAAGGGAACTGTTCTGATGAGTCACGACGTCCATGACCATAACGACTTCGCTCATCCGGATGCGGTTCGGCCTGCGCCTGCGACGACCGGGCAGCCGTCAGGGAATCGGCTGGTCCATACGTTTCCGCCGGCCAGTGTGACGACGCTGCAGATCTCGCTGGCTTAGCGTTTCGGCGGTGAGCTCGGGGGGACTGTGCCGGGGGTAATGTTGATGTCTTTATTACATGTGCCCTGACGGTGCCGTGGTTGGTAAGATGTTTTGTTGTGGCCGAAGTCTCCCCTGGCCAGTCAGGTGCGCATGGAAGAGTATCTCAACAGGATTGAGTCCCCGGCAGATGTGAAACGGCTGGGGATGGTGGAGCTTGAGCGGCTGGCGGAGGAGATTCGGGCTCGGCTGATTCGGAGCGTGGCGAAGACGGGCGGGCATATCGGGCCGAACCTGGGTGTGGTGGAGCTGACGATTGCGATGCACTACGTCTTTGATACGCCGACGGATCATTTTGTCTTCGACGTGAGTCACCAGGCGTATGTGCACAAGCTGCTGACTGGGCGGGAGAATCGGTTCCACACGATACGGCAGGCGGAGGGGCTGAACGGCTTTATGCTGCGGACCGAGAGCGCGCATGACAGTTATGGCGCGGGGCATGCGGGGACGGCGCTGAGCGCGGCGCTGGGGATGGCGGTTGCGCGGGATATGTCTGGGGGCAAGGAGCACGTGGTCGCTCTGGCGGGGGATGCGGCGTTCACGAACGGGATCAGCTTCGAGGCGTTGAACAACATCGCGGCGCAGACGAAGCGGATGATCGTGGTGCTGAACGATAACGAGTGGTCGATCGATAAGAACGTCGGGGCGATCGCGGAGTACTTTCACAAGATCGCGACGAGCTCAACCTACGTGAGCCTGCATGACATGGCGGCAGGGCTGGTGGAGAAGGTTGGCGGCAAGGCGGCGCTGCATGTAGCGCGGAAGGCTCAGGAGGCGGCGAAGGGCATTGTCGGTCGCGGCATGATCTTCGAGGAGTTCGGGCTGAGCTACTTCGGGCCGATCGATGGGCACAACATGCCGCTGCTGATTGATACGTTCAAGTTTCTGAAAGAGCAGAACCGGCCGGTGGTGCTCCATGCAATTACGCAGAAGGGGCGTGGCTTCGAGCCGGCCATTGCGGGGCAGAAGAAGTTTCACGGCCTGGGGCCGTACGACCCGGAGACAGGCGAGACGAAGGCGGCCGGGCAGAAGACGTACTCGGAGATCTTTGCCGAGAGCCTGGTGAAGCTTGCGGATGGGAACGACAAGGTGGTGGCGATTACGGCGGCAATGCCGAACGGGACGGCACTGGACCTGTTCCGGCCGAAGCATCCGACGCGGTACTTTGACGTGGGCATCGCGGAGGAGCATGCGGTGATCTTCGCGGCGGGGATGGCGACCAAGGGGTATAAGCCCTTTTGCGCGATCTACTCGACCTTTCTTCAGCGGGCGTTCGACCAGATCGTGCACGATGTTTGCCTGCAGAACCTGCCGGTGGTGTTCTGCATGGATCGCGGCGGCCTGAGCGGGGATGATGGGCCGACGCACCATGGCCTCTTCGATATCAGCTATCTGCGGGGTGTGCCGAACCTCGTCCACATGGTGCCGAAGGATGAGGATGAGTTGCAGGACATGATGTACACCGCGATGCTGCATGACGGACCTGCGGCGATCCGGTATCCGCGAGGAATTGGGCCCGGAGCCGTGGTGAAGGAGGCTCCGATGCGGCTCGAGATTGGCAGAGCCGAGGTGGTGCGGGACGGTTCGGACGTTTGCGTCTGGGGGCTAGGAGCTATGCTGCCGGAGGCGGTGCGTCTGGCGGAGATGCTGGAAGATGAGGGGCTGCATGTCGCGGTGGTGAATCCTCGGTTTGCGAAGCCGATTGATCGCGAGTGTGTGGGGAGCTTTGGTGGGCGGTGCCGGCTATTTGTAACCATGGAAGATCATGTTCTCGCTGGAGGCTTCGGGAGCGCGGTGTTGGAGGCGTTGAACGAGATGGAGCTGGGCGTTCCGGTGATCCGGGTGGGTTGGCCGGATGAGTTTATCGAGCATGGCAAGGTGGAGGCGCTGCGGGCGAAGTACGGGTTGACGGCCGAGGCGGCGATGGCGCGGGTGCGTCCATATGTCGCGAAGATCATGGAGGAGCGGCTGGCGAGGGTCTAGGGGGAGTTTAGAGGACTCCAGGGCCGGCTGACCGGGGGCGAAGGAAAGGCCAGCGAGGTCTTCGCTGGCCCTTTTATTTACAGACTTACTGCTTGAAATAGATGGCGGTCTGTTTTTCGGACTCCTTGCCTGGTGTCCAGGAGACCTCGGTGATCATCTTGCCGTCGGCCGAGAGGGTGTCCTCGCTGAGGCCCGTGGTCTGCCCTTTGTTCTTCGAGATGGAGGTGAACTTCAGAGGCGAGACCTGCGTGACTGACACGGTGACGGAGGACACGGTCATTGGGCCGGTGAACTGGCAATCAGAACCGTCCATCTTGCCGGTGATGGTCTGTTTGTAATCCGGTATATCCCACTTGAAGGTATCGGGCGTGGGAAACGAGATGATCCACAGGCCGGGGCTTGAGATGGTGATCTTTGTCGAACGCCAAGTGCCCTCGAGGCCGGAGGTCCCGGAGACACGGGTGTAAACCGAGGTGTTCGCGAACGTGGTGCCATCGGGCTTGGTGCCGCCCACGACGATGGTGTAGGTTTTGCCGTCGCTCGAGAGGGTGCGATGCGCGTGCATCAATTCGGTGTCGCCGCGCTTCGCGACGCTGTCCCAGGTGTTGGGTCCGGCGGCGGTCCAGGTGCGCGTGTCGCCCAACTCATCGGTGTAGGGTTTGCCGTCGATGCCGAAGGTGAAGCCATTGGGCGTGGAGCCGTCGTCGTAGTGCATCTTTCCCTCGGCCGTTTTGGAGTAGGTGAAGGTGTTTCCGGTGAAGTGTGATTTATCGACGTCGAGCTTCCAGGTCCCGGCCCAGGGGTTATCGGCGGCCTGAGCGAGAGGCGGGAGGAGAAGGAGGGTGAGGGCGAGAAGGGTTTTGGGCACGAGGCATCTCCAGTATTGAAGTGACAACAGGGGAGGTGGGCCGGTGGACGGCGAAATTAGAGCACTTCGGGCCGAAGGCGTCCAGTGCCAAAAGGGGCGGGTGTCGAGGGAAGGTAACCTGCAGGAGCCGGCCCCCGGATAGCTGTATGGGATAGCTAAGCTGGTCTACTTGGGGGCGAGGCTGAGGGGGAGCAGCTCCGCGGTACGGCGATGGCGGTACGCGAAGGTGCTCTTGAGCTGAAGCCGGGCTAAGACGTTGCCGAGTTCGCCGAGTGGGCCGAGGGGGAGTTCGTAGTCGACGTGATCGGTGAGGAGGCTGCCGGGGATGGGCGGGGATCCGGGTTTGGGGGCGCGGGTCTCGGGGGTGATGTGATGGCAGTGCTTCCAGTACTTGAATGGGCCGCGGTGCTGGATGTCGCAGAAGTGATCGTTCCAGACGAACTCGCTGATCTCGGCGTCCCAGGGGATGCGGATGGGGGAGAGGGGGAAGGGTCGGAAGGAGAGCGTGAGGCGGGTGCCGGCGCCGGCGGCGATGCCTCGCTGGGGCGTGGCCGACGGTGGGCGAGGCGGTGGCGGGGCGAAGGCGGCCTCTTCGATGCGGGCCTTCTGCCAGGGGGGCATGAGGCGGGGGAGGTTTTCGGGGTTGGCGAAGAAGCTGAAGACGAGCTCGGGTGGGTAGGGGAGCCATTGCTCGTCCTGGTAGATGTGGCGCATAGACCGTTATAGCTGGAACAGCGGCCTCTGCGGCTGCTTCCGGGTGCGGGCCCGGGCGGTTGGTGCGGGATCAACAGGCTGCGCCACCGGTGGAAGGGAGACGGGCTTGAGATGGAAAGGGCGCCCTCTGGTTGGGGGGCGCCCTCGGGTGCTGCGGGAGTATCGCAGTCTAGCTGGCAGCTGGCTTGCGAGTGGAATGAGACTTAGCCAGGCATGACAACGGTGTCGATGACGTGAGCGACGCCGTTTGACTGGTAGACGTCGGCCGTGGTGACGGTAGATGTGCCGCCCTTCTCATCGGTGAGGACGAGCTTGGAGCCGTCCATCTTGGCGGTCAGCGTGCCACCTTCGACGGTCTTGAGGGTAGCGGTTCCGTGACCCTTCTTGATGGCCTTGGCGATTGCCTTTGAGTCCATCTTGCCGGCGACGACGTGGTAGGTGAGGATCTTGGTGAGCTGGTCCTTGTTCTCGGGCTTGACCAGGGTGTCGACGGTGCCTGCGGGGAGCTTGTTGAAGGCGTCGTTGTCCGGGGCGAAGACGGTGAAGGGGCCGGGGCCGGAGAGGGTGTCGACGAGGCCTGCGGCTTTGACGGCGGCTACGAGGGTGCTGAGATTCGGAGCGGCGGAGGCGTTGACGACGACGTTCTTGCTGGGGTACATGGGCGCTCCGCCAACGTCAGGATCCTTCATCTGGGCGGTGGCGCTGAGAGTCGTAAAGGCGAGGGCGAGGGTGCCCATCGTTGCGAGGAGTGTGTTCTTCATGTGTTGATCCTTTTGGAGCATGCGGGCATGCGCCGGTCGTGCTGGTTAACTCTGTTCCCATACTGCCGGGACTCACTAGCATCTACGCCGGTCTCTGGGAAGTGGATTGTTACTTCTTCATAAGAGCCCATCAACATGTTGTTCGCCACATCGTTGTGTGGCGTTACTTACAAGGTGTCGCGGTTTGTTTGCGTGAGAGAAATGGGAGGCCTGCGCTGAGAGGATCTGAGCTGCGTTGACATTTGCATCGGGAGCCCGTCAACTGAAGACCTGCATGCATATTGGAGCGAGCTCTGAAGGGTCGGAAATCACACCGTTAGCCGTGGCGCAAGGGGCGGAGGGAAGCGCGGCAAATATCCACGACAATGGCCTGGTGCTGATAGGGCTGTTCAAGCTGGTCAAGGCGGTGTTTTTCTTCTGCGTGGGTATCGGTGCGATGCACCTGCTTCACAAGGATCTGAGCGATGAAGTCATCCGGCTCGCGACGGCACTGAGATTCGATCCTGAGAGCCGCGTGGTCTCGTTGCTGATGGACAAGGTAGACCTGATCGATGTCCGGCGTCTGCGAGAGATCGGGTTTGCGACGTTTGCGTATTCGGGGCTGGCGTTGACCGAGGGTGTGGGGCTGCTGCTTGAGAAGGTATGGGCGGAGTACCTGACGCTGATCCTCACGGTGTCGTTTCTGCCATGGGAGTTGTATGAGCTGGCGCGACGGCCGAGCTGGTTCCGGCTGGCACTGCTGGGGATCAACCTGGCCGTGCTGTGGTACCTCGTATGGCTGCTGAAGCGGAAGCGTCACGGGAGTGCTTCCCACGGCGAGGCGCGGTTGTAGGTTGAGCTGCTGCTGAGGCTCGAATCCCGTAGTGCAGCGGTGATTACAGAAGCGTACTTCTGCGCAAAGGTTGATATACCTTCGTAACTTTCGCCTTTGTTTCGCTATCAGATCTACAACTTTAGTGCAAGAGGCGAGATGCACTCTCTCTGCGTGGGAAGCTGAGGCATTAACACCACGGGTAGATGGTGGGAATTCAGTGGGGCCCATCAGTTGTGGTTGTGCGATTTCTCCGCTGCAAAAACACAGGATACCCACGAGCTTTTTCACAAAACGAAGGAATTTAGCTATTGCTTCTGGGATCGCCAGGGGTAAAGATGTGGATCGAAGTGGTCCAAAAGGGAGCAAAATGGACTAACTGAAACGATCTAGTACGAAAAGCTTACTCCCGCAGTTGCTGTACGAGGTTATCGATCGGTGTTCCGGGGCAATCACCCAACGCGTGTGGACGAGAAGGGCCGGCTGAAGCTGCCGGCGGACTTCCGCAGCCAGCTCGAGGGCGATGCCGAGGCGAAGCAGGTGTTTTACATCACGAGCAAGGACGGAGAGCGGGCTGAGCTCTGGCCGATCAAGGCGTGGGAGGAGATCGAGGCGAAGCTAGCCACACTCGCGAGCACGGATCCACGGAGACGCAAGTTTCTCGATGTAACGAACTACTACGGTGCGATGGCCGAGATGGATAACCAGGGCCGGCTGCTGTTGCCGCAGATTTTGCGGGAAAAGGCTGGATTGACGGCGGACGTGGTGGTGTACGGAGCGCAGAAGAGCCTGGAGGTTATGAACAGGCCGACGGTCGAGGCGCAGCCTCAGACGCTGACCACCGAGGACATGGCTGGTCTGGCGGAGTTGGGAATTTAGAGACGTTGTGAACGAGCCCCTCAGTGGGGAGCACGGAAGGCGGGACGGGATGCAGAGACCGCAACATGTGCCGGTTCTTTTAGACAAGGTGATCGAATTTTTGAATGTGCGTCCGGGCGGCGTGATTGCGGATACGACGCTGGGGCTGGGCGGGCACTCTGCTGCGATCGCGCGGCTGCTTGGAAGCAAGGGCAGGCTGATCTGCTTTGACCGCGACCCGGAGGCGATGGCGCTGGGCAGGGCGAGGCTTGACGAGCTGAAAGAGGAGCTCGGGGCGGAGATGCCCAGGGTTGAGTTTGTGCCAAAGGCGTTTTCGGAGGCGGCTGGTGAGATCAAGCCGCGGAGCCTGGACGGTCTGCTGGCGGACTTTGGCGTGAGCAGCCTGCAGCTGGACGAGGCGCACAGAGGATTCAGTTTTCGGACGGATGGACCGCTTGATATGCGGATGGATACGCGCAGCGGGGAGACGGCCGAGCAGGTGGTAAATGAGGCTGGCGAGGAAGAGCTTGCCAATCTTATTTACGAATTCGGAGAGGAAAGGAGGTCGCGGAGAATCGCCAGAGCCATTGTGAGGGCCCGGCCGATATCAAGCACAGCGCAGCTGGCGCAGGTGATATCGGCCGCGGCCCACACCATGAAAGGCGAGAAGATTCATCCGGCGACACGAACCTTTCAGGCGATCCGGATTCGAGTGAATGACGAGTTGGGCGAGATCCAATCGCTGCTGAAGAGCGCGGGATCTTTGCTGAAGCCGGGCGGGCGAGTGGTGATGATCAGCTTTCACTCGCTCGAGGACAGGCTGGTGAAGGACGCGTTCCGCGATGCAGGGCGGGACAAGGTGATGACGATGTTGACGAAGAAGCCGGTGGTTCCCGAGGAGCAGGAGCAGTTGCGGAACCCGCGGTCACGAAGTGCAAAGCTTCGAGCGGCAGAAAAGGTTTAGGTTCACGGTCTCTGTGGAAATCTGATGCACCGCTAATGGTGCAGGATTCCATAAGAGACGCAAACAGATCGGGCTGGGGTTGTCCTACCGTGCTTTCAGGCGAAAGACAATCTCGTACTACCAATCCCATCCTCCCATAGCAACCCCGGCCCGGTTGACTTGAGGATGTGGCAGAAGACTTTTGAAGTGCCTGGGCGGGCGGCTCAGGCGATTGACGGGACGAGGTTCAAGGCGATGGCAACGGCGGCGATGGCGGGGCGGGAGATCGAGATGATGGGGGCAGCGACGTCCAGGACGCGGCGCAGCCCGGCACAGAGCATGGCGGAGCATAACCTGAGCTTGTTTGAGGCGCAGAGGCGAGCGCGCCGCGGTCCGACGCCCGAGGTTTACTTTGCCAAGCACATCGATAACAGCCGCATCGTGAAGGCGGACGATCCGACGCGCCGCAAGGAGATGCGGCAGTTCACGATCGTGATGAGCGTCCTGTTCGCGCTGGTGATGGTGTACGTGTGGCAGCACCTTTCGGCGATCGAGGTAGGGTACCGGGTGGAGGCGCAGAAGACGCAGGTGGAGCAGATGCGCGAGGAGAACCGGCAGCTGCGGTTAAGCGAGGCGCAGCTGACGGACCCGCAGCGGATCGACGTGATGGCGAAGCAACTTGGGCTGGCCGCACCTCAGCCAGGGCAGGTGGTTCGTCCGGATGGGCTGGGGATGTCGGACCCGAATGCGCCGGTGATGGCGCAGGCGGGGTCGCCCCGTTTGCTGCTGCAGTAAGGTGCGAAGGCAAAGCAGACGCGCACCTTCGGCTTCACTCAGGATGACGGAATTTTTCATATGGGAATGTAGTGGCGGGTGAGTGAGATGGGGATGAAACAGGCGCCACGGCAGACGATGACGGCACCGATACGGCGGGTGCGGTTTGCATACGTGGCGCTGTTCTTCTGCTTCTGGGTGGGTGTGATCGGGATCCGGCTGTTATGGCTGCAGGTGTACCGGCATGGCGAGTTTGTGCACCGTGCGGCGATGCAGCAGCAGAGGACGTTTGAGGTGGCTCCGCGGCGTGGGGTGCTGTATGACCGCAACCTCCGCGAGCTGGCGATGACGGTTCTGGTGGACAGCGTGTACGCGGTTCCGAGCGAGCTGGGCGACAACCGCGAGCAGGCCGCAGGGATGCTGGCGAAGCTGGTGCACAACGATCCGACGGACAGATTTACGAGCGAGGGGCAGATGCTGGCGCGCTTTACGGCGTCGAAGAACTTTGCGTGGGTGGCGCGGAAGGTGAGCGCGGAGACGGCGCAGCGGGTCCGCGAGATGAACCTGAAGGGCGTGTACCTCCAGAAGGAGTTCAAGCGCTTTTACCCGAACAATGACCTGGCGGCACAGATGCTGGGGTACGTCGGGATGGAGGACGCTGGGCTTGGCGGCCTTGAGCGCGAGTTTGACGATGAGATGCATGGCGCGCCTGGGCACATGCTGACGGCGGTGGATGCGAAGCGGCACGTTCTGGGGTCGGACGAGCAGCAGCCGATGTCGGGCGAGAACCTGGTGCTGACGATCGATGCCAATATCCAGTACATGGCGGAGCGCGCGCTTGATGCGCAGATGATCAAGACGAGGGCGCTTCACGGGACGGTGGTTGTGCAGGATCCGCATACGGGGCAGATCCTGGCGCTGGCGATCGCGCCGAGATTTAACCCGAACGACCAGAAGCACATGGACGCGAGTGTTCTGCAGAATCTGGCGGTGAGCGATATCTATGAGCCGGGGTCGACGTTCAAGCTGGTGACGTACTCGGCGGCGCTCGATGGTGCAGGGGTGGAGCCGACGGACCTGGTGGACTGCCAGGGCGGCGCGATGACGATGTTTGGGCGGACGCTGCATGACGACAAGAGCGATCACTACGGTGTGATCACGGTGCAGAAGGCGCTGGAGCACTCGAGTGACGTGGGCGCGGCGAAGATGGCGCTGAAGCTTGGGCCGACGAAGTTCTACAGCTATATGAAGAGCTTCGGGTTCGGCGACCGGTCGGGCATTGAGCTGCCGAGCGAGACGCGCGGGTTGCTGCGAGCACCGAAGAAGTGGGGATCAACGAGCATCCTGTCGATGGCGATCGGGCAGGAGATTGGTGTGACGCCGGTGCAGCTGGTGACGATGGTGAGCGCGCTGGCAAACGGCGGCGTGTACATGCCGCCGCATGTTGTGCTGGCGAGCGCTGATGCGATGAAGGGCGATCCACGGTTGAAGCCGGCGGCGTTTCGGCCGTCGAATCAGCTGCCGGCGGTGTTGCCGGACGGGGCGCATCGGGTGATTACCGAGCTGACCTCGGCAAAGATGCGCAGCATGATGCAGGGCATCGTGGTCGAAGGCACGGGGAAGAATGCTGCACTGAATGGGTATAGCTCTGGCGGAAAGACAGGAACGGCGCAAAAGATCGACCCGGCAACCAGGACGTACTCGCATACGAAGCTGGTGGCGAGCTTTGCCGGGTTTGCGCCGGTGAACAATCCGGCTATCGCCATTGCGGTGGTGATGGATACCCCGCAGGGAAGCGACGTGCAGCGGTATGGTGGGGCTGCGAGCGCGCCGGTGTTTGCCGAGGTGGCGCAGCAGGTGCTCGAGTACCTGGGGGTGCCGCACGACCAGCCGGTGAAGGCCAAATCCGAGATGCTGGCCGAGAGGCAGACGGGCGAGCTTGAGGATCGTCCGCAGGACCAGATCGCGGACTTGAACGCGATGTTTGCGGATGTAAACAACCTGCCGGCCGATGACCCGTTGCGGACGCCGCAGCAGTTGGAGGTTCCTGCAGATACGGCGACAGGGGTGAGTTCCGGTGATGCGGTTGCAAGTGTGAAGAAGGCTCCCGGGCTGCTGGAGGTGCTGCCGGCGAAGGTGCTGGCTGAGTTCCGCGCCAACGGCGGAACCACGAGCACGATGCCGGACGACCGCGAGGGCGCGACGGCAAAGCTGGCGGCCCCGAGCTTTCAGCCGGAGGTGGAAGCGAAGGGCGGCACCGTTGTGGTGGACGCGACGAAGCGAGTGGCGGTGCCGGCGTTTGAGGGCGAGGGTCTGCGGGCGGCGGTCGAGAGTGCCGGCAGTCTAGGCCTGAGGCTTCAGCCGGTCGGAAGCGGGATCGCGAGGGACCAGGCGCCCGCGGCGGGGACGATGGTGCCGGCTGGGACCGAGATCGTGGTTCGGTTTCTGCGGTAGAGCTCTGCGGTGTTGCCTTGCGCGTTCAGGCCAGGGGCTTTGCGTCGCTGTGGGCGGTTGTGCAACCCCTGGGCGGGGCGGAGCACCAGAGACATGTAGATCTCTACGTGGTGACTGCGGATGCTCCGATGGACGCGTTGTTTGCAGCAGAGTCTGGTGATGGCGGCCCTGCTTGCCGTTTCGAGTCTGGCGCTGGCCGAGGGTGAAGGGGGGTTCCGGAACATCTTCTGGCAGCCCAACGAGGTGCAGCAGGGTTCGGTTTTATTTCTCACGGTTGAGCTCGAGAAGGCGCCGAAGCGCGTGACTGGGACGCTGCTGGGAAAGGAGCTCTCGTTCTTCCGTGGGGCAAAGGCGGATGTCTGGTATGCGCTTGCCGGAGTGGACATGGAGACGGCTCCGGGGAGCTACGACCTTGCGGTGCGGGCAGTTTCGGCGAACGGGCGTGTGTCGCATACGACGAAGAAGGTTGAGGTGGCTTCGGGGGAGTTCAAGGACGGGACGGTCGAGGTTGCGCAGAACTTCGTGACGCCGGATGCGGCTTCGAAGCGGCAGATTGCGGCGGACCAGGTGTTGAAGAACCGGGCGTTCGCTCACCTGATCGCGACACCACAGTGGTCGGGCGATTTCATCAGGCCGGTTGCGGCTCCTTCCACGGCATCTTTCGGAATGAGCCGGGTCTTCAACGAGGAGCTTTCGAGCCAGCACCGTGGGACGGACTTCCCAGTCAAGGAGGGTGCGGTGGTCGCGGCCTCGAATGCGGGGACGGTGGTGCTTGCGCGGGAGCTCTTTTACGAGGGCAATTGTGTGATCGTCGACCACGGACAGCACTTCATGACGGTTTACATGCACCTATCGAAGATCGACGTGAAGGTGGGTGACCGGGTGAAGAAGGAGCAGCGCCTCGGGCTGACTGGAGCGACCGGGCGCACGACGGGACCGCACCTCCATATGGGCGTGCGATGGAACGGGGCGTACCTGAACCCGACCAAGCTGATTGCGCTGACGTTGCCGCAGACGGCTGCGGAGAAGAAGGGGCCGGTTCCGCAGCCTTCGAGGCGCTCACGACATAGGTGAAGGTTGGATCCGTGCGTCCTGGAGGGTTCAGGACACACGCAATTTGAAGTGGGTCGTGCGTCGGCGCCGGCGCTTAGAATCTGAGTCTATGCGTTGGAGCGAACTGCAGGGATCGGTGGGGGCAGCGGCATGGGAAGAGTCTGAGGCCGAGGTGCGCGGGGTGCAGTATGACTCCCGACGAGTGACCGCGGGGGATGTGTTTGTGGCGATGCGGGGTGAGGCGGTGGATGGCAACCGCTATATAGACGCAGCCCTCGCGCAGGGGGCCGTTGGTGTCGTGACGGATTCGGTGGAGACGCATCAGCGGCTGAAGGACGTCCAGCCGGGGCTGGGTGTGGCATTGGTGGAGCGTGGGCGGAGAGCGTTGAGCGAAGTGAGCGCGGCGGTGTTCGGGCATCCTGAGAGGCAGCTCGCCTTAAGCGCTGTGACGGGCACGAACGGGAAGACGACAACGGCGTTTGTGCTGGAGCAGATGCTGCGCAGCGTGGGGCGCGAGTGTGTGCTGGTGGGGACGATCGAAACGCATGTGGGGGGCGAGGTGCGGCCATCTCCACATACGACGCCGGAGTCGCGGGACCTGCTGGAGGTGTTTGCGGATGGGGTGCGGGCCGGGTGTACCGAGGCGGTGATCGAGGCGAGCTCGCATGCGATCGAGCAGGAGCGGATCTGGGGGATGCCGGTAGACGTGGCGATCTGGACCAACCTGACGCAGGATCACCTGGACTACCACGGGACAATGGAAGCGTACTTCGAGGCCAAGGCGCGGCTGTTCGCGGGCTTGGGGACGATGCCGCCGCGGGTCGCGGTGGTGAACGCGGATGATGCCTGGGGGCTGAGGCTGCTAGGGCGGGAGCTGCGGTCCGAGGTGATGACCTACGGGATCGAGGCGGGAGCGTATCGGGCGGAGATCGTGGAGCTGCGAGCGGGGGCGACGACCTTCTGGCTGCGTACGCCGCGGGGTGAGGTGGAGATGCAATCTCCGCTGACAGGGAGGGTGAACGTCTACAACGTGGCGGCTGCGGCGTGCGCTGCGCTTGAGCGGGGGCTTGATCTTGACGAGATTGCAGCGGCGGTGCGGGATCTGCGGCAGGTGCCGGGGCGATTTGAGATCGTGCCTTCGACGACCGGTGAGGTGACGGTGGTGGTGGACTACGCTCACACGGACGATGCTTTGGGGAACCTGGTGTCGCTGGCGCGGGAGCTGGTGCGCGATCGTGGGGGCCGAGTCATTACGGTGTTCGGTTGCGGAGGTGATCGCGACCGGACGAAGCGGCCGAAGATGGGCAGGGTGGCGGGGCAGGGGAGCGAGCTGGTGATCGTGACGAGCGACAATCCACGCAGCGAGGAACCCCTTGCCATCATCGAGGAGGTGCTGGTTGGGGTGCGGGAGACGGGGGCGGATTGCCTGGTCGAAGAAGACCGGGCGGGTGCGATCGCGATTGCGGTACGATCGGCACGTTCTGGCGACGTGGTTTTGATCGCCGGGAAAGGGCATGAGAAGACGCAGACGTTTGCCGACGGCGTTGCGCCGTTCGACGATGTGACGGTGGCGGCGGCTGCGATGCTTGATCTTCGAGGGTGAGGAGCCGCGTTCGGGGAAAGATTTAGGTCGCGCGGAAGCGTAGAGCTTTGGAGGATTGATCGTGAAGCTGACACTGGGACAGGTTGCGGATTGGATTCATGCCGAGGGTGACTTTACGACCGATCGCGAGGCCGTGGGGTACTCGATCGATTCGCGCACAATTGGATCGGGAGAGCTCTTTTTTGCGGTAAGGGGGGAGCGCTTCGACGGTCACGACTTCGTCGCGGCGGCACTTGCGAATGGGGCTGTTGCGGCAGTCGTGAGCCAGCGTTGGCTGGCGCCGGATGATCTGGACCAGTGCCGATTGCTGCGGGTTCCGGAGAGTGAGGATTGCGTTCTGGAGGCGATGCAGACGCTGGCGCACCGCGTTCGACAGAGGTGGCGTGGGCGCGTGATTGGGGTGACCGGGTCGGCGGGGAAGACGACGACCAAGGAGTGCGGTGGCGGCTGTGCTCGGGGCGAGGTTTCGGGTGCTGAAGAGCGAGGGAAACCTGAACAACCATTTCGGGCTGCCGCTGCAGATGCTGAAGCTCGAGCCCGAGCATGAGGTCGCGGTGATTGAGATGGGCATGAATCACGCGGGAGAGATCGCCGCTCTGGCAAAGATTGCGGAGCCGGACTGGGCCGTGGTGACGAACGTTGCGGCGGTGCACCTGGAGCACTTCGAGGATGGCATTGCAGGAGTTGCGGCGGCCAAGAAGGAGTTGGTCGAGGCGCTGCCGCAAGGATGGGCGTGCGGTGCTGAACTTTGACGATGACCGGGTAGCGGCTTTTGCACGCGGACGTTTGGAACAGGTGGTCTTTTACGGGACGCGCGCGGGTGCGGATGTGCGAGCCGAGGCGATCGAGGAGCTGGGGACGGAGGGTGTGCGTTTTGATGTGTTTGCGGGCGAGGAGCACGCGGAGGTGCGGCTGCGGCTGCTGGGGCGGCACAACGTGTTGAACGCGCTGGCGGCGATTGCGACAGGGCTTGCGAGCGGGATGGGGCTGGAGGGATGTGCGCGTGCGCTCGACGAGCTGCGGGCAGCTGAGAAGCGTGGCGAGGTGCTGGAGTGGAGGGGCGCGCGGATGGTGAACGACTGCTATAACTCGAATCCGCGGGCGCTGGACTCAATGGTTGAGGCGTTGATGGCGATCAGGGGTGAGCGGCATATTGTGGTCGCGGGGGAGATGCTGGAGCTGGGCCAGGAGGCAGAGGCGCTGCACGCGGCGTGTGGAAGCAGCGATGGCGAAGCGTGGTGTGATCTTGTGGTTGGTGTGCGTGGGATGGCGCGGGCGCTGGTGGAGGCGGCAGGAGAGAGGGGGCTGAGGCGGTCTATGTGGAGACCCGGAGGAGGCCGGCGCCTGGATGCGGGAGAATGTGCGGGCAGGGGATGCGGTGTTGCTGAAGGCGTCGCGCGGGGTTCGGCTGGAGCGCGCGCTGGCGGCTCTGGGCGCTAGGAGGTGTCCGGTAGCGCTCGTGATCCAGGAGACGATTGCGAATCGCGGCTGTCGCTGCCAGGCTTGTGCTTTGCGCACGGAGCATCAAGTGAGGGCTGGAGTCTGGCTTGGTTCGGGCTGCGAATGAGCGGGAGAGCGCGGGGCGAGACCGGTAAGATGAGGTTGACCCCGCGGCCTCGCAAACACTGGCCGTTGATGCGAAGGCGGATCTCGTTTTGCTCTACTGGCTGCTGTACCAGAAGCTTTTTCCTTATTACCGTGTGTTTCGCATCTTCCGGTACCTGACGTTTCGGACGGTGTTTGCGAGCCTGACGGCGTTGCTGATCGGACTGCTGATCGGGCCATTTGTGATTGAGCGTCTGCGCGAGTTCCAGATCGGCCAGTACATCCGCGAGGAGGGTCCGCAGAGCCATCAGAAGAAGAAGGGCACGCCGACGATGGGCGGCGTGCTGATCTGTATCTCGATTGTGGTCCCGACGCTGCTCTGGAGCGATCTGTCGAATCCGTTTGTGTGGCTGGTGATGGGGTCGACGGTGGTGTTCGGTGCGATCGGATTTGCGGACGACTACATCAAGGTGGTGCACAAGCAGAACCAGGGTCTGACGGCGCGGGCAGAAGCTGGGGCTGCAGCTGGCGGCGAGCGCAGCGGTGGCGTCAGCTGCTGGTGCACATGGAGTCGCATGGCGGATATTCGACGCGGCTGATGGTGCCGTTTGCGAAGCGATTTCGGCCTGACCTGGTAGCCGGGTGGATTACGCACAGCTCGGTGCCGCACGTGTGGTGGCTCGGGTTTCTGCCGTTCGTGGTGTTTGTGATGCTGGTGATCGCGGGCTCGAGCAACGCGGTGAACCTGACGGACGGGCTGGACGGGCTGGCGATCGGATGCACGATCATCGCGGCTGGCGCGCTGACGGTGCTGACGTATGTGAGCGGGCACGTGGTGTTTGCGGACTACCTGGAGCTGCAGCGAAAGCCGATGGTGAGCGAGCTGACGGTCTTCTGCGGGGCGATGGTGGGGGCTTCGATCGGGTTTCTCTGGTACAACGCGCATCCGGCGGAGGTCTTCATGGGCGACGTCGGATCGCTCGCGCTGGGCGGCGCGATCGGGACGGTGGCGGTGGTGATCAAGCAGGAGCTGCTGCTGCCGTTTATCGGCGGCGTGTTCATTCTGGAAGTGCTGAGCGTGATGCTGCAGGTGGGAAGCTACAAGCTGCGCGGCGGGAAGAGGATCTTCAAGATGGCTCCGCTGCATCATCATTTCGAGCTGATGGGGTGGAGCGAGAGTAAGGTGATTGCGCGGTTCTGGATTATGGCGCTGGTGTTTGCGCTGTTTGCGCTGACGACATTGAAGCTGCGGTAGATTCGTGGAACAGGATAGAAGCGAGATGCTATGGAACTGAAGAATAAGCGGGTGCTGGTGGTGGGTGCGGGGAGGTCGGGGATCTCGGCTGCGCGGTTTCTGCGGGAGCGTGGGGCGAAGGTGACGGTCTCGGACTCGCGGAGTGCGGCGGCGCTGGCGGGGGAGATTCCGGCGCTGATGGATGCGGGGATCATGGTCGAGGCGGGTGGGCATGGGCTGCTGACGTTTCGGCGGCAGGATCTGATCGTGGTGAGCCCGGGTGTGCCGATGGATACGCCCGAGGTGAAGCAGGTGGTGGCGCTGGGGATGCCGGTGATCGGCGAGCTGGAGCTGGCGAGCCGTTTTCTGCAAGGGCAGGTGATTGCGATCACGGGATCGAACGGAAAGACGACGACCACTGCGCTGGTTGGCGAGATCCTGAAGGCGTGCCGGGATGCCGACGCTGGTTGGCGGCAACATCGGGCTGCCGGTGATCGAGCTGGTCGCGGAGAGCCGGCCGGAGACATGGAATGTGCTCGAGGTCTCAAGCTTTCAGCTGGAGACGGTTGTCGAGTTCCGGCCGCGGATTGCGGCGGTGCTGAACATCACGCCCGATCACCTGGACCGGCACAAGACGCTTGAGAGCTATGCGGCGGCGAAGGCGCGGATCACGGAGCGGCAGGACGCGGAGGACTTCCTGGTGCTGAACGGGGAGAACAAGGAGACGCAGATGGTGGCGGCGCACGCTGGTCCGAACGGGAGACCGCGGGCACAGATCTTCTGGTTTTCGAAGCGGCGTCCGATCAAGCAGGGGGCCTTTGTGCATGGGGAGAGCATCGTCTTCGTGCCGAAGGAGGGCGCGGGCGGAGCCGGTGATGCCGGTGAGCGAGATCACGCTGCGCGGCGCGCATAACGTCGAAAATGTGCTGGCGGCAGTTACGATCTCGCGCCTTGCCGGGGCTTCTAACGAGGCGATACGCGGGGCGGTCGGGGCGTTCAAGGCGGTGGAGCACCGGCTGGAGCTGGTGCGGACCCGAAACGGCGTGGAGTTCTACAACGACTCAAAGGCGACGAACGTGGACGCGGCGATGAAGGCGGTGGGTTCGTTTCCGGGCGGCGTGCACCTGATCCTTGGCGGCAAGGACAAGGACTCGGATTACACGGTGCTGGGAGCTCTGCTGCGCGAGCGGGTCAAAGTTGTTTACCTGATTGGTTCGGCGGCGGAAAAGATAGGCAGGGAGTTGGACGGGGTCGTGAAGATGGTAAAGGCGGGGACACTGGAGGTCGCTGTTGACGAGGCCGCGAGAGCGGCTGAGCCGGGAGATGTGGTTCTGCTGGCGCCGGCGTGCTCGAGCTTCGACCAGTTCGAAAGCTATGAACATCGGGGTCGAGCATTTCGGGAGCTTGTGACGGAGTTGTAGGTGGTGGCTGGGCAGATGTGTAAGAGCGGAGCGAGCTTCTTGCTCGCTGCGGGTAACAACATGGGACAGGGCTGGAGGCGGGGCGAGGATGGCGAAGCGGGTTGGCGTTGACAAGTGGCTCTTCGGCACGGTGCTGCTGCTGGTGCTGTTCGGGCTGGTGGAGGTCTTTTCGGCATCCGCGGTGATGGCCAAGGAGACCCTTGGATCGCCGTACAGCTACGTTGGCAAGCAGGCGCTGTGGGCGCTGCTGGGGATGATCGCGCTGACCATCCTGATGCGGATCGACTACCGCCGGTACAACAATCCGAAGGTGGTGTTTCCCGCTGTTGCGATCACGATGCTACTGCTGGTGGTGGTGTTTGCGATGCACGACTCGCATGCGACGCATCGCTGGATCCGGTTTGGGGGGCTGTTCACATTTCAGCCTTCTGAGATCGCGAAGCCTGTGGTCGTGCTGTTTCTGGCATACTTCCTGCAGACGCGAATGCACGCGATGGAGGACTGGAAGGGAACGATCCTGCGGGCGGTGATACCGCCGCTGTTGTTTATCGGGTTGATTCTGAAGGAACCGGATCTTGGGACGGGGCTGGTGTGCGCATCGGTGATGATGCTGATGCTCTACCTGGCGGGGGCGCAGAGGAAGTTCTTCCTGGTGGCGGCGGGAGTGGCTGCGCCGGTGCTCTACTTCATGCTGTTCTTCGTGAAGTGGCGACGTGCGCGGATGATGGTGTTCCTGAACCCGGACGCGGATCCGAAGGGCGCGGGGTTTCACATTCTGCAGTCGTTGATTGCCGTGGGTACGGGAGGGCTTCGAGGGCTAGGGCTGATGGAAGGCCGGCAGAAGCTCTTCTATCTGCCGGAGCCGCATACCGACTTCATCTTCGCGAACATCTGCGAGGAGCTCGGCCTGATCGGTGCGATCTGTATCGTCGCCCTGTTCTGCGTGCTTGGCTATCGCGGCCTGCGTGCGGCTTTTCTTTCGACTGATCCGTTTGCTCGATTCCTGGCTTTTGGGCTGACGACGGCGGTGCTGATCCAGGCCTTTTTCAACATGAGCGTGGTGCTGGCACTGCTTCCGACCAAGGGGATTCCGCTGCCGTTTATCTCATCCGGTGGAACGAGTGTGTTCATCACGCTAGCCAGCATGGGGGTGCTTTTGAACGTAACGCGCGAGATCGACTGAAGGAAGGCGGTGTGAGAGGTAGATGGAGGCAGTTTGCGGGTTCTGATCGCGGGTGGTGGGACGGGTGGACATGTTATTCCGGGCCTGGCGATTGCGCGGGAGCTGCGCGACCGCTACGGTGCGGAGGTGCGGTTTGTGGGAACCGCACGTGGTTTGGAGACGCGGCTGGTGCCCGAGGCCGGGTTCGTGCTGGAGCTGATTGACGTTGGGCCACTGAAGAATGTTTCTCTCGCGACCCGGGCGCGGACGATGGCGGACCTGCCGATTGGAATCAGGCGTTGCATGAAGCTGCTTCGAGGTCTGCAACCGGACGTCGTGGTCGGTGTCGGCGGGTATGCATCAGGCCCGGCGATGATGGCGGCCGTGCTGATGCGGCTACCGACGCTGGCATATGAGCCGAACGCGGCGCCGGGGTTGGCGAACAGGATTGTTGGACGCATGGTGAGCGCGGCCGCGGTCAACTTCGAGGAGAGCCGACGCTTCTTTCGCAACGCCGAGGTGACCGGCGTGCCAGTCCGAAAGGAGTTCTTTGCGATCGGGGATCGTGAGCCAACACTGCATCCGTGCCTGGTGGTGACGGGCGGGTCGCAGGGAGCCAAGGCGTTCAACGAGACCGTGCCCAAGATTGCGAGGAGTCTGCTCGAGTCCGTGCCGGGGTTGACGATCCTGCACCAGACGGGTGCGGGCAGGTTGATGGAGGTACAGTCGGCCTACGGCAAGGGTGGAGCCGCTGCGGAGCGGTGGAACGCACTAGAGTTCTTTGGGAACATGCCCGCGATCTTTGAGCAAGCCAGCCTGCTTCTTTGTCGGAGCGGCGCGAGCACCATGGCAGAGCTGGCGGCGGCAGGGAGACCATCGTTGCTGGTTCCGTTTCCGCGCGCTGCGGACGATCACCAGCGCAGAAATGCGGAGGCGTTTGCGCGATCAGGGGCTGCCACGATGCTGCTGGAAGCGGAGTTGACGCCAGACAGGCTGCTCGGGGCGCTTGTTGCCCTGCTCCGGGACGAGGACGCCCTGCGCGGTATGTCGGCGCGAGCCCGATCCTTGGGAAGGCCGGATGCGCTTGGAACGATCACCGGGATGGTCGCGGGACTGGCGGGGGTGTCATCGGTGCGAGCGCCTCAGCCTAACGTATAAAAAGGGCTGAGGAGTTACTCCTCAGCCCTTTTGCGCAACGGTTGCAGCTAGCGGTGGTTGCCGCCGCCGCCACCGTGGAAGCCACCGCCACCTCCGCCGCCGCGTGATCCGCCGCCACTTGGTGCCGCGTAGCTGCGTCCGCCGGAGTTGCCGCCGCCGCTGGGCGCTGAGAAGCTGCGACCGGAGTAGCCGGCTCCACCACCGTAGTTTGTGCGGCCCTGGCTGGGTTGAGCGAAGGCGCGCTGCCCTCCGCCGTACTGGCTTGCTCCGCCATAGTTGCCGCTATATCCGCGATTGGAATAGCCGTTGCCGCCAGCGCCAGGTTGCGCCCCGTTCCCGAAGCCGCCACGATTACCCGCGTAGGCCCCCCGGTTTCCGTTGTTGTAGGCTCCGCCGTTCTGGTTAGCGAAGTTGCCGCGATTGCCGTTCGCGAAGCTGCGGCTTTCACCGCCGAAGTTGCGAGTACCGCCAGCGAAGTTTCGGCCCTCGTTATAGTTGCCATAGCCACGGCCGCCGATGTTGGACCCGCGGAAGCCGCCCTCGCCGTAGCCGCCGCGAGCGTACCCGATGCCGCCCGGATGGACGTTTACACCGCCCCAGGGCCGGTTATACGTGTTGTGAAAGCCGTAGCCGATGCGGTTATAGGCGCTGTTGTAGAAGAAGCGTCCGCCGCCCCAGTAGCCGCCGTAGAAGCCGGTTCCGAAGTATCCGAAGCCGTAGTTGATGCCGCCGTAGTAGCCGATGCTGTTGCCCCAATACCCGGCGTTCCAGAGATAGTTGCCGCCTCCGTATCCCCAATATCCCGGGGTCCAGAGCGCTCCAATGTAGGGCGGAACGACCCATGCGCCATCAACCCACTCGTACCCATCATTACCGTAGGCCCAGTAGCCGGGAGTCCAGATGTACCCCTCTCCCGGGCAGATGGGCTGGCTGTAAACAGGGATGGCAGGGGGTGCGATGCCCACCGAGACGAAGACTGCGGCGTGGGCCGCGAAGGGGGTGACCAACATGGCTCCGGCAAGAAGGGCGGATCCGAAGTACTTCTTGAGACGACGGGAGATATTCATTCGTTCTACCCTGCCCGCCGACCGTCGTTTGCCCGTTGAAGCTTTGTTGCGCGGGTTGCGCGGCCGAGCCTGGCTTGAGGTTCCGACCCGTTTGCCGGGTTCGTTTCCTCACAGCTTATTAGACACAGGCCTGCGGCATTTGTTGCACGGCGGTTTCTGGCCAGGAAGTCTTCCCGATTGTTGAAGATGCCGTGCCTAAGGCTGGCTTTGGGAGTTCACCAGCGTACCGGGTGGGGCATGTGGTGGACAGCACCGCAACAGGGCAGATTGGGACGGGACGTCCTGCGCAGTGAGTTGCGGGTCTGTCTAAACTCATTCTCCGGCGTAGGAACGCTGCTTCCATGTGACGGTTCCGCCCAGCAGCTTGCGCGCGAGGGCGTACCACTGGATGGCGAGCAGGACGGTGATGCCGACCGGATGGAAGATGGCGCTGCGAAGTGGCTGCCGAAACCGCCGAGTGGCAAGAAGGCGCGGCATCCAGGCCCCGGCAATGCCTGTGATGATGCAGGCGACGGTGAGGCCCGAGCTCCCCCGGCGTAGAACGAGAGCGAGCGCGAGCAGGAAGGGCATTACCTGGCCAAGAAAGAGAAGGATGCTGATGGGCACGATACGCACGGGGGCGGCAATACCTTCGGTCGCGTTCTTTGCGAGTCCTTGCCAGACCCCGGCCGCGTCGGTGTACATCCGGCAGCGAGCAAGACGCGTGATATCGGCCAGGTCGGTGCGGAAGCCGTGCTCGCGAAGGAGCTTGGGAAGCCGGAGACCGTCGTGCATGGTCTCGCGTATAGCTGCGTGACCGCCCGAGGCAAGGTAAGGCTCTCGTTTGACCATGAGGAATTGTCCGCAGCCCGCGGCGAAGGATGGGTCGGTTCCCTTGCGCATTCGCGATACCGGGAGAAAGCCCAGAAGGACGAAGTGGATAAGGGGAAGAAGCAGCCACTCGAGCCAGGTCTCCGTGATTTGCCGGGGGAATCCGCTGACGAGCTGGGAATCGCTCTCGTCGAGAAAGCTGGCCATACGGGCGAGGGCGTTCGGTTCGAGACGGACATCGGCGTCGATGAAGCAGAGCGTGTTGTGCGTTGCAAGATGGGCAAGTGACCAGCAGGCGTGCTGCTTTCCGTTCCAGCCGGGAGGAAGCCGAGGCGCCTGGATCAGACGAAGACGACCGCGAGCATCTGCCACCATTTCGGTTACGATGGCGGCGGTGCGATCGGTTGATGCGTCGTCCAGCACGAGAACCTCGAAGTCGACGCCGGTGGACAACAGGGTACTTTCAACGGCGGCTCGAATCGATTGCTCCTCGTTTCTGGCAGGGATAAGCACCGACACCGGAGAGAGCATGGGACGAGCAGCCGGAGGTGCCAGGTACCGGCGCAGATTGACACAGAAGAGGATGGCCGGAGAGAGGGCACAGAGCATTGCGGCGAGAGCCAATCCATCCAAAGGGGACACGGTCATTGCTGGACAGCTCCGTCCTCGTGCGAAGGTGTATGTTCCGGCTGGTAGCGTCTGCGCGCTGCAATAGCCTTGAGGCGCAGACCAAGCGCGTAGAAGCCGCCTGCGCCCCCGGGGTTGAAAGAGAGCGTGCGATCGAAGGACCGCGAACTGCGTGTGAGGGCGCGCTGCTGGAGGGCTTCCATAGTGGTCTCAAGCGCCGTGATGAGACGCGGCTCGAGCGACTCCGCCGTGTCGCCGGCGACGAGGACGGGATGGCCAAAGAGCAGGAGAGCCTCGGGCAGACGCTCATCCCAGAAGGTGTATTCGATCGCAAGGGGCAGAACCGTGCACTCGCCCATTCGCGCGGCCAGGGCAGCAAGGCCCGGCTTGAAGACCAGAGGACGCTGCCGGGAGTCGGCAAACTGGCCCTGGGGCGTCACCCAGAGGACGCCGCCCGAGCGGAGGATGGCCTCGCCGGTGCGAAGGAACTGCACGGCTCCGCGGCGCGTCTCAATCTCGACAGGGAAGATTCCAAGGTGGCCGAGCACGGCGTACCGTTTGAGCGCGCTCGAGTCCATCGGCGCGTAATGCTGACGATGGGGGAGGAGCTTCGCTGCGAGCAGATACGCGGTCATAGGATCCCACCAGCTGCCGTGATTGGCATAGATGATAAGAGGGCCGGTAATGGAGGCGAGGTCGTTCGCGCCGGCGAGGCGAACGCCGTGGAACTGCCGGCGGAAGTAGCGTCGAACGATGAATCGGAAGAAGGCGAGGAGCGGCTCTGAGATGGTAGGTATCCCATGACCTCGCCCAGTCGGTAAATCCTTCATAGCCGTCCCCGACTAATCTACCGGTTTGCGAGGTCGGCTGCAGGAACAGAAAGAAGAGCCTCGGTTCGGGACGTATGCGGGTCCGGTGATGTCCGCTTGCAGTCGGAGCGACTTATGCGACGGATGCATGTGCGGCCTGCGACTTGCTCAAACGTCCAGCGTCCTGGTCAAGGCTGTCAGCTGCGATCCAGCCAGACATCATCACCATGGGCATGCCCGGGCCGGGATGAGCGGCGCCCCCTGCCAGATAGAGTCCGGAGATCTCCTTGCTGCGGTTTGCGGGCTTGAAGGCCCCGTTGAACATGCCGTGACTCGAGATGCCGTAGATCGCGCCATTCAGCACCCGATAACGTTCGTGGATGTCTACCGGGGTGAGGGCGGACTCGAAGACGATGCGGTCCTCGATATCGGTGAGGCCGGCGGTCCGTTTCAGCTTGTCGAGGATCACCTGGCGGTAAGTCGGGAACATCTTCGACCAGTCGTGATGCGGGCGGAGGTAGGGGGTGTGAACGAGCACGTAGAGAGCATCCCCACCTGCCGGAGCGGATGCGGGGTCGGTCTGTGCAGTAGAGGCCAGGTAGCAGGTGGGATCGGGCGCAGGCTCGCCCAGGTCGTAGATGTACCGGAACTCCTCGTGCGCGTCGCGGGAAAAGACGAAGTCGTGGTGCGCCAGGTGCTCGTACCGCTTGTTGAGGCCGAGGTAGAGAACTACGCCCGAGCAGGCTGGCTCGTAGGAGCGCTTCTCATCGAAGTGCTTGGCAGCAGCGCCGCCAATGAGCTCGCGATGCGTCCGGACCGCGTCTGAGTTCGAGACGATGGCGTCGAAGCTGAAGTGTTCGCCGGCCGTAGTTACCAGGCCGGTGACTGACTTTGCGGAGCGGCCTCCGTGCCAGGGTGCGTCTGTGAGGATGTGATCGATGTCGGTACTCGGGTGGAAGACGACGCCGAGCTCCTTTGCGAGTTTGACGAGGGCCTCGGGTACAGCGCGTGTGCCGCCCATGGGATACCAGATGCCCTCTTCCATCTGCATGTGTCCGATCGCGCAGAGGATGGCAGGAGAGGCATCCGGGGAGCTGCCAACGTACTGGACGAAGTGGTCGAGCATCTGCGCGGTGTTTGCGTCCGGGATGAACTCGCGGATGGTTCCGGCGACGGTTCGGCCCAGACGCATACGCATGACGTCGCGGAGCACGTTGATGTCGAAGGCACCGCCGACGTCCATGGTGTCGCGCATGGAACCGATGGATCGCCAGAAGAAGAAGCGATCGGAGATGGAGTGGAGCTGCTCGGAGGTTCCGAGAAGCTTCAGATACCCTTTGCCCATGCCGGGCCAGATGCGTTCGAGATCGGCCGACATCTGCTGGGCGTCGTCCTTGAGATCGAGTGTCTGTCCGTTCTCGAAGAAACAGCGCCACTGGGGAGAGAGCCGAACCATGGTGAGGTAATCGTCGAGGTTGCGGTTTGCCTCGGAGAAGATCTTGCGCAGCACCGAGGGCTGTATAAGGATGGTCGGTCCCATGTCGAAGCGGAACCCGGCTTCGTTGAGCTGCGCGGCCTTTCCGCCGAGCCAGGGGTTCTTCTCGAAGACCTCGACCTTGTGGCCGCGTGCTGCGAGGGTGCAGGCGGACGCGAGACCGGCGAGGCCGGATCCGATGACGCCGACGTGAAGCTTTGTATCTGCGGACGATCGTGTCACTTCTTTTTCAACTCCATAGCGGCTTTGATGGCCTGCGTGAAGCCGCTCCAACGCTGGCCGAGTCTGCCGGCGTGTGTGGCGGTGATGATGTTTGTGAAGAGGGCCGCGTGATCCTCTCCGGTCGGCTCGTAATGACGGATGCTGCCCGAACGTCGAGTCGCGACGACCTTGACGGCGGTCATTTCGAGCAGGCCCTCGGCGCCGCGGGTGACACCGAAGCCGCTGCCTCGGCGCCCGCCGAAGGGGACGCGGGGGTCTGCGGTGGGCACGATCAGGTCGTTGATCGTGACCGTGCCGGTCTTGATCTCGCGGGCTAGAGTTCGTGCTTCCCGCTCATCACCGAAGATGGATGTCGTCAAAGCGAGAGGGCACCCGGCCTGTGCTTCAAGAACACCGGCGGTACTCCGCACATCCAGGAGTGTCAGTACGGGGGCGAAGATGTCAGCTTGAGCGATCTCCATGCGCGCCGTTCCTCCAACCACGAGGATGGGCTTGAGGGACGCGCTGCCGGGGTCACCGAATACGGTTGCGCCGGCACTCTCGGCAGCCGATACGAGCTCGATAAGTTGCTGGCGCGTATGCCGGGGGAGGGTGATCGCCGGTACACCTTCGAGCGCCTGTCGGAGCATTTCAATGAACCGATCGCGACGTTGGGCAGTAGAGCCTACCAACAAGATTCGACGCGGCGCCATGCAGGTCGCCGACCCATTAAGACGCATGCCGAACGACAGTGCGGCGACGACACGGTCTAGATCCGCCGAGGGGAGAATGATGGAGGCGTCGTTGCCCGAGAGCTCAAGAACACAGGGCGTTGCCGTGGATGCGAGCTGGTGGAGAAGCGCTCTCCCGGTCGCGCCAGAGCCGGTGAAGAAGACCTTGTCCACACCGGAGCTGACGGCCCTCTGGGCGGCTTCGGGGGACTCGTCCGTGACTTCCAGGAGATCCCTGGGGAGCCCTGCCTTAAAGAGTATGTCTCGGATGATGTTCGCAACACCGGCCCCGCCCTGCCCCGGCTTCCAGATGACCGCATTTCCGGCGGCCAGCGCCTGGAACACCTGTGCGCCCGGAAGAAACAAAGGATAGTTCGAGGGGCCAATCACCAGGACTCGGCCGAAGGGAACCCGATGGATCTCGGTATCTATTCCCGAGAGCCAGAAAGGAAGGCCGCGCCGGCCCACGCGACGTGTTCGAAGAAGCCGACGTGCGTCGCGCTCGAGAAACCGGATAGCCTCAAGTAGTGGAAGCAGCTCCGAGACCATGGTGTCGGCGCACGTGCGCGCGAGCCGGCTTGAGATGGCGGCGGAGATTTGCGGAGAGGCCTGTGCGAGCGAATGGCGTGCGCGCTTCAACACCTGCAAACGCCTCCCGATGGGCCTGCTGGACCACTCGGCTTGCGAACTCGTCCAATCACGTCCAGCACTGCCCGGCAAGAGATCCAGTAACCCGGGTCGAAGCGAAACGGGGGTCGTCTCGCTCCCTGTGTCGTAGCCCACCCCCGCGTCTCGCGTGTCGGTCAGCATGGCTATGACGCTACCTCGAACAGCTGATCCTGCTCGACCGCTGCAGCAAGGACGTTGTTTTCCCATTGCGGCTCGATCTGGAGATCTTCAAGCAGAAGGCGCGAGGTGATACGCGCGGACTCGAAGATAACGGGAAGGCCACTTCCGGGGTGCGTGCCGCCACCGACCAGGTACATCTGGTCGATATCTTCGAAGCGGTTATGCGGGCGCAGGTGAAGCATCTGGTTGAGGGAGTGCGCCATGCTGAAGGTTGCGCCCTTGTAGAGATCGAACTCACTCTCCCAGCCAGCAGGAGTGATGATGCGTTCCGTGCGAATGCGAGACTCCACGTCGGTGATGCCCACCTTTTCAAGCTGGCGCAGCGCGAGAGCGCGAAGCTTTGGCGTCTCCTTCTGCCAATCAACATGACCGGTCTGATGGGTTACGGGAAGCAGCACGTACAGGGTGCTCTGGCCCTTGGGGGCTAGCGTCCTGTCGGTCACGCTGGCGTTCTGCACGTAGAACGACGGATCGTCCGAGAGGCGATGCGTGTGCTCGATATCCTGCAGATTCTGCCTGTAGTCCTTCGCGAGAAAGATGGTGTGGTGGGAGACGTCGTCGTACCGGCCATCGATGCCCAGGTACATCATGAAGGTGGAACAGGAGAAGCGCTTCTTCGCGAGACGCTCGTCCGTCCATCGCTTGCGTTGATGGTTGGGCACCATGCGCCGCATGGCTCCTGCGAAGTCAGCGTTGACGACCACGGCATCGCAACGGAGACTCCGGTTTGCGGTGCGGATGCCTACAGCTTTGCCGCCCTCGACCTCGACACGCTCGACGGGTTCGTTGAGGAGGATCTCGACGCCGACCGCTTCGGCAATCCGCGCCATCGCCCGGGTGACCGAGCCACAACCACCAATGGGGTGGAACACGCCGTGTTCGTACTCGAGAAAGGAGAGAATGGAGAAGAGGCTCGGGCAACGGAACGGTGACATGCCGAGGTACTTCGACTGAAAGCTGAAGCCTAGTCGGATGCGCTCGTCCTTGAAGTGGGTCTGGAGGTCGGTGTCGAGAGAGCGCCACGGAGCCAGCAAAGGCAGCAGCTTCAGCATCTCCGGCTTGGCGAGATCGCGCCAGCTTTCGAAGGGTGATTGAAGGAACGGCAGAAATCGGGAGAGCTTGTTTCGGTTGTGCGTCAGAAAGTGGTGGAAGCGCTTCGCGTCCTCGGGGGAGATGGCCGCGATTGCACGTTCCATCTGCACGATGTTTGGAGTTGCGAGAAGTTCTCCGCCGGCACCGAAGACCAGCCGATATTGCGGGTCGAGCCGCTTCATCGGTACCTCACGATCGAGGTCGTATCCCGCGACGGAAAAGATCTCCTTCAGAACGCGAGGGTACAGGAAAAAAGTGGGTCCGATGTCGAAGCTGAACCCATTCTGTCGCAAAGTGGAGGTTCGTCCGCCAACCTGTCCACACTTTTCGACGACTGTGACCTTAACTCCGGACTTTGCAAGCAGAATAGCAGCCGCAAGCCCGCCTGGACCTGCTCCTACAATCACGGCTTTGCGCGCGTTCTTCCCTGATGCGATTGTGCTCACTCCCGACCCGTCCTTCCTGCTTCGATGACCGTTCCCACATCAGACGACCAACTCTGGGGCGAAGTGACACCTCCTTTTGCGCTCATCCTGTCGGGTCAAGATTCAAGTCTGCTTCGTTTATGAGATTGCAAACCCGCTTCTTCAGCAGGTAGCCGCTGATCTGTTTCGGTCCAGATTGCCGACGGTCGTGAGGTGCGAATCTCGGGATCCGGCTCAGAGGAACCGCCTGACTGCACTGCGAACGACCTCGGTGACGACACCGTAGACGACGTGAGTCGCGATCTCGCTGGTGTGTTCGCGGGTGGTCTGCTGGTCAGGGCTGGCCGAAAGGCCGAGAGCCGGAAGCGCGTTCCCGTGGGTCAAGCTAGCCAGCGCGAGGCCGAAGCTCGCTCCCTCTTTTTGCGTCGCCGCCGGAAAGTATTCCGCAAGGCCGCCGTAGGCGGCACCAGCCAGCGCGCCAAAGGCCCAGTGGATGCTTTCACTCGCTGCGACTTTGTGTGTCTGCGACAGGCTGTGCCCGCCAACCTTTTCAGCCAGGACCTCTGGCGGCTCCGGCTCCCCGTGGGTGCGCGGCGGGAAAAACCGTTCTCCTGCACTCTTTGCCGCCGTGGCGACTACGCCCCCAACCATGCCGGCGAACAGGCCTTTTGCGAGTGACCGTTCGTGGTCAGGTGCGATATGCGGCGGCTGCCTAAGTCCCAGCCGATGCTTGAGTTCGCCTACCTTTTCGACAATTTCGTCGGTTGTTGCCATCTCTTGATCCTCTCCTCAACGCCCGAGTCCGGGCTGCTCTTCCGCTTAGGATGCGGTTCACGCCGGCCACGGCAACGCAGTCAGCTCCCATAAGCTGTTGCATCTGTGGCGTCATTAAACTCGCGGTGTGAGATGGAGCGGAACAGGGACGTTAGTACGGCGCAGAGAGCCAGGTTCAGCAGCAGCGCCGGAAGAGCCGCATACATGGCGTAGCTCTGGCCGAAGAGATGAATCGGGTAGACGGAGCTCTTGAGGGCCAGCGATCCGGCCATAGCGGTCCCGGCGACCATCCCACCGAACCACCCCGCCAGCAGCGCCCAGGGGTGGAGCCAGCGGGTAAACAACCCGCAGACGACCGCCGGAAAGATCTGAGCGATCCAGATACCGCCAAGCAACTGCATCTCGATCGCGTAGGGTGCGGGTAGGCGGAGCACGAAGATAAGCGCTCCGAACTTGACGAAGAGGCTGACCAGCTTGGCCATGCGCGACTCCTCTGCGGGCGACATTGCGCTCCGGCGGAAGGCCCCGTAGATGTTGCGGGTGAACAGGTTTGAGGCAGCGATCGACATGATGGCAGCCGGGACCAGGGCGCCAATGGCGATGGCCGAGAGGCAGAAGCCGGCAAACCACTCGGGAAACTCCTGGAGGAAGAGCAAGGGGACGACCAGGCTTGTGTCCCTGGTGTGGATGCCGGCGGCAAGCGCCATGTAACCAAGCAGCGCGATCAGGCCAAGCAGGAGGCTATACGCGGGAAGCAGGGCAGCGTTGCGCCGAATCGTATTAGCGCTCTTCGCGCTCAGGATGGCCGTGGCCGTATGCGGATAGAGCATAAGCGCGAGGGCCGATCCCATGGCCAGTGTTGCGTACGGCAGGAACTGCCCGGGACGAAGTGCGATCGTGGCCGAAGGAATGTGGGTGGAGAGAGCGGCGTTCGCCGCGGTGAAGATATTTCGGTAGCCGCCGAGCTTCAAAGGGAGCAGGATCACTGCGGCGATGACCATGATGTACAGCATCAGGTCCTTGACGATGGCGATCACGGCGGGTGCGCGGAGGCCGCTTGAGTAGGTGTAGGCGGCGAGAATCACGAAAGCGGCAGCGAGCGGCCATTCTCCATGGACGCCCATCGCGGCGATCACGACGCGCATGCCGACGAGTTGCAGAGCGATATACGGCATCAGCGAGAGGATGCCGGTAACGGCGATGGCAACGGTAAGCGGACGGAAGCTGTAGCGGCCGCCAACGAAGTCCGCAAGGGTTACGTATCCGTGACGATTGCACACGCGCCAGAGTCGCGGCATAACCACCATCATGTAGGGGTAGGCGAGGACCGCGTAGGGAAGGGCGAAGAAGCCTAACGCGCCGGCTCCATAGAGCGCTGCCGGGACAGCGATGACGGTGTAGGCGGTGTACAGATCGCCCCCGATGAGGAACCAGGTGATGAGGGTGCCAAAGCTGCGGCCGGCCAGTCCCCACTCCTCAAGCGAGCCCATGCCGGCCGCGGGTCTGCGCCATCGAGCGGCCCAGAAGCCCGCCAGCGTGACCAGGAAGAAGAAAAAGCAGAAGACCGCCAACGCCGTAGTATGCAACGCGACCTCTCCGGGCAAGTAGTCTCCTCCTGGCACCGGTGGCGGCGGAGGGGATATAGCTCCTGCCGCTAACCATGCGTGATTCGAGGGATGATGTGCCGATCTCCCTAGCGAAGGCCCGCGCCACCCTCGGTCCACTCGTACACGACGACGCCAAGGTCGCCGAGCGAACGCATCACGTTTTCCATGTTGCGGCGGATCTGCGGCCGGGCATTGACCGGAGCATCATGCGCCTCTTCAACCGCGATCACCCGTCCATAGGGCCAAGCGGTCTGCGGAATGGCGTTGAGCGCTGCCGGCAGCTCGCCTGCGCGTATATCGAGGTTCTGGCGCCGTGCGCCTACCGGGCGAAGCATTCCACCCTCCCCGAGCCCACTGGTGTTGGCGTCCGCCAGGGTGACGTGAATGGTGACCATCTGCCCCTGAACAGTGATGTAAGGGTTCTCCCAACTGGATAAGCTCCGAACCGCGAGATACCGGGTCTTCGATGGGGGCGGCACAAGTTCCAGCTGTTTGCGAACCTCATCGTTGACCTGCTGCTGCTGGGCGAGGACCGCGCGCTCGCCTGGCACGCTCGACGGGGCGGAAGGGCTGCACCCGCAGACGCCGAGTGAAAGGACGGAGCAGGCCGACAGAAGAAGCCGAGCAGACACGGGGAGCCGGAGGCAAGACGAGGAGGGGGGAACCGCGTGGGTGAGCATAAGCGCTTCGAACAGCATAACAAGACGCAGAGAAGGTTCCGTGATCTCGTGCCTCCATGCCGGGCTGGGAGTTTTGATGTGCCGTTACCGTCCTGACCAGGTCGCCGGGCGCTTTTCGAGGAACGCCCGGGTTCCCTCCGCCTTGTCGTCTGTTCCACAGAGTCGTCCGAATATGCCGGCTTCGATGGCGCTCCCTTCCTCGATGGTCAGGTTTTCGCCCTGATGAACCGCTTCGAGGCAGCCGGCGATCGCAAGCGGAGCCATTGCGGCGATGGCGCTGGCGAGCTCCCAGCCCCGCGCAAGGAGGCGCTCGGGCGGATGGACCTCGTCGACCAGTCCGAGGCGGAGGGCCTCCGCTGCACCCACCATCTCTCCCGTAAGCAGCAGCTTGAGCGCGGCCGAGGAACCGATAAGACGGGGAAGACGCTGCGAGCCTCCGTACCCGGGGATCAGGCCCAGCTTGACCTCGGGCTGGCCGAGGCGAGCGGTCTCGCTCGCGAGGCGGAAGGTGCAGGCAAGCGCAAGCTCACACCCTCCCCCGAGCGCGAAGCCGTTTACGAGTGCGATCACCGGCTTCCCGCAGGTCTCGAGGAGGCGAAAGACGGACTGTCCACGGAGGGACTTCGCCTCCCCGGAGGCGGCGTCAGTGCCGGCGAGCTCGCTGATGTCCGCACCCGCGGCAAAGGCCTTTTCACCCGCCCCGGTGATCAGAAGGACGCGGACAGAAACCTCGGCGGCGAGTGTTTGGACGACGCTTTCGAGGTCGTCGAAAACCTGCGTATTCAGCGCGTTAAGCACCTTGACGCGGTTGATCGTAAGCAGCGCTACGCCGTCCCTGGCGTCTACCAGCAAGGTCTCACAAGTCATTCTGCCTCCGTCGCCGCGCCGAGGGCACGTGCGACTCCTGACGATACAATCGTAGCCATGGTCAAGGGAATCACCGTGGTCAGCAGCGTCTCCGCGGGAGACGAATATGAGCAGCTTTTGAGCCTGCTCGCGGATCTTGGTTTCGAGGCGGGACGTGGCTGGAAGGACGAGGCTGGACGGGGTGCGGCGTTTCTGGCGCCGCTCGGAAATCTGGAGCTGGTGACGGGTCGGGTGCCCGCCGTGCCTTCGCTCCTGGTGGAGGTGACGCAGCTGGACCAGGTGCACGCGATCGTACGCTCGTGGATGTTGAAGCGCACCCGGACGGAGCAGGTGGCGCAGCAGCTGACGAGCCCGGAGGCCACACACTGGAACTCGCGGCTGTTTACGGTTGAGCTCACGCCGGAGCTGCGACTGGGCTTCTGGGAGTCGGACAACATTCTGCATGGCCGTCCAGTCGCAATCGAGGGCGATCTTTCCGCACAGGGCATGCGCTTCGCGGTAGTTGTCGCGCGCTGGAATGCGGTGATCACCGATCGCCTGCTGCAGGGGACGCTCGATGCTCTTCATCGAAGCGGGGCGGCGAAGGACGCGATCGAGATTGTACGTGTGCCGGGCGCATGGGAGATCCCGTCCGCGGCCCGAACGCTCGCCGAGACGAAACGGTTCGACGCGCATCGTGACCCTGGGCGTTCTGCTTCGCGGAGAGACGGCGCACTACGAGGCGATCTACACCGAGGTTGCGCGCGGAATCGGGCAGTCTCAACAGGAGACAGGCGTTCCGCACGCCTTTGGTGTCCTGACCTGTGAGACGCTGGAGCAGGCGCTTGATCGCGCCGGGCTGAAGGCCGGCAACAAGGGCTTTGAGGCAGCGATTGCGGCGATCGAGATGGCATCCATCCAGCGCAAGATCCGGCAGGGAAGCACGCTGGCCTCGGAAGCGGAGCAGAGCTGATGGGCACCCGGCGGAAGTCCCGCGAACTCACGATGCAGATGCTGTTTCAGGGTGACCTCGGAAAGCAGTCGCCCGAAGAGGTGCGGGGTCTGTTCTGGACCTCGCGCGATGATGTGGACGCGGAGACACGCAGCTTTACCGAGGACCTCCACCGTGTAGCTACGACCCGCGGGGCCGAGATCGACGCGCTGATTGAGAAGCACGCGCAGAACTGGCGGTTGGAGCGGATGGCCGTGGTCGACCGAAACCTGCTCAGGGCGGCCGTAGCCGAGATGATAGGTTTTCCGAACACACCGGCGGCGATCATTATCAACGAGGCGCTCGAGGTCGCACGACGGTACGCGGCGCCGGAGTCCGTCAACTTCCTCAACGGTGTTCTGGACGCGATCGCTCGCGATCTCCTGAAGCAGCGCCTGGGATAGCGACACCCGCGACACGGTAGGTTGCAATAGAAAGCCCTCTCAGATCGAGAGGGCTTTGCCACATCACATTCCAGCTAGGTTGTCTTTCGGGGACGCTGCGCGATCAGATCCGGGGTGACGGTGTTGCCGGAGGCATCGGGCAGCCTGGGGGCAATTGTGCTCGAGTCTGTGAAGGTGGCGCCCGATCTCGTGATGAGGTGGACGAGGTTGTCGCCGGAGGTGCCGACGAAGAAGGTTGAGTTGTCAGAGCTGAAGACGCCATTCACGGGAGCGGTCGCGGATCCTGAAAGCTTCACCCCGCTGAGTGCGCCCGGGCCCGTCCCTGCTGGCTGGTAGAGAGGCAGAACGCCTCCGGTTCCCGTGTACGTAATGAAGGAGAACGCGGAGTCCGACGTTGGGTCAACCCCGGTGATGGCGGTTGGCGCGATATTGGGAATCGTCGTGGTCTCAACCGGAGTGGCTACAAATGTGGCCGCAGTTCCGTTGGCCGGACACTGCCCGACGGGAAGACCGGCGCCCTGAGTTCCATTGGAGCTGTGCGACAGTACCAGATCGTCAAACGTGGGTCCCACGACGGTAGCCCCAAGGAGGTGCACGCCATCGTTGGTGGCCGCGATTCGGTCCGTCGGTGGAGCCGCAACACCCGCGTCAGGGTAGTACACGACGGGTGCAGACGTGGTTGCGGGGCAATAGCTTCGTGCGGTGGTTGTGGCGCCAGCGAAGAAGGCTCCGACCGAGGGAACGCCCACGGCAACGTCGGTTGGGGCAGTCGCGGCGTTGATGGCGCTCCATCCCGTAAAGGACGAGTGCACCAGGATCTGGTTGCCCGCCGCGATGTAGACCGTAGTGCTGTCGGGGCTGAATTGCGCCCGTGTCCCGACGCCGCCGTAGGTAGATTGAAGGCCGCCTGCCGCGCTTGCAAGCGAGATCGTCTGGCGAGCCGGGTCTGAGATCACCAGAGTCGAGTTGTCAGGCGAGACTGCAAGGACGGTCCCCGGAAGTGTGAGGTCTTCGCGGCTGACCGCGCTTGTGGTCGCGCTGACAACCATCAACTCGGTCGAGCTGCCCAGGTAAAGTGTGGTTCCGTCGTTCGAAAGGACCATCGAGTTCGGCACGTAAGGCAGCCGGACTGGCGCTCCGACCGTGGTCGTCGTGAAGTCGACCGAGACGAGGTAGAGCGACTTTGTGCTGGCGGTGTACAGGATAGTGCTGTTGGAGCCGGGCGTGTTGACCACGATGTTATTCGAGGTCACGGCCTTTCCATTGCCGAACACGCCGATCGAATTCAGCGGCGAGGGGTTGCAAGTGGGCGGCTGGCATACCGCGGTAACGGATCCGGAGCCGGGGAAGATGGGTGTGGCGGTGCCCGCGCCTCCGCTGGGGAGGGTGGTTGGTGTCGTCGAAAGATAAGTCAACGAGAGACCGGTGAGCCGCGCTCCCTTTGTATCTGTGATCACGGCTGTGATGGGAAGCGTGTTGTTCTGGTTGACGGTAACCGTGGGAACGCCGTTGGGGCCGACCGTGGTGTTCGGTGCGGAGAGCGTGATGCTCTCCGGCGGACAGGTCGAGAAGAACCCCGCTGTACTGCCGGCGTTTGAAAGCGAAGAGTTGATGATCGTCGATCCGGGCTGCTGGGCGGTTGCGATTCCGTTCTCGTCAATGGCAACGATGCCGGTCGTCTGCGAGGAGTAGCTGAGGTGGCCGACCTGGCAGCTGATGTTGTGCTGCGAGCCGCCCGCGCCGGCGAAAACCCTGGCCGCAAGCTGGCCTGAGGTGCCCTGCGAGAGGCAGCTGTTCGGGCTGAAGCTGAGCGCGGTGGAAACCGGAGGCGTCGAGCAACAGCCATTCGCGAGCAGGGTGCAGCTCAGGGCGTTGGCGCTCGTTGTCGTTGCTGCCGGGCTGCAGTTAGAGGCAGGGTCCGCAGAACAATCCGTTGAAGGACTGCCCAGCACGACGCTGGTCACCACCGGGTGCACAAAGACCGGGATGGGATTGCTGGTGGCGCCGTTTCCACTCGCGGTGATGTAGGCGGTCCCGGTCTTATTGGTCGGGTTGCAGACTGTGTAGTCGGGAATTCCGCCGCCTGTGTTTCGATTCCACAGGCCCGCGCATAGCCGGCCTGTGCTTGGAACGACGTCGACGATGGTCATGTCGGAGGTGCCATAGGTGAAGGCGCCCACCGAGACGGCGCTGCCCTTGCAATCGGTCGCAGAGGGTGTGGAGACCTGGCCGAACTCGCCGACGTTAAGCGAGACGCCGTAAATCTTGGGCTGGAGAGTGATGGTCGTGAGCTGACCAACAACAGGGCCGGAGTCGCCGCCATTGCAGAAGGTGACGGCCGTGCCCTTGCCGCAACCGGAGATCGAGATACCAAAAGGAATGGTGAAAAAAAGCAGAAACGCTAACGTGACGAACCGACGCATTGAACCTCCCCGCCCAACCTGAAACCCAAGCTGAGCGGCGACACCGCAACTGCTGAAGTGGCGAACCTCTAGTTTAGAAGCTGCCAGACGCCTAGGCAACCTCGGGGCGACGCAAACAGACCGGCAGTTGGAACGCATGGACCCGGCACGATCAAGAGGTTAGACGCCCAGTGATCGCCCAGGGCACCTGCCGTCTACCCGCGTCAGCTTACCTGCTGGCCGTTACCGCGCTCGCAGGCATCTGTTGTTCAAACCATTGCACGGTTCTTTGGGTGCGATCGAGTATGTGCGCCGGGTCTACGAAGCGGTGGCCCTCGTTGGGGTAGATGACGAGCTGTGTCTTTACACCGACGGCCCGAAGCGCGTGCCAGAACTCGAAGCTCTGCGGCGCAGGACACTCGCCATCGCGATCTCCGACGATGACGAGCGTAGGGGTCTTCACGTTCTTGATGTACTCGATGGCAGAGCTCCTGGCGTAAACCTCCGGATCGTCGTATACCGTTTTGCCGAAGAACGGAAGCATCCACTGGTCGATTGAGTTCTGGCCGTAGTAGCTCTTCCAGTCGCTGATCCCGGCGCCAGCCACTGCGGCGCGGAAGCGCGTGGTTTGGGTGACGCCAAACATGGTCATGAAGCCGCCGTAGCTCCAACCCGTCAGTCCCTCGCGGTTCTTATCAATCGAGAAGCGCTTTTCGAGCACGTCCATGCCCGCGAGGATGTCCTTCAGGTCGCCGTAGCCGAAGTCCTTGACGTTGGCCTGGGTGAACCTCTCGCCCTGGCCGTAGCTCCCGCGCGGGTTGGGGGAGAAGCTGAAGTAGCCCATTGCGGAGAAGATCGCCCCGCCCCCACCCCAGTGCGACCCGATCGAGGCAGAAGGGCCGCCGTGCACGTCGACGATCAGCGGGTACTGCTTTGCGGGGTCATAGTTCACCGGGTAAAGCAGCCAGCCCTGGACCTTGAAGCCGTCGTTCTCCCACTGGATCGACTCGCTCTTTCCCCACACCGGCTTCAATCCTGCGTTCAGGTGTGTGATCTGCCTCAGCGGCTGCCTCGAGCCGCGGGAGATGAAGATCTCGGGCGGTGCATCGAAGCTGGACGCCACAAAGGCATAGGCGCCACCGCGGCTCGACGCAACCGCGTTCGCTCCAGCCGAGATCGACTGCTGGAAGATCTCGGTGCTGTCCGGCTGCACCTTCCCGGTATCAGCGTTGAAGATGGAGATCTGGTTTCCGCCGGCCTTCCGGGCCAGATAGCGGATGTTGCCCTTGCCCGTCCACTCGAGCCATGCCGTGCTCAGGGTCCGGTCCGGCATGATGTTGTGCGGAGCGCCGCCGGCCGCGCTCACCGTGTAGATGTCTCCGCCGGTCGATCCCTGGTCGCTCATCAGACCGCCGATAAACGCAACGCGCTTCCCGTCCGGGGAAAAGCGGGGGTTCGCCATCTGCAGGCCCTGCAGCTCGCCTTCGATACTGGTCGTGTTCAGGATCGATCGGGGCTGCGCCGCGCCACCGATCTCCTGGATATAGAGCTGTGCTACCCACCAGTTGTTTTCGCCAGGAGGATTGGCCGCGACATAGGTCAGCTCCTTCGAGCTCGGCGCCCAGTCAAACTCGTATATATGGAGGTTGGGAGGCGTGACCTGGGTCACATCGCCCGTGGTGGCGCGTGCAACCGCTACCCGCTGGACCTCGACTCCGTCTTCCCCGACCACCCCCGACCACGGCTTCATGGCGGCCAGCGCGCCGGCGCTACGCGTGGCGTTCTCGACGAAGAGGAAGCCGATCGAACGGCCGTCCGGCGACCACGACGTGCCCTGAACCTCCCCGCTGATGTGGGTAAGCTGACGGGCCTGTCCGGACTTCCTCGACCAGAGAGAGATCTGCGGTGTGCTGCCCGAGCCCTTGCATGTGGAGATAAAGGATAGGTTGCTGCCGTCCGGCGACCATGCAGGCTCCTTCGCGCTGCACTCGTCGGCCCCGGTCCCTGCTTGCACAATGCGGTCGTGAGCGGCCTCTGGATGCGCGACCTCGGTCAGGTGGATCTCGCCGTCACCCTCCTGACCTCGACCCAGGGTCCAGGCCAGGAGCGAGCCATCGGGAGAGAGGGCAAGCGCACCAGGGTTGCGGCCCTTCTGCATAGCTTCGAGGATCGGTGCAACACGTGGGTCGGGGTTCCTCAGTGGCGTCATCGGCGCTGGCACGCCGCTCTGCGCGGAGGCGCACGGAGCTGCGGCAAGGGCCGCAAGGGCGATCGTCGCCCGGAGTAGGGCAGCCACGGCGGAGGTATCTGTGAGGTTGGACATCCGGCCAGCCTAGCATGTGGAGCAGCCAGCTTTCGACCCCGCCCGGCGGCAGTGGAGGCAGGTTTCTATGCTCCCGAACGTATTGGTTTGACACACTACAATCCTCTTGTTACCTTTGAAAGGTTCCGCGAGTATCCGGAGCGTTCAGCGCCTAACGGGTGCAGTTCGGTGGGCTGATGTCAGGACCACCGCAGACAGATAAGCTTGTCTGCGATACACTGGATACAAGAGATTTCACCGCAGGACTCGGCGCCAGTCTGGGAGAGTCATTTTTACTGCGGCCTATCAATCGCGCCTGCGCCACCCTCCTCCCTGGATGGGCTATGCGGGCCGGAACAGCGAAACGGAGTCGGCCTGCAGTTTCTTCGAGGCGCTCGGCCACCGTCGACTGTTATTCACGATGTCGTAGCAAAGGTAGTAAAGAAGTCAAGATGCAGGGTGGAAGCAGCCTGCCTCCTGGAGAGCGCCCACGCGCTCCCCGTTGCGCGTTAGTCGCGCATTCCACGTGAGGTAGATCTTCTCCGGCCTGGGTCGATACGCGGTTTCGAACCTCAAGGAGTCTGAGTGCCTACGTTCCATCAACTCGTCAAGCAGGGCCGCACGCCCACTCGATACAAGACTGCAAGCCCCGCGCTCCAGGGCTCGCCACAGCGTCGCGGCGTTTGCACCCGTGTCTACACGCAGACCCCCAAGAAGCCCAACTCTGCGCTGCGAAAGGTCGCGCGCGTTCGCCTGACGAATGGCATCGAAGTCACGACCTACATCCCGGGTATCGGTCACAACCTCCAGGAGCACTCCATCGTGCTCATCCGCGGCGGCCGTGTTAAGGATCTACCAGGCGTCCGCTACCACGTTGTTCGTGGAACGCTGGATTCCGTGGGCGTTGTGAACCGGAAGCAGAGCCGCTCGAAGTATGGGGCAAAGCGTCCCAAGGCGGGTGCCGCACCGACCAAGGGCGGAAAGTAGCTCCCACGAGTGTCGTGGCACGTGTAGTCCTCACGACGCAACAGATTTCAGGTTCAGGGCTTGAGAGGTCGACGGCCCTGAAGGAAGACGAGAAGAGAGAGTCAGATGCCGAGAAAAGGTTTTATCGCGAAGCGTGACGTTGCAGCGGATCCGGTGTACGGGTCGACCCTGGTGACGAAGTTTGTAAACTCGATGATGTGGGGCGGCAAGAAGTCAACCGCACAAGGCATCTTTTACGAGGCAATGACAAACCTCGAGCAGAAGGGTGGCGACGAGGCCCTCAAGCTCTTCAAGAAGGCCGTTGAGAATGTAAAGCCTCTACTCGAAGTCAAGAGCCGCCGAGTGGGTGGAGCGAACTACCAGGTGCCGATCGAGGTCAACCCAGAGCGTCGCACATCGCTCGCCATTCGCTGGCTCGTCACCTTCGGCCGTGCGCGCGGCGAAAAGGGCATGGTTGACAAGTTGACCGCCGAACTGCTGGACGCTGCCAATGGTCGCGGAGCGGCGATGAAGAAGAAGGAAGATGTTCACCGCATGGCGGAAGCCAATAAGGCGTTTGCGCATTACCGCTGGTAAAGCAGCGGCGGTTTCAGTTGGAACAAGTGACAACGTAGGTTTACGGCGAGCTCAGCGCTCGCAGAAGAGATAAATCGTGGCACGCTCTACACCTCTCAATCGCTGCAGGAACATCGGCATCATGGCGCACATCGACGCGGGCAAGACGACGACGACGGAGCGCATCCTGTTCTATACGGGCATCACGCACCGTATCGGCGAGGTGCATGAAGGTACGGCGACGATGGACTGGATGGAGCAGGAGCAGGAGCGCGGCATCACGATCACATCCGCCGCGACGACCTGCACCTGGAACGGCATCCTGATCAACATCATCGACACGCCAGGGCACGTCGACTTTACCGCGGAGGTGGAGCGTTCCTTGCGCGTGCTCGACGGCGCCGTGGCGTGCTTCGATGCCGTTGCCGGCGTGCAGCCCCAGTCGGAGACGGTGTGGCGGCAGGCGGATAAGTACCGCGTTCCGCGCGTCTGCTACATCAACAAGATGGACAAGGCGGGCGCCGACTTCTTCTACTCGACCGGCACCATCCGCGATCGCCTCGGAGCAAAGGCTGTTCCGATCCAGATTCCAATCGGGCAGGAGGCCAAGTTCGCCGGCGTCGTCGACCTGGTCGAGATGCGCGCCATTCTCTGGCACGACGAAACCATGGGCGCGAAGTATTCGGTCGAGGAAATTCCCGCTGACCTGAAGGAAAAGGCTTTGGACTTCCGCAATCAGCTGATCGAAGCTGTGGCGGAATCGGACGACGAGGTTCTCAACGCCTTCCTCGAAGGCGAGGAGATCTCGAACGAGCAGCTGAAGCGCGCGCTTCGCAAGGCAACCATCAGCATGCACGTCTTCCCGGTTCTTGCCGGATCGTCCTTCAAAAACAAAGGCGTGCAGACGCTGCTCGATGCCGTGGTCGACTACCTCCCGAGCCCGCTCGATGTGCCGCCAATCCAGGGTGGAAACCCCGAGAACATGGAAGAAAAGCTCGTCCGTCACTCCGATGACACAGAGCCCTTCGCCGCTCTCGGCTTCAAGATCATGACCGATCCTTTCGTCGGTCAGCTTATCTTCATCCGCGTCTACTCGGGCATCCTCAAGACCGGAGATTCGGTGCTGAATCCGCGTACACGCAAGACGGAGCGCATCGGACGTCTGCTGAAGATGCACGCGAACAAGCGTGAAGAGATCACCGAGATCATGGCGGGCGACATCTGCGCCGCGGTCGGGCTCAAGAATCTCGTCACCGGGCGACACGATCTGCACCGAAAAGGCGCCGATCGTTCTTGAATCCATCGATTTCCCGAAGCCGGTCATCGAGGTTGCTGTTGAACCCAAGACCAAGGCCGATCAGGAGAAGATGGGTATGGCTCTCGCGAAGCTGGCGCAGGAAGATCCCACGTTCCGGGTTCGCACTGATGTTGACTCGGCACAGACCATCATCGCCGGCATGGGCGAGTTGCATCTCGAGATTATTGTCGACCGCATGATGCGCGAGTACAAGGTGGAGGCCAACGTCGGCAAGCCGCAGGTCAACTACCGCGAGACGATCCGCGCAAACGCCGAGGCCGAGGGCAAGTACATTCGTCAGACCGGCGGTTCAGGCAACTACGGTCACGCGAAGATCCGCATTGCGCCGAATGAGCCAGGCAAGGGTTACGAGTTCTCGAATGACACCAAGGGCGGTGCGATTCCGAAGGAGTACGTCAAGCCGATCGACCAGGGAATCCAGGATGCGATGCAGCGCGGCATTCTAGCTGGATACGAGATGGTGGACGTCAAGGTCTCCCTCTACGACGGCAGCTACCACGACGTCGACTCGAACGAGATGGCCTTCAAGATCGCCGGATCGATGGCATTCAAAGAGGCCGCTCGTAAGGCCAAGCCGGTTCTGCTGGAGCCGGTCATGTCGGTCGAGGTGACGGTTCCCGAAGAGTACATGGGCACGATCATCGGCGATCTTAACAGCCGGCGAGGTCGGATCGAAGGCATGGAGATGATCGGTGGTGTGCAGGCAATTCGTGCCACCGTTCCGCTGAGCACCATGTTTGGCTACGCCACGCATATGCGTTCCTCCACCCAGGGACGCGCCAACTATTCGATGGAGTTCAAGCAATACGAGGAAGCTCCCCGCTCGGTCTCGGAAGAGATCATCGCGAAGGTTCAGGGCAAGGAAGCTGCGGCCCGATAGGTCCGCGCGCGGATCGCACGTAACAGTTTGTAACCAGATCTAGGACACACGGAGAAGAGCAATGGGCAAGGAAAAGTTTGATCGTTCCAAACCGCACGTAAACATTGGGACGATCGGTCATATTGATCACGGCAAGACGACGTTGACGGCGGCGATCACGAAGGTGCTGTCGAAGCACAACCCGAAGAACACCTTTCGCAGCTTCGACACCATTGACAACGCCCCCGAGGAGCGCGAGCGCGGCATCACGATCGCGACCTCGCACGTCGAGTACGAGACGCCGAACCGGCACTACGCGCACGTCGACTGCCCGGGCCACGCCGACTACATCAAGAACATGATCACGGGAGCCGCGCAGATGGACGGCGCGATCCTGGTGGTCGCGGCCACCGACGGCCCGATGCCGCAGACCAAGGAGCACGTCCTTCTGGCGCGCCAGGTCGGCGTCCCGTATATCGTCGTGTTCCTGAACAAGTGCGACGCGGTTGAGGACGAAGAGCTGATCGAGCTGGTCGAGATGGAGGTTCGCGAGCTCCTGTCGAAGTACGACTACCCGGGCGACGACACCCCCATCATCCGCGGATCGGCCCTGGGCGCCCTGAACGGCGAAGCCCAGTGGGAGGCCAAGATCGACGAGCTGATGGCGGCTGTCGACAAGTACGTCCCGCAGCCCGAGCGCGCGGTCGACCTCCCGTTCCTGATGCCGATCGAGGATATCTTCTCGATCTCCGGCCGTGGAACGGTGGTGACGGGCCGCATCGAGCGGGGCAAGATCAAGGTGGGCGAGGCTTGCTCGATCGTCGGCTTCCGCGACACCCAGCAGACGGTCTGCACGGGCGTGGAGATGTTCAAAAAGCAGCTCGACGAGGGTCTGGCGGGCGACAACGCCGGTCTGCTGCTGCGCGGCATCGCCAAGGAAGATGTGGAGCGCGGCATGGTCCTGGCGAAGCCAGGATCGATCACACCGCACACTACCTTCAAGGGCGAGATCTACGTCCTCAGCAAAGAGGAGGGCGGACGTCACACACCGTTCTTCAACGGCTACCGCCCGCAGTTCTACTTCCGGACCACGGACGTAACCGGATCGGCCAAGCTGCCCGAGGGCACCGAGATGGTGATGCCAGGCGACAACATCTCGCTTGAGATCACGCTGGGCACGCCGGTCGCCATGGAAAAGGGCCTCCGCTTCGCCATCCGCGAGGGCGGACGCACCGTAGGCGCAGGAACCATCTCCGAGATCCTCAAGTAACCTCACCCAAGCGACGGGCTGCCGATGTCTCTGGGCGGCAGCCCACAACTCGATCTTTGCCGAAACGAGAGAAGACACCATGGCTGGACAAAGAATCAGAATTCGTCTGAAGGCGTATGACTATCGCGTCCTGGACACCTCCACAGGCGAGATCGTCGAAACGGCCAAGCGCACCGGGGCACAGGTCGCTGGCCCCATCCCGCTACCGACGATGAAGAACAAGTACTGCGTTCTCCGCTCGCCTCATGTAGATAAGAAGTCCCGCGAGGCTTTTGAGATCCGCACCCACAAGCGACTGATCGACATCCTGGAGCCAACGCAGCAGACGGTTGATGCGCTGATGAAGCTCGATCTGCCCGCCGGCGTCGACGTCGAGATTAAAACGGTTCAGAAGTAAGCAACACCGGCAGTGCTTCGATTCCGCTCGAAGCATGATGAGGAAAGGAAAAGCAGATGTCTGTAACAGGAATCCTCGGTAAGAAGATTGGTATGACGCAGCTGTTCGACGATCGCGGCGACGTGCATCCCGTAACCGTGCTGAAGGCGGGCCCTTGTGTCATTACCCAACTGAAGACATTGGCGAAGGATGGCTATGACGCCGCGCAGATCGGCTACGTCGACTTCATCAAAGCCTCGAAGGTGAACAAGGCAATGACCGGTCACTTCGCTAAGTCGGATGTGCCGCCGGTTCGTGTTCTCAAGGAGGTCCCATTGGACAACACGCTTGCCGCTGGCACTGAAGGTGCGAACGCTAAGGCCGGCGACCGCGTGCTGGTGGACATCTTTTCTGACGAGAAGTTTGTGGATGTGATCGGAACCTCCAAGGGGCGCGGCTTCGCCGGTGTTGTTCGCCGCCACGGTTTTGGTGGCGGCCCGAAGGCTCACGGTCACATGTTCCAGGTGCAGGGCTCCATCGGAGCCTCGTCGTTCCCGTCGAGAGTTTTTCCTGGACAGAGGATGCCTGGTCATATGGGCACTGACCAGGTGACGGTTCGTAACCTGCGTATCCGCGGTCTCGATCTCGAGGACAATCTGATTCTGGTTGAAGGCGCGGTACCGGGTCCGCGTGACGGCTACGTGCTGATCTCAAAGGCCAAGGCGCCGCCGAGAGAGCGTCGCGGATTTGCCGGCGCTTCCACGCTCGATCCGTTGAAGGCTTCGAAGAAGGCCGCACCAGCGAAGAAGAAGTAAGCGCTGCGGCACGGGCCGGGCATCGTTAGCAACCTGCAAGAGAGATATCAGTTCTGGCAACACCCGCTGCGCTCTTAGGCTGGCGGAGACGAAGAGAGAAGAATGATGGCAAACATCAACGTAGTCAATCTCGGTGGCGACAAGGTCGGAGAGTTCGAACTCGCGGACCAGGTCTTCGCGGGCGAGGTCAACGAGGCGCTCCTGTGGGAAGCGGTCAAGCACTACCGCGCCGCGCTGCGGCAGGGAACTGCCGCGACCAAGAATCGCAAGCTCGTGTCGGGCTCGGGCAAGAAGCTCTGGAAGCAGAAGGGAACGGGTCGCGCGCGTGTTGGATCCATCCGTTCGCCGCTCTGGCGCTCCGGAGGAACCGTCCACGGGCCCCAGCCGCGCAGCTACGACTACGCATTCCCGCGCAAGAAGTTGCTGGGCGCACTCCGCTCGGCTCTTGCGTCGAAGCTGGCCGACGGCAAGCTCACAGTGGTCGAGAACTTCGACGTAGTCGAGGGGAAGACAAAGCACTTCCGTACGGCGCTCAACAAGCTCGAGGCAGGCAAAACGACCTTGCTCGTCGAGTCGAGCCGCAGGTTGGACGAGAAGCTCTACCTTGGCTCGCGAAACCTCGCCGGAGTTGAGTTGGTCTTGAGCTCCGAGGTCCATCCATACGACCTGCTCCGGTACGAGCACGCCGTATTCTCGCGCGACGCGATCGAGGCACTTCAGGAGACGCTGGTCAAGAATGCTCCGAAGCGCAAGGCCGCATCCGATAAGGAGGTTGCATAATGCCGACCCTTTACACCGTCATCCGCCGTCCGCTCATCACTGAAAAAGGTATGGGCGTCAAGGAAACACAGAACACGCTGGTCTTCGAGGTCGCTTTGAAGGCGACCAAGACAGAAGTCAAGCAGGCCGTTGAGTCTCTCTTCAAGGTGAAGGTCTTTGGTGTTCGCACGGCTACCGTCGAAGGCAAGGAACGGCGCCGCGGCAAGTTCGCCGGCTACCGTCCGGACTGGAAGAAGGCTTACGTTCGCCTGCAGGATGGCGAAAAGATGCCGGAGTATCTGGACAGCCTCTAACCCGCGCTCTCTCTCGCGTTCAGCACTGTGAAACTAGGTGACCGTATTCCATCGCGGAAGCCGCTTTAGAGTTCAAGGAACACTACGATGCCTATTCAATCCTTTCGGCCGTACACACCATCCCAGCGGTTCGCTACCAAGCTGGTGACCAACGACATCACCACGGACGAGCCGTACAAGCCTCTTCTGACCGTGAAGCCACGCACCGGCGGCCGCAACTCGACGGGAGCGATGACGATCCGTCACCAGGGCGGCGGTCACAAGCAGAAGCTGCGCCTCATCGACTTCAAGCGTGACAAATACGGCATCCCGGGCACGGTAGCGACGATCGAATACGATCCCAACCGCAGCTCCCGCATCGCCCTCATCAACTATGCCGACGGTGAGAAGCGGTACATCATCCAGCCAGTCGGCCTTAAGGTCGGTCAGGCGATCATGAGCGGCCCCGAGGCGGACATCCTGGTCGGAAATGCGCTTCCGCTCAAGAACATCCCTTCGGGAACGACGGTGCACAACATCGAGCTTCGTCCTGGCAAGGGGGCGCAGATGGCCCGCTCGGCCGGGGCACAGGTCCAGCTGGTTGCGAAGGAAGGCGACTACGCGCTTCTGAAGTTGCCCTCGGGTGAGACCCGGCGCGTGCTTGTAGCTTGCATGGCGACCATTGGGCAGGTTGGGAACACCGATCACGAGAACGTCACAATCGGCAAGGCCGGAAGGAATCGCTGGAAGGGAATCCGTCCCGCAAACCGCGGTGTGTCGATGAACCCGGTCGATCACCCGCACGGTGGCGGTGAAGGCAAGACGTCAGGCGGTCGTCACCCAGTCACCCCATGGGGTCAACCGACTCGCGGGTACAAGACTCGCAATAACAAGCGGACGGACACGTTCATCGTCAGCCGCCGCAGCAAGTAGTTACAAAGGTTCGTTCGCAATACCAAGTCTCGAACGAGATTCGTCGTATCCAGCACCGCAGCAAAGATTGGAGCTTCACCATGGCACGTTCCGCGAAAAAGGGTCCCTTCATCGACGCGCACCTGATGACGAAGATCAACGTCATGAACCAGGCAAACGACAAGAAGGTTCTTCGCACCTGGTCCAGACGTTCGACCATTCACCCCGATATGGTCGGTCACACGATTGCTGTGCATAACGGGCGCAAGTTCATTCCGGTGTACGTAACCGAGAACATGGTCGGTCACAAGCTCGGCGAGTTCTCAGCGACTCGCACATTCAAGGGACACTCGGCACGCGCAACGGAATCCTCCGCCAAGCCCAAATAGCTGGTTAGATCCGCAGTTCCGGTTCTCAGCACTCTGAAGGAAAGATCATGGCAAACGCAGCAGAAACAATCCGAGAGTTCCGTGCCGAGGCAAAGTTCCAGCGCACCAGCCCCCAGAAGGCCAAGCTGGTCCTCGACCTCATCAAGGGGCTCCGCGTGGAACAGGCGCTCAACACCGTTCACTTCTCGACAAAACGCATGGCGCCGGTAGTCGAGAAGGTCTTGCGCTCCGCAATCCAAAACGCCTCCTACCTGTCGCAGGAGCAGGGTCTGGACGTCGATGTCGACAACCTTTACGTCAGGACAGCGGTTGCAAACGAGGGTCCCCGCCTCAAGCGGATCCGCCCGGCCCCGATGGGACGCGCCTTCCGGTACCAGCGCAGGCTTGCTCACATCATCGTCACCGTCGCAGAGAAGGGTAAGGTAGCAGCCACAAGCGGCGCCTCGTCCGATTCGGTCACATCTAAAGACAAGGTCGGAGCTCGCAAGGGTGCAGTAAAGTCTCCGGCCGGTACCAGGTCCGCCACGAAAAAGGCCGCCATCAAGAAGAGCGCGAAGTAGCACGCCAATCGCGTAGACTTAGAGTTTGGGTATAAACGCCTGTCCGGCTCAACCGGGACGTGGCGAGAGGTAAAAGGAAAGTTATGGGACAGAAGGTCCATCCGTATGGGTTTCGCCTCGGCATCAACAAGCCCTGGAAGTCACGCTGGTTCGTCGAGCGCGGATACGACAAGTTGCTGGTTGAGGACGTCAAGCTGAAGGCCGAGCTGCGCGAGAAGCTTAAAGCTGCAGGCGTCAGCTCCGTAGAGGTAGAGCGGCCCGGAAACAAGCTGCGTCTCATCATTCGCACCGCACGTCCCGGCATCATCATCGGCCGGAAGGGCGCGGAGATCGATAAGCTCAAGGCTGATATCCAGAAGCGCACCAGCCGCGAGGTCTTCATCGATATCCTCGAGGTCAACAAGCCCGAACTCGACGCGCAGCTGGTGGCCGAGAACATCGCTCTTCAGCTCGAGAAGCGCGTCAGCTTCCGACGCGCTATGCGAAAGAGCGTCGACTCCGCGCTGCGGTTCGGCTGCAAGGGAATCAAGGTCCGCGTCTCCGGCCGGTTGAACGGAAATGAGATCGCACGGTCCGAGTGGTACCTCCAGGGCCGGCTTCCTCTCCACACCCTTCGCGCCGATATCGACTACGGCTTCGCGGAGGCCCACACGACCTACGGCATCATCGGCGTCAAAACCTGGGTCTACCGTGGCGACATCTACGAGCAGCGTAAGCGCCGCGAACAGGGACAACCCGGAACCACCTCGGGCGTCTTTCAGTCGTAGCAGAATTTGAGATCGCGGGCTGAGCTCGCGAAAGTTAGAGGATCTTCGAAATGTTGATGCCAAAGAGAGTCAAGTATCGGAAGCAACAGCGCGGCCGAATGTGCGGCAAGGCGTGGCGCGGCTCCGATCTTTCATTCGGTGATTTCGGCCTGAAGGTGATGGAATGCGGGTACATCACTGACCGTCAGATCGAGGCAAGCCGGATCGCGATGACGCGCTTCATCAAGCGCGGCGGCAAAGTCTGGCTGCGGCTCTTCCCCGATAAGCCAATCACGAAGAAGCCTGCCGAAACCCGTATGGGTAAGGGCAAGGGCGCACCAGATCACTGGGTTGCCGTCGTCCGCCCGGGCAAGATCCTGTTTGAGATGGAGGGTGTCAACGTTGAGCTCGCCAAAGAGGCGATGCGGCTCGCGTCGCATAAGCTCCCGCTCAAGACCACCTTTGTCCAGCGCCACGACGCCAAAGTTATCGCCGCTGCGAAGTAAGCACAGAAGGAAAGTTTATGGAACTCGATAAGATTCGCAATCTCTCGGATGACGAGCTGAAGAAGCAGGAGAGTCAGGCTGCAGAGCAGCTCTTCCGCATCCGCTTTCAGAAGAGCCTGGGCAACGTAGAAGGACTTAAGAAACTCAGGACGCTGAAGCTCGACATCGCCCGGAGCAAGACGGTCGCTCGCGAGCGCGCGATCTCGGCTCACAAGACCGCCAACCCGGCTGATAAGCACGGCGCCCCGGCCCCGAGCCAGCGGACCGCCCGCAAGAAAGCTAAGAAGGACTAACAGAATGGCAGAGATCACGAACACCCCCGCCCAAGCCGGCACGGAAACGCAGCCCAACCGACGCAATGAGAAGGTCGGCCTGGTCGTGTCAACCAAGATGCAGAAGACGATCGTGGTTGAAATCGAAATGCGCAAGGCTCATCCCAAGTACAAGCGCGTGATGAAGTCGAACAAGAAGTTTTACGCTCATGATGAGCAGAACTCCGCGCGAGTTGGCGATGTCGTTCGCATCCGCGAAGCTCGGCCGCTCTCGAAGCTCAAGCGCTGGTCGCTCGAGGAGATCGTCCGCCGCAGCTCACTGGCCCAGCTGGCCGACGTCCCCGCCGTTCCAGCTGTAGCCAAGTAACTACCTTACCCAGAAAAACCTGGGCCGCGGCCCAAGCGCAACACCCTGTCGTCCAAGCCGCCTTCAAGGCAGGATCTAAGCCGACAGTCAGCAATCCAGGAGATCGACCATGGCAGTACAGATGAGAACAATCCTTGACGTGGCCGATAACTCCGGCGCACGCAAGTTGCAGGTGATCTTGCCGCTCGGTGGCGGGCTGGGAAAGAAGGCCGGTCTCGGCGATGTCGTGACCGCCGCGGTGAAGGAGGCATCCCCCGACGGCACAGTCAAAAAGGGTAAGGTGGTCAAGGCGGTCATCGTACGCACCCGCAAGGAGTATCGCCGGCGCGACGGGACCTACATCCGCTTCGATCAAAACGCGGCGGTGGTCATCAACGATGCCATGGAGCCCGTCGGTACCCGCGTCTTCGGTCCGGTCGCCCGCGAGCTTCGCGAGAAGAAGTTCCTCAAAATTGTCTCGCTCGCACCCGAAGTTATTTAGTCCGCTGCTTAGCCGAGGGGGCAAGTAGCACACATCCGCAAATTACCTGCAGAGCAAGTCTGCAAGGTCCCCGGGTCGCAAACCGGAGACTACGAAAGGGCAACATGGCAGCGCCAAAGATCAAGATCAAGCGGAATGACAAGGTTGAAGTCATCGCGGGCAAGGACAGGGGCAAGCAGGGTCGAGTTCTGCGCGTCCTCGCCGACAAGGATCGTGTCCTCGTCGAAGGCGTCATGATGGTCAAGAAGCATGTAAAGCCAAACCCCCAGAAGAACATCAAGGGCGGAATCGCTGAGCAGGAAGCGACCATCCACATCTCCAACGTCATGCTCCTCGACGGCGACGGACACCGCACGCGGGTCGGATCCCGTCTCGAAGGAGACCGCAAGGTCCGCTTCGCCAGGGCTTCAGGAAACCTGATCGCGGACAAGAAGTAGGCCTTTACCGGTTTACGATTCAGAAGGTTCACCCCACGCAAACGGTACACAGTCATCCGGCTACTCCGGCCACCGTGGAGAAAGAGAAGAAGATCATGGCAGCACGTTTACGCGAAAGATACGAATCAGAGATCCGTCCAGCGCTGGCAAAGGAACTCAACCTCGACAACGTCATGGCGATTCCTAAGGTTGAGAAGGTCGTCATCAATATGGGCCTCGGCGAAGCCACTCAGAACGTGAAGATCATGGATCCATTGATCGCCGATCTCGCCTCCATCGCGGGTCAGAAGCCCGTGATCACGAAGGCAAAGAAGTCGATCGCCGCCTTCAAGCTGCGCGAGGGTATGCCAATCGGCGCCATGGTTACGCTCCGCGGAGATGCGATGTACGAGTTTCTGGATCGTCTGATCTCGATCGCACTCCCACGCGTCCGCGACTTCCGCGGCGTCTCGTCGAAGAGCTTCGATGGTCGCGGCAACTACACCCTCGGGCTTCGCGATCAACTTATCTTTGCCGAGATCGACTATGCCAAGGTCGACAAGACCAAGGGCATGAACGTCACCATCGTGACCACAGCGAAGGACGACAATGGGGCCCGAGCCCTGTTGAAGGGCTTCGGAATGCCATTCCGGCAGGGCGCATAGCCGCACCCCGGAGCAGATTCAGCAACCAAGAGTCGCCAATTGCGGCTAAGATAGAGAGTGAACATCCATGGCCACTACTGCAAAGCGCGTCAAAGACGCAAGAAAGCCCAAGTTCAAGTCACGCCAGCATAACCGCTGCCAGCTCTGCGGGCGTCCACGTGCGTTTCTGCGCAAATTTGGAGTCTGCCGGCTGTGCTTCCGCGGTCTCGCCCTCAAGGGCGAAATCCCGGGCGTCGTCAAATCCAGCTGGTGATCTAACCCTTTCGGTGTCGAGGCTGTTTGCTCGGCGCCTCTTTCGAACCTGAGTTCGCCCGAACCCTCGAGCGAAGACCTCGTTCGGAACGTAACACCGAAGCAAACACTTCCGCTGGTTCTTGCAGGGATACTGCAAGCGAACGGGGAGTGAAGGAGATTCGATGAACCTGACCGACCCCGTAGCAGACTTCCTCACCCGCATCCGTAATTCGATCCGAGCCCGTCACCAGAAGCTCGATGCTCCGGCCTCCAAGCTCAAGCTCGAGATCGCCCGTATCCTCAAGGAAGAGGGGTACATCGCCAACTACAAGCCCACCGAAGAGGACGGCCAGAAGGTCATCCGTGTGTACCTGAAGTATGGTCCAAATAACGAGGCCGTGATTCGCGATCTTCAGCGTGTCTCGAAGCCGGGTTGCCGGGTATACCTGGGACGCGACGAGATTCGACGCGTTCAGGGAGGTCTTGGCATTTCAATCATGACGACACCGAAGGGTGTGATGACCGGCCGACAGGCACGGCGAGAGGGTGTAGGCGGCGAGATTCTCTGCGAAGTCTGGTAACCAATACACGAGATTGACGGGCGGTAGCACACGCCCTGGTTTTTCCGGCGGGTCCTCCCGCAACGGCTGCAGTGGAACAGGGGAAGCACCCTGCGACTCGCAAGCCACAAAGGATTAGAAAATGTCACGCATTGGCAAAAAGCCGATTCCCATGCCCAGCGGCGTTAAGTACACCGTCCAGGGAAACACCGTGCTCGTCGAAGGACCGAAGGGTAAGGTCAGCGCCCTTCTTCCCTCGGGCATCACCCTCGTTCAGAAGGACGGCCAACTCCTTGCGGAGCGTCAGAACGACTCACAGGCCGCCGTTCACGGGCTCGCCCGCGCTCTGGTCTTCAATGCCGTCGAGGGCGTCACGAACGGTTGGAAGAAGGAACTTGATGTCGTCGGGATCGGCTACCGTGTCGAGCTGAAGAGCAAGAGCATGGTCGTCTTCACACTCGGCTACTCCCACCCAATCGAGTTCCCGTTGCCGACCGGGATCGAGGTAGCGATCGATCCTAAACAGACGCACGTTACCGTCACGGGCATCGACCGGCAGAAGGTCGGCCAGGTTGCAGCCGATATGCGGTCGCTGCGCAAACCGGATCCTTACAAGAACAAAGGTGTTCGTTACTCCGACGAGAAGCTCAAGAAGAAGGTCGGAAAGACGGGCGCCAAGTAGTCAGCGGTTCGCCTCCCCGAGCTGCTCAGCAGCCGGGGAGGTAGACAAACAGTTTTGAACCGAACGTCGTCAGCACTCTGGCGACGCCTCTAGGAAGGAAGATTCTCATGATCAATTCACGTCAGCGAAACGTCATCCGCCAACGCGTCCACTTTCGCATCCGGGCAAAGATGTCCGGCACTGCCGAGCGTCCACGCCTCAACGTTTACCGATCGCTTAACCACATCTACACGCAGCTGATCGACGACGCCAACGGCGTCACCATCGCCTCCGCCTCCTCCAAGGGAAAGAAGTCCGAGGAGAAGAAGACCGGTGGCAACATCGCTGCGGCTGTCGAGGTGGGCAAGCTCATCGCCGAGCGTGCGAAAGAGAAGGGCATCACCAGGATCGTCTTCGATCGCGGGGGATACCTCTACCACGGACGCGTCAAGGCGCTCGCCGATGCAGCCCGCGAGGGCGGACTCGACTTCTAAGCTCGATCCCGCGCTGACGGCCGGGGAGAAAGTATAAACAGGAAAAGAGCATGGCAATGATGAAGAAGAAGCTCGACGCGAATCGCCTGAACCTCAAGGACCAGGTCGTCTCGATCAATCGCGTCACCAAGGTCGTCAAGGGTGGAAAGAACATGTCGTTCGCCGCTCTGGTCGTCATCGGCGACCCCGCCGAGGGTGTGGTTGGATACGGCTCTGGCAAGGCAAAGGAGGTCCCCCAGGCAATTCGAAAGGGGATCGAGGCTGCCAAGAAGAATCTGATCCGGGTGAACCTTACCCAGACCACGATCCCGCACCAGGTGCTGGGCCACTTTGGCGCAGGCCAGGTGATGCTGAAACCGGCGCCCGAAGGAACAGGCGTCATCGCCGGCGGAACCGTGCGCGCGGTTATGACCTCGGTGGGTGTCCAGAACGTCCTGACCAAATCTCTCGGCTCTGCCAACCCTCACAATGTGATCAAGGCGACCTTCGATGCACTGCTTCAGCTGCGCGATCGCGCGGAGGTAGCCAGCCTACGCGGCAAGACTCTCGAGGAGCTCTAAGTCGCACTGACCAGATACAAGCTTTGTTACACCAGGAGCAACTCAATGGCCGACATAGCCAAGCTAAAGATTCAGTACTTCCGTTCTATGATCTGCACGCCAGTGAAGCACAAGCTCGTCGTCAAGGGCCTGGGCTTTACCCGTCTGAACCAGATCGTCGAGCGGGAAGATACTCCGTCCACCCGCGGCATGATCAAGAAGATCCCACACCTCGTCCGCATCATCGACTGATCATCTCCCAACCGCCCGTCCAGGGCTCACCACATGCGAGTCGATCGAGCGACAAAGGCTCATCGGCGCTATAGCGAGGAACACATGCCACTCAATCTCTCTAACCTTCGGGCTCCCAAGAAGGCGAACGAAAACAAGAAACGCGTCGGCCGCGGTATGGGCTCGGGCATGGGCAAGACCTCAACCCGCGGTCACAAGGGCCAGGGATCCCGCTCAGGTTCAAGCCTGATGCGCGGCTTCGAAGGCGGCCAGATGCCGCTTCATCGCCGCCTCCCCAAGCGCGGCTTCACCAACATCTTCCGCGTCGAATACACGGTACTCGGCCTCGACCGCATCGCCGAGATCAACGCCGCCTCCAACGAGACCGAGTTCACGCTTGAGAAGATTGTCAGCCTCGGCCTTCTGCGGAAAAAGAAGGGCCTTCTCAAGGTGCTCAACAACGGTGAGATCTCGACCGCGATCACCGTACATGCCCACAAGTTCTCAAAGAGCGCTCGGGAAGCCATAGAAAAGGCTGGCGGCAAGGCAATCGTGATCGGCGAAGAAGTCGCAGCCGCGTAGCCTTGCACGCTGCTATCCTAAGAAGGCGTGGTTCCACCACTCACCCAGCCCCTCGAACGTGAGGGGCTTTAGACCCTGAGGTACGCACTTCCGATGTTCGAGAAACTCGCAAACATCTTCAAGATTCCCGACCTTCGCAAGCGCGTTCTATTTACGCTTGGCCTGCTGGCCGTCTATCGTCTCGGTTCGCACATACCCACCCCCGGCATCAACGCCGATATGCTGGCGCAGTTCTTCAACGCCAACTCCGGATCTGCGCTCGGCCTGGTCGATCTCTTCTCGGGCGGCAACCTACGCCGCCTCACGATCTTCGCGCTTGGCATCATGCCCTACATCACCGCGTCGATCATCTTCCAGCTCCTTACAGTTATCTACGAGCCGCTCGCCAAGCTGCAGAAGGAGGGTGAGCTCGGCCGCCGCAAGATCACCCAGTGGACTCGTTACGTCACGGTCCTCCTCGCGATTGTGCAATCCTTCGCCATCGGCATGACGCTGACCAACACCTCGACCGGCTCGTCGATGGTTACCATCTCGCGCCTCGCCTTCCTTCCCATGTGCGTCCTCACGCTCACCACCGGAACGGCCTTCATCATGTGGCTCGGCGAGCAGATCACCGAGCGCGGCGTCGGTAACGGCATGTCACTGCTAATATTTACCGGCATCGTCGTCGGTATCCCAAGGGCATCGCAGAGCTCTACGACAAGGTCCGAACAAGCGCCTGGGGCGCCCTCACCCCCATGGTCGTGGCGCTTCTCATCCTCTGGCATGGTCGCCGTCGTCGCCTTTATCGTGTACGTCGAGCGCTCAGAACGCCGCATCCCGGTCCAGTACGCCAAGCGCATCGTCGGCCGCAAGATGATGGGCGGCCAGTCCACCCATCTTCCGCTCAAGGTCAACTCCGGCGGCGTCATGCCGGTCATCTTCGCAAGCTCCATCCTCTCCGCCCCATTGCTGTTCGCCGGTGCAAGCTTCTTCGGCAGCCCCAAGCTAAGCGACACGGTATTCCTCGGCCCCATCTTCCGCGCGCTCGCTCCCGGTGAGCCGTGGTACGTGCTGCTCTTCATCGTCGCCATCATCTTCTTCGCCTACTTCTACATCTCCATCGTCTTCCGTCCGGACGACATTGCAGACAACATGCGCAAATACGGTGGGTTCATCCCAGGCATCCGTCCCGGAAAGCGCACCGCCGATTTCATCAACGATGTGCTCAGCCGCATCACACTGGTCGGCGCTCTCTACCTCATCATCATCACGCTGGTGCCCATGTTCCTCATCAGCGGAATCCACTTCAACCATCTTCCTCTGATCGGCGGAATCTTCGATCGGCTGCCGACCTGGACCACCAACGGTCTTGGCGTCAGCTTCTACTTCGGCGGAACGTCGCTCCTCATCGTCGTCGGTGTTGCGATGGACACCGTGCAGCAGATCGAATCGCAGCTCATCATGCGTCACTACGACGGCTTCAGCCCGAAATCCGGACGCATCCGCGGCCGTCGAAGCTGGTAGGCCAGGCAGGGAAGAGAAACCGACGTTGACGACCGAATCAGCAACACAACAGACACCGGCCTCGGCAGACTTCCTGCCCGGGCCGGTTCTCCTTCTCGGAGCACCGGGCGTCGGCAAGGGCACGCAGGCCCAGCTCCTCATGGCCGCCTTCGGCATCCCGCAGATATCGACAGGCGACCTCCTTCGCGAGCACGTCCAGAACGGAACCGAGCTCGGCCGGACCGCAAAATCACTCATGGATCGCGGCCGCTTGGTTCCTGACGAGATCGTCAACGGAATGGTCGCAGAGCGCCTCAGCCGTGAAGATACCGTTCCCGGGTACATCCTGGACGGCTTTCCCCGCACCGAAGTCCAGGCAAATTGGCTCGATGGAAAGCTGCCGGAGCTCCACGACGCACCGCCCCTCATAGCGATCAAGATCCACGTCGATACGCCCGAGCTTCTCCGGCGCATCACCGGACGTCGAACCTGCCCCACCTGCAAGCGGATCTACAACATCTACTCGCACCCACCAGCCAGGGACGGACTCTGCGACTTCGACGGGACCCCGCTGCAACACCGCTCCGACGATACCGAGGAGGCCTTCGGCAGGCGCATGAGCGAGTACGCGTCGAAGACGGCGCCCGTGATCGACCATTACCGCGCCCAGAACTGCTTTGAGGAGGTGGAAGGTACCGGCTCGCTCGAAGAGGTCGAAGGGCACATCATCTCTGCGATCGGCAGGCTTCGCGGCGGAAGCTCCGCGGCTCTCGCCCAGGCGGTTCGCTGAGCATGGCGATCATCATCAAGTCCTCCGCTGAAATAGAAAAGATGCGCGCGTCGGGCAAGATCCTTCGTGAGGTGCATAATGCCATCCGACCCGCCGTAAGGCCCGGCGCGACGACCATGGATCTTGAAGAGGCCGCCGCAGCCAAGATCGCCGAGTTCGGTGTTGATCGCCGCCTTCAAGGGCTACCACGGCTACCCCGCCGCGCTCTGTACCTCTGTCAACGAGCAGGTCGTCCACGGCATCCCCAGCCCAAACAGGGTTCTCAAGGACGGCGACATCGTCTCCATCGATTGTGGCGTCATCCTCGACGGCTTCTACTCGGATGCCGCAGTAACCTACGCCGTCGGAACCGCCACGGAGCAGACCCGAAGACTACTCGAGACCACCGAGGCCTCCCTCTATGCCGCCATCAAGGAGGCCCAGGTCGGCGGCCGCCTCGGCGACATCTCGGCGGCCGTGCAAGAGATCTGCGAGGCGCAGGGCTTTGGCGTTGTACGCGACTTCGTCGGCCACGGCATAGGGCGTGCCATGCATGAGGACCCGCAGGTGCCCAACTTCGGCCCCCGTGGCAAGGGTCCAAGGCTCAAGGCGGGCATGGTCCTCGCGATCGAGCCGATGATCAACGCTGGCAAACCCGAGGTCAGGGTACTCAAAGACGGCTGGACCGCGGTCACCGTCGATGGAAGCTATTCGGCACACTTCGAGCACACCGTTGCAATCACAAATGACGGGCCCGGTCGTTCTTACCCTGTAGAAGATTCCGATCAGCTGGGGTACTATAAGAGATGCTGCGTATAGACACAGCTGGACGCTTGGGCATCGCACCAGCTCCAAAGGAGAGCGTTTGTCGAAGGAAGATGCAATCGAAGTAATGGCGACCGTCGTTGAGACGCTGCCAAATGCGTTGTTCAAGGTAGAGCTGGAGAACAAGCATCAGGCTCTTGCGCACGTCTCCGGACGCATGCGGAAGAACTTCATCCGCATCCTCCCCGGCGATCGTGTCGCGATAGAACTCAGCCCGTACGACCTCAACCGTGGGCGCATCGTCTACCGCTACAAGTAGATGGTGTAAAGAGTTCCTGGCGAAGATCGGTCCTGTTTCATCCGGTATGAACGTTCGATTCCGTTGGCGAAAACCCTGTCTGCTATCTCGCGACCGAGGTAGCAAGGCCCCTGTTAGGAGCAGTTGATGAAAGTTCGCGCATCCGTAAAGAAGATCTGTGACAAGTGCAAGGTCATCCATCGTCGTGGCGTCGTTCGTGTGATCTGCGAAAACGCCAAGCACAAGCAGCGCCAGGGCTGAACCGGCTCTGCAGCAATTAGGAGCCATCAGGCGAGTTAGCCGAACCTTAGGCTTGCGTTGAACCTGGTGGGATCAAACTCCACAAACCCCAACCCGCCTCCCGGCCATGCCCAGAGGCTAACCAAAGGACCCCAAGATGGCACGTATCTCCGGAGTCGATGTCCCTAACAACAAACAGGCGCGCATCGGTCTCACCTACATCTTTGGTATCGGTAACTCGCGCGCAGCCAAGATCCTCGCCAAGGCCGATGTCGACCCCCTCGTCAAGGTCGGCACACTCGACGAAGATCAGCTGAACCGCATCCGTACCGTGATCGAGCAGGAAGGCCACATCGAAGGCGATCTCCGCAAGGACGTCTCCCTCAACATCAAGCGCCTGATCGAGATCCAGTCCTACCGTGGTCTGCGCCATCGCCGTTCGCTCCCCGTCCGCGGCCAGCGCACCCACACCAACGCTCGTACCCGCAAGGGCCCACGCAAGGGCACCGTCGCCGGTAAGAAGAAAGCGACGAAGTAACCCATGGCGAAGACACAAAACAAGGGCACCGGCGCGAAAGCGGGCAAAAGCAAGAAGTTCAAGAAGCGGGAACGCAAGAACGTTCCATTTGGCCTCGTCTACATCCAGGCCACCTTCAACAACACCATCGTCACCATCACCGATGGCGTCGGCAATACGCTCTCCTGGAAGAGCTCGGGCTCGCTCGGCTTCCGGGGATCGCGTAAGGGAACACCGTTCGCAGCGCAGCAGGCTGCAGCAGGCGCTGCCACTGCGGCACGCGACCACGGTCTGCGCGCGGTGGATGTGCGTGTCTCCGGTCCCGGCTCCGGCCGCGAGTCGGCCATTCGCGCCCTCGCGTCCGTCGGAATCGAAGTCCGCTCCATCCGCGATGTCACGCCCATGCCGCACAATGGCTGCCGTCCACCGAAGCGCCGCCGGGTCTGACCCTGTGGCTCTGGAGATGAGGCCGGTCTGCGAGCGCTGCCACACTGCGCTTACGTCAGACGGTACAGCCACCATCTGCAGCTTCGAATGCACCTTCTGCTCGCAATGCGCGGAGGCTATGCAAAATAAATGCCCGAACTGCGGCGGAGAGCTCGTCAAGAGACCCCGCCGCATCAAGGCCTGAACCGGATCGCGACGAAGCGCCACCGAGCGTGTAAAGCGATCGACACCCGAAGCAGGAGTAAGTCAAATGGCACGTTACACAGGACCCGTCTGCCGCATGTGCCGGCGCGACGGCACGAAGCTCTTCCTCAAGGGAGCCAAGTGCTTCACGGAGAAATGCCCGGTCGAGAAGCGCAACTTTCCCCCAGGCCAGCACGGCCAGTCAAAGAAGCAGAAGAAGGTCGTCGGCTACGGTCTGCAACTCCGCGAAAAGCAGAAGGCTAAGCGCATCTACTTCACGCTCGAGACCCAGTTCCGCGCCTATTACCAGAAGGCCTCGAATCGCACCGGTGTCACCGGCGAACTGCTTCTGCAGCAGCTTGAGACCCGTCTCGACAACGTCTGCTACCGTCTCGGTCTCGCGACCAGCCGCCGTCAGGCCCGCCAGATCGTTCGCCACGGCCACGTCCAGGTCAACGGGCGAAAGGTGAACATCCCGTCCTTCCAGTGCAAGGTCGGCGACGACATCGCCGTGCGCGAGGGATCAAAAGAGCTCGTCGTCCTCGAGGAGTCGAAGAACTTCGCCAGCGGCCAGCGCCCCGTGCCATGGCTGGACATCAACCGCGACAACTACTCCGGCAAGGTCCTCTCCATGCCAAGCCGCGCTGACGTCAACCTGCCCGTGAACGAGCAGCTGATCGTCGAACTTTACAGCAAGTAAGAGACATCTCTCAGAGGGTTGGCTCCTGGGCTTCCGAACCAAAGCTCAGGAGCCGACGATCCCGAGCTGCCTCGCCCACAACTCACCCGCAACCGCCCCACCCGCCAGCCGCAGAGTGCATCGCGGTCTTGGTCGGACGAAAGGAAATTACGCATGCTTTGGAGAGGTTTTCAAAAGCCCAAGCGCCTCGCAGTCGACACCGAAACACTCACAGACAAGTTCGGAAAGTTCTCCGCCCAGCCGTTTGAACGCGGTTTCGGTACCACCATCGGAAACGCGCTCCGCCGCACCCTCCTGTCCTCAATCGAGGGTGCTGCCGTAACCGCCGTTCGCATCGAAGGCGTACTCCACGAGTTCCAGTCCATCACTGGTGTCGTCGAAGACGCAACGGACATCATCCTCAACCTCAAGCAGATTCCCTTTAAGCTCAACGGGGACGGCCCCAAGGCGCTCTACCTCCGCGCGGATGCCGCCGGCGTTATCACCTCGGGCATGATCGAGGCCGACGGTGACGTCGAGATCCTCGACAAGGACGTCTACATCTGCACCGTCTCCGAAGGTGGCAAGATCGACATGGAGATGCGCCTCAAGCGCGGCCGCGGATACATCTCCGCAGACAAGAACTTCGACGGCGATCTCGGACTCGGCTTCATCCCCGTCGATTCAGTTCACTCGCCCGTTCGTAAGGTCAACTTTCTCGTCGAGGCAGCACGTCTCGGTCAGATCACCGACTACGACAAGCTCACCGTCGAGATCTGGACCAACGGCACCGTCCTTCCTGCGGACGCACTCGGTCTCTCGGCCAAGCTCCTCAAAGATCACATGACCATCTTCATCAACTTCGAGGAGGAGATGGAGGCCGGTCACGACGGCGCGCACGATGGTCCGCAGATTCGCAACGAGAACCTCAACCGCTCGGTCGAAGAGCTCGAGCTCTCCGTCCGCAGCTATAACTGCCTCAAGAACGCCAACATCGCCACCATCGGCGAGCTGATCCAGAAGACCGAAGCCGAGATGCTGAAGACAAAGAACTTCGGTCGCAAGAGCCTCAACGAGATCAAGGAGATCCTTGCTCAGATGGGCCTCTCGCTCGGCATGAAGATCGACGAGCAGGGCAACCCCGTCCCGGGACCCACGTCCGTTCTTCCGGCCACAACCCTGGCCGCGAGCTTCGGCAACTTTGATGATGACGACGACGAAGATGAGGACGAAGATGACGATCTCATCCTCCCCAACAACGAGCCGGAGAACTTCTAATCACGAGCTGGCTTCAGCTCGATAATTTAACCAGGTGGCGACCTCGGGGTCGCCATCACCTAACCAGCATCTGGGCAAAGCATCAGCCGAGCCAACGAGATCGACAAAGGAGACGGGCCTCAGGCCCTCGGGTAAACGGAAGCACGCTTCCAATAGTCGTCCTCAGCGAAGCCTGAGGACGCCCGATACACAAAACGCCATGCGCCATCGTAATGCAGGCTTTAAACTCGGACGCAATACCAGCCATCGCCGCGCCATGCTGCGGAATCTGGTCACCTCCATCATCGTGATGGATCGCGTTGAAACCACCATCACCAAGTGCAAGGCCACCCGTCCCCTCGTCGAAAAGATGATCACGCTCGGAAAGCGCGGTGACGTCCATGCCCGCCGGCAGGCGGCCAGCTACCTCATGACGCCCGCCGCCGTTGACCGTCTCTTCGCAGTCGTCGCTCCGCGATACGGCAGCCGCAACGGCGGTTACTGCCGGATCGTCCGCGTCGGCCCCCGCAAGGGTGACGCAGCCGAGATGGCCTTCATCGAGCTTCTCGGAGCGGAGCAGGAGCTCAGCGAAAAGGCAGCAAAGCGCTCGGAAGCTCGCACCAAGCGGCGTGAAGAGATGCAGAAGCAACTCGAGGAGCAGAACCCCGGTGAGCAGCCTGACCCCAACGCTGAGCCATAAAGCGCTCTTGCCTCTCGTCACAGAAGCGCACCCGAAAGGGTGCGCTCCTTTATTTCTTCGACTGGGATCTCCCGCCCGGCCTCTCAGCCGGATAGATGCTTGTGGTTCCCGTACACCACAACCCTGTTTTTGCCCGAGCGCTTTGCCGCATACAGCGCCTCATCAGCCTGGGCCACGAGTTGAAACCCGTTCAGCAACGAATCAGACAGAGCCGTAAGCCCGATGCTGACCGTCACCGGCTCATGGTCCCATGTCTCACTCGCGATCCGCGCCATCAGGCGGTTCGCAAGCCCCATTCCAGCCTCCGCATTGCTCTCCGGCAACAGCACGGCAAACTCCTCACCGCCATACCGGGCCACCATGTCGGGCAGGCGAACGGTCGTTCGGAGAACCGCGCTCAACCGGCGAAGAACCGCGTCGCCAGCACTGTGCCCCCACTTGTCATTGATGCGCTTGAAATAGTCGACATCCAGCAACAGCACCGCCAGATCCCGCTTCTTACGCCTCGCCACGGAGAACTCCAGAACCAGCCGCTCTTCAAAGGCTCTCCGGTTGCGGAGTGATGTCAGCTCATCCGTAACGCTCAGCCTCCGGAGCTGATTGTTCGCCTCCTGCATCTCCTCCTGGTACCGCTCCAGCTCCGCCTTGCGCGCAACCTCTTCGGTAATGTCCACAGCCACTCCGGCAAGCAGAGTATTTCCCGCCGAGTCATGGCAGGGGAACTTGTACGTCTTCCACGTCGTCACACTTCCGTCAGCGGCTCGAATGCGCTCCTCGGATTCGATCAACCGCTTGCCCGCCATCACCTCAAGATCGTGCACGCGCATGGGTCCGGACACGCTGCGCGCCCAAAGCTGATCGTCCGTTCTTCCCAGCCATGCGAACTCACTTACGCCAAACCGCTTCGCAAAGCTCCGGTTATAAAACAGCAGGCGACCTGCGGCATCCTTGATGTAGCTCAGAAATGGGCTTGCATTCATGAACGCTCGAAACAGCTCTTCACTGACGCGCACATTCGCCGAAGCCCTCTCCTTCTCGCGCAGCAGCTCCTCAAATGCAAGCCTCTGCTTGCGAAGATCCATCCGGCCCTTCAACTGTCGCACCAGAAGCACCAGCGCCTCCTCCTGCTCGGAGGTCAAAACCCGTGGCACGAGATCAAGCACACACAGCACGCCAACCGCCGCGCCGTCATCTCCCAAGAGGGGAGCGCCCGCGAAAAACCGGAGGTGCGGGTCCCCCGCCACCTGGGGGTTCTGCTTGAAGTCCGCATCGGAAGCCAGATCTTCAATCACCAGCCACGGAGGTCGCCGAAGCGTCTCCTCGCAGAAGACGGTGCTCACGGCAGGCTCATTGATTCGAAGCGCGCCAGACGCACGGAACCACCGTTGCCGCTCATCCAGCAGCATCACCATACTCATCGGCGCACGACAAACCGTCGACGCCAAGCGAGCAATCTCATCAAACTCTGCTTCCGGCAGAGGGCCATTTACCGTCAAGGCGCCACCGGTCGGACTGCTTGTTTCTGCAACGTGCATCACGTGCATCGATCACCTGGGACTTAGGACACCAGAATACCGCCCAGGTCGCAGTTCTCTTTGCCATTCTTCGTAGCACTACCGTGTTACAGCAGAAACCCTACGAGTTCTTGCGAATCGCTTCCCTCACGTGCTCCACAGCCTCCGGTTTGAAGTGCGTCAGGCTATGAACCGAGGCCGCATGCTGCTCAATGATCGGCAGCATCTGGTCCTCACTGTCACCCTCGAGGTGCCACTCACAGTCGTACCCTACGTCCTTGCAATGGAACACTTTCTTGCCTTGGCTCATGATCTTCTCCCTCTACTCACCGCTAGGATGCGCGCAGCGCTGGCAAACCCTGTACGTGCCGCAACACCGTACCGCGCCACTGAAACCACGACCAGGCTGTTTTGGGAACATGCAAACGGTCGAAGCCCAACTCACCAGGCTACCGCTTGATCAGCCACATCACCCAGCTTGCAAGGATCGTCCCGCCCACAAACATTGCGAAACAAAACCCCCCGAACCGCACCATCATCCGTGGCTCCGACCTCTGCGTAATCCCGAAGACTACGGAGGTGAACAGCGAAAACAGAAGAACTGCCGCGAAATGGGTCATGAACGCTTCCGTCCCGTGGCCAGGGAGTGAGCATCCACCGCCGCAATCACGTTCAGAGGCCCGCCACCACAATGAACTTGGTCCCATAGTCCGCCACCGCCACCTGCACCGTCGTTGCCCCCAGGTCGAGCAGGCGCGCTATAACGTACAGCAGGCCCGCGCCAAGGTCGCCAACGAAGTTCAGAACGTCTAGAAGATCACCCGTATTCGGACTGTAGATCTTCCCATTGAGCGCAAGCCCAATTGCGAACATGGCGACGATCGAGACAAATAGCAGCCCCCCGCGGATCCATCTGCGCAGCAGAAAGTGTCCAGCACCGGGCACCAGCCATCCCGCGAGAAGGACCAGCACCGGTGGCATAGTCGAGGTCTTTATCGCCACTTGCGTCGTGGCCTGGACGTTGGTCGTCATCAGCAAGAATGATATCAGCTAGATCCGCACCAGCTCACGCTGCACCCGTCCCGTAACCTCCGCCCGGTCCGCCCAAGCGATCATGTCCACCTCACTCCGAACACCGAACTCCCCCGGAAAGTAAGCTCCCGGCTCCACCGAGAAGCACGTGTTCGGCAGGATCCGCCGCTCGTCATGCGTCTCGAGGTTGTCGAGATTGGCCCCATTGCCATGGATCGTCGAACCGATGTTATGCCCGGTTCGATGATTGAACGCCTCACCCATTCCCCTCGCCACCAGCACCTTGCGAGCAGCATCATCGCCCTCCCAGCCCGCGAGGGCGCGGCCCTCGGAAAAGGCCTCCGCGACCACTGTCACCGCAGCATCCCGCGCGTCTCGCACCGCCTCGAACACCACTCGCTCGCGATCGGTCGGCTCACGATCCACGACCCCTGTCCACGTGATGTCGTAGTAGCAGGAGCCTGGTCGATCGACCTGGCCCCAGATGTCGATCAGCACGAAATCCCCCCGGCGGATCGGGCTGGACGTCGCTGCCTCCGGCTCATAGTGCGAGTCCGCACTGTTGGCCCCGGCGCTCACATTCGGCCCATGCTCCCATCGCAGACCCTCGCGCGTCATCGCCTCCGAGAGCCACGTCACTATCGCAAACTCGTGTGTTCCCCCGCCGGACCGAGCTCTCTGCCCCATCACCTTCCAACCCTCGGCCAGGATGTCATCGATCTTGCGCTGCGCTTCGAAGTGCGTCGAGATCTGGTCCGCCGACAGCACCGCCTCGAACTGGCTCACAAGGTCCGCCGAGCTGACGACGTCCTTCCCCATCCCGCGCAGCAGCTCCACCGTCCCCGCGTCCACCATCGACACATACATGATCGCGTTGCGCGGGGAGTACTGCATTGCAATCCGAGTCGCCCCGACCAGCATCTTTTCAAGCTCGCCTTCAAGCTCCTGCCACGAGGAGTAGGCCACCTTCTCGCCCGGAAGTGTATCCAGTCGCCCCGACTCGATCCGGTGCACCAGCTTGCGCGGCTCGCCCTTTGCCGGAACAAAGTAAAACCACCTCCGCGTAATGTGCATGTTCCCGGGGAGGCCGAGGATACTGTAGCTCAGCGGGTCGCGGTAGTGGTGGTCATAGAACAGCCATCCATCAAGCTTCTGGTCACGGAGCGCCGCCTGCATCGTCTCGAGGTTCACGCCTCCATACTACGTCCCTTCACCCGTGAAGGCCGACCAAAGAAGAAGGGCCGGGAGAGATCTCCCGGCCCTTCCTGGTCCTGCTCTGTGCTCTAGGCGAGCGCGTTCGCCGCAGCCTCGACTTGCTTCTCGGCAGCCTTCGCCTCGGCAAGCTCCGCAAGCTGCTTGCGCTTCGCCTCGGCGGAGTTCTGCCCCAGCTCAGCGGCCAGCGTCTCCGTCGTGAACGACTCGATGACGTCGCCAACTCGGACGTCCTTGAAGCCATTCAGGTCGATACCGCACTCGACTCCCTGGCGAACCTCGGACACGTCGTCCTTGAAGCGCTTCAGCGATCCGATCTTGCCCCTCCAGACTTCGGTGCCCTCGCGCGTCACACGCACCTGGTTCTGCCGCGTAATCAGACCGTCCGTCACCTGGCAGCCGGCAATCTGGCCGACCTTGGTGATCTTGAAGACGTTCATTACGACAGCACGGCCCGCGAAGTTCTCCTTGAACACCGGCTCGAGCAGGCCATACATCGCCTTCGTAATCTCGTCCTGCAGCTCGTAGATGATCGAATGGAGACGAACCTCGACGTTCTCGCGATCGGAGAGCTCCTGCGCCTTGCGCTCCGGTCGAACGTTGAAGCCGATGACCACCGCGTTCGAAGCCGACGCCAGAAGAATGTCGGACTCGGTAATCGCGCCCACACCGGAGTGAAGCACGCGTACCCGGACCTTCTCCGTCGACATCCGCTGCAGCGAATCGGCCAGCACCTCGACCGAGCCCTGCACGTCGCCCTTGAGGATGAGGTTGAGGTCCTTCATGCCCGCCTGCTTGATCTGCTCGGCAAGTCCCTCAAGCGAGACGCGGCTCGACTTCGCCAACTGTGCCTCGCGCTCCTTCATCTTGCGGTACTGCGCAATGCCCTTGGCCTTGTCGCGGTCCGCCATCACCAGGAACGTGTCGCCCGCGTCCGGCATACCCTCAAGGCCCAGGATCTCGACCGGAGTCGAAGGCCCTGCCTCGGTAATCGCCCGTCCACGATCGTCGAACATCGCACGGATCTTTCCGAACGTATTGCCGACGATGTAGCTGTCGCCCGTGCGCAAGCGTTCCGTTCTGCACCAGCATCAGACGCCACCGCACCGCGGCCGCGGTCGAGCTTCGCTTCGATCACCGTTCCGACGGCAGGCCGATCCGGTGTCGCCTTCTGAACGTTCGTATCCGCGACGTAGCAGATCATCTCCTCGAGCGAATCGAGATTCAGCCGCTGCTTGGCCGAGACCTCAACGAACTCGGTGTCGCCTCCGGTTGACACTGACTGAACGCCACGCGACGCCAGCTGCATCATCACGCGGCTCGGGTTTGCGTCCGGCTTGTCGATCTTGTTCACCGCCACGATGATCGGCACCTTCGCCGCACGCGCATGGTCGATTGCTTCCAGCGTCTGCGGCATCACGCCGTCGTCCGCCGCCACCACGATCACGACGATGTCCGTGATCTTGGCTCCGCGCGCACGCATCCGTGTAAAGGCCTCGTGACCCGGCGTATCCAGGAACACGATCTCGCGGCCAAACGCCGGCGAGTCCGGCTTCGAAACGTGGACCTTGTAGGCCCCGATATGCTGCGTGATTCCGCCAGCCTCGCCCGCCGCCACATCCGTCTGCCGGATCGCATCGAGCAGCGAAGTCTTTCCGTGATCGACGTGGCCCATAACCGTTACTACTGGCGAACGCGTGATCTCGACCATGCCGGTCGTGTCTTCGAGGAAGCCTTCGATCGCCTCGTTCTCAAGCTGCTCTTCAACCGTGATCACGGTCGCGTCCGCGCCGAACTGCCGCGCCACGTCCTTCACCAGCTCGCCGTCAAGCGACTGGTTCACCGTCACGAACACGCCGCGCATCAGCAGGATCGCGATCAGATCCTTTCCGCGAACCTCCAGCTTCTCGGCCAGGTCCTTCACGCTGATGCCCTCGGTCACGGTGATCGAACGCGTGATCGGCACCGGCTCGCTTGAGCTCGAGAAGGACGCCGCTCCACCGAAACGTGGTGGAGGCGTGAACCCCTTCATCGGGCCTTCTTTGCTCTTCTCGTACCGCTGTCCGCCGCGTCGCTGCCCCGGCCGTGCCGCTGGCCGCGGAGCTCCGCCCGGGCTCTCGCCCGGTCCCGGCAGCATGCCCGGAGCGCCACCCGGCGCACCCGGTCTCGCTCCAAATCCTGGTCGCGCACCGAAAGGCGGCCGCGCCCCACCGGGCGTAAACCCGGGTCGCGCTCCCGGAGCTCCGCCCGGCCCGGCAGGAAAGGTGCGTGTCGGATGCATCGGCCGGCGCGCGCCCGCTGGAAGAAATCCTGGACGAGACCCCGGAGCTCCCGGCATCACCCGAGGCCCCCGGTCCGCCCGCACTCTGCGGCCGCGGCCGCTCGAAGATGGGACGTCCACGCGCAGGTGCGCCAGCCACTGGCGCTGGAGCCGTGTAAATAGGCCGAGGACCCGTCTGCGGCATGATCACGCGGCGCGGCGGGGGCGCCGACATTTGCGGCGGCAGCCGTCGGCTCGGACGAGCTCTCCGACGCCGCACCCTCAGACTCAGATCCCGACCCGACTGCGGCAGTCGTGGCCTCAGGCGCAGCGGTCGCTGCCGGCGGCGAAGGGACATCCGTGGACACCGCAGGGGAGCTCGCCTCGACCACAGGCGTCGCCTGGACCGAAGCCGGTGCGCGAGGAGCCGCCGAAACAGGCGCAGTCGCCGCTAGGCTGCACCGGGGGAGGAGCAGGAGACGTCGCAGGAGATGTTGGCGCAGGTGCAGGCGCCGGCCTCGCAACGATCAGTGGCGCCGAGACCGTCTGTGGTCGATCACCGGGAGCCCGTGCTCCCGGCGGAAGAGGCGCACTTGGAGCCGCCGCAGCCTGCGGAGGCAACGTCGGCGTCCCGGGAATCACAATCGGCGGCCGCCCAATCACCGGTCCTACCGGTGGCTTGCTCGCAATCGCCGGCGTTGGCGGAGGTGCAACGATATTCGCGCCCTGGCGCGGCAGCGGAATCACCCTGCGTGGTCCAGGTGCGGTGGCCGGAACCGTCGTCCCGCTGCCGTGCCTCGGACCTTTGAGATCCCTGCGACGAAGTCGCAGCCTGCGCCGGCGTGCCGGAAACCCCGGACGTCCCTGCAGCCGAACCTGAACTGGCCGCCGGCCGCGCCGGTGCCGCAACATGAACCGCGCTTCCACCACTGGGCGCTGGCGGCAACCACAGGGCGGGTTGGCGCAGGTGGCGCCGCCTTCACCGCAGCCTCAGCCTGCCTGCGCTCCAGGATCGCTCGTACCGCATCGCCCGGCTTCGCTGCCTTGGAAAGGTCGATCTTCGCGACCACCGGCTGCGTACGTCCAAGCGCGCTCGGAGACCGGCTTCCGCCGTTGATGTAGTTGCGCACCTTCTCGGCCTGGTCCGCCTCGATGGAGCTGGAGTGGGTCTTTCCCGAAACCCCGATCGCTTCCAACGCGTCCAGAATAGGTCGGCTCTTGACCTCCAGCTCTCGCGCCAAATCATTGATTCGAACTTTGCTCATCCGTCCCTTTTCACTTTGTCCTGCGCCCTTAGCTGGTCATATCAGCCTCATGGTAGGAGTGTCTATTGTACGTAAAAACCGTGAAAGTGCAGCACTTTCCGCCGCCCTCCCACCATTCGCCAGCGTCGCCCGGCCTAGCCGCGATCATGGCCGTCGTTGTCGATCCCCTCGTCCGAGATCTCCTGCGTCTCCGCCACCAGCTCATCCATCGTGTCGTTGTTCAACTCGATCTGCTCTTCTCGCGCATCCGCGTCGTCGTTCGCGTCGCTCAGGCTCGCCTGGTCCTCGGCCGCAATCAGGTCGTCCGCCGAGATATTCAGCTCCTGCGCCTCGCCAAACTCCGCCGCATCCTCCGCCAGCAGCTCCTCGGGAGTCCTGGACACCTTTTCCGTGTCCAACCCCTCCGTCGCCGCGAAATCTTCGTTTACAAACCCTTCTCTCGCCACGCCCTCGCCTCCCTCTCCGGTGCCGCCGTCAGCAGACACCCTCCGTCTCTCGACCGACACCGTCCGTCTCTGTAGATGCGCCAGCCTCGGACTCCGATGTCGACCCCTCCGCTCCAGCCTCGATTTCGACCGGCTCCGCAGGCTCCGGCCGCACTTCGCCCTCCTCGTACTGGCCGAAGTAGTGCCGCACCGCGTTCGAGATCTTCTCGACCGTCTTTTCGCCGATCCCCGGAACCTCCTCGAGCTGCTCCGGCGTCATGTCCGCCAGCTCCTCGATCGTCGTGATGCCGGCCGCGATTAATTTCTCGAGAATCTGCTCGCCAAGCTCCGTAACCTGCTCGATCGGCGTCGTCGGTCCGCCGCCCATCGCCGTCATCTGCTGCTCGACCTCCTGGCGCTTCTCCTCCTCGCTCTTGATGTCGATCTTCCACTGCAGCAGCTTCGCCGCCAGCCGCACATTCTGGCCCTTCTTGCCGATCGCGAGCGACAGCTGCGTGTCGTCCACAATCACCTCGATCTGCTTCTCCGCAAGGTCAATAATCGACACCCGGCTCACCTTCGCCGGCTGCAGCGCCTTCTCGGCAAAGGTCGTAATCTCCTCCGAGTACTCGATAATGTCGATCTTCTCGCCGCGCAGCTCGCGAATAATCGACTGCACCCGCATCCCCTTCATGCCCACGCACGCGCCCACCGGGTCCACGTCCTTGTCGCGGCTCATCACCGCAATCTTGGTCCGCTCGCCGGCCTCACGCGCAATCGCCCGGATCGTCACCGTTCCGTCATAGATCTCCGGAACCTCGCTCTGGAACAGGCTCGACACCAGGCCCGGCGCCGCCCGGCTCACAATCACCTGCGGGCCCTTCGCCGCACGGTCAACCCGCAAAAGAACAACCCGCACGCGCTCACCGACCGCAAACTGCTCCAGCCGGCTCTGCTCGCGCTTCGGCATCCTCGCCTCCGCCTTTCCCAGGTCGAAGATCGTGTCCATCGGCTCCAGCCGCTTCACCGTCGCGTTCAAGACCTCGCCCGCACGGTGGTTGTACTCGTTGAAGACCGTGTCGCGCTCCGCCTCGCGCACCTTCTGGAAGATCACCTGCTTCGCCATCTGCGCCGCGATCCGGCCCAGCGGTGTGGTGTCCTTGTAGAAGCGCAGCTCGCCGCCCACCTCAACCTCGGGCGCCAGCTCCCGCGCCTTCTCAAGCGTGATCTGGTTGGTCTCGTCCTCCACCTCTTCGGGCGTCTCAACCACCGTCTTGAACACGTACGCGCGTATCTCGCCCGTCTCCCGATCCATCTCCGCGCGCATGCTCTCCTGCGTCTTGTAGTACTTCCGTGTCGCCAGCGCGATCGCATCCTCCACCGCGCCAACCACGATCTCCGGGTCGATTCCCTTGTCCTTGCTCAACGTCTCAATCAATTGGTACAGAACACTTGCCATTGCTCACTCGTCCTTCTCTTGCCTGTTTGTCTTCAATTGTGTGCCGCTCGTACCGTCCGCCCGTGCATCTCTCGCTTGCTGACGTTCCTTGTGCCGTTCCTGCCTGCTGCCTTCTCGTGCCGTTCCCGCCCGCTCCTTTGTTGTCATTCTGAGCGCAGCTGTTGTCATTCTGAGCAGAGCGAAGAACCCGCCTGTTTACCGCAAACCTCTGGCCTCGTTCCAAATCGCGCAAACCGCCTTAGATCTCGGCCACCAGGTTCGCCTTCTCGACGTTGGCGAGCGCAATCTCAACCCGCTCCTCTGTCGCAGCCTTCTTCGCCTTGCCCTTCTGCTTCACTGCCGCGAGGTCCAGCGTCAGCACCTCGTCCTTCAACCCCTGCAGCCGGCCCTTCCACTGCCGATTCCCGTTCACCGGGGTAAACGTCTGCAGCTTCAGGAGGCTCCCGGTAAAGCGGTGGAAGTCGTCTGGCTTCGACAGCTTCCGCTCCAGCCCCGGTGACGAGACCTCCAGCGTGTACTCCGCGCCAGGAACCAGGTCTTCCACGTCCAGCACCGTCCCGAAGTCCTGCGCAAACAACGCACAGTCTTCATGCGTCACCCCCGAAAGCATCTCCGCGGGAACGCCCTTCGGCAGCACCGGTGCCTCGGGATCATCGGTCGCAGCCAGTTCGGCCAGCTTCGCCCGGCCTGCCGCGTCCTTTTCGAGATACACGCGAAGTGCGCGAAACTTGCCCGCCCCCTGCAACTCAAGATCCACGATCTCAAGCCCGAACGAGGCCGCGATTCGATCCGCCGTGCTCCGAATTTGATCCAGTTTCACTGCCATCTCTGAAACCCGCAACGTCAGCGCAGACCAGCCACCGAAGACGCTTTTCGAGCAAATAAAAAGTGGGCTTTAGCCCACTCATCTCTTCCGCCAGCACCGGGCAACACACGGACCAACAACAGCTGGGGAACAAAGCAACTAGACATAATGATACATCGAATGCTGGCCACGCTCAACGCGGCCGGCCGGCGACCGCTTCGCTTCGCTCACACGCAACATCGACCCGTACAAACCTCCTCTCAACGTCTCGCTCACCACCAGACAATCTGGCTGCCCTGTCAACAACCCTAACCCTGCAACTCCCCGCGAATCAGAGCCTTCGCCTTGGCGCACAACCCCCTGCGGTTAACGTAACCTAGGGACAGAGTGAGCCTGGACTGGCCGCCGCACCTTGCCCGATCTCCTCTGGAATCAGGAATTTAGACCTAAGTTCCACGGAATGAGTGAATTTACGCGCACCTGAATTTCGAAGTCGCTGATTCTGCGTAATTTGTGCGGAGATCCGGGGGGGCACCCCTCCTTGATCCTCCCCCGTTCACACGATGTTCTTCCGGATTTGCTGTGGCTCCGGTCCGTCTCTACAATCAAATGACCCCAAAGGCCAGGTGAGCCCGATCCCTTTGCTCCTGTGGGCGAGAGAAGAGCAGAACCAGACATGATCAACTCCCCGCTGCCCGAGGCGCTTACCTTCGATGACGTCCTCCTCGTTCCCGCCTACAGCCAGGTCGTCCCCACCCAGGTCAGCACCGAGACCCGTCTAACTCGCGACATCACCCTCAACACCCCCCTGATGTCCGCCGCCATGGACACCGTTACCGAGTCCCGCCTTGCCATCGCCATGGCCCAGCAGGGTGGCATGGGTGTCGTCCACCGCAACCTCACCATCGAGCAGCAGGCCGGCGAGATCGACAAAGTCAAACGCTCCGAGAGCGGCATGATCGTCGACCCGGTCACCATCTCCCCCGACCAGCCCATCGCTGCCGCCCTTGAAGTCATGCGCCGCTACAAGATCTCCGGAGTCCCCGTCACCAAGGACAAGAAGCTCGTCGGCATCCTCACCAACCGCGACCTCCGCTTCATCTCCGAGACTCACCTGCCCATCGGTGACGTGATGACAAAGCAGAACCTCATCACCGTCCCCGTCGGCACCACGCTCGAGGAGGCAGAACACATCCTCCACCAGCACCGCGTCGAGAAGCTTCTCGTCGTCAGCGATGAGTACGAGCTCAAGGGCCTCATCACCGTAAAGGACATCCAGAAGAAGCTCAAGTACCCCAACGCCTCCAAGGACTCACAGGGCCGCCTCCGCGTCGCTGGCGCCATCGGTGCCACGGGCGACTACATGGAGCGCGCCGCCGAGCTCGTCGCCATGCGGGTCGATGCGCTCGCCATCGACTCCGCCCACGGACACTCCTCCCGCGTCCTCGAGGCCGTCGCGGAGGTCAAGGCACGTTTCCCCCATGTCGCCCTCCTCGCTGGCAACATCGCCACCTACGAAGGCGCCATGGCCCTGATCGACGCCGGCGCAGACGCCATCAAGGTCGGTATCGGCCCCGGATCCATCTGCACCACACGCATGGTCACAGGGGCCGGCATGCCCCAGATCACCGCCATCGCCGAGGCCTACCGCGCCGCCCGCGAGCGCGACATCCCCGTCATCGCCGACGGCGGCATCAAGTACTCGGGCGACGTCACCAAGGCCATCGCCGCCGGCGCCTCCATCGTCATGATGGGATCGCTCTTCGCCGGCGTGGACGAGAGCCCCGGCGAGACCATCCTCTACCAGGGCCGCTCCTTCAAGGCCTACCGCGGCATGGGTTCGCTCTCCGCCATGGCCCAGGGCTCAGGCGAACGCTACTTCCAGAGCAGGGACGACATGGATGACGCCGGCATCGCCGAGCGTCCCTCACTCACCGCGCGTGAGGGTGCCGTCTCCAACCGCCTCGCCAAGTTCGTCCCCGAAGGCATCGAAGGCCGGGTCCCCCACCGCGGCCCGCTTGAGGCCATGGTCTACCAGCTCGTCGGTGGACTCCGCTCGGGAATGGGGTACCTGGGTTGCGCCACCATCGCCGAGCTGCAAACCAAAGCAAAATTCATTCGCATCTCGAACGCGGGTCTCCGCGAGAGCCACGTTCATGACGTTATGATCACGCGCGAAGCACCCAACTACCACGTCGAGTAGCTTTCACCAAGCCGTGTTTGTTGTCATTGGCTGCAGTTTACCGACTCGTTACGGCCAGAACGGGATCGTTCTTGTCGCGAACCATCGCGTCGAACCGATGTCGCGTAGAAAACCCATGGGCCTCATATAGCCGGACTGCCCGCTCGTTCTCCTCGGTCACCGTAAGGCTGATAGCGGAGTACCCGGTCTGCTCCAGGTGACTCATACACCTCTGCAACAAGGTGGCACCCAGACCGTGTCCACGACGCGAAGGCGCGACGCAGAGCTGGGTCACATGCGCGACGTCATCAGCGACACGCGAGCACAGGATGATCCCGGCCAGCTTGCCATCTGCTACGTCCTCGACCACCCACGACTGATCTCCCTCAAACACCCCACAACCAGGGAACCGAACGATGTTGTGCAGAAATCGAAGGGAACCGTGCAAGGATCGGTACTGATCGTTGATCCGTGCATCGACGTGGCCGGCATAGCTCGCGTGAATCAGTGCGGCAGCAGACTGGTAGTCGCTGGAGGACCAGCGTCGCAGGTTCGTACCCAGAGCTGGGGAACTAGATTTGGCCGTCCCACCAGGAGAGCTGAACTCCCGCTCCATGAAAAGACGTGGGTAGGTTCGGAAACCCTGGTCAAGGAAGATCCGCTCGAAAAGCGGTGAGTCGTAAAGGAGCAACTGCGATTCGATCCGATCGACGGACGGCGAGCCACGCATGAGGTCCACCAAATGGCGCAAGAGCGTCTGGGTTACCTCCGTCGCGTCATGGTTCGCAGCCGCAATCGCAAAGGCGTCTCCCACAACAGCTTTGATCCCCTCGTAAACACAGAAAGTAAAACCACATACCCTCCCGTTCTCGAGAGCAACGAAACCCGGAAGCACATGGGTGTCGAGGTACTGAAGCAGGAGCTCGGTGGAACTTCGATAATCCCAACGGAGACGCTCTTGCCAGACCCTTGCCTCCGCTTCAAGCAGGGGACGAAGCTGCTTTGCGGAGAAGTGCCGTAGATCAAGGATCTCGAGTTGTGTCGGGCCCGTCATCGATGGAGGTTTGATCGAGCTTATAGGAAGCAGTTGCGCAGGACCATTCAGCGAATCTCGGATCGACCCTCATATGTCGCAGATACCCGGTAGACGGCTAATCCTTGAGGTTCGAACAAGAACATCGGCTGATACACACGTCCGTTCAGCCAACGGTCAAGGTCCGAGGTGTCGCTGGACCGGATTACCAGGATGTGCTCTTGCGAGGGCACCCCATCCGTAGCGTAGTGCGTGGTGGCCCGATTACGGTAGAAGGCTAGCCCATAGTCCATGTCACGCTTGACCTCTTCGGTCGCAACGATCTGAACTCCGGGCGCTTCCCTAGCGATTCGCAGGGCGAGTGGACGTGCTGAAAAGTTTCGGTCGAGCTCTCTCCCGTGGAAGCCGAGCAGAAAAACAAGCGCCCCTAAGACCGGGATCAAGGTGGCAGTCACTACATGCGGCAGCCCCCATCTCCGAATCACGGAAACAACCATGATCGCGATTGCTATGCCTGTCACTGTTGCAACCAGAAGCCACGCGAGCGATGGAACAAGGGTCTCGTACTTCATGTGCTGCGGTGCCAGAAGAATGACGAAGGTGAGGATTCCGCATACACCTGCGTGGGACCAGAGAAGCCAGCGAGGAAGACCCTCACGTCTGATCCGGTTCAGGTAGTCCCCCGTCAGAATTGTCAGAGGTGGAATCGAGGGAAGAATGTACCCGGGAAGCTTTGATCCGGAGAAGGAGAAGAAGAGGATTGGAAAGAGTGCCCAGAGCACGAGAAACTCTGGGAAGGCGTCGCCAGCGCGCGAATGCCCGAGGTAACACTGGGGATCGTGCCGCACCTTCCACTCTGTCACTGAAACCTGGATTGCGTCGACCAAAGCCCGACCTGAGAGGGCAACCCATGGCATAAGCCCGAGCACAAGTACCACGATGTAAAACCAGAACGGCTGGTGATGTTGGTAGCGATTGGTCGCAAAGCGTTCAAGATTATGTTCAAGGAAGAAGAGGCGGTAAAACGTGGGATTCCGGCGCTGCACTTCGATGTACCAGGGCAGCACCATAAGCAAGTAGAGCAGCACACCCGGAAGCCAGATGGTCCGGCGAAGCAAGGACCATTCGCGACGAAGGGCGGTGAACAGAAAGATGATGCAGAGTGCGAGAAAGGGAGCGACTGGACCTTTCGCAAGCGTTGCCGCCGCACCGAAAAAATAAAGGTCGAAAAGCCAGAGTTTCTTGCCCGTCTCATACCACGCGTACCAGCCAAGCATCCCGATACAGAAGGGCGCGGCGAGCTGCATGTCGGTCGAAGCACCTCGAGCGAAGCTGACGATTCCTACGCAGGAGGCGGTAATCAGGGCGGCCCCGAGGTGCCCTCCTGGTCTGAACCTGCGCATATGCAGAAAGATGAGGAAGATAAGGGCGAACGCACCCGAGGAGGAGGGTAAGCGGGCCGACCAGTCAGACACGCCGAACTCCTTGAAGAAGCCCATCGCGCGCCAGTAGTAGAGGGCCGGCTTTTCCAGCCAGGGTTGGCCGTAGAGGATCGGAGTTACGGTTCCTCCCACGAGACAGTGGTACGAGTTCCGGAGGTCTTCTAACCGAAGGCTATGTGGAATCGCACTGGCTTCGAGATCAGCGCAAACCGAGGTATGAGTCTGGAGCATCTCGCGGGCGATCTGCGCATACCGCGGTTCGTCCGCTCCGACCAGGCCAAGCTGGTCACCACCGAACATCGGGACGAGACCGTACAGGAGAATCACGAGACAGACGATGCAGAGAAGCGTCAACTCACGAAGAACGGTGGTGCCGGGCAGCTTCACCAAGGCCCTGAGCCTGCTCAATAGGGCAGTGCTCGGGGGGCCGGCGGGGTGCAACTGATCTGGGAGATCGCCGTGCACCCTTTCCTTTTGAGAGGTGCCGGATGAGATTAACAGAGCGCTTTCCGCAGCTGTTCCACGATGCGGCTAGCGGCGTCCTCCAATGGACCTTGGAGGGTGCATCCGCTGGCAGTACGATGGCCGCCACCCCCAAAGTGCTCGGCAACCTTGGCTACATCCAGCTCACCTTTGCTGCGGATGCTGAGCCGGTACCGGTCGGCCTCTGCGACCTCGCGGAGGAACACGGCGGCTTCTACACCGGTGACCCCGATCAGGTGATTGACGACGCCTTCACAGTCCTCGATATCGGCGGAGGCGTTCTCCATGTCTTCCAGGGTGATCCAGCTCCAGGCGATACGGTCCTCGCGTCGCATGCGGGAGAGCGCTGCGCCCAGCAGCCTCACCTTTCCTTCCGGACTGGAGAAGTAGATGTCCCGCGCGATCTGGCCGGGACTGGCTCCCGACTCCGTAAGGGTGTGAGCGAGAGCGAAGGTGGCGGCGTTGGTTCCGTTGTAGGTGAAGGAACCGGTATCCGAGAGTATGGCTGTATACAAGCAGGTTGCAATGGCTGGCGTGATATCGGCGCCCGAGGCCTTGGCGATCTCGTAGACCATCGCACCGACGGCACAGGCCTGGGGGTCGATCCAGTTAAGTGCCCCGAAGGCACGGCCGGAGGCGTGGTGGTCGATGTTGATCAGAAAGCTCTCTGAGAATCCGGTGAGTCCGGTGCGTTCTGTGCAGTCGCACTCGAGCAGGATGCAGGGTACCCCGGGTGTAACGGTCGAGGCATGCCGGATGCGATCCACTCCCGGGAGGCTCTGGTAGATGAGTGGAATCGGGTCCGCCAAGACGACCTCGACGGTGCAGCCCATCTGCTCGAGGATGCAGGCGAGTGCGAGGACGGAGCCTACCGCGTCGCCATCCGGCCGGGCATGGGAGCTGACGAGGAAGTGGGGGGTCGAGCGGAAGACCTGAAGGAGTGGTTGAATCAGCGCAGCGTTGGACGTCATGTAGTGGGTGAACCGCTCTCTCTGGCCTCTGCGACTCCCTTTCGGCTGTCGCGCTTCCGCATGCGGGTGAGCAGCTCGTCCATGCGTCCGGTCATCTTTTCAGAGCGATCGATCGCGAAGGTGAGGTCGGGGACGTGGCGCACGCCCATACGGGACCGCAACTGGGAGCGGATGTAGTCGCGAGCGGTCATCAGGCCTTCGAGGGTGGCATCCTCTTCGGGCGCATCGCCGTGGACGGCGACGAAGACGCGCGCGGACTTGCCGCCGGGGGCGAGCACGACGTCGGTGACATAGCTCGGGGCTATGCGGGGGTCGGACAGTTCGCCCTCGAGCATGGCCCCAATCTCCTGGGAGAAGGTGCTCGCGACACGGTTGCGGTGATGGGTTCTTGCGCGATGTTCAGGCATGGTCTCGTTCTTCCAGGCAACACTCGAGGATATCAAAATTCTGAAGGCGGGGAGAATTGTAGAGGACGGCGACCTCGATCGGTCAGGAATCTGCGGACTCCGATACTTCGCCAAGGATCTCCAGGTAGGAGTCGACGATTTCGGCGCCGAAGGTGGTGGCAATCCGCTGGGCGGCGCGGTCGATCTCGTGATTCTGGCCGGTGAGGTACGCGGTGGAGGAGGAGATGGTGGCGACTCCAAGCGTCGCGCGGTTCCAGACCAGGCCCTCATCGAGTTCGGCGACGGACAGGTTGAAACTGTGGCGGAGCTTGTCTTTGAGCGAGCGAACGACCTGACGCCGGTCCTTGAGAGATTGTGCGTGCGGGATGTCGATCTCGATGGTCAGCTTCGCTACCGGCATACCCCTCCCCCCTCCCTACCATCTCGTAAGATCTCTCGTTTGTTGGAGATATGCCGTTTGCGAGCGGCAAATTATTGCAAACAGGAGGTTTACAGCTAAAATCCTGCATCATAAGGCTTTAGGTGCTGACGGGCACAGCAGATGATAGCTCCCGAGAGAACCCTACTTCCATCTTAGCGAATGCAACAGGAGATTGCGCCAGCTCCGAGGCGACGGGCCGTTACCTTGGGTTCCCGGACCGGTAGCTTATGAGCCGGCGCTCATGCTTCCGTGGGCTGGCCTGGTTCAGAGAGACGGGCTCGATTCGAGCGGGACCGTGGTGGGGACCGGGAGTGAATGGAGGACCGCGTGTGCGCGGGCGGCGTCGAACTGGCCCTCCCAGCGGGCGACCACGACGGTAGCTACAGCGTTGCCGACGAGGTTGGTAAGGGCTCGCACCTCGGACATGAAGCGATCGACGCCGAGCAGGAGCGTGATGCCGGCGACGGGGATCGTCCCAACGGCGCCGAGGGTGGCGGCGAGCGTGATGAAACCGCCTCCGGTGACGGCTGCCGCACCCTTGGAGTTGAGCATGAGGATGACGAGGATGAAGACCTGCTGGCCGAAGCCAAGGTGGGTGTCGGTCGCCTGCGCGATGAACAGGGCCGCAATGGTGAGGTAGATGGACGTGCCGTCGAGGTTGAAGGAGTAGCCGGCGGGGATGACGAGGCCGGTGACGGCTCCTGAGCAGCCCAGGTTTTCCAGCTTGCGAAGGAGGCCGGGGAGCGCGACCTCGGAGGAGGAGGTGCCGAGGACAAGAAGGAGCTCCTCGCGAAGGTAGAGGAGGAGACGCCAGAGGCTGATTCCGTTGACGAAGCAGATGAGGCCGAGGACGAGGGCGACGAAGAGGATGCTGGTCAGATAGACGCAGGCGAGGAGCTTGGCTAAGGAGAGCAGGGTTACGAGTCCGTAGCGGCCGATGGTGAAGGCCATGGCACCGAACGCGCCGATGGGCGCGGCCTCCATGATGAGGGTGACGATGCGGAAGAAGAGTTCTGAGAGCGAGTGGGCGAGATCGAGGAGGCGCCTGCCGCGGTCGCTCGCGGCGCCGATTGCGGCAAGGGCGAGTCCGGTGAGGATGGCGAGGAGCAGCACCTGGAGGATCTCGCCGGACGTAAAGGCGCCGGCGTAGCTTTCGGGGATGATGTTGAGGAGAAAGGGCGTGAGGGCGGGTTGCAAGGGCCGGGCGGGAGCTCCGGGGGATGTTGGTGCCGATGGTGCCATGGCGGAGCCAGGGGCGGCGTACTGTGCGACAGATTTCGCGTCGAGGGTGCGGGGGTCGACGTGCATGCCGCGACCGGGACCGATGAGGTTGGCGACGACGAGGCCGATAATCAGCGCGAGGGTCGTGACAAGCTCGAAGTAGACGAGGGCCTTGAGGCCGACGCGGCCGAGCCTTCGCGTGTCCCCGACGCCAGCGATGCCCACCACGACCGAGAAGAAGATGATGGGCGCGACGACCATGCGGATGAGCTTGATGAAGGCGTCGCCGAAGGGCTTGAGCTGCTCGCCGAAGCGGGGAAAGAGCGCGCCGACGAGGATGCCGGCGACGATGCCGACGAGGACGCGAAAGTAGAGGGAGCGGAGAAAGGTGGGGCGAGGAGGCCGGGGCGAGCTCATGCTCTGCCTATTCTCTGCCGATAAGGGGATTGTGCAAGTTTAGGGAGGAGGTAGAGCGGGAGGAGTCTCGTTGCCAGCATCTCGGGGAAGAGGCGGACTCAGGCATGAGGGACCACGTGGGCGGAGACGGCGACATCCGGTTGTGAGACGTGGGGATGACTCTTTCCCTGGGGAGCAAGGACTGTCTTCAACGATAGAAAGTATCTCTCGATCGTCTTGCTGCTTACCCATGCCGCTGCGAAGGTTGTGACGAACACGATAGGAAGGATGAGGATTTCGAGGCCGCGTGGGCGCAGGACGGAGTTCATGAAGCGGTACCAGCCAGGGTGCGGAAGCTCATGAAAGAGATAGAAGCCGTAGCTGACAACCCCGAGCTGAGCAAGGCACTTCCACCGGAGGACCCTTGAGAGTCTCGACATGTCATCGAGGCTGAACATCAGGATGCCCGCACAGACGACGGCGATGAGTGTGTAGCCGGCGGTGTTGAGGAAGGGGTTGTCCCACTTGTTAGGCCACCGACCGAGGGTGAAGAAGAGTCCGGCTGCAAGAGGGACCCCCGCAGCCGTAATCGCCAGCGCCGCGGACCGATGGAGGCGCCGCCGGGAGGGGAACGAGCCCCGGAGCCAGAGCGCAACCCACGCACCCACAAGCAGTGTGTCTGCGCGGGCGTAGGTGGTTCCGTAGAGCGTGCCGAAGTTGAGCTGGTATTGACTCAGGTGAGCGTACAGGTAGGTTCGAAGTGCGATGGTGCCGATGATTCCTCCGACGCAGACCTTCATCAGCGTCTTGCGAGACCTGACCAGGTACACGATGAGGGGCCACAGGAGGTAGAACTGCTCCTCGACGCACAGGCTCCAGAAGTAGCCGATAGTGGCGACGCTCCCGGAGGGGAAGGTGATGGTGGTGGGGTTCCATTTCGCGATGTCCATGAAGGGCAGATGCGATGTTGCCGACGTAAACGGCATAGAGAAGGATGGTCTTCGAGACGGAGGCGTGCATCGCGTGCGTGAGAACCCACAGGATGAAGAAGACGAGGTAATAGACAGGGAAGATGCGGAGGGCGCGCCTGGTGTAGAAGTTGCGAAAGTAGTGCTTATCCTGGAGAGAGTCGTAGAGGATTCCGGTAATGAGGAAGCCTGACAGGACGAAGAACAGATCCACTCCGACCCACATGCCCTCGATTACCCGCGACCCCCCGATGAAAGACACGTAGTGACACGAGAACACCAGCAGGATGGCGATGCCGCGGAGCCCATTGAAGGAACGGTAGAAGGGCTGAATCCAGGCTTTCGGCGTCCCGTCCGCGACGATTTGCTGCTGGGGCATAGGGTCATGGTACCGGGAGGGAGCTCCGGGGGACGGGCCGGAGTCAGGGTGTCCTGAGGATCAGGCTGGGCATAGGGCAGGGAGGTCGAGTTCGCGGTGACGGAAGAGGATTTTGAGAAGAAGGTGGTCGGGGCGGAGGGATTCGAACCCCCGACCCTCTGGTCCCAAACCAGATGCGCTACCAGGCTGCGCTACGCCCCGACACGTGACGATTCTATCGCAGGCTGCGGCGGAGCTCACGTTTACCAGGTGCGATGCGCGCCTGAGCCCAGCATCCCGTGGAGAAAGTGTGCCGTGAGCCAGCTGAAGACGAGCAGGGGCAGGACGATCAGCAGGAGCAGCACGGCACACAGGCCGGCGAAGAAGAGCCAGCTTCGGCGGGATTGCCGTTGCGGCTCGAGGAGGCTGCCTGTCAGGAGCGCGTAGTTTCGCCGGTTCGCCTTCCAGGCGATGTCGAACATGTCTCCGAAGATCGGAACCATGCCGACGACGACCTCGATGCCAACGTTCGCGACCATGCGGCCGAGGATGACCCTGGGTACACCGCGCGACCAGGCCGCGAGGATGATGATGCTGGACGCCAATCCCTGTGCGAGGTCGCCGACACCTGGGATGAGCGCCGACGATTCCGTCCAGACCGAAGCGGATCGAGGTTCCGGGAATCGCGGATGAAGTCGTCGAGGAGGTGGCTGAGCGCATCCAGGCTGCCATCGTCGAAGGCCCTGGCGCCCCGCTTCAGTCGTGGTGAAAGTATCTCCGGCTCTCTTGTGGCATTCATCGGGCACCTCGGCAGCGTTCGGGCGAGCCGCACATAGGTCTGATGCTATAATTTCGCTATTGTGGCGGCTATAGTTCAGTGGCAGAACGCCGCTCTGTGGCAGCGGATGTCGTGGGTTCGAAACCCACTAGCCGCCCCAAACACCTCCTTCACAATCTCCCGCTTCCGAAGCTCCGTGATCAGTGCCCGCGCGCTTCTACAGTCTGCGGAGAATGCTGCCGCGCCAGTCGGTGTGTCGGACCCCGGCCCGCCTCGTCTGTTCGTGGGCACCTCGGGATGGGCCTATCCCACATGGAAGCCCGGCTTTTATCCCGCAAAGCTGTCGCAGAAGAGCTTCCTGGGCTTCTACGCCTCCGAGTCACCTCGGTCGAGGTGAACTACACCTTTCGCACGCTGCCGACACCGAAGATGCTGGAGGGCTGGCTCGCCGCTACGCCGCCGCACTTTCGCTTCAGCTTCAAGGCCCCACAGCGCATCACGCACTTCAGCCGGCTTCGCGACTGCGCGGCCATCGTTGAGCAGTTTGTCTCGGCGGTCGAGCCGGTGCGCGCAGGCCGGCAAGCTCGGCTTACTTCTGTTCCAGCTGCCTCCCAACTTCAAGGCCGATCCTGACCGGCTCCACGAGCTCCTGCGGACGCCGGCGCTGCGCTCCGCGCAGGCGCCCGCCGATCGCGTTCGAGTTTCGCAACGAGACGTGGTTTGCCGATGAGATCAGTGGCATCCTCGGCGCCCATAATGCGGCGCTGTGCGTGGCCGAAAGTGACGACCTCAGCACGCCCGAGACCCACCCTTCGAGCACTCACGCCTGCTTCCGGCTGCGTCGCAACGGGGGGTATACACGCGGCAGAGCTCCGGGCTTTTGCAGAGCGCATCCTCCCGCTCACCCGGGAGCGCGACACCTACGTCTATTTCAAGCACGAGGACGAGCCCACAGGAGCGCTCAACGCGCAGCAGTTTCTGGCCGAGGCCCGTACGCTCCAGGCGCGGACGGCTGCGGCACGCCAGCTTTGAGGCCCGGCGTGAGCTCCGCGACGACACCCTCGAGAGATCGGCTGCCCGAGATCGCCGCCGCGCCCGAGTTCCACCCGCGACGTTTTCTTGCGAACGGCCACCTTCAGACGATCGCCGGCAACTTCCTCCCGCGACCGAACAAGCTGCGGTCCGCCCGAGTCGGTCCTGGTCGAGGTCTCTCCCGCGACGGGCAGCCAGATCTCCGCCAGGTGCTCTGCCACTGCCACTGGCAGCCTCCTGACGTCCGCGCGGCGGCGCCAACGGCGATCATTCTCCACGGCCTCGAAGGCTCCTCGAACTCGCAGTACGTGCTTGGCAACGCCAACAAGATCTGGCGCGCCGGCTGCAACGTCGATCCGCATGAACATGCGAAACTGCGGCGGCACCGAGGCGCTTTCGCCGACGCTCTACCACTCCGGCCTTTCGGCCGATGTTCGCGCCGTGCTGCGACTTCTTCGCCGCGACGCATCTGCCTGAGCAGTGTCGCCTTGTCGGCTACTCGATGGGCGGCAACCTGGTGCTCAAGCTCGCCGGCGAGCTTGGCCGCAGACCCGCCACCGCAGCTTCGGTCCGTGGTCGGTGTCTCGCCTGCGATCGATCTCGGCGCCTCCGCCGACGCGCTCCACAAGCCCGTCGAACCGGCGTCTACGAGCGCCGCTTCCTCCGTGCGCTCCTGCAAGCGCTTCCGCCGCAAGGCCACGCTCTTTCCGCACGCCTTCGATCCCGCGCGCGCCGACGACATCCGCTCGCTGCGCGAGTTCGACGACCGCATCACGGCGCTCTACTCCGGCTTCTCAGGCGCCGACGATTACTACTTCCGCGCCGCTGCCGCGCGCGTCCTCGACCGCATCGCCGTTCCCACGCTGATCCTCCACGCACTGGACGATCCCTTCATCCGCCTCACGGCGGAGACCCGCGCCAGCATCCATGGCCAACCCCTCATCACCCTGCTCGAGCCCGCGCACGGCGGCCATTGCGCCTTTCTCGCACAACCCGACGGAGCCCGGGGGTACGACGGCTACTGGGCCGAGCACACCCTGCTCCGTTTTATCCTGGAAAACAGTAGTCTCGAGCCCTGACCGGTACGTTGTCACTGCCATCGAGATAGACAGACCGAGCCAGCCGCTACCTCTTCTGTGGCCGAGAGGTGCTGACGGTTGTGGAGCGATGGGCGGCTCCGGGGTTCTTCGCTGCGCTCAGAATGACGGCAAGTGCGACTCTTGACGGATGACTCTCTGCCAACGCGGTGTGCGTTCGAGACCACCCCGTGCCGCTACACTAAGAAGATGCTCTTTGAGTGGTCCGCCGAGTGTGCCGCAGACGATCCTGTCCTCGTCATCCCCTGGTCCGATCCCGCAAATCCCGCTTCCCACTTCGTCGACCTTCGCGAAGACGCGTACGCGGTCGACGAGATCCCCGAAGCGGAACGTTACCTGCCCATCCTCCAGGCGCTCCGTGCCCTGAACGCCCCGCGCTCCCCGGTCTTTACGGCCAAGTGTGATGCCTGGACGATCGACGCGCCCGACGAACTCGAAGCGCTTCGCCTGCAGCTTGATCTCACGCCAGAGGATTCCCTTACCGGTGTCGCCAGCTACATCGATCTTCTTTGGCGCGACCGCACAATCTTCGCTTCGTTTCACCAGCACGAGCACCTCCTGCACCGTATCGCGCGCCGCATCGCCCCGGCCGACCACACGTCTGCGATGCTGGAGTGCGTGATCCGCCCCGCGCTCCTCGACCTTGCAGGTGCCCAGCAAGGCTTCGCGTTGAGCCTGTACGTCAAAGCCGTGGGTCGAGAGGAACAGGAAGCGCGCACCCATTGGGGCACTGCTCTCGATTCCGCGGTCGCGATCTTTCGAAGCAAAGATCTCACGCCTACGACCTGAGCCCGCGCACCCTGCCCCAGTCGCAACCGTTACAATCAATCCGGACGATTCCAAAAAACGCCGGGGCGAGTAGCTCAATTGGATAGAGCATCAGCCTTCTAAGCTGACGGTTGCAGGTTCGATCCCTGCCTCGCTCACCACTCCGGCCGTCCGACCTCATCGGAGCACATGGCCTAAGATCTGGTTCGGAAGGCCGACGCTCGCTGCGAGCCAGCTTCAGACGTGCTCCAGCCTGTGCACCTCAGCGCCGCGCGCATCCTGCACCTCAGCGCCGGATCCACGGCTACCGAGAAGGTGCCGCGCCGTCGCCAGGGCAACGAGTCCGAGCGCGAGCCCACATACGCCGTTCCAGCGCCAATGCTCCCAGGCGATCGTGGAGAGAGCCGACCCCACCGCTGCACCGGTGAAGTAGACGACCATGTACACCGTGTTCAGGCGGCTGCGTGCCGACGGGTCGAGCCCGAAGATGCGCGTCTGATTCGCAACCTGCGTCATCTGCGCGCCTACATCGAGCACGATGACACCGACCGCGAGTGCGGCAATGTGGAGCGGCACGCTCATGCTCACACGCTCCTGCCCCCACAGCAGCACGTACGAGCACGCCAACACGGCAACACCTACCGACACCACCCACCTCGACCCATGCCTGTCCGACAACCGTCCCGCGAGAGGGGCGACAAGCGCGCCCGCCGCGCCCACCAGACCGAAGGTGCCGGCCACCCCCGCCCCGAGGTGATAGTGGCTGTCCAGCAGAAACGCCAGGGTTGTCCAGAAGCAGGAGAACGACGCAAAGACGAGCGCCCCTATGGTGGAGGCCTCGCGCAGCACCGGCTGCGTCCGCACCAGCGTCCACAAGGACCCCATGGCACTGGGGTAGGTGAGCTCCTGCCTTGGCTTCAGCTTCGGCATCTTCCGCCACATCAGCGGAACAAACGCGGCGTTTATCACTGCGGCGATGACGTAAACCCAACGCCATCCGTGGATATGGCTGACCCATCCAGCAAACGTTCGGGCCAGCAGGATACCCAGAAGAAGTCCGGTCATTACGATTCCGATCGCTCGTCCGCGCTGATCGTCAGAAGCGAGCTCCGGTGCGATCGGCAGAGCGATATGTGTCACGGCGGCTAGCATCCCGGTCAGAGCGCTCGCGGCGATCAGCCAAAGAAGGCTCGGGGAAAACGCAACCAGCAGCAGCGCCACGGACACCGCGCCATACATCCGCATCATGAGCGACCGGCGCTCCAACACATCGCCCAGCGGCACAAACAGGAGCAGCCCGAGGGCGTATCCGACCTGCGTCGCCACCGCAACAAACCCGACGCGTCCGGCGCCCGCGCCGAAGGTGTGCGACATCTCCGTCAGCAGCGGCTGGTTGTAGTAGATCGATGAAACACCGACCGCACACGCCAGCCCCAGAAACGGCAGCGGCGCCCGTGACGTTGATATCTTTTCTTCGGGGGAGGTCATAGGCGGGGAGGGTGAAGAGCGTTCTCCTCCAGTGTACCGGCGCGGACCCGCCCGTCGCTACTCGCCGTGGAATTGGTTCAGCTATTCATCCCGCTTTCGATCGACCTGTTCCCGGTAGGGATCGAGGCTGTCGTAGAGCGACAAGAGGCCTTGGGATTCCAGGCCAAAGGCGTTGGCTACGCGGTTGTAGGTCGCGAAGAGGGCAGTGACATGGATGGCTTCGGCGATCTGTGGATCGGACCAGCCGGCCAGCCTCATCGCGCCGATGTCTTCGGGTCGGACCGAAGACGAGCGCTCGTCCACCTTTTCAGCGAAACGGAGCAGCGCGCGCTCCCGCGCCGTGATCGATTCGTCTTCGTAGTCTGCGTCGAGCAGCGACGCGAGTGCCCCGGCCGAACCGCCGTGCATGCGCAGAAAGAAGCCGTGGCTGTCGGCGCAGTAGGGACAGTTGTTGCGCGAAGAGATCAGGGTGGCGATCATCTCTTTTGCCCTTCGTCCGAGGCGGCCTTCGCTGAAGATAAGTTCCTCCGAGAGCGCCATCATGTGTTTCAGGAGAGGCGGGTGGGTTGCGAAGCACTGGAGGATTGCTGGGACGTCGGGTCGGCCGAAGTGCCGCTTGAAGTGCTGGTACAACTCGCGGACCTCACCCGTTGGGTCCTCCTCCGAGACGCCGGGGAGGTTCTTCGGAGCTTTGCGGCTGAGCTTCTCCGAGGCTGCAGCGATCGCCTTGTATTCGGGGGCATCGATGGGTTCGGCCATCAAAAGACCAGCCTTGCCGCGAATTGAAATGCTCTTGGACCGCCTGAGCCGAAGAAGCCTCCCGCGGTGCTCACGGGCTTGAAGAAGTTTGTCTGGACGGGGGCAGAGGCCAGGAGGGGAGCGATAGAGATGTTGCGTCCGGAGAAGTTAGCGTTGCTGGTTCCGCGCACGTTGACCTCGTTGAAGAGGTTGAATCCCTCGCCGATCAGACTGAAGGTGACACCCTCGCGAAGATCGAAGTTCTTGCGCAGGCGCAGGTCGAGCGAGCTGAAAGGGCTGAAGAAGTTGATGCCGGCGGGCACGTTCGCGATGGCGTCCGCCCGCGTTGCACGGGCTTGCTCCCGGGCACGCCGGAAGCGCGTTCCATTGGTCGATCACGGCGTTCAGCTGGTCGCTGTTTTTGATCTCGCGCCCAAGCGCATTTCTGGGCAGCAGGGGCAGACGCGAACCTTGCGCGCCCGAGACCTGACTCGCCGTACCGGGCAGAAACGTGTCCGCCGCGACGCCGGAGCCGAAGGTGTAGATGGGTGCGAGAGAGAAGCCGTGGGGCAGCGTAGCTTCACCATAGAGCGTAAGCCGGTCGCGCTCATCGGTAAGCGCGTATCCCTTCTCACGGCGCAGGCCGGAGGTCCCCTGGACGAGATTTACCTGCTCATCCTTGTTGCCGTTTTCGAGCTGGTCGTCGTCGGAGTAATCGAAGGTCTTCGAGAGCGTGTAGCTGACGTTGTATTGATAGCCGATGCGTCCGATGCTCGCGGGCCGATGTGCAAGGCTGACGAGCAGGCCGTCGTACCAGCTCTTCGCGGACGAGTCCAGGATGGTGACGCTATCCGTGATGCCCGAGACAGGATCCGTAATCTGGCAGGGCGCGTTTGCGCCGGGGCAGCGGATGTTGGGCGAAGTCGAGCTTGTGCCGCGGAGCAGGCTGCCGATGAAGAGCCGCTGGCCGAAGTTGTGAAGACCGTCGGCGCTCACGATCCAGCTCTGTGCGAACTGCTGCTGGACGCCGAGAGACATCTGCTGGAAGAGCGGATGGTGCGAGTTTGGACCAAGCGCGACGATGCCGACGCCACCGGTCTGATGCGGTCCGCTGAAGGCGCTCGTGATGGTGGGACTGTTCGCGGCAAACTGCGACCCGGGCGCAAAGCAGAGGTCGAGGCTCGCGGGGGCCGGGATATTGGAGTTGGTGCAGGTCGACCCGCCGTACTGCGTTACGGTGAGTGCGCGATCGTTCTGCACGAGCTCCTTCGAGCCTGCCTCCAGCGTGATGCGGTCGTAGTAGATGCCGTAGCCGCCACGCAGAACGGTCTTGCCGCCGCCGAGCGGGTCGTATACGAAGCCCACGCGCGGGCCGAAGCCGCTCTTGTCGGGGCTCTTCTTCAGGTCAATCACGTTTGCCATCCAGGTGCATGGCTCCGAAGGGATGCTCGCGAGATCAGGGCAGGGACCGTGTGCGCTGCTTTGCCCAGTCAGGTTCGAGTCGTACTCCCAGCGCAGGCCGAGGTTCAGCGTCAGGTTGGAGCGAACGCGCCAGTCGTCCTGCGCGAAGAGGCCTGTGTAGTTGTTGCCGATCTTCGGGATCGGCACGGGAGTGATCGGGGCCGTGCTGTGAATGCCGACCGCGACGGGTATGTCGAGGTCGTTCACGACACCGTCTCCATTCAGGTCCGCGAAGCCGAAGTCGGACGTGAGGATAGTGGTGCCGGTGCCGAAGACGTTGATCTGTCCGGCCGCGCGGTAATGCTGAAACTCGCCGCCGACACGGAGCGTATGACGGCCGACGTTGATCGTAAAGGCGTCGCGAAGCTGGTAACGATTCAGGTGGGTCGCCTGCGGCAGATTGAAGTTTGCCCCATCGGCCAGGTCGGGAAAGATGAGTTCGTTGGTGAGGTTCAACTGCGGATTTGTCAGCGAGCTGTTCTGGGGGTACGGAGGCAGCGAGTTGTAGAAGTCGTCGTAGTGGAGCGAGGCCTCGTTCACGCGATTCGGCCCGAGCACGCTCGTCCACGTGAGGACAGCGGAGTTGAAGCGGTTCAGCGCATTCTGCCGCTCAGCTGCTGTGCTCTGCGGAGTGGACGAGGATGCAGAGGCCTGCGCTGTGTCCGTTGAACGGTTGAAGCTGTAGCGAAGGCTCAACGTGTTCGCCTGGTCCAGGTGATGATCGGCGCGGGTGGAGAAGAGCAGGTCACGCAACGGTGCCGGTGCGGAGGTGTTGCGAATGGTTCCGGTCTCGAAGTCTCGCGTGCCTGTCTGGAGTGCGGCGTTCTGGTTCCGGTATTCAACGGACGAGAAGAAGAACGTCTTGTCTTTGCGGAGCGGGCCTCCGATCGATCCGCCGAACTGCTCGCGATCGAAGCGCGGAACGGGTTGCGAGCGATCAAAGGTCGCCGGCAGCGCCTGGAGTGTTCGGTTTCGTTCAAAGAGAAAGGCCGAGCCGTGGAATCGATTCGATCCGGCGCGCGTAACGATGTTGACGATGCTGTTGCCGGAGCGGCCGACCTCGGAGGTGAAGCGAGCTGTCGCAATCTGAAACTCAGCGATCGAATCCTGAGGGAGGTTTGCGAGCGTGCCGCCTACGACCTCGTCGTTGTTATCCCCGCCGTCGATCGTGATGTTGCCGCCACGCCCGAATCCGCCCGCGGAGCTGATCTCGAGCGTATTCGTCTTGGTCGGATCGAAGTTCGGTGCGGGACGATTTCCGGGAATCAGGAAGGCGAGCTCCAGGAAGTTTCGACCGTTCAGGGGAATGCTCTCGATGGTCTTCGAGGTGATCTGCCCCTGGATGATGGACTGTGCGAGATCGACGGTCTGGGTCGCGGTGTCGACGTCAATTGTCGACGCCTGCGATGCGACGGCGAGCGATGCGTCGATGGTCGTCGTCTGCCCTGGTTGCAGGGTGACCTCCCCGTACCGCGCTGTCGCGAATCCTGGCGCCACGATCTCGAGAACGTACGTGCCAGGCTCGAGGCCGGGGAGGGAGTACGAGCCGTCCGCGTTGGACCGGCCGTGCCGTTCGTTGCCCTGGTCCCTGTTGCTGACATTGACGAGCGCGCCCTGGATGATTGCGCCTCGGCTGTCTTTCACGAGACCCGAGAGCGTGCTGGCTGGAACCTGCGCCTGCAGGAAGGAGGACACGGAGAACGCTAAAACAAGGCTGAAGCGGATGAGTCTATTCATGAGATCTCTTTCGGTGCGCCGACTTCACGTACTGCATAGAGCTCCGGCAGCCTCGCGAATACGTGGGTGTTGGCTTGATCTGTTGTCCAGTGACGAGCGCGAGTATAGGAATCGGCGCCTCCGTCGTCTTCCATCAAAGGATGGAGAGTGCACTCCATCATCTGAGTTCTTTTGTTTTCCGAAGTGATCGCGTACGCTTCGCATGCAGCCAATCAGGTTGCAACCCCTCTCTTGAACTCGACGTCACGCCAACTCGGTCTGCTCGCCACCATGGCTATCGTCACGGGCGAGTCTGTCGCCCTCGGGATCTTTCTCACGCCCGCCACGATGGCGAAGTCACTCGGATCACCGGCGCTTCTTCTCGCCGTCTGGCTGGGCATGGCGCTCATGGCGATGTGCGGCGCTCTCTGCTACTCCGAGCTCGCGGTGCGCTTTCCGGAGTCGGGCGGCGAGTACGTCTATCTGCGCGCGGGCTATGGAGAGCGGGTCGCATTTCTCTATGGCTGGATGAGTTCGATCGTCATGTACCCCGGCGTCGCGGCAGCACTGGCCGTCGGCTCCGCCGCCTATGTAGCGACGCTTTTCCCGCACGCGGCATGGGTCGCACTCGTGTTTCCTCCGCTGCTGCTGATCAGCTTCGGAGCGATCAACCTCCTTGGCACGGCGTTCAACGGACGCCTCATCTCGACGATCAACGTATTGAAATTCGTGCTGCTGTTCGGCCTGGTCGTGTGGGCCGCGGCTTCGGGCAAGGCGCACCTCGCGAGCCTCCATCCGTACGTCGCTCGCCGGCCCGGTTCGGATGCGCTCTTTGGTGCGGTCGTCGGCGCCGTCGTGAGCGCCTTTTTCAGCTTCGGCGGATGGTGGGAGGCGGGCAAGATCGCCGGCGAGGTCCGCAACCCGAGACGAACGCTTCCTATCGCCTTTGTCGGCGGAGTCGCCCTGGTGATTGCGATCTACCTCCTGGTGACGTTCACGTTTCTGGCCGTAATACCGCTCGCGCAACTCACGTCGAGCACGGCCTTTCTTGCGCAGTTTGGTGGTGCGCTGTTCGGCAGCGCCGGTGCGAAGGTGCTGTCGGGGTGCGTGCTGCTGTGTGTTCTCGGAGGTATGTCGGCGTTGATGATGGCAGCTCCACGCGTGTGCTTCGCGATGGCGCGGTCCGGGTCAATCTTCGCGCCGTTCGGCCGGCTCCATCCACGCTTCGGAACACCCTGGAACGCGATCTTTCTGCAGACCGGCCTCGCGCTGCTGGTGCTCTTCTTCGGCACCTTCGACCGCATGCTGGCGTACATCATCTTTGCCGCCGTGGTCTTTCTGGGGCTGGCCGCGTCGACGCTCTTTCGGCTGCCGGAGCGGGTCGACGCCTGGTGGTATCCCCTCGCGCCCATCGTCTTCATCGGGTGCTGCGGTGTGATCGCGCTTCTGATCCTGATGCACGATCCCATGCCCGCCCTGGTTGGCACAGCGGTTGTCCTGTGCGGGGATCCGGCCGGGCGCTGGATTGGACGTCGGCGCACAGCAGCAACCATTGAGGTCTTCGAAAGGAACTGAACCATGCCGCATATCGCTCTTCCAGAAGGGCTGCAGGGAATACGTGCCGCCATGGCATTTCGCCCCGAGACAGCCAAGCCGCTGAATGATCTCGCCGAGATTCTGCTTCATGCTCCGAACTCGCTCTCGCCGGGCGAACGCGAGCTGATCGCAACCTACGTCTCCGCAAAGAACGACTGCTACTTCTGCCAGACGATTCATGGTGCGGTTGCAGCCGCATCGCTCGGAGGCGACGAAGACCTGGTCGAACAGGTTAAGACCGACTTCACGTGGGCGAAGATCTCGACGAAGCTGAAGGCGCTCCTCGTGATTGCGGGTAAGGTGCAGATGGGCGGTAAGCACGTCACCCCCGAGGACGTGACCCTGGCTCGAGAGGCGGGCGCGACAGACGTTGAGATTCACGACACGGTTCTGATCGCCGCGGCCTTCTGCATGTACAACCGGTACGTCGATGGCCTCGCCACCTGGCAGCCCGTCAACGATGAGCTCTATCGCGAACGCGGGAAAAAGGTGGCGCGCGAGGGCTACGTCGAGATGAGCCGCGAGTATCTGCCCACAGAAGCACAAGCACGCTAGAGAGGACGCGCCCATGCCCCATATCGCACTGCCTGAACACCTGCCCGGCATCAGCGCGGGCTTCGCCTTTCGGCCGGAGACGGCCGCACCCATGCGCGAGCTTGCCCACATCCTGCTGTACGAGCCGAACAGCCTCAGCTCCGGCGAACGCGAGCTGATTGCGACCTATGTGTCGTCCGAGAACGATTGCTACTTTTGCCAGACCAGCCACGGTGCCGCGGCGGCCGCACATCTCGGTGACGCGTCCGTCGTTCTCGAGGTCAAGTCTGATCCGGAGCGTGCACCGATCTCAGCGAAGCTGAAGAGCCTTCTCAGGATCGCTGGTGAGGTGCAGCGCGGCGGCAAGAATGTGACCACCGAAAGTGTTGCTTCCGCTCGAGAGCAGGGGGCGTCTGATGTCGAAATCCACGACACCGTGCTTATCGCCGCTGCCTTCTCCATGTACAACCGGTACGTCGACGGCCTGGCGACGTGGCAGCCGCGCGAAGACGCGATGTACACGGAGATGGGGAAGCACCTCGCAACCAAGGGTTATCGGGCCTCGTCTCTCGCCCCGATCCCTTAGTTGGCGCCCGACTGCTTTCCAAGGCCTACTTCTATGGGGTGCGGCTTTAGATAGCGGCAGGTTGGTGGATGCAGAACGGGAAGGCTCCGATAAGAGCCGTCCCGTGAGGACGATCCCGAGTATTTCTATTGCTTAGTGAGGCTGGCGCTTCCCAATTGAGCTGCGCAGCTGCCCCCGACGATCTGTATTGAGCTAAGGGAGAGTGTCTTCGCCGCAACATCAAATGTGCCGCTCAGCACGACCTTTGATCCATCCGTTGCAGTGACGGTAAGGACCGCGGAGTCGCCGATGACGATACTCTCTGTGGGGACCAGGGTTCCTTGAGTAAAGCACGACGGGCCGTTGAACGTAGCGGACCCGCTGACATAGAACTCGCCTTTTCCGGTTCCCTGACTGGCCTGCGTGAGAGCAAGTTGCACCGTCTGGGCGGGAGATGTTCCCGCGATAGAGCCCGTGTATGTTCCCGTCAGACTGGTGTACCTCACCCCGTGTATGGTGCCTTTTGACTCTGCGGCGCACCCCTGGGTAATGAGGTAGGTTCCATCCAGCTTGCTTCCGGTTGAGTCCTTTTGGAGCGTGATGTACAGGAACTGACCGTTCACGGAAAAGGAGCTTACAAACACGCTTGACCCTTTTACAGCTCCCTGTGCCGGTATCACCGAGTAGGCCTCGTAGCAGTTGCTGCCGGGCGAGGACTGCAGCACCATCGTGGTCAGGTCGTAGATTCCGGGTTCTTGATTTGTCTCGTTGATAAACCCGGACAGTGTAGTAAAGGGTGTTCCACCAGAGGTGGGAGCAAGCTGGAAGACCCAGTTTCCTGTGAGGAACGGATAATCCGCAGCAGGTACCAGCGTTCCTCCTCCTCCGTCGCCGCTGCCGCCTGGGGTGGTCACGGTGCCGCCGCATCCGGCCAGGCCACACACGACGGCAAGTCCCAAGGTCGCTGCAACACAGCGGGGTTGAACTTTGGCCACAAGGCTTCTCAGGGTGTAGGACGTTGGACCAGGGGTGGGGGTAATACGAGCAAGAAAGCGAATCATTGAAGACTCCGGGAAAGTGTTTGCCTTACTTACTGCAATCGCGAGACCAACCTGCCTCTTTCCGAACGTCTAAGATCGCAATCCATCGTTATTGTGGAGATATAGACGATCGTGCTCAGTGCGGGCAGAGTGTGCCGTCTATTTGCCTCGGCGATCTCGTCCCGAACCCATGGTTTCAACGCGAATGGAACGTTGTCAACAGACCTGGCCACTCGGCACACTGGTTCCAAAGAAGAACGATCCCTGTTTCACCCTCTCTTCGGTCACCCTGGATAACTCAATGTGCACAATTATGCAGGCTTGTGTCTCGCTCTTTGCACAAACTGCAACCGGCGGCCTTCATCCTGCCAGACTCCATACAGTCCCCTGGAACGACGATCCGCGAAAAGAGTAGATCGTTGCGCCTGATTCTTTGAACGTGCCCGCATAAAGGCTCGTGAGACTCGATAACAGTTCCGCGGGGCAGGCCGGCTCGTCCTATCTCGACCTCGGAGTCGCAACTCAACCGGTGGCAAGGCCCTGCAGCGCAATTGGCTTCTCACTCTCACAACTGGACTTAGGGCTGATGAGAGGCACGCATCCCGCGAACCCACCGGGCGACCCGAACACGATACTTGTCGCGGAAGGAAAAAAAGACGAGGAACAGGAGTGCGGAACGGAGATCAACCTGGCTGCGCGTCAGGAAGGTCCACAGCACGCTCGGCAAGGAGCGCAGGGAAAGATACCGCGCGACCACAGTGGCGAGGAAGTATGAATAGGCTCGACTCGAGATAAGCGGGTTGCCGGTAGCCCACCTGAAGGAGGGCCGCCAGTCCTTGTTCTGGCTGACGGAGGTGCCTCGGATGTTCAGATGGTAGATCGTCAAAGCTTCCCAAAGCATCTCGAGGTGAAATCCAGGCTGCGCCGAGGCTCGAAGGAGCCAGTCCCAATCCTGGTGGATTGGCAGGCCTTCGGTGAACGGTACGGCCTGAAAGAGGCGGCGAGAACCCAGCAGCGTCGAGGTCTGCACGAAGCCCTCACCGCGCTTTGTGGGGCCGGAGACGAAGAAGAGATACTCGCTTATGCGCAGAGAGTCTGTCGCCGGCGGAGGCTTGGACGGCCAAACCCTTTGTTCGTCGCCCTGTTGTACGGTAACGCGGGTCGAGATGACCGGGAACGCGTGCTCCCGCAGACGGATGGCGGCCTCTACCTGTTGTTCCAGCTTTGTCTCCAGCCATTCGTCGTCATCATCCAGCAGAGCAATCCACTCTCCGGATGCACCTTCTACGCCCAGATTGCGCGCCTTCGAGCCCCCAACCGGAGCGGGGGTCTGGATGACGGTATCCACCAGGCTCCGCAGCCTATCCAGGACCTCCTCGGAAGGAGAGGCATTGTCCAAAACGACGACCACTTCGATGTTGGGGTAGGTCTGCCGGCGTACGCTGGCGAGCGCGCGGAATAAGTCTGATCCGGCGTTTCTCGATGGAATGACGACACTTACCCTGGGGAGGGAAGCACGTTCTTCTACAGCGGGCATGATCAAAGATTAGCAGGCATCTCCGATCGCTCAAGTTCGTGAGTTCTTCAGGATTCGGGCCAAAGCAGGGCCGTCTGCGCTTTGAAGGTGGCGGGCGAGACCCCGATGCGCGCAAGGTCTGGACTCTTCGAGAGGAAGCGCCTAAGAAAAGATGTGGGTGAAGCAATCACGGCCTGTGCCACTTCAGAGGCAAAGATGGGGTACCGCCCTTCCCCGAGCTGGGACATGGCGGAACGCATGTGCTTGCGGAAGGCCAGGTGCCGGTGATCGACCATGCGTTCCAGGAGTGGCCGAACCTCGACGTAGCTCAAGCTATTCTTCTGCCACAGCCTGGAGAGGAGGAGATATTGCACGTACAGGACGTTGGTGGCCTGCTCGAGGGTGTTCTGATCGCTGATGCTGCTGCCCGTCATACGATAGCCGAGAAGAACCTCGGGGATCATGTGGACGTCGAGGTCAAGCCCTACGCGCCAATACAGGTCGTAGTCTTCCACGTGCAGATCGAACCGATATCCGCCGAGAGCCAGTGCAGCGTCCACCCGCAGCGCGATCGAGGGATGGCAGATGGAAGGAAGATATCCCTCGTTCAAGAAGGAACGAAGCCCTGTCTCGTTTGTGGGCGTGGTGAGCAGCTGACCTTTGAGCCCTCCCCGCTGGTAATGCGCGGCGTAGGAGTAGATCATTCCTGCCTGCGGAAAATGCTCAACGGCTTCGCGGATCCGTTCCAACCGCGTTGGAAGAGCGATGTCATCCGCGTCCTGCCGCACCATCCAGCCGGCACCCAGGATCTGGAGCATCCGGTTCAGCGTTGGTGTCAGCCCTTGATTCTCCTGATGGAGAATAGTCGAGACGTGGGTCGTCGAGAGATCGTAGATACGAAGGGCTGTCATCGGTAGAGCCGTCATCGATGATCAGGATCTGAAAGTCATGGATCGTTTGACCGAGGACGCTTGCCATCGTAGCCGGCAGGTGCGGCATCGCGTTATAGACCGGGATGCAGACCGTCAGCTGTGTCTCTGGATCCGGCATTCTTTGGAACGTCTCCGGAGGTGCTGGGTAAGAGGCGAACCGTCTGGCACCCGCGCCAGGAGCGAACAGGTCGTTGCTGGCGCAGATCTAACGCGTGTAGATGGCTGCATTTGTTGCGGCCGAGACGATGGAGCTACTTCCCAGTGTGAGGGCGTTCTTCCAATAGCTGAAGGGCACGTAGATCACATCGTCAGGCATCATGTCCATATCTGGCGCCTTACCCTTCTGCATCTTCGAGATCTGCAGATGAATGTCTTCGTACCCGTCGCCAGATTTCCGGATCAGACGAGCGTTCGAGGGTGTGGCCGTGTGGTTCGTTGCGCCAGCAAGGGAGATTGCCTGGAGCACCGTGATTCGCGAATTCGGATTGGTGATCGGGAAGCCACCTGGACGTCCGACATCGCCAAGGACGAAGACGATTCCAACCTTCGGAATGATCACTGTATCGCCCGGATTGACCTGCACGTCATTACGGATCGCCTCCTGGGGATCGTTCGAGAAGAAGAACGGAACTACCGCCCCACCCGGGCCTTTCCGGCGAATCAGGATGTGCCGATCAGCGAAGTCAGTGAGACCGCCCGAGAGCGAGATTAGATCGATCACTCCGCGCGGGGCAGTGATCTGCACAGCTCCTGGCCTGTTCACCTGGCCGGACACTGAGACAGTCTCTTGCTCATAGTTTGCGACGTTCACGGTGACCGAGGGGTACTTCATGACATCTCTGGAGATCAGGATGCGTTCAATCTCCCGGGCCGCCTGCTCGGGGGTCAGGGATGCTACATGGACGGAGCCAATCAGAGAGAGCAGGATGTCGCCGGCGTCTGTGACCCGAGCCGTCTGCTCGAGCTCCGGGGTGTCGTAGACATGGATGTTCAGCACGTCGCCCGGCCCGATCTGAAGTGCGTTCTGCCCGAAGCAGAAACTCCCCAGCAAGAACGGCAGAAGCAGGAACCAGCGATAACTTGGAATTCTCATTTAGCTAACCCCACCCGAAAGTGTCTGGAGTACCGTCCATTGTCTTTCAGGGCGGACCTGAAGTCCATTGACTAACAACTCCAGACTTCCGGACTCAACGTGGTCCTGCAGCTTCTCGATTGACGCGTGCAAGGCATGCATCTTTGTATGACCAATGCGAGAGAGGACGATGACCTTGTCCGCAAATCCCGCGACGATCACCGCGTCCGTAAACGAATTCACAGGCGCTGAATCAAGAACGATGAAGTCGAAATTCCGTCGATATTCCGCAATGAGCTCGCCAAGTCTTGAAAGCCCAAGTGTCTCGGCAGGGTGCGACGACTTCTCACCTGCGCCGAGTACGAAAAGTCCTGGTTGCGCCGGCACGGGTTGGACCCCATCAAGAGCTCCCATTCCCGGGGAGTTCAGCAGATTCGTTAGGCCTGAAGCTCCCGGAAGCTTGAAGAGATTCTGGACTGAGGAATGCCGGAGATTGGCATCCACCAACAAAACACGCTTCCCATATTGTGCGAGCAGCACCGCGAAGTTCGCGCTGGTCGTTGTCTTGCCCTCCTGCGTCGAAGGGCTGGTGAACATGATGACCTGGGGCGCGACCGCGCCGCGGGAGAGCAGAAGCGACGTGCGGAAGTATCGCAACGCCTCAGTATAAGGTGACGCGGGGTCGGCTGAAGCCGGCATGTCGAGAGTGGTGGACGCAGACTTCGCATCCCTCGCCGTGTTCGTCGCTCGCGAGGAGAACCATGGAAGCACGCCGATGGGTCCTCTCCCGAATTTATTGTTGAGCATCTTGATGTCGAGGATTCGATTGTCGGCAAGATCAATGAGAATCGCGCTGCCTATACCAAACGACAGGCCCAGGAGAAGGGCAAGGGCCATGTACAGCGGCACCTTCGGGCGGGAGGGGCTGCTCGGGACCATTGCGGGCTCGATGACCTTGAACTTTGAAGACCTTAGACCCTCAACAATGCCGGCTTGCTTTGAGCGGGATAGCAGCTCGTCGTAGAGCTTGCGGCTGCTCTCCGCCTCCTCGCGGGCCAAGGTGTAGTTGATGGCCTTGTTGTTCAACTGGTCGGCATCGGCCTTGGCTCGTTGATAGGCGGCCTTGGCGGCTGCCTCCGCTTTGACTGCGACCTGATAGTCGTTCTGGGCGCGATCGCGGATGCGATTCGACTCCTCCTTGATAGCCATATCGAATCGCGCGATGCGTTTACGACTCTCTTCCAGCTTGGGATAGCCGGCCCCGAACTTGGCCTCATTCTGTGCGAGCTCGACCTGTGCCGAGGTCTCTTCAGCACGAAGATTCTGTATCAGATTCAGTGAGGTTGAAACGCCCGACGACGAGGCCGAACTGAGGTTGCTGCTCAGTCCCGAGATCAGTTCCGGATCCGCTGTCTTGACCACCTCGTTGATCGCGCGTTTGAGGATCAGGTTTACCTCAGCCTGGCCGAGTGCCGCGCTGATCTGCTGTAGCTGGTCAACGACCGCGCTATACGCCTGTTCGTGACCCTGAGCATCGACTGCTCCGGTCGAGACGATGCCGGAGTCCTGCTGCATGCGAGCGACCTTTTGCTGCAGCCGCTCGCTTTCGGCTCGCAGGTCCGAGAGCTGGTTATCCACCCAGTGCGAGGTTGAGCTCGACCCGGTCTGAAAGGTGAAGTCGGTAAGACCCTGGATCAGGCGGTTGACGACCACGGGAGCGAGCTGCGGATCCGAACTGAGATAGCTCACCTCGATGAGACGTGTGCCCGGTACGGGCGTGACCTTCAGTCTCCTTGGTGAAATTTCCGACCGCCCTCTCCCGTCGATTTGGGGAGTCTACAAGCGACGCGCCTTTCGAGTCGGGCCGGCCATGCGGGGAGATGCTGCCCATAAGAAAGCCAAGGGGGTTGAAGCGCCCCTTGAAGTCAGCCGTCTTCTCAAGTCCGAGGTCTTCGATCACCTGCAACGCGAGACGATGGGACTGCAGAATGTTGGTCTGCGTCTGGATATCGACGTTCATCAGCAGTGAGTCTTCGCCCCCGGCAGCAATGCCCAGAGCACTGTTCAGGCCGAGGCTGTCTGACACTTCCTTCTGCACTTCGATCTGTCCGATTGCCTCATACCGCCGCGTACTTAGAAGGCAATAGAGAGCCATCAGGACAACAAAAAGCGTCGTGACACCGAAGATGAGACGCCTTCGACGACGAAGTGTTTTCAATAAATCAGAAAGGTCGAATGTATCTTCTTCGGCCCGGATTAAAGCGGTCTTCATGCCGATTTGTGCCCTGCAGCGTTCCCTGGGAAAAGTTGAGTGAAGACGTGTCGGAATGTAATCTCGGGACCGACGAAATGTATTCCTTACGGTACGTAAAGAGTATCACGGCACATATCGCAGTTTTAGTAATTCTAACCATTTGTATTGATTAGGAACGACTAACGGGAAGTCGACTGGCGCGCAACCAGTAGATCTTGACAGCGCCAATTGTTGGCTCGTAAGAAGAACCGGCAGTTATTGCTATGCTTTGGCCATGGGGATCCCAAGCAAGAACGAGCGACTGCGTTTTCTTTTCGGTCCTCTCGCCCGCTCCGTGCGCTATGTTCAGCTTCGGTTGGACATGATGCGACTAAGTCGCCTCAATCGAACCTCAGGAGAGACGATCGTCGCTCCTGACGGACCCGTTGTCTCCATTGCGACTTACAGTAAGCGGCTCAGTTCTGTGTACCTCACCATCGAATCGATCGCACGAGGAAACGTGCTGCCGTCGCGACTTCTGCTTTGGCTGGACACGCCTGCTGAGTTAGCGAACCTGCCCGACGAGCTGAAGCGCCTTCAGGGTCGCGGACTCGAGGTGAAGCTGGCGAACGGGTCGTACGGTCCTCACAAGAAGTACTACCCTTACGTGCTCACCCGCACCGCTGAGGCTGGACGCGGAGCTGACGGCCCACTCGTAACTGCAGATGATGACGTCCTTTACCCTCGCGAATGGCTTGGGGAACTCCTTCATGCCTACAGGCAAGCGCCGGATCTGGTCCATTGCTTTCGGGCGCGTATTGTGAGGCTTGAGGGCTCTGCGTTGAGCCCGTATTCAACGTGGGACCTTTGTCGCTCAGACGCGCCCAGCTTCCTCCATTGCGCGATCGGTGTCTCCGGTGTGATCTACCCGCCCCGATTCCTCAATGCGCTCAGGGAGGCGGGAAACAGCTTTCTGGAGAGCTGCCCGATGGCGGACGACCTCTGGCTTCACGTACAGGCGATCCGGCATGGCTTTCGCGTACACCAGATCAGAACCAAGCCGATTCATTTCCCTATTGTGCCGGGCACCCAGCAGGTTGGGCTCCAGCAGCAGAATCTGCACCGGAGCGGAAACGACGAGCAGGCAAAGAGGACTTATCAGACCGCGGACATCAACGTGCTTCGGTCGGAGACCAGGGGCGTTTCCTCGTCGACCTCGCGGTAGCGCCCGGCTCGCGCCATTACTGACGAGATCGTGAATGCCGTGAGCGTAATCCACAAGAAAAAGAACGGCTCCAGGATCTGACTCTCGGTCAGGTTCAGGATGCTCATGAAGACCAGGATGGAGAAGAACCAGCGGGCCTCCGGACTATCCGTTCGCCGAGCCTCTCGGAGAGCAAGCCACATACTTCCTAAGAAGTAGATGAGGAATAATCCGAGACCTACCATGCCGACGTGAAGCATTACGTCGAGGTAACCTTCGTGACCCTGAGGCGGTACAAAATTTGTTCGCTCAGCGATTACCGCAAGGCCTCCGGCTTGTTGATGCCAGAAGGTAAGGTATCCATAACCCAGGAGCGGTCGCACTCTGATGGCATCGATGATGCCCGCCCACAAACGATCGCGGCCAGAGAATGTCCTGTCTTTTCCCAGGAGCAAGAAGAGCGAAGCGGAATAGCTGATCACGAGCCCGATTGCGACGGCGACGAGCGGGTACCCGACGGCTAAGACACCGATCAAGGCCTTGCGCCTCAACCGAACGATGGGCCAGATTCCCTGGACGAGGAGGACGACCCCGAGGCTGCTTACCGCTGTACTGGAATGGGATTTGTACAGGAGTCCCAGCGTCACTACTGCTATGACCCAGCGTCGCGCGCCGCGGAGTCGTTCTCCGGGCGCGATAACCAAAGTCATCAACGCCAGAGCCATCAACTCGCCGAAGCGATTCTTGTGGTAAACGGCACCTCGCCAGTCTCCTCCATGCGCGCCATGAGAGATTCCGTACGAGGGCAAAAGCACGATCACAACAATGCTCGCGAACACCGTGAAGAGCAGAGCTTTTCGGTACAGATCAAGCAGCTGAGCCGGTGTGAACGTCACGCCTATGTAGTAGGCGAAGAGTGTGCCTGACAGGAATACGATGCTGCGGCGGAAGGTAAGCGCGGGGTCAACCGACCATAGCGTCGAAAGAACGGTGATCAGGAGGACCGGGAACGGACGCCAGAGTTGCCGCAGGTGCGAGAGGAGCAAGCGCCTGTGGAGAACGCAATAGAAGATCAGCAGGCCGAATATGGCGATCTCAAAAAGCGAACCCTGCAGGTCGAAATCCTGGCGTATGCCAACATCTCCTTCATCAAAGGCGATCAGCTTTACACCGGCGAACCAGCAGAGAGAAGCAACGAGATAGAACGTTCGAAATTTCTTCAAGCGGATACCGTCGGAGGACTGAGGGACCGGGGTGAAGTCACCCAGCACGCCTTCGAGTGTACCTCAGGCCCGTGAGCCAGCGTGAGACTTAAGGCTCCGTCTCGTCAGCCCGCATACATCCCTTTGGAATAGTCTTCCGGAGCGTGTGGCGCTCTCTCGACGAGCTTTACGGTAACTACTCTGTCATTCTTAGGTACAACCCCCGCAATGCGCCTTCATACATTCTGGGTCGCCGGAGAGACACTTTCGCGCGAATGGTCATTCAAAATGTTACATTTGCTCAGAACCCACAAATCTCTACAGAGGAGTGTTCTACATGCCTCCTATGGCCATCAAGGTCTGGAAGTTCTTGGGCTTACATCCAAACTTGTACTTAGGGCTAATCCTATGCCTTGAGGCCGGAGCTGCTTTTGTAGTGTGTCTCAAAGGGCATTTGCAGCCCTCCCTTATCCAGCCACTGCTCGCGGTGCGAGAGATCCTCGCAACGCATCATGTCCAATCCACTTTCCTGCCGATAGGCTACCCCATTCTTATCGGATGGGCTGAAGTTCTCGCTTCGCCCCGGGGAAAAGCAGCAATGGATTGGTCCGTTTTGGGAATGCAAATCCTGGTAATGCTCCTTATCGTTTTTCTCGTTCGCGCGATCCTGGCACATGTAACCTCACAGAGATTTGCCACTACGACCGCTCTTATCATTGGGCTGTACCCCCAATTTCTGACCGGGGTGAACAAGATCAACGATAGTAACGTCACGCTCGCCGCGCTCTTATTACTTCTACTGTTCCTGGTCAAGTTGCGGGGAGACGCCACGGTGCCAAAAGCGCTCTTTGTTGGCTTCGCTCTTGCGTGTGCAGTCTTGATCCGACCGAACACGGCACCGATGGCGCTGTTGCTCTTCTGGCCTGTCAAACGTCTGCCCTTAGCGAAAGCCGCAGCGACCGTCACAATCGCAATCTCTTCGGCAGTCTTTGTATATGTTTGCGTAACCGGACTCGTGCACGGACGACCGTTTTACCCTCAGAACGGCCCCTACAACCTTTACGCCGGCTACAACGCTTACACGGAAGCCACTCTCCTCCGTGAACTCAATGCCGAGCAGTCGATACTGCCGGCCCTGGCAGCAAGTGGGGTCCATACGCAACTGAATTGGACACTACAGTCAGACGTCCCGGGCGTCGATGACTCCCGCGACGAGAGGTATGCTCCCTATTATGTGGCCCAAACCAAGACATACATCCGAGAGCATCCTGGGACCGCAGTTCGACTCGTGCTTGTGAAGTCGCTAACGATGATGCGTCAGAATTATGCCATCTACGCAATCAAAGACGGCCCGATAGCACGTCTCCGCCCTGTCGCGATTCTCTTTAAACGGATTGCCCTCCTCGTAATCCCGTGCTGGTGCGGATTGCTGATCTACTCGAAATGGCGAGGATTGCACGTGGGAAGTCTCGTCGTCTTGTCGATGGTTGTTTTGTACGTCGCTTCCCTTCATCCTCACGAATGCGGATCCAAGGTTTCGCATCACGATCGAAGGCGTTGTGCTCTTAGACATCGCTCGGATGCTCTATAGGTTTTCCAGGAAAGATCGGCAAAGCGTTGCGCCGGTTCGTGACTTACTTGCAAGCTAAACGGCGCTCTCCAGGTTCGACCCGAATCGCTTGAACGGTACAATCACCACTAACCCACCAGTTCATCGTGGAGCGTTCAACATGCCTCCTCTTGCAATCAGAGCGTGGAAGTTTTTGGGCTTACATCCCAACCTGTACTTAGGGCTGATCCTCTGTATTGAGGCCGGGGCAGCCACGGTTTCATGTCTGGGAGGGTTAGAACCATATTTCGAGCAGTGCCTGCTCGGTGAGCGGGAGATACTTGCGACGCACCACATCCAGTCCACCCTCCTGCCAATCGCGTACCCCACCCTTCTCGGATGGGCCGAGGTACTTGGCTCCCCCTTTGGCCAGACAGGAATGGACTGGGCCGCTTCCGCAATGCAGATTGCATTGATGCTTTTGGCCGTCCTTCTTATCCGCGCGGTTCTCGCGACCGTTGGCTCATTACGTTTTGCAAGTACGACCGCTCTCATCATCGGCCTGTACCCCCCTTACCTTGGCGGAGTAAAGAAGATCAACGATGCCAATCTGACGTTTGTCGCTCTTCTTCTACTTCTTCTGACGTTGTTACGCCTGCGCCGGCTTCCCGGTGTAAGAAATGCCTTGCTTCTTGGGACGTCCCTGGGTTGTGCGGTGTTGATCAGACCCAACCTTGTGCCGATGGTGTTGCTGCTGTTCTGGCCAGTCCGGAGCTTGCCGTTCCGCAGGGCCGCGACTATGGTTGGCCTCGCGATCTCGTCAGCGGTCCTTGTTTACGTTTGTGTTACAGCAGCAGTCCACGGCCGGCCGTTCTATCCCCACAACGGTCCTTACAACTTCTATGCCGGCTACAACCCTTACACCGAAGCTACGCTCCGGCGACAACTCAACGCGGAAGACTCGATTCTTCCCGCATTGGCAGACAATGGAATGCATCCGCGACTTGAGTGGAAGGAACAGGCGGACCTGCCTGGCGTTGATGACTCTCGCGACCAGAAGTACGCCCCCTACTACCTACGCCAGGCTAAAGCTTTCATCCGAGAGCACCCCGCAACCGCAGTCCGACTTGCATTCGTGAAATTGATGACAATGATGCGACAAAGCTATGATCCTAAGCACTTGCCGAGCCCACGGTTTCGCAAGGTTTCTATGATCTTCAAGCAGACCACCCTGCTCCTGATACCGTGCTGGTGTGGACTGCTGATCTACTCGAAGTTGCGGCACTTGCATGTCGGAAGCCTTGTCGTATTGTCCATGATTATCCTGTACGTTCTCCCCTTCATCCTGACAAATGCCGATCCGAGGTTTCGCATTACCATCGAAGGCATTGTGCTATTGGACATGGCCCGGATGCTCTATAAGCTCTACATGAGAAACGAGAAAGGTGCCGGGACGCCAGGTGGCTTACTTGCAAGTTGAACCTAAGCTTGCGGCTCCAAGCTCAACAAGTTCGCTGTCATGGAACAAGACGGAATGGTTGCTGCTTCCTTTTTTGGTCCTGCTGACGTTGGCCATCTACTACCCGATCGCTCGTGCACAATCTCCCCGTGACGGCCAACGTGGATGATCGAACTTCGCTCGCTGTGCTGCGCCGATTCGCAGAAGGCAGTGCAAACCCGAAGTTCTTCATGTACCCGACCCTCTACTACTACCTGACCTACGTCGTTACGGCTCCATTCGGCTTCGTCAAGATGCTGTTCGCCGGGCGCTTGCTCAATCTGGGTTTCGTTGGCGCTACGGGTTTTCTCGCTTACTGGTTCTGCCTGGATATTTTTCGCTCCAGAACGGCGGGACTTGTTGCAGCCTTCTCCATCATCTTTAGTCCCATGCTTATCGCCAGTGGCGCTTATCTCTGCACAGACATCCTGCTTTCGGCACTCACGCTCCTCGCGATACATCTGCTCATTCGATATTTCGATTCCGGATCCTCCCGGGATTGGTTGCTTGCCATGCTCGCCGTCGGTGGCGCTATTGCAACGAAGTACACTGCGGCAATCATTTTCATCGCCTATGTCATCACCGAGATCTCTGCCTCATACAGCCGCAGCAGGAGGAATGATCGGAGTGGATTAAACAGGGATCATAATTTCTCTCTCCGCGCCACCAGCGTCTTCCTCGTCCTCGTTGCAGTCCTATGCGCATTGTCCGCTTCGCTCTTTCCAGTCCAGACGATTCTTCATTTCGTCGCCGCGCACCGCACAAACGTGGAAGCGCGCTCCGCTCACGAATACGTGCTCTTCCTGACTCACCTTCGACGTGCCTTGATCGAGGTGGCCGTCGCCGCTCTTCTTCTCCTCTTCGCTGCACGGAGATCGACCGCTGTATACCAGAGCATCTCGAATAGGAGGCTGTACTACGGCCTGCTTGTGATCCTTGGTGTCTCTCTTTGTGGAACACCTTTCAGCGTCATCGACCCGGGTAAATTCGTTTATGACATAGGCGCTCTCTTCAAGAGCAATGTCGTTACCGAGGGGGATCACCAGCAGTGGGCCAACTATGCTCAGTGGCTCTTCGCATCGGAGAACACCCTGCTCGTCAGTCTCGGAGTTCTGGGCCTGGTTCTCGTCGCGTACCGCTTTAGGTCGCGGTTCCTGGTGGCGTTCGTCTATCTGACCCTTTATCTCCTGACCATCTGCACCTCCCACCTCGGGACGCCAAGGTACCTCGATCCAGTTCTTCCATTGCTGTATTGCGGGACTGGTCTCGCGATAGTGGAAGTCTGGAAGTGGTTTGCCGCGAGTAAATGTTGTTGTGGTAAGGACCGTCGTGGCGGTCGTGGGGATTGCGGTTCTTGTGCAGGTAGCACGGCGGACGGTGCGGGATGTGAAGGCGTCCTTCGATCATGACGCGTTTTACGCCAGCTACGAGGAGGTCCTCGCGACCCATGTGGCCGGCCCGGTCTTCTACGCGGGCTATGCACCAAATGTTGAGCTTGAACTCGCAGGCGTGAAGACGCAGCCTGTAAGCTGGGCGAGTCTGGCGGGCGGTCATATCGCCGAGCACCTTGCCTGCGAAAACCTGCTCATCATCAATAAGCGACAGGCAGCGCAGAACCACATGACCGACCTGCAGGATCCAGGTCTGGAGGTTTTGTTGGACGATCCAAGAGGGCAGGGTCAGATGCTGTTTCGACGAAGGGATTGCCGCTAAGCGTTGGGCTTTCAGACATGCCGACGCGCCCTTCGTCCCCGTCTGTACTAGCTCACGCCCAGGCACTCGCTCGGTTGAATTCCCTTGTGTTCTGGTCCGTAGATGAGTCGCGTTTCCGACTCATTCAACCTTGCTGCGTGAATGGAAATCGGCTAGCATCAGTCTCGAGAGCCCACATTCAGGAATTGCTTTTAGCGCGTCGAACTCCGCCAGGACAGTTGCTTGGTGAGTTACACCATCGTGCACTGACGTGCAGATAGGATCACCCCTAATCTCCGCAACCCGCCAAGACACCAGCATGAGCCTTTCGGCTGACGCATCGCATGCACGATCGTATCGTCCTGATGTGGATGGACTTCGGGCGATCGCGATACTCTCAGTTGTTCTGTATCACGCTGGGTTGAGTTCGATATCGGGCGGCTTCGCGGGCGTCGACATATTCTTCGTGATCTCCGGCTTCCTGATCGGCGGCCATATCAATGCCGAGCTGGGCTCCGGTACCTTCCGCTTTTCGCGGTTTTACAGGAATCGCGCCAAACGCATACTTCCGGCTCTCTACGCCGTTCTCCTTACCGTTCTGCTCGTAGCCGTCCTCTTGTTTTCACCAGACGAGCTTCGAGACTTTGCAAAGTATCTGTTCGCGACGACGGCTTCGGTCTCAAATGTGGCGTTGTGGCGAACGACTAATTATTTTGCCCCGCGAGCCGACGAGAATCCTTTGCTGATGACCTGGTCCCTCGGTGTGGAGGAACAGTTCTATGTGGTCATTCCCATTCTTCTGGTGCTGTTGCTGCGCATCCGTAAACGCCTGAGCTTGCCGTCGGTCGTCACGCTGAGCGCTCTTTCCTTTGTCGCAGCGACGTACGAGGTCCATCGCAGTCCCACCTCCGCGTTCTATCTGCTCGGCTCCCGAGCCTGGGAGTTGGGTGTTGGTGTCGCCCTGGCTATCGTGCAAGCGGAGTACGTGCGATGGCCAGATCGCAGGCACAGGCTGGCCTGTGAACTCGTGAGCGGAACCGGACTTCTTCTTGTTATAGGTTCCCTTTTCCTCCTGAGTCCCTCCACGCCCTTTCCGGGACCGGCTGCTCTGCCATGCGTTCTGGGCTCCGCGCTTCTGCTCGCCTCCGGCACCGCATGGATCAATCGCAAGCTTCTTTCATCTCCGCCCCTGGTGTTTGTGGGTCGTATCTCTTATTCCTTCTATCTCGTACATTGGCCACTCTTGTCTTTTCTGCGAATACTGCGGGGCGGGAGCTTACCGCTGGCCTGGGGACTTGGTGCAGTTGTAGTCGCCTTTGGTCTGGCAATTGTTTCTTACCGGCTGGTCGAGATCCCCTTCCGGTCTTCCCCTCGCTCACCGGGTCCTCTGCTTATTCGGTATGGCGTTGCCAGTCTTGTTCTCCTGGTGGTCTCAGGCGTCATCTTCGAGAGCGACGGGCTCCGCTGGCGCTATGCAAGTGCCACCGCCATCGACGACTCGTTCAAGGACCTGCATGTCGATGCCTGTTTGAGTCGGGATGGAGACTCTGCTCCGCAACTGATCAGGGAATGTACCGGCTCAGACGCTCCGGGACCGCATGCAGCCATCTGGGGAGACAGTCATGCCTCGGCTCTTTCCGGAGTCTTGCGAACTACGCTGGCGCAGCAGGGGTTGTTCCTGGAGGAGTACGGTAAGACGGCCTGCCCGCCCTTGTCCGGCGTCGGCCGGCGTTATCGTGGAAATCCTCCGCTGCTGAAGGACTGTATTCAGTTCAATCGCGCCGTGCTTGAACGATTGCAAGCTGATCCAAGCGTCTCGGTCGTCATACTGTACGCGTTCTGGGATGCGGCCTTTGATCCGCGATCCAGCGAGGGAAAGCTGTCCTCGGGGACGCAGGACCAGAGAGCGCCCACGCAGACGCAAAGCGAAGAACTCCTGAGATCCTCATTACGCAATACCTTGGAAGCCCTGCGAGCCGCGGGAAAGCAGGTCGTTGTCTTTGGAGACACACCGGTGTTTCTCATCGACCCTGTCTGGCGGATACGGAGCAACTCGATCCCGCTGAGGCGCTACTTAGCCCAGACTATGGGCGGCAGCTCCTTTCGCCTCGACCCCGGAGTGGATCAGGCCTTCGACGACACCGAAGAACAACGGGCCGCGCAGGTGCTTCTGCAGACGACGGCGGCATCGGTTCCCGGTGTTACCTTCTGGGATCCCCGACGAGCGTTATGTCAATCGGAATACCTTTGCACGTACCGTCAGGATCGCACGATGCTCTTCCTCGATACGAACCACGTCTCTCCTGCAGGTGCGCAGCGGGCTCTCCAGGGTTGGGTGCTCCCTGCTCGAATGTGAGCACCTTCCGATGTGCAAGACGCACAATCGATACTGAAGGAATACCGGGCCTACCACTCCGCCACGAGCGCACTTCAGTATTCCGAACGGGTAATTTGTGTTTGACGATGGTCCTATGCCGCTTATAATGGGAATCTGACCCTCAGAGCCTCCAGCTTCTTATGTCTACATGGGTAAAAACCCAAGCTAGTTACACCTCCGCGTGAGGGATCTTAACTCCGCTGTGATGTTCAGAGGTCCAGTAGGTCGCTGACTGCGCCAGCCATCCGATCGTCCGTCGCGGTGACAGCAACATGAACGTATCAACTTCAGGTCCAGGAGGTTTCATGAATTTATCGAACCAAAAAGTAGTGGTCTGCGGAGGTGGTGGATTTATCGGGGGTCACCTGGTTGGACAACTGCAGCGCGATGGTGTCGATGTCATCCGGTCGGTCGATGTAAAGCCTGTCCGTGACTGGTACCAGACTCATCAAGGAGTGGAGAATCTATCCCTCGACCTGAAAGACATCAACTCCTGCTATACCGCGGTTCAAGGAGCGGACGTCGTGTTCAACCTGGCTGCCGATATGGGCGGCATGGGGTTCATCGAGAACAACAAGGCCCTCTGCATGTTGAGCGTTTTGATCAATACGCATCTGCTTCTGGCGGCGCAGCATTCCCAGGTGCAGCGGTTCTTCTTCTCGTCCTCCGCGTGCGTGTACAACGCGGACAAGCAGACATCGCCCGATGTGGTCGCCCTCAAGGAGGGAGACGCGTACCCGGCTCTCGCAGAGGACGGCTACGGATGGGAAAAGCTCTTCAGTGAGCGCATGTGCCGGCATTTCGAAGAAGATTATGGCCTCCAGTGCAGAGTCGCACGCTACCACAACGTCTACGGCCCGGATGGTACATGGACCGGAGGACGCGAGAAGGCGCCGGCCGCCATCTGCCGCAAGGTGCTCGAGGCGAAACTCTCCGGCAAACATGAGATCGAGATCTGGGGCGATGGCGAGCAGACCCGCAGCTTCATGTACATCGATGACTGCGTGAAAGGCTCACGGATGATCCTCGAGAGCGATATTCACGAACCGATCAACCTGGGCAGCAGCGAACTGGTATCCATCAATCAATTAGTGGATATCGCTGAGGAGATCGCGCAGGTAAAGCTCAAACGGAATTACAACCTGAGTGCCCCCCGCGGCGTGAACGGCCGTAACAGCGACAACACTCTGATTATGGAGAAGCTCGGGTGGGAACCCTCGATCAGCTTGCGAGACGGTCTCCGAAAGACCTACGAGTGGATCGAAACGCAGATCGGTGCGGTTGCCGTTCGCTGACCTGGAACGTAAGGGAGAGGGACCACACATGTCTTCGGATCTGCCCCGCGTAAACATCCTTGGCGTACAGGTGAGTGCGCTGACAATGGACATCGCTCTCCGCGAGAGCGAAGCGCTGCTTGATCGAGGAGGCTCGGGGTACGTGTGCGTCACGGGTGTTCATGGCATCATGGAAGCCCAAACGGATAGGCGCTTCCGGGACATCCTCAACCGATCCTTTCTTACCACGCCAGACGGGATGCCGACCGTCTGGCTGGGCCGTTTTCACGGCTTCTCCCGGATGTCCCGCGTCTACGGCCCCGACTACATGCTCAACCTGTGCAGGCGTTCCGTCTCGCGTGGATACAAGCATTATCTCTACGGGGGCAAACCGGGCGTAGCCGAAGAGCTTAAAGCAGATCTGCTGCGGCGTTTCCCGGGTTTACAGATCGTGGGAACGTACACACCGCCCTTTCGACCGCTCAATTCCGCAGAGGAAGGCTCGCTCCGCGAGGAGCTGGAGCGCTTGCAACCGGACGTACTCTGGTGCGGTCTCAGCACGCCAAAGCAGGAACGTTTCATGGCCGCCTACAGCGGTTCCTTGCCTGTCCGGCTCATGGTTGGTGTAGGTGCCGCATTTGATCTCCTAAGCGGAAATTTGAGTGAGGCACCTAACTGGATGAAGAAGGTCGGCCTTCAATGGCTCTATCGCCTCGTCAAAGAGCCCAGACGCCTGTGGCGACGATACCTGTCCAATAATCCTCGGTTTGTCTGGTACACGTTCCTCCAGCTGACTCACCTGCGACGATTCGGATGACGACATTGAGCGCGGACAAGGTCGCTCACCCCAGATCTCCTCCGGCCTCGAGCCTAAGGTTACTCAGGAAGTCCTCAAGTACTTTCTGACGGGTTACGGCCAGCTCGCGCGATCGCGGCAGAAGCAACTTTGAAGGTAGATCGCGGATTTGCCGTTGAAGGTAGTCTCGGGCATCGGTGAACCGCGTGAAGCGTGTGTCGCTGCCCAGCTTTGCAGCCACACGAAAGATAGCAATGGCACCAAGTTGTTCCAGAATGTCTGCATCCCGGACCATGGTGGCTTCGAGCGAGGTCGGTAGATCCTTCGGCTGATGTTCCTCGATAACGGTGATCACCCGAGCTATCTTGCCAGCCGGGAAATCGGTACTGGCCAGCAACTCGGCACTTCGCCTCACGGCGTAACGTACATGGTCCCATTGTTCAAGCTCGACTAGGCCGGAGGGCCGATTACCTTCGAATACGCCGAGGTCATGGAGCCACGCTGCTGCAAAGACAACGTCATCGTCAAAATCCAACTCCGCCCCAACCTGCCGAGAGATCGCGTACAAGCGGGCCTGATGCCCGAATTTGTGAGCAGGGAGGGCCTCCCGTGCGACGACCTGCCGCACAAAGGCTCGATACTCCGGGACGTCTGGCATAGCTTGATCTTATGCCCCGCTGGCGTTGGATCGCGGGAGCGGCAGCGCGTCTGAATCAATGCCCTTAGGGAAGCGAGGCGTCGATCTCCCACCAATTCGTGAGCTGACGGCACGTAAGATAAAGGAGTGCCTGTCGAAGCTCATCCCTTTGGATAAGGTATGTGACAGAGGACCCGGTCTCCGTCCAAAGGTGAGAGCCATAGATTGTCCACCGACTGTCCCCGTCCCATCAAAGGGAGGTTCAAAGATGAAACGTATTGGATTAGCGCTGCTCGTGGTCGTATCTCTCGGGATGGGGATCCTCGCCTCCTCGTCAGCGGACGATACGTCCACTCGGTCACGAGGTCCGGTGCCACCCTCTTTGTTTGGACTCACAGTGAAGAACTCGAAGGTGACTCCTGCCATCGCCTTTGGCACCGCGCGCTCATGGGACACGTGGCCGCACCCTAGCTGGTCCGATCTGAATCCAGCTCCTGGAGTCTACCGATTCAAAGCCCTCGACGATTTCATGGCCGCAAACACGGGCCGCGATATGATCTACACCCTGGGCCGGACGCCGCAGTGGGCGTCATCTCAGCCGAACGCTCATACCGACTATGGCCCCGGACAGTGTGCCCCTCCCACCAATATGGACGATTGGGATAACTACCTTCGCGCCGTGGTCACCCACGCGGCCGGGAAGATCAAGTACTGGGAGATATGGAATGAGCCCCAGAATCGGAAGTACTATTGCGGCGACATTTCGACGATAGTCACTCTGGCTCAGCACGCCAACCAGATAATCAAGACCATCGATCCTTCAGCGCAGATCATCTCTCCGTCTCCTACAAGCGTAGACGGTCCGGCATGGCTGGCGAAGTTCCTGTCGCAAGGTGGCGCGAAGACAGTAGATATCATCGCCTTCCATGGCTACCCGCCTGCGGGCGATGAGTCGATTGTCCAGGTGATTGCGAAATATAAATCCGTGATGACGGCCAACGGAGTTGGAAATCTTCCCATGTGGGATACGGAGTCATGCGGCGGGATTACTCCAGCCGGCCAGATTGCTTTTCTCGCGAAGTATTACCTTCTTGAGTGGTCGTACGGAGTATCCAGATTTCTTTGGTATGCCTATGACGACGTGAACGGGAGACCGCTGTGGATTGAGGCAACGGGGCCGAATGCACTCGGAACAGCGTACGTCCAGACCTCCGCCTGGATGGTTGGTGCATCGCTCACCAAACCGTGTTCCAAGGATTCGAATGCATTATGGACCTGCGAACTGTCTCGCCCGTCCGGCTACCAGGCAGAGGCGATCTGGAATCCTGATTTCCCTGAGACAGTCACTGTTTCGTCCCGTTTCAAAGACTTCCGGGATCTCTCTGGCGTCGTTCACCCCATAAGAAACGGTCAGGTGAGTGTCGCAAATGAGCCTGTTCTCCTTGAGACCCGCCCTCTCAAGACGGAACAGAATATTCCGTAAGTGCGGTTCCGCCCAGGTGGCTCACCGCCATACTCAGATGGGCGTCGTCATTCTGCATTGAGCAGTATGAACGTTCCGCGAAAATATACGATCTCTTAACCTCGGGGCCAACTACATCCGACGACGTACCGGGGTGAAGCACGCAGAGGACAAGCGGGGCCAGCACAGAGCAGTACAAATTCGGAATCACTTCTCGACACCCTGAACCGCCTCCCGATACCTATAATGAAAAGATCCAATGTCCCCAGCTTCCGTCAAACCTCCTGATAAGAGGACTGTTTGCAGGCAAGGTTCCCTTGCCAAGTTACCGGAGATTCAGATGTCTCTCAAGATCGGGTTGTTAGGGGTGGAGGATCCCTCAAGTGTGCGATCTTACTCTGGCACACCATTTCATCTCGCCCACTTCCTCCGGGAGAGGGGACACGACGTTCGCTTCTGCGGTCCCTACCCCCTGCGCTACCGAGGTTTGCTGATTTTCCTCAATCGCTTACTGAAGCGTTTCGCGGGAAGGCATTTCGTGTGGGAGCGGGTGCCCTTGATCACGCGACAATATCGAAGAATCATCGAGAGATATGCCAGTGAGAATCCTGACCTGGATGTGCTTCTGGCCACCTCAGTCTTCTACGTGGATGCGGCCAGGACTCACATTCCGCTTATCGCCTGGGGCGATACCACGGTGCAGGGTGTCATGGGGCTCTACCCGTATTACACCGGCATCTCGAAGTGGATGATCGATCAAAGCCAGGCTGGAGAGCAGCGCTCACTTGCGGCATGCGCCGCGGTAATTTTCTCAAGCGACTGGGCTGCGCGAACCGCGATAGAAACTTACGATGTCGACCCAGCGAAGGTCCACGTCATAACGTATGGTGCGAACATCCTCGAGAGCCCAGACTCCGAAGCTCTGGACGTGCTTGTCGCTCAACGCATGTTGACACCCTGGATCGTCATTCTGGTGGGAGTTGATTGGAAGAGAAAGGGCGTTGATAAAGCGATCGCCGCGGTCGGTGTTCTTCGGCAAAGAGGCTTCGAAGTTCGCTTGAAGGTGGTGGGCTGCAAAGAACCCGCGAACACCTTTGTTCCAGACTATGTTGAGGTCTTGGGACGAATTCCAAAAAACACCCCCGACGGGAAGCGCACCTTTTACGAGCTCCTGCAAACGTCTCACGCCTTTGTCTTACCAAGCATCGCGGAATGCGCAGCTGTTTCGATCGTCGAGGCAAACGCATACGGCCTGCCAGCCGTGGCGTCGAACACTGGCGGAAACCCCTCGCTGGTCAGGGAAGGCGTCAACGGCTATCTGTGCGATCCCAGTGCACCTGCCGAGGTCTGGGCAGATGCGTTGCAGAAGATAATTGGCGACAGGTCGGATTACGAAAGGCAAGCAAGAGAAGCTTTCTCGCTGTATCAGAGCGAATTCTGCTGGCCCGTCGCGGTCACTCGGTTAGAGCAGGTGCTGCTGAACATTCTTCCAGAAAAGAAGAGCGAACTGGCTTGATCAATATCTCGAAAACAATGTCGGAGAAGAGAAAGACGCTGCTCCGGGATACCTTGCACATGTCTATCGGACAAGGTGGAAAGCTGGTCATTCAGGCCATCTACTTTGTCCTGATCGCCCGCTCTTTAGGTCCCAGTCTGTATGGCGCCTTCGTTGCCATCACTGCGCTTACTGGGATCATCTCACCGTTCTCCGGTTTAGGAGGGCAGAACCTATTCATCAAGAATTTCCGCTCTGGCAAGCGAACGGCGCAGGTTTGCTGGGGAAACGGGCTCGTGATCACGATCGTATCCGGGTCTGTGTTCAGCGTCGCCGTTGCCATTCTTAACCTCGTTTTTCATCTGAAGGCTACGCTGCTAGTTATCTTCGTCGTGGCCGTGTGCGACCTCGTTTTCATGCGAATCGCGGACCTGGCGGCCTTCGGATTTGCGGCAACCGGGTCAATGAAGGACACGGCGATCCAGGGCTTCATCATGAGCGCACTCAGGCTTGTAGCGATTGCCTTCCTGTCCTGGCGATACCATCCTGTCCGCTTCGAGCAGTGGATTCTTGCTTACGTGCTCACCGGGATATTGGGGGCTCTTTACGCGGTCTACAAGGCATGGAGGATGTGGGGCAGGCCGAAATGGGATAGCGTGGCGGCACGAGAGGACGCGCTCGAGGGTGGGTACTTCAGTCTGAGCACCTCCGCTCAGAGCATCTACAACGACATCGACAAGACCATGCTCGGAAGACTTTCTACACTGGTCGATACCGGTATCTATGGAGCAGCGTACCGCTTTATCGACGTCTCGATGACGCCAGTGCGATCCCTGATCTCCGCTGCTTATCCGCAGTTCTTCAAAATCGGAGCAGAGGAGGGCCTCAAAGCCACACGTGCCTACGCCTTCCGCCTCATCTCGAAGTCCGTTCTGTACGGGTTAGGGATCTTTCTCTTTCTCGTTCTAGCAGCGCCTGGCATTCCGTACGTTCTTGGGCATCGCTACGACGCTGTGGTCCCCGCAGTGCGCTGGCTCGCGATCATCCCGCTGCTCCGCTGTATCCACTCCTTCCTCGCGGATGCCCTAACAGGAGCAGGCTTTCAGGGGCAGCGAACTGCTATTCAGATCGGCGTTGCCGTGGTCAACGTACTTCTTAACCTTTGGATTCTGCCGCACTGGTCTTGGCGAGGGGCGGCTTGGACCAGCATCGCGAGCGATGCCCTGCTTATGGTCGTGCTCTGGATCTTTATGGAGTGGAAGATGCCCGGACCAAACACAACACCTCTGAGCCGATCGCAAGTGGGCGTAGCATCGTGACGCTCCTCGAGCATGACGACCGGACCATGCGCCCCAGGTAAGGGGTACCCTATCATTCCGTACCACCACTTACTCTGGCGGGCAAACAACCTAGGAGAATTCATCGTGAAAATAATTGCGATCATGTTGTTGCTCCCGTTTCTTCCTTCTTACTCCGTGTCCGCCCAGGATCATGGGCGATCAAAGGGCTACTTCTGCAGAGCCATCGGGGACAGCCTGACCGCTGGCTTCTCAGATAAGCAGCGCGTCGAACACAGCTACCCTGTAATCTTGCAGACCCTGGGTGAGTGTGGGTCCGTAAGCAACGAAGGTGTAGTCGGACAGACATCGACCCAGATCGCTGTGCGAACCGGTGCTCTGCCAACCACGGCCACGATCACGGGTGGAGTAATACCGGCTTCAGGTCGCATCGGCATCACTTTCAAGCCGGGGTATGAGCCCGTAAGTTCCTATAGCGCGGTCGGTCTGTCCATCAGGGTGAATAACGTCGTCGGAGTCGTTACTCATGAGAGGGGCGTGAATGTATTTACGCGCTCCGCGCCGGGGCCGGAGGTCGCGTCTCCGCCGGACTCCCCGGTGACCATCGACCAGAACTCCCTCAACAAAGGCTTCGTCATCATCTGGGCAGGTAAGAACAACGCGTTACAGCCGGACCAGGTACTCTCGGACGTCGCAGCCATCGTGTCCAGCCTCCCTGCACCAAAGCGGTTTGTCGTTCTCTCCGTAACAAACAGCGACAATAAGGCACAGTGGCGCGGCGGCAATGTTTACAAGATATACATGGCGCTGAACGCATCTCTCCAGGCGGCTTACCCCAATAACTATCTCGACATCCGGTCTCGACTTGTCGCGGCATATGACCCGAATAATCCAGAGGACGTCATTGACAACTCGCATGACGTTATTCCCTCCTCTATAAGGTCGCGGGGCGACTTTGTCTTGAAGGCAGCGATCCCGGACGCGACCTCCTGCACGGCGATCCCGGCTCCTGCGAACAACGGCTCCTCTCTCCAGATTGAAAAAGAAAAGATTTACGTCGTCCAAGCGTGGTCGAACCTGGCGGCAGCAGACGGGTGCATCCGAGGCTTCGTCGGTACGGCCGCGTCGGAGCATGCGGCGGGTACTCCCATGATCGCTATCGATCCGACCCATCTCGACACCGCCGGTCAGGAGATCGTGGCGCGAGAAATCAACTCCTGGATGCGCGCAAACGAGCGAATGTTACGTGGTGCAGCCACCGCCACCGAGGTAAGTCCGAATTTACCGTCCCACTAAGCCACTATTTACGGATTAGTCAAGAATGTTCGAGTGAGCCTGATCGCGCGTATTGCGATCTATCACTCCTGGCAGCGGGTTTATAAGTGGACCGGACCGGGGCTCAGCCCGAATGCAGCGAGTCAGGTCCTGACCGCAATTGTTGAGATATCAACAGTTCAAGTAAACCGTATCGAAGCTCAGCCCTTGCACTAATGAAGGTAGCTCGCCCGGCTGTCTCCCAGAAGCAGGTGTCGCGTTAATTTCCAACATTTTTAGGATTAGTACTCGCTAATCATGCCATAATCGAGTCTCCGCATTTCCAGCAATGTGATCCTTCGACAGGCATCCGCTTGTCTCCTCGTTCTGCCTTGTCTCTCGCAGCCATAAATGGGTGCCAGAACGACCTTGGATCATCCTCATTACCTCACCCAATTCAGCGACTCCCGGAATCCAGCACTTCGGTTCCATCGCATTTCTACGTTCCGAGCGGTGTGTAAGCCGCTTGGAACCAAGCCTTTGCCGTTGAGAATTCCGCATGGGTCAAAGCCGCGAACGCCCTCGTCTTCGGGCTCTCGGGGGTCACCGACACTCTAGCTTTTGTAGCGATACTCAGGCCCAGCGCCTTCCGTTTAGGCGCGAGAAGACGTGCGTCTGTGCCCTGTCTGGGAATACCACTCCTACTTCCGTGGCATGGCTGTCAAGCAAATTAGTAAGCAAACTTCAATCAAGAGGTCGACACGAAAACCTATGCTCAATCTTAATACGAAGCAACGGTGGACAGTTATTCTGCAGCACTCGCTCCTAGGAGCAATGTTCACTTTCTCCGGAAGTCTAACCAGACTTAGTGCGCAACCTACGGGTTTATCGGCCGCCACTCAGGATCCCGGCCTAACTTTTGCGGCGATTACCCAACATAGTTTCGGAGATTATCCCTTCGTTGTGTCCGCCTCTTCCAATTCAAGTGGCTGGGTCAGTTATTCGGTCGTGAGCGGACCGGCAACAGTAACGGGCCGCACGGTTACTCTTACCGGTACTGGCGTTGTGGTACTTGGTGCAAGCCAGGCGGCCCGTGGCGGCTATTCCGCAGCCAGCGTTACCACCAGCTTCAACGTTCCTCTGAAGCCGCAGGCTCCGGTTCTGACATTCGCCCCGATCCCCGCCCCGACCGCTGGCGATCCTGCATTCCCCGTCATCGCTACCTCAACCTCGAGCGCTCCGATAACCTACACGGTCGTCAGTGGCCCCGCCACAATTACGGGCTCTGCGGTCTCACCACTCGGCGCTGGCACTGTCATTCTGCGGGCAAGTCAGGTTGCAGCTACCGGGTACACGGCAGGGAGCAATACAACAAGTTTCGTCGTCGCTCCCCAGGCAAATGCCTTCAGTTTCATCCCAATCCCCTCGCAGACCTTCGGAGGTCGTGCATTTGAGGTCGGCGTCAACACCAAATCGACCGGATGGGTTTATTACTCGGTCGTGAGCGGACCCGCAACGGTCGCCGGTCGCCTCCTGACTCTCACCGGCACGGGCCAGGTGGTGCTTAGCGCAAACCAACTCGCGACCGGTATGTTCGCGGCCTCCTCCGCCACTACCAGCTTCAGCGTGAGCTCAACAGCTCCGTTGGCCTTCAACGCAATCACGCCTCCTATGTACGGCGACGCGCCGTTCAGCGTGAGCGCCACCTCTGCATCGAGCGGCCCAATCGCCTATACGGTCATGAGCGGGCCGGCAACCATCTCGGGCTCCATGGTGAGTGTGACCGGTCTCGGCACCGTGGTGCTCGGCGCCACTCAGGCAGCTTTCGGCGGCTATGGCCTCGCGACCGCCACAACGCACTTCGTTGTTGCTCCGCAGCCCCCGGCGTTGAGCTTCGCCACCATTGCCCCGAAGGCAACGGGCAGTGCGCCCTTCCAGGTGAGCGTGACCTCTCCTTCAGCGGGAGCAGTAACGTACTCCGTAGCGAGTGGACCCGCAACGATCAGCGGTTCCACCGTCACCATCACCGGTACAGGCACCGTCATCTTGAGTGCAAGTCAAGCCGCTAGCGGCAACTTCGCTTCGGCGACTACCACCACCAGCTTCAACATCGGGGTGCCAAACGCGGTCACGACCGTAGCCGCGGCTGCGCGTCTCCTCGATCAATCGACCTTTGGCCCAACCTCCGCGGCCATCGCGCATGTGCAGGCTGTCGGCCTGGACGGCTATATCGAGGAACAGTTCGCCGCGCCTCCCACTACCATGGCGCCCATCAACACGGTAAGCCCACCTGCGTTCTGTACTCCAAACTCGCTCTACAACTGCGTCGAGACCGAGTGGTGGAACTCCATCCTCTACGGATCCGATCAGTTACGGCAGCGCGTTGCCTTCGCCTTTTCGGAGATGTTCGTTGTTTCGACCCGAGGGGTCAACGTCCTCGCGATTCCGGAGTTCCAGAATGCCTTGGTCAACGATGCGTTCGGCAACTTCTCGACACTCCTCAAGGACGTGACGATCTCTCCTGCGATGGGGGCCTATCTGAATATGCTCCACAGCCCCGCTCCGGACCCCGGCAAGATCGCGAACGAAAACTTTGCCCGCGAGAACATGCAGCTGTTCACCATCGGCACCAACCTGCTGAACGCCGACGGCACGTTGCAGCTTGACGGAAGTGGAAATCCGATCCCGGCCTACACGGAAAGCCAGGTGGAGGCCTTCGCACGAGCCTATACCGGCTGGACGTATGCGGACTCGGTCGGTGGCTCATCTACAAGCTTCCCCAACAGGGTCGTCAACTACACGTCTCCCCTGGCGCCTGTGGAGAGCGCGCACGATACGAACACGAAAACTCTTCTGAACAACATCGTTGTTCCCGGCGGCCAAACCGCACGCCAGGATCTCGACAGCGCGCTCTCGAATCTCTTCAATCATCCCAACACTGGCCCATTTGTTTGCAGACAGCTTATTCAGCATCTCGTGGCGAGTAACCCAAGTCCCGCCTACATAGCGCGTGTGGCTGCCGTCTTCGCGGATAACGGAGCCGGCGTCCGTGGTGATCTGCAGGCCGTCGTGCGGGCCATCCTGCTCGACCCTGAAGCTCGGGCCGGCGACGTAGATCCGAGCTCCGACGGAGGCCACCTCAGAGAACCTATCCTCTTCATCTCGGATGTCATTCGCGGGTTGGGAATGACCAACACAGCCGTGGGCGGATCCACAAGAAGCCTGTCCATACAAGCGGGAATGCTGAACCAATGGCCCTACATGGCTGATTCCGTCTTCAACTTCTTTCACGCGGATTACATACTCCCTGGTACCTCGCTCAATGCACCCGAGTTTGGTATCGAAAACACGGCCCAGGTAATGCAACGGCTCTCATTCGCGGATGCCGTCACCATCGGCTATCTGTCCGACTACAGACTTGACCTTTCCGCCACGGGATATCTCGGGTCACTCGCGACAGATCCCGCGGCTCTCGTGGACACGCTCTCCACAATCTTCATGCACGGGCAGATGCCGACGTCCATGCGTTCCTCCATCATCAGTGCCATCACTGCCCGGCCCTCGAATGCTCAGCGAGCTCGCTTTGCTGTGTACCTCGTCATCACTTCACCTCAATACAACGTCATTCACTAGCGCTGACATAAGCGCTCGTGCACAAAGGAATCCAAATGGGAATTCAACGACGTAGTTTCATCAAATATGCTTCGCTTGCTGCTGCCGGGAACCTTGCTGGCCTTCGCCCCTTCGGCGCTCTCAACGCACTCGCTCAAACAGGAGACAACTACAAGGCCCTCGTCTGTCTGTTCCTCTACGGAGGAAATGACGGGAACAACATGGTCGTCCCTTTCGACACCAAGGGCTACGCTAACTACGCGAACCTGCGCGGTCCACTTGCGCTCGCGCAGAACTCGCTCCTCCAACTCGCACCCCTTCCCGGGTTTGCTCTGCATCCGAGCCTGCCTGGCGTGCAGTCGCTCTTCAACAATGGCGCAGCAGCGATTGTGGCCAACGTCGGTACGCTTGTGCAGCCCCTGACTCGCACTGATTATCTTGCGGGCTCAACCGTGCCGGGCAACCTGTTTTCACATTCCGATCAGCAGAGTGAGTGGCAGAACGGGGGAGCAAGCCGGCTTGTTACCAGTGGCTGGGCCGGACGAATCTCCGACGCCTTGACCGGCACGTACAACAGCGCCGCGTCTGTTCCCATGATCACGTCCCTGGCCGGCGACACCGTATTCTGCGACGGTGTTTCAACGACGCCGGTGTCGATATCCCCTGGGAGGTTCGGCTCGGCCTGCAACGAGCGGGGAGACTGCGGCGACCGCCAGGCAGCCGCGCAGATGCTCGTTCGACTCAGCTCCGGGGTCTCTCTCGTCACGGCCGATGAGGGCATCACCGCCAACTCTTACACGTATGGGGCTACGCTCGCAGCTGCTGTCAAATCAGCGACACCACTCGCAACGAAGTTCCCGGCGGATGGTCTCGCCGCGCAGCTTCAGCAGATCGCACAAATCATCCAGGTACGTGCCGCCTTGGGCGTGCAGCGACAGATCTTCTTCTGTGGCGTCGGCAACTTCGATACCCACTCCGGTCAGCTTTATACCCAGGCGAATCTCTTGTCTGGCGTAAGCTCTGCCCTGGCCTCCTTCTACCAGGCAACGCAGGAGATGGGCGTCGCGAACGACGTCACCACGTTCACCATGTCCGACTTCGCGCGCACGCTCGAGCCGAACTCAAACTACCGGTTCCGATCACGCCTGGGGTTCGCATCACCTTGTAGTCGGTGGAGCTGTCAAGGGCGGCCAGATGTATGGCACCTTCCCCACACTCGCCTTTGGTGGACCCGATGACTCCGGCTCAAACGGCCGATGGATTCCCACTACAAGCAGCGTGCAATACGCGTCGATGTTAGGCCAGTGGTTTGGTGTTCCCAGCGCGCAGCTCGGTAGCATCTTCCCCAACGTCGGCAACTTCAAAAACGACAAGATCAACTTCCTTCCTGTCGGATAAGGTTGCCCACAACAGAAACCGGAGGCCGTGGCAGGGGAGCAGCCCTGCCGCGGCCGTTCTTTTCTGGGTAGGTCGCAGAGCGTCTGCGCTTGGTCACGCGCGACCCAAAAGCGACCTTAGTAATACCAGCGCCCGCGGCGCGCACGCACCATTCCACGCCCCTGAAAACCCGAGTCGAGCGAACCTTCAAGGTGTTGACGACCATGTACATGCGCCTCAACTCCCGGTCGAAATCACCTCCGTGGCAGGTTAGCTCCGGCTGGAGTGTGGCGAGAGTTGGTATGCTGGCCTGCGGGCGCGTGACGGTTCTGCCCCGGGGGTCTCAATGAAGGCGGTTGCTGGCTGGGTAGTCCTGGGCCTGATGTGGGCGGGCGGTGTAACCAAAGCTTGGTGTCAGGGAACGACGGGGCAGGCGAAGACCGGCAATGTCCACGCACGAACCCTTACCAATCCACTCAAGAGCTCGGGGCCGGATCCATGGGTGGTGACGCGCGACGGCTGGTATTACTACATGAATTCGACCGGGAGCAACCTGACGATCTGGAAGACACGGCGGATCGAGGACCTGGCAAAGGCAGAAAAGACGGTCGTCTGGACCCCCCCGGAGGGGCAAACCTACTCTAAGGAACTCTGGGCCCCGGAGCTTCACTGGCTCGATGGCAAGTGGTACATCTACTTTGCAGCCGACGCAGGGCACAACGAGGATCACCGGATCTATGTCGTCGAGAATGCGTCCGAGGATCCCACAAAGGGAACGTGGACGTTTCGGGGCAAGGTTGCTGATCCGACGGATAGGTGGGCGATCGATGCCACGATCCTCGAGCCCACCCCGGCAAATGGCGGAAAAATGTACATGGTGTGGTCAGGATGGGAGGGCGATAAGAACGGGGTGCAGTCGATCTATATCGCGCGGATGACGAACCCATGGACCATCGAGGGGAAGAGGACGCGTATCTCAACGCCGGAGTTCGCGTGGGAGAAGGTGGGCGACCTCGACGCGTATGACGGTCGCACGGTGCAGGAGCTGCCGCATGTGGATGTGAACGAGGGGCCAGAGGTGCTGGAGCACGGCAACAGGGTTTTTGTGGTGTACTCAGGAAGCGCGTGCTGGACGAACTATTACGAGCTTGGGATGCTGACCGCGACGCTTGGGTCGGACCTCCTGGATGCGGGGAGCTGGACGAAGTCGAATGAGCCGCTGTTTCGCCAGAACCCAGCCGGCGGTGCCTTTGGCACGGGACATAACGGCTTTTTCAAGTCGCCCGACGGGACACAGGACTGGATCATCTACCACGCGAATCCGAAACCGAACCAGGGTTGTGGGGATATGCGGTCTCCGCGCGCCCAGGCGTTTACGTGGAAGGCAGATGGAACACCGGAGTTCGGCAAGGCGGTTCCCTTGGGGCAGACGATCGCCGTCCCGAGCGGGGAGCGGTAGATGAGGGCTACTTGGGGATTGGGAGGTAATGCGGCTTATGGTCAGACCTTGTTTTCTGGTGTTGGATCGGGAGTACCCCGGAAGCATCTCCACCCGCAAGCTGGTCATTGAAACGGCAAAGTTCAACGTGCTTACGGCGTACACCGCCCAGGAGGCGTTGGCGCTGCTCGAAAAGTTTCCGCTAGTGGATGGTGTGGTCGTCGATGTGGGGACCGAGGGGATGAACTCGGATGAGCTGGTTCGCCGCTTGAAGAAGCTGGTGCCTAAAGTCCCCGTGATCGTTATCTCCGCGCCCGGGTTTGAGGATTGTCCGAGCGCGGACTATCAGCTGGAATCGTTCGTCCCGGCGAAGCTGCTGAAGCTTCTGCAGGAGCTTCGGCCGAAAGAAACGAAGCAGATCCAGGAGCGGGACGCGGAGCTGAATCGAGACCAGGGATCGATCTAGGACAGGCCCGAATGCGAGCGCGAAACTGCTTTCGCCTGCAGCGTTCTGGGCGCAAACGCCTTGGCGGCTATACTCGGTCGCATGTTGAGAGCTCTCGTTTTGGGTATCGCGGTGGTGGGGGCAGTCTTGGGAGAAGCTGACGTCAGGGCCCAGCGAGGGGCGGAGCTGCTGGTCGTAAACCAGGGCGACCAGACTTTGACTATGGTGGATCCGGATCTTGGGAAGGTGATCGCAGCCGTGCCGGTAGGTGGTGTGACGGGCCATGAGGTCGCTGCAACGCCCGATGGGGAGACAGCGTTCGTCCCGATCTACGGGAACTCGGGGGTGGGCAAACCGGGCACGGATGGCAGCTCGATCGCCGTCATCGATCTCCAGACGAAGAAGGTGCGGGGAACGGTGAACTTCGGGCACGGCGTTCGGCCTCACTGCGCCGTGTACGACGCTGGGCGTGGTGTGCTGTTTGTAACCACCGAACTCGACCAGACCATTTCGCTGGTAGACGTGAAGACGTTGAAGGTAATTGGGACGATCCCGACCGGGCAGCGGGAGTCGCACATGCTCGCGATCTCGCACGACCGCCGTCGGGGGTATACGGCGAATGTGGGCGAGGGCTCCGTTTCAGTTCTGGACATGGAGGGGCGGAAGACGCTCGCTGTCATCCCGGTCGCGAAGAATGTGCAACGGATCTCGATCTCAAAGGACGACCGGATGGTCTTTACGGCGGACCAGGAGAGGCCGCGCATGGCGGTGATTGAGGCCGCGACAAACAAGGTGGCGCGATGGATTGCGCTGCCGAGCGTCGGCTATGGCGCGGCCGTGACGAAGGACGGAGGGTACCTGCTCGTGACGCTGCGCGAGGCAGGCAAGCTGGCGGTCGTTGATCTCCGGACGATGGCGGTCGTCAGAACGCTTGAGGTGGGAGGTGGGCCAGTGGAGGTGCTCGTTCGTCCCGACGGGCACGTGGCGTACATCTCCTGCTTTGCGGATGGCAAAGTCGCGGAGCTGACCATGGATGGCGAGGTAAGCGCCTGGAAGGTGACGCGCTCACTGCACTCCGGGGTTGGCGCGGATGGGCTGGCGTGGGCGGCTCGGTAGAGATGTTGGCCTGGGCTCGCTGGATAGGGGTAGGCCGGCATCGGCATCGGCGGCCGGTACTGTATCGCCCCCGCTGTTTGGTCTTCTGTCTCCTTCTCTTGGGCTCTCGCGGAGTTCGGGCCCAGCCGCATCCGGAGTGGACCACGCCTATCGCGCCCTTCCGGATCGCCGACAACCTGTACTACGTCGGCAGCCAGGATCTTGCGGCGTTCCTCCTGGTGACGCCCGAGGGTGATGTTCTGATCAACGCAAACCTCGAGACCTCGCCCCCACAGATCCGGGAGAGCGTTCAGCGGCTGGGATTTCGGATGCAGGACGTAAAGATACTTCTGATCAGCCATGCGCACTGGGATCACGATGCGGGTGCGGCGGGGTTAAAGCGGATGACGGGCGCGAAGTACATGGTCATGGACGACGATGTAGCAGTAGTCGAGAGCGGGGGAGCGAAAGACTTCGCGTACGGCCGCTCCTCAAGGTACCCGCCGGCAAAGGTGGACCGGATCCTCCATGATGGTGATGAGGTGCGGCTGGGTGGCGCCGTGCTGGTGGCCCATAAGACGCCGGGGCACACGCGCGGGTGTACGACCTGGACCATACGTCTGATGGATATGGGCCGGCCACGGAACGTGGTGATCGTGGGCAGCTGGAACGTGAATTCGGAGTTTCGGCTGGTGGATCGGCCGGGTCGGCCAGCGTCGTACCCCGGAATTGCGGCGGACTACCGCAAGACGTTTGCGGTGCTTGAGCGGCTGCCCTGCGACATCTTCCTGGGAGCCCATGGAGGCTACTTCGGGATGCTGGGAAAGCTCGCCCAGAAAAAAGCAGGGGCGAAGGACGTCTGGGTTGATCCGGCTGGCTATAGCTCAGCGGTTACGGAGCGTAAGCAGGCGTTTGAGGCGGAACTGAAGCGGCAACAGGACCAGGCGCGCTAGTCGTCTTCGGTGGTGCCAGCGCTTGCCTAAGTCAGTGGCCTTTCAGGTAGTCGCGCTAGGCCAGCCGTACTCGTTAGAGCGAGGTGGCGAGGGTGTGGAAGGCGTGGAGCAGGGGACGTAAGAGGGCCGGATTCCCGTGAATCGCTGCTCCGCCTGTAAGAAGGGCGAGGTTCAGGGCGGGGAAGAGCTGTGCATTGGTGATGTCTTTCAAGCTGCGGGCGGAGGTCTCTGGGCGGGTCATGCCAGGGTATAGAGCACGTTGTATGCCAAGCGCCTTCAGCCCCTTTTGCTCTGCTTCGGCGGACTCCGGGAGAGTTGCCGAGAGAGAGTTATTTCTCTTTCCCGATCAATGTGGGTTCCCAGAAAGCGGCCTCACCCCTTTTGGGAATGCGCCTGGTCATCCGCGCAGGCGAGGGCACCGGTTGGTGGCACGCCTGCCCTGTTATGAGGTGGAGGAATCGGCCTCGACCTCTTCGGACTTCGGATCGGGCGCCGACGAACCAGGGAGGCCGTCTCCGGGGCTGCCAGCGAGATCCTCCCGCCTCGGCGCAGCGCCCACCCGGTCCTCGGCGCCATGCTGCACAGGTGAGCTGCGGTGCGCTGGAACAGTTCGGTGGATCTCCAGGTCCGAAGGTGGGTCCTGATCGAAGCCCGCCCCGAGGTCTTCGGCAGACTCGGCCGCTGGAAGGGGCAGGCGGAAGAGGTCGACGGCTGTCTTCGCCCCCCGGATGTAGACGGTCGTCGAAAGGATCTTGGTTCCGGGCGCGGACTGGCCAGACGCGCAAACTTCCAAAGGCCCAAGCTGATGCATCTGGGCGACGGTCGTGACGAGGTTGCGCGCGTGGGTGGGATCGACCACGAGTCCGGTGACCTGCTCAAAGGCGAGCTGCTCATGGCTTGTGAGGGTAGCGGCCAGGTCCTCCATAGAGAGGTTGCCTGCGACGGGAATGGTGCCGGCCATCTGGGAACTCCTTTAGCGAACAGGTGAGAACGGGGCTTTATTCTATGGCGCGAGGATGTCGTTAACGGCGTCGGCGAGCTTCTCTGCGACCGCGGGGTCGCGGTCCGCCAGGAGCATGGCGCTTCGAAGATCTGCCAGCAGGTCGTCGGGCGAGGCCTCGCCCGCCACGGCCGCACGTCCGACACGGGTGAGGATGGCGCGGATGTCGGCAGAGGCACGTCTGCGGCGGTCAGGATCGTCCGAGCCCAGGTCGCGGCTCAGGCGTTCATACGCGGACCGAATACCGATCGACTGCTTCGCCTGCCGCTGGGTAGCGGGGGTGAGCTCGCGCACCGCGTCCTTTAGGTCCACGTCAGCCTTGACCGCATCTGCGCCGGCCTTGCTCGAGATCTCGACCAGCGCGGACGGGATCGTTCCCGCGTAGTAGTAGCGGACAAGGTCGGTCCAGGCGTTTTCGAGCGGGTAGGAGGTGACGTCGCGGTTGGCAATACTGCGGAGCATCTGCGCCTCCTCCGTACGCCGCGAAGCCCGCATCTGCGCGATCAGGGATTCGGTGGTCTTCTGCTCAAAGAAGTTCTTGTCAAAGGAGAGGCGTGTGCCCTGGAGGGCGACGGCGGTCGCCGTGAGGATGTCTTTGACGCCGGAGCTTCCGACGATCGTGGCGGCGGCAGTCAGGCCGAGCTGCGCGGCGTCGGCACCGGTAAGTGCGGCGGCCCGGGACGTGGTCAAGCTGCCCTCGAAGTTTCCATAAGCCGACTCGATCTGGGCCATGACCCGAAAGACGATCTGATCGCGTTCGGTGCGGGCCGTCTTCAGATCGCCCGCTTTCAGGGCGTCACGGTAGCGATGCACGTCCGCGTCGAACTCGGCTGGGGAGTAAAGGATGGGCGCGGGTGACGACAGGTTCTTCGGCATCTTCGGCGCGAAGCGCATGCAGCCGGCCATGAGCGACAGCGCGAACAGGGTCGAGAGGATGCGAACGGCTGCGAGACGGCGCTGCCCCATCTGGGTTTACCTCGTAACGAATGCGGTTCAGGGCCTGGTGTTGCTGGATGGTAGCCGGGCGCCGAGGTTCGTGTCGAGGAGCTTTCGCTGGTGGGAGCCTGCCGGGTTACGACATCGACATCCCCGTGTCCGACCCTTGCGATTCGAACGCCGGGTGTGAGTCTCGACTCTAGACCGACTGTTCGAGAGGCTTGCGGGCGAAGTAGTAGAGGCTGAAGGCGAGCGCGGCAAAGGCCAGGACGGAGACCCAGTCGTGGTGGAGGGGGTTGGTGTCCGCAAAGCGGGGGATGGAGCGGTCCGTGGCAGCCTCGTACAGCTTGACGCAGACTCCCAGGAGCCCGACGATACCGCCGGCCGCTATCAGTCCGGAGGCGTAGAGCGAGCCGGGCGAGATCTCGGACTCCTGGTCGAGGCTGGGGGTCACGTCCGTGGGGACGGGCAGTCCCGTGCCCGGGTCGAGATGGTCGGGGTTGGTGGCATCGAAGCCCGGGTTCCGGGCGAGCCACGCGGGTCGATCCTCGTGCCAGAGAGCGAGAGAGGCGGCGTGCGTGGCGGCAGTCTGTTGAGCGGCGTGGTGGAGCATGGCGCGGTCGACCATCCAGCGCATCAGGCCCCCGACGAAGATGGCGAGGGTCGTGGCGATCGAGAGGTAGGCCCCTACAGCGAACGTAAGCGAACGGATTCCGAGCAGCTCGACGGCGATGACCAGGAACACCCCGAGCAGCACCAGCGACCAGGGGAGCTTGCGGGAGAGAATTCCGTTGATGACGGTAGCCATGAGCCGACCCTGGGGCGCGGCGGCCTTCTCCGAGCCGATGCCCTGGATCCACTGGACGTCGATGGTGCCGGTAGCCGGGTTGTAGAGGTATTTGCCGTCTTCGAGGCTGGTGGATCCAATGGCGTTGAGCAGGATGTAGGAGGAGGCCGACGGAAGCTCTTCCTTGCCGCTCGCGGTCGGGGTGCTGGACGTCGCCGGTGCCACGCCGGGGATCGTCGGTCCGGTAAGGATGACGTGGTCGCGCTTGAAGTGGCCCGTGTTCTGGACGCCGTCAGGCAGTGCGTTGAGGTTGAGGGGAATCGGGTGCGGGAGGCGGTTGAAGGTCTCGAGCCCCGTGTTCATAGCGTTCAGGGTGGCGCCGATCGAGATGGTGGAGATGATGACGCCGATCATGATGGCGAGCTGCTGCTTCCATGGGGTGGCGCCAATCAGGTAGCCGGTCTTGAGGTCCTGCGCAGTGTCCCCGGCGTTTGAGGCCGCGATGCACACGATGCCCCCAATGGTGATGGCGAGTGCGCCAAAGGCGGGTGCCGTCCAGCCCTTGACGAGGAAGATCGCGGCCGTGGCCATCAGCGTGGCGATGGTCATCCCGGAGACGGGCGACGCCGACGACCCGACGATGCCGACGATGCGCGCGGAAACGGTGACGAACAGGAAGCCGAAGAGGACGACCAGGAGGGCGGCCGCCAGATTTGCAAGCGGGCCCACCTGCGCTCCTGGTACGGGGTGGAACTGGAGGAAGATCCAGAGCAGGGCGATCAGCGCGACGGAGCCGCCGAGGACGACAATGGGCGGAAGGTCGTGCTCGGTGCGCAAAGCGGCAGAGGTGTTCGGTAAAGAAGCAGGTCCTCGGCCTTCGGCAAAGGTGGACAAGGTTCCGGCCGGGCCAGCGCTGGGCGCAGCAGGGCTGGGTTTGCTCTTGCGTATGTTGCGAAAGCCCTCGGCGAGGGCGGAGGCGATGGTGGGGAGGGTTCGGCAAAGAGTGATAAGACCTGCGGCTGCAACTGCCCCCGCACCCATCGGCCGGACGTACGTCTTCCAGAGATCGGACGGGCTCATCTCGTGGATCGGGACGGTTCCAGGGTAGAGCGGGCCCGGGAGGTGCGAACCAAAGAAGTAGATGGCGGGCATCAGGACCAGCCACGAGAAGGCCCCGCCGGCGAGCATGACGGCAGCCACGCGGATGCCGATGATGTATCCGACGCCGAGGTACTCGGGGGTCACATCGGCTCGAATGGCCGAGCCACGGAGAAGGTGCTGCGCGCCCAGGTCGGGCTGGTAGTTGGGTGTCGACGGAAAGAGCCCGAAAAGATTTTCGTTCTGGAACAGCGTGTAAAGACCTCCAAGGCCGAGGCCGAGGAAGACCCGGGAGGCAAACGAGCCGCCGCGCTCACCCGCCTGGAGGACGTCGGCGCAGGCCGTGCCCTCGGGGTAGGTGAGGGTCTCGTGCTCGTCGACGATAAGCTGTTTGCGCAGCGGGATCATGAAAAGGACGCCCAGCCACCCGCCGAAGAGCGCGAGGGCGAAGATCCTCGTCGACTCGAGATCGAAGCCCAGAAAGATCAGCGCAGGAAGGGTGAAGATGACGCCCGACGCTATCGACTGGCCCGCATTGCCAGTGGTCTGGACGATGTTGTTTTCGAGGATGCTCGCTTTGCCAAACGCCCTCAGGATCGATATCGACAAGACTGAGATGGGGATGGACGCGGCAACCGTGAGGCCGGCACGGAGGCCAACATAGACGGTCACAGCCCCGAACAGGATGCCGAAGAGGGCGCCCAGGATCAGGGCCCGGGCGGAAAGCTCGGGGCGGGTCTCGGTTGCGGGGACGAACGGCTTGAACGCGGTTCGGGTGGTAGGTCTGGAGCTCGAGGCTGTGGCCATGGGTTACATCATCTCCGCGTGTTGGGTCGGTAGGAGGCGAGTGTATCAGCGGGGGTTGGTGGCCCGGGAGGAGGCTCCGGCACAGCACGGTAGAGTGGAATCATGACGAGTTGGAAGACCAGGTTGCTGCATTCCGAGGTGAGCCTGCCGGGCGGGTTCAACTCACTGGCCTCCCCCGTGTATCGAGCTTCCACGGTGGTATTCCCGGATGCGGCCTCGGTGCGCGAAGGGTACCGGCCGGAGCGCGACGGGTGGACGTACGGGCTCTACGGAACGCCGACGACGGCCGAGCTGGCCGGGCGGATCTGCGCGATCGAGGGTGGTGCAGGGACGGTGCTCGTGCCGAGCGGGCAGGCCGCTATTGCGCTCGTGAACCTGGCGCTTCTGAAGGCTGGCGACCATGTGCTGCTACCCGAGAATGCCTACGGTCCGAGCCAGCGGCTGGCGAAGGAACTTCTGCCGGGCATGGGTGTGGAGGTGGACTTCTACGACCCTGTGTTAGGCGCCGGGATCGCGACGTCCATGCGAGAGAACACGCGTCTGGTCTGGTGTGAGAGCCCAGGCTCGATCACCATGGAGGTGCAGGACGTTCCGGCGATCGCTCGCGCGGCGCACGCGGCCGGAGCCCTGGTCGCCATGGATAACACCTGGGCTGCAGGGGTGCTCTTCGACGCCCTGGCACACGGGGCCGACATCACGTTGCAGGCGTTGACCAAGTATGTGGGTGGGCACAGCGACCTGCTGCTGGGGAGTGTGACGGCAAAGGATGACGTGGTGCTCAACCAGCTGGCCGCGACGCGCGGGCTGCTGGGAATCGGCGTGTCTCCCGATGACTGCAGCCTCGCTCTACGTGGGTTGCTGACCCTGGCGGTGCGGCTTGACGCACACCAGCGGGGCGCGATGTTGCTCGCGGAATGGCTGGCAAATCGCTCAGAGATTGAGCGCGTGCTCCATCCAGGGTTGGCGAGCTGCCCTGGGCACGACCTTTGGATGCGGGACTTCACGGGTGCCTGCGGGCTCTTCTCCTTTGTGTTTCGCGAGGGGGTCTCGTTTGCCGCAACGCGCGCCTTCGCGGACGCTTTGAAGCTGTTCAAGCAGGGGTACAGCTGGGGCGGGGTGGAGAGCCTGGTGCTGAACTATGACCTACGTCAGACTGCGGGCACACGGTCCGGATATGGGTTTCGGATCGTGCGCCTCCATGTGGGCCTCGAGGATCCCGCGGATCTGATCCTGGACGTCGAGCAGGCGCTCGATGCGATTCGCTGAACCCAAGCCTAAGGTGAGCGCTGTTGATCACCTGGGAGCACCCCCACCAACCGCTTGCCCGATCTCCAGGGTGCGCTTATACTTCGGGCAACGACGCGGTCCGACGACCTGGAGCGCCGTGCGAATGAGGTGAGTCTTCAGCGAAAGCTCGAATGACATGTCGCTCGGGAGGTCTGCCGGTGCATTGCCGGGCGGGCCATCTGGTGGGAACGAAGGGGACGCGGGGTGGCGTTCCGATAACCTCAACGCTTCAGAGAAACGAAACGATACACCCCGGATCGCTCACGCGTTAGGCGATTCAGCTTCCATCCGTTCCGACAGACCGCGGCGCTTTGGAGCCCGTGCCTCCGGACCTCGGCGCGGACGAGTGCTTCAAAGTTGGGCCCGTGGGGCGGTCGATGACCTTGTAACGACAATCTTTCCAGGCGAGTGCCGCGTATGCGCGGGTCCCCTGGTGCGTGCCGGCCGCGTGCCGGTATGCGACCCTTGTGTCGGCCGGGTCCTACTGCAGAGGGGTCTCCTGTGTTCGACCTGCGGTGAGCGGATGGGCATGGAGGACGAGCGGTTCGCCGAAGGGTTCGCGAGGGAGGCACCGCAATGCACGCCCTGTCGAAGGGCGGCGCCAGCGTTTGTACGTGCGGTTGCGTTTGCGGTGTATGAGGATGGCCTGCGCGAGATGCTCCACCTGCTCAAGTACGAGCGGGTGAGGAGCCTCGCTCGGCCACTTGGCCGGATGCTGGCGAGTGCCGTGGAGCTGCTCGAAGGAGAGATCAATGCGTCGGCAACCGGGTCCGTACCAGACGAGCTGCTGGTGGTCGCCGTTCCGCTGTTTCGGTCAAAGGAGCGAGCCCGCGGCTTCAATCACGCGGAGCTTCTCGCCGACGAGGCAGTCGAGGAGTTGAAGCGGCGGAGGCCGGATTGGAGGCTGCGGCCGGCACATCGTGCACTCCAGCGTGTGCGGGAAACGGACAGCCAGTTCGGGCTTTCGACTCGTGCACGTCGACTCAACCTCCGGGAGGCCTTTGCGGTCGCGGATCCGGGCGCGGTCGCGGGCCGTGACGTGCTGTTGATCGACGACATCTACACTACCGGTGCGACGGCCCGGGTCTGTGCGCAGGCGCTGCTCAGCGCCGGAGCGCGCCGGGTGCTGGTTGCAACGCTGGCGCGCGCGCAGGTGGAGTCCGTTGCCATGTGGGATGCGGGGCAGACGGGAAGCAGCCTGCCTGTCACAGGCTTTGGGCAGGTCCCAATCGAAGTCGGAGGGTACATCTGATGCAGTCGGGGAAGCTACGCAAGGCGAGGACGGGCAGCAGGACGGCTGCGAGCGGGCGACATGCAGGGCACGCGCATCCGAGGCCGACGACCGAGATCGATGTACGCGCCGGAGTCTTTCGGCAGCCCGCGATGCAGACACCCGTTCTGGTGCTGAACGCGAGCTACGAGCCCATCAACATCTGCGGTGCGCGACGGGCGCTGGTGCTGGTGTTAAAGGGCGTGGCAAAGACGGAGGAGGAGCAGGGGACGACCCTCCATGCGGAGCGGATCAACGTGCCAATGCCGAGCGTGATCCGTCTGCTCGAGTACCGGAGGATCCCGCACCAGACGCGGGCGCTCTCGCGCAAGAACATTCTGCTAAGGGATAGGAACAGCTGCCAGTACTGCCAGGTAGTTCTAACCGCGGGCGAGCTGACGCTCGACCATGTGATCCCAAGGTCGCGAGGCGGTCTCTCCACCTGGGAGAACCTGGTCGCGTGCTGCCACAGCTGCAATCGCCGGAAGGGCAACCAGCTGCTCCATGAACTCACCGAGATGCGACTTCTGCGGGAGCCGCGGCCCTTCTCTCTCCACACCTCAAGGCACATCATGCGCATGATCGGAAGCGCGGATGCCGCCTGGCGGAAGTATCTTTACTTCGAGGCGGGCGACGCCGCGTAACGACGGTCGGGGCTAAAAGAAACGGCGGAGATCCGTAGACTGGGTCTCCGCCGTTCTTTGCTGGTTGAGAGAAGAAGTTACGCGGCTTAGGCGACCTTGGACCGGGGGTTCGCGACCGAGTCGACCCAGGGATCGATCACAATCTTAGTGATCCCGTCCTCCTTGGCCTGCCACTTCTTGTAGTACTCGGGCGCCTGGTTGATGCCGATACGGTCCGAGATCAGGAAGCTCGGATCGATCTCACCCTTCTCAACCCGCTCGAGCAGTGGCTTCAGGTAGCGGTGCATGTGGGTCTGTCCCATGGCCATATTGATGCCCTTGCCGAACGCTGCGCCGAAGTTGACCTTGTCGATCACGCCGCCGTACACGCCGGGGATGGAGAGGGTGCCGCCCTTACGGATGGCCTGGAAGGCCTGGCGCAGCACAAAGGGGCGATCGGTCTCGAGCATGATTGCCTGCTTCACCTTGTCGTAGAGGCCAACAGTCGTATTCGAATGGGCTTCCATGCCGACCGCATCGATGCAGCAGTCCGGGCCGATGCCGCCGGTCAGGTCGCGCAGCGCCTCGATCACGAGCACGTCATCCTGGGTGTAGTCGATCGTCGTGGCACCGCATTGCCGGGCCAGTGCGAGTCGCTCGGGAAAGCGATCGATGGCGAAGACCTTGTCCGCTCCAAGCATGAAGGCGCTCGCGATGGCGAAGAGTCCTACCGGACCGCAGCCCCAGACAGCGACCGTATCGCCCGGCTGGATGTTGGCGTTCTCCGCACCCATGTAGCCGGTCGGAAAGATGTCCGAAAGGAAGAGAACCTTGTCGTCCGGGAGATCGTTTTCGATCTTGATGGGGCCCACATCAGCGAACGGCACGCGGACATACTGGGCCTGTCCTCCGGCGTATCCCCCGTAGATGTGCGAGTAGCCGAACAGTGCAGAGCCGCTGTAACCGTACATCGTCTCGGCGACATGTGCGTTCGGGTTGCTGTTGTCGCAGAGGCTCCAAAGGGTCTTGCGGCAGAACAGGCAGTTGCCGCATGCGATGGTGAACGGGACCACGACGCGATCGCCGCGCTTGAGATTCTTCACCGCAGGTCCCACCTCTTCGACGATCCCCATAAACTCATGTCCGAGGATGTCGCCCGACTCCATCGTCGGAATGTAGCCGTCGTAAAGGTGAATGTCGGAGCCGCAGATGGCAGTCTTCGTGACGCGGATGACAGCGTCCTGCGGGTTGATGATCTGGGGATCAGGCACTTCGTGGACTTCGATGGAATGGGTTCCCATCCAGCAGACAGCCTTCATAATGTTTCTCCAAAATTAGCGCTCAGGGGAGCCGGTTATTCCGTTCGTTTATTGGTGTCGCGCCGCCGTGTGCAGGCTGGGGATCAGGATGAACGCTGGTTCCAGGGGGCGTTGGGTTGGTCTCGCCGAGCGCCCACTCCTTGGTCGCGCCGGTGACTCCGCGCGGGCCGTGCGGTTGACCCTTGACCGAGGGAATCTCGCCCGCTTCAACGATCTCCTTGAAGTGCCGAAGGTTCTCGACCACCGTCTGTTCGGGGCTGCGTTTGGCAACTGCGGCCGCGGTATTGCCCAGGAGTCCGCCCGGGACCTTGACCGTTTGGATCAGCGTGACCCGGGTGCCGCTGAACTCGCCCTTCTGTACCGGGACGAAGTTCACCTCACCACCCTGTTCCACATCACCCGAGATGGAATGCCAGCTGATGCGGCTGCCCGGGGTGGACTCAGACACAGAATCGAACTCGATCCGTTTGCCCTCGGGATCCTCGGGGTTGCCCATAACCCAGTGGCTGGTCCGGTCGTCGGTGCGCGTTACAGAGACGACGTGCTCCTGCCAGCGCGGGATCGATTCGACATCGCTCCACAGGTTGAAGAGCGTGTTAGCGTCGGCAAGGATCGTCTGAACGGCGTGCGCGGTCACGTAGCCGTCCTTTTTCGACTTGGGCAGAGGCGAGAAGTGTTCGCCGCCTGAGGCTGCCGGGGTGCTGCTGGACGTGATTGGGCTTGTTGGGGATAGTACGGCCATCTGTCTGCTCCGGGTCCCATATTGCGTTCCGCTGGACGCGCTGCGGCGCTTGGGATGAGCTTCTTTGGATGACGGCAGAGGAACAGCGGTGGCCTGCTGTCTACGGGGTGGGGTCCTCGGTTACTGGATTACACGCAAATTTAACGTCCAGTCCTGTTGCCCGAGGACACTCCACTGAAGCTTTATGTCTCACACACAAACCGTGCGCGTCCGGCTCTTCCTCCCCTTCAGACACCTTACGGCTGCGGCGACTTTGGATCCGGCTGTGCCGGTGCGGTCTTGTTCGGGTCCTGGCTCTGGTCGGTGATGTCTTCGCCGTTGTAGATGATGCGGCTGGTGGCGCGGAAGCGTTTGTAGTCGGTGTAGCGGACGATGGTCTTGATGTGAACCGTCTGGCTCATGTAGCCGTTGCCACCAGAGAAGTGGAGATCGCCCTCGGCCTTGGTGTACGTGGGGAACCAGTACTTGCCGTCGACCTGCTCGTAGTACGTCGTGTAGGGAGGTGACAGATCCTCCTGGCCCTTCTTCTTGTTGTCAGGGACGCTCTTGCCGTTCACAAGCACGATCTGCATATCTTGCTGGTCCACCCACACCTTCCCCTCGAAATACCGTTTGTTCTTCTCCAGCACCTTGGGCCCGGCATGGAAGACGTAGGTGTCGAGGTCGTCCACCTTCTGCCTGCCAAGATAAGTCACGTCATACTGGGGCAGGTCGTCGGTCGTGAGAATGAAGGGCAGGCGGTGCTCGATGTCCTGGAAGTCGGCGGTGGACATCTGGACGCGTTCAAGGGTGTTCTGCGGAGCGAAGACAACGTGCTCGTCGCGCTTGCCGTTGCGGTCGAAAACGACGTCCGTAACCTGCTGGTACTCGCCGTCCGGCTTGCCCGTGTCGTCCGAGATGGTGTCGACCTTGACCGTCTGGCGGAAGGTGTACGCATCGCGCGCCTTGCTGAACGCAGCCTCGCGTTCCCCAAATCGCTTAATGATCTCAGCCGGAGCGATCGAGGTAGGTGGCGTAGGGTCCAGGGGGCCGAAGCCCGCAACGGAGCTGTCCTGTGCCGGCGCCGCGGCAGAGAGAGCGCCCAGAAAGAGGGTTGCACAAAGGGTGAGAAGGGGCTTCATGGATAGCGGTTCCCGGAACTTGGTGTTGGCGCCTTGGATGCGCGACTTGTTTCGCTAACAGTCCGTGCCGATCAGCGGTCTGCGCCCATAGACGCTCACTGTCGATAGACGGGCTGCAGCCGTATTCGTTGCAGGTGCTAGCCCCACCCGGCTATTGTTGCGCATAAACCTTGCTCTGTCCTAATGCTCCGGGAGGGTGAAAAGATGGGGTAGGGGCCGAACGCAACGCTGCGCGCAAGGGTCCCCGGGGAAAGGGCGGGAAGAGACAGTGGCCTTTGCCAAGCCGAAGAAGCGGGATCCCGTTGGGGAGGACGGATTGTTCGAGTACGCCGTCGGCTCCCTGGCGCGGCGGATGCGGACAGTGCGCGACCTCCGCCGTCTCATGAAGCCCCGGGCCGAGGCGGGCGAGGCCGGCGAGCAGGCGATGGACCGTGTGGTGGCGCGCCTGGTCGAGCTGCGCTACCTCAGCGACGAACGCTTTGCAGCCGACTACACGCGCGTCCGCAAGGAAGCGCAGAAGTTCGGGCAGCGGCGCGTGCAGCAGGACCTCACCTCAAAGGGTGTCGGGAAGGAGCTCGTCGCGACCACCATCCAGACAGCCTACGAGGATGTGGATGAGGCGGAGCTGGCCCGCCAGTACACCGAGCGCAAGCGCATGCGCGCGCCCGCCAACGAAAAGGAGACCGCACGGGTGATGGGGCGGCTGATGCGTGCTGGATTCAGTTCGGCCGCGATCTGGAAGGTGCTGCGCGCGTGGAAGGTGGAGGTGGAGGAGTCGGATCTGGAAGGCATCGAGTGACCCACCGGGGCAGGGCGGACACTGGCGCTAAATAGCTTTGACGATGCGCGCCGGAAGCAGGAACAGGGCCGAGATAAGCTCAAAGGTCCCCTGGACGACCAGGCCCACCGCGCGGAACGGCAGAAGCACAAGCCAGATAAGCGGGTAAAGTACCAGCGCCAGCAGAGCCAGGGGCCAGCAGAGCAGCAGAAGCACGCACCACAGAATAAGTTTAATCATCGAAATCTGCTCCCCCGGGGCCGTATGGTCGCCCGGCATCTTGGCGTATCCGGGATGCGAGCACACGTGCCCCTCCCCTCCAAAGGTACGCACGCCCCGCGCAAAGGTTCCGCCGTCCAGACAGGATAACGATCCCACCTGTCTTGGCTGGCAGGTACTGTCCTGAGGACCTAAAGATTCATCTCCATGAAGACGTCGGCGCGCGCGTAAGGGGAGGGCTTACGATGCTCGGCCGGAATGTGGCGGAAGCCGACAGACTCGTACAGGTGAACGGCGTCGGGGAGCTTGGTGCTGCTTCCCAGGGTGAGCCGGCGGGCTCCGAGCGATCGGGCGAGGTCAATGGCCGCGAGGAGTATGCGCCGTCCCAGGCCCTGACCGCGGACGTCCTCGGCAACAGCCATCTTGGCAAGCTCGAACTCGCTCTCGTGCTCCGGGATTAGTGCGCAGCAGCCTACCGGCCGAACGCCCGCAAAGGCCATCAGGATGTGGCCGCCCGGTTCGAGGATGCTCCGTTGAGGGTCGCCGAGGTTCAGGTGATCGCGCGGTTCCATGCCGAAGTGCCTCGAGATCCACTGCTCGTTCAGGGCGAAGAAGGCGGCGGCATCGGCCGGCTGAAAGGGGCGGATCTCGATCCGAGGCTTGTCCCGCGGGGCGGAGGCGGTCGACGCGGGCGAGCTTTCGACGATGGCGTCTGACATAAGGCAATCCCCTTAACCACAAGCTTCGCGTCCCCTGGCCGATATGTCCAATATCCTGTTCGTTCGGATTAGGATGTTTCAAGTATGGATCTCGGTATCGAGCTTCGGCACCTCCGGTATTTCGTCGCGGTCGCCGAGGAGCTGCACTTCGGACGTGCGGCCCGGAGACTTCACCTGGCTCAGCCGCCCCTCTCGCAGCAGATACGGCGACTCGAAGCGATGCTTGGGCATGCCCTGTTTCACCGGACCTCGCGGGCCGTTCAGCTGACAAGCGCGGGCGAGGTCTTCCTCCAAAGGGCGCGGCGAACCTTGAGCACAGTCGAGGAGGATGTCGAGGAGGTCCGCAGTGTCGGGCGCGGCGAGCAGGGAGTGCTGCGCGTCGGCTTTATCGGATCGGGGATGCTGACCTCCTTGCCGGACATCTTTCGCCAGTACCGGACGGCCTTCCCCAGGGTGCAGCTGAACCTCCACGAATCGTTCACCTCGCAGGTCGTGCGTGGGCTCGAAACGGGTACGCTGGACATCGGATTTCTCCGCGACGGCGGACCGGTTGAGGGCCTCGTGGTCGAGACGCTCTTCTCGGAGAAGTTCGTTGCGGTGCTCCCCTCGTGGCATCCCCTGGCTGCCAAAAGGTGGGTCGCACCCTTGGAGCTGCGGGACGAGCCCTTCGTCTTCTACTCGCCGAGTGCTGGAGACCTCGCGTTCCGAAGGCCGATGTCGGCGTTTGCGCAACACGGATTTCAGCCCCGGGTAGTGCAGGAGGCGTCGAACTGGCTTACGATCCTGCGGCTGATCGGTGCGGGGCTCGGGGTCAGCATCGCGCCGGCATGCGTCGAAAAGATCGTCGCGCCGGAGTCGGAGGTGGTGTGCCGGCCGCTGCGTGGGGTCACCGTAAGAAGCGAGATCGAGCTCGCGTACCGAGCGGGTGAAAGCCGGGCGGTGGTGGAGGCGTTCGCGGGGCTGGCCCGGGCCGCGTATCTGAACCGTTAGATCCCTGCCTTAGAGGCGATCGGCCGCCGAGAACGTCCTCGTTTGCAGAGTTACCGTTCCCTCGGCACCGCATAGGCGCCGCGAATCCTTTGCAAGCGACACAGCAAGAGTAGACAATCCTTCCTTGTTTTGGGACTCTCATCCGCGGGGCCGGAAACTGCCCACGGCGGACCGTGGCGCCTCCTAAAGGATTGCCTTGACTGCAGGAACTGATCATCCGGGGATGCCGGCCGGCGAACACCAGCATCGCAAAGCCTGGCATTGGGTTGTGTGGAGCCTTCTGCTTTCGGCGGCGGTGCTGGCCATCGTGCTCGAGGTGCTCGTGGCGCGAGCCGGTCCCATCCTGAAGGGCCGCGTGATCGAGACGCTTCGGACGCGCTTTGACGGCAGGGTGGAGCTGGACAGCATCGAGGTCTCCGTCAATCGCGGCCTTGAGGTCAGGGGTGGAGGTCTGCGGATATCCCCGCCCGACGACGTGTTGACCGCGCGACCGACCGCACCCCTGATAGGTGTTCGAAGCTTTGCATTTCGAGCGTCACTGCTTGGTCTCCTCTTCAAACCCATGCATGTGGAGACGGTCTTCGTGACCGGCCTGGCGATCCACATCGCACCGGGACCGATGCGGCAGCACGGTCCGGTAGAGACGCACCGCCCCGGCAAGATCAAGATCGTCGTCAAGGAGATTGTCTGCGACGACTCGACGCTGGTGATCGGGAACGACAAGCCCGACAAGGATCCAAAGCTGTTCGTCCTCGAGCACATCGTGCTCCACGACGTTGGTCCCGATGCACCCTGGCCGTATGACGCGGTGCTGACCAACGCGATCCCGAAGGGAGAGATCCACGCCGTCGGGAGCTTTGGCCCCTGGAACACGGAGGCTCCCGGCAATTCCGCCGCCTCGGGCAGATATGTCTTCGAACACGCAGATCTGAACACCATCAAGGGTCTCGGTGGCATGCTGCACTCGACCGGCACCTTCGATGGACAGCTCGATCGGATTGCGGTGCAGGGTACGACCGATGTGCCAAACTTTTCGCTGGACACGGCCAATCACGCCATGCCCTTGACGGCGAGATTTCGGGCGGTGGTAGATGGAACAACCGGCGACACCTATCTGCAGGCGGTCGACGCGACGCTGGGCAGATCGCACTTCTTCTGTCATGGCGCCGTCGTCAACATCAGGGGCAGGGGACACGACATCGATCTCGCAATCGACGTGCCGGCAGGGCGAATCGAAGACTTCCTGCAGCTCGCGGTCGAAGACAAGGCCGCCCGTGATGACCGGCGTGATTTCGACGCGGGCGAAGCTGCACATCCGGCCCGGCAGGGAAAGCGTAACCGAGAAGCTGCGCACCAAGGGCGCCTTCACGCTCCACGGCATTCACTTCACCGATCCACAGATGGAGGACAAGGTAGACATGCTGAGCATGCGCGCTCAAGGAGAGCCGGAGAAGGCCAGGCCCGGGGCGCCGGACGTGGTCTCGCAGATGACCGGAACGTTCGACCTCGCCGCCGGAAAGCTGACCTTCGGCGACCTTGAGTACACGCTTCCCGGGGCGAGTGTCGCGCTCACCGGCGTCTACTCGCTCGACGGGCAGCGATTCGAGTTCTACGGAAAGGTCAGAACGGAGGCGAGGCTTTCGCAGATGGTGTCCTCCTGGTGGAAGCGCCTGTTGCTGAAGCCGGTCGATCCGTTCTTTCACAAACGCGGCGCAGGAGCAGAGATCCCGATCAGGATCTCGGGCACCAGGAGCGCGCCGAAGTTTGGCCTGAACTTACATACCAAAGACAACAAGCGATGACCGGGGATCTGGAGCGGGTTGTGGCAATCGACTGGTCAGGCCGTGTCGATACCGCGGGACAACGGCGGCACATCTATGCGGCGGTGTGGACCGCGGCGGGGCTGGGGCGCGCGCGCTCTCGGGGACGTTCGGACGTGTATGGCGGAACGGTGCAGCTCGAAAACGGGCGCACCCGGGCAGAGGTAGCGGAGTGGCTGATCGACATGGCGCGGGCAACGCCGCGAATGGTGGTCGGCTTCGATTTCTGCTTCAGCTTCCCCGAGTGGTTTGTGCTGGGCGAGCACGGGTGCCGGACAGGTCCGGAGTTCTGGCGGGTGGTGACGGAGGAGCATGGCGAGCGCTGGCTTGAGCGAGGTCATGGCGACGAAAGGTTCTGGGGCAAGCCCGGCAAGCGCCCCGCGGAGTTCTCAGGCGAGAACCTCCATCGCATGATGCGCGCGACCGATATCGACTGCAAGCTGATCGCGCACATACCGGAAGAGGAGCGGGTTGCGCGCGTCAAGGGGATCACCCCCAAGAGCGTCTTCCAGATCGGCGGATCGGGCAGCGTCGGCACAGCCTCGCTGCGGGGAATGCCGGTGTCTGCTGCGCCTGCGTGAGGCGGGCTTCGCCGTGTGGCCATTTGATGATCCGCGGCTCGGCCAGGACGATGCCCGGCCGCTCGTGGTCGAGATGTATTCGCGGCTGAATACCGGTCCGGTCCACAAGTCCAACGCCGCCGCTCGCGCCGCTTACCTCCTGCGGAAGCGAAGGGAGAGGCCGGCGTACGCTGCGCTTTCGCGGACGCAGTGATGGAGCGTGCCCGCGCTGGCGAAGATGCCTTCGACGCGCTTGTGAGCGCGATGGTCATGACCGAGCGGAGGGCGGAGTTCGCCCGGCTGCCGAGACCTCGTGATCCGAAGTATGTGGTCGAGGGCTGGACCTGGGCGCCGGGGATCTAAGACCGTGCACCGGGGGAGGTATTCTGCGTTTGAGGTGAGCGGATGCTGAACCGGGTCACGACGGCGATCTTCGCGGTGGAGCTGCTGATGATCGCGGTGTGGTTCCGCTATGTCAGATGGACGCCGTCGAAGGCGGTCGGCGGTCGTATTGCTGGTCGCGTCGATGGTGCTCCTGATCGTGGCGCGGCGGCAGCTGGGCAATGCGTTCTCGGTCCGTGCCCGGGCATCGCGCCTGGTGACCACGGGCGTGTATGCGCGGTTGCGGAATCCGATCTACGTCGCAGGTGTAGGGCTGTTCGTCGGGGCGGGGCTGGTCCTCGCGAAGATGGTGGCCGGTCGTGATTGCAGCGGTGCTCGTGCCGGTGCAGCTGGCGCGTGCGCGAAGAGAGGCGCGGGTGCTCGAGGCACGGTTCGGCGAGCAATATCTCCAGTACCGTCGACAGACGTGGTTCTGAGGGTGCATGGGCTGGCGTAGGTGCGGTCGCTGCATGCCGGCAGATGCCGGGCGACCCGAGGGGGTAGATGTCGCTGCTAAACTTCAGGTCTATGGTGTACAGGTCAGGGAGCCAGATTCGCGAAGATTTTCTGCGGTTCTTTGAGACAAAGGGACATCGGCGCGTGCACTCCTCGTCGCTGGTCCCCGCCAACGATCCGACGCTGCTGTTTACAAATGCCGGCATGAACCAGTTCAAGGATGTCTTCCTTGGGCCAGGAGCAGAGGTCCTACACGCGCGCAGCGACCTCGCAGAAGTGCGTGCGCGCCGGCGGCAAGCATAACGACCTCGAGAACGTCGGCTTCACACGCCGGCACCACACCTTCTTCGAGATGCTCGGGAACTTCAGCTTCGGCGACTACTTCAAGCGCGACGCCATCGCGTATGCGTGGGAGCTGCTGACCAGTCCGCACTGGTTCGGGATCGATCCGGCGAAGCTGTACGTGACGATCTTCGAGGGCGAAGGAAATGTACCTCGGGACGATGAAGCGGCGGGCTTCTGGCAGGAGGTGGGCGTGCCTGCCGATCGGATCTTCGCCATGCCGGGCAAGGATAACTTCTGGGCCATGGGCGACACGGGCCCCTGCGGCCCCTGCTCGGAGATCTTCTACGACCTCGGACTCGAGGCGGCCGAGACGCCCGGCATCGACCTTCCGTTTCCGGAGGACGAGCAGAGATACGTCGAGGTCTGGAACCTCGTATTCATGCAGTTCGACCGCGGCGCCGGTGGCGTGCTGACGCCCACTGCCAAGGCCCTCGATCGATACCGGCATGGGTCTCGAGCGGATCGCCGCGGTGCTGCAGGGCGTGCTCAGCAACTTCGAAACGGATCTCTTCCTGCCGCTTGATTGAGCGGGCGGCCGAGCTGGTCGGATGGTCTCGGGAAAAGTTTGCCGGCGCTGGAGAAAAGGAGACGGCTTCACTCCGCATCATCGCCGATCACGCGCGGGCGGCAACATTCCTCATCTCGGATGGAGTGCTTCCAGCAAACGAGGGTCGCGGGTACGTACTGCGGAAGATCATGCGGCGCGGCATCCGTCACGGCCGGCTTCTAGGTCAGGAAAAGCCGTTCCTGTTTGAGATGGTCCGAGCCGTCCGGGATGAGATGAAGGTCGCGTATCCCGAGCTGGTGGAGCACTCGGAGCGCGTGAGTAGGACGGTGCTCGCCGAAGAGGAGCAGTTTGCGCGGGTGATGGTTTTTGGAGCTTCGAGGCTTGAAGGTCTGTTACAGCGAACGAAAGCGCGAATTCTTGGAAGAGAACGCTCGCGGACGTGGAGCTGCACCGCGTATCGAGCACGCTTCATAGCATGCTCGTGCAAGTAGGAACCCCGATGGCTTCAATAGATGGTCTTCGAAGCATCTCTCATCCCAGTGATGTGGACCTGCTATTCGCGATTTACGCACGAACTTTAGCAGGCCGGGTCGAAGGTATTTGTCCGTCGACGGAAGAGAAGCCTTTCATCATCTTCGAGACGTACGGTCTACCGAAGGATTTCATCCAAGATGCGGCTCGTGACGCACGTGACTCGGCGTTTGACGATGCAGGATTTGAGCGAGCCAAAGAAGAAGAGCAGGCCCGCGCCCGCGCCTCCTGGAAGGGCGGCTCGCAAAAGTCAGCAGCACCCGTCTATCGCGAGCTCCCAAAGACCGACTTCGCCGGGTACTCAGCTCTGCGGCTGGACGGAGCCCGGGTCCTGGCCCTGGTGCGCGACGGCCTTGGCGTCAGCGAGCTCGCGCCCGGCGAGGCCGGCGAGGTCGTCCTCGACGCTACCAGCTTCTACGCGGACTCAGGCGGACAGGTGGGCGATGTCGGCTCGCTCTATTCGGCGGACCACAACGCAGTCGTTGCCGACGTAAGCGGCTGTTCAAAGCCCGTCCAGGGTGTGTGGGCGCACCGGGTCGTCGCGCGCGAACGCATCGCCGTCGGTGATGTCGTCGACACCGCCGTCGACGGAGAGGTCCGGCGGGCGACGATGCGCAACCACACCGCCACCCACCTTCTCCACGCCGCTCTGCGCGAGGTCCTGGGCAAGCACGTGAAGCAGGCCGGCTCGCTCGTCGATCGGTCCAGGCTGCGCTTTGACTTCTCGCACTTCGCCGGTGTGGCCGAGGAGGAGCAGCAGCAGATCGAGGACCTGGTCAACGCGCAGGTGCTCGCAAACGCAAAGGTGGAGACGCTGGTCGATGTGCCCATCGACGAGGCCGTCAACGACTACGGCGCCATGGCCCTGTTTGGCGAAAAGTATGGCGACCGCGTCCGGGTAGTGCTGATCGGCGGTCCGCACGGCTTTTCGACCGAGCTCTGCGGCGGCACCCACGTCGGCGCAACGGGCGAGATCGGCCTCATCAAGCTCGTCGGGCAGGGAAGCGTCTCCTCCGGAGTCCGGCGCGTTGAAGCCGTGACGGGAACGGGTTCGCTCCGCGAGTTTCGCCGCGATGCCGACGTCGCCCGCGTGGCAACGCAGTTCGCCGGCGGCGGCAGCACAGCTTCGAGCGAGAGCGCACCGGCCGAGGCCCTGCGTGCCCGCTTCCAGACGCAGGAGGAGGAGATCAAGCGGCTGCGGCGGGAGCTGGAGCAGGTGCGCATGAAGTCCGCCTCCGCAGCCACCGCAGGTGCAGCCTCGAGCGCGGTTGAGGTCAAAGGGAATCAAAGTACTGGCCCAGCGAGTGGACGCCCTCGACAAGGCGCAGATGCGCAACCTGGTCGATGAGCTGCGAGGCAAGCTCCAGTCGGGCGTCGTGATCCTGGGCGCCGCGGCCGAAGGCAAGGTGTCGCTGATCGTCGGTGTCACGAAGGACCTCACCGCTCGGGTGCAGGCCGGCAAGGTCGTCTCAGAGCTGGCTGGCATGGTAGGTGGTCGGGGGGGCGGCCGGCCAGACCTGGCCGAGGCCGGCGGAAGCGATGCGGGTGCGCTTGACGGAGCCCTCGAGAAGGCCGCGGAGGTTGTGGGCGGTCTGCTCTCCTAGCATCTACCCGCTCTGCATCCGCTGCGCCCCAGGGGAGAGGTACCCCCGCGTGTACCTGCGGCAAATAGGTGCAGCACAGTGGGATGCGGCTTTGTAGCCTTAACCGTGATGTCTTTCCGCATTGGGGTACGAGAGCTTCGAGGCCGGCTTCCGCGCATAGCAGCGGGAGCGTGGTGCTGCCTGGCTGTTCTCCCCGGGCACGCCGAGCCGCGCAGGCTCTCCGAGATCTCGCAATGGGAGCGCGCCGAGCGCACGCGCGACGCATTCGAATCACAGCCGGAGTCGACCCGGACCAGGGCCGAGTACACCCATGTGATGGACGAGTTTCGCGCCATCTACCACGAGACCCCGCAGGGTATGCACGCGGCGGAGGCAGTCCATGCCGTGGCGGAGCTGCTCGAGGAAGAGGGGCGCGGCGAGCGGAACCCGAAGCTGCTCAAGGCGGCGATCGGCCAGTACGAGTTCTTGCGGACGCAGTATCCCGGAAGCTCGCTGCGGGTCGGCGCTCTGCTCGCCCAGGGACAGATTCAGGAGAACGACCTCCATGACGCCGCGGCAGCAACCGAGCGGTACGCGTTGCTGCTCAAGCAGTATCCCGGCAGTGCCCTGGCCGAGGAGGCACGCGCCGGGCTGGCCTCCACAGCCCGACAAAGCGGCGGACGCGGAGTGGGCAACAGGGCCTCCTCGGCTCCCGCACCGACATCATCAGCCGCAACGACCAGGGCTACCGACGCGGCTGGGTGGAGCAGATGCCTCCTCGCCTCGGGCAAACCTGGCCGAAAATCCGGCGGCGTCACGGTGCAGGCCTCTGTCCCAGTTGCGTCCCAGGTTGCGTCCCAGGTCGCGTCCCGGCAGCGTCCCAGGCATCGGGTCCGACCGCCTCTGCGGCTCCGGCCGGGCTGTCCGTCGTTCATCACAAGGGTCCGCTGGCCACCGTCACAGGAATTCGGCACTGGTCGACCCCGAGCTACACGCGCGTAGCCATCGATCTTGGCGGTGAGGTGGAGTACGAGGCGGCGCGGGTGCCGGGGCCGGACCGCATCTACTTCGACCTCCACGGGGCAAAGCTCGCGCCGGAGTTGATCGGCAAAAGCTTCCGGGTCACGGACGACGGGTTTCTGCGCAGGATCCGTGTCGCGCAGAGCTCGGGTGACATGACACGCGTCGTGCTGGACGTCAACGACGTGACCGAGTACTCGGCGTTTCTGCTGCCCAACCCGTACCGCTTGATCATCGATATTCACGGTGCCGTGAAGCCGGCCACGCCGCCCATGGCAACCGTGGATGCACCGGCGAAGCAGGCCGTTTCGGTGCCGAACACGCGCGCCGTCAACGGCGGCAGCGGTCTCGATGTGGCCAGGCTTAGCGAGCAGCCGGGCAAGGTGGAGGCGACAAGCGTGCCCACCTCGCAGCCCATCTCGGCGGTGGTCCCGGGCAAGAGTCGGGATGTCGGCGCCGGCGATGCAAGTGTGGGCAATCCCGCCCGCAGCACCGCCGACAGGGGCGCGGCAGGCCAGGGTGCGGCAGACAAGGGCGCGACGGACAAGGTTGCGGCAAACCAGGGGGAGCTGGCGTCAACCGGCGCCGGCAGTCGAGCGCAGCCTGTGAATGGGCGTGGGAGTCCGAACCCGTCGGCCGCCCGGGAGGGTCCAGGCGCAGTTGCGACAACGCCCGCAGCACCGAACTCGCTCACGGCTGCCAGCGGACGTCCACGCAAGGGGAAGCTGAAGCCCTCCGACGCTCGCGTGGTCGGGGACCCGGGAACGCCGGCAAGGGCCGCGGTGCCAACGGCCGACGGGCAGACGAGCCTCGTTCGCGCCTTGGGCCTGAAGATCGGCCGCATTGTCATCGATGCGGGGCACGGCGGGCACGACTCGGGAACCCTCGGCGTCGATGGCCTCGAGGAGAAGGATGTCGTGCTGGACGTCGCGCTGCGCCTCGGCAAGCTGCTCCACGAGCGGCTCGGCGCCGACGTCATCTACACTCGGTCCGACGACACCTTTGTTCCGCTCGAGACAAGGACGGCGATGGCAAACAAGGCGCAGGCCGACCTCTTCCTCTCCATCCACGCAAACTCCTCTTCGGACGCGAGCGCCCGGGGCGTGGAGACCTACTACCTGAACTTCACCCAGCAGGCGGATGCGCTCGCCGTGGCCGCGCGCGAAAATGCCGTCAGCAACCAGTCGATTTACCAGCTCAGCGACCTGGTAAAGAAGATCGCGCTCAAGGAGAAGATCGCCGAGAGCCGGGAGTTTGCCACCGACGTGGAGACCAGCCTCTACGGCGGGCTTGAGCGCGGCAACACCGGGTTGAAGAACCGCGGTGTCAAAAAAGCGCCGTTCGTCGTGTTGATCGGAGCCAACATGCCCTCTATCCTCGCCGAGATCTCGTTTGTCACCAACCCTAAGGACGCGAGCGAGCTGCGTGATCCGGCGTATCGGGAGAGGGTCGCGGAAAGCCTTTACAAGGGGGTCGCTCGGTACGCGGGCGGGCTCGGCGGCGATCGGCCACCCGCCACCGCGTCCGAGAGAGCCAGCGCGCAGTAGCCTCGGCGCAAAAGCACCCGGGCAGGGTCGGCACAAGGGTGTGAGACGGTGCTCCTGAGACCCGTGCTACCGAAACGGGTGCGGTGGTAGTCTCCCCTGATATGGGCTTTTTTGGAAGAAAACGCAGTGTCGTAGGGCAGCTTGCGCGGTTGGGAACAGTGTCGGCGACCCTGGCAGCCGGGTTGGTGCTGGGGCAGGCGGCCACGACCGTCACCATCCCCCAGGGACCTCTGCTGCCAGAGAAGATCGGTGCGTGGGAGCTCGAAGGGATAGCGCCCAGCTGTGCCGAGTGTTACCGCGGCGAGCACGGTCAGGAGGCGGTGTTGCGCGAAGACGGACTTCGCCGCGGCGAGTCCCTGACCTACCACCGGCCCGGGAGCGGGCAAACCCTCGACGTCCGCGCGCTCCAGTTCGAAGATGCGACCGGGGCGGTCTCGGCCTTCACCTACCTGCGCTCGCCGGATATGAAGACTGTGCCCGCCGCAGCGAGGGTTGGACGCGAGGAAGCCGCGGCCGGGGGCCGGTACCTCTTTCGCGAGGGAACGTCGACCGTGCTGGCCGAGGTGACCGGGCCCGACGCCACAACCACGGCCGATCTCCGAGCGCTCGCCGGCATGCTTCCGAAGATCGGCGGACCCAAGGGCGCCCCGCCACTCCTGCCCACACTCCTTCCAGCTCCCCACCTCGTTTCAGAGAGCGTCCACTACGCCGTTGGGCCGGCCGGGTACGCCGCCATGGGCGGCACTCTGCCGCCCGGGATCCTGGGCTTTGACAAGAGCGCCGAGGCGGCCACCGCAGAGTACGCCCTTCGGGGTGGAGCCAAAGGCAAGCTCACGCTTCTGCTCTTTCCGACCCCGGAGATCGCCGGGGATCGCGGGCGGGCGGTTGAGACCGCTCTGAATGCCGCAGGCGAAAGGGCCGGTACAGCGAAGCTGCGCCGCGAAGGCCCGCTGGTGATGCTGGCAACCGGCGGCTTCTCGCCTTCCGAGGCCGCAGAACTGCTGGACGGGATCCATCTCCGCTCCGAGGTCACCTGGAACAAGCCCGTTCCCCCGGAGTTTCACGCGGAGGTGCAGAAGACCGCGAGCCTCCTCTTCAGCATAGCCGTGCTTAGCGGCGTCCTGGGTCTCGCGGCCGTGTTGCTGGGCCTCTTCCTGGGCTTTGGGCGCGCCTGGATCCGGGTCCTGATGGGCAAGCCCGCCGCCACCGAGCCGGAGTTCCTGCGGCTCGACCTGAGCGGCAGCCGGGCGAAGGCGATCGGGGAGACCAAGGCGGCCGGTCTGTAACGCCTGGGCCGAATGGAAAGGGCAGCTATGCACCGGGAATGGTGCTTCCGGCCGCGTAAGCTGCTCATTTCGCAGGGTCGTTCAGGCTTTCATACAGCGAAAAAGCGAAGGGGAGTCGAAAGTGACTACCTCGTTAACGCTCAACTCGGCAAGTCTAACTGCCACAACCTGCAACACTTGCAACCTGTCCGTTTTAGCCTTGACATCGAATTTTCCCAAAACTAGTATTTCGCCAGAAAGTTCTGATGGCTTTGCCTCCGTTGGAACTATTCTCCCTAGCGAGAAGACCGCCCTGTTGCCGGGCGGTCTTCTCTTTTGCCGAATCAGTTTAGAGTCCGGCCCCTTCCACCCAGAAAATTGATCACAAAAGGCCTAAGAATCGGAAGTGAGCCGCCGATAAGGACCTCAGCGAGAGCGCAGACGTGCTCTCCACGAGGAGCCTCTATGTTGGAACTTGCTGTGATTCTGGTGTTTGCCGTGATGTTTCTTGGACCGTGTGCCCTGGCCACAGGTATCGCCCAAAGTGAACACGAAGATGACGAAGCGGGGCTGCCCTCACACTGATCGCCTCGCGTACGCGGACGGCCCTTCACGGGTGACTTTGAGCGGCTAAAAAGAGTTTCACCGAATCACTGATATGTCAGGGGCGCGAGAGACGCAGACATACCCGATGCTGCATCGGACCAGAGATAGGACGGAGCGGCTGCATCCCGATCCGCACTGCGCCGTTCAGCGCACAGACAAAGTCTCGGAGATTCCCCATGTCGGTTCTTAGCTCGATGTTTCTTCCCGCCATCAAGAAGCGCCTGCCAAAGGTGATCAGCCCCACGATGCATGGCTTCATCGATTATTCGCACGCGACGTTTTTCCTGGGCATGGCGATCGTGTGCCGGAAAAACAACAAGCCGGCCGCCCTGGCCGCACTCGGAACCGGCGCGCTCGTGCTCGTCCAGTCGCTTCTGACGGACTACCCGCTAGGCGTAGTGCCCCTCCTGTCCTTCGAGGATCACGGAAAGATGGACGCGGCCTTTGCCTCAGCCTCCTGGGCAATCCCAAAGCTGTTCGGATTTGGGGACACCCCCGCGGCAAAGGTCTTCGAGTCCAACACGGTTGTGGAGGGCTTGGTCGTCAGCCTGACCGATTTCAGTGATGGACGTGCAAAGCAGGAGGAGGTTTGAGCCAGCGGACTTTTGCGCGATGACCGGCGAGCCGTTAGAATTGCGGTGGAGTTCGCCGACGTAGCTCAGTTGGTAGAGCAGCTGATTCGTAATCAGCAGGTCAACGGTTCAAGTCCGTTCGTCGGCTCCAAACCTATCCAAAATCACATCCGCAGGGCCCATTTTCACTTTGGTCCCCGTTCGTGTCTGCTACGTCTTCCACCCACGTAATTTCATCGCATGCGCCGACAGTTTCACAGCCTGGTTACAAATACGCAGACTGAACCGGGTTTGGTACCCGATATCCACGTATATCTGCTGAAATTGCCCCGTTTGGTCTTGATCGTGGAGGTCGAGGAAGCCATACTCCAGCCATAGGTAGTCGCGGACGGTGTCCGCCAGGGACGACCGGAGCCAAGGACACCGCCAGCCAGGATGGTTGCGTGACTCGATTCAGCCGTGGGGATGTAATTCGAATCTTGCATCTCGGGAGGCGTCAGCTGGAGGGCTGGGACCGCGCCGGTCTCCTCCCCCTGAAAGAGGAGTACAACTTCCAGGACCTCGCACAGTTGCGCACCCTCCTCGATCTGCGTGCCAGGCGCATCTCGCCGCGAAGCATACGCGCGTCTCTCGAAGCCATGCAGAGGGTCTCCGGCATTCGGAACGCGTTGATCGAGGCCAGCTCGGCTGGCCGGGGATCGCGTCTGCGCTTCCGGCACGCCGGCGGTCTCCTCGATCCACTGACGCAGCAGATGGCCTTTGATTTCGACCTTGACCAGGCCCAGCGGGTGCAGGTCGTAGGCATGGCCGGACCGATGCTTGGCCGGCAGACCGCCGACGTGCAGGGAAAGTTCCTCCAGGCGGTGCGGATGGAGGAGGATCCTCAAAAGCTCGCCGAGGCGATCGAAACCTACCAGGCCATTCTTCGCATTCGGCCAACCCACGCGCCTGCCCTGATCAATCTCGGGACGATCCACTACAACGCGCGATCGTTCCAGCTCGCCGAGGAGCTCTACCGGGCCGCGACCGTGGCCGACCCCGAGTACGCGCTCGCGTTCTTCGATCTCGGCAACGTCCTCGACGAGATCAAGAGGCTGCCCGAGGCCATCGAGGCCTACCGGAAAGCGGTCGACCTGGTACCCGGCTACGCGGACGCGCACTACAACCTGGCCCTCGCCCTGGAGCGCCAGGGACACCGGCGGCGCGCGCTCCGGCACTGGCTGGCGTACAGCAGGCTCGACCCCGTAGGTCCGTGGTCGGCCCACGCAAAGGCCCAGGCACGCAAGATCCTCAAGCTCGAGAAGCTGTCCATCGTGAGCCGTCGAGGACGTCTGGTCGCCACAGCCAGCTGACGCGCGGGCCCAACGAAGCCGTCATAATGGAAGCATGACCGCTAAGAAGACCTCAGGCACCGTGGACAAGAGCTCTGGCGCGCCCGAGCGCAACAGGAGATCCGGAAACCCGGACCTTGAGAGCAAGCCGGCGCCCCACGGCAGCAAGCCGTCCACCGCGGCCGTCGAAGCCCCCGGCGAGCGCCTCCAGAAGATCCTCGCGCAGGCTGGCATCGCCTCGCGGCGTAAGGCCGAGGAGATCATCCTCGAGGGCCGCGTGCAGGTAAACGGCCAGACCGTCACCGAGCTGGGCACCAAGGCAGATCCGCACAAGGACCACATCCGTGTCGACGGAAAGCTTCTGCAAGGCCCGCAGCAGCACCGCTATTTCATGCTCAACAAGCCCCGCGGCTACGTCACCACGCTCGTCGATCCGCAGAAGCGCGCCACGGTTGCCGACCTCCTTGCGCAGCAGAAGTCCGGACCGCAGCTCAAGCTTCCGCGGCTCTACCCCGTGGGTCGGCTCGACTACCTCTCCGAGGGCCTTTTGCTGATGACGAACGACGGCGACCTCGCCAACTCGCTCTCGAAAGCCTCGGCAGGCGTGCTCAAGACGTACCTGGTCAAGGTCTCGGGCGTGCCCTCGGGCGAGGCCATCGACCAGCTTCGCCGTGGCGTCATGATCGATCGCGGCCGCCTGGACGAGATCCGTGCAGGGCGCCGCGACCGCATCGTCACCGCTCCAGCGCAGATCGAGCAGGTCCGCGGCGGCGACAATCCATGGTTCCAGGTCACACTTACCGAGGGCCGCAATCGCCAGCTGCGCAAAATGTTCGAGGAGATCGGCCACCACGTCGAGAAGATCCGCCGCATCGGCTATGGGGCCCTGCAGCTGGACGTCGAACCCGGGAACTATCGCGAGCTGACGCGCTGGCGAGGTGACCGCCCTCGACCGCGCAGCCAAGGGCAAAAAAGTGGAGCGCAAACGCCAGCTCCCCGAGGCCGCACAGCTCAAAAAGCCGGTGCCGCCCAGGGCCAATCGCCGCCGCGCCAACGTCCGGCGTTCCTCCTGAACTGCCCGGCGTGGGGCTCGACGACAGCGTCTGTCGGCCGTCACGTTTGCCTGAATGCGGCCACTACCGAAGCCGGTCTTTCCCCGGCCATCCATCCCGCTGCTCGTTCCGCTTCTCCGATTGGCTTTACGACCGCCGCAATCAGAAGAGCCATAAGGCACAGGCACTTGAACAGCGCCGCCCCGGCGAAGCTGCCCCAGCTCAAAAAGGTCTCGGGGCCAAGCAGAAGCCCGAACAGCACCATAACAGTCGTCATCCCGCGCATCTCCGCACCCCCGATTCCGCTCGTCAGGGGTGAGAAGGACAAGCCAGGCGAAGGGCACGTAGAGATTGACCAGCGTGTAGTCAAACGACGCCGGCGGCAGGAGCACGGACGCCACCGTGACAAACAGCACCTGGTTGATCCGCGGCAGACGGATGACGCGGCCGAAGAACAGAACCAGCGTAACCCCTGCAGCAACGGCCAGGTACCTCCCCATCAGGAGGTCGTAGGCCGGATGCTGTCCAGGCACCAGAGCCTTCAAGAGTTCAAACGCCGAGTGATCGTACGCTAGGTAGACCGGGTCAAAGATGCCAGCATAGTCCCGTGTCCAGGCCCCGACGCCATCGACCACACCATGCCACGCCAGCAGCACATCCGGCTCGAGAAACCGAAGGCTCGCCAGCGTAAGAACCACCGCCGTCAGGAGCCCGACCCCGATCTCCTTCCATCGCTTCGGTCGCAGAAACACAGCGAACATCAGCCCGGGATAGATCTTCACCGAGGCCGCCACGCCGAGCAGCACCGCCGCCACCATCCATCGCTCCCGCGCAATCGCCCACACACCTCCCGCCAGAAGCAACCACGTCACGGCCTCGATGTTTCCGCGCTCAAGAGCGAAGTAGAAGGGCCAGGAGAACACGGCTGCCATCAGCACAAACCTCAGCGCTGACATCGACGTACACCACGCGCTGCATCGCGATCGCGAGCCGGCAGCCTCCAAAAGGATGCCGCTCACCGCCACAGCGATGTACGCGAGGTACCCGGCAACCCAGTTGTCCCAGAGATTCAACCACGACGTAGAAGAGCGCGTAGACCAGGGCCGCGGGAGCAGGGTAGTACCACGGGATAGCCGCCCGCCGTAAAAAAATCCGGGTCATGGAGGTAGTCCATCCGCGGGAGGTAGTCGTAGAAGTCAAAGGCGGGTGTCGCGAGGAAGATCTGATCGAAGCCATACCAGCTATGCCGCACCAGCCACAGCAACTCCGAGTACAGCAGTGACGCCGCCCACAGCCCAATCACAATCCAGAGGAAAACCCGCAGCGGACGCGGAAGCTCGCCGTCTCGCGCGGCCGCATCCGCTGCTTCTCCTCAGGAGCAGGGCTAATCGGCAAAACGTCATGCCATACGCTTCCCTGGATTCAGCTGGACCGGCGAGGTCTAAGCCCAGACCTCGTAGAAATGCACCCGCCCATGCGAACGGTCCGGGCTGCGCGGGCCTCTTCTGTCCCATGGCAACTTTGATGCAGGACGTTGTGCGTTCAAGCCCTGGCCTCATTCCGACGGTCGGCGGAAGGGGGTGTTCTCTGCTCCCAGGCTTCCCGCACCTCTACCACCCGCTTCAAGTAGCCCAGAAACCTACCCCATTCCCATTCCTGGACTATCCCACCTCCGACTCATGCCGTCCCTCTCCCATTCTGGGAAGTGCCCGCTTCGCGGTATACCCCGATCGTGGACCTCTGACTAAGGTTGGAGTCACGGAGCAGCCGGGACTTCAAAAAGGGTGCCCTCCAACAGGAGATGTCATGGTCAAGTTCACACTCTCAGCTACTTTTGTTTGCCACCGTCGCCGCCGGCGCGCAGACCGTTACACTCGGCACAACCACCTCTTCCACCAGCGGAAACACAACCACCATCACCCTTCCCGTCACAGTGGCCGTTCCCGCCGCCACGACCTCGGCACCCGCACCGGCAATGAACTCGCTCCGCGTCGAAGCCGGCACCGGCTACGGTCTCTCCACCAACCAGACGGCCGGAAACAGCTTCAAGACCCTGAAGCTCAACTCGGTCGTTACCGACACCGCCTCAGGCTGGAATGCCGCTGCAAACACCTACACCGTGCCGGTAACCGGTACCTACCTCATCGTCTCGGGCCTGCGTCTCGCCGATAACGTCGCACCCTGGCATCAGCTACGGGCAGGGCGTCCACACCTCCAACGTCGACAACCCGGCGTTTCTCTGGACGACCACAGTCGGAAGCCGCAACGGCACGACCAACACCCGCATCATGCAGCTCTCCGCCGGGCAGACCGTCACCTTCTTCGCCTACGTTGACTCCCCCAGCCCAATCGGCGTCTCCGGCGCCTCACTCTCGATTCAGCAACTTCAGTAAGGGGCACCGATCATGAAGCTTGCCTTGGCGTTGCTCCTGATCGCTGTGCCCGCGCTGGCCCAGCAGGCACAGGACCAGAAGATTGTCTACAACGTGGTCGTCAATGTGGTCACCACAGGGGCACCTCCAGTCCAACCACCTGCGCGCCGCCGGTAGTGACTCCGCCGCCACCACCGCCACCACCGCCGCCCACCACCACCACCGCCGCCACACGCCGCCGCCAACTCCGGCACGCCTGTATCGGAGCCACCCTCCGCGCCGGGAAGCTGCGTAAGCCACTACTTCGGGGCCGCCGGCAACATGAACGTCGTCAGCGCCGACCTCCTCCAGGCACAGCAGCTTCTGGCTGCCGCCCAGAGCTCCGGGAGCATCAACGCTTCAAGCTTCAACGCCGGGATTCAAACCCTTGCCCAGCTCAGGCTGGATAACGGAGATGTCCGGGATCTCGTCCGGATCGCGAGTCCAAAGGATGTCGTGGCAAAGAACATCACCTTTGTCGCCGCGGAGATTGGCACCCTCCCTGGCCTGCTCGGAAGCACGGCGGCCCTCAAAGGCAGCCTTGTGAGCCTGAACGCGTCCATGCAGGCCAGCCTCGGCCAGGCAAGCACGCTGATCAGCAACAGCGTCTGCGCCCAGTCTGTTCCGTAAACCTGACACTTGGCCCGGTAAACACGCCCGGGGCTGGCTTGAGATCTCATGATCTCCCGCCAGCCCCGGGCGTCCGTCGTCCGCTGGATCTTCGACCAGGTACCCGGGCCCCATCAGCGCAAACCTGCAATGGCCCGCAACCCGTCGTTGCTTTCATCCTGAGCGCAGCGAAGGACCCCACAACTCCCGCCAGCCATGTAGCTTCCCCGGCGGCTCCACCGCAACCCTTCTCCTACGGCTACTTCGGGGCGAGGTAACATCCCGGCTTCAACCCTGTCCATCGGGTTGTTCACCACGCTTGACGTCGGCCTCCCCAGCGCTCAGAATTACACCCGCTTTTCATCGTCGCGCGATCAGAATCGCACAGCTCGCGCATCGAATAGAGGCAGGGAAGAAGCAGCAAAGGAGTCAGCACAGTGGCAACTGAGAAAGCGACATTTGGAGCAGGATGTTTTTGGGGCGTAGAAGCCCGATTCGCAGAGATGAACGGTGTTCTCGATACCGCAGTGGGATACGAGGGGGGCAAGCTCGATCACCCAACCTACAAAGAGGTGTGTACCGATCGCACCGGACACGCCGAGGTGGTGCAGGTCGTCTTCGACCCCAGCCGAATCTCGTACGAGACGCTTCTGGACGCCTTCTTCGCGCTCCACGATCCGACCCAGCTGAACCGCCAGGGACCCGACTGGGGCACGCAGTACCGTTCGGTCGTCTTCGCCGAATCCGACCAGCAGGCAGCCGAGGCCACCGCAAAGATCGCAGAGCTCAACGCCTCCGGGACCTTTCGCAAGCCGATCGCAACCCAGGTCGTTCCAGCCGAAACCTTCTGGAAGGCCGAAGAGTACCACCAGAAGTACCTCGAGAAGCGTGGCATGGTCAGCTGCCACATCTAAGTCCGTGCCGGTTCTCTCGATCTAACGGCGGTCTCCGGCGAATGAGGCCGCCGCAAAAACCGCTAGCGCTCAGACACACCCGATATCTGGCCTCGGTAGGCCGTATCCACTGGGATTCGGGTGTCTGAAACCGATTACAGCTGTGCTACACTACTTGTGCAACCTTAGATAAGGCTGCAAAGGCGCCGCAGGCAAAGACCTTCAGGGTGGATCGCGAACGATCCCGCCAGGGTCTGGCCAGAGACTGCGACCACGCCTCCATCCCATCCGTATCCCTTCACGACAAGGAAGGCCCGGCTGGTTGCTCTGGCTGAAGGCCTCGTCAACGGACGTGTGTCTCGCCTCGCAGCAGCAGCGCTTAGCGTTCACCGACAGCAATGCTGACCATTACAAAAAGGTGCACTCCTCCCAAAGGGAGAGATGCGCACCCCTGCATCCACCCTCGTTTCGCCCACCTTACCTAAGGAACACACTTGACCTCCGCAACTCTTGATTCTCAGGCCACTGGCCTCGCGGCATTCGTGCCGAGCACCAACCTTCCCCTCGTTGAAGGCGTCCGCTTCGCAGATTTCAACGTCTCCGACTCCCTCAAGACCCGGCTCACCAACGCCGGCTTCCTGATCCCCACCCCCGTCCAGGCAAAGGCCATCCCGCCAGCGCTCGAGCAGAAGGACATCCTCGCCACCGCCTCAACCGGCACCGGCAAGACCCTGTCTTTCCTTATCCCGATGATCGAGCGCCTCGAAGCCACCTCGGTCCCATCCGCACGCGGTAAACGCGGTCCCATCCGCGCGCTCATCCTTCTCCCCACGCGCGAGCTTGCCATGCAGGTTCTTGAGGCCTACGCCAAGCTCGTCCCCCAGGCCAGGCATGACTCCGTGCTCGTCTGCGGAGGTCTCTCCGAGAACACGCAGCTCGATCACCTCGATCGCGGTCCTCGCCTCGTCGTCGCCACCCCCGGCCGCCTCGAAGACTTCCTCCGCCGCCGCGAGATCAACATCGGCTCCGTCGAAATGCTCGTCCTCGACGAGGTCGATCGCATGCTCGACATGGGCTTCCTCCCCGCCATCCGTCGCATCGTCGGCGCCCTTCCCAAGACCCGCCAGACCATGTGCTACTCCGCGACCCTCGACGCCAACATCTCCGAGATCGTCAAGGACTACGTCCAGAAGCCCGTCCGCATCGAGATCGGCTCGGCCTCCAAGCCCTCCGATCAGGTCGAGCTCCGCGTCTACACCGTCATGCAGGACCAGAAACTCGGCCTGCTCAACCAGATGCTCACCGAGGAGAAGGGCACCTTTCTCGTCTTCTCGCGCACCAAGCACGGCGCCGATCGCATCGCCAAGAAGCTCGAGCGTCTCGGCCACGACGCCGACGCGATCCACGGCGATCGTTCGCAGTCCCAGCGCACCGCCGCCCTCAAGGGCTTCTCGTCCGGCAAGCACCGCATCCTCGTAGCGACCGACGTGGCTGCACGCGGGATCGACGTCTCGGACATCGCGCATGTCATCAACTACGACATGCCGAACGCCTCCGACGACTTCGTCCACCGCATCGGCCGCACCGGCCGCGCTGGCGCCAAGGGTGTAGCCACGACCTTTGTCATGCCGCAGGAGCGGTCTGACGCAAGGAAGCTCGAGCGCGAACTCAAGATCAAGTTCGACTGGCGCGAGGCCGACAAGAACCTCGAAAAGGAAGAGCGCAACAAGCCGCTCGACACCGCCAGCAGCGGCGACCTGATGAGCCTCGAAACCCGCTCGTGGAAGTCCCCCGGCAGCTCTGCCCCGGGTGGCGAAAGCTCCGGGCCGAACGGTAACCAGAACGGATCCGGGGAGCGCCCGCGTTCCAGCCGTCCAGCTGGTGGCGGTCGCGGCTTCCGTGGCGGCGCGTCCAGCGGACGCTCGGGCCCCGGCGGCGGCGGTTCCAGCTCCTCCCGCGGTCCCGGCGGACGTTCTGCTGCCCCGCGCGGCAACTCCGGCGCCCGTCCAACTCGCGGCAATCGCGGCCGCTAAACCGTTCATCGCAGCAAACAGACACCCCGCAGGCGCACGTGCGCAGGCGGGGTGTCTCGCATCACATTCATCTCCTATGTCCGAAAGCCTTCCCAATCTCCAGGAGTTCAGCGCCATCGTCACCGATGACAAGAACTTCGTCCTGCGCATCGTCCAGCCCGGCCTCGCCGGACTCATGGACGGCTCGGTCTCCACCCTCGCGCCCATCTTCGCGACCGCCTTTGCCACCCACAACTCGCACACCGTCTTCCTCATCGGCGCGGCCTCGGCCGTTGGAGCCGGAATCTCCATGGCCTTCTCCGAAGGGCTCTCCGACGATGGCGAGCTCACCGGCCGGGGCAATCCCATCTTTCGCGGCCTCGTCACCGGCCTGATGACCTTTATCGGCGGCTTCCTCCACACGCTGCCGTTTCTGATCCCCAACGTCCACACCGCGCTCATGTGGGCCTACGGAGTCGTCGGGGTCGAGCTGGTCGTCATCGCGCTCATCCGCCACCGCTACTTCAAGACCAGTTTCGCGCTCTCCTGCCTCCAGGTCATCGTCGGCGGTGGCCTCGTCTTCGCGGCCGGAGTCCTGATCGGCCAGTCCTAGTAACCCCTGTCTGCACCGCGGCCTCGAACTCCTTCCCGACGCCAGGACAAGACTCATCCCGCCCTGGCGTCAAGGTCGAAGTCCTATCCCCGTCAGACCCGTCGCACCCCCGTAGACGATGGCGAGCGTTGCGACCCGCAGTTACATCTCCGGCCCGGGTACACTCAACATCCAGCCCACGCCAAATCGGTCCTTCACCATTCCGAACAGCGGCGACCAGAACGTCGGTGCCAACGGCATCTGCACCGATCCCCCGGCACTCAGCTCACTGAAAAGACGTCTCACCTCCGCCTCGTCCCGCGCATCCAGCGAGATCTGAAATCCTCCGATCGGCTCCTCCTGTCCCTTGGGCGCGTCGCAGCCCATCAGCGTCATGCTTCCCAGCGGTATCGACGTGTGCATCACCAGGTCCTTCGACTCGGGAGGTACCGGCGACCCGCCAGGCGCATCCCCAAAGGTCATCGTCAAACCAACCTTGCTGTTGAACGTCTGCGCATACATTGAAAATGCCTCGCGGCAGTTCCCAGGAAAGACCAGGTGAAGATTCGTGTTCAAGGCTCGCTCCTCGTTCTTTCGTCCGTCATGAAATTCGTCGCGTGTCGTCCCGTTCCGAAACCCCGGTACCCCCGAAGCGGCAGATCTTGGCCCGGTTGGGCCATACCACACGGCCCGAAGCCGGTCTACGCTCCCAGCTATGTACAGCCCTGCAGCAGCTCGCTTCGATCAGCAGATTAAGAGGTTGGAGGTACTCGCGTGCCCCTCGGCCGACGACGTCGAATTCTACAACCAACACATCCGAATCGCGACCACCTTGGAATGGGCTACCGCGACCGTCTGGAGTTCGTCATCCGGATGCGTCCCAACGAAGGACGCTGAAACCCCGGTACCCCTTGTTTGCGCCCCGTCGCGCCGGCCGGGTCAGCTCAGGCATCACGCGCGACTCGGTGCCACGTTGTGGCAGCACGTGATCTGGTTCACCGCCCCCTGCGCTCTGCCCCACTGAGCGCCGGGATGCTCGCCAGCCCCCGCGCACGCTTGCACCGGAAGGAGTGCTCCGGCCTCCTCCTGCACGCGCTCGAATCACACAACCCTGAACATCAGCGCGAGACCGCCTCGGGCCGCGAAGCTCTCCGTGGCCACCCGCGCCCCTCTGGTCGCTCTGGTTCCTCCAGGACCGGGCATCGTATCTCCGCCGAATCCGCTACCCTCAACTGCGAGAGCCTCTCCCAGGGTACGAAGAAACAGCACCGTTTGCTATAATCAAAGGTGTTTCGGCTGGCATCGACTTAGCCCGTTTCGACCGCCCACTCAACATCAAAGCTCAGAACGCTCCCCTCAGACCCGAACCCGGTCTGAACCTGCCCCCCGGCCTCGGCAGACTCCGGAGCGAACCCTCATTCAGGACCCACACTCATGATCTCCGTCTCCAACGTCACCATGCGCTACGGCTCGAAGCTCCTCTTCGAGGACGTCTCCGTCACCTTCACCACCGGCCGCCGCTACGGCCTCACCGGTCCCAACGGCGCCGGCAAATCCACCTTCATGAAGGTCCTGACCGGCGAGATCGACGCCCAGAAGGGCAACGTCGTCCGCCCCCGAAAGATCGGCGTCCTCAAGCAGGACCAGTACGAGTTCGACGCCTACCGCGTCATCGACACCGTCATCATGGGCAACAAGGCCCTGTGGGCCGCGCTCGAAGAGCGCGAAGTCATCTACGACAAGCCCGAGATGACCGACGAAGACGGCTCACGCCTCGGCGAGCTCGAAGGCATCGTCGGCGAAGAGGACGGCTACGAGGCCGAGGCCAACGCCGCCGTCCTGCTCCAGGGCCTCGACATCCCCGACGAGCTCCACGAGCGCAAGATGTCCGAGCTCCAGGGCGGCCAGAAGGTCCGCGTGCTCCTCGCCCAGGCCCTCTTCGGCAACCCCGCAGGCCCTGCTCCTCGACGAGCCCACCAACTACCTCGATCTCGAGTCCATCCACTGGCTCCAGGACTTCCTCATCCGCTACAACGGCACCGTCATCACCATCTCGCACGATCGCCACTTCCTCAACGCCGTCTGCACCCACATCGCCGACATCGACTACGAGACGATCATCACCTACAACGGCGGCTACGACGACATGGTCCTGCAGAAGACCAGCATCCGCACCCGCATCGAAAGTCCAGAACGAGCAGCGCGAAAAGAAGATCGCCCAGCTCAACGACTTCATCGCCCGCTTCTCCGCCGGCACCCGCTCCTCGCAGGTCAACTCGCGCAAGAAGGAGGTCGAGCGCCTCGCCACCTCCGAGCTCGCCCGCTCCAACATCGCGCGCCCCTTCATCCGCTTCGACATGCTCCGCCCCTCCGGCAAAAACGTCCTCGAGTTCGAGCACGTCAACAAGTCCTACACGCAGAAGGACGGCAAGGTCGAGCACGTCATCGACGACTTCTCCGCCTCCGTCTACGCGCGGCGACAAGGTCATCCTGATGGGCCGCAACGGCCAGGGCAAGACCACCCTGCTCAAGGCCCTGCTCGCCAACGGCCCCGGCGTCGAAGAGACGGACGTCTCGATCGACTCCGGCTCCGTCAAGTGGGGCCACGAGGCGCAGATCGGCTACTTCGCCCAGGATCACACCGGCTCCATCCAGCCAAGGGCATGACCGTCGCCGACTGGCTGCACACAGTTCGATCCCGCAGGCCACCAAGGAAGACATCCGCGGCATCCTCGGGCAGATGCTCTTCCGCGGCGAAGAGGGCATGAAGAAGACCGACGCCCTCTCCGGCGGCGAGGCCGCCCGCCTCCTCTTCTGCAAGATCATGCTGCAGAAGCCCAACGTCCTCGTCCTCGACGAGCCCACCAACCACCTTGACCTCGAAAGCATCAACGCCCTCAACCAGGCCATCCAGAAGTACGAGGGAACCGTCTTCCTCGTCACCCACGACCAGGACCTGATCGAAGAGGCCGGCACCCGCATCTGGCACTTCGAAGGCGGCCCCGCCAACTTCCACATCACCGACCACAAGGGCCCGTACGAGGAATACCAGCAGCAGCTCGAGCTGGCCGCCAAATAACAGCGCACGCTCCGCAACAGGAAGAGGGCTCGCGCATAGGCGTCGAGCCATCTCCGTTGCGCCCCGATCTCGCACCGCTGACCTCCCAAATACCCGGCACCTCCTGCTCGGCTCAAACGAAGGCCCGAGGTGGGACACTGGAAGGGAAGGGAACACAATCCCACATGGCCTCGATCGAACCCCAGCAGCCCCCGGCAAGAACGTCCTCGGCCAGCCCCTCGCCACCTGCGGCTGCGAGCCCATGACCGGCTTCTACCGCGACGGCTGCTGCAAACCGGCCCCGACGACCTCGGCGTCCACACCGTCTGCTGCATCGTCGCCTCCGACTTCCTCGCCGCCTCCAAGCGCCTCGGCAACGACCTCTCCACCCCCATGCCGCAGTACGGCTTCCCCGGCCTCAAGCCCGGCGACCGCTGGTGCGTCTGCGCCGCCCGCTGGCTGCAGGTCCTCGAAGCCGGCGCCGCCTGCCCCGTCGTCCTCGAAGCCACACACGAGAACACCCTCCGCATCGTCCCCTTCGAGCTCCTCATCCAGCACGCCGTCATCCCCGACCAGCTCCACTGATCAGAGCGCCGCCGCAATCCACTCAACCCTCCGCAGTCCCCGCAACGTTGATAGGCCCGGAAATTCCCCGCTCTCGAAGCTGGCCGGCAGCTCCCGGCACCACGCTTTTCGATTGACACGCCCCGCCTCCCTGCCACACCCTAGAAGTACTACAACATTCTGAAAATCACTCGTAGCTGAACCACTTTGCCGCGCCTGCGGTGATCTCTCGATGGAAGGCCGCCCCCGGCCCTGCCAATCCCTCCCCTCCGTGTGCCACGCGCCGTCCGTAAGGAGCATCTCCCCTCATGTTGAACTCTCGCCGCCGTCTTCTCTCCGCCGCTGCCTCCTGCCTTCTCTCCGCTGCCGCAGCCATCCCCGCCTTTGCGCAGAGCGCCGCCCTCGGCAACATCTCCGGCATCGTTCGCGACACCACCGGCGCCATCGTCCCCGACGCGCCCGTCGTCGTCACCAACACCGGCACCGGCGCCTCCCGCACCATCGCCACCGACTCCGAAGGCCACTACGTCGCCACCTTCCTCCAGCCCGGCCAGTACGAGGTCATCCTCGGCGGCGGAGCCTTCGGCAAGTTCGACCGCAAGGGCGTCCCCGTCACCGTCGGAAGCACCGGTCACCGTCGACGCCGACCTCCCCACCGCCAGCGTCACCACCGACGTCCTCGTCACCTCCGACGCTCCCCTCATCGACACCGACAATGTCGCCCAGTCGCAGGTCGTCTCCGAGCAGCTCGTCTCCAACCTCCCCGTCAACGGCCGCCGCTGGGATAACTTCGTCCTCCTCACCCCCAACGTCGCCCCCGACGGCAACACCGGCCTCATCTCCTACCGCGGCATCTCCGGCATCTACAACACCAACCTCGTCGACGGCGCCAACAACCAGCAGGCCTTCTTCTCGGAGGCCCGCGGCCGCTCCATCGGCGCCCCCTACGTCTACCCGCTCGACTCCATCAAGGAGTTCGAGTCCTCCGCCACCGGCTACTCCGCCGAGCTCGGCCAGTCCGCCGGCGGCATCATCAACGCCATCACCAAGTCCGGCACCAACCAGTTCCACGGCGATGCCTTCGAGTACTACCGCACCCCTGGCTTCAACGCCCTCGACCCGCTCTCCAAGTACAACGGCCGCCTCACAAAAAATCCGTTTCTGCTCAACCAGCCCGTCAAGGTGCAGCACCAGTTCGGCATCTCCGCCGGCGGTCCCATCATCAAGGACAAGCTCTTCTTCCACGCCACCTACGATGGCTACCGCCGCGTCAACCCCATCGCCTACCTGTCCACCTACAACAACGCCCAGACCTCGATCGCCAACCTCGTTCATCTCTGCGACGGCGGCGCAACTCCCGTCGTCACCGGCACCGGCCTGACCCAGGCCATCTACCCGACCACCATCCCCAACATCACCGCCGCGCAGTGCACGCAGGCCGTGACGTTCGTGCAGAACAATCTGCTCGGCTCCTTCCCGCGCAACACCACGCAGGACATCTACTTCCCGCGGCTCGACTACCAGCTCAACGAGAAGACCCACCTCTCGGCCTCGTTCCTGTTCGAGAACTTCAAGCTGCCCAACGGCTACAACTCCTCGACCACCGTCAACAACGGCTCCGTCACCCAGAACGGAACCTCCTCCTTCCACGAGCGCTTCCTGGTCGTCAACGCCGAAACCGCCCTCACCTCGACCTCGGCCAACGTGGTCCACTTCCAATGGTCGCGCGACCTTGAAACCGCCACCACCAACACCGGCGGCCCCGCCCTCTCCGTCACCGGCCTCTTCTCCTACGGCGAAACCAACGCCCTTCCGCGCGGCGCCTTCCCCGACGAGCACCGCTGGCAGATCACCGACATCTACTCCACCACCCGCGGCCGTCACTCGCTCAAGGCCGGCGGCGACATCAACCTCATCCACGAGCAGATTCAGAACCTCTTCCAGGGTGACGGCAACTTCTCCTACGCCACCGGAACCAACGAGGCCAACTTCGCCAACTGGATCCAGGATGTCTACCAGGTCAACGGCGGCAAGCACTACAACTCCTTCACCCAGGTCAACGACCCCATCACCCACGTCGGCTCGGACGACTTCTGGAACCAGGATCTCGATCTCTTCGTCGAAGACGCCTGGAAGGTCACACCGCGCTTCCTGCTTTCGCTCGGCGGACGCTACGACGTCCAGCTCGTTCCCCAGCCCGACCGCCCCAACACCTCATCGCCCGTCGCCCAGCTCTACACCTCCACCATCAACAACTACAAGGGCATGGGCGCGCCGCGCATCGGCTTCTCCTGGAACCCCTACGAGGGCACCGTCGTCCGCGGCGGCTACGGCATCTTCTTCGGCCTCAACTCGAACTCGACCTACTACACCATGCGTCGTGAAAACGGCGTCTACCAGCAGCAGTTCAACGTCAACGCCATCACCGCGCCAAACGGCACCTACGCCCAGGCCGGCGCCACCTGCGTCCCGACCGCGGGCACCAACCGCTGCTTCCAGCAGTCGGGTACCTACGCGGCCAACGCGCCGCAGGGTGGCATCCCCGAGTTCACGCCGCCCGGCCCGGCACCCATCAACCAGGTCACAGGACAGCCCTCGCCCGCGGTCGATACCGGGCTCGCGCTCGGCACTATCTCGGCGCGCGGTCTCGATCCCAACTTCCAGAACCCGCGCTCGCACTCGGCTGACCTCACCGTCGAGCAGCAGCTTCCGCTCCGCACCACCCTCAGCATCGGCTACGTCGGCAACCGCGGCTTGCGCCTGCCCATCTTTGTCGACACCAACGTCGATCCGGCATCCGCCGTCAACAACACGCCCTACACCCTGATCGCCGGCGGCGCCACCCAGAGCATCAACCTCCCCATCTACAAGGCGCGTCTCTACCCCACCACCGGTGCCGTTCTGGCCGGCTTCTCGGACGTCAACAGCTGGTACCACTCGCTCGCCGTCACCGTGCGCAAGCCCATGAGCCACGGCGTCGAGGTGCTCGCCAACTACACCTGGGCCAAGGCCATGGACGGCGGCCAGATCTCGGGCGTCAACGGAACCTTCAACGGAACCGACACCCCCGTCGATCCGTTCGCCCGCGGCGCCCGCCAGGGCCGCTCCGCCGAGTACGCGCTCTCTGACCTCAACGTCAAAGGACGTTTCGTCGGCTCGGTCGTCGGGCAATCCAAATTCGGAATCTCGAACCGCTACGCCGCTTACGCCGCCAACGGCTGGGAGCTCTCCGGAACCTTTACCGCGCAGACCGGCACACCCGTCACAGCGTTGATGCAGAACTCGCCCACCTCCGCCATCGCCGACGGCGGTCTCACCGGTGCCGAGCTCTCGCTCTTCAACTCCGGAACCCCTGGCCGCATCCCCACACAGATCGCCGCCCGCAACGCCTTCAAGGGTCCGGGCGTTCACAACGTCGACGCCCGCGTCTCGCGCTCGTTCCCGTTCTTCCACGAGGGCGTCCGTCTCGAGCTCGCCGCCGAGGCCTTCAACGTCGCGAACCACCGCAACATCCTCGCGGTCAACACCTCCCTCTACGCCTACGTCCAGCCCGGCCAGTCCGGACAGGGCGTCACCTGCAGCGTCTCCGCCGCCGCCAGCGCCGGTTGCATCGTCCCCTACACCGCAACCCCGTTCGGCTCACCGTCCAGCACCTCCGGCGTCATCTACACCCCCCGCCAGATCCAGCTCCTGGGCCGCCTCACCTTCTAACCCAAACCACCACCCATCACCCACGCAAACGGCTCCGACCTCGTCGGAGCCGTTCCCGTCTCCACCCACTGTTCCCGCTCGGCTTCCGCCGCCCCGCGCTCCGCGGCTCATCCTTTTTTGGTTGTCATTCAGGAGCGAAGCGAAGGAATCTGCTGTTGCCCTTGCCGCCACTGCTTCCGTTGCCGTGCCGCCGCGTCTCCGCCCGCCGCCGCTCCGCCCTCGCCGTTGCTTGTCTTTTGGTTGTCATTCAGGAGCGAAGCGAAGGAATCTGCTGTTGCCGTTGCCGCCACTGTTGCCGTGCAGTGACCGCCACCGTCACCGTCGCCCCAACACCGCCCGCGCCGCTCCCCCAAAAGGGTCACCCCAAAGATCCCCCCCAACCTCTAAACTCGAACCCATGTGTGGAATCGTTGGTTACATCGGCCCGAAGCCCGTCGTCCCCGTCATCATGGAAGGCCTCGCCCGCCTCGAATACCGCGGCTATGACTCCGCCGGCATCGCCGTCGCCGGCACCACCTCCAACGGCTCCGGCCCGCACGACGCCGGCCTCCAGCTCCGCCGCGCCTCCGGAAAGCTCGCCAACCTCGCCGCCGTCCTCGTCAAAGACCCCGTCCACGGCTCCTTCGGCATCGGCCACACCCGCTGGGCCACCCACGGCCGACCCACCGAAGAAAACGCCCACCCCCACCGCGACGGGACGGGCACCCTCGTCGTCGTCCACAACGGCATCGTCGAAAACTACCTCCAGCTCAAGCACGCCCTCATCGCCAAGGGCCACAAGCTTCCAGTCCGAAACCGACACCGAGATCATCGCCCACGTCATCCAGGACGAGCTCGAACTCGCCGCAGGCCTCCCTCACACGCCCATCAACAGCCTCGAAGCGAACGAATCCGAAGCCGCCATAGCCGTCCCTGGCAGCAACGACTCGCGCGAAGCGCCTACGCCCGTGCGGCTCCCACTCGAAGAAGCCGTCCGCCGCGCCGTCAAGCGCCTCACCGGAGCCTTCGCCATCGGCGTCCTCTCCGCCCACGAGCCCGACAAGCTCGTCGCCGCCCGCATGGGCCCGCCCGCCGTCCTCGGCATCGGCGACGGCGAGTACTTCCTGGCCTCGGACGTCCCCGGCATCCTCCACCACACCCGCAATATCTACTTCCTCAACGACGGCGAACTCGCCGTCCTCACCCGCTCCGGCATCACCCTCTCCGACTTCGACGGCCAGCCCCACACCCTCACCCCCCACCGCGTCACATGGGACCCCATCCAGGCCGAAAAGGCCGGCTACAAGCACTTCATGCTCAAGGAGATCAACGAGCAGCCGCGCTCCATCCGCGACACCACCCTCGGCCGCATCTCGCTCGACACCGGCAAGGTCTTCCTCCCCGACATCGAAATCTCCCCCGAAGAATTCCGGCAAGCCACCCAGATCACCATCGCCGCCTGCGGCACCAGCTGGCACGCCGGCCTCGCCGGCAAGTTCATGATCGAGCGCCTCGCCCGCCTCCCCGTCGACGTCGACTACGCCTCCGAATACCGCTACCGCGACCCCATCGCCGACCCCCACGCCATCGGCCTCCTCATCACCCAGTCCGGCGAAACCGCCGACACCCTCGCCGCCCAGGCCGAGCTCATCAGCAAAGGCTCCAAAACCCTCGCCATCTGCAACGTCGTCGGAGCCGCCGTCACCAGGAAGGCCCAGGGCACCATCACCACCAACGCCGGCCCCGAGATCGGCGTCGCCTCCACCAAGGCCTTCACCGCCCAGCTCACCGCCCTCTACCTCCTCGCGCTCCACATCGCCCAGGTCCGCGGAACCATCTCCGACGAAGAATCCCTCCACCTCGTCACCGAACTCGGCAAGATCCCCGCCAAGCTCGAAGGGATGCTCTCCCTCTCCGTCCCCGGATCCACCGGCGGAGGCGAAGGCACCGGCGCCCTCGTCCGCCTGCCCCGCTTCACCGAGCCCCACCCCTCCATCCTGTCGAGCGACACCGAGGCCGCCGCACCCTTCCGCCGCTCCGTCCTCTCCCCCGACCGCCGCCACAAGCCCCGCCTCTCCCTCAACGCCCAGTGCGAAGACCTCGCCCGCCTCTTCTCCACCTCCGACGACTTCCTCTTCCTCGGCCGCGGCATCCACTACCCCATCGCCCTCGAGGGAGCCCTCAAGCTCAAGGAGATCTCCTACATCCACGCCGAAGGCTACCCCGCCGGAGAGATGAAGCACGGCCCCAACGCCCTCATCGACGAAACCCTCCCCGTCGTCTGCATCGCCACCAAGGACCCCACCGACCCCTCCTCCGTCCTCAAGTACGAAAAAACCCTCTCCAACATCCAGGAGGTCACCGCCCGCTCCGGCCGCGTCATCGCCATCGCCATCGAGGGCGACACCCACATCCAGCAGCTCGTCGAACACACCATCCACATCCCCCAGGCCCCCGAACTCCTCCTACCCATCCTAGAAACCATCCCCCTCCAACTCCTCGCCTACCACATCGCCGTAAGAAGAGGCTGCGACGTCGACCAACCCAGGAATCTGGCTAAGAGCGTTACAGTGGAGTAGGTCGTGTGATATGAGCGCTGCTTTTTCAAAGTCGAAAATTGACAGAGCTGGTCAGCTACTTGCTAACGATACCTATCTCACGGTAGAAGATCTAGTTGGCTCAGAAGATGCCCTTGACTTTTATAGAACCAGCCATCTTGGGCCGATCACTAAAGTGACCTTGTTGCTGCAATCGTGGCTGGCTCAGTATGGTCAGCCTTACTACATCGCCCAGAGGTTAAAGCGCAAGCCACAAATTCTTCGGAAGTTGAGGCGCTTCAAGTCGCGCTTGACACAGCTGCAGGATATCGGTGGATGTCGCATCATCGTTCGAAAGAACGAAAATGTTGATCTCCTTTGTGATTTCATCCGTAAGCAGGCTGAGAAAACCAATGGCCTTTCAGTGGATAAAATAACGGATTATCGTGGCAAGGGAAGGGACGACTCCGGGTACCGCGCGTTACACATTCTTCTCAAACAAGATGGGACTCTGCTTGAGCTACAGATCAGGAGCAAGATTCAGCACTACTGGGCGGAAAGCATCGAGCGAACTTCAGTTGTGTATGGCCACTATCTGAAAGAGCAAGAAGGGGACAGAGTGGTACTTGATTACTTTAAGGTCCTCTCTGACATTTTCTCTTGTTTAGAATCAGGTTTGAGTCCGGATGGTAAGCAGCAGGCAGAATTGGAGCAACTTAGGTCTCAATCCGAAGAGATCATCAGGAGTTCATCCAGGAGGAAGGTTTTTGATAGCTTCGTCAATGAAGACATCATCAAAACTTTGCAAGAAAAAGAACAAAAACAAGGTGGAACGTTCAACAACTGGTTACTAATATTCGATTGGAATCAAGGTAGCTTCGTGAGCTGGGATATTGTAGACCGTAATCCACTTGAGGCTGCTCGAGCTTACAGTGTCGCTGAAAATCATTTTCGTGCTGAGGATGGCTTCGAAGTGGTGATGATTGGATCTTCCGATGTAAAGACGGTGCGCGAGACGCACAGTCACTATTTCGGAATTGAAACCTACGAAACCATCCTTGAGAATCTTGAGGCTTCTGTAAAGGGCTTCTCACGGAAGATGGATTTAGACATAGGCGCACGCCAGATACTTTTACGCCTGCACTCTAGACGTGTTTGGGGCAAGCGGTCGGTTTCGGAGGCCACGCTAAAGAACCACTTTTGCAAAGGTGTGATAACCTTCGACTCCTCCCTTGCGGTCCTTTTGGAGAAAGAACTTATCGTCAGAGCTTCTCCAGGGGATGCACTCCTTCTCAACATGAAATTGAAGGGGGAGATAGAGCGCTACATTGCGTAGTCGAGTCCCCCCTTCCACGCGGAAGCGACAAGTCGCCCCGCCTATCTGAGCTACTCGCCCCCGGCCCCAGACTCCTCATGGATCGCGTGCAGCTGCTTCGCCAACATGGAACTGAGCAATTGCTTCATTGCCGTTAGATCGACTCGGCCCTCAGACCACGCATCGTCCGCCGCCTCCAGCGCCCTGTAGTAAGGCGTCTTCTCCTGTTCGATCTGCTGCGGGATCGTCATCCGACCGGGAGGAAGCATCTTCAACCGTATGCAAAGCACAAGATAAGACACCGCACGAGACGTTCTCCCATTGCCATCTGTAAACGGATGAATCCAGTTCAGCCGCCACATCACGTAGGCGGCGAGATGAAGCGGCTGCTTGTCGTTCCACTTTTCGTTCACATAGTCGCAGAGCTCTTCAATCCTCTCCGGAACTTCAAACGCCTCGGGCGGAGTATGTTTGCTGCCGATAATCTCGACCGTAGATGGGCGCCACAGACCCGCAGAAGCAGAGATACTCTGCAATGCTTCACGATGAAGAGTAGCGATGTGCGAGGGACGCAGCTTGAAAGGGCGTTCCGGATCGAGGAAGTAACCCACCATTTCCTCGATCTTGGAATACTGGCGAAGGGTGTTGTAAACCTCGAGCCGAGCTAACCGATCGGGATCGGTAATGACCGTCGCTTCGGCTGCGCGACTATACCGCTCCTCGTCCGGCATTAGCGAGCCTTCATGTCCGCCTTGATACGCTCGTCGGCCTCGACCACCATCTCCCATGTGATCAGGTCGTTCTCGATTTTGGCGTTTCCGTAGGCAAAGCTCCGCCGCTGTGCCTCGCGCTCCTCCGGTGGAAATGGTCGAGTGCGGGCAGCTTCAATCAACAGTTCAAGTTCTTTTGTCATGTCAGTCTTCCCTCAACAGAAGGTATCCTGAGTCACCCTTAGGCGGCAAATTCTCGCCATAGCCTGCGGTTACCACAACAATACACGCCAGTTCGCCGAGTAATCACACCTCCCGAGCCAAAGGCGGGTGCCCCATTCATGACAGGCACCACCGTCATGAGTGGGACCTTCGGCGCGGAAGCGACGAACCGCTCCCGCCCAGTCCCAACTCAACACAACACAGCGGAACATTCTCCCCACCCCGCCGTACTCTCCTCAGACACCCCCCGGAGAGAACCCCACCATGCGCAACCCACTCACCACCCTCACTCTGTCCCTGGCCCTCTCCGCCCCCACCCTCCTCCAGGCCCAGACCCCCCACTCCCGCCACCCCGCCTGCCACCATCCTCCCTCTCGACCAAATCCACAGCCAACCCCAACTCGACGTTACCCTCCTCGCCCTCGACACCGCCCTCTTCGACGCCTACAACCGCTGCGACCTCCCCAAATTCTCCTCGCTCGTCGCCGACGACGTCGAGTTCTACCACGACCACGGCGGCCTCACCCTCGGCAACGCCGCCCTCACCGAGAGCATCCGCAAAAACATCTGCGGCCGCGTCACCCGCCAGCTCACCCCCGGAACCCTCAAGGTCTACCACATGGACAACCTCGGAGCCATCGAGATGGGCTCACACCGCTTCTTCGAAAACGGCAGCCCCAACGCCTCCGGAGAAGCCGAGTTCACCATGCTCTGGCTCTACAAGAACGGCGCCTGGAAGATCAGCCGAGTCCTCAGCTACGATCACCAGGTCACCGCGAAGTAACCTCGGCGTGTAGCCCACATCCGGGTGCCCATCACCGCGACAGTCCCATCGTCGCGAAGGGGTAACCTTCGGCGCGGAACCGACGAACCCCCTTACCGCCGCGCATACCCAAACGGCCCACTGATCGCCACCCGCCGCCCCTCACGATTCACCATCCACGCCATCCCCATCGCAAACACCACGTCCACCATCCGCGGAACATCCATCGGCCCCCGCACCAGCACCGGCCCCAGCAGCGTCCCCAGAGCCATCGCTCCCACCGACCCACCGCGCCACACCGCCACGCTCCCCGCCGACGCAAGGTACACCAGCACCGCCGCAATCGCCTGCAATAGCAGCCCACCCCGTCCCCGGGATCCCAGCCACACGCCAGCCCCAACCAGCAGCCCCGCACCCAGCGCCACCGCGATCCCCAGGTAGGACCGAAGGATCCAAGCGTCTCTCCCCACATCGATCCGCGCAATCAGGGCCCACGCCCCCGCCTGCCCCAGCGCCGCCACCACCGCCGCCACCCAGCCGAAGATCAGCCCCCGCTCCACGCACCCGCGCTCTGCCGCAATGTCCTTCCGCCGCCGCTCCTCCGCGCACCCACCGCACACCACATCCCCATCCACCCGCCAGTACGCCCGCGCCAGCACCTCCTGGCACCCCCGGCAAACCTCGACCGTCTCCTTCCCCAGGAACGCCAAGCGTCACCTCCCGGCATACACCCCTCAACCCGGAACCAACTATACGATGCAGCGAGCCCTCTCCCCGCCCTGCCCCGGGCCACCTGCAAAAGGCAAGCCTCCATGGCGCAATCACCCCGGTCAAAGGCCTACACTTGAAGTAGGGATCCAAACCCGCCGCAGGACGTCAACGGTCCTGCCGACCGGAAAACGCCGCAGGAAGCCGGTACCCCCTGCTTAACTCTCCTCGATCGAAGACTTTGGGTACGAAGTACAGGGGGGGAGGGTACCCACCCCCGCGCGTAAGATCGCCTCCTTCTGTAAGGGCATGCTAGGCTGTCGTCGGGCCCCAGACGTACACAGGAGATGCTGCATGCAAACTTCTCTCAGGTCCTTCGGCGCGCTGTTCCTTGCCGCCGCCATGCTCGCCCTTCCCGCCGCCGCCCAGAACAACAACAACCAGCCCGACCCCGACCACGGCGACAACCCCAACACCTTCGCCCAGGCCGACATGCTCCGCGTCGCGCGCGAGGTCCAACACAAGCTCCTCTCGCTCGCCAACTACGCAGTCTTCGACTCCCTCGGCTTCAGCATCCGCGGCCGCACCATCATCCTCGAAGGCTACGCCTCCCGCCCCGTCCTCAAGTCCGACGCCGAGAACGCCGTCAAGTCCATCCCCGGCATCCAGGGCGTAGAGAACCAGATCAAGGTCCTACCCCCCTCCTTCATGGACGACCGCATTCGCTCCGCCGTCTACCGCCGCATCTACACCCAGCCGATGCTCCGCAAGTACACCGGCAGCCCCGTAGGCTTCGGCCAGGGCCCCTCCATCGCCCGCGCCGCCGGCGGCATCACCCAGGACCCCCCCATGGGTTACAACGCCATCCACATCATCGTAGACAACGGCCACGTCATCCTGACCGGCGTAGTCAATAACGAGACCGACGCCTCGGTAGCCAACATGCAGGCCAACTCCACACCCGGCGTCTTCTCCGTCACCAACGACCTCCGTATCGCCGGCAAGCCAACTGCCGCCAAATAGCTCCGTCACCCCTCAACCCAGGTGCCCCCACCCCAGCCAGCACGGGATAGGCACGTTCATGCCAGAGGCTCCGGGACAGCGTCTTGTGAGATGAAGATTCCGGATTTGACCCGATCGTTCTTTCGATGACCCTTGCGTTGTATTCCCGATTTGGTTCTTACGGGGCGAGCATGACGCGAGGTAAAAATCGTGTTCCTCCGCGTCCCTCTAGCACTCACTGTCCTCGCCTTGAGCCTGCCATTCGCCCACGCACAAAGCTGTTCGGACCTTTTCCGGAGCGCGGCTCTTCATCAGTCTGGTGGCGTGGTCTCGGCAGCCGAGCTCCGTATCCCCCCCAAGGCATGGAAGCATTTCGAGAAGGCGCGGATCGCGAGCACGCAGGGGAATGTCGAGGTCTTCGACAGGGAGTCGGCAGCCGCTCTCGCGGTGGCCCCGCAGTTCGGCCAGATTTACCTTTTGCGTGCTGGCAGAGAGTTGCGTGCAGGCCGGCCTGAGGCGGCACTGGCGGTCATCGCGACCGCACGAGAAACGCAGCCCGCCGTGCCCATGTTGAGCGTCATCGCTGCAGGCGCGCTGAACCAGCTTCATCGTTTCCGGGATGCTGTAGCCGAGCTGGATCGTGCGTCCCGCGAGGTAGCGGACAGCTGGCAGGGAGAGTATGAGCGGGCGCGCGCAGAGACGGGTCTGCGAGATGTGGAAGCGGCGCTGCACTGGAGCGAAGTAGCCGTTGAAGCGGCACCCGTGGGCTGCACCGATGTCCGGCTGATCCGGGCGAATGCACTTGCGCTTGCGGGCCGGCAGACGGAGGTTGTCGCCGAACTCGAGAGCTATCTTGCGTTGGATCGGCAGGGTACGCGGCGGGCACAGGTGCTGGTGGCACTCGAGAAGGCTCGGACCATGGAACGAGACCCCGGTCTGTTGGCGATGAAGTAAAAAAATTCGTTTAGACGTGAATCAATGTCAAGCAGCTTTGGCGAAGGGCTGGATGGTCCTGGCGCGCTCGGGTAATCGTGTGGCCCTATTTCATGCTGGGTGCGTCGTCCGCTTGCAGATCTCCAAGCGCGTATTGGATGCCTGCGAGCACGTGCTCCATCATGCGGGTGTTGGAGTAGATGTGCTCGCTGTGTCCCAGTACCTCGATGAAGACGCGTCCTTTTCCTTCTCGGCGAATCCAACTCAGCGCATAGTCACCGTCAGTCCGTTTGTAGATTTCCTTCGCCTTATCCTCGTCGCTCATCTTGGAGTAATCGACGCTCGTGAGCACGTGGACGTTCTTCCTTGAGAAGGAGTCCTGCGTCATCGTGTAGGTCTCGTCGTGGATCTGAAACTCCTGCCCATGAAACATTGAGGTGAGCGGGCTCTTCGGGTCGTCGATCTTCACGGTCAATGCCTGCGGGTAGACCCAGTGAAATTTGAAGTAGCCGCCCACCATGGTATTGAAGTCAGGCCAGGTACCCGTCGGAGCCTCCGCGGCGTGTTCCGCAGTGTGGTAGCTGTCCACCGCCGCGTGGATGCCCACAAGCCCTTTGCCGCCGCGTACAAACTCTAGGAGCGCCTTTTTCCGCGCCTCCGTTGCGGCTGGATCCTTAGGATCGTCAAGAAAGGCGAGCGTGGTGCTGTCGAGAAACAGGGCATCGTACTGCGCGAGGTTTGCGCTCGAGATGTCGGCCGAGTCATAGGTGATAGTGGTTGCATAGGCACCGGTCTTCTCGCCCATCGCTTTCACGGTCTCGGCCGCGAGCGGGATAGAGGAGTGGACCCAGCCAGCCGCTTTACAGAGCACGAGAACTTTGCGCGGCTTCTTCGGGACAGCAGGTGCCTTCGTTGGAATGGCATCTTCCATGGCGACCAGATCCTCGCGATATGCGGTCTGGATCTGCACGCCATCCTTGACGCTTTGCGGCCTGCTTCCATTGTAGAGAGCGGACGCCTGCTGGGGCGCGGGGGCTGGAGAGACAGGTGCTGCCGACGCAACCTGTCCAATGCAGGGAAGCGCGAGGAAGCAGGCTGCAGCGATCGAGGCAGTCAGGATCGAAGCAAAGGTCGGAAGTCTTGTGGACATAGGAGCTTTTCACCCGTCTCTTAGGAGGTCGGCGTAGAGGGCCGAAACCCGCCTGACATTAGCCGCGGACGAACGCCCTTGTCAACGCAGGCCAGAGACACTTCCTGTGAGGTCCAGGCCCAGACTGACGCGGATGGTGAGATCGTGCGCACAAAACTCCGCAGGTTCGTCGGAGCCTTGGCCTCGGGTGGATTGCGAAGATCCGTATGCGGAAGCGACTACATCTTCACTTCGTCGATGTGAATGGTGTCGCCGGTCAGCTTACCGGTGACGGTAACCTTGTGGCCGATGTGGCTGGCTACGGCGTCTTGGTTCTCGATGGTGTAGATCTTGTCGCCGACGACCAGCACTGCCGGGGAACCGCCTTTGACGCACTTCTGGGCGCACTCGATATCTTCCTTGGTAGCGTTGACGTGCTTTGCCGCGCACATCGAATCGGAAACTGTGCCCTTCAGTGTCTCTGAAAAGCCAGTTGCGGAGAAGGCTAGGAAAAGGCTGGCTGTGACGAGCATTTGTCTCTTCATTGTTCATTCCCTCGAGGAAAGAGTACAGCGTCCTGGCGAAGATGTCATTGCAGACCATGGGTTTGGCCGCCGCGATCAAAGTCGCACGCTGGAGAATGCAGGCCTAGCGGTTGCCCGCGCGGGCTCCTTCCAACGCCTAAGAGTTATTGCCCGGTCTTGAGAACAAGCACGGTCGCAATTGGATCAAGGGGTGCATTGGGAAGAGCGATGTCGATTCCCGTCTCCGAGTGCGTGATCTTTAGAGCCTTCTGGGATTTGTCGGCGAGGAGGTAGGCACCGGTGATGGAGCGTGGCGAATTCTCTAGGTGAAAGCTCCCGCTGGGCCATGTGAACAACTCGACGAAGATCTTGTCCGGGGCGGTGGTCGAGCGCCAATCCCATTTGGTGACGAACTTCGGTTTGCCATCCTGGTCCTTCTCGGTGAGGCTTGAGGCGCCTGCCTCGGCTCCGAACAGCGTAGGCCTGGTTCCGTAGATAGCCTCACCGTTGACGGCGATCCACTCGCCGATTGCATGGAGGCGTTCGACCTCCGCGGGAGGGACGTTGCCTTTAGAATCGGGCCCGATGTTGAGGAGGTAGTTGCCGCCCTTGCTGGCGATGTCGATGAGATTACGGAGAAGCGTCTCGGTTGATTTGAAGTTTGTGTCGTATGACTTATAGCCCCAGGTGTCGTTCATGGTCATGCAGGCCTCCCAATCCCGGCCGGGGTACCCCTGAGCTGGAATGAACTGCTCGGGGGTCTCCGTATCACCGCTGTAGCCACCACCAAGGCGATTGTTCCAGATGAGATTTGGGTGCTGGTTGAGCAGCGTAACGATCTCGCCAGCGAGGGTTGGCGTCATGTCTCTGGTAGGGGTGTCGAACCAGATCACGGCGGGGACGTCGCCGTAATTGCTGAGGAGTTCCTTCAGTTGCGGGATGGCCTTCGTGTGGAGGTAGCTGGCGAAGTCACCATCCTGGCCCGGATCCCAGTGGAAGGTAGGTGGCTTATGGCTGTCTTTCTCGAATGCTGCGCCGCCCGGAGCGGTCCAGTCCTGATCTTGGGAGTAGTAGAAGCCGAGTTTGAGCCCCTGCTTCCTGCACTGGTCGGCGAGTTCGCGGATGGGGTCGCGATGGAACGGGGTTGCAGCCACGATGTTGAAGGGGTCAGCCTTGGAGTTGAACATGGCGAAGCCGTCGTGATGCTTGGCAGTGATCACGATGTACTTCATGCCGGCGCTCTTGGCGAGCGCTACGATATCGTGGGCGTTGAAAGCAGTGGGATTGAACTGGCGAGCGAGGGATTTGTAGTCGGCGACGGGGATGGAGCCGCTGTTCATGATCCACTCGCCGATGCCATCAATTTGCTTCCCATTCCAGGTTCCGGCGGGGATCGAGTAGAGACCCCAATGAATAAACATGCCAAAGCGGGCGTCACGCCACCAAGACATTCGGGCTTCGCGTTGGGCCGGAGTTTCAGTGTCCTGAATGGGAGGAACGGGGTGCGCCTCGATAGTGGCGATCTTGTCGCCTTCGAGCTGGGCGAAGGATGGAAGGACGCAGATGGCGAGCAAGAGGGCAGCGGCAGAGGGAAGTTGACGAGCTGATTTCAACGGGACTCCTGACGGGAAAGGGTGGCAGGAAAACTATAGTGGAAGAAGGTCTGTCGAGCGCTCTAGTGAAGGTCTCTTGAGTCGCGCGAGCCGAGGTGGGGATCGTTGCTGGCGGCTTATCGGAGGTTGAAGAATCCGCCGTCGAGGGGGATGTTTGCGCCCGTGAGGAAGGAGGCCGCGTCCGTGCACAGGTAAAGTGCGAGTGCGGCGACTTCCTCGGGCGTGCCCATCCGGCCGATAGGTTGTGAATTCGAGAGCTCTTTCATCTTTTCCGTCTCCTGACCCGGGTAGTTCTTTGCGATGAAGCCGTCGACAAAGGGCGTATGAATACGGGCGGGAGAGATGCAGTTGCACCGGATGCCGTAGCCGAGATAGTCCTTTGCCGCGGAAAGCGTCATAGACAGAACGGCGCCCTTCGTCATGGAATAAGCGAAGCGGTCCGGGAGCCCGGAGGTTGCAGCGATCGAGGCCATGTTGAGTATGACTCCCTGCCTCGCGGCGACCATGGTGTCGATGACGGCACGCATGCAGAGGTAGGTTCCACGGACGTTGACGGCGTAAAGGCGATCCATGTCTTCGGGCGTTGTGGATGCGAGGCTGCCGACGTGCGCGATGCCGGCGCAGTTGACGAGGACGTCAACGGGTGTGCCGATGTGGGCAAAGGCCTGCTTAACGCTCGCGTCCGCGGACACATCACAGGGCATCGCTGAGGCTTGAGCGCCTGTCTCGCTTGCAAGGGAAGCTGCTGCGGCAAGCACCTTGTCAGAGTCGAGATCAAGGAGCACAACATCTGCGCCGCTCATGGCGAAGAGACGGGCGATTGCGAGTCCGATGCCGCTCCCCGCGCCGGTGATGACAGCACGCTTGTGATGGAGTTCGAAGATGTTCAAGGCGAGACCTCGGTCTGGGCGCGAACGCCGCCCTAAGTATGTATTAGCGTTCTTCCTGCGTGTCAAATGAGACGAGGGCTTTGGTGTAGGGAACATGGCCACGCGGGGAGAACGGGGGGAAGTCTCAGGCTCTCGCTTGAGATGTAGAGGCCCAGAGATGGATTTCGAGAGATAGGCACCTTAGGACTCTTCCTGGACAGCGAGGGGTCGCGATCTCGGCGGCGTCGCGTTTGCCGGCTCTCAAGCCTGGGCCAGTGCGCTCAGCCGTGCTAACCATGGCTCCCTTGAAATCTGCGTCCGTCATATCGCGCTGCGGGAACTCTACAACCATACGGTCCGAGGCTGCTCTCCCTCTTGCTCGCCCACGGAGCACACCTGACGTGCTGGCTGGTCAGTCACAGGTCGAGCAGGCGATGGTATCTTGCCCCCCGCGTTCGCGGGACCACACTTGTCAGGTTCGGCGATGCTTCATCGCCTCTATCTTGTTGCTGCCGCCTGATGACTGACCAGATCCCGGAAGACCGTTTCGCTATACGGAGGGTATGCTCTCCTGAGTAGCGGCTTAGGACCCCCAAAATAAATGAAAAGAACGCCGGATCCCCCTCCATCAAAGATCGCGAACTCGGAGAAGATTCTGGCAGTGGTGGAAGCAGTACGGCCACCGCGGCCGAAGCGAGTTCGACCCATCATCGTGATCGGCGCTGGAGGAATTGTTCGTGCCGCACATCTTCCCGCGTACGAACAGGCGGGTTATCCGGTGATTGGCCTGATGGATCGCGATCGGACGAAGTCTGAGAAGCTTGCCGCTGAACGTGGCATATCGCAAACCTTCGACACCGTCGCGGAGGCCGTCCGCTTCGCTCCGCCGGATACGGTCTTCGATATCGCGGTTCCGGCCTCGCAACTCCTGCACGTCTTGCCGGAACTGCCGAACGGCAGCACCATCCTGATGCAGAAGCCAATGGGTGAGACTCTGGTGGAGGCGCGGGATCTTCGCGACCTTTGCCGCAAGAAGGGGCTGATCGCTGCCGTAAACTTTTCACTTCGCTACTCCCCAAACAATCTCGCCGTGGTTGCTCTCGCGAGAGCGGGTTTTCTGGGCCAGATCCACGATCTAGAGGTGCAGACAAGGACGTACACGCCCTGGCATCTGTGGAGTTTCATCGCATCCGTGCCGCGGTTGGAGATCCTGTACCACAGCATTCACTACTTTGACCTGATTCGCTCCTGGTTCGGCAACCCCCAAAGCGTCTATGCGCAAACAGTTAGAAACCCCCTTTCCAGAAATCTTGCGGCGACGAAGACGACCGCCATTCTTGATTACGGCGACGCAATGCGGGTGTTCGTCGCGACAAATCATGGACACAATTTTGGACCGGCACACCAGCGCAGCTTTGTTCAGTGGGAGGGAATCTGCGGTGCCGCGCGTATCTCCATGGGCATGAACCTCGACTATCCTACGGGGGCCTCGGATACTCTCGAGTACGCGGAACGCGGCAACACCTCATCGACCTGGGGGAGCCTTCCGATCGCCGGAAACAATATCCCTGAAGGATTTATCGGGACAATGGGCGCTCTTCAGGCCTTTGCAGAGGGATCGTCTCCAACTCTGCCATCGCATTTCGAGGATGCTTTCGAGACCATGGTCCTTGTTGAGGCGCTCTATCGCGCGAGCGCGGGCCGAGGAGAACCACTTACCTTTGAGGCGTGAGTAGGGCGCAATGCTCCCGATATAGGTACCGCATCGCCCATTTAGGCACCGTGCGACGCCAGCAAAATCTCGAGATCTGGATCGCCCCCGTCCTCGCCCTGGCTGCGCTTAGAGAATGCTCTGGGGGCGTCGTTCCCGTATACTTAGCCGCGGCGCGCATCGACCGACGCGATGCAGTACGCGTTTCCAGACGCAGCTTCCGTCGATGTGAAGCTTGGAGTCTCCCATGCGACGTTACGGAATGACCATTCGCCTTCGCCCGGAGGCCGAGGCTGAGTACCGACGTTTTCATCGTTCTGTCTGGCCCGAGGTACTCGCGACGATTACTGCATGTAATCTGCGAAACTACACCATTTTTCTTGAAAACGATGTGCTATTCGGATACTTCGAGTACATTGGCGAGGACTTCGGGGCGGACATGGCGAAGATGGCGGCCGACCCAAAAACGCAGGAGTGGTGGACGATCATGAAGCCGATGCAGGTGCCATCTCCAGATCGCAGGGAGGGAGATTGGTGGACCAATATGGATGAAGTCTTTCATACAGACTGAGCTTGACCCCCTGGTGATGCGAGTGGAGGACTTGCGGCGGTGTCTTGGCAAGGTGGCAACGAGAGAAGAGGCGTCCGTGCGTCGGTGCCCGGACCCGTGCTCGTCTGTCACCCGTATTGGTGCACGTTGGGCGGGTTACGTGACCGGTTCAACGCTACGTAATCGCTAGCAAACCTTTGATGTCAAACAACCCCTGACACCAATTTTTACTCTGATGAATTGCGACAGCAGACGTATGCCTTGGGACGAGATCCGATTGCCACTCTGCTGCGTGTTGGCCCAGGTCCCCTAAACTTCAGCAGAGCCGTGGTCCCTTACCGGCCCCAAATCGCAGTCCACAAGGAGTATGTCGATGTTCATTATTTGGTGGATCATTGTTGGTCTTATTGCTGGTTTCATCACTGGAAAGCTCATGAAGGGTAGCGGCTTTGGCGCTATCGGCGATATTGTCGTCGGCATCGTCGGTGCCGTCATTGGCGGGTTCATAATGCGGTCTCTCGGCTACGCGGGACAGGGCGGTCTTTTGTACACGATACTTGTCGCGGTAGTGGGCGCGGTTCTTCTTACACTGCTTCTGCGCTTGGTCACGGGCAATCGATCGCGCAACTTGTAGTGAGGATAGGTTGCGCTCGATTTCGGGGCGCAACCTTATCCTCAGGTTTTAGGGACGCGGACCGGGCGCTTCACGAACACCGCCCATGTTAGTTGCGTATCATTTGCGAGCGTGATAGACGGTTAGAAGCGGGTATCGGTCATCTTGCGTGTAATGCTCTTCGATAAGGCTGATGAACTCATCGGGATAGTAGGTGTAATCGTTCTTGAGGAAGATAAGTGTCTCGAACCGATGAGCAGCCCAAGCTTCGAGGAGATGCGGCATATCCCTTCTGGCGAAGGCTGTGCCCGGATGCCACCAAGCCACAAAGTGCTCGGGTGATGGCAGACCCATGACGGCGTAGTTGAAATCCACACGCGGGCCGAAGAAGAAGGGACCGGGGTTCGCACCCGTCGCCTCGGCGACTTGTTCCTCGACATCTCGCATGGTGGAACTAATGCGCATGTTCTTGAGGAAACCACTCTGGACCACATGCTGGTTATCGCTCCACTCGAAGAACATGTGAGGTCCGATTGTGTAAATTCTTGACCGGATCGCACCCAGGTACAGGTCACCCAGGGTTCCCGCGAAGACGATAGCAATGTAAGCGCGTCGGACGAACGGTCCTGAGATGCGCATCCCAAAGACCAGGACGGATCCGGCGGCGAGGAGCAAGCCGCACTCCACATCCCGGAGCTCGCCATTGGTGGCTATTCCGTAAAGAGCGACCAGCACCGCCAGTGGAAAGAACAGGCTGAAAACCATGTCCCGATGGCGCCGTCGCCGCAACTGGTCGCCAGCCAAGGGAATGAGACTGGCCAGGGGCAGCGACAACACCGCGACCCAGATAAGAGCAGTCAGCTTGCCGAAGTGGTTCATCTCGTCGAAGCCGAAGGTGCTAAAGCCGCCGCGTTCGAGCGAGGCACCGTGATAACTCGCGAGCATTGCCGGAACGGATACGTGGTTCAGGAGCAGCACGAGAATGGCAAAGATGGAGGCGGCGAGGGTGAGGATGACGATCCGTGCCCTTTGCTCGGCGAGGAGCAGAAGAAGAATGACACCGCCGGCTGCCGTCACGCCAGCGATGTTAGGCTTCAGCAACATCAACATGGCGAGCGAGAGCCCGAAGGATAGCTGCGCCATGAGCAGACGCGGCTCCCTCGCAAGGACGAGGCAGGAGAGGTAGAAGACCGTTGCTAGGATGAGGGTGGTGTTGTTGTACCACCAGAAGCAAAGGGTCAGCATGACTGCGCACTCGATGGCAAGAGCCATAAGCGTTGATGCGAGCCGGCCGACTTGGAGCTTACGCATAAGCCAGTAGAGCCAACCGAAGCTGAGGGATGTGAAGACAGCGCTGAAGTAGAGGTTTGCGTCCCAGGTTACTCCGAAGATCTGGTAGGCGTATTTCATCCCGAGGTTGAAGCCGGGCGGCGTCGAGGTGACAAAGTCGACGTAGGGTCTCTGGCCAAGGATCTGGCGCCAACCTACCTCGACGAGGATGTTGTAGTCGAAGCCGCCGAACTGCCATCGACCGAAGTGGATGAGGAAAGTGCAGAGGAAGAGGCAGGCGAGTCCCAGGCCGGCATAGGTGTAAGCGGGTCTTGTGCGGCGTCCGAGAGACTGGGTGAGCCCGTCAAGCGCCGGCCCCGCGAGGAATGCGGCGAAGAAGCAGCCAATCATGATGACGTAGAAGCGGAAGATGGTGCGGACGTACATAGGGTCATCCGAGATGACCCGGATGCCGCGTTGGATGATGTGAGATGCAAAGGCGCAGATAGCGGCGGTGAGGAAGAGGATGGCAAAGCTGAGCGCGAGGGGAAGGAGGCTCACACGAAGGAGGGTTGGGACAGGGGTGGCGGGGCCTTGATGCGGGTGGTCAGGGTGCAAACACTTCTCCCGAGCGCAGAAGATAGGAGTCTTCGGTGCATGTTTAGGGTACGTCATCGGCAACGCTCGGATGTGGGGGGGCGCGCTGGACCTAGTTGTGCGGTTCCCGTTACCCTTGACGGACATGCAGAGGAAGATCGTGATTACCGGCGCCGCAGGGTTGGTGGGACAGAACCTGCTTCCGCGTCTGAAGGCGAAACAGCTGGGCGAGATCGTTGCGATCGACAAGCACAGGACGAACGCAGAGATCCTCCGGGCGCACCACCCTGAGATTCGTGTCCTGGTGGAGGACCTGGCGAGCTCGGATGCGTGGCAGGCGGAGCTGGAGGGGTGCACCCACCTGGTGATTCTGCATGCGCAGATCGGCGGATTGTACCGGGAGGAGTTTGTCCGGAACAACGTATTGGCGACGGAGCGGCTGCTGGAGGCGGCGCTGCGGTGGAAGGTGCCGTATGCGGTGAACATCTCGTCCTCGGTGGTGAACTCGAAGGCGGTGGACAACTACACGGAGACGAAGAAGGCGCAGGAGGCGCTGGTGGCGGGGTCGGGCATCAAGCAGGTGGTTCTGCGGCCGACCCTGATGTTTGGCTGGTTTGATCGAAAGCACGTGGGTTGGCTGGCTCGCTTTATGCAGAGGGTGCCGGTGTTTCCGATTCCGGGGAGTGGGCGGTATCTGCGGCAGCCGTTGTATGCGGGCGACTTCTCGGACATCATCACGTCGGCGCTTGAGACGGAGAAGACGGGCGCGTACAACATCACCGGGCAGGAGCGGATTGATTACATTGACCTGATACGGGCGGTTAAGGGGGCGGTGGGGGCGCGTGCGCGGATCCAGAGGGTTCCGTACGGGCTGTTCTGGGCGCTGCTTCGGATGAATGCGCTCCTCGACAAGAACCCTGCGTTTACGACCAGCCAGCTGGAGGCGCTGGTGACGCCAGACGTCTTCGAGGTAATCGACTGGCCGGGGATCTTCGGGGTCCGTGCTACGCCTTTGAAGGAGGCGCTCGAAGCGACGTTTCGGGATCCGGTGTACTCGAAGGTGGTCCTGGACTTCTGAGGGTGACGGGCCGGTGGGTACCCCTCCCCCCCGTACCGATTCGTAAAGTCTTGCAATGGTTTGGTTTAGCAAATGGGTACCTTGTAAAGTACTGCATCTGCAACGCTTACCCGTAAAGTCTTCCAATAGTTGAGGTTGTCCTGCTCCGCGAGCGCGAAGGGCATTCGCGGGCGTCCCGGTCTGTCTTAGGTTCCTATAACAATTGTAGCGATTGGGTGGGGTCAGCTACGCCAACTCTCCGCCACATTTCCTCGCCTGTCATGACGTTAGCGGTCGTAGACGACGCGGTGACGCTCCAGCCACCAACAGGCATCGAGTCCGTCGTGAGGTGCGATGGAACGGGTGCAGCGTTGTGAGCTCGTGCCGTCGGCGTAGTACTCTTCGCGTCCGCCTTTGAGCGGAGCCACGACGACCCTTGAGACGGCGACCTCTCCATAGCCGGTGCCGCGGGCTGCTTTCTGCTTCCAGAGGCACCAGTCCGCCAGAGGGGCAAGGACTGACAGACCGAGGAGGACGAGTGCGGATTTGATCAGGACGGGGCGCATACGTTGTCTGTTTCCGGTGTCTCAGGGCTGCTGGTAGAACCCGGTGGCTGGTTCTTCAGGATTGGCTTTGGGTCCTGGGGCTCTCGGCTCGGATTGACTTTGGTGCGCTGAGGTGCGGGTGCCTGCCCCGGACTGCGTCGGCGAGTCTCTGGCCGGAGGCCAGCGGCCGCTTATAGAATCGGTTGGACCTCAGTGCAGCGACCTTGACCAATACCCTTTCTGTAGCGATTGTCGCTCACAATGAGCGGGAGAATCTTGCGCGCACCCTCGAGAGTGTCGGGTGGGCGGACGAGATTGTGCTGGTCGACTCGGGATCGACCGACGGGACGGTGGAGATTGCGAGGCGGCATGGCGCGGTGGTGTTTGAGGAGGCGTGGAAGGGGTATGGCGGGCAGGTGAACTCGGCGCTCGACAAGTGCACACAGAGCTGGATTCTGAATGTGGACGCGGACGAGGTAGTGACTCCGGAGCTCCGGGTGCGGATCCAGGCGCTGCTGGCGGGGAGCCCGAGCTTTGAGGGGTACACGGTGCCGCGGCTGAACCTGATCTTCGGCCGGTGGATGCGACACGGCGGCCTGTATCCAGACCGGAAGCTCCGGCTGTTCCGGAGAGGATTTGCGCGGCTTCGAGAGGATACGGAGCCGCACGCGACACCAAAGCCGACCGGAGCGGTCGGAAGAATCGAGGGGGGAGATCTTCTTCATTACCAGTACCCGACGCTGGACTCGTATATCGAGCATATGCACCGGTATAGTTCCGCAAGCGTCCCGCTGCTGCTTGCGCGCGGGAAGACGAGTTCCACGGGTCTTTCGTTTGTTGTAAATACGGTACTGAACCCACTTTTGACGTTTTTGTACAACTATGTGATTCGGCTAGGGTTCCTGGATGGGCAGGAGGGTCTTACGTTTCACTTGAACCACGCCATTTATGTGAACTGGAAGTACTTCAAAGCAAAAGCCCGGGCGGAGAAAGACGGCAGAATCCCGGGCAAATGAGCATCCTAAGGAAATGAGCCGGATTGCCGATAGGGTCGGTGTGTGTCGAGGGTTTGTGACACACCAGAGATTAAGACGAGGGTTCACCGAGATGAAGAAATTTTCGATCGCAGCCACTGCGGTCCTTTCCAGTGTTCTGATGATGCTCCCGGGGACAGTCGAGGCACAGGCCACGGCATCGGCTACAGCGACGCAGCAGCTTGCGCTTTCCGCCTTTGGCGGTGGGAGCGGGACGTACACAGACATTCTTGGTGGGAGAAACCTGGGGATCACGGCGGGCGCGGATCTTGCGTTTATGAGCTTTCGCCGGTACCGTCCCGTGATTGAGGCGCGTGGAACGTACCCTATCCACGGCGGGCAGATCGATGCACAGAAGAACTTTGTGGCGGGCTTGAAGGTTGAGCGCGTGTTCGGCCGGGTGCATCCGTATGTTGACTTTATGGTCGGCCGTGGAAAGATCGATTACCAGAACAAGGGTCTGCAGATCGGGAACCTGATCTATCTGTCCTCGACCTCGACGATTTTCTCACCCGGGTTGGGGGTGGACTATGACGTGACGCCGAACTGGGCGGTGAAGGCGGACTTCCAGTATCAGAGGTGGGACGTGCCGTTCGGGGTTCAGAATGGGACGCCATCGACGTCGGTAACGGGAACGATCAACCCGAAGGTGCTGACGCTGGGTGCGGTGTATCGGTTTGACTTCAACCGCCACTACAGGCGACACCGGTAGGGGCTTAGAGGTTGAAGAGTTCGCGAAGGCGTTTTGTCTGCGATCGGCTGACGGGTATCTCGGTCTTCTTCGAGTCATCCATGCGGAGCTGGTAGCTGGATTTGAACCAGGGCACGACCTCGCGGATGTGCTGGATGTTGACGACGAAGGAGCGGTGGGCTCGCCAGAAGGCCTCGGGATCGAGCTGATCCATGAGTTCCTCGAGGGTGCGGCAGTTGGAGAGGCCTTCCACACCGGAACCGACGACGCTGATGGCGCCGTCCTCTATGGAGGCGAAGCAGATCTCTTTCTGGTCGACGAGCATAAGGCGGCTGCCGGCGCGGACGACCACCTTGCCGGTCTGACCGGAGCGGCCCGGTGCCTGTTCGGCGATGAGGCGGAGGAGTGCATCGAGCTTGGCGTCGGTGCGGAGCTCTGGCGGAGAGGGCGGTAGATCGGTCTTGCCGACGAGGCGTTCGCGGGCTTTTTCGATGGTGCGGTTGACGCGACTCTTTTCGAAGGGCTTGAGGAGGTAGTCGACGGCGTTGACTTCGAAGGCGCGAACGGCGTAGCGATCGTATGCGGTGGCGAAGACGACCTCCGGGAGCTTGATCTTGCGGTCGAGTAGCTTTTTGAGGACGGCGAAGCCATCGAGCCCGGGCATCTGGACGTCGAGAAAGACGAGGTCGGGGTTGTGAACGCGGATGAGTTCGACGGCTTCGATGCCGTTTGAGCCCTGGGCAAGAATATCGATGTCGCCGTGGTCTTCGAGGAGGAACTGGAGTTCCTGGCGGGCGAGGGGTTCGTCATCGATGATGAGTGCGGTGAGGGGCATGCTGAGAGCTAGTCACTATACGCGCGGAGGCGGGCGGGTGATCCGTCGAGGGCGAGGTCGTGGCCGCAGCGGGTGCAGTAGACGTCGGTGATCTTGACGCCGCGGAAGCACTGGCCACAGACGGGCGCCATCTGGAACTGGCACTGGGGGCAGAAGTGGAAGCTGGAGTTGATCTCGGTGCTGCAGTGAGGGCAGCGTGTGAGCAGCGGCTGGCGCATGAGGAAGTAGACGACGGCGCCGATGCCGCCGGGCATGAGGAGGACGATGAGCATCCAGATGCCGGGGGACATGTTGCGGCGTCTGACATCTCGGCTGACGTAGCCGACGAGGAGGACGTAGCTTGCGAAGGCGGTGCCCCAGGAGTAGCCCATGAGCAGGCGCATGGGGAGCATCTCGTGCTTGTGATGGGGCATGACGACGTGGAACAGGTACTGCACGGCGCAGAAGACGACGATGGAGAGGACGACGGACCAGGCCGGGATGACGCTGAGATCGTCTGCGCGTTCGGATCTTTCGGCGGGTGTTTCGATCGACTTCCCCTGCCAGAGATTGCTCATTGCATGGACTCGCTGGCTGAGATGGGACGTGTTTTCTTGAACCAGACCATGGCGAGGAGGGCGGCCGAGACGGGGAAGAACCAGAGGAGGAAGACGAGCATCTGCTCGCTGGCGTCGGGGATGTCGGTGGGGAGGATGTCGTTCTGGGCGAGTGCGGTCCAGATGCCGGTGGAGATGATGACGAGCAGGGCGGAGCAGACGGCGAGTGGGATCCAGAGACTCTTGAGGAGGCGCTTGCGGTCGGACTGCGTGCGGGCGCGTTCGCGAACGATGCGGTGGGTGCGGTTGACGAGCGATGCGGGTGCGGCGGTCGGGGGCAGTGTGGGGATGGCGTCGGGGTGGTGGATCGAGGCGGAGTCCCGATGGGGCTGGGGGGTCATCGCGCCTCCCGGGAGTTTCGGACGAGGCGCAGCTTTTCGATGGCGGGTTTCAGGGAGGCGAGGCCGCGGTAGAGGCGTGACTTGACGGTCGAGAGGGGGGCCCTGGTGACGCCGGCGATCTCTTCAAGGGAGAGCTCTTCGAAGAAGCGGAGGACGAGGACTTCGCGGGAGTTGGACTCGAGGTTGTGGAGGACGGCGTTGACCTCGGCGCGATCTTCGCCGAGCTGGATCTGGTCGAGGGGGGAGGGATCGTTGATGGGGAATTCGATTGGGCGATCGTCGTCGGAGGTGTCGGAGAGCTCGTCGAGGCTGATGGCGGTGCGCTTGCGGGAGAGGTCGATGACGAGGTTGCGGGCGATGGTGAAGAGCCAGGTGTCGAAGCGGGCTTTGCCGTTGTACTGGGAGCCGCGCAGGAGGACGCGGATCCAGGTCTCCTGGAAGAGGTCTTCGGAGACTTCGCGTTTGCCGGTGAGGAAGAGGAGGTAGCGGAGGAGGCGGTGCTGGTACTGTTCGATGAGCTGATCGAGGAGGTCTGGATCCTGGCGTTTGAGTCCGCGGGCGATGGCGGCGTTCTCGGCCTGAGTGGGGGAGACGAGCGCGTGGGCTGCTGCCGCCGAGATCGGGGTTCCGCTCATGGGGGTGGAGACGCTCCTTTGGGGAAGAAAGACGCGGTGTGCCGCGGGAATCTTTGGGGTTCGCGGACGTTTGGCGCCTTTGGCTATTCTAACGTGCGGGTTGAGGTTTCGGGGCTTTCGGAGGCGGGCCGCAGGCGGTGGCTGTAGGCTTAGGGGATGGAAGTTTTGTATGGCCTTCACCCGGTGGAGGAGGCGGTTCGGTCGGGTTCGCGGGGGCTGGACCATGTGATTGTTGCGCGGGAGCGCAGGGACGAGCGTCTGGAGCGGGTGCTCGAGCTTTGCCGGACGGCGGGTGTCCGGGTTTCGATGGAGTCGCGGGATCAGCTGACGCGGCTGGCGAAGACGGATGCGCACCAGGGCGTGGTGGCGATGGTGCAGGGTCGGAGGCTGCTGGCGCTCGAGGACTTGTTGGAGGCGCGGCCTGGGGGCGGGTTCCGGTTTCTGCTGGCGGTGGACGGGGTCGAGGATCCGCATAATCTTGGGGCGATTTTGCGGACGTGCGATGCGGCGGGGGTGGACGGGGTGATTCTGCCGGAGCGGAGGGCCGCGCCGTTAAATGCGACGGTGGCGAAGACGTCGGCGGGGGCTTCGGAGCATGTGCGGATAGCGCAGGTGGTGAACGTGGTGCGGTCGCTCGAGGAGGCGAAGAAGAGCGAACTTCTGGGTGGTGGGACTGGATGAGCGGGGGACGGTGGACTATATGCGACTTCGACTTCAAGGCGGATGTGGTGCTGGTTCTGGGCCGTGAGGGTGCGGGGATGCATGAGCTGGTGAAGAAGACGTGCGATCACCTCTTGCGGATCCCGATGGCGGGAAGTGTGTCGTCGCTGAATGTGTCGGTGGCGGGGGCGGTGGTGATGTACGAGGCGATGCGGCAGAGGCGGAGCCCGACGGCGGCGGAGAGGGTGGAGCGGCCGGTGAAGAGGCTGAAGGGGCTGGGGAGTTGAGGGTAGCGGGTGGGTTCAGGGCTATTCGAAGCTGGGCTCTGGTGGGTGGTCTGGCTCTCCTGTTGGTGTCGGACGTGCGTTTGATGGCGCAGGCTCCCTCGGCGGAAGTGAATGCGGGGCAGGGAAAGGGGAGCGAGGTGGCGGGCCAGGGACAGCCGGCGGTTTCGGGTGCTGCGATTGGGGATGCGGAGAGATCGGCACTGACGTTTCTGGCCTATGATCTTGCGGTTCAGCTGCGGCCGGCGGATGGGGGGCTGGCGGTGCTGGCGCGGGTGACGGTGCGGAATGACGGGGGCACGCCGCTGTCGCAGGTTGCGCTCGAGATCTCGTCGACGCTGAGGTGGGACGTGATCTCCGAGCAGGACGGGGGGCGGACGGAGAAGCTCGCGTTCAGCCAGCACCTGCTCCAGACGGATGCGGATGGTACGGGGGAGGCGAACGAGGCTGTGCTTCATCTCCCGAGGCCTTTGGCTGCGAAGGGGACGGCGGAGTTGACGTTGCTCTATTCGGGTGCGATCAGGGCTTCGGCACCTCGACTGGGTGCTGGGGGCGTTCTGGATTTGGGAGGTACGGGGTCTGGAAGCTCTGAGGGAAGTCTGTCTGGAAGCTCTGAGTCTGGAAGCTCCGGGTCGGGAGGTTCGGGAGGTTCCGGGGCGGGAGGTCTGAGGAGTTCGGAGTCGGGTGTGGCGGCGTGGGATGAGATTGGTCCTGGAGGGACGTTTCTTCGCGGGTACGGGAATGTGCTCTGGTACCCGACGGCTTCGCCGCAGGTGTTTCTGGGAGAGGGTGCGAGCTTTCTCCATACTGCGGGCATGCAGAGGTCGCGGCAGGCAGCGGCTTCGATGCGACTGCGTGTTTCGGTGATGTATGCCGGCGAGGCCCCGGCGGAGGTGTTCTTTTGCGGACGGCAGGAGCCGCTGAAGGCGACGAACGACGATGAGAATGCGCCGGTGGCGGAGGGTGCGGGGGTGGCGACGGCGGAGTTTCCGACCGAGGAGCTTGGCTTCCGAACGCCGAGCCTGTTTTTGACGGGCAGGGCGGTGCCGGGCGCGGGTGGCGGGGTGGGGGTGGTGTCGGGGGATGCGGGTGCGACGGAGCGGGTTTCGGCGGCTGCGGAGCCGGTGCTGCGCATGTTGACGGAGTGGATGGGGCCGAGCCCACGTGCGCTGACCGTGATCGACCATGCGGGAGCCCCGTTTGCGGACCGGGGGCTGCTGGTAGCGCCGGTTGGGACGGCCGATGCGTCGGCGCTGACGTCTACGCTGGTCCCTGCGCTGTCGCATGCGCGGTTCCGGTCGAGCCATGTGTGGCTGGACGAGGGGGTCGCGCAGCTGATGTCGCTGTTGTGGGTGGAGGGAGCGCAGGGGAGAGCGGCGGCGATTGGGGCGATGGAGCAGCAGTCGCATGCGCTGGCGCTGGCGGAGTCGGCTGAGGAGCATGGGCAGACACGGAGAGGGTCTCCTGGGAGCAGACGAGGCGGTCTTTTACAGGACAAAGGCGGCTGCGGTGCTTTGGGCGCTGCGCGATATGGTGGGGGATGAGGTGCTGAAGCGGACGCTGCGGCGCTATCGTTCGGGACCCGAAGACGGATAAGGATCCGCGGGGGTTTGAGCGGCTGATCGGGGAGCTGTCGGGCAAGGATCTGGGATGGTTCTTTGCGGACTGGGTGAACCACGACCGGGGTCTGCCGGATCTTTCGATCGTGAGCGTCGCTCCGAGACAACTCTCAGAGACGGGAAAGCAGGGGGCCGGGTGGCTGGTGGCGGTGGAGGTTCGGAATGACGGTGGTGCGGGGGCGGAGGTCCCGGTGACAGTGAGATCGGGAACGCTGACGGCGACGGAGCGGCTTCGGGTCAATGCGCACTCGTCTGCGTCGACGAGGGTGCTGTTCCAGGTGATGCCGGAGCAGGTGCAGGTGAATGACGGGACGGTTCCGGAGCTGGGGACGAGCACGCATGTGCGGGATGTGGCGGCGCGCTAGCGGGAGCGATGCCTCGCGCGAGCGGTGTGTTGCGATTTCGCGAGGTGTGAAGGTGAGGTCTTTCGGTGTGCGGGACGGGGTGCTCCCGAGTGTGGCGCGGGGGCTATCGTGTGGGCGAGGTTGTCTGTCCAGAGCTGAACGCCGCCCCAGGGCCGATGCGAGGTGAGATCGATGCGGACCGGAGACGCCGGAGATGCGGAAGGGCCGGCGTGAGGGCCGGGGAGGGTGGGGGCGGCGGGAACGGTGGGAAGGACCAGGGAGAGACCGTCGCCGATCTGTGGGAGGGCACCGCCGAGGGCCAGGAGGCGGGCGGGAACGGCGCTGCCGGTGAGGTGGAGGGAGTATCCGTGGGCGTCGGCGTAACCCTCGAGGCTGGCTGGATCTCTTCCGCCTAACGGGATGGGGACGGGAGCGAGGACGACGCGTGCGGGGCCGGGTGAGCGGTGAGGGTGTGCGGAGTCCGTGGGGTCGGGTGGGGCTTGCGTTCGGGTTGGAGGCTGGGGCGACTGGACGAGGTGCAGGGAGAGATCGGGGAAGACGAGCGGAAGGGGGCCGAGCGTGTCGCTCGAGAGAGTGAGCTCGGGGATGGTGGCCTGACCGGTCCATTGGGTCCAATGGCTTCCGTCCGCGGGGTTCGAGGTGCGTTGGAGCTCCCCTGGGGTAGGTCTGTGGTTTCGTGGGTAATTCTTCCGGAGAGGAGACCTGTGGCGACCATCGATGGCGGGATGCGCGAGCTGGCGACGCGGAGCCAGTTGAGAAGAGTGGCGGCGGGGAGGCCGGCCATGCCGACCCCTATGTCAGCCGAGCGCGGCCGGAGCACGTCGGGGATCGATCCGGCGAGTGCGAGGGTTGCTCCGTTGCCATCGGGGATGGGCCAAGTGCAGCGGATGTCGTTGAATTCGTGGAAGATGCGCGTGGCGGTGGAGGTGCAATCGATGTTGAGCGTGAGCGGATCGGCGGGGACGAAGTCGGAGCGGCGCAGGCTGGTGACTTCGAGGCGGGTCCGGACCGTGTTGCGGGAGAGACTGCCCGTGATGGTGGTGGTGAGGGTCAGGTTGCCGCGCAGGCCGAGGTCGCGGCCGAAGAAGAGGCGGCTGCCTTCGCCGAGGGGGGCGCCGGTCCATGTGCCCTCGATGCCGAGGGGAACGGTGGTGAGTGAGGGGGCTCGGCCGAGGGTGGCCTCGAGCTGGAGGATGCCGGTGTCGGAGACGCTGGTGTCGGTGCGGATGGGGCGGCCTTTGACGCGCATGCGCCAGCTGGTGGGGTCAGGGAGCCAGAGGGCGAAGTCGGCTTCGGTCAGGGAGAAGGGGGTCTTTTCGAACTCCTGCTTGAGGTTGACGCGGGCGCCGGTGGCTTCGATGTAGGGGAAGCGGGGGGTGGGGCCGGCGCGAGGCTGGGCGGTGGGTGCGGTTCGGATCTGTGCGGCCTGGAGGAGGATGCCTTCGAAGTTCCACTTGCCGCGGCGGTCGTGGACGAGGTTGATGCTGGTGGGTCGGCGAAGGAGATGCGGGAGAACTCGATGCGGCGGCGCCAGAGGGAGCCGAAGCGGAGGGTGGCGACGACGGTGTTGGCGCGGATGATGGGCTCGGCGCCGAAGGCGGGGTCTTCTTCGACGACGAAGTTGGTGAAGGTGAAGCTGGGGACGGGGAGGAGGTTGAGGGTGACGTGGTCGAAGTGGACGGGGCGGCCGAGGCTGCTGCTGATGCTGGTCGGAGACGCGGTGCTGGTAGCGGTTGACGCTGATGAGCGGAGGGAGGATGGTGAGCAGAACGAGAGGCGAGGGCGGTGGTGGCGAGGAAGGCCCAGCGTCGGGGAGATGTGGCGGCTCCTGGTCAGGGGGTTCTCGAGGGTGGAGGCTGGGGCCGAGTGCACCTCGATGGAGGCGGTTCCGGTGGAGTCGGGGACCAGAGGCAAGGCCGCCTACTTGATCAGGTGGAGGGTTCGGCTCCAGCGGGTTTTGTCGAAGATGTGGATGAGGATGTGGCCCATGAAGCTGATGCGCTCGCCGATGCTTTGCTTGTCGATCTGGTCGGCGGGGGTTTGGAAGGACCAGTAGACGAACATGGGTCGGCCGACGATGTTTTCGCGGGGGACGAAGCCCCAGAAGCGGCCGTCGAGGCTTTCGGTGCGGTTGTCGCCCATGGCGAAGACCTTGCCGGGGGGGACGACGAGGTCGTCGCCCTGGATGTGGGTGGGGAGGTCGATGGCCCAGCTGGCGGTGACGTCCTCGTTGGGGCCCGGGGTGATGGCGGGGAAGTCGTCGCGGTAGGGGATGTAGGCGTGCATGGGGTTGCCGTCTTCGACGGGCTTGGCGGCGTGGGGCTCGTTCTGGGCGACGCCGTTGAGGTAGACGATGCCGTTGCGGAGGTGGATGCGGTCGCCGGGGATGCCGATGGCGCGCTTGACGAGGAAGAGGTCGGGGTTCGCCGGGCTTGAGGAAGACGATGATGTCGCCGCGGCGGACGTCGCGGTAGTGGACGAAGGGGGCCCAGGGGGTGGGCGGGGCGAGCGAGATGCGGTCGACGAGGACGTGGTCGCCGATGAGCAGGGTCTGCGACCATGGAGGCGGAGGGGATTTCGAAGTTCTGGAAGATGAAGGTCATGACGAAGAGGCCGACGGCGAGGACGCTGCAGATGGAGGCGAGGGACTCGAGAGGTGTCTCGGTGCGCTCGGGCGGTCCTGGCTGCTGCTGTGCGACGTCTGTGGGTGCTGTGGCCAGTGTGCTCATGGTGTCTCGATTGCCTCGTCGTGGTGCAAAGCCAAGTGTATCTCCTGCGGGGCCGGTGAGCTGCGGGAAGTACGCCGGGGCTAATGGATGACGTGGAAGACGCGGTGCCAGCGGGCGGAGTCGAGGATGGCTTCGGCGAGGCTCCGGTGGGGGCTGCCGGTGGTTGTTCCGGAGCTGCGGTCGTGTGCGAGGAGGGCGTCGTCGGTGGAGTTGCGAAGGGAGAAGTAGACGAGAAAGGGCTCGCCGACGATGGCGGCGCTGGGGACGAGGCCCCAGTAGCGGCTGTCTTCGCTGTCGTTGCGGTTGTCGCCGAGGACGAAGTACTGGCCGGGGGGGATGCTGAGTTCGCCGCGGTCGACGAGGTGCTGCATCTCGATCCACCAGCGGGAGCTGACGTCAGGGTCGGTGCTCTGGAGGTGGGGGAAGTTGTCGCGGAAGGGGTCTTCGTGGCTGCGGGTTGTAGACGGCGTATGGCTCGTTGAGGGGTGGCCGTTGAGGTAGACGCGGCCGGCGCGCATGCGGAGGCGGTCGCCGGGGAGGCCGATGACGCGCTTGACGAGGTGGAGCGAGGGGTCGACGGGGTAGTAGAAGACGATGACGTCTCCGCGGTGGATGGTGCTGGCGGGGAAGGGGTTGAGGGGACTGGCGGAGGTGGATGGCTGCTGGTCGATGAACTTGTCGACCAGGAGGAAGTCGCCGACGAGGAGGGTGGGCTCCATGGACGCGGAGGGGATGCGGAAGGGCTGGAGGGAGAAGGTGACGGTGAAGATGGCGATGACGATGATGCAGGAGAGCGACTGGATGGCGGACAGGGTGTGGGTTCCGTCGTGAAGCTGGAAGAAGGATGGCTTGAGGGGTGGGTCGGGGGGGAGGTGCGGGGGTTGCCGGGTGCTGCCTGGTGCGGGCGGGGCAGAGCTGGGACGGGGCGGGGCTCCATCGGCGTTTGAGACGGCGGTGGTGACGGGGGAGGTTTGCATCAGCCCACCTGGTCGAGGGTGGGGGACGGTGAGGGGTCCGGAGTCTCCGTTGACGAGGTTTTCGAGGGCGATGCGGGCGGCCTGCTGCTGCGCCTGCTTTTTGCTGGTTCCCTCGGATTCGCCTATAGGCCTGGAGGCTCCGTTGGCCTCCGGGATGCGGACTTCGACGCGAAAGGTCTTGCGGTGGTCGGGGCCGCTCTGGGCGGTGAGGACGTAGTGGGGCTGGCCGGCGCCGGAGGACTGCATGTACTCCTGCAGGGCGGATTTGTGATCGCCGATGGCGCCGGTGAACTTGCCTCCGGAGGCGAGGGCGTCTTGGAGCTCGGGGAGGAAGGGGGCGATGACGACGCGGTCGATGAAGGAGCGGGCGACCTCGAGGCCTCCGTCGAGGTAGAGGGCGGCGATGACGGCTTCGAGGGCGTTTGAGAGAAGGGCAGGTTTGCGGCGGCCGCCGCTTTGCTCTTCTCCGCGGCCGAGCAGGAGGAGGTCACCGAGATCCATCTGGATGGCCACGTCGGCGAGGTGCTTGCGGCTGACGAGCGAGGCACGGAGGCGGGTGAGCTCGCCCTCGCGCGAGCCGGGGAAGCGGCGGAAGAGGGCTTCGGCGACGACCAGGCCGAGGACGGCGTCGCCGACGAACTCGAGCTGCTCGTTGTCGCCGGAGGGGCGGGCGCTTTCTTCAGGGGAGCGCTCGTAGGAGAGGGAGCGGTGGGTGAGGGCCCAGTCGAGAAGGGCGGGGTCGCGGAAGCTGTGTCCCAGGACCAGCCGAGACGACGAGCCGAGTGGCTGAGAATGCGCGGGCTCGGGTCTGCGGGTCTTCATGAGGTTCCCTGCGGTCTACTACTCTACCGGACACGACTTGTTTACCGGACACGACTTGCCAGGCCGAGGGCAGGGCCTAGTTTGGTGAGGGTGGCGGCGGCTTGTAGGCTTCCTTTTCCGCCTTTCCGCTGGGGTCGAGCGGAGCGTCATCATCGTCGGGTGCGGTGTCGGCGTGTTTGGCTGCCTCTTTGTCACCGTGGCGGGCAGATTGGGGATCTGGTTTCTGGTTTGGCTGGCTATCCGTGTCGCGATCCGATTGAGCCGGGACGACGGCGTCGCGCTTTGGAAGGGCGAAGGGCTGCCGGAGGCCCTTGTCGGCGGCGGCCCTGGTGTCGGGCTGGCTGTCGCGGGTGGTGAGGGCGGCCTGGTACTCGGCGAGGGCGAGCTTGCGATTGGACTGCACGTCGTAGAGCCGGCCGAGGTAGATGTGCGACCAGGCGAGCGTGCGGGGGTCTTTGGAGGTGCTGAGCGCGGCACGGAAGTGGGTAACGGCCTCTTCGGGCTGGCGCTCGAGCAGGTCGATGCGGGCGAGGATGTAGTGCGCCTCGGCATGATCTCCGGCGGGGTCGGCGAGGGCTTTCCGCGCGAGCTCTTCGGCCCCGGCGGCGTCGCCCTGCATCATCCTGGTCTCGGCGAGGCGGAGGCCGGTGGGAGCTGGCTGGAGGCGACGGACGACCTCGTGGGTGGTCTCGGGGAGGAAGGCGATTGCGGCTGCAGCGCGTCGTTGACGGTCGACATCCATGCCGTAGACCATGGGGCCGATGTTGTCCTTGAGGCTGATGTTCTCGTGTTCCATGCTGAGGAGCTGGCCGTAGAAGTAGTCGGTGAGGACCCAGCCCTGGCGCATGGAAAGGTCGACGGAGCGGCGGCGGGCGGCCTCGGCCTGGCGGTTGTAGAGGTTCATCTGGGCTTCGTAGCCCTCAAAGGCGGTCCGCTCGCGGATGTTGGACGGCTTGACGGGCTGGACGAGGCCGGTTTCGAGGGTACGGGCTTCGATGGCCTTGATGAGGCACTCGGTAAGGAGCGCGACGATGTCGGACTTGTAGGTGAACTCAAGCGGGGCTTCGGCGACGGGCTTGAGCAGGGGGAGGAGACGGTCCATGGAAGACGCGCGGGCGTAGACGAGGGGCTCGATCTCGTAATGGAGATAGGTGTGGCGGATCTGGTCCATGTGAAAGGAGCCGGCGGGGTCGGCGTTGGGGGAGATGACGACGACGTAGTTGGAGGCGTAGATGCGGGCGTTGACGGCGGAGGGGGCGAGCATGGGCTCGACGAGGACGAGGAAGCGGCGGCCGTCGTAGCTGGAGGCGGGGGAGCGGAGGTAGATGTTGGTGTTGAGGATCATGCGTGTGAGGGGATCGTGGAGGCGCGTGGTGAGTGCGTCGTAGTCGGCGTGGTGCTCGATCCAGATGGCGTGGAGGTGGACGGCTTCCGAGAAGGTGTGGAGGAGGGGGAGGATGGAGAAGACCTGGGTGGAGTCGGGCGGGAGCTCGGTCTCGCCGACGACGGGGGTGAGGTCTGGGCCGAGGTAGAGGGCGAGGGAGACGTATTGCGCGACGGTTCGGCCGGGGTCGGCTAGCTGGTGCTGGCGGGTAAAGGTGCAGAGGGCGTCGCGGCTGGTTGCGGCCTCGGGCGAGGCGGCGATGGCGTCGTTGAGTTGCTGGCGGACGACGGCGCGAACGGGGCTGGACTGGGCGAGGTCGGTGTCGTAGCCGCAGACGTTGAGGGCGGCGGCGAGGTCGAAGAGGGATTCACTGGTTTCGAGGGTGATGGCGGAGCCTGCGGCTTCGGGTTGCGCGATCCGGGCAGCGGGGGTGCTCGAGGAGGTGGGCGCGGATTGCATGGAGCTGCTGCTGCTGGTGCCGGCCTCGGGGGTTTGGGCTGGGTCTTGGACTGGGGTTTGGGCCGTGGCAATCGTTGCAGAGGACAGGAAGATGGCTGCTACGACGGCGGGGAGCAGGGGGGCGGAGGGGCGGCCGAGATGTTTCAGGTGAGAGAGCAAGCTACTCCTTCGACGGAACCCATTGAGTGTAGGAGAGCCGTCGGAGCACTTGCAAGCAGGGGCAACGCGTGTGGTGCAGTGTGGGGATCAGGCGCGGACGGAGATACCGGAGAAGGTGAGGACGACCCGGCCGCGGACGGGACCGCCGAAGACGCTGGCGGGCTGGAAGATGCTCGAAAGGAGCTGGTCGGTGATCTGGATGCGGGTGCCTGGGTCGTTCGGGCCGGAGACGATGTTGAAGTCGTAGACCACACCACGGGCGCTGACGTTTGCCTCGACGACGATGGTCTCGTCCTGGGGCGTCTGGATGGGGCGGGGCTCGGTGGCGGAGTAGAGGAAGTGAGGCGCGGTGACGGCGCCGAGGGGCTCGTCGTTGGCCATAACGGGCTCGGGCGCGGCCACCATGCCGAGAAGAAGCATGATGCCGCCGAGGAGGACGACGGCTCCGGCGAAGCCTGCGGAGGCCTGGAGGAGGAGGGGGCGGAAGAGGTTATCCCACTGAACGCGGAGGCGGGCGAGTTGGAAGGCCGGCGTGCGGCTGCCCTCGTGCGAGATCGCCAGACGAAGGCGCATGCTGAGGTCAGGAGGGGCCTTGACGGACCCCATGGAGGCGAGGGTCTCCTGGAGGGAGCGGGCTTTCTGGAATTCGCGGGTGCAGTGCGGGCATTGCTCGAGGTGGGCAGCGATGGCCTGCATCTGCTGGCCGGTGACGGCACCGTCGAGGTAGTTCGAGAAGGCGGCCTCGGTGGACGTGCAGAGGGGGGTGGTCACTGGGCGGCCTCCACGTGGAGGCGGGCTGGAAGAGCGGGATGGGAGGAGGCCGGGTCATCCGAGGTCTGGAGCAGGAGGCGGAGGGCGGCGCGGCCGCGGGTAAGGCGGCTCTTGACGGTGCCGAGGTTGACGTCGAGGACTTCGGCGATCTCATCGTAGGAGAGGCCCTCGATTTCGCGGAGGACGACGACGGTGCGGAAGACTTCGGGGATCTCACGGAGGGCGGCTTCTACGCGGGTGCGGAGCTGGTTTTGGGCGGCGAGCTCGAAGGGGGTGTAGCCGCGATCGGCGAGAAGGGCGGCGAGGGTGGGCTCGTCGGACTCTGAGGCGGCGTTGAGGGGCGCATCGATGGTGATCTCCTGGCGCTTGTGGCGGGACCACCAGCGACGCTGGTTGGAGGCTTCGCGGAGGGCGATACGGTAAAGCCAGGTCCGGAGGGTGCAGTCACCGTGGAAGCTGCGGATGTTGCGGAAGACCTTGATGAAGACTTCCTGGGTGATGTCGGCGGCGTCGGAGGGATCGGTGAGGCTGCGTGCGATGAGTGAGAAGAGTGGCTGATGGTATTGGGCGATCAGAATGCCGAACGCCTCTTCGGAGCCGGCCTTGAGGTCGGCGATGAGCGCGGCCTCTTCCGTATGGATTCCGATTGCGCTGACTAGATTACCCAAGGTTGAACCCACCTGCATTTGAGGTGCCCTCTACAGTACGTGGTCTCTTGATGCACATGCAAGAGCGAGTTGAAGTGCGCCGCCGGCGGCTGAGTGCTCGCTCACTCTATTGAACTTAGACACCGTTGGGGCGCTGATAGTTCCCGTCGATATCCCGAGGTGCGAGCGGGCTGAACCCGGTGGGGAAGGGATTGCTGATTGACGGAAGCAGGCGGGTCGGAGAGAATCGGAGGAGTCCTTCCTCGGAGTGGGCCTGTGGCGCAGCTGGGAGCGCGCTTCCATGGCATGGAAGAGGTCATCGGTTCGATCCCGATCAGGTCCACCAACTTATCTGCTTTCGTTGATCCTTTCCGGCCTGCACTAAGACCGGGATTGATGAAACAGGGCACCCGAAGGGCATTCCTCAAGGATATCGGCGGGGTCCTCCTCTGCATGTCTTCGGGGTTGTCAGAGACGGCATCCACATTTTGAGATGAGCAGGTATCCCGTCACACCGGATGGCCGGTACTTTGCGGTGCGAGGCCGCCTGTGGCGCTGCAGCAACCCCCAGCTTCCTGAAGAAGAGAGGCAGCGCCTGACCGCGGTGCTTATGGCAGCGCGTCGTGGGAAGGGATCTGCGATGCGAGCTGGAGACGAGCGCGGCCGGGAGCAGGCCAGGCAACAGGTCGATGCGGCGAAGATCGCCCTGGGTGAGCGTGGGCCTGTCTGGTGGACGGATGGCGCACCGGACGTGAATCGTCGCATGGCGAAGAACACTGTGTATGCCGCGTGGTTTGCTGCGCTCGAGCAGGGTGAGCACGGATGAGATACTCGGCCTTATCGACTGCAGCGACTTCTATGTGAGCTATGAGTCCGTCTTCGGGCCGGATCTTGAAGGCAAGCCGGTCGTCGTGCGTTCTAGTAACGACGGATGTTTTGTGGCACTCAGCCAGGTTCTGTGGAGTCTGCTGGATCGGCGATTTTGCTGGATCTTCGAACCGGGAATCGGGGGCAGAGACTGCCTTTCTCCAGCGATCGTCACAGCTCCGGTTCACAGCGCTTCGGGCATCACGCGATAACACGCATTTTTTTCATCGTGACGAGTGCGCTGAAGGAGTAGTGTGTGGACGAACCCCCTCCGGCCCAGGTAGCTGCTCTTAGAAGGTGCTCTCGAGCTTTCGTACGCGCATTCGTGCGCCAAAATGCTGTGACCATACCCGAAAGGACTCAACATGCCTACAGTGAAAGGTACTGATGGAATCGACATCTTCTACAAGGATTGGGGTAAAGGGCAGCCGATAGTTTTCAGTCATGGGTGGCCTTTATCGTCCGACGACTGGGACACGCAGATGCTGTTCTTTCTGCAGCACGGGTATCGCGTTATCGCCCACGACCGTCGTGGCCATGGCAGATCGACCCAGGTTGCGGATGGTCACGATATGGATCACTATGCTGACGACCTGGCCGCTGTGGTTGAGCAGCTCGACCTCCAGGATGCGATTCATGTCGGCCACTCTACAGGCGGCGGAGAGGTGGTGCGGTACCTTGCGCGACATGGGCAGAAGCGCGCCGCAAAAGCTGTGCTGATAAGCGCGGTTCCACCGCTCATGGTGAAGACTGAAGCCAATCCGGTTGGCCTTCCGAAGGAAGTGTTCGACGGATTGCAGGCGCAGCTGGCTGCCAGCCGGTCCCGCTTTTATCGAGAGCTTCCGGAAGGACCGTTCTTTGGCTTCAACCGGCCGGGCGCCAAGCCCTCCGAGGGAGTTATCGGAAACTGGTGGAGGCAGGGCATGATCGGAGGTGCCAAGGCGCAATACGACGGCGTCGTTGCCTTTTCACAGACCGACTTCACCGAGGACCTGCCAAAGATCACGATTCCGGTGCTGGTGATGCATAGTGAGGACGACCAGATTGTTCCTTACGTGGCCGCTGGACCGCTTACTGCCAAGTTACTCAAGAATGCGACGTTCAAGTCCTACAAGGACCTCCCGCATGGCATGATCACGACCCACGCTGAGATGGTCAACGCCGAAGTGCTGGCGTTTCTCCGGGGCTGACTCGACGTTTTCCTGCGAGTTGCCCTAAGGCTGTGCGGGCCATGGCTGAAACGGAGGGAGGAAGAGCATGGCAGGTAAGCTGCAAGGTAAGGTCGCGCTTGTCACTGGCGGTAGTACGGGCATTGGCTTCGCGACGGCGGAACAGTTCATCAGGGAAGGCGCCTTCGTTTACATCACGGGGCGGCGGCAACCGGAACTGGATTCTGCCGTAAAGGCCCTGGGTGAAGAGGCGCAGGCAATACGTGCGGATGCGTCCAACCTGGTCGAACTCGACGCGCTTTATGCGCAGATTCAGCGAGAGAAGGGCCGCCTCGACGTCCTCTTTGTGAACGCTGGAGGTGGCTCGTTTGGGCCTATCGGCCAGATCACCGAGGAGCAATACGACCAGACCTTCGATACGAATGTGAAGGGTGTTCTTTTCACTGTGCAGAAAGCGCTCCCTCTCATCCCTGAGGGTGGCGCCATCCTGCTGAATGCTTCGATCGTTTCTGTGCAGGGTGTTCCGAACTTCAGCGTTTATTCGGCGAGCAAGGCTGCGGTGCGCTCCTTTGCGCGAGGCTGGACGAACGATCTCAAGGACCGGAAGATCCGGGTCAACGTGATCAGCCCCGGTCCAATCGATACACCCGGGCTGAGTGGACTTGCGCATAGTGAGGAGGAGAAGAGGGCTTTGTACACAGAACTCGCCTCCAAGGTTCCGCTGGGCCGCATTGGCAGACCAGACGAGATTGCCAAAGTAGCCGTCTTCCTCGCTTCGGACGATGCCAGCTACATTGCCGGCGTCGAGTTGTTTGTGGATGGCGGCACCGTGCAGGTTTAGCGGTGCAGAACCACACGCAGCAGTGACTTCGACCACGGGACGGCTTGGGTGCGTCTGTGGGGAGATTAGTAACAACAGAGTCGGCTCGTTGGAACTGGTCCATCTGATGGTCGGAGTTCTGGCCTGAGTTTGGCGCCATCATCGAGCTGCACTTTCCCACGACACCTACTGCCTCCCGCTGATAGCGCAACTCTGTTGCTCTATGCGAGTTTGCGTGGTGCGGGTGCAAGCAGTTGGTGGGTGTACCTGAGACAGGGCTCGCATAGGCGACGACTTCTGTTGAGGCGAGAATACCTAAACGAAAATAGGTTGCGGAGCGACTTGGATGGCGCGATGCCAGCTGCCTGTTGGGAGGGGACGGCTCCTACGACTTTCGCGTGATTCCTCGGCACGTCTATGCGCCCTACTCTCGAGGTTAGAACGCGACGCTGTTGAGGTGCTGGGCTGGAACGGCGGACTGGCGCGCGACAAGATGCCCGGCAACTTTGGCGCGTTATCGATCGCTTGATTCTGAGAGGGTACAAGATGCTTCATCTGCTTCGAGACGACCCGGATAGACCGAGCAGAGTACCTGGCGTTGCGCGAGCGTTCGGCATGGTGCTCATCGTGCTGGCGCTGTTATTCCTGGCGCTGCACGCCCCACACGCGTAGCCCCGTGGCCGACGTGTGACACGCATTGGCGACCGTTCCATCGACCTCTGTACCCTGCGAATAAAGCGGTGAACTCATCGGGGAAGGACTGAACTCCGGAGACGACGAAGCGCCCCCGGGGATGGCGGGCGCCTGGTGAGGTTTCTGGGATGCGTCTGTTGAACGTTGGAGCTGCCGACTTCAGCTGGCGTGAACCGATGCGTTTCGAGGAAAGAGCTCCTCGTTACACATCTTCCTCATCGTCTTCATCCTCATCGTCCTCGTCATCGAGGTCTTCGACTTCGTCGTCGTCTTCGTCTTCCTCGTCGTCATCCTCTTCTTCGTCGTCGTCTTCGAGATCCTCGTCGTCGTCGTCATCCTCATCCTCATCCTCGTCCTCATCGTCTTCGTCGAGGTCCGGATCTGCTGCAGCGTAGAGGCTTTCGCTGCTGGCGTTTTGGGTGGGGTTCGAGGCGGAGTTGTCGAAGGTGGCGGTGGAGTCCGGGCCCACTTCGCGGAGGATTTCGTCGATATCGGTGATGGCTGCGGCTGCGGGCATGGTGCTCTCCTTGAGGTCTGGTGATTGCATGGGCTTTGGATGCGTTTCGGTGGAAGGGTGAATGTGAAAAAGCGACGTTCTGTTGGGGTGCAGGGAGGGCCGGAAATCTTACATCTGTGATGCCGGAGGACCTACGCGAGGATGCCGCTAGGGGTGAACGGAGGGAGAGGCGGGAGAGGGAGTGGGCGGGGGATCGGGGGAAGGTTCCTGGAAGAGCGCCGCGGGAAGGTCTCCGGCCCAGTAGGATTCGCGGGCTCGAATTCGAGCGTCGGGGTAGTCGGGGATCTTTACGGTGATGGTGTGGAGGCCGGAGGGGAGGACGTTTGGCGTGTCGCTGGCGGGTTGGGGCTGGAAGCTGAGTTGGTAGTAGTTGTGAATGTGGTTGGAGAGGGTGCCGAGGCTCTTGTCGAAGCCCTTCTGGGTGGTGAAGTTGATGTACTCGCCGCCGGACTCCGCTGAGAGGGTTTTGGGCGCGTTGCGCTTGACTGCGTTGACGGCCATGACGAGCAGGCCTACGACGCCGGATCCGCCGCCGTAGCGGAGTTCGGTGAGGGCCTCGGTCTTGCCGGGGGAGAAGGCGACGGAGTCGACGACGGTGTTGGTGCGGCCGAGGGAGGAGATGACCTTTTCGGGTTTGGTGTGGCTGCCGTGGTCGCGGGTCTCGGAGATGAGGAGGATGGCGTGGCGGAGGTGGTTGTCGCGGCCGTCGAGCAGGGCGGTTGGATAGGCGACTGCGTCGAGGGTAGCGGCGTTGGGATCGTCGGTGCAGGGCTCGAGGTCGTTCATGGCGAGCCGGAGCTTGTCGGGGTCTGGGGAGAAGTCGCCGAGGAGGGTGGGCTCGGTGCCGTAGGAGACGAGGGCGACCTCGCGGGGAGCGGCGCCGGTGATGGCGTCGATCATGGTGGCGAGGCCGCGGAGTTTCGCGAACTCTGCGATGGCGGAGCGGGAGCACTGGACGGCGACGACGAGTGAGAGGCCGTTGGCGTCGGCATCCTCGTCGATGTGGATGAGCTGGCGGACGCCGTTGTCTTCGAGGATGAACTGCTCGGCCTTGAGGCCGTAGAGGATGTCGCCGTGTTTGGTTTCGACCGCGGTGGGGACGAGGACGATGCTGGACTGGACGGAGAGGGTCTGGGCGGGGCTGGGCGGTTCTGCCTGGGGCGTCTGCGCCGGGGCGGAGAGGCTGAAGGCGAGCAGGACGGGGAGGGCTGCGGGGGCTCGCATGGTGGTGTTGAGTTTAGTGCATGGGGTTGGGCTGTTGGTGCGGCGCAGAGCGGGGGAGACGCAGGTCCTTCGACTTCGCTCAGGATGACAGATTTTGGGGGTTGGGTCAGGCTTCGCCGAGGGGTTGGAGGTGGGCGAGGTCGGGGGGTGGGGTGAGGAGGCTGACGAGGATGAGGCAGAGGAGGGAGGTGGCGAGGGCGGGGATGATGGCGTCGCGGCTGGCGAGGGCGGTGGGGAGGTGGGTGCGGATGGAGTCCCAGGAGACGGTGATGAGGGTTCCGGCGGCGATGGAGGTGACGGCGCCGGCGGCGGTGGCGCGGCGCCAGAAGAAGGCGGCGAGGATGACGGGAGTGAGGGCGGCGCCGTAGATGGTGTAGGCGTAGAGGGCCATCTTGAGGACGGATTGTGCGTAGAGGCCCTGGTAGAGCGCCCATATGCCGAGCAGGACGACGGTGAGGCGGCTGACGATGAGGATGCGCTTGTTCGAGGCGTCGCGGTCGATGTAGCGGACGTAGATGTCGTTGACGAGGTTGGTGGCGGGGGAGAAGAGCCAGTTGTTGGCGGTCGAGATGACCTTGGCGAAGATGGCTCCGATGAGGAGGGCGCCGAGGAGGCGGAGGGCGAAGGTGGAGCCGGCGGCGATGTTGGAGGGGGTATCGCCGAAGCGGTGGAGGCCCGTGCCAGAGGGCTGGGAGAGAGCGGCTGACATCCCGCCGAAGCCGTGGAGGCCGATGTAGGCGAGGATCTCGCGGGGTGCTTTGGCGACCTCGCCGGTAGGGAAGAGGGCGGATCCGGTGACGGCGAGGGCGACGATGACGGTTTCGAGGATGACGGTGCCGATGATCCAGCCGACGACGGCCTGGGAGGCGGCCTTTTCGGATTTGGCGGAGAAGAACTTCTGGTACATGGACTGGTTGCCGAGGAGGAGGAGGCAGGTGGGAAGGAAGAGCTCAAGGGCCTGAATGGGGGAGATGTCGCCGAAGACCTGGAAGTGGGTTGGGGGGAGGGCGGCGTGGACCACGGACCAGCCGCCGGTGATGTGGATGAGGACAGGAAGGGAGATGGAGAGGGCGGAGGTGGCGAGGAGGCCGATGAAGAGGTCCATGTAGGCGACGGAGCTCATGCCGGCGATGGCGGTGAGGAGGATGACAAAGGCGGCGATGATGTAGCGGCCGAGGATGGGGGTGACGGTTTCCGGGAAGATGAGGTGGAGGATGTCTCCGCCGCCGATGAACTGGTAGGAGGTGATGGCGGTGTAGGCGAGGAGGATGGCGATGACGCCGAGCACGCGTGCGGCCTGGTTGTACCGGGTCTCGAGGAGGTCGGGGATGGTGTATTGGGCGAACTTGCGGGCGCGGGGGGCGATGAAGTAGATGAGCAGGAGGCCGAGCCAGCCGCCGGCGGGCTGCCAGAGAGCGGCGAAGCCGTGGCGGTAGGCGTTCTCGGCGCCGGCGAGGAGGGAGCCCGACCCGATCCAGGAGGAGAGCAGGGTGAAGACGAGGACAAAGGCGGAGAGGGAGCGGCCGGCGACGAGGTAGTCGGCCTTGGTCTTGACCTTGCTGAGGCGGGCGAACGAGACGGTGAGAAGCGTCAGGACGATGGCGGCCAGGACCAGGGCGTAAAGGTTCATGGGGGTTGCGGGAATTGTAACGTGGGGCGGTGGTGGGCACCTCCGGGTGACGGTGGGGGCGCGCGACCTTGATTACCACGGTGTAGGCGCGGCGAGCGATTGAGGTCCTCCGGGATCGTCGCAAGTACGTTGTCCGAGGTGTGAGCGCTTCCCTGATCAGAGCGGAGAGATGGGCCATGAGGGCCAGGCTGGCGAGATGGGGTACGTGCGCATTGTTGCTGACCCTGTCGATGGCAGGAGTGTGTGCAGAGCCCGGGTTGAGGCGGATGTCCGGATGGACGGAGGGGTCAACGTCCGGGTCAAGGCCTGGGATGGTGGGCCGGAAGGTCGGGGAGTCGACGGTAGCGCCAGAGAGCGGGGCCAGGCTTAGGGCGGGGATCGAGCCGCAGATGGTGGATGTGCCGTTTCGGGCGGTGCAGGTGATTGTGAGGCGGGGGCCAGGTGGGATGGTGGAGACGCGGGGCCGGATGGCGAGGAATTCAGCCGGAAGCACGTACGTGGAGCTGATCGATGAGCGGACGAACGAGCCGGCAGAGGTGCTGATCTTCGATGTGCCGAAGCACCGGAAGCTGGTGCTGGATGTCGGGAACAGGAGTTACCGGGTGCTGCCGGTGCCGGAGCTGGACGGGCGCGAGGTGCCGGTCGACTTCCTGGCAGAGCAGTTGCGGGTGGCGTCGATGGAGAAGGGGAGCCAGGTGCGCGAGGTGAGGGACGGCGTCGAGATGACGTGGAAGGGGCTAGGGGTAAGGCGGGTCGGGGGGCTGGAGGCGGTTGGGAGCGTCATCGTCCGGCGCCCGCTGGCTGGTTTGGGGGAGGCGATTGACGGTCCGGCGGAGGTGGATGAGAGATGGCTCTCGGTGGACCTAGGGATTGCTGTTTTGCGGGTGCGGCACGACCCGATAAGGGACGAGGATACGGAGGTGTCACTGACCGAGGTTATGCGTGCGGAGCCGGATGCCGGGTTGTTCGAGGTACCGAGGGGGTTTGTGGAGGTTGGAAGGGGTGCTTTGGTGGGGCGGCCTGGGCGTTAGGGAGTGGACCGAGTCTGGGGGTGGTCTTGTGAGGCAGGAGGCCTGGGCCGGAGCATCGACGCGGCAGGTCAGGCGCATGCTTCGGGGGTCACCTTGCAATCGATGGGGTTGTCGGGGTCGGTGGTGGTGCTTTGTGGGATCTGCCCTGATTCCTTGAGTTTCTTTTCGGCTACGGATGAGGCGATCTCGGAGTTGATCTCGGCGCCGGTCAGGATCATGAGGCCGGTTATGTAGAACCAGGTGAGCAGGATGATGACGGCACCGAGGGAGCCGTAGGTAACGGAGTAGTTGTCGAAGTAGTGGAGGTAGATGCGGAGGGAGACGGAGGCGAAGAGCCAGCCGGCGATACCGATGGAGGCACCGGGAGTGAGCCAGTGCCAGCGCTTGTTCTTGACATCGGGGGCGAAGTAATAGATCAGGGCGAAGAGGAGGACGAGGAGTCCGCCGGCGACGATCCAGGAGATGGTGCGAGCGGTGGCGGCTGCAACGGTCTGCGCGTAGTGGTTGTCGAGGTTGAGCCTGAGGAGACGTGCGAGGAAATCTCCGCCGAGCAAACAGGCGAGGGTGGTGGTGATAAGGAGCGAGAGGAGGAGGGTGACGAGGATGGCGGAACCTCGCGCCTTCCAGTAGGGCCGGGTCTCTTTGACCTTGTAGACCATATTCAGGGTGTCCTGAATGGCGGCGAAGCCGACGGAGGCGGACCAGAGTGCGGCGGCGAGGCCGAAGACGAACTTTCCACCACTCGACGCGGCGGTGGTTTGATTGAAGGTTTCGAGGACCATCTTGAACGCGGATTGCGGGATGACGATGGCGAGGTAGTCGAGCAGCTTGACGTACACGTCGCTCGCCCGTCTGGCGGCGAGGCCGAGAATGGCGCTTACGCTGACCAGGGTGGGGAAGAGCGCGAACAGGAAGTAGTAACCGAGTTCGGCGGCGCGGGAGAGCAGGTTGTCGTCCATGAAGGACTTGAAGGTGCGTCTCATCACGATGCCTGGGGCGACGCCCTGGAAGTCCCAGAGGGAGCGGAGCGGAGAGTGGGAGACGTGATCCCAGATCCGTTGACGACGGGGGTCCACGTGGGCGAGGGTGTGATCTTTGCGATCGGGGACTTGCTGGGGGATGGGGGCGTCCATTTTGTGGGGCGGCTCTCTCGTGGGTAGGTATTCCCGTCAGCTCTGAACTAGTCGCCAACGCTGGGTCGGCCAACCTGCGCTGACGCGCAGAACTTTGCACCTTTGTGAGATGCGTTCGTGCGGTGGTGGGTAAGCCTCATCGAGGCTAATGCTTAGGATTCACTCCGTTGAAGGTCGCGGGATGTATCTTGCCGTCGATCTCGAGCATCTTCATTAGATATGGGGCAAGCTTTGAGAACGAACCGGAGGGCTTCGACCGCGAAGCTCGGGCAGCTTTGGCGGCTGGTGCAGGAGAGTCATGAGCGTCCGATGGCAGGTGAGAGCAGGCCAGCGGAGACGGTTGGGGCGAACGAGGCGGGAGTGACGTTTATCGGACACTCGTCGTTCTTTCTGCAGATTGGAGGACGTACGTTGCTGGTCGATCCGGTGTTTACGAAGCGATTGATTCTGCTTCGGCGACAGAGGCGTCCGGGGCTGGACTGGAGGCAGATGCCGGCGATCGACGTGGTGTTGCTGACGCACGCGCATATGGATCACCTGAACGTGATGAGCCTCAGAAGGACGATACGGCGTACGTTGCAGTTGACGGGTCGGGCCCCGGAGGTGGTGGTGCCAAAGGGCGTCGAGGATCTGGTAGAGCGGCTTGGGTTCCGCTCAGTGCATCGGCTGGAGTGGTGGGAGGAATGCATGGTAGCGGGGCTGAAGGTGACGATGACGCCGGCGAAGCATTGGGGCGCTCGGATGTTCAGCGACACGCATCGTGGGTACGGCGGTTACGTGGTTGAGGGAGGAGGTACGAGCGTGTACCACTCTGGGGACACGGCTTACTTTGGAGGATTCAAGGAAGTTGGCAGGCGACTTGCACCCAAGGTGGCTTTGCTGCCGATCGGGGCGTACTCCCCGGATAGCTACCGCGCGGTGCACACGAGCCCGGAGGAGGCGTTGCGAGGATTTATCGAGACGGGGGCTGCGCTGATGGTGCCGATGCACTTCGGGACGTTTCGGCTTGGGCGAGAGCCGATGGAGGAGCCGCCGATACGTTTGATGGAGGCGGCGCGGCGGCAGGGAATCGAGGAGAAGGTGAGGGTGCTGGAAGAGGGGGAGACGCTTCGGGTTTCGATGGTGCAGGCCGTGGGTGAAGTTGGAGGCCAGGGTTTGACCTCCACCTGAGTTGAGCAGGGAGGGCGTGGCGGAGGATTGTGGAATGCGACCGGTGATGAAGCCGCGCATCCAAACGGTATGGCGAATACAAACGGAAGTGCGGCGGTAACGGCAGCGGCAAGCGGGACCTTTGCTCTTGGGGGCGATCTCGAGGTCAACCGGCTGGGCTTTGGAGCGATGCGGATCACGGGAGAGGGGATCTGGGGGGCGCCGAAGGATGTCGAGGAGTCGAAGCGGGTACTTCGGCGGGCGGTGGATCTGGGTGTCAACTTCATCGATACGGCGGACTCTTACGGGCCGGATGTGAGCGAGCAGCTGATTGGGGATGCGCTTTCGCCGTATGCGAAGGGTGTGGTGGTTGCGACCAAGGCAGGTTTGACGCGGCAAGGGCCGAATAAGTGGCTGCCGCTTGGACGTCCGGAGTACCTCGAGCAGCAGGTGGAGATGAGCCTGCGCTTTCTGAAGAGAGACGTTCTCGACCTGTGGCAGCTCCATCGCATCGACCCGAAGGTTCCGGTTGAGGAGTCACTGGGCAAGATCGCCCAGCTCCAGAAGGCCGGGAAGATCCGGCATGTGGGGCTGAGCGAGGTGAAGCCGGAGGAGATCGAGCAGGCTCGGAAGGTGGTCGAGATCGTGAGTGTGCAGAACAAGTACAACCTGGGCGATCGCGCGCACGAGGATGTGGTGGACTATTGCGCGGCAAACAAGATCGCGTTTATCCCATGGTTTCCTGTCGCGGCCGGCGCGCTGGCAAGGCCGGGAGGGAAGCTGGACGAGGCTGCAAAGAGGCACGGGGCAACAGTGAGCCAGATTTCACTGGCGTGGCTGCTGCATCGGTCGCCCGTGATTCTTCCGATTCCGGGAACCTCGAGTGTGAAGCATCTGGAAGAGAACATTGCGGCTGCCGGGGTGGAGCTGAGCGAGTCCGAGTGGGGGGAGATCGAGCAGGCCGCGAAGTAGATGCGTTGCGGGTAACAAGCAAGGGAGTCGCTTTGGCGACTCCCTTGCTTATTGATGTCTAGAAGGTTGGGGTTCTCGGGGCGTTGCGCAGGCCCAAGACGCTGAAGTCCTTGAGGCGGCTCTTGAGCACGTAGATGAGCTTGTTGTTGCCGTTCGGGTCGGTCGGAGTCATGAAGAAGCCAGAGCCGAGGACGTGATCATGAGTGTTTGAGATGATGCCTTCTACGGCTTCGCCGTCGTTGAAGAGCACACGGACCCAGAGGCCCTGCATGACGGGAGCGTGCTCGTGGAAGTGGAGAGCGCGGTGCCGCAGATCTCCGTCGAAGGTCATAACGAAAAAGATTGCCTTCGCGTTTGCGGTGGCGATGTGCTGGACTTCGCCGGTTTCAACGGAGGTGAGGCGAATGGAGTCTAGGGGGTGCTGCGGGTCGTTGCGGAGGAGCTGATCGATGGTTCCGATCTCGCTGGCCGACGCGAAGCCGCGCACAGCGTGATCCTCGAAGCGGATGACAACCTTATAGGTGCCCGGCGTGGAGGGCACGATTGCGGGTTGTGATGAGTTCTGCGGGGAGTTTATGCGGGACCCTGAGGGGAAAGGTCGTACTGTTTGATCTTGTACAGCAGTGCTTTGTAGCTGATCTTCAGATCGTTTGCTGCTACCTTCCGATTCCATCCCACACCCTCCAGTACCTGTTGGATCGCCACGGCCTCGGCTTCTCCTTTAAGGCTGCGCACCATCTGTTTGAGACCACCACCACCGTTGGAGATTTCGCTCCCATTCGAGCCGCGACCGTCGGCCACCTCATGTATTGCGAGTTCATCCAGAATCGCTTTTTCCTCTCCTAGGACGAGGTACCGGTTGATGACGTTTTCGAGCTCGCGGATATTTCCTGGCCATTGGTACTCAGTCAGGGCGTTCATCAGGGGAGTGGAAAAGAGCAGAGGTTCCCGGCCGTAGCGCTTAGAGGCTTTGCGCATGAAGTACTCGGCCAGGAGGGGCACCTCTTCCTTGCGCTGGCGGAGCGCGGGGATGGAGAGCGTGAACCCGTTGAGCCGATAGTAGAGATCCTCGCGAAAGGTCTTGTTTGCCATGGCGGCCTTCATGTTGATGTTCGTGGCCGCGATGACGCGGACGTCCACCTTCATGGGAGCGCGGCTGCCGAGTCGCATGAAGGTGCCGTCCTGGAGGACCTGGAGCAGCTTGGCCTGGAGGATGGCGGGCATCTCGCCGATCTCATCAAGGAAGATCGTACCGCCGGTGCAGATTTCGAATTTACCGGGCTTGGTTTTGACGGCACCCGTAAATGCACCCTGCTCGTAGCCGAAGAGCTCGCTCTCGAGGAGGTCTGCGGGGACAGCGGCGCAGTTCACCTTGAGAAATGTGTGCTGTGACCGAGAGGACATCTTGTGGGTGTAGAGAGCGAGGATCTCTTTTCCGGTACCGCTTTCGCCCAGGATGAGAACCGGGATGTCGGCGCGGGCGACCAGCGATGCCTGCTGCTCAAGCTCACGCATTCGTTTCGAGGAGCGGACGAAGGAGTGGTTTTCTGTGAGCGGGACCTCTTTGGGCACGTCCAATGCTGGCTTGCTTTGCGCAAGGGCGAGGTGCTCTTCGATGGCTGCTTCGATGTCGGAGGCGATGAAGGGCTTGAGGATGATGCCACGAACGCCGAGGCGTATGACCACTTCTATGTCTTTGTGCTCTGCCGTGAAGGAAAGGACGATGATTGGGACGCGGGGCTTTGTGGAGCGGATGTGGGAGAGGAGGGGTGCAGCGTCGCGACCAGGATGGAGTGCAATTAGGAGGAGGTCCGGGTGCTCTCCATGCTCGAGGCGATCGATGAGCATCTGCTCTTCAGAGAAGAGATTGAGTACGTATTTGTGCGAAAGCGCCGATCTCAGGTAGTCGAGAACGGCGAGGTCTGGTTCCAGAATGCTGACGATCGATTTCGATTTCGTAGATTTCAAGGCTAAGACCGGGTAGGACAAGGATGCGGACATCAAGACACCTCTTCGTTTGCGGCCCCGGATCCGCTGCCCGGGCAATCGTCCGAAACGTGTTGTGGCCGAACCCGCTGCATCTTACGAGTCAGCAGTGAGCCCAGATCTGTCGTGAGCCCAGCAGGCTCTTGGCTCCGGGACTCTCGAAAAGTCTAACTGCTCCGGCGACGCTTTGGCACCTAAAATGTTAAGAAAGTTGCCGAGAGAGTAGGAAAACATTTACCACTTTTTGAGCATAACTTTGAAGCATTTCCTGGCGGTAAGCGTATAACAGGCGGAGCGCTGGTACTTAAGGGACGACGATCAGGTTTTTGTTTGACCAGGGAAACCACCTAAAGCACTGTATGAATTTGTGGTTACCGGCGTCGATGCCACCTTGGTGTCAGTTCCTGCCCGGGCGGGATGTGCCCTCTCCAGGGACGGAGCGGTGTTTTGCGATTGGCTACATACGTGCAATGTGAAGTATATTGCAGTGTCTCCCCCATTGCCTTATTGATTGACTGGACAGGAACATACCTTGGTTACGAACTTTGATTCCGCTGCTGCACTGAATCTCCCGCCCCTGGACATTATGTTCGGGAAAACCCCTGCCATGCAGGCCGTACGCAATCGTCTGGAACGTGTTGCTGAAACGGACGTGCCTGTTTTGCTCCAAGGTGAGAGCGGAACAGGAAAGGAAATTTGCGTCCGCCTTCTCCATGCCTTTTCTCTTCGCGCACGTGGACAGCTGGTTAAGGTAAGCTGCCCGGCCATCCCACATACCCTGCTTGAGACTGAGCTCTTCGGATATGAGAAGGGGGCATTTACGGGGGCGATGTCAACAAAGCTTGGCCGGGTAGAGCAGGCTCACCAAGGCACTTTGTTCCTGGATGAGGTGGGAAGTCTCGATCTTGGCGTGCAGTCCAAGCTGCTGCAGGTGTTGCAGGACGGAACCTTCACCCGGGTAGGAGGCCACGACCCAAGGTCCATCAACACGAGGCTGGTATCGGTCTCCAACACGGATCTGCGGAACCAGGTGGAGGAGGGAACGTTCCGTCTGGACTTCCTTTTCCGAATAAATGCCGTCACGGTGAACCTTCCTCCGCTACGTCATCGGATTGCGGATCTGCCCGTGTTGATCGACTACTTCATTGATCTTTATGCACGGATGTTCCACCACACGCCCGAGCTTCTTTCCAAGAGCGCCGTTCGGCTGATGCAGAACTACCACTGGCCGGGCAACATACGACAGCTCGAAAACATCATTCGGAGCTACGTTCTGATCGGTAGCGAGGAAGCGCTGGTGGCTGAACTGCTTCCGGAGGAACAACGTGGCGGGATTACGACAGAGATCGACCTGAGCGAGCCTGTCTCATTGAAGCGGATCACGAAAAAGGCGACTCAGGACTTGGAACGGCAGATCATCCTCAAGGTGCTTCAGGCGAACAGCTGGAACAGGCAGAAGACGGCAAAGTGGCTGCAAATAAGCTACCGATCGCTGCTCTACAAGCTGAGCGAGGTAGGCATGCCCGAGGTTCCGCCGCGACCGCTTCGGATACCGCAGATCGTGAAGAAGGATACGGATTCGGCGTTGCGACCGGTGCTCTCCCGAACCCGCGTTTTCTAAGCCGGGTCCAAGCTTCTGGATCGTCAGGGCGCAGGCCGAGCATGTGCCCGGCCGCGCCCCTGACGTGTCTAGTGGCAGCTTGCCGCTTGCGGATTAGCTTTCTTGGCGCCGGCCAGGAGGTTGATGAGATTGGCCGTCTCGGTGGGGGTATCGGTGGATCCGACGTTCGATGAGGAGGATCGCGGAACGGCGTAACCAAGGGTGGGAAGGTAGGTGAAGCGTGTGGGCATCTGGCAGACGCTGGCGGGCAGGGACGCGGCGCTCGGGACCGCGGCGTTCAGCATCCAGGAGGTTTTGTCGAAAGGTACGGATGTGGCCGTGGTGATGTTGCTGCCGGTGAAGCCGTTGATGTGCAGGGCGAGTTGCCCAGCGTTCTGATAGGCGACTGCGTTGCCGGTCGCATTCCAGCCGTCTCCGCCACCGCCTTTCAGGGTGTTGGCTCCCCAGCCTACGGGAAGAAGGTTGCTGGCCCCAGTAGCGATGAAGGCATCGAAATCGTTCCACTGGAACAGGGGTTTGGAGGGGTCATCCATCCACACCTGATTGTTGAAGACCTGCACCGTCTGGAACTCGGTTTGAGGGAGGTAGGACCCGTTGCCTGCACTGGTGTCGAACATGGTCCAGAGACTGTTGGCGCACTTAGAGCAGAGGGTGCGGTAGAAGGTGTTGTTGTACCAGTAGAGATTTCCTTTGCGAGCGGGTTCGGCGCCGTTTGTGTCGTAGCTGAAGTGGATGGGCGCGAGAGAGGTGCTGTTGACGTAGATGTTGCCGTAGGCAAAGTGGGAGTTCCAGGCCTCTTGCCATGCGGCGAGCTGATCCATGGAGTAGGTGGCGGCGGAGGGGGACTTGTTGTTCAGGAGGAAGTCGCCGTAAGACATGAACTGGGCGGCATCTTGAACATCGACGAGGTCCATATCGCGTGCGGGTCCGTCACCGAAGTAGTTGTAGCGGATGATGTCCTGGATGCCACGGGACTTGAGGTTGGCGCCGGATGCGCCCGCGGTGATGTTGTCCAGGCGATTGAACTGGACAACCTCTCCCCAGGCCTGGAGGTAGAGTTGGTGATTGTCGGAGGAGCCGGCGATACCGCTCCCGTGGATGTGATTGCCTTCCCAGAGGTGGTTCAGACTGGACCCGCCCCAGGTGGTGCCATTCCATGCGCTTGCGGCACCATTGGAGCAACCTTCAAGTTCGTTGCCGACGATGCTGACACCGTGGCCATCACTGATCCGGACGCAGGCCGCCGAGCTCTGCCAGTTGGACTTTACGCCGGCAGGAGAGGTGTAGGCGTAGGCAGGATTCGCGTTGCGAAGGTGGAGACCCTCGACGATGATGTTCTGCGCGCCCTTGAAGGCTGGCCAGGCTGCACCTGAGGTGCTGCCGCCGACGGTGATCAGGCCGTTACCGGCGGTTGCGGCACTCACGTCCGAGCGACCGGTTGCCTTGGAAGCATCGACAACGGGCAGGTTGCCGGCCGCGTCTGGAACGCCACAGATGCGAATAGGTTGATCGGATGCGGCGTAGGTGGAGAGTTGGACGTACTCGTTGTAGGTCGTGGGCTTGCTTCGGGAGAGATCCTCATTGTGTACGCGGATGGTAGAACCGGGAGCCAGTCGTGCGAACGGAACATCTCTGAGGCGATGGTAGGTCTGCGAGGGTCCCACCTCGTAGGTGGTGCCAGTCAGGAGTGGATCGACGGAGCAGTCGACGGGTTCCGTCATGTTTGGCGTGACCCGGTAGGGCATGCGATTCCCGGTGACATAGAGGATAGACCTCACGGACTTTGCCGGGTTTGCCTGGCTCGTGGCGGTGATCGTGTAGCGCCCCGCGACCGTGGCAGAGAATACGGTATCGCGAGCGGTGGAGTCGGCGAGCTTGCCGTCGCCACCGGCGGGCTGGGTTGAGATCGTCCAGCGCACGGCGTCGTTCACACTGCCCACAACCAGGCTCTGGATGTCCGCTGCCTGGCCGGCGTAGAGCGTTCGATAGGACGGGATAGTCGAGACTTGAACGGTGGGGTTGCAAACGTTGAAGTTCAGGTCAGCCTTCTTTGTCAGGTCATCAGCCGACGTGGCTTCGATGGTGAACTGGGTGGCGGACGAGAGGGCGTTTCCGGTAGTCGAAAGTTGGCAAGCAGCGCCCGTGCTGCCGGCGGTCACGTCAACCCAGGACCCCGAGGTGGAGGAGATCGTGGCCGATCCGGAGACGACGCTCCAGGTGACTGCATTTGTGCTGCCGTTGGTTACATGAGCAAAGATGCGGCGGGTAGACCCGGGAATGACGTTGAAACCGTACTGGGGCTGATCCACTGCGAGAGAGACAACTTTGAGCGGCAGAGCGGTGATGGTGAAGGGATCTGTGCTGGTGATGGTACCCAGGGTGGCAATCAGGTTTCCTGCGCCTGCGGCGATCGCGGTCAAGGAACCGGCAGAGCTGGCCGTGGCGAAGGAACTGGCGTCGGTTGCAAAGGTGACTCCCGCGGAGGCGCAGGATTGCGTGCTGGCATCCGAGAAGGTCGCGGTGCAGACTGGGGTGACGGACGCGCCGACGACCATTGTGATGGGACTGGGGGAGGAAAAGCTGATGGCGGTGGGTGTTCGCGCTGGGGGTGGCGGGGGCACGATGGGCGTGGAAGCGACTGATCCGAATTCGAGAGCGCCCATGGATCGTGGTGAGCTATATGGGAAGCCGTTGTAGTCCACTGAAAGTCCTGCGATGCTTACGCCGGTTCCTTTGCCTGGGCTGCTTGCACTGAGTGCGAAGTTGAAGTTATCGAGTGTCGCCTGATTGACGACGGTCGCGGGCTGGCTTACGAACTTGGGATCGCTGCAGGTCTCATGAGTTGCGGTTCCTGAGTTGGCGTATGACGACAGCGTTCGCGGGGCAGCTCGCGAAGCCGGAGTAGAGGTTGCTGTCCCGGATGATGGAGCCAATGTTGTTGGTGGTCTCGTTGCAGCCCGCTCCGCAGTACATTCCGGGAGCTCCGTGGCCACCATACCCACCTGCGGCGATGTAAGCGGGGTCACCGTAGGCCTTGAAGATGTTGTTCTTGATGTTGAAGACGGCGTTGGAGCAATTTGTCTGGCCCTGCCCGGTTGCAGGATCGATGTTTGCCGAGATGGGGACGCACTTGAAGTCCATGGTCACGGGGGCGTAGGTAACGACGGTGTTGTTCGCGAAGAGCGCTTGTGTGCCTTGCTGAAAGTTGAAAGAGAGCGCGTCGCCGGCGCGGCAGTTGTCATTCATACCAACGTTGAAGGTTGCCGGTGTTCCGGGGATCGCCTCTGTGAAACGATTGCAATTTGCGAGAACAAGGTTGTTTTCGAAGTTGATGGTGATGAAGCCCCAACCCCATTTGAACTGCTGTCCACCATTGGCATAGGAGATGGAGTTGGTGAGCGAAAAGACGTGGTGGCCAACATCGACGTGGCCGAAGTCTTCGCCATCCTGGATGTTGTGGTGGAAGCTGGAATGGTCGATATAGACGTCGAGTCCCTGGCCAGGCGCGGAGCCAATTCCATCGCCGTAGCCCTGATTGCTCTGTCCGTAGCAGGCGGCCGCCGGGTTGGCGTGCACGATCGGGTACTCCTGATAACAGCCGCTCCATTCGATGGTGGAGTAGTTGAAGTTGAAGACTGCGCCGGCACCGAACGGAGTGGCGTTGCCGTCGTCGAAATCCCATCCTGCGGCCTCGTTGTAGGCGATATCGACTCTGTTGGCTGTGACTGGACCGCCGATTGGACCTTTGATTCCGCGTCCGGGGTGACCGTGGATCCAGAGGTCATTCAGGACAATGTTGGCGGTGGTCGAGTTTTCTTCGATGCCGTCGGAGTCGAAATCGTCAACGGGGCTGCCCTTGCTGCAGGCCGGCAGGCTTGCGGGCAGACCACCAAGGCTGCATTGCGAGTGCCGCGTGATCTCCAGGCAGTCGACCTCAAGGTACTGAGTGCCGCCGATATTCAACGGGGAATAGACGCCGAAGCCGCCGAAGATCTGGGTCATTTTGGAGCGATCCGAGACGTTGCCGTTATGGCAAGAGGCGAAGTTCTCGCCGACGATGCGCGTGGGCTGTGCTGCAGTTCCGGAAGGAATGGTCGGGTTGGAGCAGCCGAAGGTCCCGCCGCCGCCGTAGCACCACTTGTCGTTCGGACTTGCGCCCTGATCAAAGCCGACTCTCCAGGGACCGCCGCGAAGCAGCACGGTGTCTCCACCGGCTATGACCCATTGGGCGTTTGCGTATGTCTGGTCGTCCCAGAGGAAGCGGTAATCATTGAAGGCGCAAGGCTGGTTGATGCCGTTTGATACTTGACCGAGGACGTTGGTGGTTCCTTTCGCGGGGAAGGGCGCGTCGTGCTGACCATCGCATTGGGCGGTGACATAGGGGCTGTAGTCGGAGCTCGCGCGCTTGGCGCTCCAGCGGGTTCCACCGTCCGGCCGGATATACCATGTTGTCCCGGTTGCCGAGGCCTGTTGAGCTTTTGCTGCAGCAGGCGTCTTTGGCTGTTGGAACCCCGTCCCGGCGAAGAGACCCTGGGGGCACATGAGGAACAACAGACTGAGCAGCCATAACTTCATAATTTTCTCCGTCAATTAACAGATTGTCATTCGCGTTGGGACGAGCACTTCGACCCGCGCTGAGGCGTGTAATTTGCACGTTCCTCGGCGACGTGTTCAGGATCAACCCATGGCCCATTTTGGGCGATAACCCACTGGTCAGGGCAGGCTTACAACTTTAGTCCCAAGACTCATCGGTGGACGGTTGTGCCGAGAAAAGAGCCGGGTAAGAGCGCGAAGATGTGAACGTGAGCACTGCTGATTTGGAAATGGGATCCATCTGCCGACGCTCGTAAGCCGGTTCACGTGGAAATGATGGTCTAAGTCGTTCGTGGCTAAGAGGCTAAGTCTGGAGCGAGTTGCACTGCTTCGTTGCGCTACCCTGTCGCTCGATAGGCCGAACCGGTAGGCCAGCGAGGAGACTATTTGCGCTGTGTGCAGACACTTAGGCAGGGATATTTCGACATAGCACGGCGCTGCGTAGTGAGGCTTGACACCAGTTGTGCGATATCTGTTGAAGAGTAGTGCCGCTGTGACTTGATTTAGGACTCGGTGCGAGAAGGGGCTTTATCAACCAGGTAGAGGAATTCTCGTAAATTCAGAAAAAAGTTCCAGAGACATGGTAAATATGTCGGCACAAGTGGCTTATTTCCTTCGACTTGAGGGCTGCTATAGTGGCATTAACCCCAGCTTAAAGGACTGACCCCTGAATAAATTATTTGTTGCGATACTTGTGTGTGCTGCGTGTGCAAGCACTATGGCTTCGGCGCAGACTGATGTCACTCAACCGACAGTCGGAACTCTCATCTCCAATCCGAATTCGTCGCCAGTCACAATCAACACGCCCAAGCTGAGCATTACCACGGCGAAACTTTCTTCAGGTGTGACGGCGGGGAGCTACACGGCTACTCTGCAGGCCACTGGAGGTGTACCGGCATATTCCTGGTCCATTACTTCCGGAGGTCTACCTCCTGGACTCAGCCTTTCTGCGACGACAGGGGTTATCTCAGGAACTCCGCGCACAAGTGGCAGCTTTAGTTTCGTTGCGACGGTGAATGATAATGGGCGATTTGTTCAGACAAAGTCGGCGAGCCTGCTTATTACCGTGGCCGCACAGAGATCCTCACCGTTGATTCTTGGGACAACAAGTTTGGCTGCGGGACAGGATGGAACAGCTTATGCGGCGAGTCTGAACGCAAGTGGAGGTACGCCCGCGTATACCTGGTCGATCGTATCCGGCAAGTTGCCTGTAGGGCTAAGCCTTGGCGCAACTACGGGTCAGATCCTGGGCACGCCAAGGACGTCAGGCACCTCGAATTTCACGGTAGCCGTATCTGATAATGGATCGCCTGCGCAGGTGCAGACGGCCACGCTTTCGATCACGGTGGATTCGGTTAAGGCAGTCACCGGCCCTGGGACGACCTGGTATATCCGTCCGGATGGCGGCACACGGTATTCCGCGAACGCTACCAGAGGACAGTGCGACGGAAAGGGTGATGCCCCATATTCCGGTACAGGGGTAAACCAGCACTGCGCGTTCAATGACTATCGCTACCTTTGGGATGATCGCGCGTCTTACGGCGTGAGCAAATGGGTCATCTCTGGAGGAGACACGGTCCTTCTTCGTGGTGGTCCATGGCGGGTTGGCTTCGACCAGGGAACGAACAGTAACGACGTGTGGTGTTTTGGCGGATCGGGTCCGTACGTTTGCACCAATCCCACGATACCTGCGGGAACACCGAGCCAGCACACGCGGATCCTTGGTGAGAATTATGCTTCCTGCAGTAACGGGAATGTGGCAGACCGGTCGAAGATGACACAGCTGTTCGGTGGTTTTGGTGTGTACACGCCCTTGAACATTGCGGGAACGCAGAATCTTGACGTGCAGTGTCTCGAGATTACACGCCACTCGCAGTGCGTAACGTCTGGCTCACCGCGATATCCATCGAGTTGCAGCAGTTACGGTCCGATTGACGACTTCGACGATGACGGGATCGAGGAAGATAGTTCGACGGCGAACGTGAACCTGACGGATCTTTGGATCCACGGTCATCCTGGACGTGGAATCAAGGGCCCGATTGGTGGGTTGGTCACGGCGACGAGGGTGGATATTGCCTACAACGGATTTGCCGGATGGGACTTCGACGATGGAAACGCGACACCGTTTGGACCCGGTGCGGTTTGGGTTTTCAACCACTCGACGATTGAGTGGAGTGGTTGCAACCAGGAGTACCCGATCGCGCATACTTATCCTGCTGCGTCCTGCTACGGTCAGAGCAATGCGGGCTATGGAGATGGTGTCGGAACGGCGCCGGGTCAGGGCCTGGATGTATTTATTGATCACTCGACCTTCCGGTATAACGTGCAGGATGGAGAGGATTTTGGGCATGTCGATGTAGGCAGTCATACCTTCTCGATCACTAACTCACTTTCCTACGGGAACGGAGGCGGCCAGTTTAAATGGGGCTGGGGCTTCACTAACATTAACTTCGTGAACAATCTCGTTCTCGCGAACTGCCATCGCATGTCGGCCCCCATCGCTGGCGCGCCATCGACCTTCAACGCAAATCTGCAGGACTTCTGCCGCGCGAACGACGCTATGTCCTTCAACTTCCAGAACGGCAGCCACGCGCTTTTCGCGAATAACACGGTCGTGAGTTATGCGTCGACAACCTTTGATATGAAGTGCGTTCCGATCACTGCCCAGGGTCAGAGCAACTGCAACTCTGCAGTCTTCACATTCAAGAATAATATTGTTCGCGGTTACGACAATCCGACCTATGACTACGGCGGAAATAATGGACCGGGAGTATTCTGTGGAGCCAACTGTAACGATTCAACTCAGAATGTCGGAACGATCAATCGCGACCACAATGTCTTTTATGGTACTCGTGGAGCGTGTATCGCGAATACACAGACGCCGGGGAGTAACTCGGGAACATCGACAAACGAGTCCTGTTCGGATGCGATGTTTGTGAACGAACCCGCCATTTACACGGGCGAGTCGCAGTTGGATGGCTTCGACTTCGATCTCACGTCAAGCAGTCCAGCTCGGCAGGCAGGGGCCAGTATCCCGGGTCTGGTCACGGATCTAACAGATAAGCTCAGACCCGCGCCTCCCAGTCTTGGAGCCGTGGAGTATGGCTCAAGTCAAACGAAAGCACAATAGCTCCGGTCGCGGTTCCCTAGCGATGGACAGCAGATAGAACTCCCCGGAGGCCTCGTCATGGCTCCGGGGAGTTCTTGTGTTTGCTCACGAAGGTGCGCCACTCCAAGCTCACTCGAGGGCGCCGAGGTTGTTGCGACCGTCGGCCGGCCTAGGTCGTCCGTCGTAGTCGACGGGAACGCCGTCAGCTCGAATGCCGGCGTGTCGGGCGGGGCTTCGGTCTGAGAGGTGGAAGTTGAAGGCATCAAGGTCCTGCTCTTTTGTGAAGCGAGGCTCTCCGATGAACTTCGGGTCGTCGCACGTCTCATTGGAACCTCCGTTCAGGAAGCATCGGAAACCGCGGACTCCGTAGTAGATGTTGTTGGTACGGAGGACTCTTCCAATTGGCTTTGCGAAGTAGAAGCCCCCCGGTCCGCCCGGCTTGCCGCCGAGGCTGTATGTGGCTGGATTGTCGTAGCCGAGGAGGACGTTGTTCTCGAAGTTGAGCGTGCTGTTGGAGCAGCTTCGATCCCAGCAGTCGATATCAAACGTGGTTGGTGTGTAGGTCACGATAGTGTTGTTGGCGAATAGGACGGTACCGCCCTGTCGGAAGTTGAAGGAGACGGCGTCGGTTGCACGGCAGAAGTCGCCAAGGTGCGCGTTGAAGGTGGATGGGGCGCCCGCGAGCGGGGCGGACATGCGCATGCAGTTGCCGAGGACGAGATTGTTCGCAAAGAAGACCGAGACAAAGTTCGGACCCCATTTGAATTGTGCGCCACCGTTTCCGTAGCTGAAGGAGTTGGTGATCCGGAGGGTGTGGGAGCCGGTGTCTACGTGTCCGAAGTCTTCACCATCCTGCGTGTTGTAGCGGAAGATGGAGTGATCGATGTTGACATCGAGGCCCATGTTCGCGGGTGTTCCTATCCCATCTCCGTAGCCGCCGCTCGATTGTCCGTAGCAGGAGATTGCGGGGTAGGAGTGGGTGATCGGGTACTCCTGATTGCATCCGTTCCATTCGATCACCGAGTTGATGAAATTGAGTGTGGCGTTGACGCTGGGGGTGGAGTTGCCGTCATCGAAGTCCCAGCCAGCCATGCCGTTATAAGCGATGTCTACGCGGTTCGCGGTAACGACGCCTCCGATCGGGCCTTTGATCCCCCGGTCGGTATGCCCGTGCACCCACAGATCCTGGAGAAGGACATCGCGAGTTTTGGCGTCGGTGTTGATGCCTTCAGAGTCGTAGTCGTCGACGGGACCGTTTCGGTTACATTCTCCGGGGAAGGCTGGAGATCCGTGGACAATGCACTGGGAGTGGCGCGTGATGTTGAGGCATTGGACGTCGACGTACTGTGCCCCGCCCAGGTTCATTGCGGCGTAGACGCCGAAGCCTCCAAAGATCTCGGTCTTGCTCGCGTCCCGGGTGCAGTCCGCATAGTTCTCGCCGAGGATTCGAGTGTGGCGGGCGGGCGTTCCGGAGGGGATGGTCGGGTTGGAGCAGGAGAAGGTGCCCTGGCCGCCCCGACACCAAACGTCGTTTGCGGATCGTCCCTGGTCGAAGCCGACGCGCCAGGGTCCGCCGTGCAGGATGACGGTGTCGCCGCCATCGATCACCCAGCGAAAGACGCCATAGGTTGCACGATCATCCCAGAGGGAACGGTAGTCGTTGAAGGCGCAGTGTTGGTTGACGCCCTTGCCGGGGTAGCGAGCGTCGCTTTTGCCATCGCACTGCCCGGTCCTGGCGCTTGCTGAAAAGCGGGTTCCACCGTCAGGACGGACGTGCCAGGTGGTGGCGAGGAGGGAAGAGGCAGTGAGCAGGACCCACGACAGGCAGAGTGCTTTCTGGAGCGATTTCATGGCCGACGGTTACCATCCATTCTTCAAGCAGCTTAAGCCTTGGAAGGGCGAAAGTTGAGACCGACGGCGTCCCACAGTCTACGAATTGCCTGAGAAGCTGGGGGTGGGCGGGCGGCTCAGGGCTGGGGTGTATCCGTGATCGCCGAGGTGCTGTCGGATTGCTTTGCGCCGCGGGTCTGCTTCACCGTCTGCGAGACCTGCTGGCGGGCAGTGAGTGCGAAGCTCCTGATATCTCTGCGCAGGTGAAGCAGGGGCCAGATCTGCCGGTAGAGCCGCTCCGGGATGAACCTTCGACGCCTGATGGTGCATAGTTGTTCGATCAGCCGATCGAAGACGAGGTGTGGGGCGAAGAACTGCTCCCAGGCGAGCCTTGCACGATGGCCTCTGTCGGCGCTTTCGGCTTTGTGGGCGGCGAGGATCTCAGGGAGGCGACGGTATTCGCGCTCAGGGACCCGAAGCAAGAAGGTGGACCAATCCGGACCGGGTGGAAGAGCGTAGCCGTCGGCCAGCAGCACTGGAGCCACTCCCATCTCCATTACTTCGAAGAGACGGATGCTTCCGAATCCCATACCTCTAGGGCAGAGAGCGAAGTGGGAGCGCATGATGGTATCGGCGTAGTGTTCCTGGGCTTGCTTTTCGCCAACCACGCCGTCATTCCAGTGCATGTACCCGGTCCTTTCGAGGACAAGAACATCGGGGCGATTGTAGTGGTGTGCAAGGATGTTTTCACGCACCCGGCAGTCCCTTCTTCCAAGGAAGCAGAAGAGGAGTTCCTTTGGTATGGATGGGCGGTGGCGCACCGCGGGGTTCCGGGAGCTGCCATACCGGGAGAGGTAGATGCTGCTCTGCGTTCTATTGAGATTGAACCAATGGGGTTTTGCTGCGCTCGCGTAGACGCCTGGAACATAGGGTACGAGCGCGTCGATTTCAGAGTACGCCATCGTCTTCTCGGGAAAGCGACGGAGCAGCTGGTTTGCCCTGGCCTCGGCGAGGGACTCGAGGTCGCCTGCGAGTACGATCATCTCAGCCGCGTCCGGGTCTTCGGTGAGCTCGTGCTGCCGAGACGTTGAGAGCGCGTGCAGAGAGAGGATCTCGCTCCGTCGGACGGTGCTTTTTGCCGTGTCGCTCGCCCGAGCAAGATGGATCAGCATTACCTTCAGTCTAGTTCATGCCATGCTGGCTTCGGTCCGGGGCGGAGTCTGAGAGTGATTAATGGGCTTGCGGGGACCTTAAGACTTGTTGATAGGTCCTGATGGTGTCGTTTGCAATGGACAGCCAGGATTGATCGCCGAAGTCCATCGCGGCGACTGCTGCTGCGAGTTTCTGCCGGGTGGCATGGTCCCTGGCGAGATCGATGAGAGCGCCAGCCAGAGCTTTCGAATTGAGAGGGTCTATGAGGCGGGCGTTCTCCTGGTCGTTCAGGAGCTCACGGAACACTGGAAGGTCGCTTGCGACGATCGTCTTTCCGAGAGCGAGTCCCGTGGCGAGTGCACCGCTGGTGGTGATGGCGCGATAGGGGTAGACGACGATGTCGGCTGCGCGGTAGGCGTCGACAAGCTCCTGGGCAGAGATGAAGCGGAGATCGAGACGGACCCGCTTGAGACCAAGGCGCAGCACCTGGGCGTGAAGTTCGTCCATGAGGTGAGGGGCACCGGTGCCTGCGACGAGAAGGAATGCGCTCTCGGACTCCTCTTCAACCATCTTCCAGGCGTCGAGGAGGAGATCGAGTCCTTTGTAGGGGAAGATGATGCCCTGCCAGAGAACCATGACGGCACCGGGAGGGATGTCGTGACGGCGCAGGGTCTCGCCCGAGGTATCGCCCGGAAGGTCGTAGAAGAAGGGACCGTGGGGGATGACGGAGACCATGTCTTCGGGGATGCCGAACTCTGCCTCGAGTCTGTGCCTGACGTGATCCGAGTGACAGATAAGAGCGTCCACGGATTTGTATAAATCCTCGAAGGTTTCTTTGTAGGCGAGGGTCGTGTCGTGAGGAAGGAGGTCGTGGACGGTGAGGACCAGCCTGGATCCTCGCCTTCTGCAGAGTGCGAGAAACCACTTGTCCAAGGGAAGCCGCCAGCGGAGCATAGGGAGATATTGGACGTGGATGATCTCTGGAGGGGAGAGCAGGAATCGCAGCGTTAGAGCGCTCATGTTCAGGAGCCCCTCGAGAAGTTTGAGGATGCGCCTGGGAGCGCGTGGGAGAGGATATTTGCCGATTGCATCGATGAGGCCGGGATCGAGGCGAAGGCCCCGGCTCGAGAAGCAGGTGGGATCGAGATAGTAGGTGATCGAGCCCACCATGACGTTTGCTCCCTGGGCGAGAAGTGCCCTGGAGAGGTATGCGGTGTAGTAGGGGACGGTGGCCCAGAGATCCATCATGAAGACTCTGGGCGAGAGGGTCTTTAGGTTGCGTGACTCCCCTGGCGCGCTGCTCGTGGTCGATGCTGGCAAAGTTGCGTTCAAGACTGCCTCTGCCGCAGAACGTCTTCGTACAGGTGGAGGTAGTCCGCCGTCATTCTGTCCGCGGAGAATTCATTTTGGACGAGTTGTCGGCCGGCTTCTCCGTAACGTGCCCTAAGCTCCGGATTCTGAAGAAGTGCAAGGATCGCGGACGACACGGCCTCCGGGTCTTCGGAGGCTACGAGAGATCCCGTGATTCCGTCGCGGACGACTGTTGGGACTGCGCCTACGGCGGTTGCGACGAGGGGAAGGGAACTGGCCATGCCTTCGAGGATTGCAATCGGGAGGCCTTCCTGCCGGGAGGTGGAGACCATGATGTCGAGCGAGCGGTAGATCGCGGGCATGTCGTCGCTGCGGCCGAGGAGGGTGACGTTGGAGCGTATAGCGAGCTGATCCAAGAGGGCCTCGAGCTTTGGGCGATCGGCGCCGTCGCCGACCACGAGGAACCTGGTCGAGGGCTCATGAATCAAGACACGCGCGGCGGAGTTGAGGAAGAGGTCGACGTTCTTCTCCCAGGAGAGCCGGCCGATGAGGCCTACGGTGAGAGGGTGATCAGGGTTTGCGCCTGGCGACCTTTGGCGATCTGTCTGGAACGGTTTGAGGTCGATGCCGTTGCGGATGAAGTGGATGCGGCTCTTCGGAACGCCTGCGTCGCGTAGCTGGTTGTTGACCTGATCAGAGACGGCCACCACACCGTCGAAGCTGCGAAGGACGAAGCGGTCGAGCGCTCCGTAAAGGCGGAGGGAAAGGGTGGTGTCATACCAGGTATGGCAGGTAGAGACGACAGGCTGGTCGGAGCTTCGGAAGGCGAGCCAGGCGTACACGTCCGCTTTGTATCCGTGGGCATGAACGATGTCAGCGCCGGTGTGTTGGGCGAGATGGCGGAGGGTTGCGGGCACGGTGCGGTCAAGCTGTCCCTTGCAGGAGACGGTGTGTGATTCGACGCCTTGCCGGGCTGCTGCTTCGTGCAGCTGCCGATTGGGCTGCGATGAGTTCGAAAAGCTTGCGAGGATGCTTTGGTCGGAACCGCTCTTGTTCAGGGATTTCGAGAGGTTGAGAATGACGGCCTCGGCACCGTACATTCCGCCGCTGCTGATGAGGTGCATGACCTTCATGCTTCCGACGTCCTCGCGTCCGCTGGTTCGGGCTCTTCCCGGTTGAGCCTCGCCCAGAGCCTGGCGTAGATATGGTCGCCGAGGACGGCCTTCGCGGCTTCTTTGAGGCGGTATTGACGCTCGAGGCTGCCAAGCAGTTTGGACCTGGGATCCAGAAGATCGGAGATCCATGAGGCTGTGACTTCTTGACGAATGTTCAGCCTGCCGATCACTGGGCCAAGTGGAAGGGGCTCGGCTCTTGGGACAGAGGTGTAGACCTCGGTGTAGCCGGCCGCGTGGCAGGCCTTGATGAGGCGTGCGTTGGATCGGCCCCCGGGCAGGGACATCGACGTGATAGGGACGCCGAGTTTGTCTTCGAGGGTGAGCCGCGCGCCGGCGAGTTCGTGATCGAGATCCTTGCCGGTGCAGTGAGTGAGGAGAGTGTGCGTCCATCCATGGGCACCAATCTCGTGTCCGGCTTGTTTGAGGTCGCGCAGCTCCGGCCAGTCCATGTAACCGGCCTTCTGGCCAGTCCAGCCGACCGTGATGAAGAAGTGGGCGAGAATGCCGCGGGATTGGAGGAGCGGCATGGCGTACTCGTGGTTTGAGATGTGCCCGTCGTCAAAGGTGACGTTGGGCGTGATCTGGACATCGGGGGATGCCTGTCGTTCTCGGATGAGATCGAGATGAGACTCGAACTGCGCGCACTGGACGACGTAGGAGTAGTCGCTCGGCTCTGGGCGGAGTTCGTGGTAGAGAAGGTGGAGGCTCCGCGAGGAGGTGGCCGCGCCTTGCGACGAGCCTGCTTGAACGCTCAATGCCGTCTCACTCCAATCTCCAGGTGTTGGTCGCGGTGGCTCCCGCGACGAAGGGTCAGGTCAGCGTGCCTCGGCTTCTACGAGTTCGAAGAGCTGTCGAGACTTTGTGTAGAGCCACGCGATTCTCCTGCCTTCGAAGGCAACGGCGGGCGCAGGCGCGGCGACGACCATGCAGCCGAGGGAGGTGGCGTGGGCCAGGGCGGCGACGATGTCGGTGGTTTCGAAGCAGAGGTGGTAGGAGCCCCCGCCATTCTTGGCGAGCATGGAGGCGATCGGGGAGTCGGGAGTGAGGGGTGCGATGAGCTCGATCTCTGCGGAGTCTTCGGCGGCAGTCTTGAGGAAGTTGACGGTCACCTTCTGGATGGGGTCGTCGAAGGGACCCGGAGGTGACGTGGTAGCCGAAGAGATTTTTCAGGAGCTCTGCTGTGGGACCGAGAGACGGAACCGCGACGCCGACGTGACGAAGCTTGAAGCCCAGACCTTCAGGGATCAAAGGGTCGCTCCCTTTTTGACGAGCTCATCCTGGAGGAGGGCGACCGTGGTGAGATCGGGGATGCGTTGCGGGTCAAACTGCACACCGAACTCGCTTTCGACGGCGAGGATGAGTTGCAAGTGCCCGAAGGAGTCCCAGCTGTCGACTGCGCCGACCCCGAGGTCGGGCGTGACTTGATCCGGGGAGATTTCCAAGATGTCGGCGAGGATGTTACGAAGAGAGGCTGGCACTTGCGGTGAGCTCATGAGACGCGGTTCCTTCGAGAGTGATCCAGGTTGGGTTGGTGAAGGTTTCGGTTGCGAGGTCATATTCAAAGAAGATTGAGTCGCTTCCTTCGGGAGGGGCAAGCGGTGTGAAGCCGTGACTCGAGTAGAAGTCCGCGCAGGGCGCATTCTTCTTGGAGGGGAGGAATTCGCCGAGGAGCCGTTGTGCGCCGAGCTCCCGTGCGCGCTGCGCAAGGTGGGCGAGAAGAGCGGTCTCGATTCCCCGACCGATGACCCGACAGGACAGGAGCAATGAGTCGATGTGGCAGGTCTTGCCGACGTTGCGGGCGAGGGCCAGGCCGACGACGCCTGCATCTCCGAAGCGATCCCGCACACGGACTGCGACCGCCTGTCCACCGGGGCTCGACGCGAAGTCCTCAACATCCGCCGAGGAGTGCCTGCGCGTGGTGAGGTTGAATTGGTTGGTCTTCGCGAGCAGTTGAACGGATCGCGCAAGGGGGGCTTCGAGGGCGCTGACGAAGGTACAGACGATGTCGAGAGAGGCGAGGAACTCGTCACGGCTGCCGCGGAGTTGGCGACCTCGGCGCGCTCGGCCTGAGCTTTGTATTCCTTCGAGCGGATGAGGTCGTCCTCGGTGACGACGACGGCGTCGAAGAGCGCTGCATCGGCGAGGATCTCTACGAGCCTCCACGGCTCTGGAACGGGGGCTTCGATGACGATGACCTCCGGAAGATCCTGACGGATGGCTGCGCACTCGACGGGGTTGTCGTCGACGAAGACGAAGGAGTCGAGGCCGAGCGAGAGTTCGCTCGCGAGTGCACGGAGCGAGGCGGACTTGTCATTCCAGCCGATCTTCGTTGCGACGAAGTCATCGAGGGTAAGGGCGAGGTCAGCGGCGCGAAGTTGAAAGGCCTCCTGAACGTCGGCCAAGTTGTTCTTGGAGACGGCGGCGAGGAGGATACCGCGTGTGGATAGCTGCTTGAGGTACTTCTGATACTCGAGGTAGCAGTTGCCGGGGAAGGCGTTGCCAGTGGCTATGCCTTCTGGACCGTCTTCACCCAAGACACCTCCCCATAGGGTGTTGTCGAGGTCGGTGCAAAGGACCTTTCGGGGAGCTCGGAAGAGGGAGGAGATGGAGCGGACGAGAGCCCGCGCGAAGGTGGGGAAGGCGTTGGCGGACACAGGGAGGCGGGATGCAAGGAAGAGACGCCGGTCTCGCCACTCTCTCCGGCCTGATCGCGCGGCGACACGGTCGACATCGAAGAAGACACAGTCGGAGATGGTGCGACAGAGATGGGAGAGTCGCGAGTTCAGCGCCATGACGGCACCTGGAAGGCTGTGTGGAACGTTGGCGTCCCCGACATCTCCAAGCGAGGTGAGATCGGGGAGGACGCAGCCCTGAACGACCAGGCGGCAGGAGCTTCGGGATCGGAAACTTCGAAGGAGTTGTTCCAAGCGGGAGACTGAGTCTTCGATCTCCGCTTCGACTCCGGCGCCAATGCCGTCTGCGCAGAGGTCCGGGAGGCGTCCTGCGATGTCTTCCAGGTCAAGCAGAATCAAGGCCACGTCGGGGGCGAATGAGGCGAGTTCACTCGCGGGGTTCATCAGCTCGTCGAAGTAGGATCCAAAGCCTCCGATACGGAGGTCCAGCATGTAGTTTGCGAGCACGGCTTCTACGGCCAGAAAGGGCAGGATCGGTTCGATGGTGACCGACCGGACGACGAAGGTCCTAAGGGTTCGCGCTTTGAGCTGATCTTTGATTGCAGCGGAGTTTTCGGCGAAGAGGGAGGCGCAGAACTTGATGTCCCCTAGAGCGCCGGACGCCGCGATGAGGTTGCGGCCCGACGCCAGGATGGCCGCGGCATCGTTCTGCGATGCCGCCTCCTGCAATGCGCGGCGAAGATCCTGGCGGGTGGTGGCATTAGCGAGCATCGGCGCTCACGATCTCGGGCACGGCAGCAACCGGCTTTGCCGGACGCATGATGATTCGTCCGGGTACACCCATGACTGTTGCGCCTTCCGGAACGTTGGTGATGACGAGGGTATTGGCGGCGACCTTTGCGCCACTTCCGATTCTGATTTTGCCTACGATGGCTGCACCTGTACCTACGTAAACCTCGTCACCGAGGACGGGCGCACCTTGCCGTCCCATGGCGGAGGCCCCGATGGTGACCCGGTGAGCGATGTCGCAGTTTTTGCCGAGAACGGCCTGTGGGTTGATGTGGACGCCGCCGATGTGGGCGACGTAGAAACCATCACCGATCGTTGCTTGTGGGTCGATGCACATTTCCATGAAGACTTCGCAGAACTTGTTTCCGGCGTAGGAGATCAGCTTCAGAGGGATGCGGAGCACGATGTTGGGCGGGGTAGTCTGAAGCCAGCTTCCAAGCCGATACCACGCGATGGCCCAGACAGCTGGATTGAGCCACAGTTCGCGTCCCTTGTAGCCCTTAGCCCGGTAACGGGCGATATCTGCTGAAAAGTGTCCCATGTAGCCTTACGGTCAGGTGATGGCGCGCAGCCCTATCTTACCAGTCGTCCACCCTGCAGGTCTGAGTGCCGGGGTCGGCTACCTGGCCGAGTGAGCGGGTTTCTGCCACTCTAGCTCGCAGGTCTGTTTCCTCGGGATAGCACTAAAGTCGCACGGTACGAGGGACGAATCCCTGCGATTCTTGAGGTGACATCCTTGCCCGATTGTGAACTGCCTCGCGGAGCGGAGGCGCTATCGACTTCAAACCGCGTGCGGTATATCTATAAGGTGTTTGGCTGGTATTGCGGAGTAGCACTTCCTTGGGGAGCCACCGAGATGTGAGACTCAGCGATACGAACGGCGGCGTAGACAAGGACCGTGCGATCTGTCTGGGAGTAAGTTCATGAAGCCCCCCGTAGGTTTTGTCATTGTGACGTATAACAGCCCGGAGCAGACTCTCATCCTGTGCGAGCGGCTCAACGTGATGTTCGACGATCCACCGATCGTCATTCATCACGACTTCTCGCAGGGACCTCTCAGGACTGCTGTATTCCCGCGCAATGTTCGTTTTGTGGAGAAGTGGAGGCGAACACGATGGGGATCAATCACGGTAGTCGATGCACAGCTCTCTGCGTTGCGACTTCTTTACGCGGCTGAAGATCCTGACTGGTTCGTTCCGCTTAGCAGCTTTGACTATCCTATCCAGACATCTGAACGTATTCTGCACGATCTCGAGAGTAGCGAGTTCGATGGTTTCATGGATTCGCGTCGCATCAAGGACCCGGGCACGCCATTCGTTCACGAGCGCCTAGGCGAACTGTCCTTTCGACACCCCCGGTACCATCAGTTTGCGTTCAATCGGTATGTGGCGATCCCGATGCTCAGCGACAGACTGGCGAAACGACTTGGTACACCCGTTGAGAGATGGGTGCTGCGCTCCCCGGTCTTGACGGAGAGGCTCACTCCCTTCCGTGGCTCTTTTCACTGTTACGGGGGGGACTCATGGTTCACGGGAAATCGGCGAATCGCAGAGCTCTTATTGACGGAGACCCCTCTATGGCGAGAACTGCATGATCACTATGCGTCACGCTCTGTACCCGAAGAGTCGTTCTACCACACGCTGATCGGGAACACGAAAGGTTACAAGATGTCTCCAAGGTGCCTTCGGTACACGGATTGGCGGAACTGCTACGCCCACCCTCGAACTCTGGGAGTTGAAGATCTCCCCCGGCTCCTTGCGTCGAACGATCATTTTGCGCGTAAATTCCCTTGTGATCCTGCGTTGCTGAAGAGAGTGGACGCGGCCGTCTCGCAGAAGATCGCAAGCGAGGCGGTTGAGGAGCGGGATGCGGTGCAGGCTTGATGGCGAACTATCTCCCTGAATTCGAGCTCTCTGGTTGTTCCGAGGTGTGCGTTTCTCCCGTCCTGCGATCTGAACCCTCGTTGTGGGACACGCCTGATGTCCTCCCGGTGTTACCGAGCGCACCCTGCTCTTGAAAGGTAGCTTCTTTGAAACTCGACGTCGTTGTGCCCACTTACAACCGCAGCAAGCTTCTACGCCGAACGATTGGCAGTCTCCTGGCGGCACGTGTGCCAAGCGGTCTCGAGGTGACGATCCTGGTTATCGATAACAACAGCAAGGATGACACCGAAGAGGTCGTGCGCGAGATGCAGTCTGACGCCAGTCTTCCGGTGATCTACGTGAGGGAGAGAAACCAGGGGCTGTCGCACGCGCGCAATCGCGGCATTGAGGAAGGGAAAGGGGACCTGATCGGATTCATTGATGATGACGAAGAGATTGACGGAGAGTGGTACGTCGTGATCGCGCGGGAGTTCTCGGACGCCGCTCTTGAATACATCGGCGGACCTTATCTCCCGAACTGCTCGTTGCCGATGCCGGCCTGGCTTCCGCAGGGCTATAACGCGGTGATTGGGGTGATCGAACCGAAGGCCAGGACGCGGATGGGGCCGCCTTTTCCCGGAAATCTGCAGGGCGGAAATGCAGTGTTAAGGCGGCGGGTCTTTGAGAGCGTTGGCGGATATTCCGTTAAACTCGGACGAAGTGGGAAGGGACTTCTTTCCGAGGAGGATGCCGAGTTTTACCGGCGCCTGGTGAAAGCCGGTTTGTATGGCCTCCATGTTCCTGATTTGATCATCTACCATTACATACCCGCGGAACGGCTTACGCGTAAGTACTATCGACGCTGGTGTTACTGGAGGGGCATCTCTCAGGGCCTGGCGGACTCAGACTTGAAGGAACCTGTACCCTACGCGCTGGGCGTGCCACGGTACAGGATTCGAAAGGCTTTGACCGGCCTGTTGTCCTATCCTCGTAACCTTGTCTCGAAGAGTGGGCTGAGTAGAGCGTTCTCGGGTGAACTGGCCATTTGGGATCTCTTGGGATTCATCTACGGAAAGTATTTCATTCGCATCGATCGATACTATGCAAAGCAGTGAAGAAGATGTGGCGGCGATCGTAGCAGAACAGAGGGTGCGACCGACCGTTTCAGTTGTTATTCCTTCTTACAACTGTGCTTCGTTTCTGGTGGAGACTCTTGAGAGCGTCTTCGCGCAGACGCTTCCGGTTCTGGAGGTGATCGTTGTCGACGATGGATCAACCGATGAGACCGCTTTGGTGGTTCAGCCCTATCTGGACCGGATTGCCTATATCAGGCAGGACAACAAGGGATTGCCTGGTGCAAGGAATACAGGGCTTTCGGCGGCGAAAGGAACCTACATTGCGCTTCTAGACGCGGATGATCTGTGGGTTCCCACGAAGCTGGAGCAGCAGATGCCGCGCTTCGCTGATCCAGAGGTCGGGATCGTTTACTCGGATTTCGCGGTCCGGTATGCAGACGGGAGATACCAGGATTCGTACCTGGTGAACCGGCCGCTGGCCACGGAGGGATCTGTTCTTGAAAGCTACATCCAGTCGAGGTTCTTGTTCCCGTCAACCATGGTGTTCCGTACGGCATGCTTTGAGCAGATAGGACAGTTCGATGAGGAGATGCTGGCTTGCGAGGATGTGGAGCTTTTCTCTCGCATGTGCTCGCACTGGAAGGTCGCGCGCGTTCACGGTTCTTTGATGATCCGGTATGAGGGCAGCCACAATATCACCTCCAACAATCGGCAGATGAGTGACTACATGATTCTTGCGCTCCAGAAGCTTCTTGAAAAGGAGCCTGATCTGACGCGGTCTGTACGGAATGTTGTGCATCGCGAGTTGGCCCGACAGTATTCGTGGGCAGGCGCTGCCGCATACAAGCGGAAGGAGATGGGAAGAGCACGGCGCCACCTGCTAAACGCCCTCCGCTACGATCCTAGCGGAGCGCGATCCAGTGCTGTCACCCTCGCTGCATCTTTTCTTCCAGGTTTCTTGATCGAGATCTTACGAGGCTCCCGAGCCGCTAGGAAGACAGACTAGGCTCCGGGTTGAGCACTCTTGAGTTCTTCCATTTCAGGAACAGATTGCGTGTTTCATTTCGAAAGAGCAGAAGCAGGCAGACGGCGTAGATGGGCAGGGTGACGATGATCTGTCCCAAGAACACAGCAAGGTTACTCGCGTGCCAGTACCGGTCAGCGAGAAAGCACACGAGCGCATAAGGGAGTGCGCACAGGGGTACTTTTGCCCAGCCTTCCCATAGAAAGGTTCGGATGGGGACACCCAAGACCTTGTGCACGTACCTAGGCCAGAAGAGGACGTGCACAAGGGTCATTGCGATGGTCGTTCCGAGCGCAACGCCGTAGAGGCCGATTGTCTTGACCAGAATGAGACTGAGACCGAGGTTCAGAACTGCTTCGTATACGGCCCACCGGGCGACGGGCTTGTGCTTGTCAATGGCCATCATGATCGAACCGGCCGTACTGTCCGCGACGGCGAAGAAGAGGCTGATCATGAGGATCTGGAGAACGGTTCCCGACACATGGCTGTATTGGGGGCCCATCCAGAGCGCAATAAAGGTTCGGCCGCGGAAGAGGAGCGCAAGACTGATGGGCATGACCAGGGCGAGAGATGCCTGGGTTCCGCGCAAGAGGAGCCGTTGCAGGTCCGCTGACCTGCCAGAGGCTTCGAGGCCGCTGGCCAAGGGAGTAAAGGTCGTCGATAGCGCTCCGACGACCTGCGCGGTGTAGCCGATAAGACTGCTTCCGATGGAATAGAAGGCCACCACACCCACGGACAGGAACGCACCGACGACCAGATTGTCGGTGTTGACGATGACCTGAACCGCGATCATGAAGATGAAGGTCGTGAAGCTGTACGCCCAGATTTTTCGAAGGATGGTCATGTCAGGACGTTCTATCCTGACGCGGCAAGGCGCATAGAACCTCAGGGCTACTCCGCAAGTGATCACTCCCGACAGGAGAACTACGGTCAGTTCCCAATAAGCGAGGGTGACAAGCCCATGACCGCTGCCGAGGATAGTGATGACGCCGATGGCGCGCGCGACGGTCTGCACCATGCTTACCGAACTGAGGATATCGAATCGGTTGATCGCCGCGAGTACCGCGCCGAAGACGCCAGAGACGAGAGTGATGCCCACACCGAGGGCACAGAGGAGAACTGTGATCTGTGCCGCGGACTGCAGGTCTCGAGGCACTTTGAACATATGCGGAAATGCGAACGCCAAGCCAACGCTGAGTAGTGCGACTCCGGCTGCGATGATCAGGCGAAACCACAAAGCCGCACCGATAGCGCTGGTGGCTTCGTCGGGCTTGTGCTGGGCGGTTGCCTTTGATACGAAGCGGATGACGGCGCTGCGCAGACCGAAGTCCAGGAGGTTAAGGTAGGACACCGTTGACACGGCAAGGATCCATATGCCGTATGCTGTGGCGCCCAGATGCCTCACGACGAAGGGTGTCAGGAAAAAGGGAACGACCATGCTAACGGCCATGGCCGCCCAGTTCATCATGACGTTGAACGCGAATCGTTTCGTGCCGGCCATAGATCTGAGTCTTTCCGAAGAACACGCTGGTAGCCGTGCTGTCTGGACGTTCGAAATTAGGTTCCGAGTTGCGCTGTTCCGAGGCGGATCCGAACCCGTCGCAGAGATTCCGCGAAGGACGGGGGCCTGTATCTCAGAGCTGCCAGTCTCGGCTCTGAGGCTATTGTATTAGCGAGTCATCAGCTTGCGCATACCCCCAACGAGGGACGCCCTTGCTGGCGACCTGGTCATATAATCGCAAGCGACAGGCATGCTCTGGTTGCAGTTTTGGCTGCCCAGGACAGGCGATGACTCTTCGATGTGGACTCCTGACGAACACAGGGACGAGCGCCTGCCGGAACTCAAAGATAAGACGCTGACCGAGGAGTTCGTGAATCGTAGATACAAAATCCGAAAGCGGCTTGACCCCGGGGCTCCAATCGGCACCATGCGAACGTACGAAGTCGAGGATCCCGAGAGCGCGGACGAACGCTGGCATGGCACTTTCTCGGCTCTGTGTCGGAGAGTGCTGTGAAGCTAATCTTTTGGACTTCTTTCGGCATAATCGGTTACGCGTATTTTGGATACGCGATCTTTTTGGCTGTTCAGGCCAGGTTGCGAAGGCAGCCAGTTGCTCAGAAGCGCATCACACCTTCGGTCTCCGTCCTCATCGCGGCTCGGAACGAGGAGCGAAGTTTACCTACAAAGATTGAAAACCTCCGGCTGCTCGACTACCCCGCTTCCCAGCTGCAGATCATTGTTGTCTCAGATGGATCGACGGATCGTACAGACGCGATTCTGGGAGAGCACGTCCCGTGGATCTTACCGGTACTTCTGCCGGTATCCGGGGGCAAGGCGAACGCGCTGAATCATGCTGCAAGTCGAGCCACCGGAGAGATTCTGGTTTTCCTGGATGCTCGCCAGAGTGTTGACCAGGACGCAATTCTGGAGCTGGTATCCTGTTTTGCCGACCCGCAGGTTGGTGCCGTGAGTGGTGAACTCGTTCTCGAGAGCTCGACAGGAGGGCCATCGCCTGACGCTCTTGGAATTTACTGGACTATCGAAAAGATGGTGCGGAAGCTAGAGTCTGCCACCGGATCTGTGGTCGGAGTAACGGGGGCGATCTACGCAATTCGACGAGAGTTGTTCGTCGAACTCCCTCCAGGCACGATACTGGACGACGTTTTTGTGCCAATGAATGTTGTTCGTCTGAAGAAGCGAGTCGTGTTCCAGCCTTCCGCGATTGCGCGTGACCGCATTTTCACCGAAAAGAATAAGGAATTTTCGCGCAAAGTTCGGACCCTGGCTGGCAACTACCAACTGCTGCGAATCGCTCCGTGGCTACTCACTGTCCGCAATCCGCTGCTCTTTCGGTTTATCAGTCACAAGCTATTGCGGCTTCTTGTTCCATTGCTGCTGTTCATGATGCTCTTCGCCTCGGCGTCGATCCACGAGGGTCTTTATCGTGCCATCTTTTGCATTCAGGTGCTCTTCTACGGACTGGCGGGTCTGGGTGCGATACGTCCATCCTCCAGACAGTTTAAGCCTGTGGCGGTCGCAAACACGTTTGTTATGTTGAACGCGGCCGCGGCGCTGGCGTTTTACAGTTTTATGGCGGGGCGGAAAAGACTATGGACTTAGGCATGCTGCCTGGAGTACCCCGTAGCACGACGGTACGAGGCGTATCAGAATTGGTAAAGGGGGAGTTGTGGGACTAGGACTTATTCACTACGTCCCCGGGATACTTTATCTGGGAATCTGGATCGTGTGCCTTATGTCTCTTGCCGGCCGCCCGCTGATCGGCTTGTATTACATAATCCCCTTGTTGCCTTACCGGACGCTTCGAGATCATTTTCTAGATTACCCCCTCGGGGGAAATGTCCTCACCATTCTGGTGGTGTCGGTCATTGTCGGAGCTTTGATCCATGGCAAGCGCCTACCCAAATCCAAGCTGTATCTGATCTGGTTTACTTTCGGCATTTATCTTTACCTATCCATGTGGCTAGGTTTGGCGCTTGGCAATGGCCCAGCACCCGTTTGGGTTTCCGATCCGAATTTCGCCACATGGAAGGACTACATGCTTATCCCGTTAGTCTTCGTCGCAACGGGGCTGGTTGTTAAGGATCGGAAAGCGGTGAGAACCGTTGTGATCCTTCTCGCCATCTCGTTGATGATGATTGATCGGAGTTTAATTCTCGAGACCTTATCGAGAAGCCTTACTAACTTCGACGAGAACAAGCGAAGCAGCGGGCCACTCGGATACGGATCAAACCAAACCGCGGCATATCTGGCGCAGTTCGCGATGTTCTTTTGGGGATTCAGTCAGTTTGTTAAGACGAGAAAGTTCAAGATCCTTGGATATGGTTTAGTAGCCTTGACGCTGTTTGCTACGATGTACACGTTTTCGCGTGGGTCTTACCTTGCGGTAATTGTTAGCGTTTTCATTCTGGGGTTGTTGAAGGATCGCAAGCTGCTTCTACTTGGAGTGGCATTCCTAATGACTTGGCAGCTCATTGTTCCAGCGTCCGTTGAACAGCGGGTGAACATGACCCAGAACTCGAATGGACAGCTTGAATCTTCCGCCGAGTCTCGCGTCTTGATCTGGCAAGACGCTGAAGCCTCCTTTCTGCGAAGTCCTATTGTTGGTAACGGGTATGCGACCTTCCAATTCGGCCAACACGTCGACAATTTGAAAGATACGCACAACTGGTACGTCAAGGTGTTGGTCGAAACCGGGCTTATCGGCATGGTTTTCGTCATCTTCTTGTTTCAGCAAATGATTTCGGCATCGCTAAAGCTCTTTCGGAAGTCGACCGATCCGATGTACAAGGGTCTTGGATTGGGACTGTTTCTCGCGATTTGTGCGTGTCTCGTTGCCAACTTCTTTGGTGACCGATGGACGTACCTCGAGATAACGGGGCAGCTGTGGGTGATGGTGGGAACAGCGATCAGCGCTCTACAACTGCAGAGTGAGGAGGCGGTTGTGACTGATGTTCGGGAAAGCACACCAGTCGGAGTGGCGCCTTATTGGGTTTATCGCTAGGAACAACTATCTGACGAGGGGATGCGAGGCATGCAGTATAAGGGCGATTAACCATTACTGGCGCGAGGCTTGTCAATCTCACTAGCGTGCGCGCACGCGACACACCGGGAGGTCTTCAGAAAGGACCCTAGTATCCAAGAAGGTATATGATCCAGACCCTATCCCATGCGGTTGCTGTGCAAGAAGAGATACGTAAGGATTCTCGGCCTCATGTTCTGCTGGTTGTTGATCAGTTTCCGAAGACGCTTGGGGGCGGCGAGCGGATTGTTCTCAAGCTAGCGGCGCTCCTGCCGCAGTACGGTTATCGCGCATCAATTATGACGTTTTCGGTTCACCCCGAGAGCACGGTTCTTGAGTCGCCTCCCTGTCCCATCTACCTGCTTCCCTTGCACCGCACCTATGACCGGGATGCTCTGCGTGGTGCCTTTTGCTTCAGGCACTTTCTTAGAGAGCACAAAGTTCGAATCGTGCAGACGTTCTTTGAAAGCTCGGACATCTGGGCTGGGCTTGTTACAAAGACGGTTCCAGGTGTGAAGCTGATCTGGAGCCGGAGGGATATGGGTATTTTGCGGACGCGCAAGCACCAGATTGCTTACCGGATGATGGCGAACATGCCGGATCTGGTATTCGCGGTTTCGGATCAGGTACGACGCCACTGCATCGAGGTAGATCATGTGGACGCGGCCAGAGTTGAGACCGTCTACAACGGCCTAAACCTGGCAGACTGGGCGGGGTCTCATGGAGACTACAGGGGGCGTGGTGCCCAGGTCGTTCTGACCATTGGGAATATTCGTCATGTAAAAGGGCATGACGTTCTTGTGAGAGCGGCCGCTTACCTTCGGCCTCGGTTTCCTCATGTCGCGTTCCGGGTTGCGGGTGACGTGTTGGAACCGGCCTACCTCGAGGAGCTCGAGGATTTGGTCAAGGCGCTCGGTGTTTCGGATTGCTTTCACTTTCTTGGTGGGTCCAAAGATCTCGTACAGCAGCTCCAGGAGGCAGATGTCTTTGTCCTGCCGTCCAGGAGCGAGGGCTTCTCAAACGCCATTATTGAAGCCATGGCGGCGTCTGTCCCCGTTGTTGCTACCGATGTCGGCGGAAATGCGGAGGCTGTGCAGGACGGGATCAGTGGCATCATCGTTCCCCCGGGAGATCCGAAGGCCCTTGCGGAGGGCATCGCGAAGGTATTGAGAGATCCGGTGTTAGCGGGGCAGATGGGGCGGGCGAGCCGGAAATCGGCAATGGAGAGGTTCACGACGGAGTCGATGATGGCTCGGATCACGCGAGCCTACTCGAAGCTGTTGAAGGACTAGGCGCAAGTAGTTGAGGTCGGCGAGCACTGAGCAACTTCCTTAGTGCCTTCGCGCCGGGTTCGCGTCTCCGGCTCTCGGGCTGAGCACTGTAACGGAGATGCGGCTAACTGGATCTTTAGCGGACAATTCTGGTCCAACGCAGGAGGACGGAACCGGCCGTTCGTGCGTTTCTGCCGTCGAGCGGGTTAAGAGCCAAGGCCCGGACCGAATTCTTAAGAGCGCCCCAACGCTGACCACGCCCATCGAGTGCTTCGGCGAGCTGCTTATAGATCCGAGCCAATGCCACACGGCGGGATATCCAGCCACAGCCCGGAGCGCCATAGTGCTTCTTGATGAATTGGAGCTGGGCGGAGAGCATCCGGTACGGATCGGTTGTCATCGACGCTGGCGACGTTCTGTAGTACGCGATGAGACATGGAGCAAGCACGACCTTGAACTTGATAGCGATACGCAGCCAGAGGTCACGATCCTCCGTGGCTTTGAGCGTCTCGTCGAAATACCCGACAACATCGACGCATCGCTTACGGAACATGATGGTCGGGCAGGGTAGGTCGACCATTCGCATGTAGATGTATGGCGCGATCCAGCCCTGACCGTGTTTCTGGGGGTTCGTGAACGTGTCAATTATCGACCCGTTCTGGTCAATCCTGGAGACGAATCCATAGGACAGGCCTACGTTTGGGTCGTTCATGAAGGACTTCAGTGATTCCGCAAGACGTGACGGCAACCAGATATCATCCGCGTCGAGTAAGGCCAGATACTCGGCCGACGAGGCGCGGATTGCCGCGTTCCTCGCGGCGGGGAGACCACCGTTTGGCTGCTTGACATACAGGAGCTTCGAGCCGAGTCGTTCAATGTAAGGGGCCACGACTGCTTCTGTGTCGTCCGTACTGCCGTCGTCGATCAGCAGTATTCGCCAGTCCTGAAAGGTTTGGGTGATGACGCTTTCGATCGCAGTGGGGAGGAACTTGGCGGCGTTATACGCCGGCGTGATGATGTCTACTGTTGGCATCGTCTTACGTGGCACCTTCAGCCGTTAGCTCCACATTGAGTGCAGGTCTGGAGTGCATAGATCGTTCTCTTTCATCGTGCTGGCTCCGAAGCTCGAAGAAGTTCGGCAGTGTGACCCGCAAACTTCAGTCTCGATCAATCTTTGCTTGTGTACAGTGCGCGCGAAGCCTCGCGGTCCGCAAGCGGAGTAACTACGCACGTCAAGCTTATCGTCAGTTTGGCTGGACTTGAAAGCAGGCTCCATCCCACGTTCCTGCTATGGCGGTTTGCTTCACACCGACGCTATGATTGAGACTACGAAACCTCTACCGCAGGCAGACGACATGGGTTTGTCACCGTGGAGCCGTGGTCGAAGAAGGCAAAGGTGTCAAGAGATGTTCTTTCGCGCCAGGCGAGCCATGAAGAGAGCTTGGTTCAACGTGAACTGCCGTTCTGTGTCACGGACCGCCCCATTGATTTCCGAGAGAAACGACCTGACCCTCGTTTCCATGGTTTGCCATGGTGAGGTTCTGATGTATCTGCTTGCGGCGAAGTCCTTCAGCCAGCACCTCGGGCGCAAGCCGGCCGTTGTCGTTCTGGATGACGGATCGCTGACGGAGGCTGACCAGTCGACGATTCGCGAACATATACCAGCGGCACGAATCGTATCTATTTCCGACATCGTTACGGATAACTGCCCTAAGGGAAGCTGTTGGGAGCGTTTGCTGCTGATAAGCGATCTCGTTGGGGATTCCTACGTTGTGCAGTTGGATTCGGATACGCTTACAACGGCGCCAATTCCTGAAGTTGCGGCTTGCATCGATGCAAACCGGAGCTTCACGCTTCTTGGCGATCGATCGTACCCGAAGATCGAGCCCATGCTGAGTGCTTGCGCGCGATCTAAGCAGAATCTGGATCCACAGGTGCAGGCGGTCTGTGAGCGATCCTTCGATGAGCTCGCGGAAGCTTCGTCGCTGCGTTACCTAAGGGGCAATGCTGGTTTTACGGGATTCTCCAAGGGCTCGATGGGGAGGACGAGGGTCCAATGGTTCTCGGAGCTAATGCGCCGTCTCGCGAGAGACAAGTGGGACTCGTGGGGAAGCGAGCAGGTGACCTCCAATCTGATCATCGCGAATACGGAGGGTGCCTACCCTCTGGATTTCCCGAAGTACCTATCGTATTGGGCTCACCCTGAGGTTGCCTACGAGAAGGCTTCGTTCATTCACTTCATCGGGCCTCACCGGTTTGCGAACGGCTTTTATCTGAGAAGCGCCAAGAAGGCCATTGCTGCACTTCAGCAGGCGCCGGTTTAGGCGGGTCGGGGAAGCTGCATTTTGCGTGCAGGTTGGGGTCCCTCGCGGGGACACCGGACGCAAGAAGGGCTCCCGCTTAGGCGGGAGCCCTTTCAAGGCGCGGGATCAGCAGCGGACGATCTTCGACGAGACAATTCCCTTCGTGGCATTTCTCGAGTCGACCACGAGTTGAGACTTCTTGACGATCTCCTGATAGTCGTAGTCCGAGTGATCGGTCACGATGAGAACACAGTCGTACTGTTCGAGGTCTTCGAGAGGGGTTGAGACCATGTTGAGGTTGTAGTGGCGGCCACGGCCGACCTTGGGGTGGTAAGGGTCGTTGTAGACGATGTCCGCTCCCTCTTCGCGCAGGCGTTCGATAATGGTGAGAGAGGGGGACTCACGAAGATCGTCGATATCCTTCTTGTATGACATGCCAAGCATCAGGATCTTGGATCCGTTGACGGCCTTCCTATGTTGGTTCAGAGCCTTTGCCACCGATTGCGTAACAAACTCCGGCATGGCTTCGTTGACCTCTCCAGCAAGCTCGATGAAGCGAGTGTTGAAGTCGTACTCCTTGGCCTTCCAGCTGAGGTAGAAAGGATCGATCGGGATGCAGTGACCACCGAGCCCCGGCCCTGGATAGAAGGGATGAAAGCCGAAGGGCTTGGTGGAAGCCGCATCGATGACCTCCCAGATGTCTACGCCCATGCGAAGCGAAAGGATCTTGAGCTCGTTGACCAAGGCGATGTTGACGCATCGATAGATATTCTCAAGAAGCTTCGTCATCTCCGCGACACGTGTTGTCGAGACCCTGACCGAACGGGTGAAGATGCCCTCGTAAAGGGTGGCTGCGAGTTCGGTTGCGATCGGCTCGTGCCCACCCACGACCTTCGGGATATCGTGCCGTGCGACGGAGGTGTTGCCCGGGTCCTCGCGTTCCGGAGAAAAGGCGACGTAGAACACACCATGTTCCGCAGGCTCGGTCGCGGTTTGTACCTTGAGTCCCTGCTGATTGCCGGATTCGAGGATAGGGATGAGCACGTCCTCGGTGGTGCCGGGATAGGTTGTACTTTCGAGGACGATGAGTTGTCCCTCTCGGATCCAGGGTGCGGTTGATTTCGCGGTCTTCTCTATGTAGCTGAGGTCGGGCTCGCGGTGTTCGGTCAGAGGCGTGGGAACGCACATGATGATGGCGTCCTGATCGGAGAGCTGGGCGAAGTCCGTGGTGGCGCGAAGGCCCTGACTGCGAGCGGCTTGGATTTCAGTTTCTGGAATGCGAAAGATGTAGGACCGGCCGGCTTCGAGATCTGCCACCTTTTTTTCGTCGATATCGAACCCCGTGACCTTAAAACCCGCCTCTGAGAGCAATAAGGAAAGGGGTAAGCCGACGTATCCGAGTCCGATGACTCCGATTTTGGCGGTACGAGTCGAGAGCCGCTCAAGGCGGCGGGCGGCAATCTGGGGGAGTGTGTCTGGGCTGGCGGTCAACATGTCGGTTATTATTGCACTCGCGCAAAGGGACCGGAGTGATGAAATCGTACGACGTTCGTCGTATTGCTCGGCGTTCCGGGTGATCATAGGTGGGGGAAGAAGATACCATCAGGTTGCGGGCCTATGAGGGGCCGGCAAGACGGGGACGGTTGGCGGGGACGAGAGTTGTATTGCATCCCGATACCCCTTCAGGGGATAAAACTGAAGGGCTTTCTAGTATGCCGTACGCGACTTCTCTTATGTGGACGCGACGATAGCACTGTAGGGTACCTGACGGGAGCATATCTGCATCCCGAGGAGAAAATGATGGCACGCTACCTGATTACGGGGATCGCCGGATTCATCGGTTCCACGATTGCACACGCTCTTGTCGACCAAGGCCATTCTGTCCAGGGCATTGACAATCTTTCCACTGGAACAGTGGCCAATCTTGAGGACATCCGGCATGCGATCTCATTCGAAGTGGCCGACTTGCGGGATCTTCCCGCGATGAGGCGGGCCTGTGAGGGCGTGGACTTCGTTTTGCATCAAGCGGCTCTCGCCTCTGTCCCGCGATCGGTAAAAGATCCGGTTAGTTCGCACGAGTCGAATGTAAACGGAACATTGAACATCCTGCTGGCGGCGCGGGACGCCAAGGTGCGTCGGATTGTCTACGCAGCGTCTTCCTCGGCCTACGGAGATCAGGCGACACAGCCGAAGCATGAGGAGATGGTTCCCCAACCGTTATCACCCTATGCGGTGCAGAAGCTTACCTGCGAGCACTACATTCAGGCTTTCTGCAAGGTTTATGGAATGGAGGGGGTGTGCCTTCGCTACTTCAACATTTTCGGTCCTCGGCAGGCGGCAGACTCACCGTACTCGGGCGTAATTGCGCAATTTATTTACAAGATGATGGCCGGAGAGACGCCCACGATCAATGGTGATGGGTCAACCAGTCGCGACTTCACATTCGTAGAGAACGCGGTAAACGCAAACCTTCGTGCGTGCCTTGCTCCCAAGGAGGTTGCGACGGGACGTGTGTTCAACATCGGAACTGGGCATAGCCACACGCTGAACCAGTTATACGATGCGCTGGCGGAGATTCTCCAGTACGAGCAGAAGCCAAATTATGGTCCGACGCGAACTGGGGACGTACAGCACTCCTTAGCCAGTATCGATCGTGCGCGCACAGAGCTGGGCTACAAACCGGAAGCTGATTTTCGCATTGGACTTGAGAAAACCGTTGCCTGGTATCTCCAGGAGAAAAAGAAGGACGAGCTGGTGGGAGTTCGAGGATAAGTCTCGACGGCGACTGAGGATGCAATCAATTCGTAGAACATCCACCTGGCCCCTTGCTGAACGTCCAGTGCTAGCCTTCCTGGAATCATGACGCAAGGGGCTTACTGCGCGCCGCGCCGACGCAGGATGGTCTTTACGGTTTCGAACATGATGAGCAGATCGAGACCAAGCGACATGTGCTTGATGTAGTACAGATCGTACTCCAGCTTTTCGCGGGATTCGGCGAGGGTAGCGCCGTAACCATACCGCACCTGGGCCCAGCCGGTAAGGCCTGGTCGAATCATATGACGGAGATCGAAGAAAGGTATCTGCTCGGACAGCCAAGGCACGAACTCGGGGCGTTCGGGGCGAGGTCCCACGAAACCCATGTCCCCGCGGAGGACATTCCATAGCTGTGGGACTTCGTCCAGGCGAGTCTTCCGCATGAACATGCCAACGCGGGTGACTCGAGGATCGTTCTTGGTCGCCCATTTCGCTCCTGCCGCCTCGGCGTCAGTCCGCATGGTCCGGAACTTGACGACTTCGAAATTTCTTCCTCCTAACCCTACGCGGGTCTGTCTGAAGAAGATTGGGCCGGGTGAGGAGAGACGGACTGCGAGCATGACGAAGGGTAGAAACGGCGCGAAGAGAAGCAGGCCCGCGGCCGCGGCGAGGGTGGATACAAGCCGGCGCGCGATCTGCTGTGACGGCTTGACACGGAAGCCCTCGCTGTAAATGAAGTTGGAGGGCCGTAGACCATCAAGCAGGAGCTTGCCCGAAAGGCGTTCCAGAAGGTCGCACGCGTCTTCGATGACAACGCCGTCAAAACGAAGATTCAGGAGCTCGCGCACAGGGAGAGACCCGCGACGATCTTGCATTGCGACGATGACACGGTCGACCTTTGGTTTGGGTCCACGAAAGTCCTCGAGCGTGGGAGCGTAGAGTTCTCGAGTTTCGCGGGTTTCGGATGGCAGGGGATCCCAACCGATTACCTCCATGCCTGCATCCTTGCGCATCTGCAGCATCTGCACGATGGTATGGGCGCGTTCGCCACCCCCGAGGACATAGACGCGTTCGCGGAAGGCCTTCTGGCCGATCATCCACTCATAAGCGCCCCGCCAAAGAACCAGTGCGGCTGTAAGGAAGGCGAGCCCGAGCAGGATCACCGAGTGCGCGATATCCGCTTCGGGGAAGAAGTAGGTAATGGCTGAGAGGAAGAAGGAAAGGAACCCAAGTACAAGGAGGAGGCGGAAGTAGATCTCCCAACGCTCCGAGATACGCTGCGGCTCGTACAGATCGAAGTAGTAGGAAAAGAGCAGTGTAAGTACGGTCAGTGTAAGGATTTTTAGAAATCCGTACTCATAATTCAGAACGAGGTACGTGTCCTGGCCAAGCACCATACGGGAAGCTAGTAAGAAAGATCCGCCCACGATCAGCGTCTCGCATAAAAGCAGGACGATAGTGCGGGTTGGATAGTAGACGTTGAATATCCGTATCATCGAACTCCTTCTGCACCTACACGGCCTCGTGGCGCGCGTCGTACCCGTAGTAGGTGCCGACCTGCGGCGACTGGTCTGAGGCGTTCAGGACGAAGCCCAGGATGTTTGCGCCCTTCAACTCGTGCTGGGCGCGCTGAGCATCGGTATAGTCTGTGACACCTGCCCGTGCAACCAGCAGAACACCGTCGCAGGAGCGGGATAGATTAACCGCGTCTGAAACAGGGAGTACGGGGGAAGAATCGATGATGATCCAATCGAATTGGGAGGACACCGCGCTCAGAAGCTCCCCAAAGCGGTCGTGATTCGAAAGGTCCGCCGCACGATCTCCGGCGTTGCCGCCGGCAATAAAGGTCAGCGACGAGAGTCCACCCACGCGCGTTCCCGCAGCTGCGGTGATCGAAGCTGCCTCGGGTCGCTGCATAACCTCAGAGGTGGCGGCCCGCCCAGCGAGATACTCTGCGAGTCCTGGTTCCGCCTCGCACCCAAGCAGTTGATGAATGGTGTAACGGCGCATATCGCCGTCTATGAGCAGCACCTTGGCGTTCTTATTCCGAGCCAAACTAATTGCAAGGTTCGTTGCAACGAAGCTCTTTCCTTCCTGGGGCATACCGCTGCTGATCAAGATCGATTTCAGCGGCTTGATGTCACGAAGTTCGTAGATGCGGGAACGCAGGCTTCGGAACTGTTCTACCGCGGGGCCTTTCTCGAGAAGTGCGGGAAGCTGTCGCAAGTCTGGAGCCCAAGGTTTTGTAGGGATCTGGCTGAGGTCAACCGTCGAGGAAGGTTCGGCCACGTAGCCCCCGAAGATCCTTTCCGACCGTGATGGGGGCGCGATGGGAGGGACATCTGTGGAGGGTAGGTCAAAGTCCGCAACCGCCACGGCCTGATCCGTTTCGTCTCGCACTTGGGGATCAATCCCACGTTCTGACTCCGCTTTCTGAAGCGCTTCGTAAATGCGGCTCATCGTTCCCGCCTTCCGGTGCTCTCTTGTCCGAGCCCTGTTACAAGATTTGGTGATTCATTTGACCTTCCGCCGGACATCCCACCGCCCATGGATGCCGTAGAGATCAGGAATGGCTGGGTTTCTAATTCGAGTTCGATTGCGACGGCTTCTACCATGTTGTTCGTCACCTGGCGGGCCTGCTCAACATACGCCACGATTAGGGCGTGCTCGCAGATGAGATTGATGAGGCGCGGAACGCCACGGCTGTACCGGTGAACGAGTTCCAGAGCCGTCGGGGAAAAAAGCGGCCAAGATGCGCCGGCGATTCGAAGTCGTTCCGCGACGTACGCGTGGGTCTGCGCGTCGGTGAGCGCCTGAGTTCTGCACCAGAGTGACACTCGCTGGCGAAGCTGACGAACGCTGGGGTGGCGTAGTTTTTCTTCCAACTCGGGCTGACCGGAGAGAACAATCTGCAGAAGTTTTTCCGAAGATGTCTCCAGGTTGGTGAGAAGACGTATCTCCTCGAGGAGGTCCCACGAGAGATTTTGCGCCTCATCGACCACGACGACGCAAGTCTCTTCCATGCGGTACCGCTCGATGAGCCACCGGTTGAACTGGAGAAGCATTCCGGATTTAGTTCGAGATGCTGGAATGAGACCGAAGTCAGTGAGCACGAACTCCAAGAAGTCCAGCACATCGAGCCTTGGATTGAAGACGAATGAGGTTGCAACCCGTCGATCTCGAAAGGAACTAAGTGCCCGGCGAAGAAGAGTTGTCTTTCCCGTTCCGACCTCGCCCGTGAGCACGGTGAAACCCTTCCGCGCCGATATGCCGTACTCGAGACAGGCCAGGGCCTCGCGGGTGTGCGGCATCATGTAGAGGAACCGAGGGTCGGGACTCGTGCCGAAGGGGCTGGTCTGAAGTTTGAAGAATGCGTTGTACATGAACTGTTACCCGCCGACATTCAGGACTGGCGTTTTGGTGGGTCCACCTTCGCTACGACGGCCGAAAAGCCTACGCTTTTGGCCTAACGAAGCTGGAGCCACATCTTTCAGCAGCGATATGGTTGCGAGTGTGGGGAGTTTAGTAAAGGCCCAGACATCACGTTCGGATCGCAAAGCGGTATCGCGGTACTCTAGCAGGGAGACGATTGCAAGGCCGAGGGCTATACCGAAGGCGAAGCCACCCGTTGCGAATACAGGACGTTTGGGCGACGTAGGTGCATCTGGGAGATTGGCGCCGTCCATTACCGTGAACTGTTCTCCTTGCTGCTGCCGCTCGAGATCTGTGGCCATTTTCGCTTGCTGCATATTCTTCAGGAGTGTGTCGTAGTGGTCCTGTGCAGTCTGGTAATCGCGCGTAAGGGTCTTGTACTGTTCCTGCACAAGCGGACTCGACGAGATGCGGTCCTGATACATCTTGATCTGTGCTTGGATGGCCGCCTGGTCGTGCTTTTTCTGCGATATCCCGAGCTCTTCGGCGCGGATCTGAGCACGAAGTTGCAGAAGCGAAGGAGGCTCGTTCCGCTGTACAGTGCTGGGTTGCGGTGCGGGACTCGCGGGCGCCTGGGCCATCTCGTGCCGGAGGTCAGCTATCTTGCGACGGATAGTGACAACATCGGGGTAATCAGGGGTGTATCGCGCTGTTAGGTCGGCCTCTTGCGCGAGGAGTTGCTGCAGGTCCTGCTGCTGGGCCTGGGGTGCGACCCGTTGCGTCTCCGGGGTCTGGAACTCGCGAGTCTGTTGTGCCAGAACGGTCTGGCCGTAGCTAAGATCCTGCTGCATACGTGCGAGGGCCTGGGTTGCGGCATCCAGCTGAGTGTTGAGGCTGGTCAGCATGTTCATATTTGGCTCTTCCTGCCCTGGAAGCCTACCCACATATTGCTGCTGAAACTTGGCGAGCTTGGCATCCTGTTCGTCGAGGCTGCGCTTGGCGTCTTCAAGTTGCCGCGTGAGAAAGTCCGTCGTGCCCTGAGCCGATTGTTCGCGTGATTTCAAGTTCTCGTTGACGAACATGGATGTGATCTCACTGCACACAGCTTGTGCGGTACGAGCGTCACTGGCTTTGAACGTGATGAAGAATCCGGGAACCCCGCGTGCCATGGATGACTCGATTGGCTTGATATCGATGGCCTTACGCATGGCGTCGAGACGATCGTCCATCGTAGCTTTTGGACCAGCGAAGAGGTTGAATCGCGTGATGATGGGTTCAAGCCTTGAACGGCTGAGAATCTGTTCGCGCATGGACGCCAAGCGGCCCGATAAATCTTCGACGATCACTGGTTGGACGTAGTGTTCGGGCACCTTCTGCTGCTCTACGAGGACCAGGGTTTGCGAAAGATAAAGCGGATCGACGAGGTAACTTGCTGCGTAGGCGACGATCGGGAAGATGATCGCCGGTATCGCAATCATCCACCAGCGCTTTTTCAGGATAGAGGTGTAGTCCTCGAATCCAAGAGTTCGGTGACCGAGCATGTGACTCCTTACAGTTGTCCTAGGTGGAGAGAGCGGGGAAAGTAAGAAATTCCGATCGCAAAGGTCTGCACAATTCCATTGAGCGCGAGGGGAGATACGCTGACCTGGCTGTAACTCTGATGGATTGCCGTGTAGCTGGCGAAGGCCGAGAGAGACCGACTTAGGCGTCGAGAGACCTGAGCGCCGGCATAAACGCTGTCGTAGTTGCCGCTGGATGTCAATCCGACAAGAGCGAGATCGACAGGAGTGGGACCTTGTGTCAGCCCTTGAGTTCGTGCGTAACCTACATTTCCGGAGACTGCCCATGATGTGCCAAACGGACGCTGAATAGTGGCGGAGATCGTATCCGAAATCCCGCCTGGCTGAACGCCGGCGCCCCCGTTAATTGAGCGACTATACCCAACGCTCGCGGTGTAGACCCGAACGGAGTATCCGAGCGCCGCGCCTGCGGTGTACGTCAGGCGAGAAGGTATCCCGAGGGTTCCTGAACTGCTGATCCATTCAGGCCCTCCGGAGGCGCTCGCCGTCAATGCGTGTGAGATTTGCCTTTGGTATCCCACACTTAGGCCTTTGATCTGAAAGGACGCACCATTGCCGAGACTGCTGTAATCGAACGTTCCGTAGGTTCCAGAAAGCGACGCGGAACTGCGCCCGTTGATTCGGCGATTGATGCCGACATTGGCAAAGATCTGAGAGCTGTCTAAGCCGCTCTGACCAAGGAAGTGCAAAATGCCATAACTTGCCCCTCCACTCAAAGACGTGAACGCGTCCAGTCGCCGCTCAACATTGCCGCTGACGGCGTTGCTGAGCCGATTGTTTTGAATGCTGATGATGTCCTGCGAAGGCTCGAGCCCGTTCTGAACGGGGTTTAATCCGAGATCGCCGGTACCCGGGATCCCGGAGAGCCCGACCGTAGGGGACTGCGGAAGGTAGCTCACCACGTCTGAAACGCCAAAGACCCAACTCTTGGTGAGATAGCCTTGAGAGACAGCGAAGCTCTGATAGAAGGTCGTTCCATACCCGGACTGCGGTCCGAACTGAGTGCCCCCGGCGTATAGCATGCTGAAGGGGTGAACTGCACTCTTCGAAGAATAGGCAAGGTCGCCTGAGACGCTGGTCTGCGCATAGACTCCGCCGCTCGAATATCCCTTATCAACAACTTCCGACGCGCTGACTCCGTATTGAAACGTACCGTTCAGTGCTGGGAGATTGAGACCGCTGGCTGAGGGCTGAATGGAAGCAGCGGGTGTGGCCTGACCCCAGAGGGAGCAGGGCAATATCAGGAGAGAAGCGAGCGCCTTTGATGTCTTTGATATCTTCATGGAACCACAATCGTGTCTCCGGGGCGAAGAACGATCCCTTGGCGGTCGTCGCCTTTGAGCGCTTGTTTGTAGTTGAAGGGAATCTTCTGCTGAGTTGCTCCGGTTCCTCGAAGAATGTAGATGTGCTTAGAGTTAGCGAAGGGAGAGAGACCACCAGCAGTTGCAATGGCCTGGAGCGGGGTCATTGCCGCTGACAATCCGATTGGACCTACGTGACCCACTTCCCCGATCATGTAGATGCGTTGGCTGTTGACTGCCATCACCTGGACGGTGACGATAGGTTCTTGGACGAACTTTCGAAGTCGCTGGCTGATGTCGGAACTCAGTTGTGTCGGTGTGATGCCAGCGGCAGGGAGATCCCCCAAGAGGACCATAGAGATCTTGCCATCGGGACGCACCGGGAAAGTTCCTGACAAGGTAGGCTCACGCCACACCGTAATCTGCAGAGCATCATCCGCGCCAATGATATACGTCGCGTTATCGACGGTCGCGAGTGCAGGAGGCATAGCGGAGGTGGTCTGCGGTACCGCAGCCGTCTTCGGATCTGGGGTAGTTTGCCGAGTGGTCGGGATTGATCCCGTTGAGGGTAGGGACTGGTCTTGCGCCCCTTGGGCCGGCACTGGGCCTGGCGGCTGGTCTTGAGTGGGAACTGGCTGCTGCCCCACTCCGGCGAGAGAAAACCCGAGGAGAACTGCGCAGCTAATTCCTTTACTAAGTTTCATTTAGCTCCTCCCGGTAGCAGGTTGCCGACGGGGCGAACGCACCGACTCGAAGCGCCCGGTGCAATTCTTCTGATTGGTAGATGCAATCGTCTCGCCAAACCGCATGGCAGAGTGAGCGCAAGGACTCAGATAACCGGTGCTTATGCCCCGGAGTGCACTCAGTATAGGCGACTGCGCAGCCATTTAGCGCCTTTCTTTGTACAACTAAAGTCCGCAAACTGCAGACCAAAAGAGAAAAGGAATCCTATTCGAGGGGCGTATACTTTGCCTGCGAATGGCTTTGAAGCGCTTGCCAGTCGTGATCCTCCGGTTGGCAATCGGATTGCTGAAGGCACAGGGTGAGTGAAGGTACAGTGAAGATCGCAGCGAGCGATGTAGAAGCAGAGACTTACAGCGAGCCACTGGTCGGCGTCGCAGGCGTTCGTCGAGTAGCCCTGTTCGGGAGTTCGCAGAGCGCGTTAGGAGTTCGAGAACTAACGGCGGGATGCCTCGTAGCTGCATTGCTGATCGCGATCTATTCTCGAATCGGACTGAAGTTGGTCACGGATTGGTACGAAATCGCCGACTATTCCCACGGATTCCTCGTCCCGTTTTTCTCAGCGTTCATCCTCTGGGACAAGCGGAAGGCTCTTGCAGCGGTTCCAGTCAGGCCTACCTGGGCGGGGCTTCCTTTGGTCATCTTCGGCATCATCACCGTCTTCTTCGGCGTCTATGGTGCAGAGCTTTTCCTTTCCCGCATCTCGTTTGTGATCATCGTGGCAGGCATGATCTGGATGTTCTTCGGCGCGGCCGTTCTTCGCGAAGTAAGGCTACCTTTAGCGGTTCTTCTTCTCGCCATCCCTTTTCCGGAGATCATCTTCAACCAGATTACGTTTCCTCTGCAGCTCTTCGCCTCCAGAGTGGCTAGCAGCATTCTGCCGATTCTGGGCGTTCCAGTTTTTCGGGAAGGCAATGTTATCCAGCTGCCCGTTATGAAGTTAGAGGTTGCTCAGGCATGCAGCGGAATCCGGTCGTTAATGAGCCTCTTCACCCTCGCGGTCTTTTATGGTTACTTCCTCGAGAAAACTACTGGTAGGCGCTGGTTCTTAGCACTCGCAAGCGTTCCCATTGCAGTCGCCGCCAACGCTCTCAGGATCGTCGGGACCGGGCTTTGCGTTCAGTACTGGGATCCAGCCAAGGGAGAGGGCTTCTTCCATGAGTTCTCTGGTTGGGTCATGTTCGTCATCTCGCTCTCTTTCCTCTACATTGTGCACCGGACAATGCTCCAAATCCGCACGCTACGAAAGGCGCAATGAACAAGCTTCGATATTGGATTGTGGTTTGTCTTCTTGCTGGTACAGCAGTTGCGCTCAATGGCAGGGGGAACGTGGACCGTGTGCCGCAGAGTGAGCCTCTCGAGACGATGCCGACACACATTGGTCCATGGTCTAGCCGGGATGAACCAATCGATGATCAGGTACTCCAGATCCTGGGCAAAGGGGAGTTCCTCAATCGCGTTTATGAGACAACGGATCCGGCAAACCGTATACCTTCCGTGGGACTCTTTATAGGGTACTTTCCCACGCAGCGAACCGGGCAGACGATCCATTCTCCCCAGCACTGCCTGCCTGGCGCTGGTTGGACGTTTGAGTCTTCTCGATACACGAACATGCAAGCTGCGGACGGGAAGAACTTCAACATCGGTGAATATGTGATCAGTAATGGCGAGGTGCGCCAATTCGTTCTTTACTGGTATCAGGCGCACGGTCGAAGTGTAGCGAATGAGTACGTGTCGAAGGCCTACCTGATCGCCGACGCGATACGCCTGAACCGCACCGACGGCGCACTGGTGCGGGTCATCACGCCGATTGGTGCGTCGGAGCAGGTGGGCTCGGCGCGGGACAGGGCGCTCATTTTCGCCAAGCAGATGGCAACCGAACTTCCACGCATAATACCGAGCTAAAGGCAACGGACCTCAATCCGGGTCTTCTGGGTAAGCCAACAGAGATCTCACCCGCAACAGGTCACACTGAAAAGGTAAAGAAGAGCCATGAACCAATCCCCTAAGCCATTCTGCCCAACGACACTGAGGGCTGTTGCAGGTTTCGTCCTCATGGGTGCCCTAACGGGCTGCCATCACGATCCGAACGTGCAGAAGCAAAAGTACCTGGAGAGCGGTAAACGGTACGCTTCTGAGGCGAAGTACAAAGAAGCGGCCATTCAGTACTCGAATGCTCTCAAGGTGGATCGGAACTTTGCAGAGGCCCACTACCAGCTTGGCACCGTGTACCTGAAGATGGGATCCGTGATGCCGGCATACACAGAATTAAGCCGAACCGTAGCCCTCCAGCCGAACAATCTCCAAGCCAGGATCGATCTTGGAAATCTTCTGCTTGCCGGGAAAGCTCCTGATCGGGCGGCGGAGCAGGCTAACGCCGTGCTGGCTATCAAGAATGATGACGCTGACGGATATGCTCTCTTGGCTAGCGTCGCTGCAGTCAAGGGGGATCGCCCGACGGCACTCGCGCAAATCGAGCACGCCCTTGCAATCGAGCCTAATAGGGCGGCGTTTCACACAACATTGGGCCTTCTTCAAGGGTCAGCGCCGGGACAGTCTCAATCAGCGGAAGAGCAGCTACGGAAGGGCATCTCCCTCGATGGATCAAATGTGATCGCGCATCTTGCCCTTGCATCACTGTTGGAGCACAAGGGTGACTTGCAAGGCGCGCTCACGGAGCAAAAGGCCGCCGTTTCGAGCGATCCGAAAAATTTCTCTGCCCGCGTGAGCCTCGCCCAGCTTTACCTTCGTCAGGGAGATAAGGTCAGTGCGGAATCGACGCTTCGTCAAGCAACAGAGGATCTAGGCGATACGAGCATGGGAGGAGAGCTGCTGGAGAGCTACTACTTGCGCACGGGTGAGATCGACAAAGGGGTGTCGGTCTACTCTGATCTGACCGCGAAGCACCCGAAGAGTGTTCCTATTAAGCTCGCGTATGCTCGCCTTCTTCTCGCCAAGAAGGATCTCCCAGGGGCCAGGTCTGTCGTAGCAAATCTCATGAAATCTGACGCTTCGGACCCGGGCGTTGCAGTCCTGAACGGCATGCTTCTGTTGAACGACGGGAAGACTAACGAAGCATATGATGCCCTGCAAAAGGCGGCTAAGAACAGTCCTGACAGCGTGCCCGTAAAGATTTGGTTTGGTCGTGCAGCGCTCACAAAAGGCGATCTGAATGTTGCGCAGCAGAGCTTTGGAGATGCAATGAAGCTGAATGCCTCCAATCTGGAGGCAGCCGATGGTCTAGCTCAAACTGCGATGCGTCGTCGAGATCCTGGACTGCTTGGGCAAGTCGCAGAGAAGGCTATCGCCGTCGCGCCACAAAGCCCGGTGGGTTACCTGTGGCGAGGCATGTCCGAGGCGGCGCAACAACAGAATGAGAAAGCCGAGCTGATTTCCGCCAAGCGATCAAGATAGACCCGAAGAATTCGGGAGCATACATGGAGTTGGGCCAATTGCGCATAGCGGAGAAGAAGTTTGAGGAAGCCAAGCCGCTGCTCGAGCAGGCCTTGACTTATAATCCGAGTTCTGATCGGGCGCTCGGCTTGTTAGCCTCGATCGACATTGGACAGAAGGATCTATCGAAGGTGATCTCCCGTGTGCAGGCGCAGATTGTAAAGGCGCCACAAAACGGGAAAATGTACGTTCAACTTTCAGAGCTGCAGCTACGCGCGGGAGACCGAATGCATCCCTTGAGGCCGCAAATAAAGCGATGCAGCTGAATCCTGCTGATGGAGCGGCTGTTATGGCGTATTCGCGGGCTCAGCTTGCCCATGGAGACGCTAATAAAGCGATTGATGGATGGGTTCAGTGGCTTAAGATTCACCCTAATGACGCATCCGCCTACGCGATTCTTGGCACGCTTCAGCAAGGGATAGGCGCGAAAGACAAAGCCATGGAAGCCTACAAGAAATCGCTCCAGATTGAACCCGAGCAGCCCATCGCGGCGAACAACCTTGCGTATTTGATGGTCGAGGGTGGGCAGAACACGGACGTCGCCCTCACTTATGCTCAATCCGCCCGGAGATCATTGCCGAACTCTCCCAGTACTGCAGATACGCTCGCCTGGGTGTACTACAGCAAGGGGACATATGCCTCCGCGCGTGATCTTCTCGAAGAGGCTGTTAAGAACGCGCCCGACGATGCTTCTATTCAGTATCACCTAGGGATGACCTACAGTAAGCTTTCGGATCACACCAATGCCGCACTGCACTTGAAGAGAGCGGCCTCACTTAGCCCCCGACTCGGAGGCAGGCAAGGATGCCCAGAAAGGCTTTACAGCAGATGAGTTGAGTAGAAGGCGAGCACGACTTCCGGGTGCCGGAGCGACTTCATGCCTTCCGGTTCAAGATTGCCTCCGCAGTGCCCTGCGCGCGGGGAACTTATCTTCGGTGTACTCCCCGCACCGATGGCTTTCTTCGTGCATGTTCCCTCGAAGGGTTGAAAAGGGAGGGAGGCCAGGTTGATCTCCGTCCTTATCCTACGCGCAATGAGCAGCGTGATCTCCCGGGGTGCCTTGCGTCGGTGGGCTGGTCTGATGACGTTCACGTCTTCGACTCGTTCAGCGAGGACCGAACAGTTGAAATAGCGACCAACGCCGGGCCAAAGTGCACCAGCGGGTCTTCGACGATTATGCCACTCACCGGAATGCTGCACTCCGGAACATTCCGTTTCGATACCCCTGGGTCTTCTTACTTGATGCAGACGAACGACCCACACCAGATCTCTCCGAAGAGATATGGCGGGTGGTCGAGGGGGCGTCCGCCAAGGTGAATGGCTACACAGTCCGGCGGCGGGATTACCTTTTCGGTACCTGGCTTAAGCGGGCGCAGATCTCGCCGGTGTACCTCCGCGTGGTGCGTCACGAGCGTGCGCGGTATACGCGATCCATTAACGAGGTCTTACACGTGGATGGAGTTGTGGAAGCGCTCGAGAGCGCTTTGGAGCACTACCCTTTTTCGAAGGGAGTGGGACATTGGATCCGAAAACATGACGTGTATTCCACAATGGAAGCGGATCTTATTTTTCGAGATCAAGGGCTCCGGGATCCCTCTTGGAAGGTTGCGCTTACATCGAAGGACTTCCTGGAGCGGCGTCTACATCAGAAGGCCCTCTTCTACCGTCTGCCGGCACGTCCACTGATTAAGTGGTTTTACATGATGTTTATCCGCGGAGCTTTTCTGGACGGACACGCGGGCGTCACTTACGCGACTCTGCAGTCGATCTATGAATATCTAATTGTCTTGAAGACGAAAGAGCTCCGGCGTGGCGGAGCATAGTTGCACATGAGACGACGGTCGTCGCGCCGGCTGCTTTTGTCAGTCGCGATCGAGTTCTGCAGCTACGATTCTGGAACAGAAGACGCCGGCTGTCAGAGTTGAGAGCGTGAACGCGACCGCCTTCCTGGTAGTTGGAGTTGCAGGTCGACGGCTTATACCTCAGACTTGCCGGGCGCCACCCGCGGGCACATCTCACATTCTCTGGCACCGACCATCCTTTCTTCTACCTGGGATCAGCTTTTGCTGCTCAAGCGCCACTTTCGTTGAAGAAAATCAACTCTGAACTGTTCTGGGTCGGGAGTTGTACGGTAAGGCCGGTGTCCAGGAGCTCTCGGCCGCTGACTGTTTTGTCCGCGGAGGTGGCATCGTGAAACCTAAGGTGATATCGCTTCTCTGGAAGGACGCCGCGGAGGATAAATGTGTGTTTCGTTTCCCGCTGTGTCGTACCTCTGAAGGCATAGATGACACCGTTGCCACGACCCGGATTGAAGTATTCGATTCCGTCCCAAGCCACTCCATTCGGTCGGTCAGAGATATGGTAGAGGTCGGCGTCACGGATTAGGGGTCGCAAATCGCTCCTGTAGAGTGCGAACTCGGCCTTGGCAGCGAGGTGTTGCTCTGGAGTCCACGCATTTGTGTCCTGCATCACGGTGAGCCAACCCATCATGCCGCTTCGAAGCATGTAGACGAAGTTTGCAAGGCTGGACGCAGGCCATTTCTCGACGTAGTCCTCGAGCATTGCAGCTGGTAGCACTCCGCTCGCATCGAAGAAGGCGCGCCGATTCGAAACCGGATCGTACGCGTCGGTGATGGAGAAGTAGTCTCCGTGAGAAGCGCTTCCGAAGTCGATCATGCGCCCACCGTCATTACAGATCTCAAGCAGCAGTTGTGGATGCTCCTTGCGCAACTGCGAGTAGATATCGTAGTAGGCTTGCACGGCGTGGTAACTGACGTCGGTGGAGTTCGATGCGAGAGGGAGAGCAACGCCGCTTCCCTGGATCGTTGAAGGGTACGAAGCTGGTGCCGCAGCATGGGGATGGTCGGTGCGGGCACAGGCGTGTGCAACCACATAGCCGTCGTGTTCGAGCATGTCCAGTTTGTAACTGCTGACGATTCTGTTGACCTCTCCTTCGGCGTAGTTCTTTGCAGCCGGAACACCGAGATCGATGGTTCGTCCAACAAACTCAACGGGCTTCCATCCTTCCGGCGTATCTGCAACGAGCCATTTTTTTGCCTCGCCCTCCTGCGTGTTAAGGCCTCCGGGGTTTCTGTCAAGGCCTGCCTCCGCCCAGTTCACCCAGATGCCGAATTTCAGACCGCGTCGATGGGCTTCCTCGGACAGTGACGCCAGGCCGTGAGGAAATTTTCTCGGGTCCGGGTACCAATCTCCCACGCCGCGAAACCAACCCGCGTCGATGTGAAACATCTCGATACCGAGATCCGCGCAATCCTGCAGCATGCGTAGCGACAAGGTCTCATCGACCTCCATTCCACTTCCCCAGCTGTTATTGACCAGCAGCGGATAGTGTGGATCCGCCCAGGTCCTCGGATTGTTGAGGACTTGCCTGACCCATGGCCGAAGAACGTTGCCAAGGCCATCCCGGCCTCCGGTAAACGCCCCCAGAAAGATTGGAGCAGCATCGAAGCTTCCGTGTGAAGACAGTCGTGTAGTGAAAAGCCCAGGGTTTGGATTCAGGCCCACCACCCCGCGAACTGTGTGCTCATCACGTTGCAAGGTGAGGCTGGTTCGACCGCTGAACTCCACACCCACATACCAACCGTCCTCGAGGTGGCCTTTGCGCTGCAGCATGAACCATGGAATGATCTCGCGAGGCTCTTCGTCACTTGCGTAGGTGCTCGATGTTCCTTCCCATCGATAGCCGACCGAGACGGGTTTTTTGTGGGTTCCGATTGCGGACGGTCTTGCCGGCACCTTTATCGATGTAAAGATGCGTGAGTGCGTCGGTTGTCTGGACGGGGAACTCAAAGGCAAAGCTGGCCTGAAGAGGTATCCAGATCTCCTGAGAGTCGATGTTTTCGATATGGACTATGGTGTTCGATCGGACCGGTTGTCGCAGGAGCTTTCCAATCCCACGTAAGCCGAAGATGGGGGGATGTTGTCTCGTATACGAAGGAGACATGCTTCGCCTCGCGAAATCCTCGTCCCTTTACCAAGTGCCATTCTAGAGGGACCGAACGCCCATTCACGACGGCCGAAACGATGAGGTTGTCAGTGTTTGGTTCGTCCAGGCAGGGCGCCCGGGGTTTGCACGCTGACTACGCTTGGGGCACTTGGGCCAGCTCGCAGGTGCAAGGTCGTCTGCTGGGTATCTAACTGGCCGAGGTCTGAGCAGGAGGCACGGGGCTAAGAAGAGGGCGACAAGAAGACTGCTGGTGCCTAGGGGGAGATCACGCCACGTTCCTCTGGGGGAGAACTAGGAGAGACGAAGTCGACCAACAACTTGACGGCGCTGAGCCTAGGAACGGCCGAACGCCATTTCTATCACGTCACTACCGAGTGTGCCATTGAGACCGCAGATGAAGCAGGGCGGGCTGATGGTGGACAAATTTGTTGTTGAGCTCGGAGTGGGTGCGTTCCGAACCTAGCACCGCCACTATGGGGACGGGTGTAAGGCGGCCACGGGGCAGATGCCTCGTGAATGGTGATGACTTGGGCTGGCTGGTGGTGCGCCCGAGACGATTCGAACGTCTGACCTACAGCTTCGGAGGCTGTTGCTCTATCCAGCTGAGCTACGGGCGCCTAGGATCAAGGTTAGCACGCGAGGGCGGGACCAAGTCCCTCAATTGACAGGGTGGTGCGCTCTGGCAGAGCATCGGAGTGCTGGGTTCGCGCTCGCTCTTCTGATTGGCTTCGGGTGCGACCGCAGATCTGATCCATCTTCGAGGTGCTCATGGTTTCCCGTTCGATCGCAACGCTTGGCTGTTCGGTGCTCTTGAGTTTTGCCTGTTGCGCCCAGATGGTTCCTTCCGGTGGAGAGCCGAATCGGCCTATGGCGGAGATGCAGGCGGAGGGGGCGGGGGGGAAGAAGGCGCTGCCTAGTCCTGCTGCCACGGCCGAGGTTTCGCTTGAGGGGAAGAAGGTCGTGGTTCGGTATAACGCGCCTTCGATGCGGGGGCGGAAGATCATGGGTGGGCTGGTGCCGTACGGGCAGGTGTGGCGGACGGGGGCGAATCCGGCGACGACGATGGTGACGGCGGCTACTCTGAAGATCGGGAACCTGACGGTGCCGGCGGGGACGTATACGCTCTACACGCTGCCGTCCGAGGATACGTGGATGCTGATTGTGAACAAGCAGACGGGGCAGTGGGGGACGGTGTACAACCAGGGGCAGGACCTGGGGCGGACGCCGATGACAGGGAATCCGCTCGCGAAGTCTCAGGAGACGATGTCGATCTCGTTTGAGAATACGAAGGGGAAGACGACGGAGCTCCATGTGAAGTGGGAGATGGCGGACCGGTTCGTGACGATGACGGCCCAGTAGAGGGGGTACCCTCCCCCGGGTACTTGGGGGTCAAAGTCTTCGAACGAAACAGGATAGCTAGGGGGTACCTGCCAGCTGCTGCGTTCCGGTCCCTCCAGTCGCCATGCCCGAACCCATCTGTGGATCGCGGCAGGCCGTGACCTCCGGATCGGGAGTCTATCTCCAGTGTAGATGGCGGAGCTGGGTGTTTGCGCCAGGGGTAACGTGTTGAGACCGTGCGAGATAGCCAGCTTCGTGGATTGACAGGCAATGCCGGGGTTCGACGGTCTGACTGTGTCTCGATGTCCGGGCGGTTGAGCAGGCGCCAGAAGAAGATCGGTGCGTAAGGCAAAGGCTGCCTGGAGCAGCGCTCCGTGGGCTCGTTGGTCTATTGCCTTACTCTGCGGGCTACGGGCGGGTGTGGGTTTACCACTCCTTGGCGGCGGTGTCGGGGGTTAGTGGGGTGGAGGCGATGGGGGCTTTCCAGCGGAGGACGGGCTTGCGGGCGGCGGCGGTTTCGTCGAGGCGCTGGAGGCGGGTGGTGTGGGGGGCGGTCTGGACGAGCTCGGGGTTTTCTGCGGCTTCGCGGGCGATCTGCTTGAGGGCGTCGATCGAGCAGGTCGAGCTCTTCGCGGCTCTCGCTCTCGGTGGGCTCGATCATCATGGCGCCGGGGACGATCATGGGGAAGCTGACGGTGTAGGCGTGGAAGCCGTAGTCGATCAGGCGCTTGCCCATGTCGCCGGTCTTGACGCCGTTCTTGGCCTGGAGGCGGTCGGAGAAGACGACCTCGTGCAGGGTGGGGGTCTTGAAGGGCAGCTCGAAGGTGCCTTCGAGCTTGGCGCGGATGTAGTTGGCGTTGAGGACGGCGTCTTCGGTGGTCTGGCGCAGGCCGTCGGGGCCGTTGGCGAGGATGTAGGCGAGGGCGCGGACGAACATGCCGAAGTTGCCGTAGAACATGCGCGACGCGGCCGACGGACTGCGGGCGGTTGTAGTCGAGGGCGAGGGTGCCGTCGGGCTTGGTGGCGAGCGACGGGCGTGGGGAGGAACGGCTCGAGGATCTTCTTGCAGGCGACGGGGCCGGAGCCCGGGCCGCCGCCGCCGTGCGGGGTGGAGAAGGTCTTGTGCAGGTTGAGGTGCATGACGTCGACGCCGAAGTCGCCGGGGCGGGTCTTGCCGACGAGCGCGTTCATGTTGGCGCCGTCCATGTAGAGCAGCGCGCCCTTGGCGTGGAGGATGTCGGCGATCTTGTGGATCTCGGACTCGAAGACGCCGATGGTGGAGGGGTTGGTGAGCATGAGCGCGGCGGTGTCTTCGTCGACCATGCGCTCGAGTTCGGCGATGTCGACCATGCCCTGCGCGTTGGACTTGAGGTTGGCGACCTGGTAGCCGACAGACTGCCGCGGTTGCGGGGTTGGTGCCGTGGGCGGAGTCGGGGATGAGGATCTTCTTGCGGGCGTTGCCCTTGGCCTCGTGGTAGGCGCGGGCGAGCAGGATGCCGGTGAACTCGCCGTGGGCGCCGGCGGCGGGCTGGAGCGTGATGGTGTCCATGCCGGTGATCTCGATGAGGCAGTCGGACAGGAGCTGCATGATCTGCGAGGCAGCCCTGCGAGAGCGATTCGGGCTGGTAGGGGTGGGCTTCGGCGATGCCTTCGAGGCGGGCGACGGCCTCGTTGACGCGCGGGTTGTACTTCATGGTGCAGGAGCCGAGGGGGTACATGCCGAGGTCGATGGCGTAGTTCCAGGTGGAGAGCCGGGTGAAGTGGCGGATGATCTCGATCTCGGAGAGCTCGGGCATGACGCCGAGGTCTGTGCGGAGCGGCTGTCGCCGAGGAGTGCGGCGGCGTCGATGGCGGGGACGTCGAGCTCGGCGAGGCGATAGGCCTTTTTGCCGGGCGAGGATTTCTCGAAGATGAGGTCTTCGTTCTGGTTGATGTGGGTGGTGGCTTTTTTCGGGGTGCCGATGAATTTGGTATCGGCCTTGGATGCTGGTTGCTTCGGCGTCTAGGACGGGCTGAGCCATGGTTGCTCCTGAAGGTGTTACGAGACTTGTTGAACTGGTGCGTGCGGCTGCAGCGCCGAGCGCGGGCGAGACGCAGGTCCTTCGACTCCGCTGCGCTATCGCTCAGGATGCCAGGCAGTAACGCAGGTCCACGACTCGTGCGCTCGCTCGGTGACGTAGGGGATGCTCATCTAGAACTCCTCGGCGTCGGCGGCTGAGCCGGTTTCGGAGAAGGCTCCGGCCTCGGGGAGGTGAGGTCTTCTTCGCGGAGGGAGAGGCCGATGACGATGTCGTTGGCGAGCTTGATGGTGAGGGAGTCGTCTTCTTCGAGGGTGGCGAGTTCGACCTCTTCGCCGATCTGGGCGCAGAGGCCGTTGCGGTACTCGGGTTCGCCGTAGGCGAGCGGAGAAGTCGGGGAGGAGGAGGGTGGGCCAGTCGTAGAAGGTGACGGTGGGGCCGTCGAAGCGGAGCTGGAGGTAGTCCAGGACGAACTCTACGGCGGTGAGCTCTTTGCCTTCGATGGTGGAGATGTCCATGCGTGCCTCCTTTCTGTGGCTGGCGGGCGGTTATGGGTAGAGAAGCGGAGTCCTTCGGCTTCAGCTGCAGGATGACAACAAGAAGAAGGGCACGGCAACGGCCTGAAGTAGACTCGTCTGCCTTTGGCGAAGGATGCGACGAACGGCGACGGCTGAACAGCTCTTCGCCTGCGAAGGATGACAACAGAAGAACAGGCAACGGCTGAAGCAGATTCTCCGCCATTGGCGAAGGATGACAAACAAGGGCAACGGTACGGCATACGGCTGCAAGCAGATCTCCGCTTCGCAAGGATGACAACGTGCGCAAGATTAGGCTGGAGGGCCTCGGCGGGAATGGAGACGGTTAGGGCCTGGGCGGCGGCGTCCATTTCTTTGCGGGTGGTGAGTTCGGTGGCGCACCAGAGGCTGGCGTTGGGGCCGAGCTCGGGGTACCACTGGTCGAGGGCGAGGCCGCCGATGATCTTGTGTTCGAGCAGGGCGGCGTTGACTCTTCGGCGGCGTCGTGGCGAGGTCGAGGACGAACTCGTGGAAGCGGGGTGCGCCGTCGAAGAGCAGCCTTGCGCCGGTGGCCTCGCTGAGCGGCGCTGACAGAGTCGGCGGTGAAGTCGGCCTTGGCGAGGTTGTGCTCGGCGAGTTCGCGCAGGCCTTGCTTGCCGTAGACGGTGAGGAAGATGGTGACCATCAGGGCGACGAGGGCCTGGTTGGTGCAGATGTTGCTGGTCGCCTTTTCGCGGCGGATGTGCTGCTCGCGGGTGGAGAGGGTGAGGACGAAGCCGCGCTTGCCGTTGATGTCCTTGGTCTCGCCGACGAGGCGGCCGGGCATCTGGCGGAGGAACTTTTCCTTGCAGGCGATGACGCCGCAGTAGGGGCCGCCGTAGCCGAGCGGCGACGCCGAAGCTCTGCGCTTCGAGCGAGACGATGTCGGCCTCGGCGGGCGGGCTCGACGATGCCGAGCGAGACGGCTTCGGCGATGGAGACGATCAGCAGCGCGCCCTTGGCGTGGGCGATGTCGGCGATGGCCGCGACGTCTTCGATGGTGCCGAAGAAGTTGGGCGACTGGATGAGGACGCAGGCGGTGTCGGCGGTGATGGCGGCTTCGAGCGCGGCGAGATCGACGCGGCCGTTGGCGGCGTAGCCGACTTCGGCGGTGGGGATCTCCTGGTGCTGGGCGTAGGTGTGCGATGACCTCGCGGTACTCGGGGTGGACGGTGCGGGCGATGACGGCGGCGTTGCGGCCGGTGACGCGGACGGCCATCATGATGGCTTCGGCGGCGCCGGTGGAGCCGTCGTACATGCTGGCGTTGGCGATCTCCATGCCGGTGAGCTCGCAGATCATGGTCTGGAACTCGAACATGGCCTGGAGGGTGCCCTGCGCGATCTCGGGCTGGTAGGGCGTGTAGCTGGTGAGGAATTCGCCGCGCTGGACGAGCGAGTCGATGATGACGGGCTTGTAGTGGCGGTAGACGCCGGCGCCGAGGAAGCTGGCGTAGCCGGTGGCGTTCTGGCTCGGCGAGGTCGCTTGAAGCGGTCGACGATCTCGGACTCGGCGTGCTGGCGCGGGACGTCGAGGTCGCGTGTGAGCTGGTACTCGGCGGGGATGGTGGAGAAGAGGTCGTCGATGGAGGAGACGCCGATGTCGGCGAGCATGTCGACGCGGTCCTGCGGGCGACTTTGGGAGATAGCGCATGGGTTTAGTGTCCGGTCTCTTCGGCGATGAACCTGTTCGTAGTCGGATGCGGCAGAGGCAGGCGTCTCGGACTTCGAGCGCGATCGGTGAGCTCAACTTTGATGCAGCCAGGTGTTGTTGGCGTCGGAGTTGATCTTTTCGGGGGCGGCGTTGAGGTCTTCGTTGACCTCGGTGACGGTGCCGGAGACGGGCGAGTAGAGGTCGCTGACGGCCTTGACGGATTCGACGGAGCCGAAGATCGTGCCGGCTTCGAGCTGTGTCGCCGACCTTGGGCAGGTCGACGAAGACGATGTCGCCGAGGGAGTTCTGGGCGTAGTCGGTGATGCCGACGGTGCCGATGGTGCCGTTCGACCTCGAGCCACTCGTGCTTCTTTGGTGTACTTGTATTGCGGGGTAGGGCATGCGGGTTCGAGGTCTCCGTGGAAATTGTGAGATAGCGGTCTGACGATCGACGCGATGGCGGGGAAGGCTTAGGGGGTGCGGTTACCGGCGGGTAGTCTTCTTGGGGCGCTTGTAGAAGGGTATGGGGACGACCTTGGCCTTGACGAGCTGGCCGCGGATTTCGACGGCGAGTTCGGTGTCGAGGGCGGTGTAGGCGACGGGGACGTAGGCGAGGGCGATGTTTTTCTTGAGGAAGGGGCGGGGGAGCCGCTGGTGATCTCGCCGATCGCTCGCCGTCGAGGGTGCAGACGGGGTAGCCGTCGCGGCCGATGCCGCGGTCGACCATCTCGAGGCCGACGAGTTTGCGCGTGGGGCCGCCGTGCGGCCTCGACTGCTTGCGAGGGCTTCGCTTGCCGACGAAGTCGGTGCCTTTGTCGAGCTTGGCAGTAGCGGCCGAGGTTGGCTTCGAAGACGTTGATGGTGTCGGAGATTTCGTGGCCGTAGAGGGCCATGGCGGACTCGAGGCGGAGGGTGTTGCGCGCGCCGAGGCCGCAGGGGAGGATGCCGAACTCGGCGCCGGCCTCGAGGACCTCGCCCCAGACGCGGGCGCTGGTGGGCTCGTCGGAGGGGATGTAGATCTCGAAGCCGTCTTCGCCGGTGTAGCCGGTGCGGGCGATCATGACGTTGTAGAGGCCGGCAGACCTTGCCCCAGGTGAACCAGTAGTTCTTGATGGTGGAGAGGTCGGTGTCGGTGAGCTTCTGCAGCGTCTGCTGCGGCGCGGGGGCCCTGGATGGCGAGCTGCGTGTAGTAGTCGGAGAAGTCGTTGATGTGGACGCCGGGCATGTGGCCGATCGGTCTTGCGGACCCAGGCGACGTCCTTCTCGCGGGTGCCGGCGTTGATGACGATGAGGTAGTCGTTGTCGCCGAGCTTGTGGACGACGACGTCGTCGACAAAGGTGCCGTTGGGCGTAGAGCATGGCGGAGTAGTGGGCCTGGCCGACCTGCAGCTTGGAGGCGTCGTTCATGCAGAGCTGCTGGACGGCGGCGAGGGAGCCGGGTCCGCGAAGCTGGATGTCGCCCATGTGCGAGACGTCGAAGAGGCCGACGGCGGTGCGGACGGCCATGTGTTCGGCGATGAGGCCGGAGTACTCGACGGGCATGTCCCAGCCGCCGAAGTCGACCATCTTGGCCTTGTGGGCGCGGTGGGTGGCGTTGAGGGCGGTCTTGCGGAGTGCGGTGAGGGTGTCGGTCATGCCTGGATCCTTAGGTTGCGCTTTGTTCAGCGGGGGGATTGCGTGAGGAGCTGATCCACCTTGCGCTTGAGTTCCTGGTAGGTGATGTCGGTGGGCGCTCCCTGGAATTGGGCGCGGACGCGGCCGGTGCTGTCGACCAGAAGGACGTAGGAGTCGTCGGGGCGGCTGTAGTGGACGAGGGATCGCCAGCGTTGTTCGTCCGAGGTGAGAGGGGCGAAGTGGGGCTGGGAGCGGGTGGAGACCTCGGACTTGATGGAGCGGAGGACGGCGCCGCGGAGGAGACGGGGGACGGCCTCGAGGACAGGCATCTCGAAGTAGAGAACGTCGGAGGAGTAGAAGTAGTCGGTTGGGAGGAGGCGTCCCCAAAGGGTGGCCTGGGTACGCGCGCCTTTGCTGAAGCCGAGGATCAGGATGGCGACCTTGCCTTCGAGCATGGCGGGGAGGTCGACGCGATCTCCGGAGAAGGAGAGGACGTGCACCTCCGGGATGTGAGGTGCGGCGGGGGCGGGCGGTGGGAGGGGGGCGGCGACGGTGAGGCCCGGGGCGAGGAGGAGCAGAAGAAACGAGGCGGAGAGGACCAGGTTCCGGCGTCGCGGGCGGGGCGGGAGGGTGGGCATGCGGTTCATCGTCGACCCCTGCGGCTGGCACGAAGGAAGCTGGTTGAGCAGAAGTAGGCGAAGACGACGGCGATGGCGATGGCGAAGAAGAGGTGGGTCTGCGCGTCGGCGTTGGTGGGGGTGCGGTGGAGATCTCCGCGAAGCTTCCAGGCGGCGATGGTGGCGGAGAGGGCGAAGATGCCGAAGAAGACGCCGGTGAACTCCAGCCAGAGGACGCCGGACAGTTTGGCGACGGGTGCCCATACGGCCTGCCGGAAGCGCCGGCTGCCCTGGGCGAGACCGCGCGGAGTGGTTCGGAGCTGGCGGGCGGCGTTGGCCGCGGCCGCCCTCGCCTGGTGGGCCTGGGGCTGGTGGGCCTGGGGCTGGTGGTTGGTGCTGGGAGTGGAGGGGAGCGGTGTCTGAGATGGTGGTGCTTCGGGGAGCCGGCGCGGAGGGGTTTGGTGCGGTGGCGGCATCGACCGCGGTGACGAGAGTCTTGGCGGCGAGGCGGGTTCCGATGCCGAGGGCGCGTCCGAAACGCACGGAGTCCATAAAGCTAGTGTAGCTGTCCCTGGGAGGAGAACAACAGGGAGGGCGGTGCCTGGGGAGGGGAGTGGTTACAAGGACGAGGATGGATTCCTGTTGCGGTAACGTGCCGGGATTTTGGCGGTGGCTACAGGCGGTGGTCTCTGGTAGGGAACGAGAGCGTTCCTGACGATCCCGAAGGGGCGACAGAGTTTCCGTGGACGGCGAGTATTCGTTGAGCGACTGACAGCGCCGGCACGGCAACCAGGCCTGTGTTCAATCGAACTGGTCCTACTATCCTTGCTAGGATGATTTCGCGATCCTGGTTCGCGACGGCGGCTATCTCAATGGACTTCCTGGCATGCTCGGAATCAGACCTGAGGCGTGCGTTGCGGCTACCCATGATGCTGACCATCGTTCTGACTGCAGCGCTGCTGGTCATGTTCGGCGTTCGGCCCGTGCATGCGCAGACGACAATCACGATCGCAACTGTAAACAACGGCGACATGATCGTGATGCAGCGTCTTTCGAAGCGCTTTGAGCAACAACACCCTGACATCCACATTGAATGGGTGATTCTGGAAGAGAAGATCCTGCGTGAAAAGACGACTGTGGACGCGGCGACGCATGGAGGCCAGTACGACATTGTGACCATCGGACCGCTGGAGGCTCCGATCTGGGGTCGCCGCGGCTGGCTGCTTCCGCTCGAGGACAGGCTGTCGCCCACATACGATCTGGGCGACCTGCTGAAACCTGTTCGTGAGGGTGCTTCGTTCGCCGGCCACCTTTACGCTCTGCCGTTCTATGCCGAGAGTTCACTTACCTACTTCCGCAAAGATCTCTTCCAACAAGCCGGTTTGACGATGCCGGCGCACCCGACCTATGAGGACATCGAGCGCTTCGCGGCCAAACTGAACGACCCTGCGAAGGATGTGTATGGCATCTGCCTGCGCGGAAAGCCGGGGTGGGGCGAGAACATGGGCTATGTCACGACGATCGCCAACACCTTTGGGGGCCGATGGTTTGACCAGTCCTGGAAGCCCCAGCTTGACTCTCCCGAATGGCACGCGGCGGTAGACCTGTACGTGAAGCTGTTGCACAACTATGGCCCGCGGGGGAGCAGTTCGAATGGGTTCAACGAAAATCTGACGCTGTTTGAGAACGGCCGTTGCGGTATGTGGATCGACGCCACGGTCGCGGCCGGATCGCTCTACAACCCGCGGCAATCGAAGGTGGGCGCCACGGTTGGGTTTGCGGCCGCACCGGTTGCCAAGACGTCGCGCGGTGCCCAGTGGTTATGGTTCTGGGCGCTGGCCGTGCCGTCCTCTTCGAGGCACGTCGGGGCGGCGTTGGAGTTTATAGAGTGGGCTACGTCGAAAGAGTACATCCAGCTGGTGGCAGGTACGGAGGGCTGGGCGGCTGCGCCTCCCGGGACGAGGCGTTCCACTTACGAGCATCCAGAGTATCTGGCAGCTGCACCGTTCGCGAGGCTCACCTATGATTCGATCATGGCAGCGGACCCGCTTCATCCCACGCTCGAGCCTGTGCCGTACACGGGCATACAGGTGGTTGTGATCCCTTCGTTTCCCACCATTGGGGACCAGGTAGGTCAGATCATTGCCGCGGCGCTGGTCGGCGACATGACTGTTGATAAAGCTCTACGCAAAGCGCAGGCGGCGGCGGTCCGCGTAGAGGATCGCACAGGGAAGCCACAGTAAACTTTTCGCTCAACACGCGCACCTTGTGCGTCAACCGATGGAAGCAGACAGATGCCTAGAGATGTTGAAGCGATGCCGATCGAGACCCGCCCGCGCAGGCTCTCGCGATCCTGGCTGAACACACCAGCGATCGTCGCTCTGTTGGTGTGGTCTATCGGGCCGCTGATCATGACGGTCTGGTTCAGCTTCCGGCGCTATAACATGATGGAGCCTGATCGTACGGGCTTCAACGGCCTTTCGAACTACCGCTACCTGCTCTCCGATCCGACGCTGTTCCAAGCGATAGTCAACACGGTTCTGCTTGTTGGATCCGTGCTTGTGATCACGATTGGCGTGGGCACGTTGCTTGCCGTCCTGTTCGACCAGGAGTTCTTTGGGCGGGGCATCGCCCGCGTGCTGCTGCTCGCCCCCTTCTTCGTGATGCCGACGGTAAGCGCACTGGTGTGGAAGAACCTGATGATGCATCCGGAGAACGGCTTTCTGGCATTTCTGTTCCGGAGGGCGGGTCTCACACCGATCGACTGGTTTGCGGTGGCGCCGCTCACCTCCGTTGTCGTCATTGTCTCGTGGCAATGGCTGCCGTTTGCCTTTTTGACGCTGCTTACGGCTCTGCAATCTCTCGATTCCGAGCGCAAGGAAGCCGCACGCATGGACGGAGCGGGGCCGATCTCCCTGTTCCGGTACATTATCTGGCCGCATCTCGGGCCGGCGATTTCGGCTACGGTTATGATCGAGTCCATCTTTCTGCTCGGCATCTTTGCGGAGATTTACGTGACGACCTCGGGAGGTCCGGGCTTTGAATCGACCAACCTGTCGTTCCTGATCTACCGCTATGCGTTGATGGAGTACGACATCGGCGGAGCCTCCGTGGCGGCCCTGGTCGCGGTGATCCTCGCTAACATCGCTGCAGTGTTGCTGATGCGCTCTTTCGCGCGGAATGTAGAGGCATAGGAGGCGATGGAGATCGCGCGCAAGGTGACGCACAAAGCGCAGATGACGGTGCTCGGCTGGTCAGTGGCGCTGATCGTCTCGTTCCCGGTTCTATGGATGGTCTTGACGAGCTTCAAGTCTGAGCAGGAAGCGATCTCGCGCACGCCGCACTTCCTGTTCTCTCCGACGCTCACCAACTACAGGGCCGTACAGGAGCAGGCGAGCTATCTTCACTTCGCCGTAAACAGTCTGGTCATTTCGATCGGCTCGACCGTGCTCGCTTTGCTGCTTGCCATACCGTCGGCCTACTCGATGGCGTTCGCGCCAAAGAGGTCTACGCGGGGGACGCTGCTCTGGATTCTTTCGACCAAGATGATGCCGCCCGTGGGCGCGCTGGTTCCGGTCTACCTGGTCTTCAGGGACCTGGGCCTGCTTGACACCCGAACCGGGCTCCTGCTGGTTGACGCTCTCGCCAATCTGCCGGTTGTGGTCTGGATGCTCTACACGTTTTTCAAAGATGTTCCGCGGGAGGTTCTCGAGGCGGGACGGATGGACGGTGCGGGCCCGCTTCGCGAGGTGTATGAGTTGCTGCTGCCGCTCTCGATGCCAGGGATCGTCTCCACCTCGCTGCTTGCCATCATCCTCGCCTGGAACGAGGCATTCTGGAGCCTTACTTTGACTGCAGCAAAGGCTGCGCCGCTGACAGCGTTCATTGCTTCGTTTTCCAGTCCTGAGGGGCTTTTTTACGCGCGGCTTTCAGCCGCGTCGACCATGGCTATCGCGCCCATTCTTCTTCTCGGGTGGATCAGCCAGAAGCAGCTGGTTCGCGGGCTTACCTTTGGCGCGGTGAAATAGGGGCACGAGAACGAGATGGCTACAGTCCAGCTGAGACAGATCCGCAAGAGCTACGACGATACGGAGATTATTCGGGGCATTGACCTCACAATCAACGACCAGGAATTGACGGTGTTTGTCGGGCCATCCGGCTGCGGGAAGTCCACCCTCCTACGGCTCATTGCGGGTCTCGAAGAGATCACCTCCGGCGACCTCTTGATCGACGGAGTGCTTGTAAATGACGTTGCGCCGGCAAAGCGGGGTCTTGCGCTCGTGTTCCAGAGCTACGCCCTTTACCCACACATGAACGTTGCCGAGAACATGTCATTCAGCCTGAAGCTCGCAGGGCTTCCGAAGCCGGAGCGCGAGAAGAAGGTGCTTGAGGCGGCACGAATTCTCAACCTCGAGAGCTATCTCGGGCGCAAGCCGAAGGAGCTCTCGGGCGGGCAGCGCCAGCGTGTGGCAATTGGAAGAGCCATCGTGCGCAACCCCAAGGTCTTCCTCTTCGATGAGCCGCTTTCGAATCTCGATGCCGCTCTCCGGGTCCGGATGCGGCTCGAGCTGACACAGCTGCACCGGCGCCTACGGGCCACCATGATCTACGTGACCCACGATCAAGTGGAAGCCATGACGATGGCCGACCGGATCGTTGTCTTGAGCGCGGGCAGGGTCGAGCAGGTGGGTACACCGATGGAGCTATACCGCTCGCCGCGCAATCTGTTCGTTGCGGGCTTTATCGGTTCTCCGCGGATGAACTTCCTCAAAGCTGTTGTGAAGAAGAGCACCTCCGAAGGGATTGCCGTTGAGATCGCGAGTGACGTAGAGGTCAGCGCGGCACTCACGTCCCCGAACATCAGCGATCAGGACGTTGTCACTGTCGGTATTCGCCCGGAGCACATCCGTGTTGCCCAGTCTGGCGGTGTACCGGCACAGGTACAAGTGGTCGAACATCTTGGCAGCGAGAGCTACCTCCATCTTCTTACGGCATCCGACGAAGGAGTGACGGTGCGGCTCAGCGGCGAGACGGATATCTGCCCGGATCAGCGGGTCTCACTCGATCTCGATCCGAGATACATCCACATCTTCGACAGCAACGGCGATGCCGCAACCAGGAGGGGAGTTGAACCGCTCCAGACACTTGAAGAGGGTTCCCGATGAGGACCAATGGCGTATCCCAGTTCGCGCCTAATCGGTAAGTTGCCGGAGCTTTCGATTTTGTAGCGTGCCTGCAACCGTGTTTCCCCTGGCGATCGGGCTCCAACCGAATGGATTAGACAGGTATCCGACTTAGGGCGGTATCCATCTGCTGTGGTGGGATTCCATAATCACCTTCGGCTCCTGGGTCTTTGCCCGCGCAGCCCGGCTACTCAACCGTTTGCAGGTCAGCTTTATCGGGGAGAGCAGCAGATGATGTCAAACCGGCCAAACCCTCGACGCCCCAGGCGCGGCGCATACCGTCCCCGTCCTGAGACGCTCTCGCTGCTGACCGTTTCCGGCAATGTGATTAACGGTGTCGATGAAACCGAGCCCAGGCGCGCGTCGCCATTTTTCTGGCATCCGCCTACGCAGCACCCCTATGGCGGTCTGCAAGACGTAGCGCGCCAGAGCTCCCGAAGGTGCCCGGGCTCAGCCCCGGCGTTCATGGCTGCTTACAATCACCCGGAGCTGGGGTCGATAGCAGCGGCGCGCAACGAGGCCTCGGCTGAGGAGTTGACCGCCGCCACCACAGCCTTTGCTCTCTCGCATGAGATCGACGCCGTGGGCATTGCGGCAATGGACCCGCTCTACGTGTTCGAGAGCTACGAGGTTGCGGAGCCCTGGGTCATTGTGCTCGTCCTCGCACACGATTACGAGCGGCTGAAGGAGGTTCCGTCCGACGAGACAAATGGAGTCGGCGTGACGGAAATCGGTGTGCAGTACGCGCGGGGAACACGGGCCTCCTTCGCGCTGGCTAACTGGATTCGCTCGCAGGGCTACAACGCGCGGGCGTACCCCGGCCCATCTGCTGACGCTCTTCTGCTGATTCCCCCGGCCATTGCCTCCGGCCTCGGCGAACTTGGCAAACACGGCTCGCTGATTCATCCGCAGTTCGGCTCAGGAATTCGTCTAGCCGGCGTTACGACAGACATGCCGCTGGTCGCAACGAAGCCGGTCGTGTTCGGTGCTGACGAGTTCTGCAAGTCGTGCCAGGTATGCACGAACGCCTGCCCGCCGGGAGCGATCTCCGACCAGAAGCAGATGGTTCGAGGCCAGCAGCGATGGTATGTCGACTTCGATAAGTGCATTCCGTACTTTGCGGAATCGGCCTCGTGCGGCATCTGCTTTGCGGAGTGCCCATGGACGAGGCCGGACGTGCGCCCAAAGCTTCTCTCTACCATGGCCAGACGCGCTACCTTGACATCAGATTGAAGAGCCAGAAGAGCAGGCCGGACAGCACGGCCGCAGCGGGAAGAGTAAAGATCCAGGCCATGGCGATGTTGATGAGGGTCGATTTCTGGAGGCCCGAGCCGTTTGCGGCCATGGTTCCGGCCACGCCCGACGAGAGCACGTGCGTGGTGGAGACAGGCAGGCCGAAGTTGTCTGCGCCGAGGATGGTGACCATTGCCACGAGTTCAGCAGCTGCGCCCTGGGCGTAGGTGAGATGAGTCTTGCCGATCTTTTCGCCAACGGTGATGACGATGCGCTTCCAACCCACCATGGTCCCAAGGCCGAGTGCCAGAGCGACGGCAACCTTGACCCAGGAAGGGATGTACTTGGTCGACTTATCGAGGAATCCCTTGTAGGCGGTAAGCGGCCCCAGGTCTTTCTGGCTGATCTTTGGGCCGAACTGCGGGAGCAGACGCATGCTCTCACTGGTGAGATACATCTGATTGCGAACGTTCGCCTGCATATCCTGGGGCACGTTTCCGAGGGATCCGTAGCTGACAGCCTCGTTGCGTATGTTCACCACCATCTGCTGTAAGGCGAGCATGGTGGACGGATGAAGCTGGTGCGAAGAGACGAACCGTTCGAGCTCAGCGCCTGCATCCTGGACGGTGGCGGTCTTGTCGACATAGTTGTCGATGGCTCCTGCAACCTGCGTCGAGACCGCGGCAAAGGTGTCGACAGATCCCTTGTCGACGGTGTGATTGAGCGCATACGCCGTTGGCACAGTGCCAACCAGGATCAGCATGATGAGTCCCATACCCTTCTGTCCATCGTTCGAGCCGTGGGCAAAGGAGACGCCGGTACAGGTCAGGATGAGGAGAGCGCGGATATAGAAGGGGGGCGGCGCGGCACCCTCGGGCGCCTTGTATAGACGCGGGTCTTTCATTACGAGTTTGAAGAGAAGAAACAGGAGGGCGGCCAGAACAAAGCCGATGATAGGCGAGAAGATGAGCGCCTTGAAGACCTTGGTGACCTGCTGCCAGTCGACGCCGGAGGTGCCGGTATGTCCGTTGAGGAACTGGTTCGCCAGACCTACGCCGAGGATGGAGCCGATCATCGTATGGGAGCTCGAGACGGGCAGACCTCGCCACCAGGTCGCGAGATTCCAGAGCACGGCAGCGACGAGGAGGGCGAAGACCATTGCAAAGCCGGAGCCCTTGGAGACCTTGAGGATGAGCTCGACGGGAAGGAGGGAGACGATCGAAAACGCAACCGCACCGGAGCTGGTGAGGACCCCGACGAAGTTCCAGAGTCCGGACCAAACGACAGCGATGTGGGGCTCGAGCGAGTGCGTGTAGATGACGGTGGCGACGGCGTTGGCCGTGTCGTGGAAACCGTTGACGAACTCGAAGCCGAGGGCGATCAGGAGCGCAACTCCCAGCAGGATGTAGGGAAAGATGCTGGCCTGGTGCACCGAAGAGAGATCGATCGAGAGGCGGGAGATGATGTAGACGAGACCGCCTACGAGCACCAGGGTGAAGGCAGCAACGCCCCATTTGGCCCCGGGCCTCTGGCTGCCGGCGAGCTTTTGATCGAGGATAGAACCTGGTGAGGGAACGGTGGTCGCCATTGTAAGCACAGTCCTTGGGCAGCTTTATAGGTTTGGAGATCAAGGTTGAAGGTATCGAGCCCATGCGAATAGAGGATGAATGCAGGGCTGATTCAGCCGCAAACGTTGCCGTCGGAACGATTACCTGGTCAGACCAGAGGGAACTGCCGCTTGTGGGCGAAGCTTTTCCAGCTGGGGCTCAGGTCTCTTTGCGCCAGAACGTGGGGATCTGGAGCATGTAGAGGAGCTTCGAGAGAGCGGTTGATGCATTGAGCCAGAGCCTTGCGAGCGGAAGGGGAAGCTTGAGCATCGGCCAGGTGAAGAGCCAGAAGCGCGCGTTGGTACCGAAGGTGTGGCGGAGTACTGCCTCGGCCTGATCAAGGGCCAAGGTGTGATTTGCGGAGCTGCGGATCTCGAAGATCTGCGAGGGAAACCAGCGGCGGAGGGTGTAGTTGGTGATGATCCTGGCAAGGGAACTGCGGTCAGGGAGGCAGCGTGCGGTCACGGTTGAGAGCTTTTCCCCGAAGACCTGGCCGATGGAGTAACCCCCACCATTTCCGATGCGACCGGCGACAGGGCGGTCCCACAGGACGAGCGACCGGCGATGGTGACGCAGGAGCGGAAGCGTCCACGAGAGCTGGGTGAGGTTTGTGCCGAGGAACGCGGAGGGACTCTCGATGGTGGGGTCGGATCTGCGGAGCTCTTCGAAGCGAGCCTTGTTGGCGATGATGCCGCTGATAAAGGTGAACATGACATTGACGACACGCGCCATGTGAGCCGGCGAGGTGATGGTGTGGAAGCGGCGGAGCATGGGATCGCCGCGGCGCTCGGTGTTCCAGTCGGAGCGAAAGCTGTAGCTGGTGGCGTAGACGAGATCGAACTCTGTGCGCCGGAGGTGGGTAAGGAGGGAAGCGAGCGCGCCGGGGACGATGATGTCATCGTCGCTAAAGAGCCAGAAGTAGGTGCCTCGGGCCATGTTGAAGGCGGAGACGAAGTTCGCATCGGAGCCGATGTTTTCGGCGTGGCGATGGTATTGAAGCGGCAAGCCTCCTTCTGCAAAACGCCGGATCACCGCGGGGGTGTCGTCGGTTGAGCCGTTATCGGAGACGAGAAGCTCGACTTCACCGATCGGGAGGGCCTGGACCTGAGGCGCAAGCACGGTCAGGAGCTCCGTGAGAAAGCGCGCGCGGTCCCAGGTGGGGATTGCGATCGTGAGGAGGGGGCGGGCTGGTGGAGTAGTCGAAGCCATGGGAGAGTTTCATCGTCGCGAACCAAGGACGGCACGGCGTGTCCGGAGCTCGGGCTGGACCACGTGGAGCACGGTGACGAACCCGATGATGGCGCGGGCGAGAGGTTGATCTACCCGGGCGACGGTGCGCTGCCATCTCTCGCCGTGCGGTTGGTAGCGCCTGCTTCATCTCCCCCACGATCTGCACCAACATCATCGCATGGGAGTGAGCTTCGACCGTTGCTGCGGGGGGTGAGCTGAGCGGCGGAGGTTGCGGGCAGGTGCGGCTTACATGGCGCGTGGGTTCGGAGGGGTGCGATGAGATAATGAGGATGGCTGATCCCGGGCTGAGGAGTCGATGAATATTTGCAGGAACTGTGGCTCGCCGGAGCTTCGCGAGCTGGGATTTATCGGCAGGATTGCACCTTTTTTTCTGAAGCGCGTGTTGGGTATCGAGATGCGTGTGCCAGTCTCGCCTCACCCCCTCAAGGAGCTGCTTCGAACGATCGGTCGACCGGTGCGGCAAGTGTTCTCGAAGATCTATTCCAAAGAGGCGTACCTCGAGATGCAGATTTGTGAGGGATGCTCTTTTGTGCAGGCGCGATGGCCGTTTCCCGAAGAGTGGATCACCCGCCTCTATGTTGATTACCGCTCCGAGTCTTACAACCGCGAACGGACGCACTATGAGCCGAGTTATCGGGCGATCTCGGATCGTGTCGGTGTTGATCGGGTGGAGGTCGCGAACCGGGTTGAAGCAGCGACGAAGTTTCTCGAAGGCAAGCTGGAGATTGGCGCTGATTTCACCATGCTGGATTACGGGGGTGCTGATGGCCGGTTTCTGCCCGGCATCGGAGCCCGGAAGTTTGTCTACGAGATCTCGGACATGGCACCTGTGGATGGCGTGACCAGGATCGGGACGGAGGAGCAGCTCGGCTTCTACGGGTATGTCCACCTTGCCCATGTTCTGGAGCACGTCGTGGAACCTCTCGCACTGGCAAGACGGGTTGTGGAACGAATTCAGCCTGGAGGATACCTGTACGTGGAGGTTCCGCAGGAGATCGCCGACGGGGATCTTCGCGCTCTAGAGCACGGTAAACGGAGGCTCGAGATTGGCGTTCACGAGCATATTAACGCGTACAGCATACCGGCTGTCACGAAGCTGTTCGAGGCGGTTGGTCTCGATCTGATCGCGATTCGCGCGGACAACATGGACGTTGGGTGGGCACGTGCGACTCATATCCGGGCGCTTGGACGCAAGAGTGGGAATGAGAGCCCACAGTGGCCCACGAACTGATGCGAAACGGACTGATGCGAAACGAGCGCTGGACCCCGCTCCGTAAGCTGCTGCAGACTCTCAGAACATCTCTGCTCGCCGTTGCCGGTAGAAGTAGGTTCGCGCGGGCCATCGTTGCGGTCCCGTGCCGATGGTTTGGCGTCGCACTTGGCTCCGATGAAGGTGCACTGCTGCTGACCAGCCGGGGGCGGACGATCCGGTTGCAGCCGAAGCATCTGCCATTTGCACCTGCCATTGCGCGTCGCTTCGACGAGTACTATCGCGCTCGTCCACTTCTGGAGGCAGAGCGTGGACCGGTGGCAGACTACAGCTTGCCAGATGATCTGCTTACGATGCGCAGAGCGGGGCAGGCAGGGGTAACGGTGACGTATGCCGAGGGTGTCTTGCGGCTCCAGAAGGATAGGCGCGTGATGCTGCTTCAGCCGAAGCACTTCATCTATGTCGCGGATATGGCGGAGAAGTTTAACCTCTACTTCTCACCGGTTGTGCCGACGGAGCAGGACGGTCTGCTTGTGGTGGACTACTCGCGTCCTGGGCTTCTGCAGACGTATCGCAGCTCCGGCCTCCAATTTGAGATGGCGTCATTTCCGGAAGAAGAAGAGGCGATCGAAGAGTACTTTCGATGGTACAGACCGCAGCCAGGCGATACGGTGTTCGACATGGGAGCGCACTGCGGCATCTCCACATGCCTGCTTGCGGAGATGGTCGGTCCGGAGGGACGTGTGATTGCGTTCGAGCCAGACCCATTGAGCTATGGGCTGCTGGTGCGCAACCTTGAGCGACATGGGCAGCGGAATGTGACGGCGTTGAACATAGCCCTTTCGGGCAAGACGGGGAGGGCTGCGTTCAATTCCGAGGGCACCATCGGCTCAGGACTGACCAGCCTTATGGAGCGCGATTCTGTTGGCAGAACCGTGGAGGTTGAGACCGTAACGATGGCAGAGGCGTTTGCTCGATGGGGTCGACCGGCGTTTTGCAAGATGGACATTGAGGGGGCGGAGCTCGAAGTGCTCGCCTCGTCGGAGGATGTTCTGGTCGCACAGAAGACGCACCTAGCGCTTGACACAAATCACTTCGTGGATGGTGTGCTTACGAGCGATGCGGTGGAGCGGATGTTGAGGAATTATGGGTATGAAACCGCTTCCGAGAGCAATCCCTTGAGGACCACATGGGCACGTCCGAGGTAGGGCAACGCTGTAGCAGAAGTCAGTGGGCTTGATCTCTTATGGCAACACACCGAAGGTCTGCGATCCACATACAGAACGTCTTCTCGCGGACTCGACGGCTGCTTGGCATCGACAGGGCGATCGCCTTTACACTGATGGCGCGGATGTGGTCGAGCACGGCCGGGCTGGTGAACGTGGCGCTGATCGCCCGATTTCTTACACTTCCGGAGCAGGGGTACTACTATCTTTTCGGCAGCATCGTTGCCCTCCAGATTGTCTTCGAGCTTGGCTTTTCTGTAGTCATCCTGCAGATGGCGAGTCACGAGAGTGCGCACCTGACGATCTCCCCGGACGGAGAGGTCACGGGCAGCGCCGTCGCGCATCAGCGGCTTGCCTCGGTGCTCCAGCGATCGATCCGCTGGTACTCCACTGCGGCGCTTCTGATGTCCGTCTCTCTGCTTCCGATCGGCATCCACTTCTTTCGTTCGAACCACTCCGACCTTCACGTCGACTGGATGTTGCCCTGGTGCCTTGTGGTGGTTGCCAGCAGCCTGACCTTTCAGCTGGACCCGATCTTCTCTTTTCTGGAGGGCTGTGGCTATGTTCCGCAGGTGACCAAGACGCGCCTGGGGCAGTCGATTGCTGGAAGTGTGTTTGCGTGGACGGCGCTTCTTCTGCACCGCGGCCTGTTCGCGCCGGCGCTGATCATCTTTGGCCAGGCGCTGGTTGGCCTGGTGTTTGTGCTTCGTCGAAGAAGGATGTTGATGCGTCTGCTTCGCCATCCCGCGAAGGAGAATCGAGTGACGTTTCGGGAGGTGTGGCCGTTTCAATGGCGCATCGCCGTAAGCTGGGTGTCGGGATACTTCATTTTTCAACTTTTCAATCCCATTCTGTTTCGGTATTGGGGGCCAGCCGCAGCCGGCCAGATGGGCATGACGCTCACAATCAGCGGGGCTCTCCAGGCACTGTCGATCGCGTGGGTGAACACCAAGGCGGCGCCGTTCGGCCAGATGGTGGCCCGCAAGGAGTACGCGAATCTTGATCGAGTTTTCTTTCGCGCTCTGCCCCAGTCGACCGGCCTGTGCGTGCTTGGATGCGTTGCGGTGTGGCTGGCGATCCTTACGCTTCATCTCCATCACTCCCCGTATGCCAACCGGGTTGTACCCTTGCTTCCACTCGCGATGATGCTGGCGGTGACCGTGCTTAGCCAGATAAGCTTCGCGCAGGCGGTGTACCTCCGGGCGCATAAGCAGGAGAAGTTCCTGTTGAATTCGGTGCTGGGCGCCATCTGCATGGGTCTGTCTACGTTCTTTCTGGGGCGACGCTTTGGCATCCTGGGGATGACATCGGGCTACCTGGCGACGGCCCTGATCGTGGGCCTGGGGATGGGCACATGGACGTTCCTGAGATACAGGAGGATCTGGCATGCAGACTGACAGCGTCCACCAGCGAGAGACTCGGTCGTCGGATGGTGTGTGGGTTAAGGTTCAGCCGGCCGGGCTCTTTGCTCTGATCTGCCTTCCTGTGTTGGTTGCCGCTGCCATCCTGTACCGCACCGCGCTCGGGTTACCGATGTTGGACGACTATCCGGCGATCCTGCTTTATCTGCTCGGGTTCCCTCATGGGGGATCAAAGCTGGCAGAGGTCGTTTACATGCTCACGGCACAGTGTGGTGATTACAAGCTGATCTTCGAACATCTGGTTGTGTCTTCCCAGGTTGCAGTAAGTCACCATGTCAGCTTCGGATTACTGGTTACGCTCGGAGATCTGTTCCTGCTGCCGACGGCTGCGATCCTATATGCAGGATTTTTTCAGGAGGAAGAGGACCTCAGGTCGCGACTGGCTCTGTTCCTACCTGTCAGCCTTCTGATGTTCTCCTTGAACTATGCCGAGACGGTGAACTGGGCCATGGGGTCACTTCAGAACCTGCCCGCTATTGCCTTTGGGTTAGCGAGCATTCTGCTTCTGAGCCAGGGGACGAGCTATCGATTCTGCGGCGCGTGCGTGTGCGCTGCGCTGGCATGCGCGTCTTCAGCGAATGGATTTCTCCTGGCCCCCGTCGGTCTTGCGATGATGGTCGCGAGGGGACGCGCATTCGGGCGAATGCTGGCGTGGAGCCTGACATTTGCGGTGATGCTGGCCGTGTACCTCTTCCACTACGTGAGGCTGGAGGATCTTTCGCCCGCTCCGTTCTGGAAGAAGGGCCTCTTCTTCTTCGGATTTCTGGGCTCGGCGGTGGAGAATATGCATGGGCAACCAGTACGGCACGCTGGCGTTGCACTGGGTCTTGGGATGTTTCTTGTCTTCTGTTACGCCCTCTGGATCCGATGGGACCGAACTCGTCCGTTCGCCTTTTTTTCCGGTGTATGGATTCTGCTCTGCGCCGCGCTGGTGGCGGAGGTACGGGTCGGTCTTGGATTGCAGGTGAGCCTATCGGGACGGTACAAGATCTACTCCGATCTTCTTCTGATCTTCTGCTACGTCCTTGCGGTGGACTGGGTGCGTTCGATGGGCTTCTCTCGCAGGCGACGGAGGCTCTGTTATGGCGCTGCGGTGTCGGCTGCGGTTCTGTTCTGCATTGCGGCGGATGTGGCCGGGTTTAGAAAACTGCGCGAACGTCAGGCGCTTACCGTGATGGGTATGAGGCGCTATGAAGAGGCGCCGAGCGTCCACTCCCCGGTGTTGGATCATCCGCCCGTGAAGGGGGAGTTGGAGCCTCAGGATCCCTGGGATGCTCGCACGTTGTTGACGGAGGCGATCCACAACGAGATTTACGTGAGGCCAACGGAGTAGAGCCCCCGCGACGCTGATCCCTGCAATGCACTCTATACTTTTCGAAGATGCACTCTTCGCAGACATTGCTCCCCGGGTTGCGTGAAGATGAGGTTTCGCTCCCCGCTCGCCGGTCAGGGTACCTTCCCGGCCTGGACGGATGGCGAACGGTTGCAATTGCTGGCGTCTTACTTACCCATGACGCGGTGCATCGGGTAGGGCCGATCAGCACCTCCTTCTTTCATCGTTTCGGAGGGTATGGTGTCGAGCTGTTCTTTGCGATCAGCGGCCTGCTGATCTGCACGCGGCTCCTCGAAGAAGAGGCAATCCTCGGGCGGATCGATCTCCGGGGCTTCTACATTCGCCGGGTGCTTCGAATTCAGCCCGCCGCCCTCATGTACCTGCTGGCGATTGCGTGCCTGACACTGGTCGGCTGGATACATGAGCAATGGCGCTACTGGGCTGCAGCCGTCTTCCTGTATCGCAACTACCTTTGGAACGGAAACTCCGATCAGGTTGTGGCCAACGGGCTTTTCACGGGGCATTTCTGGTCGCTTGCTGTGGAAGAGCACTTCTATCTGCTGCTCTCGCTGCTCCTGGTCAGCCTGGTCCCGCGCCGACGCATCCCTGTTACGGTCCTGCTTGTTGCGCTTCTAAGCCTTTGGCAGCACTACAGCGTGCACAGGCCATCTCTTTACACGTTCGGCATCAGCGACCGACACACGGACCAGATGTTGAACCTGCTCCTGATTCCATCGCTGCTGGCCATGTTTCTGCAGGGGCCACGGGTGCGACAGTTTGCCGTGCGCTGGCTGCATCCGTGGTGTACGGTGCTGGCCGCGACCTGCGTGTATCTGGCGCTGCACGCTGCCAACCGGTTCATTTTCTTTCCTCATTGGCATCGCCTTGTGTACTCGAGCCGTCCGGACTTCATGGTCGCGCTATGTCCTTTTCTGATCGTGAGCACGATGCTCCACCCACGGAGCTGGACGACACGGCTGCTCGAGCTTCGGCCACTGCGCTACCTGGGCAAATGGTCTTACAGCCTGTATCTGTGGCACGTTCTGTTTTTTTTCCGGGGGCTCTGGCCGGCCACTCTCCAACCACCTCAAAGCCCGCTGCTGTACGTGAGTGTGGCGCCCTGGAATTACCTGCTTAGCCTCGCGTTTGCGGTCTTGAGTTTTTACTTTATAGAGAAGCCCCTTATGCGGCTCGGTCACAGGATTGCGCCACCTGCGACTCCCGGCCGCGACGACATGGTCGTAAGCCCACCAGTCGAAGTGGCGAGCGGTGCGATGATGAATGGCGAGTGCCGCCATTCGTGCATAGAAAGAAGGAAGAGAGCAATGGAGAGGGTCGGCCGAAGAGAGAAAACGAGCGTCTAACGGAAACGGGGAAACTTTTGCCCGTTGACACCGTCTCCGATGTAAGAACCGCTTCCAAACAAATGCCGCCCTGCACGCCGCCGCTGACCCCACTGGATTCGAAGCAGAACAGACGCAAGCAGAGTATTAGATAAGGTCAGACCATGTTCCTCGACACGCAAAAGATGCGCCATGCCCTTCTCCCTTTCAGTCTGGGCCTTTTCTCCGTCCCTCTTCTCGCCTTTCCCGGTCGTATTCTGGCGCAAGCGGCGGTGGCGGCCCATTCACTCCCCAGCGTGGAACGGTCAAGTCCGTGGACGGCAGCACTCTGACAATCCTTACGGACGCCGGCCAGCAGATCACCGTTGCCGTGGCCGCCGGTGCGAGGATCCAGAGACTCGCTCCCGGAAGCACGGACCTGAAGACTGCCGGAGGCAGCCGCGCTTCCGGACGTCGCGGTTGGGGATCGCATCCTGGTGAGCGGCACAGCGGGTGACTCGCCTGCGAGCTTCAACGCCCACGCGCGTGATCCTGATGAAGTCAGATGATATTGCAAAGAAGCACGAGGCGGAGCAGCAGGACTGGAAGCGAGGAGCTGGCGGAATTGTAAGTGCGGTGGACCCCGCTTCGGGTGCGATCAGCGTAACCTCGGGCGCGCGTAAGTTGCAGATCAGGACCGACACGAAGACCAGCTTCCGCCGCTACGCCGACGGATCCGTGAAGTTCGAGGACGCGAAGCCAGGGACGCTGGGGCAGATCCACGTTGGAGATCAGATACTCGCCCGAGGCGCTAAGCCGGAGGATGGCACCTCCCTCGACGCCGAAGAGGTCGTCAGCGGATCGTTTCGAAATCTCTCGGGAACCATTGTGTCTGTCGACGCTACGAAGAACACAGTTTCGCTGAAGGATGTGGTGGCGAAGCGAACGGTCATCGTGCAACTCACACCGAACTCCGCTCTCCACCGATTGCCGCCTGAGGCAGCTGCGAGGCTGGCCGTGCATGCTACGGAGGGGAGATCGGCCGGGGGCGCGGCGACGGGCAGTGCCTCTCCTGGTAGTGCCTCCTCGGGTAGCGCCTCTTCAGCGGCGGTACCGAGGCCTCCAGCCGGAGGAGAGGCCGGTGGCGGAGATCGTTCCGCTGCAGGGGCCGGTCAGGGGGGAGGCGGAGACCTGTCGCAGGTTGTTGCGCGACTGCCTCCTGTGCCTGTCACGGATCTTCATCCCGGCGATTCCGTGATGATTGTCGCGGAGCAGTCCTCGACTGACGCCTCGAGTCTGACGGCCATCACGCTGCTTGCAGGTGTGGAGCGTATTCTTGCGGCCGCCCCTGGTGGATCGACCGCCATGACCTTATCGCCCTGGAGCGTCGGAACCGGCTCTTCCGAGGCCGGAGGCTCGCAGTAGCCGCGACCCCATCAACAAGTCCCTTCCCAGGAGCCGTATGTCTTTTCGCAACAGCCTGAAGTACATCTTTTTTTTGGCATTCTGCCTTTACCGCCCACTCGAGATCTTTGCGCAGCAGACCGGCGCGAGCGTGCGTGGGACGGTGGCCGATCCTGACGAGGCCGTGATCCCGGGAGCGACCGTGACCTTTACGCCCGCGACAGGCAGGGCCACGGTGGTCACCTCGCAGGCGGACGGCAGCTACACCGTGCGCAACCTCCCGGCCGGAACCTATTCGCTTACGGTAACGATGAGCGGCTTTGCGAGCTTTGTGAAGCAGGGAATTCGGCTGAGCCCCGGACAGAGCCTGGTGGCGGATGCGAAGATGGCCATCCAGGCCCAGTCGCAGGAGGTGCAGGTGAATGCGCAGAGCGTTCAGCTGAGCACGGACCCCGACAGCAACGCGAGCGCGACCACCATCAAGGGCAAGGATCTCGACGCGCTTTCGGACGACCCGGACGAACTCTCGTCGGAGCTCTCGGCCCTGGCTGGTCCTGCAGCCGGGACCGAACGGCGGCCAGATTTACGTGGACGGTTTCACCGGGGGTCAGCTTCCGCCGAAGTCTTCCATTCGCGAGATCCGCATCAACCAGAATCCATTCTCCGCGCAGTACGACAAGCTCGGCTATGGACGAGTGGAGGTCTTCACCAAGCCAGGAACGGATAAGTTTCACGGAAGCATCAACCTGCAGGGCGGGTACAAGGGCTTTCAATACGTCGAACCCGTTTCTGGGCGCGGCCAACACGCAGCCGGACTACCACCGATTGTTCGTGCTCGGCAGCGTCAGCGGTCCGATCAATCACTTCTCGTCGTTCAACGTCGGGCGGCTCGCACCGCGAGATCCAGAACAACAGCATTGTTGAATCCGAGCGGCTTCTACGGCACGTCCGCTACGTCGACGGTTCCCTGTGCTCCAGGCGACCTGACCTGCAGCTTATTTCGCCTCCTACCCTGAGGCCGCCCGCGCCGTCTTCAATCCACAGACTCGCAGCGATGTGAGCCCGCGATTCGATCTCGCGCTCGGCGAAAAGAACACGCTGACCATCCGCTACCAGTATTACGTAAACGGCAGCCAGAACAACGGCGTCGGCAACACCAACCTGCCCAGCGCCGGGTACAACAGCGACAGCAACGAGAACACCATACAGCTGAGCGACACGCAGCTGGTGCGCAGCAACATCGTCAACGAGACACGGTTTGAGTACGAACGCGACCGATCCACGCAGACACCGCTGAGCACGGCACCCACCCTCTCCGTGCAGGGTATTTTTACCGCGGGAGGATCGAGCAATGGAACATCGAGCACCAGCAGCACTCACATCGAGCTGCAGAACTACACCTCGATTCAGCTCGCCAAGAACTTCCTTCGCCTCGGCGGCCGGCTCCGCACTACGAGCGAGTCGCTTACGTCGACGGCGCATAGCCAATGGAACGTTCACTTACTCCTACCTGCTTGATCCGTGCACGGACCAAAATGCGACTCTGACCAGGCCATCGAATTGTGTCGCCACCTCGATCCCCTGCGATCAGGCGAATACCAGCGCTGCCAACTACATCTCCTCCTACCAGTGCGGTCTGGCCAGCCAGTTCACGCAGGCAAAGATCAACAACCCTACTGTGAGCGCGCGTATGACCGACGTTGGACTTTACGCCGAAGACGACTGGAAGGCGAAGCCGAATCTCACCATCAGCTACGGCCTGCGGTTCGAGGCACAGAATTATGTCAGCAGCTCCCATGATCTCGCACCGCGCCTTTCCTTCGCCTACGGCGTTCCGCGCAAGAACGGGCAGACCGTGACAGTGATCCGAGGAGGCTATGGCTTCTTCTACGACCGCTTCGCTGCTGGCCGACGTGCTGACGACCTTTCAGCAGAACGGCCTGAACCAGGTCAACGCCACGTTCAAGAGCCCCGGCTCCGCCTGCCAGCCGACCTCGATCAGCAGCTGTGGAACGGCCAGCACAAACCAGGCCACGACCTACTCGCTTGGTCAGGGTCTGCGCTCTGCCTACACGATGCAGTCCGCGATCGGCGTCGATCAGCAGATCGGGCGCGCCGCTTCGATCTCAGTGAATTATCTGAACGCGCGTGGATTTCACCAGTACCTCAGCCGCGTCTACTTCGACCCGACGGCTTACAACTACCAGTTCCAATCGGGCGGCGTCTTCCGGGAGAACCAGCTGCTGGTCAACGGCAATCTGCGTATGCGCAAGGTGTCCCTCTTCGGCTTCTATTCGCTGAACTTCGCAAACGCCAATACTTCAGGGTCCGGATTCTTTCCCACTACACCCATCAGGATCGGCGTGACGACGTCGATCGACACCCATGCCGACTACGGTCGCGCCGCCTTTGCGCGCAAGAAGCTTCGGCATCGTCGGCGGAAGCTGGACGCTTCCTTACGGCGTCAACTTCGGCCCATTTCTGCTCGCGCAATCCGGAACTCCCTATAACGCGACCGCCGGCACCGACCCGAACAACGACACCATCTACAACGAACGGCCATACTTTGCGAACGGAAGCAGCGGAAGCTGCTTCCACTCCTCGGACTTCAGCGGTGTGCAAACCGGATCGCTCACGGCCGTTCCTATCAACTACTGCACCGGTCCGGCGAACGTCTCCTTCAACGTTCGTTTGAGCAAGACGATCGGCTTCGGCCCAAAGACAGAGGCCGCGCTCAAGGCCGAGCAGGCCAGCCGGAGCGGCGGCGCGGTCCTGGGGGTGGCGGTCCGGGCGGTCGGCGGACCTCTACGGGGAGGTCGAGGGGGCCGGGAGGCGGCGGCCCGGGCGGTGGTGGCCCAGGCGGCTTTGGCGGCACCAATACCGGTCGCCGCTACAACATGAGCTTCGGCGTACTTGCGAACAATCTGTTCAACAACGTCAACTACGGGACGCCAACTAGCACCCTGACCTCGCCGCGCTTCGGGCAGTTCACGACGCTTGCCGGTGGCCCTTTCAGCAACGGTGCGGCTGTCCGTCAGGTGATTCTTCAGGCCAGCTTCACCTTCTAATTGCGTCGTTAGATCATGGGTGGGGAGGGGCGGAGTCACGACGATCCGTCTTTCTGCCGAGCAAGTGTGTTAGCTCGTCCGAATGACGCCCAGGCAGCAATGGCCTCGACGTCAGCGGCGCTGGCGGCCGCCAACCACGACGGTCTTTGCGTTCATGAACTCCCGCATGCCCGCAGCCGAAAGCTCTCGGCCATAGCCTGATCGCTTGATGCCGCCAAATGGCAGCCGTGGATCGCTCGCTACCATCGCGTTCAGAAAGACCGAGCCGCACTCCAGCTCCGCCACCAGCCGCTGCTGCTCGGCGGGGTCCCGCGTCCACGCCGAAGCTCCCAGACCGTACGGCGTGTCGTTCGCCAAGCGGATCGCCTCGTCCAAATCCATGCACGCGAAACAGCATCGCTACGGGCCCAAAGAGCTCTTGCCGGAAGACAGCGGAGCTCTGCGGAACGTCCACGAGGACCGTCGGTCTGTAGTAGAAGCCGTCGCCAGCCATCCGCTCGCCTCCGGTCAGCACGCGTGCGCCATCGCCGCATCGCGGCCGCGACCTGCGCCTCAAGAGCCTCCAGACCGCGCGAGGTCGCAAGCGGGTCCGATCTCGGTTTCCGCCAGCATAGGATCGCCCACTACCAGCGCCTCCATGCCTTCTACGAACCGCGCCTCAAACTCGCGGTAAACCTCATCCGCAACAAGGAAGCGCTTGGCCGCGATGCACGACTGACCACTGTTGATGCAGCGTGCTTTGATCGCCGTCGCGACGGCTGCCTCGAGATCGGCCGACTTCATGACGAGGAACGGGTCGCTTCCCCCGAGCTCCAGCACCGACTTTTTGATGAGCGACCCAGCCAGAGCGCCGATCGCACGTCCGGCCGCCTCGCTTCCCGTCACTGTGACTGCGGCCACGCGTTCGTCGGCGAGCACCATCTCAACCTGTGCGGCCTCGATCAGCAGAGATTGAAAGCTGCCCCGCGGAAACCCTGCACGCCTCGTCAGCGACTCGATCGCCAGCGCGCACTGCGGAACATTTGGGGCGTGCTTCAACAGACCGACATTGCCCGCCATCAATGCCGGCGCAAGAAACGAAAGACCTGCCACAAGGGAAAGTTCCAGGGCATCACTGCAAGCACAACGCCCAGCGGATCCCAGCGCACATAGCTGCTGCTCGCCTCTGTCGGTACCGGCTCTGGCGCCAGTATCCGGCCAGCGTTCTCCGCGTAGAAGCGACAAACAGTCGCACACTTCAGAACCTCCTGCCGGGCCGCCTTGATCGGCTTTCCCATCTCTGCGGTGACGGTTGCGGCGAGTTCCTCTGTCTCCGCCTCGAGCAGGGTCGCGAGCTTTCTCATCCACAGGGCTCGGTGTTCGACGGGAACCACGCGAAAGCCCCCGAAGGCCTCGGCCGCAAATCCGATACGCTCACGCGTCTGCGAGTCATCGAGCGCCTCAAAGCGTCGCAGCAGCTTGCCGGTGGCCGGGTTGATGGACTCGATTGCCATGCGTTGCAGGTCGCTCCTCTGGGCCTCTATCGTGATGCTAAACGAGCCAGCGTCGCCGCCAGAACCTCCACGCCGCGGATGATGTCCTTCGGTTCCGCGAATTCATCCGGCCGGTGACTCACACCTCGCCGGCACGGGATGAAGATCATCGCGATAGGTGCTTTACGGGCCATGAACAGCGAATCGTGATACGCCCGGCTCACCATGCGCTTCGAAGAGACTGCCGAGCTCCCTGGCAGACCTCTTCGATCACACGAACGATCTCTTCAGAGCTCCGCGCGGGCAGGTCCGCATTGACCAGATCTTCGCGAACGAGCACGCCGCGCCGGCGGGCGATCTCCTCGACGAGGCTCCGCAGCTCAGCCATCACACGCTCGCGTCTCGCGGGTCCGTGTCCCGGATGATCGAGCTCGAGAACGACGCGGCTGGGAACGCTATTCACGGCGCCGGGATGTACGGAACAGGTGCCGACCGTCGCCACAGTGTCGATCGCTCCCGTGGCGAGAGCACACCGCTCGACCGCGAGGATCACCTCCGCGGCGGCACACAGGGCATCGTGCCGGTCGGGCATCAGCAGTGCGCCGGCATGCCCGCCAAGACCTTCGACGGTGTAGCGGTATGCCGCCGGTGCAGCGATCTCCGTCACGATGCCGATCGCCAGACCCTCGTGCTCGAGCATGGGTCCCTGCTCGATATGCAGCTCGACCCAGCTGCTGTAGTGGCCATCTTTGAGCAGAACCGAGGCGAGATCTCCGGTGAAGCCTGCTGCGAGCCCGAACATCGCCAAAGCATTTCCGTCCTCGATCCGAAGAGCATCGCCCCCGGCGGGATCGAGCGCACCCGCCCAGCAACCGGCTCCCAGACATCCGATGCCGAACCGCGTTGGCTCTTCCGAGGTAAGCATCACCAGCTCGATCGACCGCCGCAGCGGCGTCACCTGAGCGCTTCAGGGCACGAATGGCCTCCAGCCCGCCCAGCACACCGACCGTGCCGTCATACATGCCCGCATGCGGAATCGCGTCGGTGTGTGACCCCGTCCCCACGCGCCGGCAGCGCGCTCTCGGAGCCTTCCATCCGTATGAACGTGTTGCCCACCGCATCTTCGCGCACGGAGAAGCCCTTCTGCTGCCGCCAAGCCTTCAGAAAGGCCCGCGCCTCCATGTCCCGCTCGCTGAAGACGACCCTAGTTACGTCCGTCCCAGCGGCGGACTGATCCGCGTCGGTGATCGCAGCCAAGGCGAACAACTCTTCCAGGAGACGCTTTCCGTCGACCGCAAAGGAGCATCGCTCATGAACGGCTGCCTCACCGTGCACGGCGCAACGGGTGTTGGTTCCAGTCCTTGTAGATGAGGTACTTCGCCGGAGTCTTTCCGATAGCGCCAAACCACTGCGGGCAGAACGGTCCCATCCAGATGAAATCGCCAGCCTGCACCGGGTACCAGGCGTTACCCAGCCGGTAGATGCCTCCACCTTCCAGCATCAACAGGCCGTGCTCCATCACGTGCACCTCGGCCATCGGGAGGGCTGCGCCGGGTTCATAGGTCATGGTATTCACGGCGAAATCGCACTCAAACTCCGCCGGCAACAGTGTCCGCACCTGGACGTCCTCGTCCCCCATCAGCGGTGCGGCGGCGCATTCCTCTTCCTTTCCCACGAGAGCGAGGTCTCGCGACCACGGGGGCGCCACACCGAGGGTAGTTGGCCGTTCGATCACCACAACGCGTGCCTGGCCGCTTGCAAGGAGATGATGTGTAACCGAACCGGGTACATAAGCGAACGAACCTGCCGTAAAGCTCGTGCTGTCCCGGTCACAACGCAGGCTAAGATGGCCGTCCAGCACGTAGACGAATCTCTGCAGGCCTACACTCGACAGCACGCCACCGGGGTCGAATTCCACCGTCATCTGCGCGAACTTCGCATCCCGAGCAGCCCCGATGTGTACGACGGCGAGCGCATCTCTCAGACATGGCAGTGGGATACGTACAAACGCGTCCGGTGTCTGCAGCAGGTGGTCGCGACGGTTGGCGCTGCGTGTATTGCCGAGCCTATGCATCGTCATCAAACAGTCCCACACTCGTTCCGCAACAGCATCAGGAACTCCGTTACCGTGTCGATTGCCGCGATCACGTCTTCTTCGAAGACGCACTCGTCTGGATGATGGCTGACAGCGCCGGGCGACCGCACAAACAGCATGGCACCTGGCATGTGTTCCGCCAAGACCATGGCATCGTGGCCGGCACCGCTGGTCATCCGCATGGCCCCAATTCCGGTGCGCGTCGCCGCCTGGTCTAGCAGGTCCAGCATGGCGGGCGACAACGGAACCGCAGCCTGGTCCATCGTGGTCGCGACCCGCAGCGAAACTCCTCGACGATGTGCTGACTTTCGGGCCAGCGCGATGAGGGCCTGCACAGCCTCCCTTCGAGTTGTGTCCGCTGCATGACGCACGTCGAGCGATGCGACGACCTCATCAGCGATCACATTCGGAACGCCCGGTCTTGCATCAAGGCGGCCAACCGTCGCGACCAAGCCATCGGTGGCCAGGGCTCGGGCTTCGACCGCACAGATCCACTCAGCCGCGGAGACGACCGCATCGTGCCGCCGCGTCATCGGGGTCGTTCCTGCGTGGTTCGACTGCCCGGTAAAGGTAAGCAGAAGTCGCGTCTGGCCGACAATAGTCTGGACGAGACCGAGCGACAGATCCTCGGACTCAAGCACCGGACCCTGCTCGATGTGCACCTCGAGAAAACCAATGGCCTCCTTGTCTGCAACGGCGATGTCAAGCCGGGCAGGGTCGAGCCCGAAGTCTCGCAACGCAGCTTCCATGGTGATCCCATCCCGATCCGTGAGTGCCAGTTCCTCTGGCCCGAGCCGTCCTGTGAGTGCCATACTGCCGAGGAAGGGGCGCCCGAACCGAATGCCCTCCTCCTCAGAAAATGCCACGACCTCGATGCTATACGGGAGGCGTTGGCCGCGAAGTTCCTCGATGATCCCGATTGCAAGAACCACACCGAGGATGCCATCGAAGGCGCCTGCATTGGGAACCGTATCGAGGTGCGATCCGAGAAACAGGCGGGGAGAGGCTTCGTTCAACCCGGAATAAAATCCTCTGAGATTGCCCGCGTTGTCGAGCCACGTTGTGAGCCCAGCGGTCTGCATCCAGCCGCTCACGAGCTGCTGCACCTTTCGCGCGGATGCGCACAGAAAAGGCCGGTACGTCTGCCCCGGTGTCTCGGTGAACGTGGAGATCTCGCGGCATCGCGCGATCACCTTCTCGGCTGCCCGGGCCGTCCCCTCGCTCCTCATGTGCGTCGTCGTACCCGTGCCTCGATGGTTCCGTGCGGTTCACTGGTCGGCACAAAGATCTCATTCGGATTGTCCTGTCCGAAGTGCGAAAGATCAACCAGCAGGCAGTGCCTGTTAGGCATGACGATTTCGATCTCATCGACCGCCGGGCAGCTCTCAAGCGCCGCCTCAGCCATGGCGTAGAGCGTCTGCTGGACCGACCGGCTCGTGTGCCGAGCGAAGGCGCCGAGCATGGCCTCACGTATGCCATGTCGCGCGTCGGCATACGTAACCGGATGGGATACATATACCCACTTCGCCTGTACCGCGGTTCCCATCAGCCTGTCGCCTGTCTCCTTCAAGGTCGTCCATCGGTCCTGAATGAAGCCCTCGAAACCCGAGTTAGCAGTCTTCAGCAGCACCATGTCGGTCAAACCCGAGGTTACCGTGAGACGACCGTCCTGCGCTTGCTCCACCTCTGTCGTCTGCTGCTCTCCGCTCCCGTGCATGAAGTTCGCCGGGTCGGGTGCCCCATCGATGGTCAGCCGTTTCCACAATGCGCTCGCAACACTGACCGTCACCACGTCGACCTGCGAGTTCCGCTTGAGCAGCAGATCGGCGAGTTCCCGGGCATACTCTTCCATCGTCCCTGCGGAGCTGCTTCGCGCGACGGAGTACACCATGTTCTTCATCGTGTCCGTGGCGAGGATCCGGCTGTTGTCGCCCTCGACATGGGCCGCGGCAAACTCGCCCCTGAGCAGCACCTCGACCGTCCAGTCATACAGATCGTGAACGCCATCGGTCCGCGTCACCTTCATCAGCCGCACGCGCGACTTGCCGTACCGACTTCCAGCGAGCTCGACCATGCGTCAGCTTCCCCTGTACGTCGTGTAGCCGTTCGCCGTCAGCAGCAGCGGTATGTGGTGGTGGCGATCGTCCAACACCTCGACGGTGATCTCCACATGGGGATACAGGCAACGCTCGTTTTTGCGAGCGAAGTACTCCCCCGTCTCGAAGCGCACCCGGTACTGGCCCCGCTCCGCCTCGGCGCCTTCTGGCAGCAAACGCTTGCAACGGCCATCAGCATCTGTCGTCGAACTTCCTATGGGCACCCATGATTCACCCTCGAACCGCTCGAGCCGTACGCGTACACCTGCCGCTGGCAGCCCGAGAGAGGTCTCCAGAACATGCGTCGAGATCCCCATCTCTTAGCGTTCCTCCAACCATCGGCTCAGCCGTAACGCGGTGATCTCTCTCTGCTGCTCGGCCGCTTCGGCCAACTCCGCCTGCGCGTCATTTCTCATACGATCGTGCAGAACCTGCAAGATCTCGACCCCGCTCTTTCCGTTCGCACAGACCAGAAAGGTCATCCCGAACTTGGCCTCATAGGCGTGATTGCCTCGCTGCAGCAAACGAGCGGTCTGCTCGTCATCGCCTACAGCCTTGCTCTGCTCCTCGCTACTCCACGCAATCGACCGCTGCGTCGCGACCGGGTCTACGTGCCGCTCCCCGATCCTTGGATGACAGCGGAACGCCTCTCGCCAGTCCGCCTCCCCGCAGCTCCACCACACGGCATCAGCCGCCGCGAACACCTCTGCCTCGTCCAGCAACGGTCGACGCCGCGCCATCTCCCGTGCCCACGCCCACGACCCGCAGCAGGGAAGCACAGCCTCCGCCGCAAGCTCCGGGTCCAGGCGATTCCATCGCTCCAGGATCTCTTTCCTGGCAGCGACGATCCCTCCGTACGTGTTTTCTGCCGGGATGGTCATCGTTTCGCGATCATACCTCCATCTCGCGCCCGCGCGGATCACCATGAAATGTTCCATCCTGCCACACGGCCTGTCCTCGCAGATAGGTTGCGCGCACGGATCCACGCAAGACCATTCCGACATACGGCGAGATCGGATGGCGCGTGTGCAGCTGCTCCGCGCTAACCAGCCCCTCGGCGTCCGTATCGAAGACAACGAAGTTCGCGACCCGCCCGGCGGCCAGCGACCCCGCACTTCCTTCCAGGCCCGCCAGGGCCGCCGGCCCGGAGCTCATCCAACGCGCCAGGTCTTCCAGGCCAAAGCCCCTTCGCGTACCCTCCGTCCACATGACGCGCAGTGCGACGGAAAGACTCGCGATCCCACCCCAGGCCTGATCGAATCTCCCCGTGTCAGATCTCTTCATCGCCGGCGGACAGGGTGAGTGGTCCGTCGCCACCACGTCGATCACGCGATCTCGCAGTCCTGCCCATAGAGCTTCGCGATTCGCGCGCTCGCGGATCGGCGGCGCGCACTTCACCAGCGTCGTTCCGTCTGGAATCTCTTCCGCCGCAAAGCACAGGTAGTGCGGACACGTCTCGACCGTGACCGCCAACCCCTCCTCCTTTGCGGACCTTAGCTCTTCAAGGGCCGTTGCCGTCGAGAGGTGAACGATATGTAACCGGAAGCGGTACTTGCGACAGAGCCGCAGAAGCATTTGTATAGCCTCCATCTCTGCCTCGTCCGGCCGTGATGCCAGGTACGTCGCGTAACTGCGCCAGTCCGCCTGGCCGAGCTCCGCCGAGGCGCGCTCGATCGGTGCAGCCAGCTCCGCATGCACAAGCAGGGGCAAGCCGGTGGCCGCGACCTCCGGCAGAGCTGCCTCCAGCTGCCGCTCGTCCACCATCGTGAACCCGTCGCAACCCGGGTAGATGAGGAAGCACTTGAAGCCGGGCACGCCTGCCCTTGCGAGTGCTCGAAGATGCGCCTGGTTGTCCGCGACCACGCCGCCCCACGCCGCCCAGTCGACCCAGCACTTGCCTTTCGCTGCGGTTCGCTTCGCCTCGAGTGCCTGGACCGTGGTCGTCTCGGGCAGGCAGTTCAGCGGCATGTCCACCAACGTCGTATACCCGCCTGCCGCCGCGGCCCGCGTGCCCGTCCAGAACCCCTCCCAATCGGTGCGCCCGGGCTCGTTCAGATGCACATGCGTATCGACCAGACCGGGCAGAATTGCAGCCTCACCAAGATCCACACGCTCCGCATTGAAGGGGATCTCGTGCTCTGCGCAGATCTGCCGGATCAGACCGTCCTCGATCACCAGGGCGCCGCTCCGGACGCCTTCCGGTGTGACGATTCGTCGCGAAACGAATGCCTGTACCATAGAGCCACCTTACTTCCTATCTGCTTCGAAATCGAGCACACCTTGTGCGCCATGAGGAACACTAAGTCCATGCCGCCCAACCCGGAATTCATGCAGCAGGCCATCGATCTCGCCACGGCAAATGTCACATCCGGCCGTGGAGGCCCCTTTGGCGCCGTGATCGTGCGCGATGGCAAGGTGCTCGCCACGGGGGTCAACATGGTCACCTCAAACTTCGATCCCACCGCGCACGCCGAAGTGACGGCCATCCGCAAAGGATGCGCCGAACTTGGCAGCTTTCAACTCATTGGCTGCGAGATCTACACCAGTTGCGAGCCCTGCCCCATGTGCCTCGCGGCTATCTACTGGGCTCGCCTCGATGCCATCTTTTACGGCAACAGTGCAGCCGACGCCGCCCGCGCAGGCTTTGACGACTCCTTCCTTTATGGCGAGGTCGCGCGCCCTCACAGCCAACGGGCGATCCCGATCACACCTCTGCTCGGCGAAGAGGCCTGGACCAGCTTCGCCGCGTGGCAGCAGAGCCCCCTGAAGATCGATTACTAGTCTTGTCGGGAAGGACGAGTCAGAAGACATGAGCATGAAAGATCAACGCATCTCCACCCTTGAGACTGCCCCGCAGACCACACCGGTGAAGCGGGTTGCGATCCTCGGTTTCGGAACCGTCGGCAGCTCGGTCGCACGCCTGCTCGCCGCGCGGAAGTTCGCGGGCATCGAGCTGACCCACATCTTCAACCGCACTGTCGCACGCAAGCGTAGCTCCGATGCCAGCTCGAGCGTCTCCGCATCGACGCTCTGGACGGAGGACATCGAGGTCATCCTGAACTCGGAGGTTGACATCCTGATTGAGACCATCGGCGGTCTCGATCCTGTCGAGCTCTGGCTCACGCGCGCGCTCCGCTCCGGCAAGTCCGTCGTCACAGCGAACAAGCAGCTCATCGCCTACCGGGGCGCCGTCCTTGCCGAAGTCGCGCAGGAGCATGGCGCTCACCTTCGCTTCAATGCAGCGGTCGCCGGCGGCGTTCCGGTCATTCCCGCGACCCTTCAGGGTCTCCAGGGCGACCGCATCACGCGCCTCTCGGGCATCCTCAACGGTACATGCAACTTCATCCTTTCGCACATGGAGGCCGGGGCGAGCTACGCCGAATCGCTTGCGCAGGCGCAGGCCGCGGGGTATGCCGAGGCCGACCCCTCGGCCGACGTAGAGGGCCTGGACGCGCGCGCCAAGCTTTGCATTCTCGCACGCATCGCCCTTCATGCCCATGTCGACCCCAACCACGTCGCGACACAGAGCATCGCGCCCGTCTCGGCCATCGACTTCCAGTACGCCCGCGAGCTCGGCTGCACCATCCGCCAGATCTCCCGTGCCCAGCTCTCCTCCGGCTCGGAGGGCGCCCTGGTCCAGGCCCGCGTCGCCCCTATGCTCGTCCCGCTCACCTCGCCGATTGCCTGGTCGCACGGCACACAGAACATGGTCGTCACCTCTGGCGAGTTCGGCGGGGAGGTTGTCTTCTCCGGGCACGGAGCCGGAGGAAATCCGACCGCCGTGGCCATCGTCTCGGACCTGCTCGCAGTCGCGCAGAACTCCACCTCCGTCACACCTCCCAAGCCAGCCCATGGAGGTCACCGGCGAGCTCTTCGCGCCGCATTACCTTCGCTTCATCGTTGACGACAAACCCGGCATCGTCTCCGCCATCTCGGGCGCGCTTGCAAGGGTCGGTGCAAACATCGACTCTCTCCTCCAGCGGCCCGGTCACCCCAAGCACCGGCTTCCGTTCGTCGTCACCACCGAGCCCTGCCTCACCTCCACGATCAGCGCCGCAGTCTCATCGATCGCCTCCATGGACTGCATGCTCGAGCCCCCGCTTGACCTCCAGATGCTGACCATTGATGACAAGGCGGAGGATTAGGCGCAGTCTATGGACGGAGAACATCACTATGATCCCCGACCAGCCCGGTAGCGCGTCTCTGCAAACGACGGCGTCGCCTCTCCTGAACGTCCGCAATGGAGCAGCCGCGATCGACTTCTACAAGGCCGCCTTCGGCGCTGTCGAACACTTCCGGATAGCCGACCCCGAGGGCGAGGTCGTAGCGCAACTCCGCATTGGGACGACGGAGCTTTGGCTTGCAGACGAGTCCCTCGAAAATGCCAATCCCAGTCCATCTTCGCTGGGCGGCACGACGCTTCGGATGATCCTTACCGTTGAAGATCCGGACGAAGCTTTTCAGCAGGCTATCTCTGCCGGCGCCAAACTCGTCGTCCCGGTGGAAGACCAACCTTACGGGTGGCGGGTCGGTCGCGTCGTCGATCCGTTCGGCCACCACTGGGAGATCGGCAAGCCGCTGCTCTGAGCAGCAAAGGAGAGGGCGGGGAGGCAGAGCTCCCCGCCCTCACTCCTCGACGCGGCGGAGTCAGTACTTCGGCATCGTTGGATCGATCCTGTCCGCCCAGGCAAGGATCCCGCCCGCCAGGTTGGATACATGCGTGAAGCCGGCATTCTTCAACAGCAGCGCGGCCTTCTGGCTCCGTGCTCCCGATCTGCAGTGCACCACGAGCTCCGCATCCTTCTTGTCCTCGAGCTCGCCGATCCGTCGTTCCACATCGCCGACCGGAATCAGCGGAGCGCCAAGATTCGCGATGGGATACTCGTGCGGCTCGCGAACATCGAGCACGAAGACATCTTCCTTCGAATCAAGCCTTCGCTTCAGTTCCTCGACGGAAATCTGAGGAATTCCATCCACCACCTGCGCCTCTGCCACGGCCTTATCCCTCGCCACTTCTAACGGCCCGATCTCGGCAGGCTTCGGGACGCCGCAAAACTGGTCGTAGTCGATCAGTTCGGTCACTGTTGGGTGCGTGCCGCAGACCGGGCAGTCCGGGTTCTTCCTCAGCTTCAACGTCCTGAAGCTCATACCCAGCGCGTCCACCAGCAGGAGACGGCCGATCAGCGGCTCGCCGATGCCAAGGATCAGCTTGATCGTCTCCGTGGCCTGGATCACACCCACGAGTCCTGGCAGGATGCCGAGCACACCACCCTCCGCGCACGAGGGCACGAGCCCGGGCGGCGGCGGCTCCGGATAAAGGCACCGGTAGCACGGCCCCTCCGGCAGACCAAACACACTCGCCTGGCCCTCGAAGCGAAAGATTGATCCGTAGGCGTTTGGCTTCCCGAGCAGCACGCAGGCATCGTTCACCAGGTACCGCGTCTGGAAGTTATCTGTGCCATCCGCGATTACGTCGTAGTCCTTCAGGATCTCCATCGCGTTCGCGCTGGTGAGCATCGTGTTGTACTTCACTACCCTGGTGTTTTTATTCAGACCGTTGATCATGATCTCGGCCGAATCGACCTTCAGCTTGCCCACCGTCGATTGCGAGTGAATGATCTGCCGCTGCAGGTTCGATTCATCGACCACGTCGAAGTCCACCAGGCCGATCGTTCCGACCCCGGCTGCTGCAAGGTAGAGCGCCAGCGGCGCGCCGAGTCCGCCTGTGCCCACGCACAGCACCTTGGCTGCCTTCAGTTTCTGCTGGCCTTCCATCCCGACCTCGGGAAGGATCAGGTGTCGCGAGTAGCGCGAGATCTCCTCATTCGTCAGCTTCGGAAGCGACGTCGCCGTGTCGTTCTCTCCAATCAGGGTTCCAGCCGCCATATATCCAACTCTCTGCCCGCGTCGCCGGGGCTGCGCTTCACACACCCCGATGTCGTCCGTGGTGTGCCTTCAATGATTGCAAATCTTCAGTGGGTGATCAGAAATGGTTACAAACAACAACAACCACCCGCAATCGATGGGATAATCGTCAGCTCGTCCACCTCGGTGGTCGCGGTGTCCTCACGCTGCGGAAGGTACCGGATGTCATCGTCGTTCAGATAGACATTCACGAACGATCGCAGCCTGCCTTCTTCCGTGAACAGGTGCTTCTTCAACTCGGGCGAGTCCATCACCAGGGCATCAAGTGCCCCCTGGACTGATGAACTGCTCACCTCCACCGTCTCCTTATGTCGCGTGTACTGCCGCAGCGGTGTCGGTATATGTACCTTCATGCCTTCTCCCCTTCCATCTCCAAAACTCCAGCCAGCTCGCCGTCTGCTTCCTGGACGCTGATCTCGATTGCCTCATCCAGAAAGCTCTTGCCTTCCTCGCTCGTGCCCGCAAGCCGAAACGAGTTCGTCACGGCGGCCTTTCCCTTCTCGACGGCAGTGATCACGTAGGAGCAGCCCAGCCAGTGCGCCTCCGCGAAGTCGGTCTGAGACCAATGTGCCGGGTGGTCCGGATGCGAGTGGTAGAACCCGATGATATCCAGCCCTGACTCGCGTCCCACACGCTGGGCCTGGATCAGCTCGATCGGCGAGATGTGGTACCGATTATGCGCCGAGTCCGTTCGCGTATTGCCCGCCCGCAACAACGCCTGAACCTCGTTTCCGCCCGCGCCATCCGCCTTCCCAAGAAGGATCCCACAGCACTCATTCGGGTACGTCTCTTCACCGTGCGCCCGCAGCGCCGCATAATCCTCATAGCTCAATCGCAGCATTAATCCTCCGTCCAGAAGCGCTCACTCATATACTTCTCCGCCGAGTCGCAGAGCACGGTCACGATCACTGCCTCCCGCCCGGCCCGAGCCTCTTCCTCACCGACCCTCAGCGCCGCTGCAACTGCCGCGGCCGCCGAGACCCCGACAAGGATCCCCTCCGTGCGTGCCAGCCGCTTCGCCATCGCATACGCCCGTTCGGTTTCCATCTCAATCTCGGCATCGGCCAGCGTCGCGTCGTAGATCTTCGGCACGATCGCCGTAGCCATATGCTTCAATCCCTCGAGTCCGTTGAACGGTGAGTCGGGCTGCATCGAGATGCACCGAATTCGCGGGTTCAGCTCCTTCAAACGGCGGGTTGTCCCGACAAACGTGCCACTCGTCCCGAGCCCTGCAACGAAGTGCGTGACCTGCCCCTCCGTCTGCTCCCAGATCTCGTTTGCCGTCGTCCGATAGTGCTCGCGCCAGTTCTGCTCGTTCGAGTACTGGTCGGCATAGAAGTACCGGTCGGGCTCCGCCGCAACCAGCTCCCTCGCCTTACGGATAGCTCCATCCGATCCATCAGCCGGGTCCGTCCACACCACCCTGGCCCCGTAGATGTCGACATATTTCTTGCGCTCCGGGCTCACATTCGAAGGCATGCACAGCGTCACCGGAAATCCGAGTGCCGCCCCCAGCATGGCGTACGCAATCCCGGTGTTTCCGCTGGTCGCATCGAGCAGCCCCTTAGCTCCCGGCCCCCTCTGCCCGAACCGCAGCAGACCCCTCCGCTCCGCATCCAGCACGATCGCCGAGGCCGCCCGATCTTTTACACTTCCGCCCGGGTTCGCCCACTCCGCCTTGCCGAGGATCTGGACACCGGGCAGGTCCGCCGTGAGCGCCCCAAGGCGTACCATCGGCGTGTTGCCGATGCGCTCCAGCAGCGTTGACCCAAAAGATTTTTCAACGGCAATCATGCGATCGGTATCCATCCCGCTCTCCCCCTGGCCGCAAGGAAATTGATAGCGACCAAAGAGTGTGCGACAGTTGAATCGAGTCTACTGAACAATCCCCCTATGGCAAAAAAAGCACCACAGCGCTCCTTCAACGACGTCCTCTCAACCCTCGGTTCACAACGGTTTGATGTGGCCCCGGCCCTGGAGGGTGCAAAGCGCACGCCCAACGCCTTCAAGGTTTCGAAATACGGCTGCGCGGCAGAGATCGCCCAGGCGCCGGATGGCCAGGTCGAGATCCTCTCCCGCCCTGGATGGCTCCTGAACGGTGAAATCTCGCGCCTGCTCGACCGCGGCTACCAGAAGTTCCTCAAATCCAGCCACCTCGAGATTCCCGCCACCGCCGACCACCTCCGCGCCATCCACGAGTTCTCGGAAGAGCTGAAAGAGGCAGCCGGAGCCCTGTCACTCTACAACGAGAGCCTCGGCACTGTCTCCGACGTGTACACCTACGACCGGGTCAAGGGGCGTCCCAGCAACTAACAGCTTTCGCCCCTGGCAGGATCAGCCGCGCGAGCGCGTGGCACTCTCTGCCGAGGAGCACCGCCGACCGGCCCCGGCATTGAAGATTCTGTATCCGGCCGTCCCCCGCCCTCATCTCAGCTCATGCCGCTAAAAGGAGAATCACCAATGAGCCAACAGAAGAAGGTCGCACTCATCACGGGTGCAAACAAGGGAATCGGTCTCGAGACCGCACGTCAACTCGGCAAACTTGGAATTACCGTCCTCGTCGGCGCACGCGATGCCGGCAAGGGCAGGGAAGCTGTCGACAAGCTCACCGCCGAAGGGATCGACGCCCGCCCGGTCAAGCTCGACGTGGTTGACGCGGCCGATATCGCCGCAACGGCAGCTCTCATAGAGAAGGACTTTGGCCAGCTCGACATTCTCGTCAACAACGCGGGCATCAATGCCGAGGACGGCTTCGGCAAGAACACCACCGTGACTGTCACCCCAAAGGAGCTTCGCGGCACCTTCGACACCAACTTCTTCGCGGTGGTCGAGCTCACCCAGGCCCTGCTTCCGCTGCTTCGCAAGAGCCCCGCGGCCCGCATCGTCAATGTATCCAGCATCCTCGGCTCCACCACCCTCCATGCCAGCCCCGGCTCGCCCATCTACGACGCCAAGGCGTTTGCCTACGACAGCTCCAAGACGGCGCTCAACGCCTTTACCGTCCACCTCGCCCACGCTCTCCAGGGGACGAATATCAAGGTCAACTCCGCCCACCCCGGCTGGGTCAAGACCGACATGGGCACCGATGCCGCGCCGATGGAGATTGTCGACGGAGCCAAGACCGAGGTGGATCTGGCCACCCTGGGCCCCGACGGCCCTACCGGTGGGTACGTCCACCTCGGCGAAACGCTTCCCTGGTAGATTCATCGCTCCAAGAGCAGATACTGCCGTTTACTCACCGCTCTGGTTCGGAGACCCGGACCAGGGCGGGCTGACGAGGGCAGCTAACGGCTTTTACCCCGCTGCCACTCCCGGTACGCCTCGCTCTTCCCCATACCCCGCTCCCGCGCCACCTGCTTCAATGCCTCCTTCTCGGCTGCCCCACCCTCCACCAGCTTGCGCACCGCCGCGGCAACGCTCTCCGATGCCTCGGCAGCCGCCGCGACCTCCCCACGCAGCATCAAGACCATCTCCCCCCGCACACTGTCTCGTCCGGCGAGCTCCGCCCGCACCTCGCTCACGGTCCCTCGCAGAAACTCCTCGTGCAGCTTCGTGAGCTCCCGCGCTACCACCACCGGGTGCGCCGCCCCAAAGACCGCCTCCACATCGGCCAGCGCCTCCAAAATGCGGTGCGGCGTCTCATAGAACACCTGCACCGGCGCCGCCTCCCTCTCAGCAGTGGAGCCGACGGCACGCATGCCCCGCAGCAGAGCCTCCATCTGGCTTCGGCGCGCTCCCGCCTTTGCCGGGAGGAAGCCATGAAAGGCAAAGCCCGCCTCGAGCTCGAGCCCGCTCGCAATAAGGGCTGAGACGATCGCGTTCGCTCCCGGCACCGGGTACACTGGCACACCGGCAGCCACTGCGGCTCGCACGATCTCTGACCCGGGATCTGCGATTCCCGGCGTCCCGGCGTCGCTTACCACCGCCACACGACCGCCAGCCTTCAGCAACTCCAGGAGCTCCGCTGCGCGCCCCGCCTCGTTGTGCATGTGGTAGCTCACGGTCGGTGTCCTGATCCCGTAAGCGTGGAGCAGCTTGTGCGTCTGGCGCGTGTCCTCGCATGCAATCCGGTCCGCCTCGCGCAGCACCCTCAGACCCCGCAGCGTCATATCCTCAAGGTTGCCGATCGGCGTAGCGACCAGGTAGAGCCCGGGAGCCAGCGGGCGGCGAGGCTGTGCACTCCGCCACTCTGCCTCTATCTGCTGTTCCAGGGCAACGCCCGTCCCGTCACCGTCCTCTGCATGCACGGGATCGTGGTTCCCGCCAGTGCCGTCCATCAGGACGGCCGTCGCAGCCTTCGCCGCTGGTTCAACATCCTTAGCGAGTGCGCCAGGTTTTGCGGGGTGATGATCCCCACCACGCGCTCTCCCTCGACCACCGGGACCATCTGTACGCCTGTGGCCCTCATCATCCGCCTTACGGTCTTCACCAGCGAGTCGTCCGGGCTCGCGATAGACAGCGTGCGCGTCATGACACCCTGCACGTACCCGTTACCCGTCGCTCGCAGCGCCTCCACAATCCCCTGCCGCGAGACAGCACCCACGACGTTGCCGCCGCGCACCACTGGAAACACATCCTGGAGCGAGTGAACGGCGTTCTCGAGCGCGCCCTCGAGCGTGTCCGAAGCCGAGATCGTCGAGAAGTTCCTCAGCATTACGTCCCGCATCGTCACGGTGTCCACGTCGCTGTCCAGCAGCATGCTGTCGCTCTCGAGCTGCGGCCCAAAGGTGACCAGCATCCCGAGCGCCATCAACCACACATCTCTCAGCGCGAACCCGGCCACTACCAGGCCAATCGCCAGCGCCTGCCCCACAGCCGCAGCGGCCCGCCCGCCCTGCATCAAGCCCTTCGATCGCGCCAGGATCCCTCGCAGGAGCCGCCCGCCATCGAGCGGAGCCGCTGGAAGGAGGTTCACCGCGCCGAGCAGCAGGTTTGCCCAGACTGCGGACCGGAGCAGCCGTGCCGGTGTCAGCCACGGGTGCTCGAGGAGCGCGATCCCCGGCGTCAGCGTCAGCATCAGCGCTGCCAGGACCAGGCCGCACACAAGGTTTGCAGCCGGGCCTACAAGCGCCATCCGCAGCTGCACCGGTCCCGTCGAGGCCCGCTCGGCCGCCTCATGGCTGGCATAACTCAGAACCGTTCCTGTCGGCAGAAGCAGAGCCTCCTTTAGCTCCAGCCCCTCCCACAAGCCCATCAACGCCCGCGCCATCTCCCGGATCGCGACCGCCCCCAGCAACACGAACCACAAGAGAATGCCCCGGCCCGCGGACCCGCCCCTGTAGGTCGAAGAGCCGGCCGCAAGGCCCAGCAGCAAAATCCAGAACGCGTGGATCCGGAGATGCACACCGAACCATCGCCCTGCGGAAAAGTTCCAACCACGCATGGCCTTTATTGTAGAACTTCGCTGATTCCGGACGGGGGTCTGCGTCTCTCCCAGCCCCACCGTTACCATCAGGCATGCGCGTTATCGCCGGGACCTATCGCTCGCGCCCCCTTCTTTCCCCCCGCGGTCTGGGCACCCGGCCAACCAGCGACCGGCTCAGGGAGACCCTCTTCAACATCCTCCAGCCCCGCATCGTGGGCGCCCGCTTCGCCGACCTCTACGCCGGCACCGGCGCCGTCGGTATCGAAGCCATCAGCCGCGGCGCCGCCCACGTCCTCTTCGCCGAACGCGCCGACACCGCGGTCGCCAACCTCCGGGCCAACCTCCAGGCCCTCGGCGTCCGGTCCGGCTACACCCTCGAGCCCCGCAGCTCCATCTCCGCGCTCGAAAGGGTTCTGGACAAGCTGATCGACCGCCCTGCCGACACCCCGAACGCCCTCCTCGGCCCCAGGCTCCTCCTCGACATCGTCTTCCTCGACCCCCCCTACGACGCGAGCGCCGACTACACCAACACCCTCGCCCTCCTCGGCAGCGCCCGTGCCCAGCACCTCCTCGCACCCGAGGCCGTCATCATCGCCGAGCACTCGAGCAAACTCCCCCTCCCCGCCGCGGTCGGCAGGCTCCGCCAGACCCGCACACTCAAACAGGGGGACGCAGCCCTCACCTTCTACCAGCCGGAGGTCCCAGCTCGGGCGGACGAATAGCATCTCCCGAAAAGAATCTCGACCGCATCAACGACCTCTCCTCTGTCGCCAAAACCAACGGCCAACGCACAGACTTCCGTGAGCCTCCAACAGAACAAGGGCGGTCTCCTACCCCCTCCGAGGTTCACATGGGTTTCATCACACCGAATGACATTGAAAGCTTCCGCTCGCTCTATACGCTTCAGCTCCGCTACATGCTCTCCGCAGAGAAGCAGATCGTCGCCGGCCTTGAGAGCATGATCGATCACGCAACCGACCAGCAGCTCAAAGACGCGTTCCAGTCCCACAAGCAGGAGACCGCCGTGCAGGCCCAGCGCCTCGAAGGTCTCATCTCCGAACTCAACGGCACCGCCGACGATAAGAAGTGCGCCGTCACCGCCGCGCTCATAGCCGCCGCAGAAAACATCGTCTCCGAATCCAAGGCCGGCCCAGTCCGCGACGCAGGCCTGCTCGCCAGCGCCCAGAAGGTCGAGCACTTCGAGATGGCCTCCTATGGCACGGCACGGGATTGGGCGACCGAGCTCAACCTCCCCCGCCACGCCGAGCTGCTCCAGAAGACTCTGGACGAAGAGAAGCACGCCAACAACCTCCTCAACACCATCTCCCAGCGCGCGAACGCCGTGGCCGTTCTCGCCTAGGCGCACCCTGATCCGCAATCCCGAGGGCGGCCGACCAGGCCGCCCTCGGTGCGTCTGGCCACCAATCAGCACCCACCGCGCGCAGCTCAGCCCCTAACGAAGAAACCCACCACCCTCGTGCCGCCCCGTCCGAAGATCGACCGTGAAAGGAAGCTCCCTATCCGATCTCGCGTCCCACCCGAGCCCGTGCAACACATCTCCATCGACCAGGCCCAGCCCGATCCCCTCCCAACTCAGCCTGGCCGACTCCCACTCCATCCCGTGCTCCCCCCAGGCCGCCACGGTATGAAAGCCTGCAAACAGCAGTAAGCCGAGCTCCGGCAGCTCTCGCAACGCCACCACCGGCCGCAGCTCCACCAGCGTTGAGACCTCCGGACGCATCGTATCGATGACGTAGGCATACCCACCCGCAACAGCGCACATCTCCCGCGCCGCAGGGCACCCCCAAACCCCGGTCGGCATCACCGGGCTCTGAAATCCAAGCGCACACCTCGCCAGGAACTCCCCTCCCGCAGCTGGCCGGACCAGCAGCTCCAGCGCCCCCCGCGCCATCGCATCCTCCTCCCCAGCCACCTCGCGGGGGTAGGTGTACCGGCGTGCCGGCGCAATCATCGGTGCCCGATCGAGCACCACGGCCGTCCACCCGCGCCCGAACTCTGCCTTGCTCATGCTCTCCCGTCCGTGCAGCCGCCCACACCATCAGACGCAGGCTCTCCGGGCAGCGGGGTCGCGACGCCCAGAAAAGGGCAGGCTAAGGGTTGAGAGAAGGAGAAGACAGCTGTCTGCGTCGCGGGCTTAGAGCGCAGCGGCAAGACGCGAATATCGCCCCGAGTGGCTTGTCAGGCACAGGGCCAGAAGCCGCTGGCGCATCAGGTAATAGGCACCTGCGGCCTCCTGAAGATGGAACGGAGCGTACAACGAAAGACGCTTCATAAACCAGTACCGCCACAGGCCAAGCTCCACCCGCAACACGGCCTTTCGCAGCCGGACGCAATCCCGCCGCATCCGTTCGCCCACGATCGTTGCTTCTTCGAAGTTCCACTGCTGCGCGTAGGCAGCCAGCCCCAGCATCAGCTCTGCATTGGAACGCATGCGCCGCAGACCCTCCCGGCCGCCAACCATCGCCCACAGCTCCTCGGGCTCAAGATGTGTCTGGTGTTCGGTTGGATCCAGGTAGTCCTGCGCAACCGTCTTCAAGCCCGCGAAGTCCACCTGCTCCATCCGTGCGACCAGGCTATCCCACGAATCCGCCGAGAGTCTGATCGACCTGCGCTGGGAGTACACCGCCACGGAGATAAAGGCGATCAGTAGCAGGACAATGCCGAAATATGGAAGCATGGGCAGCATGGTGGAAGGCTCAGCTCTCTGCGTCAGCGCTACCGAGATCGTAGGTGATGGAGCGGTGAAGGGCAAGCAGGTAATCGCGCATCTCTGGGGAAATCGGACGTCGAACCGGTTCAGGTAACCAGAACTGGACCGTCCAGTAACCTAAAGCGACGCAGTACACCGCAACCCGAAGGTGATCGAGCGTGGCAAACTGCTGCGCGCCGCCCACAAAGCTCTGGATCCCGTCCACGCCCACCGCAACGATCGACCAAACGGCGAGTCCCTGGCCCAGAGACATCACATGGTTTCGCCATCCCAGGCCCATTCGCGTGGCCGAAAGAGCCATCAGCAGGACCAGCTCACAGATCACCAGGCTGGTGAACAGGCTTCCACGCACCTGCCAGACCTCCAGGCTCCTCAATCCGGGAGGGCTTACACCCCACGCCAGAAGCGCCGCGACGCCAACGCCAGCCGTGGCCGCGATGCCGAACTGGCGTCGCGCGTCATGGATCCAGGTCCCGGTGGGACGCAGCACGATGCGAGCCATCTCCAGCACCAGACCGATCTGCAGGAGGAAGTCGATGACCTCAGCCCACCAGTAAACGTAGGCGTACAACGCACCGTTGCCGCGCGCGTAAATCACGTAAAGGGAGATCGTAAGAGCAGTCTGGAAGCCGATAAGCACCGTAAAGACGGGAAACGTTCGCCATCGCCCCTTGATCAGGAGAGTAAGGAGGAGGGCGGCATGTTCAAGAAAACTCACCGCCCACAGAACGTCATCCAGGCTCGACAGGTTCATCTTTGCTCACACGACCAAAACTACTTATACCCCGAGATAGGCCCTCGCCCCAGCAACAAATCCGGAGATCGCGGAGGTAGGCACGGGCCACTGCGGACGAGGATTGCCACCGGTCATCGCTGCAAAGGAGGGGAGGGAGGAGAGAGCGACGACACTTAGCAAAACGATGGAACGGAGAGACTTGGTCACGGGGAAAGCTCCTTGGGGCGCACAGCGTCCCTCTGAAGCCTAGCTGTCCACCACGCCGGGTACCTACCGAAAAGCCGTGATTGGGATATATTCACCTCCGAATTGCGAAGCTCGGAGGGTACCTAGACCGCCCGAAGCGCCTGCTCGAGGTCTTCGAGCAGATCGTCGCCGTCTTCGCAGCCGGCGCTCAGGCGAATAAATCCCTCCTCGATGGCGTCATGACCCCACCTCGCTCTTCGCTCCGCCGTTGTGGTCACCCCGCCAAAGCTGGTGGCGTTCGACACCAGCTGGGACCGGGTCAGAAACCGCTCGGCCGCTGCCCTGTCCTCAAGCACAAAGCTCACCACCGGCCCAAACAGCCGCATCTGCCCGAGCGCGATGCCGTGCCCTGGGTGCCCGGGCAGACCCGGGTACATCACCCGCACCACCTCCGGTCGCGCATCCAGAAATCTGGCGATTCCTATCGCATTCTCGCAGGAGCGCTCGAGGCGCAGAGGCAGGGTGGCCAGCGATCGCCCTGCCAGCCAGGCTTCCATCGGACCCACGATGCTCCCCGTCAACGTCCGCCATTGCTCCAGCCCCGCCCAAAGCTCTAACTCACCCCGGTCTTCGCTCACCTTCCCGCCGACGCCCTTCCTATCCCCGACTCCGTCCCGGACTGCCACATGCCCCAGCAACAGGTCGCTGTGTCCCGTCATCGCCTTGGTATCTGAGACCACGGAGAAGTCCGCCCCCAGCTCCAGCACCTTCTGGCCGAGCGGCGTTGCCGTTGTGTTGTCGCACGCCACCAGGCACCCCTCCGCATGCGCCCGCTCACACAGAGCGCGGATGTCACAGATCTCCATCCCCGGGTTGCTGGGCGTCTCGATCCACAGCAGGCGGGCCCCCTCCAGCAGCTCACCCTGCGCATCTCCGGCCGTAGGCGCCAGCCGGACCTCGACCCCCATCCTTGCGAAGTAGGTCTCCGCCAGCACCCGCGCCGTGAAGTACGCGTTGGCTCGGCAGAACCACCGCATCCCCCGGACGAAGCACCGACCCGAAGACTGCTGTCACCGCCGCCATTCCGGACCCGAAGACCAGTGCGCGCGCGCTGAAACCCTCGCCGGATTCGATCATTCCCAGGGCCCGCTCAAGCGCCGTCCAGGTCGGATTATGCGATCGACCGTAACTGTAGGCCGCCTCCGCGGGCTCACCGGGCACGTGGAACGGCGCAGCAAAGACTGGCCCTTCGTGCATGGCCTCCCCAGCCAGCGCCGGGGTCAGCATCGCCCGCACAATCCGTGTCGTCTCCCGCATACCAGACCTCCGATCCTGCCCCGAGATCCCGATGCTAGCAGCGAGCAGAGCTCCCGGCACCGCCTGCAACTGTCACCCTTGGCTTGTTCCTCTAGCGTAGCGACCCAGTCATTGCTCCTGGCCATCTACAGGGCAGCGAAGGACCCGCTTCTCTACCCCGAACCTCATCCCCATCAAGGGCCCGCATTCAGCCTATGCTGCTCCCGGGCCGAAAGTGCTCCCACCCGCCTGGCTTCAGCTCTGTTCGCCGCCCGCCAGCATCCACCAGCACCATCACCGTCTTCCCGCGCGGCACAACCTCACCAATCCTGGTAACCGCTACCCCCGCCAACCTTCCCGGAACCCGCACCCGGGCCGGGCGCGGTGAACAGCAGTTCATAATCTTCCCCGCCATGCAGCGCAAGCTCCAGCGCCTCGGGCCCGTGCGCAAGTAAATGGATCGGAATTGCGCCTGCCCAGATCTCCGCGCCCACTCCCGATCGATCACATAGATGTCCAAGATCGGTCGAGAGACCATCACTCACGTCGATGCAGGCGGTGGCCAGACCGCGCCTGCGCAGCGCCTGGCCGACCCGCAGTCGCGGCTCCGGGTAGCTTTGTGGCTGCATCCCCCCGGGTTCCTTTCGCCGGACGCTCCGGCCCTTTCCAGCGATCATCCTCCCGAGCTCGGCAGCCGCTCCCCCCAGCGCACCCGTCACGTAAATCCCGTCACCCACCCTCGCCCCGGACCTCCGCAGCGCCGTTCCGAGAGGGGCCTGGCCGACCAGAACCACGTCGGCGATCATCCCTTCCCCAAGGATCTGGCCCGTATCGCCTCCGGCGAGCACCACCCCGGAACCATCCGCCAACCATTGAAAACCATCCAGAAACCGCGTGAACCACCGTCGATTTGCACCAGTTTCCGTGGTGGAGCCGGGCAGCCCGAGCGACAGGAAGGCGGCGATCGGATCTGCACCCATAGCAGCTATGTCACTCAATCCACGGGCAATACACCGATGCCCAAACGACTCCGGACGGTGAAGATCCCTCCGGACATGCCGCCCCTCAAGCAACAGATCCGTAGTAACCACCACCTCCCACCCCCCCTTGGGACGCAGAATGGCACAATCATCCCCGATACCCTGCTCTACGCCATTGCCTCGCTTGCGCACGAACCGCCGTCGGATCTGCTCGATCAAAACTGTTTCGGACGAAGCACTCGAGGCTGCCCGCATAGTTTAGTCAGAATAACCACACTGCAATTGAGGACCCAAATTTCCTGACCCATGCTGGTACCTCGCCTTTAGTGCCTCCATTCCTTGCGCGCGGTGGGGCCGTAGGTTAAGATCAGTGTTGTAGCCCACGAGAGATACCGCCAATATGCGATTTCCGGGAAGGCGTAGTTCTTCTCTCCGAGTCGCCTCGGCGGCCAACTCCGGGCAAAGGTCTTAACTTGATAGGTAAGAAGCGCTTCTACATCATGCTTGTGAGCCGGGACGCCGACGGCAGTCTGAACAAGGTATCGGTTCCCCTCCACTACGCCTACGTATTCGTTGGCGCCGCCGTTATCGGCCTGTTCACCATCACCGGCCTAGCGGGTTCCTACTCCCGCATGCTGATCAAGACCGCACGGTTCAACCAGCTGCGCCAGGATCACAACAACCTGCAAAAGGACTACGCGCACCTGGAGAAGACTGCACAGGAGCGCGAAGTGCAGGCTGCCAGCCTCGGCTCGCTTGCCACCGAGGTCTCCGCTCTCTACGGCTTCACGGCCAGCAAACTTTCTTCGCAGGGTAGCGGACCAGCTTCCCGCGGCTCCAGGCACGCGGTGGTGGCCCCTGTTGCCACGGCACCTCTTGCCTCGGATAGCTCGGCCTTCTCGAACGACAGCTACTTCAAGTCTGTTGACGCCTTCTATACGCTTCGCACTTCGGCTATGAACGGTCATGCTACCCGCTTCATGCCAACCGCTCCCCTTACGAGCCTCACGGACGGCAGTACCAGCCTCACGCGCATCCCTGGCATCGGCACAACACTCGACGCCTCGCTGGCCCCCAGCCTTTGGCCAGTGATCGGGCCGATCACCTCCGGCTTCGGCCAGCGTGAGGACCCTGTCCTCGGCACGGGAGAAGGCGAGTTCCACAAGGGCATCGATATCTCCGCTCCTCTTGGGACGCCAATCCGCGCCACTGCTGACGGGATTGTCTTCTCGGCAGGGATCTCTAACGGCTACGGTCGAGAGGTTGTTCTCGACCACGGGCATGGCCTGAAGACGCTTTATGGCCACATGTCCGGCTTCAATGTTCTCGCAGGGCAGACGGTCTTTCGCGGGCAAATCATTGGCTATGTTGGCCATAGCGGGCGCACCACTGGCAACCATGTCCACTACGAGGTCAAGATTCACGACACGTCAGTCAATCCCCACAAATACCTCCAGACCACCCTCGCTGGTCTGGGTGGAGGCAGTGCACCCGGATTCTGATCTCTGGATGGAAGACGGGTCTTCCTGCTGTGGCTAACGGACGGGATCGCGGGTTGCCAGTCCGGAGCGAGGCTGAAATCCTGTTTCAGGATCCCTGCGGGCTTCCAATCTTCGCCAACGGCTGTGCGCCGCCTGTATGGTTGAACCCTGCATGGAAACGCCGAACACCAGCCATCGCGCACATTCCACAACCCGGACCCTGGCAGCGGTGGGCGTTGGCGCGCTGCGTTCTCTACGGCTCTCGCGTCCTGCTCGACTTCTTCGGTCCGTCGATACCATACTCGATGCAGGACGGCTCAGGGTGCGCCCTTGACTCAGACGAATTCGTCCAGTTTCTGAGCCTCGTTACTGACGGGACGCTCCGCCGATCCCGTATCACCCGACTGAAGAACGGATCCGAGTTCTATCCCGCCCAGCTTGAGGCGATTCGTCGGGCAAAGCATGCCATCAACCTCGAGTTTTACGAGTTCAAACGAGGAGAGGTAGGCAGGGCGTTTCTTGACGTCTTGACTGAACGCGCTCGCGCCGGGGTACAGGTGCGGATCATCGTAGACGCGCTTGGCAGCTTTGCCACTCCTTCCAGCTACTTCGACTGCTTCAACGCGGCCGGAGGGCAGATGCGCTGGTACCATCCTCTCCGCTGGGATACCTGGCCAAAGGCGAACAATCGTACCCATCGCAAACTGCTGACGATCGATGGCGAGACCGGATTTATCGGTGGAGCTGGCATAGCGGACCGCTGGCTTTACAGCACCGACCACGCTCCTGTTTGGAGAGATACGGTCTTCTGTGTGGAGGGCGAGGCGGTCGCGGGTCTGATCTCGACGTTCTCCGAGAACTGGCTCGAATGCTCGGGCGAGATCCTTTCGGGGCCGGAGCAGTTCCGCTTCCGTTCTATGCCCGAGGGCGTCCTCAGCTTCGTGGTCGCGAGCACACCACATGGCGGTGGCACCCAGGCGCGCATTCTCTTTCAGGCGCTGCTCAAGAGTGCGAAGGAGACCATACGCATCACCTCGCCCTACTTCCTTCCGGATCGGAGTGCCCGTCGCGCTTTGATCGAGGCCGTCCAGAAACGTGGCGTGAAGGTGGAGATTCTTACGGCCGGGCCTCGCATAGATCATCCCACTATTCGAAGGCTCAGCCGTCACAGCAGCCGAACGCTTATCAAGGCAGGCGCCGAGATCTTCGAGTACCAGCCTGCGATGATTCATGCGAAGGTCATGACGGTCGACGGGGTCTGGAGCGTTCTCGGTTCCACCAACTTCGACCACCGGTCCTTTGCCCTGAACGACGAGGTCAATCTCGCGGTGCTGGATAAAGGGCTGGCGAAGGTCATCGACGGGGACTTTTCATCACGATCTCCAGCAAAGCCGACGCCTGACCCTGGACATGCTGAAGGAGCGGGCGGTGCTCGGACTGGAATCGAGCGTGATAGATCACGTGCTTGAAGTTCGAGAGCTGAGTTGGAGGTTCGAGCTGTCGCTGGGCAATCCTCGGTGCGACAGGACCGTCCTGCTGTAACCCAAGAGGATCATTCCGCTCCCCCAGGCGGGTTATAGGAAGGAGCCTATCTACCGCATAACCTGCGCCTGGACCCTGTCACGGGACAAGACGCGCGGGCAGGGACTCTCAAGGAGCCCAGATCGAATGACGAAGCCGAAGCAGTACCGAGAGACCTACATGCTTGCTGCCGACGTGCCTTACCGCAACTCAACATCAATAGCCAAGGGCACTCACTCCGGAGAAGGGAATGCTCCAACGTGGCCGCGTAGTCTGGCTCGAGACAAACCCACCATCCAGCGACGACGATGTCCAGATCTCGGCATATGCCGAAGGTGTCGGTCTGGTCCTTCTTGGCTCCCGCTCAATTCAGCCAGTTCGCTAGCGGCATCCCGGTCAGACTCAGGCACATTGTTCATTTCAGACTTCCTGGACCAGAGATCTCCTTTGGTTCGCGACAGATCGAGATCGAGTTGGCGTACCCGATACAAGAGATCCTGAAACATCGGGGAGTGCGTCTAAACTGGGGACGGCTTCCGGAGGCTCAGTGGCTGGTGCTCCAAGACTTCTATGAATGAGTTCGTAGTGCGGCTGGCGGATGAGCGGGGACGGGTGCAGGAGCAGACGCATGCGGCGGCGACGGCGGAAGAGCTGCGGGCGCGGTTTACGCAGGCGGGATATTACGTCTACTGCGTGAAGTCGCGGGGTGCGCTGGGGCGGGAGCAGCCGCAAGAAGGTCAAGCTCGAGACCTTCCTGATCTTCAACCAGCAGTTTCTGACGCTGATCCGGGCGGGGCTGCCGATCCTTGGGATCGCTGGAGCTGCTGGCGCGGCGGCAGAAGATGCCGCACTTCCGGGCGCAGCTCGAGGATGTGGTCGCGCGGGTGAAGACGGGGGAGTCGATCTCGGCGGCGTTTGAGGCGCAGGGCGGGTTTCCGCTGGTGTATACGACGACGCTGCTGGCGGGGGAGACGGTCGGGCAACCTGGAAGAGGTGCTGCAGCGGTTTCTCGATTTTCAGCGGGTGTCGCTGACGTTTCGCAAGAAGCTGAAGGCGAGCCTGATCTATCCGGCGCTGCTGATCGTGATGGTGATCGGGCTGTTCATCTTTCTGATCACGTTTGTGGTGCCGCGGTTCGCGCAGCTTTATGACCAGCTGGGAACGCAGCTGCCGGCACTTGACGACGTTTCTGCTGGACCTGGGAAGGAGTGCGCAGAGCTATGGGATGTATGTGGCGGGGTCGTTGGCGCTGCGGCATATTCCTGTTGTACGCGATGGATGAAGACGGATGCGGGCGCGAATGTGGTGGACCGGGTGCGGATCGCGCTGCCGGTGTTTGGCAATGTGTGGCTGAAGTACCAGGTGGGGCTGTTTTCGCGGACGCTGTCGACGCTGCTGACGGGCGGGTTGCCGCTGGTGCCGAGCCTGGAGACGGCGGCGCGGTCGATCGATTCGCGGCAGATCGGGGCGGCGGTGTTTCGCAGCGTGGAGACGGTGCGCGAGGGTAAGGGGTTGTCGGCGAGCCTGCAGGCGACGAAGGTGTTTCCGGAGCTGGCGATCGAGATGATCGAGGTGGGCGAGAGCACGGGCGCGCTGCCGCAGATGCTGAACTCGGTGGCGGAGTTCTTTGAAGAGGATGTGCAGACGAACCTGACGGCGGCGATGAGCCTGATCGAGCCGCTGATTCTGATCGTGATGGGCGTGGTGGTGGTGACGATCCTGATTGCGCTGTATCTGCCGATCTTCAGCCTGAGTGCCGGCGGGGTGACTGGACAGTAGCGCGAAGGGGGAGTTGCGGGGCAGGCTTTTGGGGGATTGACGTGGGATGGCTTGTGACGGATGGTAGCTAGGGGAGTCTATGCGTTATGGCTACACCGGTTGCAGTGCCGATTTCAGTCGCAGAGATGGGGATGGACGAGGTGGAGCGCGCAAAGATGCTGGCGCGCCGGTATCATGCCGAGTTCGTGGATCTTAAGAACTTCAATATCCAGCACGAGCTGTTCAAAAGCGTTCCCGTCGACATGATGTTCCGTTACAACTTCGTTCCACTGGAACAGCATGAGGGTCGGCTTGCGATCGCAGTCAGCTGATCCGTCGAAGTTGATGATTCTTGACGAGATCTCGGGACTGCTTGGAACGAGGCTGGTGACCCGGGTGGCGACGCTGTCGCAGATCACCGACCTCCTGAAGAAGACGGAGCAGAGCCAGCGCGTGCTCGACGAGGCGAGTGAGGGGCTGGCATTTGACGTGCTGTCGTCGGACGACAACGACGGATGCGAACATTTCGATTGAGCGGCTCACGGGCGAGGATGACATCTCGCCGATCATCCGGCTGGTGGATACGACGATCTTTACGGCTCTTGAACGGCGGGCGAGCGATATCCACCTGGAGACCTTTGATGATTCCCTCCAGGTCAAGTACCGGATCGATGGTGTGCTGCAGCAGGCGATGGCGCCGATCGCGCGAGAGCATCATCAGACGATTCTGTCGCGCATCAAGGTCATGTCCGAGCTGGACATTGCGGAGCGACGGGTGCCGCAGGATGGCCGCTTTCGGGTCAGGTACAAGGGGCGGCTGATCGATTTCCGTGTGTCGATCATGCCCACGGTCCATGGCGAGAATGCGGTGCTTCGCGTGCTTGACAAGGAGTCGATGTCGGAGAAGTTCAAGAAGCTCTCGCTGGACGTGGTGGGGTTCGCGGAGAAGGATCTGACGCGATTTCGCCGGTATATTCGCGAGCCGTACGGGATGGTGCTGGTGACCGGGCCTACAGGATCGGGAAAGACTACGACCCTTTATGCTGCGCTGAACGAGATCAAGAGCGACGAGGACAAGATCATCACGATCGAGGATCCGGTCGAGTACCAGATCCGCGGGATTACGCAGATTCCGGTGAATGAGAAGAAGGGCCTGACGTTTGCGCGCGGTCTGCGATCGATTCTGCGGCATGATCCCGACAAGATCCTGGTGGGAGAGATCCGGGACGCGGAGACGGCGCAGATTGCCATCAATTCGGCGCTGACGGGTCACCTGGTGTTTACGACGGTACATGCCAACAACGTGGTGGACGTTCTGGGCCGTTTTCTCAACATGGGTGTGGAGCCGTATAACTTTGTTTCGGCGCTGAACTGCATCCTGGCGCAGCGGCTTGTGCGGCAGGTGTGCGAATTCTGCCCGCATGGGGTCCGGTATACGGATGCGCAGCTGGAGGAGAACGGATTGATCGCCGAAGAGTGGGCTGGGTTTGTGTTTCGCGAGGGTGCGGGATGCATTGAGTGTGGCGGGACGGGATACAAGGGCAGGTCGGCAATTCACGAGCTCCTGGAGTTGGACGACGAGATTCGGGAGATGCTGCTGTCGAAGAAGCCCGGGAGCGAGATCCGCAAGAAGGCGAAGGAGAAAGGGATGGCATTCTTGCGAGACTCGGCGCTCGAGCGGGTACGCGCGGGCATCACGACGCTGAAGGAGATTAACAAGGTTACGTTCATCGAGACGGGTCGCTAGTTGCCACTTTGGGGAGCACGGCCTGTAAAGAGCCTCCTCTTCTGGACTAGGGCTTCGTCCGTGCAGTTTTCTTCCTCGCACAATGGGAATACGCTTCGGAGCCCTGGATGTGGGGGTCCTGGCGTGGATGGTGAAGCATTGAAGTTCAGCGACAGAGCAGGGATGCGCGCTTCTAAAGAACGGTTAGGCTAGGACGGGATGGAATTTTTACCGAGGACGATGGGAACGAGGCCGCGGGTTGCGGTAGAGGTTCGCCCGGAAGCTGTTGTCGCTGCACGCGCGGAAGGTGGTGTGAGCGTTCTTGCGGCAGTATCTTGCAGCCGTCTCCGCGAGGGGGCGATGCGGCCGGGGTTGCGGGCGGGGAATATTCTGGACGCGTCGGCGGTTACCGGAGCGATCCGACTAGCGCTCGACGGGGTTTCGGCCAAGGGTGGGGAACGATCGAAGTATGTCACTTTGGTAGTGCCAGACGGGGCGGTAAGGGTGCTGTTGCTGGACTTCGACGTGCTCCCTGGGAAGGCTGCCGAGGCGCTTGCGGTTGTGAGGTTTCGCCTGAAGAAGCTGCTTCCGTTCGACCCGGAACATGCGGTTGTGAGTTACCAGGTGATGTCGAGCGGGAGGGATTCGGTCCGAGTGCTGGCGGTTGCGATGCCATGCGAGGTATTGGCGGAGTACGAGGCCCTGGTTGCGGCCGCGGGTTATCTGCCTGGCGCCGTGCTTCCGAGTACGTTGGCCGCCCTAGGTGCGCTGGATGGAGGAGAGGCGGACTCGGAGCCGACGCTGGTGGTCAATGCCGGGCCTGGCTCCGTGACGACAGCAATTGTGCAAGGAGCAGTTCTGCTTCTGCACCGGACCGTCGACCTCGCCTCCGACACGGGTTCGGGGCTGGACGGCCCACGCGGTGCCGTGATCGGTTTGGCGATACCGGGAGATGATCCGGCTGCTACAGACACAAGGACAGAGCTGCGTTCCTCCGTGGTACGCATGCAACAGGATGGTTCTAACGACCAGGATTATGATCGGTTGGACAACACCACCGGGGCGCAGGGGCAGGTGCTTGGGCGGCTCGAGCGAGCGCGGGTGGTGGAGGACGAGGCGGGAGATTCTGTGCAACTGCCGACCGAGCCGGACGAGGCAGTGCGGGTGTTGAACGAGAGTACGCCCTTGAGCGTTGGTCGGGAGATAACCCAGGCCGTAAGTGTTGCGGCTGCTTACTTCGAGGACACGCTTGGTGGGGCTCCCCCGTCGGTGATGGCAGCGGGAACGATGGGAGCGGAGCGCCTCCGAGTCGTGCTGGGGATGTACGGGATGGACGAGCTTCGGGTCCGCGAGATGGTGACTGCGGAGGCGCTGGCAGGCGCGTCGACGTCGAAGGTGCCTTGGGGATGGCTGGCAGGCGTTTGGGGGGCCTTGAAAGGCTGATGAGAATCTCGCTCAACCTGGCAACCAGACCGTTCATCGAGATACGCCCTCTCCTTGCGAGGCTCCGGCTGGCGATGGCGTTGCTTGCGGTGCTGGCGCTGGGGCTGGGGGTATGGCTGCATACCCTGAACCGAAAGGCGGCGGCTGCCGTGGCGCAGATGGACGCGGCGAAGGAACGTACCGCGCTGCTTCAACGGGAGCGGCAGGCGAACGAGGCGCGAATGCGACAGCCTAAGAACCAGGCCGTACTCGAGCGCAGCCGCTTCCTCAACGATGTCTTTATGCGAAAGAGTTTCAGTTGGACGGCGGTGATGATGGACCTCGAACGGGTGCTTCCGGGCGGGGTGCAGGTGACGAGCATCGAACCGCAGGTCTCGACGACGGACGGAACGGTCACGATCCGTCTGAGGGTGAGCGGAGATCGCGACCGAGCGGTGCAACTTGTCCGAAATCTTGAGGGGTCAGCACGTTTCGTGCACCCGCGGCTGAGCAATGAAGCAGCACAGGCTTCGGATCGAGAAGGACGTGCGACCGTCGTTTCGGATCCATCAACGGTCGTGCCTGGGGCTGTGGAGTTCGACATCCTTAGTGGTTACAATCCGCTTCCGGAGCTTCGGAAGGCAGCCGGTGGGGCGGCGGCCGATACTCTGACCAAAGAGACTGAGGAGCACGGGGCATCCGCTGCGACGGCGAAGGTGCCGGCCCATAGGTCTTCAACTTTGACACGGGGTGGTCAACCACGCGGCCGGCACGCCAGAGATCTCGGGCCGGCGGCGGTAGGAGTGGGCCGATGAAGCTGCCTCTCGCGGTTACAACGGAGCGCTTCACCGAGCGGACGCGGAGTCTCCTGACTTTGGTGAACTTCCACTATGCCGGTGTGGCGCTGCTTGCCGTCGTCAACCTCTTCATGGCGGCACAGATGTATGTCGCGTGGCGGGCGCAGAGTACGCAGGGTACAGAGGCATTGGCGCAGCAGAAGGCGCTGATGCAGGTGGCAGAGCTACAGGCAAAGCCGCTCGAGGGTCTGGATGCGAAGCTGGCGACGGCGACGTCATCGTCTGATCTCTTTTATGAGCGCAGGCTGCCGTATGCACACAGTCAGTTCCTGACCGAACTTGGCATCCTGACGAAGCGTACAGGCGCTAAGTTGGGAAGGGTGCAGTATGGGGAGGCACCCGTGCTGGACGGCGACGGGGGAGCGTTGACCGAGGTCCGTATGGACGCGAGCCTGAGCGGGGACTATCGGAGTCTCGTCCAGTTCGTGAACGCGGTGGAGCGGGACAGGATGTTCTTCGTCATACGTGCCGTCTCTTTGAGCGGTCAGCAGAGTGGAACGGTGGGCCTCCGCCTGGGCCTGACTACGTACTTGCGCGCAGCGGGTCCGGGAGAGATGGCAGAGAAGGCGAGTGTTACGACCCGCGGTTATCGAGACGAATGGCGGCTCGGTAGAGAGCCCTGCTTCGGGAGGAGTCGCGCGATGACGGAGCAGCAGCAAAAGATCGCGGCAGGCAGTCTGTTTGCTGTTTTCGCCGGTGTCATTTTGTGGTGGCAGCTGAGTAGTACGGCTGGAGCGCCAGTGCCTCCACCTGCGCCTGTCGTCACCACGGTTACGGCATCTTCCGCAGGTTCTGTGCCCGGCATTGGGCAGTTCGAGTTCACGAGTGAGCGGGGCGGGGACGAAGCATACAGGGATGACACCGGCGGAGCTCGATCCGACGCTTCGGATGGGGCCGATGCTCGTCACGGAGTCGCTGGTGTACTCGGGTAACGGACGGAATATCTTCTCGGGGCAGAGTGAGGCTGTGGCGATGCCGAAGCCAGTCGCGCCTGCGCGACCTACCGAAGTGGCGCATGCTCCGCTGTACACGGGTCCGGTTGGGCCGCCGCCACCCCCTCCGATCGATCTGAAATTCTTCGGGATCGCGACAGCGGGCAGCGGGAGCCGGCAGGCGTTTCTACTGCGAGGAGAGGATGTCTTTCTGGCATCTCCCGGCGATATCGTGCAAAGGCGTTACAAGATCCTTTCCATCGCGGCGACCTCGATGGTGGTCGAAGACCTCGTGAACAGCAATCGACAGACACTGCCCCTTTTGGTGAACTGATGGCACGATCGGTGACGATGTGGGCTCGGGAGCTGCGTGGGGCGGAGGATGGAGCGCCGATCCCGTTGCGTGCGACCGCATTTTCCGGTCACTCAGATGTTCCTGTCAGTACCTTGAGAGACTCTGGCGAGGAAGGATTCCTCCTGATTGGGGCGATCGTTGCGATCTTTATTGTGCTTCTGCTCCTGAGTGTGGCGGCACCCACCATGGCTCGGCAACTGCGCCGGGAGCGTGAGGTGGAGGCCGTGCACAGGGGTAACCAATATGTGCGCGCAATCCAGCTGTACTACAGGAAGTTCGGACACTACCCCGGGACGATGGAGCAGCTGAAGCAGTCGAATAATATTCGCTTTCTCCGTCAGGAGTACCTGGATCCGATGACCGGCAAATCGGACTGGCGGCTGATTCACATAGGCGAGCAGAAGACGACGGTGAAGGGGTTGTTCGGGAAACCCCTGGCGGGGGTGGCCAGTGCGGGGCTCGGGAGTGCGGCGGGGATGGCTTCTGGCCGCGGAATGGGGACCAGCGCGGCTTCATCCGGAACAACGGGGGGTTTATTTGGGACGAGTAGCGGGGCGGGGGCGAGTGGGTCGGACACTGCCGCGTCCGGGAGTGCGGGCTTTGGAAATGCGACTTCGGGAGCTGGGGGGGCCGCGACGCTGGGTGCGGGGGGGACGGGGAGTGTTGGGGGTGCGTTTGGGGCGGCGGGTACGGGTACGGGTCAGGGGCAGGGTGGAATAGCGAGTCAGTCGGCCAGCACCTTTGGGGGGACGGGGGCGCCGTTTGTGGGGGTGGGTAGCTCGGCGGTGGGTGATTCGATCGTGGTGCTGAATGAGCAGACGACCTATCCGACGTGGGAGTTCCTCTATGATCCGCGGATTGAGCAGATTGCGGGCGAAGGCAAACCTGCTGGGGGGTGGGATGGCGAGTTCGAGTGCGTCGGGGCTGGGGAGCCTGAGCGGGTCGGCATCGCCCGGGATGACCGGAAGTTCGACTCCCAGCACAACGACCACGCCTCCAGCGCCTCCGAGCACGACCACGCCGCAGCCGTAGATTCGCGTCGTGGAGGCTCTGCGTTTCGCTGGTCAGGGTTTGAAGGCGTCGTCGCGGAGCTTGCCGATGCGACCGTGGGGGCCGACGACGAAGGGGAGCGAGAGGGCGTTCCAGTTTTTGTCGGTGTCGGCGGGCTGGCCTGGGCCGGGCCGGAGGGCCGTCCAGTTCCTGCCGTCGTCCCTGGAGATGTCGGTGCCGTTGGGGCCGGTGGTTATCCACGCTTTCGTGGCTGGGGTCGTAGGCTACGGAGGAGCGGTAGCCGTGGGGTGGGGTGACAGCTTTGAGCACGGTTTGAGGTACGAGCCAGGCGCAGCAGTACTTGCGAGTTGGAAGGAATGCCGCGAAGCCGGGCGACTCTGGATGTGCATAGTCCCCTCCGACAACCATGAAATCGGCGAGGCCTCTCTCCGGATAGCCGACGATGCGAGCTGCTATCGAGAAAGCACCTGATGTGCTGCCACGAGGGAAAGGCAGTCCTGATCGTGTGAAGGACAACCACCGGTTACGGTCCATAAAGTCGTGGCGTTCGAGCAGGAAGAGATGTGATCCTCCCGAACCTCCTGTGACAAAGGCGAGGTTCTCTGCACCTGCTGTTGCTACGGCGGCACTGTTGCTGGCGGCGAAGAGTGATTCCTCTTTTGCCGCGCGCGCGGACCGTTCCGCCTTGTTGTCCGACCAGCGCTTCCAGGTTTCACCGCCATCCGTGCTGCTGTAGAGGACAAACTTGTCCTCGACGGGGTCGCCCAGCAGGTAGGCACGCGAACGCTTTGCTGGCTTAGCGATCGGCCCACCAGGTTGAGCAAGGTCAAGAACAATGGCGTCCCAGAAGCCTTCTTTGTCGGGGTTGGTGAAGAGGAGCTTCCAGGTGTGGCAGCCGTCGGTGGTTTTGTAGAGGCGGGAGAGGTCGCCTTTGCCGGAGGACATGACGATGGCGGTGTTTTCGTCGAAGGCCTGGATGCCGCGGAAGTCGAGGTGTTCGGCGCCGGGGGGGATGGCGCAGGGCTGCCAGACGAAGCCGCCGTCTTCGGTGCGGAGGACGGTGCCGTTGGTTCCGGAGGCCCAGGCGATGCCGTTGCCTACGGCGTGGATGCCGCGGAGGTCGGCGGTGGTGTGGGAGTCTTCGAGGTCGAACTGGGCGTGGGCAGCGGTTGCGGCGGCGAAGGCGGCAAGGAGCAGGAGGAGGTTGCGGATGCTGGTTGCGGTGTGGATGTGCATGGGTACCCTCCCCCCCTGTACTTTGTACTCAAAGTCTTCGAATCAGGGGGGATAACGTAGGGGTACCTGCCTCCTGCAACCTGTTGCCGCGACGCCTGATCTCCACCCTTGTTCCATGGTACGCGTTTGTGGGGGGTAGTTGCGCCACGTTTGGGGAGGGTCTTCGGGGGATGAGAGAAGGGATTCCCTCGAGGGCTTACGTGGAGCCCCGGACGCTTACATGGGGCGGAACAGTGCGATCGCGGCGCCGGTGGGGTCGGTGAGGACGGACATCCAGCCTACGTTGGGGATCTCGGTGACATCCGTGACGACGGTGGCGCCGAGGGCTCGGGCGTGTTCGGTGCTGGCGTGAATGTCTTCGACGCCGACGTATGGGAGCCAACCTGTGGGTGCTCCGGGCATGGAGACCATACCGCCGCCGGGCGCGGTGTCGGGTTTGAAGGTGCTGTAGGTCATGCCTCCGCCCATGTCCATGTCGTCGATCTTCCAACCGAAGAGCTGGGTGTAGAAGGCTTTGGCTTTGGCGAGGTCGGGTGTGCTGAGTTCGAGGTGGACGAAGGGTTGTTGGGCCATGGGGTGCCTTTCCGGTTCGAGAGAGATGGGGGGCCCGGTGTGCGGGATTATCGTACCTCGACTTTGCGGCACGGCAAGAGTTTTGTGCGGCGGTTTTGCCGGCGGCGGCGGTGGAGACGCAGGTCCTTCGACTTCGCTCAGGATGACAGCGCTTTTGAGATGCCGCCGGGCGTGTGGGGGGATCGGAGTTCCCGGCAGGGAGGTGGGTCGAGGGTGTTACGAAACTCGTTGGTCGCACCGGATGCGTCACAGACGGTGTGACAAGGAAGCGACCTATTGGCTTGAGCTGTTGCGGGTTGAATGCGCTAACGATTTAGCGCTCGTCAATAATCACAGCCGACGAGAACTGCGTTTCTCGTTACCTATCCGCAGATCACTTCCGGATTGACCGTCATCCGGAAGCGGCCCGATGAGTTTCGGCACCGACTCGTTCGCGCCTTGAACCTCTTGCCAGTTCCGTTCCAATCGGAGCAGCGCTCTTGCCAGCGCAGCTAAATAAGGGCAATCGTAAGCACCGTGATATCGTCCTGCTGGCCGAAGGTCTGGGCAGCGGCGGCGATCTCTTCAGCTGGCTGACGGGTGAGGGTGGCGGCGCGATCGAAGCCCAGGAGGTCGCCCTTGGAGGAGCGCGCTTCGACGACGCCGTCGGAAGCAGGACCATGCGCGTTCGGCCGAGTTGCCTAACGTTCAAAAGTCTGGACGGGGCGAGGCCGAGCGGGAGAGAGGCAACGTTTGTATCTCCGCTCCATCGATGTACGGCGCGATGTGGCCGGCGTTGGCGACGCGAAACGTTCCGCCAGCAGTGAGGTGGACGCAACAGGCTGTGGTGAAGCCGGTGTCCCCGTGATCAAGAAAGAGCTAGATTGAGGTTCTGAAGGATGATCTCGGGATCCAGCGAGCCCCGCGGCTAAGGACGCCAAGGATCATCGAGACGCTCATAGCGGCAGAGAGACCCTTGCCGGAGACGTCTCCGACGATCGAAGCAGAGACTGACTTGGGCCGGGAGAGGTCAGGAAGAAATCTCCCCCGACCTCGCTGGCTGGACGGTACACGGCTTCGACCTGGAAGCCAGGGGTGGTCTGGTGCTGGCGGGAGAAGAGCAGGGCCTGGGTGGTACGGCCAGCTTCGAGTTCGCCAACAGCCCGCTGGCGCTCGCGGGCGATGCGGATGGTGCGCAGCACTAGGAAAAGAAGAATGGCCAACAGGTAGAAGATGTCGGCGGTGTGGTTTATGTCGAAGGCGTATCCGCCGATCGACAGTCGCGGAGTCTCGTATGAAGGATACTTGACAAAGTAGTCACTTATGTAGAGAGCAAGGTAGAAAAAATTAGCGCCACTGAAGAGAATCTGGGTTGGCACGAGCACGCGAGCGTCTACGCTTCCTTTGAAGGCTGGCGGGATTAGTAGGCCAATAAGGCCGGAGTAGAGGATGATCGGCGGAAGCAGATACGTGAGATAGCTTAAAGGCAGTATGTTCGCAGAGGCTGCTACATCTAAGGTCGCAATAAACAGGCAGATCGCCTCTAAGCTCAGGAAACACACGTGATCGCCTTCGCTTTAAGAATCGAACGAACGAACTCGACTTGCGCGAAGTGCTTACGAGTGACAAGAACGCTTCTCCGTAACCATAAACCTGTCTTCCGGTTTCGTGGAAAAGAAGCTCCAGGACCATGGATCCCACCATGGTAAAGATCACCACTGTGATGGCCAGGTACTCCCGGTTGCGCGGCAGCGCAAGAGCGATGGCGAGTGCGATGCAGCCGACAATCACTCCCAAGATAGTCTCTACAGCCGTTGCGGCCGCACTGTGCGCAACGTCATAGCTTACGTCTCGACCCGCGGCATCCTGATTCTCGAGATAGATACTTGCGACTGAACCGAAGTCAGCGAAGATCTTCCCACTCATCGATCCGCGCATAGCGCCTGCTCGTACAGCAAGGACGAGTTCTCGGGCTGAGATTTTCAGCGCTTCCGCCGGAACGTCGAAGCGAAGCATTTGAGCACCCCGACGGTATGAGTCATCAATTTCACGCGGCTCGCCGCGCGCACCAATGTTCTTCCCATTCGCGAAGATTTGGAAGTGGTCAGAGGGAAGACGAACAAGGACAGCGAGGTCTTGCACGCCGGGCCGGAGCACGATGTGGAGCCGGTACCACTGATGAGGTCGTGGCGTTCAGGATGGAATGTGCCGATGTCGATTGCGGGCCAGGAGCTGTCGTCAAAGGCGGGGTCGGCCCAGGCGGGGTTGTCGCCCCGTTCGACGAGCCAATGGGTTGAAGATTGACGCGGCCCCCAAGCAGGTTGGTGTCGACATGCCGTGGGTCGAGCGCTACCAACGGCTGGTTTCGCCGGTTGGCCACAGATGCCGCCGTGATGCTCTGGGCACGGGGTCGCAAAGCTTGCACAGACAAAAAGCAGGCAGATGGATGTCCACCTGAGAAGCCGGAGAGCGGGATATGGGGAACCTTGTGGGACGCGCATGTGTGCTCTGAACGGATCGAGCGACACATGTGATGGAGCGGCCACGAGCTCATGATTTGGATGAGGAGAACCATAACAGACCGCCCGAGCGAGGAAACCTGACGCGGTGCAGCTGCGCGCACCGGGAGGGCGAGGCCTTGCCGAAAAACACACCAGTGCCGGATCGAGGGTAGAAGCGTCTCCGAAAAGGAGCCGAAGAACCATCTCGCAGAATCGTCAGTGTTTACGGGCCCCCTCTGGAGGGGCTTGTCTTTCTTAAGCATTCGTGCGGCCGGTGATAGATTGCCAACTCCTGGATGGTCGGCGACCGGAACTTCAGCCGGATTGTACCCAGAAGTCGCATTCTCGTCAGTAACTCTCCCCGAGGCCGGTCCTCGTAGCCTTGCAGCGACAGCTGACGAGAACGGCGTTTCTCAGGACCAATCCATCCAGCAGGGAAGGGCGGCAGTGATAGCTTTGCCAAACAGCCATGATTCCTCCAGAACAGTTGAGCCGTAACCTGCTCCGAGCGCATGGCCGATGTACAGGGGCCCTGATCTTCTCTGTCTTCGGTGGCTGCTGGCTCCTCTTGTCAGCCGCTTACTTTCATCAGTTCCATCTTCCAGTGACCGCGCCCATCGTTATAGCTGCCGGTCTGCTTGCTTTCGCAGCGTGGCGGCTGCAGCAGTCTCGACCAGCAACCACTCTTGAAGGCTCCCTCGACAGACAGAAGCAAGCGGATGATCGCACCTTTATGATCATCAACGCCGTCACGTACAGCGCGGTGTTCCTTTTGTTCCTGATCCTGCCTAGATTGGGCCTGCAGAACTATATCTTTCCCGGCTTTGTGGCTTTGGTTGGCTTACATTTTTTCCCGATGCCCCCGCTGTACCGTTACACCGCCAACTTCGTCACCGGTGGCTTCATGATCGCCTGGGCTGTGTTCTGCGTGATGGCGTTCAAGACTGACGGCAACCGAGAAGCTGCCTTTGTCGCTCTGGGGGCCGGAGCTGCCCTATGGAGCAGTTCCGCATGGGCGCTCTTGAAGCGCGAAACGTTTGTTCAAGGCCGCGTGAGCCTGGCCGCCTGGGGGGCAGGGTTCGGGTTAGGCGGTGTAGGGGAGGCCGGGGTTAGTGGGCTCCGGCGGGGGCTTTGCCGGGTTTGACCTTTTTGAAGGCCCAGACTATGGCGACGCAGACGAAGCAGAGCATGGAGAGCCAGCGGAAGACGTCGACGAAGGCCCAGTTGGCGGCCTGGCGCTGGAGCTCCTGGTAGAGGCGGGCCTGGGCTGGGGCGAGGGAGTTGGCTTTGCCGAAGGGACCGCCTGCGCCTGAGAAGAAGCCCTGGAGCGCCGTGATCTGGTTCTGGAACTGCTGGCCGGTTGTGGGGACGGAGTTGATGATCTCGTTCTGGTGGACGGCGGTGCGGCGGGTGAGGAGGGTCTGGGCGATGGAGATGCCGATGGAGCCGCCGACGTTTCGCATGAGGTTGAAGACGCCGGAGGCGTTGCCGATCTGCTCGTTTTTGAGGGTGCCGTAGGAGGCGGTGGAGATGGGGACGAAGACGAAGGAGAGGGCGAAGCCGGTGATGAGGATGGGGACGAGGAGGGTGGTGGGGGAGACGTCGAGGGTGATGTTGCCGAAGTAGAGGGTGGTGAGGCCGAAGACGCCGAAGCCGAAGGTGAGCAGGTAGCGGGGGTCGACCTTGTTGGAGAGGAAGCCGATGATGGGCATGCCGCAGATGGCTCCGAGGCCGCGGGGTGCGACGACGATGCCGGCGGTGAAGGCGGTGTAGCCGAGGAGCTCCTGATAGAAGAGCGGGAGGACGGTGACGGTGGAGTAGATGCCGATGCCGAAGAAGAAGATGAGGGTGGAGCCGACGAGGAAGTTGCGGTCTTTGAAGACCTTGACGATCGACGAGCGGATTCTTTTTGCGCCAGGAGTGGACGCAGAACCAGATGAAGGAGGTGACGAGGAAGAAGACGGCCCAGCGGATCCAGATGGCGCCGAACCAGTCGTCCTCCTGGCCCTTGTCGAGGACGATCTGGAGGCAGCCGGTCCAGACGACGAGGGTTCCGAGGCCGATGCGGTCGAAGGCGGGGACCTTGGCGTTCTTGATGTAGGCGGGGTCATGAATGAACTTGTTGATCATGAACAGCGCGAGGATGCCGATAGGGATGTTGATGTAGAAGGCGTAGCGCCAGGAGTAGGTGTCGGTGAGCCAGCCGCCGAGGGTGGGGCCGAGGACGGGGGCGACGACGACACCGAAGGCGAAGACGGCCATGGCGGCGCCGCGTTTGGCGGGAGGGAAGGACTCGAGGAGGATGGCCTGCGAGAGGGGCTGGAGGGCGCCTCCGCCGGCTCCCTGGACGACGCGCGCGAGGAGCATGAAGGCGAGGGTGGGGGCGGCTCCGCAGGCGAAGCTGGCGACGGTGAAGATGGCGACGCAGGACATGAGGAAGCGCTTGCGGCCGAACTTGAGCGAGCACCAGTTGCTGGCGGGGAGGACGATGGCGTTGGCGACGAGGTAGGAGGTGAGGACCCAGGTGGCCTCGTCGTTTGAGGCGGAGAGCGAGCCGGCGATGTAGGGGAGCGCGACGGAGGCGATGGCGGTGTCGAGCACCTCCATAAAGGTCGCGAGCATGACGGCGGCGGCGATCAGCCACGGGTTGATGCCCTTGGTGACCTCGGCGGTCTGGTCTGGCGGGAGCGGTGGCGGTGGCTGCGGCCATTCCGGGAGGGAGTCCTTCTCTGAGAGTGGAGCCGCAACTCCGGGAAGGAGACGGGACCTGCCTTACATAGATGCAGCAGCCCGGGATTGGCTACATTTGCGAGGACAGGGTGGTTTGGCTGGGGCGGGTGGGCCTCCTGGGGACCGTCCTGGGGATGAGGGTTATGTGGGCTGGCGGGGTGGGCGGTTGGGTTACTGGCGGGTGAGGGTTCCGGTTCCGGTGTCGGAGCCGCAGGGGCTGTTGATGGTCCAGGAGGAGATGGTGATGGTGGAGGCGTCGGGCGAGGTGGCGCCGGTGGCGGCGATGGTGGAGCCGGTTGCCGGGTCGGTGTAGGTGGTCGAGATCGCTCCGCCATCGATGGCCGAGGCGGTTGCGGAGAGGGAGCTGGGGACGCAGGGGTTGCCGGGGGAGGAGGCGGTTCCGGTGACGTGGTAGACGCCGTCCGGCGTCCGGGGCTGGAGGTCTGGGTGAGGGTTGAGCTGAGAGTGAAGGTCTGGCCTTCGGCGGTGGTGAGGGTTCCGGCGTAGGTGCCGCTGACGGGCTGGAACTGCTGGGCGATCGGTGGGGAGGACGGGTCTTTGGGCGAGAGGCCCTGGAGGGAGGCGGTTGAGGTTGCGGCGGTAGCGGAGGAGGCGCAGGCGCCGCCGGTGAGGGTGTAGGAGGCGGAGGCGAGGCTTCGGCGATCGGCGGAGAGGGTGCCCGAGAGCTTGAGGGATCCGCCGGCGACCGTGGCGGAGAGGGTGAGCTGGCCGGCTGGGTCGATGGTGCCGGTGGCGAGCAGCGGGGTGGAGGGCCGGACGCAGGAGCTGGGGGCAACGGGGAAGAGGATGGCACTGACTTCCGTGCCAGAGACGGTGAGCGCGCCGCCGACGGACGGGAGGCGAGAGGCTGCTGCGGCGGGGGAGGTGAACTGCCAGTTGCCGGTGGCCTGGACGAATGAGGTTCGCGGATGCGGTTGTGGAGGGGAGGATGCCGGTGCCGCAGCCGGAGAGGAGGCCGGCGAGGAGGCCGGCGAGGCCGAGCGAGGTGACGGCGAGGAGGCGGCGGCGGGTTCTGGAGCGGGGTGATGGCGGAGCTGCGGGTGGCCGGTGCTGGGATTTCGGAGTTTGGGCGAGAGTAGCAGGCGAGGGCATCGGTGTTCCAGCTTTCCGGGAGCCCGAGCGGAGGTCGAACTCTTGCCCGAAGGATAGGAGGTGTGGGGTCGGAGGGGGAATGACACGTTCGGGTGAGGATTGGTGTGGGCGCGCGGTGCCGGTGCGGTTGGCTGGACGGGAGGTTGTGGGAATAAGAGGAAGGAGCCGGGTTTGGCGTCCGGTTTCCCTGCATCTTTCGTAATATATGGTGCATCAGATAGGTTGACAGTAAGTCACTCAGATGTGAGATGATGGCTGAGTCAAGGTATGGCCGGACAGATCCGAAGAGATCGGCTGACGGGTGGTTGAGGAGAGGGTTGGACATGGCGAAGATTATTGGGATTGATCTGGGGACGACGAACAGCTGCGTCGCGGTGATGGAGGGTGGCGAGCCGAAGGTGATCGCGAACGAGGAGGGCGGGCGGACGACGCCGTCGATCGTTGCGTTTACCAAGAGCGGCGAGCGGCTGGTGGGCCAGGTAGCGAAGCGGCAGGCGATCACGAACCCGGAGAACACGGTGTATTCGATCAAGCGCTTCATGGGTCGCCGGATGAACGAGGTTGGCGACGAGATGAAGATGGTGCCGTACAAGGTTGTGTCGAAGGGCGACAACGTTGGGGTGCTGGCGCAGGGCAAGGAGTTCACGGCGCCGGAGGTTTCGGCGATGATCCTGCAGAAGCTGAAGAAGGCGGCGGAGGACTACCTGGGGACGTCGGTGACCGAGGCGGTCATCACGGTTCCGGCGTACTTCAACGATGCGCAGCGGCAGGCGACCAAGGACGCGGGCAAGATCGCGGGCCTGGATGTGAAGCGGATTGTGAACGAGCCGACGGCGGCTGCGCTGGCGTACGGGCTCGACAAGAAGAAGGACGAGACGATCGCGGTCTATGACTTCGGCGGCGGAACGTTCGATATCTCGATTCTTGAGGTTGGCGAAGGCGTGATCGAGGTGAAGTCGACCAACGGTGATACGCACCTCGGCGGCGATAATCTTGACCAGCGGATCGTGGACTGGCTGATCTCGGAGTTCAAGTCCGACACCGGTCTTGGACCTGACGGCGAAGGGCAACGAGATGGCGCTGCAGCGCTTGAAGGATGCGGCGGAGAAGGCGAAGATCGAGCTTTCGACGGCGCAGGAGTCGGAGATCAACCTGCCGTTCATCACGGCGGACGCGACTGGGCCGAAGCACCTGGTGCGGAACCTGACGCGGGCGAAGCTTGAGAGTCGCTGGTGGACGACCTGCTGCAGAAGTCGGTTGGACCGTCGAAGCAGGCGATGAAGGATGCCGGCGTCGATGCGTCGAAGATCGACGAGGTGGTTCTGGTCGGCGGACAGACGCGTATGCCGAAGATCCAGCAGCTGGTGAAGGAGCTGTTCGGCAAGGAGCCGCATAAGGGTGTGAACCCGGATGAGGTGGTCGCGATCGGCGCGGCGGTGCAGGCTGGTGTGCTGTCGGGCGAGGTGAAGGACCTGCTTCTGCTCGACGTGACCCCGCTGACGCTGGCGATCGAGACGATGGGCGGTGTGGCGACGGGGATGATCTCGCGCAACACGACCATTCCGACGAAGAAGACGGAGACGTTTTCGACGGCGGCGGACTCGCAGACCGAGGTTGAGGTGCATGTGCTGCAGGGCGAGCGCCCGATGGCGGCGCAGAACCGGACGCTGGGCAAGTTCAAGCTCAGCGGGATTCCGCCGGCTCCGCGTGGTGTGCCGCAGATCGAGGTGACGTTTGACATCGACGCGAACGGCATTCTGAACGTGACGGCGAAGGATAACGCGACGGGCAAGGACCAGAAGATCACGATCACGAGCTCGTCTGGCCTGAGCAAGGAAGAGGTGGAGCGGATGGCGAAGGATGCCGAGGCCCATGCGTCCGAGGACAAGGAGCAGAGGGACGCGGTTGAGGCACGGAACGGCCTCGACTCGATGGTCTACAACGTCGAGAAGATGCTGAAGGAGAGCGGCGACAAGGTCTCCGGAAGCGACAAGACGCGAGGTGGAGATCGGCGCTGGCGGAGGCGAAGTCGACCTTGAGCGGAAGCCCGAGTGCGAGCGAGCTGAATGCGGCCAAGGACAAGCTGACGACGGCGAGCCACAAGCTGGCGGAGGCGATGTACAAGGCCTCTGCAAGCGCGCCGACGGACGGAGCTGCGGCTGCCGAAGGAACGACCGAGGAGCCGCAGAAGGAAGAGGGTGTGATCGACGCCGAGTATGTGGACGTGGAGCGGAAGTAAGCTCCATAGAACGCGCAAGGCTTTGATTGCACGCGGTACAGACCGCATAGACGTTGGTAACTGGGAGGGGCGTTCCGAACGGGGTGCCCCTCTTGCTTTATCGAGAGCGTGCGTCCCGCCTTCGCATCTGAATGCGCAGGCAGGGCACCACGACTCGAGCGACTTGCTGCGAAGAAGGGTGTTGAAGAGATGAGAGGAAGTAAGGACGAGCAGTACGCGAACGTTTCTTGGCAGTTGGATTTCAACCAGGCGAGTGGAGGTAGAGCGATGACGGAGACGATATGGAGATGCGACCAGGTACGGGCCGGACAGCTGTACAACCGGATGATGTTCGACACGAAGGCTGAGGCGGAGCATTTCGTGCGGAAGATGCGCGAGGCGGAGCCGGACCAGATGTTTTCGATCGAGGCAGTTGAGGCACGACAGGTCTGGAACTAGAGCCAGATGCAGAGCTTGGGCGCCTATGAGTATTGACTGGGTTGAGGTGCAATCGATTGCGACGGCGGTGCTGGTGCTGACAAGCGCCGGCGCCATCGCGTATGCAGCGTTGCAGCTGCGGCACGAGCGCGAGTACAGGGCGGTTGCGAACCTTGAGAAGCAGCTGGGATTTTTTCTGTCGGAGGCGTTTGTGGCGGCGCGGCGGCGGCTGGCCGAGGCGCGGCTGAGCGAGGATGGGCTGAAGCAGTGGGAGCTGGACGACCCGCCGGTGAGTGCGTTCGAGGTGCTGGACTTCTACGAGCACCTGGCGCTGCTGGTGAAGAAGGGCCACCTGGATGTGTACGACGTGTGGCACACGTTCTACGAGTGGGCGCAGCCGGTGTATGTGGATATGCACTTATTGATCGAGAGCGACGAAAGCGCGTACTCGGATCACTACTCGGACCTGCGCAAGCTGATGCGGCAGATGGACGAGATCCAGTTGAAGCGGATGCACAAGCAGAATGCGAACCACTGGGCGCTGTGGACGCCGGACCGGATTATCGAGCACTACAAGTACGAGTTGAGTACGGGCGGGCGGCCGAGGAGATCGCGACGAAGAGACGCAGGAGCGGCAGGCGGCGCTGCTGGAGATCTGCAGGCGACGGAGGTCGACGGAGAAGGAGGGCGTGGATGCCTGAGGGCAATGAGATCCATCGATGGGCGGAGCGGCATACGGCGGCGTTTGCGGGGAAGAAGATGCACGTGGAGGGGCCGAACGGGCGGTTCGCGGATGCGCAGCTGCTGGAGGGACGGACGCATTGAGCGGGTGATGGCCGTGGGCAAGCACCTGGGGTATGACTTCGGCAAGGACCGGATTCTGCATGTGCACCTGGGGCGTTATGGGGACTGGACGGAGGGGCAGATGCCGCTGCCGGAGGTGCGTGGGATGCTGCGTCTGCGGATGTGGCGGGTGGGCGCGAGGCCGGTGAAGAATGCGGCGGTGACGGCGAAGCGGCACGGTACACGACGGATGACGGGTCGGCGAACCTGGATGTGGCGAAGGTGGACTGGGTGGAGCTGCGTGGGCCGACGGACTGCAGCGTGTACACGGGGGAGAGGTGGGAGGCGCTGCTGAAGCGGCTGGGGCCTGATCCGCTGAACGGGGACAGGGTGGACCGGGCGATCGAGAAGATTGCGAAGGCGAAGAAGGCGATCGGGTGCTGCTGATGGAGCAGGATGTGATGTCGGGGATTGGGAATATCTATCGGGCGGAGCTGTTGTTTCGGGCGCGGCTGAGTCCGTTTGTGCCTGGGCGTGGAGGTGCCGGCGGAGACGCTGAGGGAGATCTGGAAGGATGCCAAGCCGCTGCTGAAGGCGGGGATGGTGGATCGGCGGATTGTGACGACGCTGGCGAAGCATCGGCCGCATCGGGACGAGGTGCTCCGCTGAAGGAGGAGGTGCACTATGTGTATCGGCGGCATGGGAAGCCGTGCTGGGTGTGTGGCGGGACGGTGCGGAAGCAGGATATGGCGGGCGGAATTTGTACTGGTGTCCGACGTGCCAGGCGGCTTGAGTGCGATGCTGTTGGTAGCGCTGCCGGGCTGATGGAGCGCGTTTGGGATTGAGGGTAAGGGACGATGGCTACGACACAACAGAAGGACTATTACGGCACGCTGGGCGTGAAGAAGACGGCGACGCAGGATGAGATTCGCAAGGCGTTCCGGAAGCTGGCGCGGAAGTATCACCCGGATGTGAATCCGGGCGACAAGAAGGCCGAGGAGAAGTTCAAGGAGATCTCCGAGGCGAACGATGTGCTGAGTGATGAGAAGAAGCGGAAGGTGTATGACCAGTTCGGGTTCTACTCGGACAACATCGATGCGGCGGCGGCGGAGGCTGCGGCGCGGGGTGGGTATGGCGGCGGGTTTCCGGGTGGCGGCGGGTCGACGCGGGCGGCGGCGGTGCCGGGGAGCCAGGAGGTTCCGTTTGACTTTGGCGGGTTCGATTTTTCGGACTTCCAGGGCGGCGGCCGGGCGTCGCAGCGGGGAGCAGGCGGGGGGCGGATTTGGGGGCTTCCGGGACATCTTCAGCGGGATGTTCAACGGCGGGCAGAAGGGACAGAACGCGGGGCCGCAGCCGGGGACGGATCTGGAGTACCAGGTGAGCGTGGACTTCTGGACGCGGTTCGCGGCGGGGTGACGCGGCTGGAGATTCACGCGGCAGGAGGTGTGCCCGACATGCAAGGGCCAGGGCGACGCAGGGTGGGGCGGTGGAGTGCCCGGAGTGCCACGGGTCGGGGCAGGTGACGCAGATGGGCGGGCGGATGAAGTTCAACATCCAGTGCCCGCGGTGCGGCGGCACGGGCAAGGTGCAGAACGCGTGCCCGACGTGCGATGGGGCGGGCGTGGTGACGCGGAAGGAGCCGCTGGAGTTCCGGATCAAGCCGGGGACGCGGGATGGGCAGAGGATCCGGCTGGCGGGGAAGGGCAATGCGGGAACGGATGGCGGGGCGGCGGGAGACCTGTACCTGATCATCAAGGGCGGAGCCGCATCCGGTGTTTACGCGGACGGGCGATGACATTTATGTGACGGTTCCGGTTACGATTTCGGAGGCGGCGCTGGGGGCGAAGATCGATGTGCCGACGATCGACACGCACGAGGGCGGGGGGCGGACGCAGCTGAAGATTCCGCCGGGCGTGCAGACGGGGCAGAAGCTGCGGCTGCGGGAGAAGGGTGTTCCCGAGTGCGGCGCGTGAGGGTGTGCGCGGGGACCAGATCGTGGAGGTGAAGGTGGTGGTGCCGAAGGTGCAGGATGAGCGATCGAAGGAGATTCTGCGGGAGCTGGCGAGGTTGAACCCGGAGGATCCGCGGGAGGCGATCTTCAGCGGGGTGTGACGGGATACACGGTTGAGCGCGGCTTGATTTGTTGCGGGTAGCGGCAGTTGCATTCGTGCGGCAGGAAATCTGGAGGGGACAGTGTCAGATCAACGAACGTCGATGTCGGTATCGATCATCGGCTGCGGGCATGTCGGGATGGCGTGCGCCAACGCTGTTCTGGGGAAGCACATGGTTCGCGAGCTGATCCTGCTGGACGAGGCGGAGGACCTGGCCAGGGGCGAGGCAAGGACCTTGAGCAGGCGGTCCCGCTGGGCGTGCCGGTGAAGATTACGGCGGGGACTTATAAGGATGCGGCGGCGAGCAGGGTGGTCGTGATGGCGGCGGGCGCACCGGGGAAGTTCAGCGGGTCGCGGCTGGATATGCTGGCGGCGAATGTGGGGCTGCTGCGGACCTCCGTGACGCGGCTGATGGCGGAGGGGTTTGAGGGCGTGCTTCTCCTGGCGACGAATCCGGTGGACGTGCTGACGTATGTTGCGCAGAAGGAGTCCGGGCTTCCGGTCGAGCGGGTGATCGGGACGGGGACGCTGATCGACTCGGAGAGGCTGCGGGCGATGCTGGGCGAGCGGCTGGAGGTGGATGCGCGATCGATCCACGCGAGTGTGATCGGGGAGCATGGGGACTCGTCGGTGGCGGTCTGGAGTGCGGCGCAGATTGGCGGGATATCGCTGGCGCGGTTTCCGGGTGCGGAGGGGCTGCCGTCGCGCGAGGAGATGCAGACGAGCGTGCGGGAGGCCGGGCCGGAGGTGGCCGGGTTGAAGGGGAATACCTGCTACGCGATTGCGGCGTGCGTGGCGCGGATCTGTGAGGCGATCCTGCGGGATGAGCGGTCTGTGCTGACGGTCTCGACGCTGATGACGGGGCAGTATGGCCTGCGAGACGTGGCATTGAGCACGCCGTGCGTGGTTGGGTGCGGCGGTGTTGAGGAGGTGCTGGAACTGGTGCTTGATGCCGAGGAGCAAAGGGCGCTGGCGCGATCCGCTGAGGTGCTGCAGGAGGCCTACAGGGGGTTCGAGCGGTCGGAAAAGAAGTAGTGACTGCTGCCGAGGTGTGCTTCGGGCTTTAGGACTGGTTGTGGGCCTGTTCGAGCGTGGAGGGGGCTGGGTCCTTCTTGAACTCGGAGCCGTAGACGAGTGGGGACGGGTTGCCCGAGGGCGCGGGGAGGATGTACTCGTTAGCCAGGGCGGCGATGATCTGCGAGGCGGCGGGAGCGAGGCCGACGACACGTGCGGCGAGCCAGGCCTGGGGAGTGATGGTGACCTCGGCCGAGCCCGCGGCCATGGCGTTGAAGATGGTGTTGGCGGCGTGCTCGGTGCTGGCGGCGACGAGGGGCGTGGTCGCTCCCATCGAGAACCACTGGAATTCTTTCTCCGCCTGGCCGGTGAACTGGGCCTGGATGGAGGAGCCGGTGCGCATGAGGCCGGGGCAGACGGTGGTGACGCGGATGCCTTTGAGGCGGAGCTCGGCGTGGAGGCCTTCGGAGAAGCCGGTGAGGGCGAACTTGCTGGCGACGTAGGGGAGCAGATGGGGGACGGGGACTTTGCCGCCAATCGAGGAGATGTTGATGATGGATGCGCGGCGGTCGTTGATCTTTGACTGCGAGAGGAGGTGCGGGAGGGCGGCGTGGATGGTGTGGAGGGCGGCGAAGAAGTTGGTGTCCATCGCACGCCGGAAGGCGTCGAGCGGCTGGTTTTCGATGGGGCCGACCTCAATGATGCCGGCGTTGTTGATGAGGGTGTCGATGCGTCCGAAGTTGCTGAGGGCGTAGTCGATCAGGCTCTGGACCTGCGTGTAGTCGGTGAGGTCGACACCGTAGACGAGGATGTCCCCGGGGGACTTGACGGCGCCTTCGTCGAGGAGGGTTTGACGGGCCTGGTCGAGCTCATCGAGATTACGGGCGCAGAGGACGAGGCGGTTGCCTGCGCGTCCGAAGCGGCGTGCCAGGGCCAGGCCAAGACCGCGGGAGCCGCCGGTGATGAGGACGACACCGGGCGCGGGGACGGAGCGGGGAAGGAGGAGCCAGGCGGCTGCGACGGCGGCGATGCCGCCCAGGATTCCGACGGTGTTGCGGGTGCTGAGGGGGGCTTTGCTCATGGCCTCTACTGTGATGCGGGATGCCGGATGGAGAGTTTCGCTGGCGGGCGGGGAAGGGAAAAGGCTAGACTTTTTGTGCACAGGACGGTTTTGAGGTCGAAGACGATGGCGACGAAGCGGAAGACAAAGGGAGCGTACATGATCTCGTCGGTTGCGGAGATGTACGAGATTCATCCGCAGACGCTGCGACTGTACGAGCGTGAGGGGTTGCTGCGGCCATCGCGAAGTGAAGGGAACACGCGGCTGTACACGGATGAGGATCTTGAGCGGTTGGAGTTCATCCTGAACCTGGCGCGGGACCTGGGCGTGAACATTGCGGGGATCGCGATTGTGCTGCAGATGCGGGAGCGGATGGAGGAGATGAACCGCCAGATGCAGGGGTTTGTGGACTATGTGCGGACGGAGATGCTGTCGCGGATGCAGCAGGCGCAGACGAGCGAGGCGGGTCTGGTGCCGCTGCGCCGGCCGATGGTGGTGCCGGTGGAAAAGTCTGCAGGGAAGAAGAGATAAGGTCTGCGATGGGTTTGAAGGGGCGGGGGCTGTTCTGGGTAGCGGCGGCGGGGACGTTGACGTCGACGATCTACTCGGTGATGGTGATGGTGGGGGCGGTTCGATTCGGGCTGAGGAGGCGGCGGGAGAATGCGGCGCCGGCGACGTTTCTGCCGCCGGTAAGCGTGTTGAAGCCGCTCCACGGGACGGAGCCTGCGCTTGAGGACAACCTGCGGCGATTCTTTGAGCAGGACTATCCCGACTTTGAACTGCTGTTTTGTGCGCGGCATCGGGAGGACGCGGGTCTCGCGCTGGCGGAGCGTGTGGCGGCGGGGTATCCGGGGGTGCGGGCGCTGTTTTTGACGTGTGGGGAGCCGGAGTTTCCGAACGCAAAGATGTGGTCGTTGGCGCGGCTCGCGGAGGCGGCGGAAAACGAGGTCCTGGTGACGAGTGATGCGGATGCGTGCGTCGATCGCGATTATCTGCGGCGGTGCGTGCAGGTGCTGGCGGATGGAACGGTGGCGCTGGCGTCGTGCCTGTACGTTGGCCGGGCTACGGGTGGATGGTCTGGCGGGCTTGCGGCGCAGCTGGATGCGGTGGGGAAGAGCGTGGAGATGTCGGGCGGCATCCTGGTGGCGGACATGCTGGAGGGAACGCGCTTTGCGCTGGGTGTGACGATGATTCTGCGTCGGGAGGCGTTTGCGCTGGCGGGTGGGTACGAGGAGCTGGGGCAGTGGTTTGCCGAGGATTTCGTGCTGGGGAACAGGCTGGCAGAGCGGGGCCTGGGCGTGCGGATGTCGAACCATGTGATCCGGCTGATGGTGCTGCCGCAGGGCTTTCGGGACTCGTTCGCGGACCAGCTGCGATGGATGAAGAGCACGCGGAGGTCTCGGCCGGCGGGGCACCTGGGGACGGGGCTGACGTTTGCGGTGCCGTTTGGGTTGATGGGGCTGGTGTGGGGGCTGGTGTGTGGGCGTGCGGGCGCGGGTGTGATGTGGCTGCTGGGGACGGTGGTTGACCGTTGGGCGATGGCGGCCGTGGTGCTGTGGGCGCTCGGCGATGAACGGGCGGGGGTGCCGGTGATGATCTACCCGCTGCGGGATCTGCTGGGCGGGGTGCTGTGGGTGAGCAGTTACATGGGAGGCACGACGCGGTACCACGGGGGGACGCGTGAGATTGGGCGGGACGGGCGGTACACCACGGTGGGTACGTGAGGTTGTGGGCTGCGGTCTCGCTGAGGTGCTGTGCGGTGGCGGGATGTTCGATGGTTTGCGTGCGGGCTTGCTGATTGGCAGGGAACGTGGTGGGAGAGCGCCGGTTGGTGCAATGTGGTGTGGCTAGGTGACGAGCCTGGACTCGAAGGAGAAGACGTGCCAGCAACGGGTGCCTTTTTCGATGCGAACAGGTTGGGCTGCTTCACGAGTGAATGTGGAGATGGCATGCGTCCAGAAGCCGAGCACGGAGAGATTCGACTCCATGACACGAACCTGCCAAGGGCCTGGAAAGCGTTGCCACACCTGGTGGGCGATTTCGGTCCCTATTCCGCGGCGGCGGCATCCGCGAAGGACGAAGAACTCGGCCATGTCCCAGACCGTGTCATCGTCGAGAACCGCGGATCCCTTCTTCACTAAAGCCAGACCAGCCCAGCGGCGATCGATCCTGACGAGAAACGGGTACCGACCGGGCTCGCTCCAGTAAAGCGGAAGGGATTGATAACCGAACCTGCCGTCGGCCCCGATCTCTACAGGGTGGAACGCGCTGAAATCATGCATGTAGAGCTCAAGCAGATTTGCCACGATCGGTTGTTGTTCGGGCGCGGCGAGCACAACGTCGATATTGGCGGATGAAGTCAACGGGCGTCTTGTCACAGGGGGACTGCCGAGCCTTGCGTTGGGCGGGGCACTGATGGGGTGTGCCCGAACGGTGGCGCGTTGTGCGAGGGTGTGAGTTTATCTTTCGGCGATGGCGGCGGTGACCAGCTGCTGGGCTTCGGTCTGGATCTGCTTCAGGTGGTCCGGGCCCTGGAAGGACTCGGCGTAGATCTTGTAGACGTCTTCGGTGCCGGACGGGCGGGCGGCGAACCAGCCGTTTTCGGTGGTGACCTTCAGGCCGCCGATGGGGGCGTGGTTGCCGGGTGCTTCGGTGAGGATGGCGGTGATGGGTTCACCGGCGAGGGTCTTGGCCGTGACCTGGGCGGGAGAGAGTTTGGCGAGCCTGGCCTTCTGGTCCTTGGTGGCGGCGGCGTCGATGCGGGCGTAGGTGGGGCTGCCGTACTTCGCGGTGAGCTCGTTGTAGAGGGTGCCGGGATCCTTGCCGGTGCGCGCGGTCATCTCGGCGGAGAGGAGGCCGGGGATGAGGCCGTCCTTGTCGGTGGTCCAGACGGAGCCGTTCTGCCGGAGGAAGGTGGCGCCGGCGGACTCTTCGCCGACGAAGCCGAGGGTGCCGTCGATGAGGCCGTCGACGAACCACTTGAAGCCGACGGGGACCTCGAGCATGGGGCGGCCGAGGCCCTTTGCTACGCGGTCGATGATGGAGGAGGAGACGAGGGTCTTTCCGATGCCGACGCTTTCGGACCATTCGGGGCGGTTGGTGAAGAGGTACTGGATGCAGACGGCCAGGTAGTGGTTGGGGTTGAGGAGGCCGGAGGTTCGGGTGACGATGCCGTGGCGGTCGTGGTCGGTGTCGGCGGCGAAGGCGACGTCGAACTTGTCCTTGTTCGCGATCATGGAGGCCATGGCGAAGGGGGACGAGCAGTCCATGCGGATGCGTCCGTCCCAGTCGCAGGTCATGAAGCGAAAGGTCGCGTCGACGTTGGGGTTGAGGACCTGGAGCGGGAGCTTGTAGCGGTCGGCGATGCGGGGCCAGAAGTGGACGCCTGCGCCGCCGAGGGGGTCGACGGCGAGCGAGAGGCCGGAGGAGGCGATGGGGGCGAAGTCGATGACTGCGGCGAGGTCTTCGACGTAGGCGGTGATGTAATCGTGGCGATGGGTGGTTGGGGCCTTGAGGGCGCGGGGGTAGGGGATGCGCTTGATGCTGCCCGTGGTGCCGGTGCGGAGCTCGGCGAGGAGGTCGTTGGCGCGATTCTCGATCCACTTGGTGGCGGTGGTGTCGGCGGGTCCGCCGTTGGGGGGGTTGTACTTGAAGCCGCCGTCCTCGGGCGGGTTGTGGGAGGGGGTGATGACGATTCCGTCGGCCTTGTGAGCTCCCTGGGGCTTGCCCTGGTTTCGGGCGTTGTAGGTGAGGATGGCGTGCGAGAGGGCGGGCGTGGGGGTGTAGGCGAGGTCCTGGTCGAGAAAGGTTTCGATGTTGTTTCCGGCGAGGATCTCGAGGGCGGTGGCGAAGGCGGGCTCGGAGAGGGCGTGGGTGTCCTGGGCGAGGAAGATGGGGCCGGTGGTGCCTTCGTTGGCGCGGAATTCGACGATGGCCTGGGTGATGGCGGCGATGTGGTCTTCGTTGAAGGCGGCGTTGAAGGACGAACCGCGATGTCCGGAGGTGCCGAAGGAGACGCGCTGGGCAGGGACGGCGGGGTCGGGGTGGAGCTCGTAGAAGGCGGTGATGAGGCGGGCGACGTTGACGAGGTTTCCGGGAAGCGGGAGGTGGCCGGGGGTGTTGGCGGTGGCGGACATACGGTGGTGGACCTCGGTGAGTTCGGCTGCGAATCGCTAGATCAATATATGGGAAGTTGGGGGTTGGCTGGGCGGGTGCCTATGGTGGGGAGGCTGGGGAGATTTGGTAGCTGGGGCGCGACAGAAACGGCGGGGACCAGGGGCCGCGGATTAGATCACACTTTTGTCGGATGGCTGAGGGCTCCCGCGCTGCTTATAAGGATAGGGTGCTCCGAACTCCGGCAAGCGGCCGAGAGCGGGGATCTGCCTTCGGGAGGGAGTTTGGCCCGGAGGTTTGTTGCGCACTCTGGATTGCGATTTTGATGGCGGGGCTGTCTGAGACTCGGACGGCGGCCCCGATGCCACGAGGTTTGAGGTTTGCGCAAGGGACAGTGGAGGCTTCCGTTCAGCGTGTCGCTCGCGGTGCTGCTTGCCGCGACGCTGCCGGGGCACGCCACGGAGGCGACCCTGGTGGCGGATGCGCATGTGAGCAGCGCCAGGCCGACGGTGAACAGCGGGACGATCTCTAACCTGTACGTGGGTTCAGGGTATACGTCGCTCGTGCAGTTCGACCTGGGAACGCTGCCGGCGGGGACGACGGCGGCGCAGGTGCAAAAGGCCACGCTGCGGCTGTTCTGCAACCGGGTGGATACGGCGGGGGCGGTCTCCGTTGCGGTCGTGGGTGGCGCGTGGGGGGAGTACAGCGTGACGTTTGCAGCGCTGCCATTGCTGGGGGGCACGGTGCAGGTGATTCCGGTGTCTCAGGCTGGCGCATACGTGACGGTGGATGTGACCTCGGTGGTGCAGGGATGGGTGCAGGCGCCTGCGACGAATAACGGGCTGGCGCTTTCGGCGGTGGCGGCGGGCGTGCAGTTCGACAGCAAGGAGAATGACCTTACGGCGCATTCGGCGACGCTGGACATCACGCTTGTGGGGCAGGCGGCTGCCGGGGCGGCGGGTGCTCCTGGTCCACAGGGACCTGCCGGGCTACAGGGGCCTGCGGGGCCCGCCGGGTTACAGGGGCCTGCGGGTATGGCGGGGGTGAAGGGGGATGCTGGGCCGGCAGGTCCGGCAGGCTGCGGGGCGGCTGGGGCTGTGGGAGCTGTTGGACCGGCGGGGGCGGCGGGACCGGCGGGGCCGGCTGGGGCGAAGGGAAATCCAGGGCTGGGGTATGTGGGGGTGTACCAGTCGACGATGAACTATGGGATCGCGGACGTGGTGGGGTACCAGGGGTCGAGCTACATTTCGCTGATCGATGGCAACCACGGGAATACACCTTCGCTGAGCGCGGGGCAGTGGGGGCTGATCGCGCAGGCGCAGGTTGGGCCGGAGGGGCCGGCCGGGGTAACCGGGGCGGCGGGCGCCACGGGTGCGACCGGAGCCCATGGGCGTGCCTGGGCCGACGGGGCCTGCCGGGGCGGCGGGGGCGGTGGGCCCGCAGGGTCTGCCGGGGCTGACGTACCAGGGCGCCTACGCGCCGGCGACGAACTACAAGCTGGGGGACGTTGTGCTTTGGAACGGTACGACGTACACGTCGCTCGGGGCGGGTAATCACGGGAACGTGCCGGATGCGAGTCCTCTCGAGTGGGGGGTACTGTCCGCGCAGGGGCCTGCGGGGCCGACCGGAGCGCAGGGGCTGCCGGGGATGCCGGGACCGCAGGGGCCGCCCGGGTCGGTGGGGCCGAATGGGGAGCAGGGACCGCAGGGTTTGCAGGGCATTGCGGGGCAGGGAGGGGCGCAGGGCGTTCCTGGGCCGGCGGGTGCGGCGGGCGCGCAGGGACTTACCGGTGCACAGGGTCCGGCTGGTCCGGTCGGCCTGCGCTTCCTTGGGGCCTATGCTTCTACGACCAACTACGGGCTGGGGGATGGTGTGTCCTACAGCGGTGCCGGGTACGTGTCGCTGGTTGCCTCTAACCTGGGAAACACGCCGGATGTGAGCCCGGGGCAGTGGTCGATGTTTGCGGCCGCCGGGTCGAGTGGGGCAACGGGGGCTGCGGGGGCGGCGGGACCAGCGGGCGCGATGGGTCCGCAGGGCATTCAGGGGTTGACGGGTCCGGCTGGGCCGACGGGGGCCGCGGGGCCGCAGGGTCCTGCGGTGGCGACGTTTGTGGGGAGCTACTCCTCGGCGACGAACTACGGTTTGAACGATGCGGTGAGCTTTGGCAGGATCGACTTTTATTTCGATATCTGCGGGAAACCGCGGGAACGTGCCGGATCAGAGCCCGGCGTTCTGGGCGGTGCTGGTGGCGCGCGGACCGGCTGGAGCGACCGGGGTGGCGGGTGCTCCGGGAGCGGCGGGGGCGATGGGTCCGGTGGGCGCTGCAGGTCCGGCCGGGGCGCAGGGGCCGCCGGTGAGCTTTGCCGGGGGGTGGAATGCTGGTCATGCGTATGCGGTGGGCGATGCGGTGAGTTATGGGGGATCAAGTTATATTGCCATCGCGGGGAATGGTGGCCGGCAGCCGGATGTGAGTCCGCTTTACTGGGGCCTTCTGGCACAGTCTGGAGTGCCGGGTGTCGTCGGGGCCGGCTGGGCCGCAGGGACCGGTGGGGCCGACGGGGGTTGGGGTGCAGGGGCCGGCCGGGGTGCAGGGTTTAGCTGGGGTGCAGGGGGCAGCTGGCCTTACCGGACCAGCCGGGCCGACCGGTGTTGCGGGTCCGATTGGGCCTGCGGGGCCGACCGGGGTGGCGGGAATGGCGTATCGGGGAAGTTATGCCTCGACGCAGAACTACGGATGGAACGATGCGGTGAGCTATCGGGGGTCGACGTATATTTCGATCTCGGGGAGCAACCAGGGGAACGCTCCGGACGCCAGTCCGACGGTGTGGAGCGTGTTTGCGGCGGCAGGTGTGGATGGGGCGGCGGGCGCTACGGGTGCGGCTGGGAGCCCAGGGTGCGGCGGGAGTGCAGGGGCCTGCTGGTCCGCAGGGATTGACGGGTCCGGCCGGTGCGGCGGGGGTGAACGGTGCGGCGGGTCTCCACTATGTGGGGGCGTTCTCGCCGGCGACGAACTATGCCCTGAACGATGGAGTGGTCTGGGGGGGATCGACCTACGTTTCGCTTGCGGCGGGCAATCGGGGGAATGCTCCGGATGCGAGTTCTGGCTGGTGGGGACTGCTGGCGCAGGCGGGGGCTGCCGGGGCCTGCTGGCCGGCGGGAGCCGCGGGAGCCGGTCGGGGCCGACGGGGGCGGCGGGACCTGCGGGAGCAACGGGGGCTGCTGGAGCGGCGGGGCAGGCGGGTATGGTGTACCGAGGAGCGTGGACTCCGGGAACCAACTACCAGATGGGAGATGCGGTGTTCTTCGCGGGAACGACGTACCTGGCGCAGATGAGTAACTCGGCGTCGGAGCCGGACCTCGTTCCGAGCGCGTGGTCGGTGCTGGCGGCCGCAGGGGAGCGCTGGGCCGACAGGGCCAACAGGGCTCGCTGGGACGGTGCAGGTGGGAACGGTAACGACTGGTGCCGAGGGGAGTGCGGCGACGGTTACAAATACGGGGACGGCTACGGCAGCAGTGTTGAACTTCAGCATTCCCCAGGGTGCGACGGGGGCGAGCGGGACGGGTGGAGCTGGAGGCGGCGGAGCTGGAGCGGGAACGAGCGGGATTCCGTTTCAGTCGACGTACCATGCTGTGTCGTACCTGGCGACGTATTACTCGGTGAACAGCGGGAGTTCGGCGCAGAACGAGTCTGGTGGGGCGGTGCTGACGTGGGTGCCGGGGGGGTGTACGGCGACGAAGTTGACGATGTACTCGCAGCAGGCGAACTCGATTACGGTGACACTGCGGCAGGGAATGCCGGGCGCGATGGCGAGCACGACACTGGCGTGCACGGCGACGACAAACACGAGCTGTACGGCGACCGGAAGTGTTCTTGTGGGGAACGGGGGGTTTCGTGGACCTGATGATCAGCGGGGCGAACGGCACGTCCGCTGGTGTGTGGACGGCGCTTGCGTGTAACTGAGTCCACTGGGAGCGGGACCGCTGACGTGGTCTGGGTTAGAGCTCGAGGGAGCGGCGGAGGTCGAGGGCGAGCGTGGAGAGATGGTCGGGATCGGGATCGGCGGAGGTCGTCGAAGAGGAGCTCGAGCTTTCGCGCGATCTCCGTGCCGTTGCTGTAGCCGAACATCCCGAGCGATCCGGCGAGCTTGTGGGCCGTCATCGCGGCGTCGCGTCGCAAGGGTGAGGTGAGGGTTGCCGACCTGGCGGTCTGCGGCGGCTCGATCGAGCAGGAGGAGACGCTCCTCGATGATGGGGAGGTTGCGGGTCCACAGGGTGCGGAGGAGTTTCTCGGTTTGGATGGCGGCGGTGGTACCGGCGTGCGGGGTGTGCGTCTGCATTGTCAGAGCTCCGGGGCGGTGCTTAGTCCTTCCATCCGAGGACGTCGGAGATTTGCTGAGCGAGCGTAAGCGGATCGAAGGGCTTGAACAGAACTGCAGCGACGCCGAGATTGGCGAAGCGACGCTGATCGACGCCCTGTACCTTTGCGGTGAGCAGGAGGACGGGGATGTCGGCGATGGCAGGGATGGCCTGCATGTTGCGGAAGGTGGTCGGACCGTCGACGCCGGGCATCATGACGTCCATGAGGATGGCGTCAGGGCGCTGCGCCGTGGCGATGGCGATTCCTTCGGAGCCGGAGCTGCGCCGTGAGGATCTGCCAGCCGGCGGTGGCCTCAAGCGAGAGGGCGGCGACCTCACGGATGTCGTCTTCGTCGTCGATGATCAGGATGCGTCGGATCGGGCGTCTCCTTTCTCGGCGCAAGAGTGCGGTGGTGAGCGGTCACGGCGACGGGCGCGAGATCGGAGAGGCGGCGGAGGCGATGCACCATGGAGACGACGAGCTCTTCGACCTCCTGTGGCTGGACCTTGGCCTTGGTAAGGAACTCGGTGGGACCGAGGCGGAGCTTGGCCCGCTCGTGATCGGAGACCTCGCGGCCGGAGTAGACGACCAGGGGAAGGGTGCTTAGGGCGGGCTGCTCGCGGAGCCATTCGACAAAGGAGAAGCCGTCGCCGTCGGGGAGGGTGAGGTCGAGGATAAGGAGATCGGGGCGCTGGTCGACGCAGCTGCGGATGGCCTGCTGGCGGGTGGAGGCGTGGTCGATGGTGACGTCTGCCTCGCCGAAGCTGGCGATGACGACGCTGGCGAGGTCCTCGTCGTCCTCTACCAGGAGGACCTGTGCGGGGCCGTCGCCGCGGTGGAGGACGCGTCCGAGTTCGGCGAAGAGGAGGCTTTCATTGAAGGGCTTCTGCACCCAGCCCTGGGCGTCGCCCGTGAGCTGAGTACGGAGGGTGGGCGAGAGGACGCTGAGGATGACGACCGGGATGGTCGAGGTTGCGGCGGTATCGCGAAGGCGCTGGAGGGTCTCCCAGCCACTCAAGCCCGGCATGTAGAGGTCGAGCAGGATCGCTTCGACGGGGTTCTCGGACGCGATCAGAATGGCCTCTTCGCCGGAGGATGCTTCGACCACGGTATAGCCCTGACGGCTGAGGTGTTCGCGAACGACGGTGCGGATGCCGGGATCGTCGTCGCAGACGAGGATGGAGCCTTCTCCGCGGGGAAGCGCGAGCGCCGGGAGGACGGCGTCGGAGGCTCGGGGTGTCCGGGGAAGCATGACGTACAAGGTGGTTCCGGCGACGAGGTTGCGCTGCGCCCAGATGGAGCCGCTGTGCTGCTGAACGATGCTTCGGCAGATGGCGAGGCCGAGGCCGGTGCCGTTTTTACGTCGCGCGTCCGAGTGCTCGACCTGCTGGAAGCGATCGAAGATGGTGTCGAGCTTGTCGATGGGGATGCCGCGGCCCTCGTCGGAGACCTTGAGGACGATGGAATCGGGCGTGGCTTCGACCTGGATGCGGACGGTGGAGGCGGGAGGGGAGAACTTGATCGCGTTCGAGAGGAGATTGGTGAGGACCTGGAGGATGCGATCGGAGTCGCCGTCGAAGTAAAGGGCCTCGGGGCTGGTGCCTGAGGGGGGACTCTCGAGGAGGATGCGAACGGTGGCTTCCTGGGCCATGCCGCCCATGGTGTCTGCGGCCTGCTGGATGAGATCGCGAAGGGAGCAGCGGCGGATCTGCAGGGGGGCACGGCCAGACTCCATCCGTTCAAGATCGAGGATGTCGTTGATGAGCCGGATAAGGCGGTCGGTGTTGGTGACTGCGATGCGAAGGAGGTTCTGGGCCTTGGGGTCGAGGGTTCCCATGATGCCGGACGAGAGCAGACCAAGGGAGCCGCGGAGGCTGGTAAGCGGTGTCCTGAGCTCGTGGGACACGGTTGAGATGAACTCATCCTTGAGGGTGTCGAGATGGGAGCGCTCGGTAAGGTGGATCTGGTTCTGATGCTGAAGGTCCCGGGCAGCGCCGAGTTCTGCGTTCAGGTGGGTGCAGCGATGTTGCACGAAGACCAGTTTGATCACCGCGGTGACGGAGATGGTGAAGAGGACAAACATCGTAACGATCATCGGCAGAGTCATTCAGGTAACCATTGGGGTAACTAAAAACTAGCGCCATAGTAACCCAATCGTATGGTGACGCTACACAATTCTGCGAAAAGGTTGCTTTGGGCTTCCCTTTTTGGGATTGAAGCGCTTTGGGCGATAGGCCTTCCGATGTATTCCGCTGGTGATCTGTTCTGTGCGTAACTTGCAGGGGGACGCACCTCCTCGGTGGATGCGCGACCGGACTCAGCTACGCGGGCTCTACTGGTACGGGAGACTCCCTCTATATTGAGGGAGTTGTTGGTTCCACCGTGTGTGTGACGGGATGTACAGAGAGGTTACGACCGGGATGAATGTCAACTTTGCCGAGCGTGCGCATAACCATAACTGGAAGCTGGATCCGATTGTGCGCTCGCTTCTGGACACGGACTTTTACAAGCTGCTGATGCTGCAGTTCATCTGGAAGAACTTTCCGGCGACGCAGGTGACGAGTGAGGTGGTGAACCGGACGTTGAAGGTTCGGCTTGCGGAGCGGCTTGGGGCGGCGGAGCTGATCGAGCAGATGGACCATGTGAAGGGGCTGCGTTACGGGAAGAGCGAACTGGTGTGGCTGGCCGGCAATACGTTCTATGGCGTTCGGAGCATCTTTGAGCCGGGCTTTCTGGACTGGCTCCACTCGGAGTTTCGACTGAGCGAGTACGAGGTCTCGGAGCACGAGGGGCAGCTGGTGCTGCGGTTCAGCGGACTCTGGACCGAGGTAACGATGTGGGAGATCTACGCGCTGGCGATCGTGAGCGAGTTGAAGACGCGGGCGGCGCTGGCGGAGCTGACGGAGCTCGAGCTGGACATTGTGTATGCGCGGGCAAAGACGAGGCTGTGGGACAAGATCGAGCGGCTGCGGGGTGTGGAGGGGCTGCGGGTGTCGGATTTCGGGACGCGGCGGAGGCACAGTTTTCTGTGGCAGGAGTATGCGGTCGAGGCGCTGCGGGCGACGCTGGGCGAGGAATTCACCGGGACGTCGAATACGGCGCTCGCTTACAAGCATGATCTGGAGGCGATCGGAACGAATGCGCACGAGCTGCCGATGGCGCTGGCGGCGATGGCCAACACGGATGAGGAGCTGGTGAACTCGCAGTACCGGGTGCTGGAGCTGTGGCAGCGGAGTTATGGGGGGTCGCTTCTGATCATGCTGCCGGACACCTTTGGGACGACGCAGTTCCTGGAGGGCGCGCCGGAGTGGGTGGCGGACTGGACGGGGCAGAGGGTGGACAGCAAGGATCCGAGGGTGGCGGGGGATGAGTACATTGCGTGGCTGCGGGAGCGTGGGCGGGACCCGCGGACGAAGCGGCTGATTGCGTCCGATGCGCTGGATGTGGACGATGTTCTGGAGCTGAGCCAGTACTTTCGGGGTCGGATCCGGTTCAGCGCGGGTTGGGGGACGCTGTTGACGAATGATTTTCGAGGTTGCCATCCGCGGGGAGATGACACGCTCGAGCCGTTGAGCCTGGTCTGCAAGCTGACCAGCGTGGATGGCCGGCCGACGGTGAAGCTGAGCGATAACGTGTTGAAGGCGACGGGGCCGCGGGCGCTGGTGGAGCGGTATCGGCGGGTGTTCGGGTCGGCCGCGGTGCGGGGGGCGGAGGTGCTGGTGTGAGGGGGTTGTGCTAGCGTTTTCGAGGTGTGCAGGGACGGTGAGATGGCGGCTGATATATCGGCGGATAACGTTTTGGGAAGCAAGCTGGATGTGAAGGCGACGCGGTTTGTCGCGAACCGGGCGGCTCTGGCCGTGTTGCTGGGCGAGGTTCGTGCTGGGGAAGAGGCGATTCGGCTTGGGGGTGGTGCGAAGGCTGGGGAGGCGCAGCGGGCGAAGGGTCGGCTGACGGTTCGGGAGAGGTTGGCGTTGCTGCTGGATGAGGGGACGGAGCTGCTGGAGCTGGGGCTTTGGGCGGCGCACGGGATGTATGGGGAGTTTGGCGGGGCTCCGGGGGCGGGGGTGGTGACGGGGCTGGGGCGGGTGAGCGGACGGCTGTGCATGATCATCGCGAACGATGCGACGGTGAAGGCGGGGGCGTTCTTCCCGATGACGGCGAAGAAGGTTTTGCGGGCGCAGCATATTGCGATCGAGAACCGGATTCCGACGATCTACCTGGTCGATTCCTCGGGGGTGTTTCTGCCGCTGCAGGAGGACGTGTTTCCGGACCAGGATGATTTTGGGCGGGTGTTTCGGAATAACGCGGTGATGAGCTCTATGGGCATACCGCAGATGACGGCGATCATGGGTATGTGCGTTGCGGGCGGGGCGTACCTGCCGGTGATGACGGATACGGTGTTGATGACGGAGGGGTCGGGGCTGTTTCTGGCCGGGCCGTCGCTGGTGCAGGCGGCCATCGGGCAGAGGACGCCGGCGGAGGAGCTGGGCGGGGCGCAGATGCATGCGGAGATCTCGGGGACGGTGGACTTCAAGGAGGCAAACGACCATCTGTGCCTGGCACGGCTGCGATCGCTGATCGGGAAGCTGGGGGAGAGGCCGGGCGCTCCATTCTCACGGGTGGGGTTTGATCCGGTGCGGGATGCGCCGAGGTATCCGGCGGAGGAGATGTATGGATTGATTGATCCGGATCCGGCGCGAGCTTCAACGAATACGTATGACATGCGCGAGGTGATTGCACGCGTTGTGGACAGGTCGGAGTTTGACGAGTACAAGGCGGAGTTTGGGCGGACGCTGCTGTGCGGGTACGCGCGGATCGGCGGGCGGGCGGTGGGGATCGTGGCGAACCAGAAGGTGCACCAGCAGCAGACGGTGAGCATGGGGCCGCAGGCTGGATCGAAGCGGACGGAGTTTGGGGGCGTGATCTATACGGAGAGTGCGCAGAAGGCGGCGCGGTTCATCATGGACTGCAACCAGTCGCTGGTGCCGCTGATCTTCCTTCATGATGTGAACGGCTTCATGGTGGGCAAGGACGCGGAGTGGTCGGGGATCATACGGGCGGGGGCGAAGATGGTCTCAGCGGTGAGCACCAGCGTCGTTCCGAAGATCACGGTGATTGTGGGCGGGAGCTTTGGGGCGGGACACTACGCGATGTGCGGAAAGGCGTTTGATCCGCGGTTTCTGTTTGCGTGGCCGACCGCGCGGTATGCGGTGATGAGCGGAGCGAGTGCGGCGACGACGCTGGCGGAGGTTCGGGCAAAGCAGGTAGAGCGAGGCGGAAAGGCGTTGTCGGAGGCGGACAAGAAGGCGATCTTCGACGAGATCAAGGCGACGTACGACGCGCAGGCGGATCCGCGCTATGGTGCGGCGCGGCTGTGGGTGGATGCGATTATCGATCCGGTATCGACGCGGGAGGTGCTGATGACGGCGCTTGAGGCCTGTGCGTTGAACGGGGAGGTGGCGAAGTTTAACCCGGGCGTGCTGCAGACGTGATCTCGCGGGTGACGCTGGGTGCGCTGCTGCTGGCGCTGCTGATTCCGAGTGGGATTGCGTTCTGGCGGGGTGGACATCCGGATAGCTGCTCGAGGTTTCTGGCGGGTGACAGGTCGCGTCCCCCGACGCAGCGGGTTGAGGTCGGAACCGAGGTGATGGAGGTGCCGTGTGAGCAGTGGCTTCCGCGGCAGCCTGGTGCGATTCAGCTGCTGTCGCTTGTGGAGTTGCTGACGGTGCTGGTGTTTGCGATCCATGCCGTGGGGGACGTGCGGGACTCGATCGAGAGGCGGCGGTTGTCTCGCGGAGGCGGGTAAGGCGTTTGGCGATTGGGGTCGTGCGACAAAGGGGAAGGCGGGCACACGTATTAAGAGGATGATGTGGGTGAAGGTTTGGAGGAGTTCGGGATGCAGATGGTGAAGATTGTGGAGTGCCCGCGCGATGCCTGGCAGGGGTTGCCGGGGGTGATGGCTCCGGAGGTGAAGGCGGATTACCTGCGCGTGCTGGTCGCGGCGGGGTTCCGGCATATCGATGCGGTGAGCTTTGTGTCGAAGGCGGCGGTTCCGCAGATGGCGGACTCGGAGCTGGTGCTCGAGTACCTGGATCCGCCGGATGATGTCGAGATCATCGGAATCGTGGTGAACGCGAAGGGGGCGGAGCGGGCGGTGGCGACGAGTGCAGTGCAGACGCTGGGATTTCCGTACTCGGTGTCGGCGCAGTTTCTGGAGCGGAACCAGAGGCAGACGCCGGAGGAGTCGCTGACCGCGCTTGAGGAGGTTGGGGAGATTGCTTACAAAGCGGGGCTGGACGTGGTGGCGTATATCTCGATGGCGTTCGGGAATCCGTATGGAGAGGCGTGGGAGATCGAGGAGGTAGTGGCGGCGTGCGACCTGCTGGTGGACTCGGGCGTGACGGCAGATCTCGCTGGCGGACACGGTGGGGCTGGCAACGCCGAAGCTGATTGCGGACGTAGTGGGCGATGTTCTGGCGGTGCATGAGGGGGTGGAGATCGGGGTACATCTCCATGCGCGACCGGGCGAGGCGGCGGAGAGGGTTGCGGCGGCGTATGGGGCGGGGTGCCGGAGGTTCGATGGAGCGATTGGCGGGCTGGGTGGATGTCCGTTTGCGCAGGATGCGCTGGTGGGAAATATCGCAACCGAGGAGCTGCTGGCCGAGCTGAAGAGGCTGGGGGCGGAGTTGCCCGACCTGCGGCCGCTGGACGAGATCGCGGCTGCGAGCCGGGAGATCGCCCGGCGGTTTGGGAGTAAGGTGCAGTAGGGCTCTAGGGATGGGCTTTTATCGCGTGCCCGGGCAGGAGTGCGCAGGACTTCGCCCGCGAGAGGGCAGGGAGGAGATGAGATGAGGACGGTTCGGGTTGAGGATGTCGGGGCGGTGCGGACGATTACGCTGGATCGTCCGGAGCGGCGGAATGCGATGACCTCCGGGATGCAGGAGGAGCTGATCGCGGCGATGGAGGATGCGGCGGCATCGCCGAGCTGCGGCGTGGTGATCTTTACGGGATCGGGGGAGGCGTTCTGTGCGGGGCTGGACCTCGAACAGCTGAAGGGTCTGGTGGGGCGGTCCCCTGGCGAGCATAGCGGCGGATGCGGAGCGGGTTGCGCGGCTGTTTCGAACGTTGTATGAGCTGCCGCTGCCGACGATCGCGGCAGTGAATGGGCCAGCGATTGCGGGCGGGACCGGGTTGGCGACGATCTGCGACTTCACCCTGGCGGTTCCGGGCGCGAAGTTCGGGTATACGGAGGTGCGCATCGGTTTCGTTCCGGCGCTGGTGAGCGCGTTTCTTGCTCTTCAGGTAGGCGACAAGCGGGCGCGGGGGCTGCTGCTTTCGGGGCGGCTGTTTACGGCCGAGGAGGCGCTTGGGTGGGGGCTGGTGACTGAGGTGGTGAGCTCGGAGGAGCTTCTGGAGAGATCGAAGGAGCTGGCGAACGCCGTAATGAGAAACAGCCGGCAGGCGATGGCCGCGACGAAGCGGCTGATGGCGGAGCAGAACCGGGTATGGCTCGACATGGGCGCTGGCTGCGGCCCTGGAGGCGAATGCGGCGGCCCGGGAGACGGAGGACTTCCGCGAGGGTATCTCGGCGTTTCTGGAGAAACGATCGCCGGTCTGGAGCCAGGGACGTGGGTGAGGCGGCGTGGTTGGGAGGCGAGGTGCGGGCAGGAGATGCGAGGGTCCGGGTGAGGTATGCCGAGACCGACCAGATGGGCGTGGTCTACCACGCGAACTACCTGGTCTGGTTTGAGGTAGGACGGGTCGAAAAGATCAGGTCCATGGGTCTGGATTACAAGAGCATGGAAGAGGAAGGTCTGCTGATTGCGGTTGCGGAGGCGAAGGCGCGCTACAAGGCTCCGGCGCGTTATGACGAGGAACTCTTATCCGGACGCGGGTGAGCGGGCTGCGCGGCTCGATCGTGCGGTTCAGCTACGTGGTGGAACGGGTGGCCGATGGCGTCGTGCTATGCACAGGGGAGACGGTGCACGTGGTGGTGGGGCGCGATATGCAGAAGAGGCGTCTGCCTGAAAGCTACGCGGAGGTATTTCGGCGGGCGATGCGGGAGGGCGGGACGGAGACGGCTGACTCCGATGACCAGAACGTCGATGCCGTTTGGCAGCCTGGGAGCTGATGGTTTGCGCTGGGCGAGCGGATCTGCCACCAGGGAGATCAGGAGAGTTGGATGGCGGGGTCTTCGAGGTGCTCCTGGAGGAGACGCTCGACGAGCTTGAGGAGGTTTTCGCCGGTCTTTGGGAGGACGAAGGAGCCGGCGGTTTCGGACCAGTCGAGCTTGAAGCTGGTGGACTGGGCGGAGATCCAGATCTGGCGAATGGGCGTGTTGGGGGTGAGGACGAACTTTCCGGGGCGGTCTTCGAAGAGGATGTTGAGGACACCGTTCTGCTCCTCGGCCTCGAAGCCCCCGGCCTCTTCGGCGACGATGAGGGACTGTTTGAGGGAAGAGAGCGCGTTGTCGGCTTCGCGGCGGAAGGTGGTTTCGTCGATGGGGGGCATGCTGCCTGTATCTTACGGCAGGCTGATTGGAGGAGAGTTCCTTGACCGGCTGTGGGTGGAGGCGCCTGCCGTCGATGAATGCTGGAGGCGATGTCCAAAGGGTGGGTAACTTCCCGATGAGGTACATTCGCGCGGAAAGTTATTTACAGAAGCGGGGACGTCGCATCCAATCAGGGGATCCAGTCCGGTGTACCAGTGTGGACTTGAGGAGACTTTGAACTCTCAGATGGGGCCGATTACCTGAGACCAACAGGAGAATGACGATGCGTTTGAAAGCTTTGGTTTGCGCAGTCTTCGTGCTTGCCGGATCAACCGCGGTGTATGCGGCTGAACCTGCGGCGAGCCAGTTTACGATCTCGGAGCAGTCCAAGGTTCCGGGGTTGACGTTGAAGCCAGGCACGTACTCGATCCGTGTGGTCGACCATCTTTCTGACCGGCTTATTGTTCGAGTCGACAGCGCTGAAGGCAACTCGCATGCGACCTTTCTGGGCATTCAGAACGGCAACATTGCCAAGCCGAGTGCGAGCGGTCCTGTGGTCTGGACCAAGAGCCCAAAGGGCGGGACCATTCTGCGGGGGTTTGAGTTCCCCGGGGGCGGGTCCGTGGTGGAGTTTGTTTATCCCAAGGCAGAGGCCGTTTCGATCGCGAAGGTGAACGACGCGAAGGTGCCTGCGATCGATCCCGAGTCGGAGGGCAAGGTCTGCGGATAACGGTCTTTCGAAGGATGACCTGGAGGTTGTGACGCTCTGGCTGCTGTCGTCGACGACGGTTGGCCCGACGGACGGCCCTGGCATCCAGGCGGAGAAGTACCAGGCTCCCGCGAGCACGCAGGTTGCGAGCGCGAGACGGACCGGTACCCGCGGCTTCAAGCGGGTCCGGCGTTTCGGGCGCGTCGCAGTCTACCTACAGTGCTCCGGCGGCGAGTTCGCAGCCCCAGCAGGTCGCAAGGCTCCACAAACCGAAGCCAGTGATCGCGAAGCTTCCGCACACGGCGAGCATGCTGCCGATGGTTTGGCTGCTAGGCGCGATGTCGCTGCTTGGCGCAGGCGCTGCTACGGTACCTGCGGCTTCACGCGACAGATGCAAGGTAGGAGCGTGCCGTGAACACGTGGCCTCACCGAGGCGGTCGCATCGCTCAGCGCACAGAGTTCCTGCTTTGGCTGGCAGGGGCGCTGTGCGTTGGCGTGTCGGCGCTGACGGGCGTGCGGGTGCTCGCGGCGCGGCGGCAGGCTGACACGGTCCTGCGAACGCCACAGGGCACGACGGTGCCCGTTGTGGTGGCGAATGCGAAAGCAAAGGCTGGCGCAACGGTCGTGATGGGTCGGATGGAGATTCCGCAGATCTCGTTGTCGGTGCCGGTGATGGCCGACTACGATCCGGACAGTCTGCTGCGCGGGGTAGGGCACATCCAGGGAACGGCGCTGCCGGGCGGCCTTGGAACGATGGGTCTGGCCGGACATCGCGACACGTTCTTCCGGCCGCTGCGAAGAATTGCGCCGAAGATGGAGATCCGGGTGGCAGGTGGAACTGGCACGTATCACTACGAGGTGGATTCGACCGAGGTGGTGACGCCGGAGCAGGTGGAGGTGCTTGAGATCCGGTCGCGCCCCGAGTTGACGCTGATCACGTGCTATCCATTCGACTTTATCGGTGCTGCGCCTAAGAGGTTTATCGTTCACGCTCATCTTCTTTCGGCGTCGCCAGACCCGGAATAGCTCTGGTGGTGTTGTGCCGGAGCTTGGAGGTCCTTCGAAGGCACGCTCTCGGACGCTAAGATTGCGGTGCTCGGGAGGGCTGAAGGTTTGCGGGCTGGGGCAGGTCCTGTTGGGGCATGGCGTAAAGGTGGGATGGTGCGGTGTTCTGAGGGAGCGGATGATGATGAGGGTCAGTTACCAGGCTTCGCGAGGCGAGTGAGAGGCGAGGTCTGATGGACCGGATTCGACCCTTAGGGGTATCCCCGATGGGAGGAAAGGTGCTTGTCGGCGTTCTCGCGGTGGCCGCAGTTGCAGCCATCGCGGTGGAACGGAAGTCTGCGGCACAGAGCAGCCTGAAGGTGAGCTTTGGCGACGAGGGAGTTCAGCAGATCTCTTACAAGGGTGTGGTCCTCGAGGACCTCGCGAGCAATCCTTCGGACGCCTTTCACATCTGGCATATGAAGGTGACGGATCTCGAGGGTAAGGTGATTTCGAGTGAGGGCTGGGGGGAGGCAAACGCAGGGAAGCGCTGGGACGCGCCCGAGCCGGACCTGGATCTACACCTTTGCGTGGGGGTCCATCGCGGTCCAGTTTGTGCAGAGCGGAAATACGCTGGACATGAAGGTGACGGAGACGAATCGAGCGGGCTCCGGGGTGGTTCTGGATGGTGCTGTGATCTACCCGCTGGTGCTTCATCTTCCGCATCTTCCGAAGAACTTCTATGACGCGAGCTACGCGCAACTTGCGTTCAACACGACTGCGCCAAGCGTTACGGTTGCGGACTACGGCAGCGGGCAGGTTGCGGCGGTGGTACCCGATGCGACGAAGTCGCTGTACAGCGGTTTCCAGCCGACGGGGCAGGGAGTCTCCTACTTTCCTATTCTCAGTGGGACAGCGCCCGACAACCTGGCGACGTTTCAGCCGCACAACGACCGTCCGGTTGCACCTGGGCAGACGGACACCTTTACAGTTTCGCTACGATTTGCGCCTTCGGGAACGCCGGCTGCGACCCTGGCCGCGGACGCGTATGCAAGCTGGGCGAAGACCTGGCCCGCGCAGCTTGCGTGGACGGATCGGCGCGTGATCGGGACGGCGTATCTCGCGAGTTCGCCGACGGGCGATGCGCACCGGGCGGGAGGGTACGCCAACAATCCGCGTCGTTACTTCAACGACGGCAACGCCGGGGACTTCGATGTGCGGACGGCACAGGGTATTGCCCAGTTCCAGGCGAGAGTTCTACAACAGGCCCAGAACACGGTGCATAACCTCCAGATGCTCCATGCACAGGGCGTGATCACGTGGGACCTGGAGGGGGAGGAGTACCCGCAGGAGACAAGCTACGTGTGCGCTCCGGACCAGATTGCGGCGGTGGCGCCGGAGATGGAGAGCGTGATCGGGAACCCGACGTCTGCGTACGGGGGGATGAAGCTCGACGACGCCTACTTCAAGATCGTGCGGGACGCGGGATTCCGTGTGGGTGTTTGCATCCGCCCGCAGCACTTCACGGTCAGCGAAGATGGGACGGCGAGACAGGACTACCTCCCGGACGCCGATGTTGGGGCGGAGATCCTCCGGAAGATGAGGTACGCGCACGACCGTTGGGGGGCAACGTTGTTCTATCTGGACTCGACGGTGGAGTCGAACGGAGCAGTGCTCGACGCGGGCATTATGCAGAGGGCTGCGGCGGCTTTGCCGGATTCCTTGCTGATCCCGGAGGAGAGCACGCCGAAGGACTATGCGTATGCGGCGCCATTTAAGACGTTCCTCTTCCACGGTGATCTAGGGACGGATGGTGCGGTGTACGGGTACTATCCGCATGCATTCAGTGCGAACCTTATCAACGATGTGGACGCGGAGAAGCTGGCGGCGGCGCAAGGTGCGCTGACCGACGCAGTGAAGGCTGGCGACATCCTGATGGCGCACGCGGACTACTGGCAGGCGAACAACCCGACCATCGTGCAAATTTACAGGGATGCGGGTGCCGGTGGCGGAGGCTCGCCCAATCTCGCGTCTGTTTCGATGCCTTTCCCAACAGCGGCTGCTGTGACCGCACCTTCTCCTCAACCTGCGCCTAACCTGAGCAGGATCATCATCACGCTCACCTCGATCGAACGATCTGGTCTCTGGAGTGATTGCCGTGACGGCAGAGGTGAATATACCGCTGGATGCGGCGGGATCGTACCTGATGGCGGATGGGATCGAGATCGGTAGGAGGCGTGTCTCGGAGGCACCGTATCGCTACGTGCTCGACACGAGCACGCTTGGGAACGGTGAACATGTGCTGCAGGTATGGGCTCACGATATGGGGAAGGAATCGGTCCTCTCAGGCGCTATTACGGTAAACGTGCTAAACGGCATGGAAGCGGCTTCGGGCGCGATACTCGCGCCGGCTCCGACGCGCGCACCGACAAACGCGGCGCAGGGGGTGCTGACCTACCCCGTGAGTGGCCAGGGAATTGCCGGCATTCAACGCGGTGTGTTGACGAATAACGATGAATGAGATGACGTGGGGTGCCTGGCAGATTCTGGACGTGGGTAGCATCTGGATGCGTGAGTTCGGCGCAGCTCTCAGCCGGCAGGTCCCGACGGTTGCATGGGCGCCGACGATGTCGCATCTTGCGATGGTGTCGGAGTGGCTCTCTCCCGGAGAACGGGTCGTCAATATAGAGGAGCCGCCGCTGCAGGTCCGTCACTTCCCCCTGCAACGCGGGTACTCGCGAGCCTCGCTGAGGCGTCTGGTGCGCTTTGAGGATGGTCTGCTACGACGCCTGGACGGCGGCGGCGAGTGCCGGAGCGGAGCACTCACCGCTGATCTGCTCGACGCCGTTCTATGCGCCCGTTGCGGAGCGTTGGGGTGGGCCCGTGGTGTACTACTCGACGGACCTGACTGCGGAATATGAGGGGATCGATGGCGCGCAGGTGCGAGAGCTGGACAGGCGAATGTGCCATGTTGCGCGGGCGGTGTGCCCGAACTCGATACGAATCGCGGAGTATTTCGTCAGGGAATCGGGATGCGATCCTGCCAAGATCACCGTCGTTCCCAATGCGACGCGCGAGAGCAATGTGGCGCCCAAGCCGCTGCTCGAGCCGGGAGCGCTGCCTCACGATATCCGTGACGTGCCGCGACCGATCGCCGGGGTGGTTGGAGATCTGTCGGGGAACATGGACTGGAATGTTATTGCCGAGACGATGCAGCGGACACCCGAGCTCAACTGGGTATTTGTTGGTCCGACGACGCGGACCATTATGGACCGCGAGCAGAACTCCGGGCGTGAACGAGTGATGCGCGGACGTGCACGCTTCGTGGGGCCGAAGCCTTACGGGGAGCTGCAGGGCTATGCGCGAAGCTTCGACGTTGCGGTCTTGCCGTATCGAAAGAAAGAGCCCACGTACTCGGGCAGTTCAACGCGTTTCTACGAACACCTGGCGGCATGTCGGCCTATGGTGGCAACGCGGGGCTTTGCTGAGCTTACGGAGAAGGTGCCCTTGCTGAGACTCGCGGATACGGGCGAGGAGGTTGCCGCAGAGCTCCACCGTTTATCGGAGACGGGGTACAGAGACGGGTTGGAGACGGCTCGATGGGAGGCGAGCACGAAGGGCACCTGGGAGGAGCGGGCACGGGCGCTGCGAGGCACCCTAAGCTGACGAGAGAGCCTTTTACGCGCCGTCCGGCTAACGCCTGGGTTGGGGACGTGAGCTCTCCAGGAACGCCTCGCAGAAGGATCGACCCTCTTGAGCAAGTCTGGAGAACGAGGTACCGGCATGGAGCTCCAGCTCCGTGCTTCAAGCGGCACCTGAGATGACCTGTGGCCTGACGGGGGAAGAGCGCTTCAGCAAAATATCTTCCTTGACCTGGATTGACTGTTGCAGGAGATCGAGGACGGGGGTCATGAGCTTCGGCGGTCTGCTTCCGGCAACGCGGGTGAGGGTGAGATAGCTGCCGCGGCCGATAACGAGGTTCATCTTCCAGCTCGGTTCGGTTTCGCGCGCATTGAACACCTCCGGCGTATGACTCGCCCTGAAGGTACATCTGAATCGACGCAAAGTGCATGTCGCTGCACGCGTTACGAACGACCTTCCAGCATTCGTCGGGTGTGTGAGCTTCTGCGAGTGCGTGTTCGAGCTCCTGGAGGTAGATCTCCTCCTTGACGATGCGGAGGATCATCTTGCGCGACAAGGTCCGGCGGGCTGCGCTGATTTCGACATACCCGAGGTAGTTGATCCCCGCGAAGACGAGGGAACAGAAGACCAGGATGGTGAGACCGCGGAACTGGTAACTGGCAAAGCTTTGCAGAAGCGAGAGAAAAGCCGCGATGCCACAGACCCCGTAAAGGATGAGAGCGGTGTCACGGGGCTTGAAGCCGCGCGCCAGAACCATGTGGTGTATGTGTCCTCGATCGCCACGGAAGATAGGCAGCGTTGCGAAGGAAGCGCCGTCCTATCGAGAGGACGACGTCAAGAAGCGGAAGCGCAAGCGCCATCAATGGAGCGGCCATGCCAAGGAAGGTGCCGCTGTGCTGGCTCCAGATAAGACCGAAGCAGCCGAGCATGAAGCCCATGGTCAGGCTGCCACAATCGCCCAGAAAGATGGAGGCGGGGCTGAAGTTGTAACGAAGAAAGGCAAGCAGGCAGCCGCAGAGGGGCACGGTTGCCATCGCGAGGCCCATGTTGCCGTGGAGGATCGCTGCGAGCAGCGTAGTGGTCACGGCAAACAGTCCGACGCCCGACGCGAGGCCATCCAGGCCATCGATCAGATTGAACGCGTTGCTGCAGCCAATAAGCCAAAGGAGGCTGACCGGAATGCTGATCCAGGGTGAAGCGAAGAGCCCATGCGCGATGGTGAGCCGCGCGCCAAATGCAACGGCAAGCACAGCGGCGGCGATCTGACCGGCCAGCTTCTGCCTGGGCTTCAGGCCCCGGATGTCATCGAGGAGACCCGTAAGAAAGATGACGGCGGCGGCGGGCAGCAACGCCCAGACAAGATGGGCGTGCTGGATCGAGATCTTAGCCCCGTGCGGTGCAAGGGCGAGCATGAGGCCGAGCGCGCCGGCGTAGGAGAGCACAATTGGGATCCCGCCAATGCGAGGGATCGGCTTCAAATGAAACTTCCGATCGGTATCCGGGTGATCGACAATTTTGAATCGTACAAAGAGATCGCGGCATATGGGAGTTGCCATGAGGCAGAGAAGAAAGGCCGTGAATCCTAGCGCAAGTATGGCGTACATAAAGGGTCTCTCCGATTGACTTTTGTGCTTACTGGCGTGCTAATGCATTGGCCTGTCGATCTGTTGAGACAGCGATTTCGGGTTGATGAGACGATGCAGGGCCAGAGAGCTCCCCGCCGAGAATGCGGATGATCCTGTCGACGCCGAGCGGGAGATCGTAGTGTTCTACGAGAGCTCGCCGGGCGCGCCTACCGGCACTGGCGACTTCGGCCGGATTGGCCGCGAGATACTTCAGCAAAGCGGTAAGCGCACCTGAGTCGTTGCAATTGACGTGCCAGCCACAGTTGAAGCGCTCGACGATGCGGGCGGGTGTGGCATCTCGAGGACCGATGAAGAGGATTGGACGGCCAGCTGCCATCAGGCCGTAGACCTTGCTGGGGACGACTGAGCCACAGCAGGCCTCGCGTTGCGTGACAAGCCCGACATCGCCGGCAGAGAGGCTTTCGGAGAGGCTTTCGCGCTGGACGTACGGGCGAAGTTCGACGGAGTGGATGCTGTTTTCCTCACAGAAGCGCCTTAGCTCCTCTCGCCGACCGCCGGAGCCCACGAAAAGGAAGTGGAAGCGGGTGTCGAGGCGAAGCTGGCGCATGGATTCGGTGAGGGTGTCGAGATCATGCGCAAGACCCAGGTTGCCCGAGTAGAGCAGCACAAGTTGTTGCAGGTTGCCGGGGCGCGGAAGAGGCTGAATCGCGCTGCCGTCCGCCCAGTTGTCCGCGACGGAGATGCGGTCGGGATCGAGGCCTCGACGAACGAGGCGCTGCTTCATGCATTCGCCAAGAGCGATGATCCCATCGGCGCGGCGGCGGGAAAGGTCGGCAAGGAGGCCGGTGATCCGGTCTGCGGGGCCACCGGCCTTGAAGTAGCCGAGATCGATGGCAACGTCGGGGTAGACGTCCATCTCCCAGATGAAGTGACGCGAGCCGCGAAGGGTGCTGATGAACGTGCCGAGGAGCGAGAGCAGCGGCGGTGTGGTGAGGGTGAGGACGAGGTCCGGCCTCGGCAGGACCAGGCCACGGACGGCGGCTGAGACGTAGAACGACAGGTAGGAGAGGACACGGCCCACCTTGCTGCGCGCAAACGGCAACGCCTTTACGCGGTGGATTTCGACGGGCGGTGGATCGCCGGCGGCCGAGACCGCGTATCCGCCATCGGCCGAGATCGCGTACACGGTATGCCCTTCGCGAACCAGGCCGCGTGCGAGATCCGTGAGGAGCTGGCTTGTGGCAGCGGAGTCGGGCCAGAAGAACTGGTTAAGGAGGAGGATCCTCAACGGACCACCTCGAATTCGGGACGTTCGGCATGGGTGGGGCGGATGACTCGCTTTTTGAGGAATACAGCCGGATTTCCTGCGTAGATCTCAAAGTCGGGGATTGTGCCAGAGACGACGCTGCCGGCCGCAGCTACGGCCCCGTTACCGAGTACAGCACCAGGGGTAAGCAGGCACATTGCACCGGCCCAAGCGCCGTCGTTGAGCTGAATGGGAGCGATCATGAGCCCGAAGGCCGGGTCGCTCCAGTTATGGTTTCCGGTGCAGAGATAGGCGCCCTGCGAGATGCAGACATCCCTGCCGATGCGGACGGTTGTAAGCGAATCTATCCAGACGCGCTCGCCTATCCAGCAGTCGTCGCCGATAACGAGGTGCCAGGGGTACTTGATGTTCACGTCGTGCCGGATCACGACGCCGTCTCCGACCCGTGCGCCGAAGAGGCGCAGGAGACGGACGCGGAACGACGATACGGGCAGAAGACGCGAGCGGAACAGAGGGGATCCGAGCAAGAACCACGCGGCGCGCCAGAGAGCAGATCGCCCGGGATCAAACCATGAGTTGTCGTAGCTTTTCAGCTGAACCTGGCTCATAATTCCCGCCCTTGTGTGAGGATGTTTACGCTGCCTGGCCGGGAACCGCCCTCGATCCAGCGATACAGTTCGGCCATTTGCTCCGAGACGGCCGCCCAGTTGTATCGAGTGAGAACCAGGTTCCGACCGCGACTGCCGATTCTCGCGTTGGCCGCGGGCGCGTTCGAAAGAAGTTCTCTTATGGCTGACGTAAGCTGGCCGACTTCGGATTGGATCTGCCAGCCTGCGTGTAGATCTTTTACCTCCGGGAGGTTGCACTGCTCCGTCACGATGACTGGGAGGCCCACACCCATGGCTTCCAGTACCGCAACGCTAAGACCTTCGGAGTAGGACGGGAGGACGAACGCCTCGGCAGCCGCGAGGGCGCTCCATTTAAGATCCTGGCGCAACATGCCCGTGAAAGTGATGCTTTCGGTAAGTGCCTTTTCCTGAACAAGCTGTTCGATCCTGGCGCGCGTGCCTTCAAAGTCAGGGCCAGCCACGACCAGATGAGCGTCGGGAAAGTCCCTGGCTAACTGCGACCAGGAATGGACTAACAGGTCAAGACCCTTTTTGAAGTGAATTCGTCCCAAAAACAAGAGAATTCTTTTTCCACTAAGTCCGGGGAACTGCGACATAAAAAGTGTCGGATCGATTGAGGCAGGGATGGTGACGCCATTCGGAATGACCGCAATTGGTCCGACGGCGCCGAACCGACGGTAGTCTCGAGCCTCCGCCAGCGTAAGAGCGTGAAGGCACGAGGCGTTGCGGACGTTGCCGCGTTCGAACAGGGCCGCGTAGATCATCTTCTTGAGGCGTTTGTTCTTGAGGGCCCAGGTCTCGAGCATCCCATGCGCGGACAGGATGTACGGCTTCCTGAGAGCGCGCGCTGTAGGAGCGGCGATCGCGGTACTCTGCTCCCAGATGCCGTGGATATGCAGCGCATCGGCCTTGCTGGCGAGCTCGCGAAACTGGTTGCGAAGCTTGTGGCTTCCGATCCATTCACGGCGAGAGGCAGGCCAATGCGTCATTGTAAGTTCGGGGTAGCCGCCCTGCGAGTAAAGTTCGCCGGTGGTGCAAAAGGCTGCAAGATCGATCTGCATATCGTGGCTGCCTGCGAGGCGCGAGCTAAGTTGCGGGACGACGGAGCTTAGTCCTCCGTAGCGCGGATCCAGATGGGAGACGACGGTGAGCCAACGTCTACTTAGCCGGGTGGGGGCGGCACTTACTCTTTCGTGAGCAGACTCAACCGAGGTCAGATTCAAGGCAGCAACTCCAGTTACAGCAGAAAGGACAAGAAAGCATTGCTTCGGGCATTGTTTACGGTAGCAGCGAACTCCTGGCGAATGAAAGGCTGGAGGTGAACGAGTTACCTAAGAAGTTGGCATTTATTACTTATGGAAAGTAGTTAGGAGCTAAGACCTAGCTTTCTATGAGCCGCGTGACCTCGAGGCCGAAGTTAGCGGGGGAATATTGACTTATTCTCCGGGTGGAGCTGGCGCGCATGGAGGCGAGCGCTGCGGCGGAGGCGTTGCTTACCTGATGGAGACGGGCTACGAGTTCTCCGGCGTTTGCCGGGTCGAAGGTGTAGCCGTTGCGGTTTGGATCGACGAGATCCTCCGCGCAGCCACAGCGGGTGGAGACGATGACGGGAAGGCCCGCGGCCATGGCTTCATTGACGACAAGTCCCCAGGGCTCGCGGGTGCTGGGGAGAACGAAGCAGCCGGCAAAGGCATAGAAGGGGGGCAGATCGTGAGCGCCTTTATGCCCGGCGAAGTGGATGTCGGTTGCGAAAGGCGATGCTGCCGCGGTGGACCGGAGTGCCTGCGCTTCGGGGCCGTCGCCGACGAGAACGAGAGGCCATCTGCCTCCCGTGTCCCGGTAGGCGAGCCATGCCTGGAGGAGGCCGTGGATGTTCTTCTCCGCGGCAAGCCGGCCGACATAGAGGAAGTAGCTTTCAGGAAGATCGGGGCCGCCCGAGGACTCGGCCCTGAGCGCGCGGTGTCCGATCGCCCAGGAAGTCGTTATCGACGACGTCGTAGAAGTCGCCGATGCGGCCTGTTGAGAAGCCGAGCTGCTCGAGGTAGCGCCTGTGCGCCCGGCCACCCGTCACGGCGGAGTCGAACAAGGTGCGGATCAAGAGGGATTTCGACGCGTTCCCTCCAGGGGGTGCGTGCGTGGTCGTCGGCGGTGCTCTCGGTCATCAGGATGCTGGTGCGCTCGTGCAGCCTGGCCCAAAGGGCAGCGGCTATCGCTGGAAGAGTGTAGTAGCCGGGGACGAGGACGGTATCGGGGTCTAGCCGCGTGAGGAGACGCCAGAGCATGATGCGAGACGCAGCTGTCCGGCCTCGGCCCAGCTGCTCTCGGGCATGAGCGTATGAACGGGTAGATCGGGGGGTAGGTCTTCGCGAAACTTGAGCCCGGCGTGAACGCCGACGCCGCCCACGAGCTCGATCCCCCGGACCCGGCCGGCGAGGCTGGGCGATGCCATGAGACCACGCATAGCGCGCGACATGGTAGGCGTACCAGTCGATCCAGATAACCGCGACCTTGCAGGGCAGTGACTGCGTCCCTGGCGGTGGCTTGGGCGTGAGGGGCGCTAGGCACGGGTGGTCACCCGCGAGGCGAGCCGCGGGAAGGGGTGTTCGGGGGATCCGGCGACGGACCGCTGAGGGCGCGCGAAGCGCCCAGCGCCACGTGATCCAGCATGGAATGGAGAGAAGGAGCGAGCGGAAGATGACGGCTTCCATGGTTTGCATGACGAGGTAGATGGAGAGGGCGGAGAGGATGACATACTGACTGGACCACGGGCCGCCGTGGGTCACGGCCCGCTTCCAGACGAAGCCATAGGCCCAGCCGAGAACGGCCATTGCGGGTATGGCGAGCCACCAAAGCTCCACCCAGAGATCGGCGATGATGCCGGGCGCGGAACCTGCGGCGCCCACCCATCCGAGCGCATCGCCGAAGCCCTCACCGGTGCCGGCATTGTGGAGCAGCTCGGGGACGCCGAAGTCTTCGTATTTGGTTGGCCAGATGGCGCTGGGGATAGGACGGACAAGGACCTGCGCGAGGTAGCGGCGCATCCAGAAGTAGTGGTCGCGTCGTTCGGCGGAGAGGACGGTGCCGGCGCCGTAGATGTACTCATTGCCGGTGTCGGGCTTGTCGACGATGTTGCCGACGTCGGTGGTGACCTCAAAGTCGGAGCCGAGATAGATGTTGCTGCGATTGGTGACCAGAAACAGGACGAGCCAGCCGAGGCCGAAGCCCAGGGCTGCCACGGCGAGGATCGGAGGGCGCTTTCGGCGGTTGATGTACCAGCCCATCAGGACGATGATGATGAAGGCAAAGGTGGGACCGCGGCGCGCCATGAGGAGCGCCTGAGAGAGCCAGGGAAGACCGAAGAGGCTGGCCAGAATAAGGCTCGGCACACGCGGTCCGCCGGCGGAGAGCGAGGTGACTGCGAGGAGGACGCCCGTAAGCAGCAGCAGGCTGCCGTCGCGCACATACCCGCTATCGTCCCAGCCGCCGGAGTAGGAGGCGCTGTAGGCGTTGACGAAGCCGCCGACGTTGATGATGGTGATGCTCCAGCAGAGAAGTCCGATGCCGCCGGTGACCGCAGCGCCAAGCAGGAGACGGCGGCATGCGAGGTGAGAGAGCACGGGGGGTTCGGCCCGGCGCTGATTTCGAAGCCGCACTCCCGCTGCGAGGCAGGCGAGCACGAAGGCGAGGATGCCGAGGACGTTGAGGATCTGAACGTGGGTGAGCTGGTCGTTGTCGAGAAACTGCGCGAGTGCCTCGTTGGTGTACAGCTTCCAGGGCATCCAGCCATAGAGAAACGCGAGCATGGGGGCGATGAAGACGAGCGGATGAAAGACGTCGCGGCTCCCGTCGAGCGCGCAAAGGAGCCCGAGCAGAGCGATGGCCGCAGCCAGGAACAGGAGAAGCTCAAACATGCCTGGAGCCTCCCGCTTGAGGGTGTTGATCCTCGCTCAGGAAGCTGCTGACGGCAGAGACGATGCCAGTGCGGAAGCGCGCCCAGGTAAAGTGCTCCGCGCGCTGGCGAGCAGCGTGGCCCATCTGCGCGAGCTCCTGGCGATGGGTGAGCGCCCAGTCGATATGCGCAGCAAGGAGGTCGGGCCGCCGCGGTTCGACGACAAAGCCCTTCGCTTCCGTGATGGATGAGGTCGGGAGCTGCAGTGTGGGTGGTCGAGAGGATCGGCAGGCCGCTCGCCAGCGCTTCGAGCAGAACCTGCCCGAAGCCCTCGGCGATCGATGGAAACACGAACATATCCGCCGCCTGATACTGGGCGACGAGTTCCTCCGCGCTCACATCGGCGCGGACATCGATCTTCGCACCGCCCGAGGAGCCGAAGGCTTTGAAGAGTTCGAGAGAGTCGACCACGCGCCCACAGACGGTGAGGTGAACCTCCGGAGTACGGAGGAGACGAAGAGCCTCGAGGAGGTATTTGATGCCCTTGCGCTGATTGATACGACCGACAAACAGCAGGCGAAGCGGACTCCCAGGCGCCGAGCGGCGCTCTGGCGAGGGGACAAAGCGGTTCGAATCCACCCCGTAGGGGATCACCTTGACCGCGTCAGCTGAGGTGCCGTGCTCGACCAGGGTTGCGCGCGTAAAAGAGGAAGCGGCAAGAAAGTGCGCGGCGATGGTTGTCTCGCTGACCAGATGCTGAAAGTCCTCTTCGGGGAGGGACAACTCCCACTCCTGCTTGAGAGAGTCGGCGCAGTCGGGATGAGCTTCGAGCTCCTCGGTAAGGAGCCGGCGCATGGTCGCCGGATGAGGATGGAGCTGGAAGAGGATGCCGGGACCTCCGTAGCTGCGAAATGCGTCGTAACCGTAGTAGCTGTAGCTGAGGAGGCCGGCCTCGGTGCGTGCAGCAAGGCGGCCGGCGGTGCGGCCGAGATTGGCATCGTTCGCACGGGTGACGCGGCGACGTAGAGGAAGCGATACCTGCGGAAGCTTGTCGAGCAGGAGTGTGCCGAGCCCGGAGACAGCGCACAAGCGGACACGATCTGAGGGGAGCTGAGGTTCGCTGCGCTGATTGAGCATGGCGCGGAACGAAGCCGGCAGGCGGTTGGAGATGGAGCTGGCCCAGGGGCGCTCGGAGGGCCAGAAAAGGTCTGTCACGAGGGCCTCGAGCATGCCGGCTTCGGCGAGACCGCGGGCAACCTGGTAGGCATCTCGGGCGCCGCTCTGAACGACGACGACCTTGCGTCCGTTTGGTGCCGACGAAGCTGTTCTACTGGCGGGTTGTGGAAGTGTGGTGGCCATGAGAGTGGGACGGGTCTAGATCGGAGAAGAGCGTGGTGCGCTTCGGAACTGGCGATGAAGCGAGGGGCTCACGGAGCACACGGGGCCTTTCGGGGAAGAAGATTTTTTGCGCTCGAAGCGAGCGAACGGGCGCCACGGCGGATGACCGCCGGCGCCGGGAGCCAGCGGTGACGCCTGCCAAGCAGCAGCAGAGTTGAGAGCGAGACAACAACAACGGCAGCCATGGCGAGGGTGATCGATGGGGCGATTGCGGGATGCGCTGCTCGGAGAAAGGCGAGGAGGACCAATCCGACCGAGGTAAACACGCTGACGGAAAAGACGGCGGGAATGCCGGCCGGGACGGCATCTTTACGACCAAGGACGAGGAGCACCAGGGTTGCCGAGAGGATGTGTGCAAAGAGGTAGATCAGCATGGCGGTAGCAGCACTTCCGCCGCCACCGTGAAGCAGAAAGACACCTGCCGCAACTGCGACAACGACAGCCCAGACTGTGTTAAGCAGGCCCGTGGCGCGAATGGAGACGATGGAGAGGCGGGCGGCTGCCGGTGCGTTGCCCATGTGCATGACCGCGATGGCGAGACCAACGGCGGCGGTAACGGCCGCTGCGTTGTAGGTGCTTCCGTAAAGGACAGAGAGACCCCAGGGCATGATGACGATGCCGAGCGATGCGAGGAGCAGCGAGGCGAAGGTAGCGGCGTAGGTGCAGAGTGCCATGACGTGATGAGGCGTGTTGTCAGACTCGGCGTCAGGTTTGGCCATGATGGCGTAGCTGCTTTCGGTCAGGAGGCTCGGGGCAAGGCCGACGATGTTTCGAAGCTGGCTCGCGACGGCGAAGAAGCTCATCTGGACGAGCGAGGAGTCTGCGCGGGCGACAAGAGTTGTGAGCCACCAGCCAGCCAGGTTTGCTCCGACAAGGCCGGCGAGCTGTACGAATCCGAAAGACCAGACCTCATGAAGGACGGGGCCGAGCGGGAGGGCAGGGACCGATGGTCCTGGGAGCGACCAGGCCGAAGGGTCGCGCGAGAAGCAGGCAGACGATCACGGCGGTGGTCGTGATCGCTCCCTGAGAGACGATCATGCGGATGGGGCTGTGCACTCTGGCGGCAAAGGGCACGAAGTGAAACCATACCGACTCCGACAATGAGGGAGAGGAGGACGAGGGCAGCAAGACGGCGCTGCCCGACAAAGAAGCCGCGGGCACACTCGAGAAGGATGAGGCCGGCAGCCGAGATAGCTGCCCACCGAAGCAGGCCGGTAAGGCTGGGCTTGCCGAGCAGGTGGGCGATGGGCGAAGCGCCGAACCAGAGGCCACGGCAGCGACGACGGCCGAAACCAGGGAGACGAGGGCGAGGGCGCGGGCGAGGGTGGCGTAGCCTGGTGTGCCGTGCTGATACTTGCCGGAAAAGCGCGCGGCGGTGGATCCGATCTGGCCGGCGGCGTAGGTGGAGATGTTGTTCGCCGTGCTGATTGCCAGGGAGTAGGCACCAAAGGTGGCAGCGCCTCCCAGACCGGGCGGCGAGCACGTTGGCGAGAAAGCCCATGCCGCGCTCGATACGATGCCGAGACCGAGTGCGGAGGTTCCGCTGACAAGGTGTCTGGTGACGTGTCCGGGGACGCTTGAGCGAGCCTCCGGTGACGCGGTCTTGGGCAGCAATTGTTCCGGAGCCGGAGGTTCAGCCCTGAAGATCGGCAGTCGCGGCTCCGGGATGAGCGAGTCGCTGATCCCGGTGTCCGAGAGAGTTGTCGAGTTCATGAACCGGCCATGGCCCTTTCATTGGCTTCGATCTGGCTCTTGTAGCGGTAGTAAGAGGAGTAGTAGCCGCTGCGGCCCTCTGAGCGCGGGATCAAATCGGTTGAGGATCGTGCCGACGAGGCGAACGCGGTCATGCTCGAAGAGGTTCCGCGCATCTTCGGCCTGTTCGCGACCCGTGCTTGCGGCGCGAAGGACGAGGATCGCGCCATCAGCCTGACGGGCGAAGATCCGAGCGTCGGCCATGTGGAGCATGGGCGGCGTATCGATGAGGACCATGTCGAACTCGCGCGAGAGACGGGCGAGGAGGTCACCGACCAGAGGGGAGTGAAGGAGCTCAACCACCTCCTCTGATCCTGTCCCGGAAGACAGGAGGGAGAGGTTGCGTATCGATGTGGGTTTGCAGAAATCGGTGATCGGAGCCTTTTCGATATTGATCTCGTCCCGCAGGATGTTTCGAAGGCCGAACTCGTTTGGCATGTGGAGAGCGTTGTGAAGGCCCGGTTTACGAAGATCTCCGTCGACCAGGAGGACGCGACGTTTGGATTGGCTGAGGGCGACGCCAAGGTTGGAAGTGACGGTCGTCTTACCTTCGCCCGCGTTCGGACTCGAGAGGACGTAGACCCGTGCGCGGCGGGTTGCGGCTTCGGCGAGCAGGATAGAAAAGGTGGTGTTTCGGTACGCCTCGGCAACGATAGAGAAGTTGTCCTGCCAGCGGGCGAGTGACAGGGCGTTCTCGTGTGGGTTGTGGTCGAGCTCGGATTCCGGGTCGCGGAGTAAAGATCGTGCCGCACTGATCGTTTGCGCAACGGACTTCCGCTGGCCGGTGTCTGCCGTTGGGATGACGCCGAGCTCCTGCACGTTGAGGTAGCGGGGAGCATCGCCCGGCATGCGGAAGACGTCGGCATTCCGATCCTTGAAGAACGCGATACCAATGCCGAAGACCGAACCGAGGAGCAGGCCGACGCCTGCTGCTGGAAGGTGCCTGGGCGAGATCGGGAATTTGGGTGTGCGTGCGCTATCGACGATCCGGACCGTAGTGGCCTGCATCGCAGACGCGAAGCCGGCCTCTTTGGCGCGGCTGAGGAGCGTCTGGTAGAGCTGCTGCTCGCTTTCCACCTCACGCCGGAGGAGGTTGACCTTGGATGCCTGTCCCAGCTCCGTCGAGACGTGCTGGAGCTGCGCGTCGTAGGCGGCTTTGAGGAGCGCTTCGCGATGCCGCGCGGCGCCGAACTCATTCCCCATACGGCTGGTACTGGTGTTGCGTTCTGTCGCCATCTCGGCTTGAACTTCTCTGATCTGCGAACGGAGGTGGATTACCTTGGGATTTTCTTCGGTGAGCGGGGGTACGATCTCGGCGACTCTGTTCTGCAGATCAGCCAACTGCTGCTGAAGGTGGCGGTAGGCTAGGTTGTCAAGGACGCTGGGCAGCGAGGTAGGCGATGGCGGAGCTGGCAATATTGGCCTGCGCCTCCTTTTCCATGCGGTCTGCCTGCGCTTTTACAAGCTCGCCCTGCATCTGGCGCAGTCGGTCTTCGCCCACGCTGTTGCTCTCCTGGGAGAGAACAAGGCCGTTGCCGCCCGTTGCGGCTTCGAGTTTCTTTTGCGACTCTTCCGCCTTGAGGCGGACATCGGCCACCTGCCGCGTGAGCCAGTCGCTGGTCTTCTGGGCCTCTGTGCTGCGGGCCTCCAGATCTTCGTCCTTGAACTCCTGAGTGAGGGTGTTGCAGAACTTGGCGGAGAAGGCCGCGTTCCAGGAGTCGCAGGTGATCTCTACAAGCCGTGTGACGCCGAGCGGCTTGACCTTCACCTGCTTGGCGGCGTCATCGATCAGATCTCCATACGCGAGGGGCTCGGTTTCCAGGAGAGGTGCAGCGTGCGTTTGAACTGCGACACGAGGTCATCACGTTCGATGAACTGGGGGTGCGGTTCGGATTGAAGTCGGCTGACGGTGCGCTCTAGAAGGGTGTCGCTCTGCAGCAGCTTGATCTGTGTCTGCACGTAGGCTTCGGTCGATGAGCTCTCGGCCCCGCCGGTCGGCGAAAGGGTGTGCATGTTCATGAAGTCGCCGTTGAGATTCTGGATATCGAGCGAGGTTCGGGAACGATAGACGGGCAACGTCGTGAGGTGGAACAGGAGGCTGGCGAGGATCCCGGCCGCGGCGCACAATCCGATCACCAGCCTGAATCGGCTCAGCGTGCGGGCGTAATCGAGCAGTAGATTGGGGCTGCGTTGCTCCCGCGCCGTGCCGGGGTCGTGGCTGCGTGGTTCCGAAGGCACGCGGAAGGGAAGCGGGTGACTTCGGAGCGGATCGAACTGTAGTCGGTCATTCATACGGTGTACCCTTGAGCGAAGCAGGTTTTGGAGGTAAAGCCGGTATCTAGCGACGGTAGATCGCGATGCCTGTTGCGAGTTGGACGGCGGCTTCGGCAGCTTTCCTCGAGCCGGACTTGAGTGCACTGTGGGGGACAAAGAGAATGTCGTTTGCGAAGAGAGGCACGTCCGGGTTCTGGCCTGCAAGGATCCTGCGATATGTCTACCGGGATCTCTTTCCGCTTACCATCGCCGCCCGGGCTCGCGCGAAGTATCTTCGCCCTGTTGGGAGAGGAGTCATGATCGAGACCTTCGGCGAGCGTAAGTGCCTGAAGGACGGAGATCGTCGGATGGGAGGAGAGGTTGAAGCCGCCCGCTTTCTTCACATCGCCGACGACGTAGATCGACATCCGCGGTTGGGATGGAGATGACATCACCGGGCCGGATGTAGATGTTCTCGGAAGGGGTGACGGCAGCCATGAGGTCGTCGAGTGGAAGCGACGCGGTGCTGAAGTCGCCGGACCCATCGACTTTCGCGCCCGTCACCGGGAAGCGCTCCCCACCTCATCTGCCTGGTGAGAATGACACGGGATCCAGCGTCCGGTTTGGTTCCTCCCGCGAGAGAAAGAACATCGACGAGACGTCGTGGGCCGGACATGGGGATGATGCCCGGATTGCTGACCGCGCCGAGCACCGACACCGTCTGATTCTGGTTTTCGGAGAGATTGAGCGTGATCTGGGGAGAGTTGATATAGCGGCTGAGTTTCGTACTCAGGGTGTCCTTGAGCTGATCGATGGTGAGACCGCTCGCCTGAACTCTGCCGACCATGGGGAGATCAACAAAACCATTTGGGTCGATCCGAACGGATTTATCGCTGAACTCTTCCATATCAACGACACGGATCGTGACCTGGTCCCCGGGCCCAAGTGTGTATTGATCCGTGAGGGCCGGTTGGCGCGGAATCAGGGGCTTCTGGGCAGACGCGCCAGGCGGCCCAAGGTAGAGGACAAGAGACAGAGCGGCGATGCGATATGGGCGGAGAAGCAACATAACCCTCTTGAGAGAACGTGGCATATAAGAACCAGAGAAACAGTCCATCCTGGGAATGTGATCCAGCCCAGGACGGTAAACACAAATCGAAGTCACATCAGGAGCACCTACCCCGCGGCTACGAACTACCTCGGTGTACCCCGAACATCTGAGACGCAGGTGCGATACTTTTGTTCCCGAGGAAAGCTTTGGAGCACGTACCGGCCCAAAATCTTGGAAGGCTGTGTTGCAGTGTTGCTGCCCAGGGGCACGTTCGCAAGAAACACCAGCGCCCGGGACGCACAGAAGCAGCGTATCCGTTTCCACCTCGCCTTCACTAGACATACGTAGCAGACAACAAGATCAGGCTTCTGGCGCCGTAATCTTTAGTAACTATCTTTGTGTCTATCGAAAATGCGGGATTGTTCCGTAGCTTGACTTTGCCGTATGCCTGGCTAAGTCCATTACTCCCAGCTTTATTCGGGTACTCGCGGAGTAGAGCGCAAGACAAAGAGCCCGTCCCGAATTGGGAAGGGCTCTTTCTCGTCTTACCTTGCAGGGGCTAGTGAGTGGGGAGAGATGCGGCTCTGACAGCTGGCACGGTTCCCGAGGAGAAGGTACGGGATACTGGTTTGCGGGTAAGAGAGAAGTCGTCGGCAGAACGGCTCGGGCTGACCTCGCCCAGGATCTTGCGTGCTGTGGCAAGAGCCTGCGCGACGACTTGGTCCATGTTGTAGTACTTGTAGGTCGCAAGTCTTCCAACGAAATGCACGTCTTCGGTCTTTTCCGCCAGCTCCCGATACTTGGCGTAGATGCGCGGCATTTTCCGGCCGTGGTATGGGGTAATACGGATCGCCCTCTGCCCTTGGGTACTCAAAGACGACGCTAGTCTTCGGCGCTCTTCTGACCGGTCAGATATTTGAACTCCGTGACCCTGGTGTACTCGTGGTCATTGGGAAAGTTCACGACCGGGGCAATTTGATACTGTTCGCGATCAAAGGTTTGATGATCGAAGGACGAGGGAACGATAGGGCAGGCGGCCGTAACGGTACCCGAAGAACTCATCGACCGGACCCGTAAAGATTGTCTTGATTCCAGGGTAGATCTTTCGGATCTCGCGGTAATCGATACCGAGCGCTTGCTCGATGTTCGGATGGTCCAGCATGCGTTCGAACAGGCGAGTGTATCCGTTCTTTGGCATCGCCTGAAAGGTATCGGTGAAGTAGCGGTCGTCGCGGTTCAGACGAATCGGAATTCGCCCAGCCACGCTTGAGTCCAGCTGAGAAGGATCGAGGCCCCACTGCTTGCGGGTGTAGCCCTGGAAGAACTTCGCATAGAGCTCGCGTCCGACGCGGCTTACCACGATGTCTTCCGACGTTCGGATCATCGAGGGAACTTCAACACGTGCGTCAAGAAAGGCCTGCATGCCGGCAGCGTCGAGCGAAAGGTTGTAGAGCTTGTTGATGGTGTCCAGGTTGATCGGAATGGGGACAAGCTGTCCGTCGACGCTGGCAAGCACTCGGTGCTCATAGTTTCGCCAGTCCGAGAACTGCGAGAGGTACTCCATCACCTCCGCACTGTTGGTGTGGAAGATGTGCGGGCCGTATCGGTGCACGAGGATCCCGGCCTGGTCGAAGTAGTCGTAGGTGTTTCCGCCCACGTGGTCACGCTTGTCGATCAGCAGGACTCGCTTATCCATCGTGCTGGCGAGTCGCTCGGCCAAGACACTTCCAGCGAAGCCTGCCCCAACGACCAGGTAATCAAACGATGTTCTGCGCAGGGAGGCGATCGTACGGGACGCGGATTGCCGGGAGATCGCCTCCGGGCTGGAGACTAAAGCGAGCTTCGAGGCGAGCAGACGTCTTTGCGAGCACCCGACTAACCTCGGCCCACATCGCCTTCCATGTCCTGTCCCATGACGTGGTCTGAAGCTTCTCGTTCACCTTCTTTCGCCAGATCTCGGTCGGCGGCGCAAGCGCGCTATCAATGGCTCGCGCAAAGTCTGCTGGATCCTCTGCGATCGAGACGAGGTTTTCGTGACCGTAGCCGCGCACGACGTCGTATATCGGAGTTGAGACTACCGGCTTACCAGCGGCGAGATACTCAGGGGTCTTTGTCGGGCTGATGAAGTACGTGACTCGCATTCGAGCGCGAATGGAATCAGGGCGACATCCCACCTGGACAGGTAATCCGGCAGTTCGTCGTAGCTCTTTGCCCCGAGGTAGTGAATGTTCGCTGCTTTCGGCAGGGTCTCCGGATCGATCTTCATCACGGGGCCGATAAGTACAAACTGAACGTCCGGCTTCAGGCGGGCGACTTCGCCAAGAAGCTTGAAATCAAACCGCTCGTCGAGCACACCGTAAAAGCCCGCACGAGGATGCGGAATGGAGGCCTGGTCTGCCGGTTCAACCGGGGATCTGGCTTGAAAAGTGGGCGACATCGATCGAACTTGGAAACGCGTGGATATTTGCGTGACGGTCGCGCTTCGCCTCAAAGAGCCGGAGGCCGCCGGTAAATACCACGTCAGCCGTTGCGAACAGTTCCGCCTCCCGCTCGAGCAGTTGCGGCGGAGCGTTGAGGAAGCCGCTCAACTCATCCATGCAGTCGTACACAGTGGCCGATGCGGGCATGTCGGCTGAGAATCCGAGAGCCATCGGGGTGTAATACCAGCGCACGGGCGAAACTATGTTTCTTTCCGTGCAAAACGAAGAGAGAAGAGCCTTTTGCAGTGCGTCGCTATCTTCCGTCCACGGGAGATGCGGACGGAGCACCCAAAGACGGTCTCCCTTTTGTTGAACCTCAAGGTGGCCGGCTTCCTTCGCCGTCAAATATCGGCTCTTCCCAGAAGAAGACACGCCTTTCCTCTGCGCACCTAGTCAGCAGATGTTGCGGTCGCTGGTACACGAAATCCCAGCGCAAATGGCTGAAGCAAAACAGATCTGGTGTTTGAGCGGGGCTGGGGGACCTGCCTATCGATGCGAGTCGAACCTGTACTTGTGCCAGATATTTGCAAAGGACTTCCCGGAGAAGCAAGATTTTTATTTCTGATAGAACCTGGCTGATAGTGAGGATCTACATCTGAATAGATGTGGAATTCCGGAAACTCGTTGGGTCGATCGTTTTGTCCCGTCAACCTATGTCGACCAAAGATGTGCGAACTCGTTTATCCGCATCGAAACTTCGTGCAATGCGGCGATCCAGCTTCGTTACAAGATCGCCCGCATACAGCGAGTAGGGAGCGTTACTTGAAGATTTGCGTTGTGTCTCCGCATCGTGATGATGCCTGCTTCTCCTTGGGTCTTTCCCTGGTTCGCTGGGCACATGCCGGACATCGCATCCGTGTGTTGAACTGCTTTACGCGAAGCGCCTTCGCTCCGTATTCGGATGCTGATACGGTCCATCAAAATGATCGGACATCGTATGTGTCAGCGATGCGAGAGAAAGAAGACAAAGTATTCGTACGGCGTGTGCCCGGTGCAGGCCTGATCGATCTACGATTGAAGGATGCGCCGCTCCGCTTTCGCTGCGGAGTGGATGAGGTCTTCCGTCGTGCGTTGGACGAAGCCGATCCTGCTATTGCGAAGATCGCTTCTGCGCTGGAGAAGCGCGTGGGGAGCGAGGATGCGGAATTGCTTCTGCTACCTCTTGGCCTTGGCGCCCATGTTGATCATATCACGGCGCGACACGCTGCCATGCCGTTCGCCCTTCCGCTCGCGTGTGGCTTTTACGAGGACCTCCCGTACGCTTCGCGCGAGGGAGCGGATCAAGAGATCGAAGCCGACGCTGCTGAAACCTGGAAGAGCGGTACGGCTGGCACTCCGATCGTTATTAGCTCGTGACGGTCCGGACGGCGCAACTGAAGAAACGCAAGCTCTGCCAGATCTACTGCTCGCAGGTAGACGACGCCACTATCAACACCATGGCAGAATTCTCCCTGCGCTACGAGGGCGAACGGATATGGGCGAATAGCCGGCTAGCCGCGCTGGTGGAGGCGGGCTTCCCGGGTGGTCGAGTCGTCTCCTGAAGGTCACCGCCGCCGAGCGGTGTAAGCGACCGCATATCCGATCCTAGCGAAAACAGAAGTTGCTGATCACGCAACTCGGCACGCAGGTTTTCTCTTATCCTGCGTTCCTCCCATTTCGCATCGAGCTCAATCAGACCGCAGCCGCAGTGACGATCATCATCCCATCCCGGGTAGTCCATGACCGGGTAAAGGCAGATGCCAAGAATCTCGACGCCGAGCCGCTGCGCCTGCCGTACCTCGGCTGAGATGTAGCCCAGCCAACCCACGCCGGCATCCGATTCCGCCCCCGTTTCGCTGATCAGAATGGGGCGCCTGTAACGCTCCCAAACATCCAGCAGCATGCTGTGCACGGCCGGTGCTGAGAGTGGCCGAGCGGCGCCCGTTCGCCGTTGTGGACCCACTGATTGTTCCAGTAGTAGTTGATGCCGACGATGTCGAGAGCCGAGTGCTTCCGACAGGCCATCCCCGGCGAGCCAGTCCCATGTCTCGTATTGCGAAGCGGTATGGATCTCGGCCGCGTGACGATCTTCTGGCGCTGTTCCCCTCCGCCACGATATTGATCATCGGTTCTGGCTGGACGAATCGAGCACGCGGAGTCGATCTCCCGGACCGCGCTGATCGCGGCGAGCGATGCGCGTATGAGCTGACGTTTCAGTTCCGGACCACGTCCGCGAGAGGTGAGGATGAAACGCCTCAACATCGCCTCCAACCCACGCCCAGAACGAGATCTCATTGATGGCGCAGAAGAACGGAACGGTGTCGGTGCAGCCGTTGATCAGCGAAGCGGCAGCCCTTGCGAAGGCCGCAAAGCGAGTCACGAAGTCTTCGGAAAGAATGTCGATGTCCGCCGGGAGACCCCAGTGGCAGAGATCCCAGATGACCTGTGTGCCGCGTGCGTATGCTCGCATGGAGCATGGGAAGGAAGCTTGACCAGTCGTAGATGCCCGGCTCTCGCTCAATAAGGTGCCATCGAAGACCGTCGCGAACAGTGTGGATCCCCACCTCCGGAGCAGGCAGGTAGTCTGTCTCTGCGTACGTGTCGTGGCTGGTCCGGTGCGACGACGTCGATCTGCTGGCGATCAGCGCGCCGATGCGTCGCGCATTCAAAGCCGCCTGCAAAGAAGCTTGCGAGTGGAGTCTCCATTAGCCTCGGTCCAGATCTCCCGGGTGCGACATACGGAGTCTGATGATCCTTACGCATCTCTGCATCCATTACGATGCGAAACACTGGAAGAGACGTATGTAAAGCCGAAAGGGGCCTAGGGCGTTACTGCGGGGTCCATGTCGGATGGTGCGTAAACAGGCCATGGACAAACCCCATTTGATAGACGATGAACAGTCCAAATGCGAGGCTGATTGCGCCTGCGATGGTTCCCAGATAGCGGTTCAGCCAGATTGACTTGCTGCTCGAATACTGAAGTGCAGACGCCAGGGCGAGCGTGATCACCATCATGCCCGCGATCGTTCCGACACCGAAGATGAATAGATACGCCACCGCCCAATGGGTGTTGTGAATCGTTGTAAGGACCAGCAGCGCAACGGCTGCCGACCCTGCGAGGCCGTGAACCAGGCCGACAACGAGGGGGCGAAGCCACTGGTAGACGCTCCACCGCCCCCGCGTTCGATCAAGCACGGAGAGCGTGGTGTGACTGTGGACGTCGAGGCTCTGCTGCGTCCCTGGGCTCTCTGCTTCGTGCCTATGGCTGGCCGGCCCATGGGTAGACTTCAGGTCCGACAGCTGCTTGCCGAAACCACGGAGGTTCAGGATGCCAAGAAGCACCAGCATCAGGCCGACGGAGAACTCCATCGTGAGGCCCAGGCGCGGTGGAATGGCGAGCGTGAAGAGGATGATTCCGGCACCGACTGCAAGAATGGTCGCCGTGTGACCGGCTCCCCAAAGGGCTCCGATCAGCGCTGCGCTTGAGAGCCGGCGTTCGCGGGTAACGATCGTAGACACAGCGACTACGTGATCGGGATCGGTGGCGTGGCGCATGCCCAGAAAGAAGCCGAGCGAAAGGATCGCGATGAGGCTCAGCGTCGACTGCTGTGGAGATGCGATCTCGAGTACGGCGAGGACCAGGAAAGACATCGAGGACTCCAGCACTGAAAACCTGCAAAGAACTTCACCTCAACCATCGCTTGTCGTTTGTCGTTCCCGGCGAGAGATTGCAGGTCTACCCTGTGTTGATGCCGAAACAGGCCCGGTAAGGTTGGTCGAACTGTGGCGAGTGCTGGCTCATGAAGGTGCTGGACAGGAGGCGTAAAGGACGCCGTTTCGGTCGTCCGGGAGCAAAAACCGTCCGCAGCGATGCGAGGCATGCCGCAGGGTCGAGTGCTCTGGAACCCGCGCCGCGCGGCGGCGAACTAGAAAGGAATGTCGTCGTCGGTTATGCCCGTGTCGCCATAGTCTGGCGGCCCTGAAGGTGTCGGCTGCCGCGACGGCTGATCGTAAGAGGCAGTGTTCGACTTGGAGTAGCCGCCAGAGCTCCTGCTCGAGCCCTCTTCGCCGCCGCGGCCCTGACCTCCCCCCAGGAGGGAGAGATCATTCACAAGGATCTCTGTTCGGTACTTCTTCTGGCCGGACTCCTTGTCGTCCCACGACCGGGTCTGAATCTTGCCCTCGACGAAGATCTGCGTACCCTTCTTCACGTAGTCGCGCACGATCTCTGCGGTTCTTTGAAAGCAGACCAGGTTGTGCCACTCGGTCTTGTCCGTCCACTGGCCATCCTGGCCCTTCTGCCGGTCGGCGGTGGCGAGCGTAAAGCTGGCGATCGTCATGCCACCCTGGGTCGCGCGGATCTCGGGGTCCTTACCCACGTTGCCGAGGAGGAAGACTTTGTTAACACCCTTTGCCATGATTTGGGTCGCTTTCTGAAGCAGATCTAGACGATGAGAATAGCAGAGCGCAGCTATCGGCTGCGGTCGCCGAAGAGCTTCAGAACTGCGAGCACAAGGGTGAGGGTCCCGGTTGGGAGGCAGCCCATGGCGAGCATCAGGGCGAGCCATCCGCTGTTTGTGTGCGGACCCTGGCGCGAGATGCCGCCGAACGCCGTGAGCATAAGGGCTGCGGAGAGCGCACCCGTCAAGAAGATGAGGAGACCTGTTCGAAGGAGCTTGCGAGTGTCGGACTGCATTCTCGGGCGCGGAGTCTTTCTAGCGGGGGACCGCGAGCATGGCGTACACAATAACGCCCGTAACTGAGACGTAGAGCCAGACCGGATACGTGAAGCGTGCCAGCTTCCGGTGGAGAGGGAACCGCCCACTCAGAGAGAGGTAGAAGGTGATGAGGATCATCGGCAAGGCGACGACCGACAGAACTATGTGTGAGATCAGGAGAGCGAAGTAGAGGGTTCGCACGGGCCCCTGTCCTACGAAGCGCATGTCGCCGTGCATGGCGTGGTTGGTGATGTAGGCGACGAGAAAGAGGGACGAGAAGAGAAAGGCCGTGAACATGGAGTTGCGGTGCGCCGTGATCTTTCGCCGGCGTATGAAGTAAAGGCCGAACAGGAGAGCGATGGTGCAGCAGGTGTTCAGAACAGCGTTCAGCGCCGGCAGAAAGGTGAGGTGGGTCCCGGCGACGTCCGTCGGAGCGTGGAAGTAGACCAGCCAGGCGAGAAACAGGGAAGCCGCCGCAGACACGCAAACGATCCCGACAACCATAACAAGCGGAGTACGGTTGGAACTGGGCGCGGGTGTTGTAAGTATCGTCGGCATGGGCGTTCTTTCCATCTTAGAGCCGCGGCCGGATAAGCCGGACACGTTTTGCGTGTTCCTGTTGATCGCACTGACGCGCCGGCCCTGTCCCTGTTCTGGCCTAGAAGAGCAGCCGACCCTGGGCATTGAGGATCATCGCGGCCAGCAGCAAGGGAAGGTAGATGACGGATGCCCTGAGCAGATTGCGCGCCGGAACACGTGTCTCCGGCGCAGATGGATCGCGAAGGATGGAGCCGAAGCGGATGGTGTAGTAAAGGTAGCCCAGGCCGAGAAGGCTTGCGACCACCGCGTAAGGAACCCCGGTGATGCCCAGCCACGTGGGCCAAAGGCTGGTCGGGATCATCAGCACGGCATAGAAGAGCGATTGGGCCACACTCGACCGCGCGGCGTCACCGATGGGCTGCTGCGTCGCGGTAAGGCGCATGCCGCCCTGGCAGTAGTCCTCGCGGTAGAGCCATCCGATGGCCATGAAGTGTGGGAACTGCCACACGAAAAGGATCGCAAACAGAGCCACCCCTGGCCACTCGATCACACCGCGCGCTGCGGTCCAGCCGATCAGGGGGGGAAGCGCGCCAGGAAAGGCTCCGATAAAGGTGTTCAGGGTCGTGATGCGCTTCAGAGGAGTGTAGATACCGACATATCCGGCCGCCGTGAGGAGGGTAAGCGTTCCTGTCAGCGGGTTGGTGACATGTGCAAGGTAGATGGTGCCCAGAAACACAGCCGTGAATCCGACAACGAGCCCGTGAGCGAAGGAGATACGATTTGCCGCCATGGGTCGATTGGCAGTGCGGCGCATGTGCGCGTCCGACCGGCGCTCAAGCGCCTGGTTCAGCGCAGAAGAGCCGCAGGTTACGGCCGCGATGCCGAGCAGGGCCTGAACGAGTCCAGCGTGGAAAGGGCTGATTCCGCTGCGGAGAGAGCCGAGGTAGAAGCCCGCGGCGGCGGTGATGATCACCATCACGGAGACGCGCAGCTTGAACAGCGTCGCGTAATCCGCGAGCAGGCCAGGGCTCGCGTGTGCCTGGGCGTGGGAGGTGGAGGGTTCAGGCGAGGTGGTTGCGGTCAGGGCCACACCTCAAGTTTAGCGCGCGTTGCCGGAAGGAGCACCCCGGCGAGCGACTCGAGCCGGCGCCTGATCGTCAAGGAACGACCGCGAATGTGACCGCGCGCATGCCCTGGCCTCATGCCCTGACCTCAGTGCGGCAGCTCCTTGGTGCCTTCGATGCTGAATTCGGCGGTCTGCCCGGCTTGACCCTCCACCGGCTGCGCTCCCCCCAACGTAATGCGGTATCTGCCCGGAGCGACAGCTCGCACGCCCTTCTCGTCTACCTGCGAAAGGGCGCGCGAGTCCAGGGTGAAGCTCACGTGCTTCGTCTCACCGGGAGCAAGAGGAACCCGGCTGAAGCCATCGAGCGCGAACCTCGGCGAGACGGAGGTCTGCGGCGGTGTGAGGTAGAGCTCTGCCACCTCGTCCCCGGCAAGCGCGCCTGTGTTCTTCACATCCGCCTCAACCGTCAAGGAGTCTCCTGCATGTAGCGATGAGTTCGAGAGCTTCAGACCGGAGTAGGCGAAGGATGTATAGCTCAGACCATAGCCAAAGCCGTACAGCGGCTTACCCTTGAAGTACCGGTAGGTGCGATTGGCCATGGCGTAGTTGTCGAAGGCCGGCAGCTGCTCGAGCGAGGTATAGAAGGTCACGGGCAGACGTCCCGCCGGATTGTTCTTTCCGCTCAGCGTCTGTGCGATGGCCGTACCTCCTGCTTCGCCCGGGTACCACGCCTCGAGGATTGCCCCCGCATGCTCCTGCGCCCAGTTGACCGAGAGCGCGCTGCCGTTGAGGAGAACGACGACCAGGGGCTTCCCTGTGGCCGAGAGAGCTTCGAGCAGCTGCTGCTGTGGCGCGGGCAGCTTGATATCCGTGCGGTCTCCGCCCGAGAAGCCTTCGACGTGAATGGGCATCTCCTCCCCTTCGAGCTCGGGAGAGAGACCCACAAATGCGAGCACCACGTCGGAGCTCTGGGCCGCGGCGACGGCCTCCTTCTGGAGATAGTCCGCGCGCGGCATCCAGTCCAGCGATATGCCGGCCCCGAACAATTTCGCGTCGTGGAGGTACTCCACTTTGAACGCGTGAGGCCTGGTGTCCGCGAAACTCACCTTGAACGGAGGTGTGTTGCTTGCACGTGAGACGGCATCGGCGGAGGTGGCAAAGCCGGCGACCTGCTTTCCATCGACATACACAGCGAACTTCTCGTGGTCGGCGCAGGGGTAGCAGTTCGCCAGGCGAATCGCGAAGCTGTACTCGCCAGCAACCGGGGCGGTCAGGGTGCCGGTCCAGCGCACGGCGAAGTGATCGGCAGGCGCTCCCGGGACAGGGCTGGCGGAGTTCCAGTCAAAGTCGATCTGTTTGTCGACGCGCTTCAGGATGGGCTTGCTGTTGAAGTCATCGCTGGCGAAGTATTCGGCCTCGAGTCCTTCCGCAGCCGACGAGCCGCCGGTGTGAAACATCGTGCGTGGGACCGGAAGCGCGACTCCCTCCGCGTATGGCGATCCCTGCGCATAAAGGATCCTGGCGCCGCTGAACTCGGCAGCGATCCCATCCACAGGAAAGACCGGGTGACGGGGAACGGCGTTGTAGTTGCCCTCGATCGCAGAGAGCGAGGCGGCGTTCGGGCCGATCACTGCGATCGTGCGGATGCCCGGCTTGAGCGGCAGCAAGCCCGCCTCGTTCTTCAGGAGAACCATCGACTTGTTCGCGGCTTCAAGCGCTAGCGCCTGGTGAGCGGTCGAGCCCACCTCGGCGAACGGGATGCTGGCGTAACGCACCGTGGAGCTGGGGTCGAAGAGACCCAGCCGGATAGCGCGCCAGGAAGAGACGCTTGAGAGAAACATCGATCTCCGACTCCTTGATCAGCCCTTTATGCACCGCGCTGGTCAGGGCGCTGTAGGTCGTTCCGCAGTTTGTGTCCGTGCCCGCGCGGATACCCGCCACCGCGGCCGTCTCGGCATCGGGCGAGTAGCGGTGACCTGTCTTTCTCGAAGAAGTCATCGACAGCGCCGCAATCCGACGTGACAAACCCCTTGAAGCCCCAGTCACCGCGCAGGATGGTCTCGAGCAGCATTTTGCTCGCACAGGCTGGTGCTTGGTCGATCGCGTTATAGGCGCACATGATCGAGTCGGCCTTACCCTCGGTGATGGTCGCGCGGAAGGCGGGGAGGTAGGTATCCCAGAGGTCGTGCGGCGACGGGTCGACGTTGAAGCGGTGGCGATCGGACTCCGGCCCGCTATGCACGGCGTAGTGCTTGGGCGTGGCAATGACCTTGAAGTACTTCGGGTCGTCGCCCTGCAAGCCCTTCACAAAGGAGACGCCCAGCCGGCTGGTGAGGAAAGGATCTTCGCCGTAGGTCTCCTGCCCGCGTCCCCAGCGCGGATCGCGAAAGATGTTGATGTTCGGCGACCAGATGGTCAGGCCGTAGTAAATCGAGTGGATGTCATGTCGCAGAGCCTCGTTGTTCTTCGCGCGCGCCTCCGTCGAGATGGTCGTTGCGATACTGTCCGAGCAGGGGAGCATCCCAGGTCGCCGCCATGCCGATGGCCTGCGGAAACATGCGTCGCGTAGCCGGAGCGGGCGATGCCATGCAGCCCCTCGTTCCACCAGTCGTAGGCCGGAACGCCCAGCCGCGGGATCGGCGGGCGAGGTGTTGATCATCTGCGAGACCTTCTCCTCGAGCGTCATCCGGGAGACGAGGTCGTCGACCCGCTGCTCCGCCGGGAGCGAGGCGTTCTGATAGGGCTGCGACTCGTGACCCTTGAGCTCGGGCAAGGGCTGCATTCCCACAGAACGCAATGAAGAAGAGCAGTGCAGCTCCGAATCGCTGAGATCGCATTGCGGTATCCATCTCCTCGAGGTCGTCATCGCCTCGAGTACTCATCAGGATAGTCCGGAGGTTTCTACGCGGGGAAGCGCCCGCATTTCCGCCAGAGCCGAAACGTAGCTTGGTCGAACGGGGATGTCAAGCGGCCGCGAACACCCTGGTTCATGCGGCGCGTTTCACGAGGGAAGCGCGATCGTGGCAGAGGGCGACTGCGCTCGAAAGACGCGGTCCTCGGATTCGGCCGGTTCGGGGACCAACCCGGAACCAGGGAGTTCCATCCTACAATCAACTGGCCAAGAACCCGGCCGGTAACTTCCCCAATGTCCAGCCTCACTCCGCTAAATCGTAGAAGATCTTCGGCTCGCCCGGGCAGCCGCCCTTTGTATGATCACCGCCGAGACGATGCTCTGTCCCGTTCGATGGCGATGCGCAGCGCCCGAACGAGCGGAGCAAGCGCAGGAGGTGCCGTGCATCTGGTCATCTTCGGTCTAAGCATCTCGTCCTCGTGGGGAAACGGACATGCGACGCTCTGGCGATCGCTGGTCAAGGCGATGCTTCGCCGGGGACACACAGTCAGCGTTCTACGAGAAGGATGTTCCGTACTACGCGAGCACACGCGATCTCTGGGAGCTGCCTCCCGGCGGCCGGTTACGACTTTACAGCGACCTCGGGGAGGTCCATGCGGAGGTGAAGCGGGATCTCGATGACGCCGATCTTGCCCTGTGTACCAGCTACTGCCCGGACGGTCCGGCGGCCTGCGATCTGATCCTTGAGTCCAAGGCAGCGGTGAAGTGCTTTCTACGATCTCGACACGCCGGTGACCCTTGACGGGCTGCGGCTCGGGCAGCCGGTGGACTACCTTCCGGCCCATGGTCTTGGCCGCGTTCGATCTGGTGCTGAGCTTCACTGGAGGCCGAGCTCTCGACGAGCTGAAGACCCTCCTTGGCGCGCGCGTGGTGGCGCCGCTCTACGGTTCGGTGGACCCCGAGACGCACTTGCCGGTGGACGCCCAAGAGGACTTCCGGTCGGCCCTCTCCTACCTCGGGACATACGCAGCGGATCGTCAGGAAGGGGTAAACGAACTCTTCCTCCAGCCCGCCCGAAGTCTTCCTCACGTCAGCGTTTTTTGATCGGTGGCGCGCAGTACCCGGAGGAGTTTCCCTGGACGCCTAACATCGCGTTCGTACGACACCTTCCGCCCTCGCTTCATCCCGCCTTCTTCTGCTCCGGACGAGCGACCCTGAACGTGACCCGGCGGGCGATGGCAAGCTACGGCTACTGCCCATCAGGACGGCTCTTCGAAGCGGCTGCATGCCGCGTACCGCTGTTGACAGACAGGTGGGAAGGGCTCGAATCCTTCTTCAACCCAGGCACTGAGATACTTCCGGTCTCCTCGAGAGACGAGGTTCTTCGGGCCCTGTCGCTCTCGGACGCCGAGCTGCGAGCCGTCGCAGATGCGGCCTACGAACGGACCCTGGCAGAGCACACCGGCGAGCGTCGTGTCATGGAGCTGGAGCAGTTGTGTGAGTCGGTCCGGCACGCAAGCGGGCAGGAAGTGATGGCGTAAAGGATTGAAGAGGAGACCAGCGATGTGGGGCATCATCCCGGCGGCGGGCGAGGGAAGCCGAATTCAGCCGCTGGCTTTTTCAAAGGAGCTGCTGCCCGTTGGAAGCCGCGTCGAGGACGGCAAGGAACGCCCCCGCGCCATCAGCGAGTACCTCGTCGAGCGGATGATTCGCGGCGGCGCCGACAAGCTCTGCTTCGTGATCTCTCCGGGAAAGACAGACATCCTTGAGTACTACGGCTCGCGGCTGTGGGGAGCCGATATCGCCTACGTCGTCCAGCCCAGGGCCGGTGGCCTCTGCGATGCTGTCTTCCGCGCACTTCCGCTGGTGCGCGAGGATGAGTCCGTGCTGATCGGACTTCCGGATACCCTTTGGGCTCCCGAGGATGGGTTTTCCCAGCTCCCCGATAACCAGCTGTCGTTTCTTCTGTTCCCCGTCGAGCATCCGGAGCTCTTCGACGCCGTGGTCACCGACGAGACGGGATCTGTGCTGGAGATAGAGGTAAAGACGATGGGTGCGCAATCCAATTGGATCTGGGGCGCGATCAAGATGCCCGGCAGCGTCTTCCATGCTCTCCATAAGCTGTGGTGCACGCCGGGGCGAGGAGATGAGTACCTTGGAACCCTCGTCAACGCGTGGCTGGCAGGGGGTGGCACTGCCTTGGGAGTACGCGCTGGACAGGCGTATGTCGATGTGGGAACGCTGCACGGATATCGATCCGCCATCAGGCTGCTTGACCAGCAGGGCAGCGGAACGTGGACGGAAGCGGGCCGGTGAGGGACACTGGATATTATGGGATCGCTTGACGTGGTAAACGGGAGCCGTGAGGAGTTGGAAAGCAGGATCGAGGAGATCGGTCCGTGGTTCCACAACATGCGGCTGGGCGACGTGCAGACTGCGCCGGAACATTTTCTCGGCGATTACCCGCAGGTGAAGTACGAGCGATTTCGCGATGCTCTGCCCCGGGACATGAGCGGCATGAGTGTGCTGGACATCGGCTGCAATGCCGGCTTCTATTCGTTCGAGATGAAGCGGCGGGGCGCGGAGCGTGTCCTCGGCATCGACACCGACGAGCACTACCTCAGGCAGGCTCGGTTTGCCGCCGACGTGAGCGGCCTCGAGGTCGAGTTCGAACAGCTTCCGGTATGGGACGTCGCGGCCCTTGGCGAGAAGTTCGACCTCGTCATCTTTATGGGCGTGCTCTACCACCTGCGGCATCCGCTGCTCGCGCTCGACCTGATCCACGAACACGTCGCCAAGGACCTGTTCCTGTTTCAGAGCATGCAGCGGGGAAGCCGCGACATCGCCGAGCTGGCAGAGGACTATGAGTTCAACGGGCCGGCCCCGTTCGACCATCCCGGATTCCCGAAGATGCATTTCATCGAGCAACGGTACGCACACGACGAGACCAACTGGTGGGTGCCCAACCGGGCGTGCGCCGAGGCCATGCTTCGCTCCTCAGGCTTCGACATCGAAGCCCAGCCCGAAGAGGAGGTCTACGTCTGCCGATGGCGTCCCATCGAGACTCCGCCCGACGGACCGCACGCCATCTACCCGGCGATAACACCCAGGGTGCGCCGGGGTTGAGCGTGGAAGTGCAGAGCCTGTCCGCGCTGGAGCGACAGATCGCGCTCGCGGAAAGATTGCTCGAGGACCGTGAGATCCGAGAAGCTCTGGCCGCCTTCGACGTGGCGGAAACCATGGGCGCCGATCCGAACGGATGCTCTGCGGCGCGCTGGATGGCGTCCATGCTGGAGGGCGACTTCGAAGCAGCCTGGAAGGAGAGCGACGCCATTCGCCGCCGAGGCGGAGAAGACCCTCACCGCTTCTGGATGGGAGAGGATGTCCGCGGAAAGCGTGTGATCGTCCGATGTCTGCACGGCTTCGGCGATGCGATCCAGTTCCTGCGCTACATCCCCGCACTTCGCGCGCTGGCAAAGGAAGTTGTCGTGGAGCTTCCACCCCGGATGGTCGAGCTCGCTCCCCTGCTGGAAGGCGTTGGACAGGTGACAACCTGGGGTGAAGCAGCGCCCCCACTTCCACCTCCATGGGATGTGCAGGTGGAGATCATGGAGCTGCCCTACCTGTTTCGTACCTGCCTGGCCGACCTCCCCATCTCCGCAGAGTACCTCCGAGTGCCAGCTGCGGAGGTCGCCAGGGCCGCAGAGCTTATGAGCACCCCTGGCTCTGCCCTGAGAGTTGGCATCGTGTGGGCCGCGGGTGAGTGGAACCCGGAGCGGTCGGTACCGGTCAAGTTCCTGGAGCGCCTCCTGGCTGTGCCCGGGGCGGAGTTCTGGAGCCTGCAAGGTGGAAGGGCAGCCGCTGACATCGCAGCGTTGGGTCTATGCTGGCGAGATACGGGACGCGGCGGTTGTGGGCCAGGGCCAGCGGGCATTAGCCGCGGCCATTGCCAACCTCGACCTCATCATCACCGTAGACACGCTCGCCGCGCACATGGCCGGTGCCATGGGAAAGCCCGTCTGGCTTCTCCTGCAACACGCCGCCGACTGGAGATGGATGACGGAACGTTGTGATTCCCCCTGGTACCCAAAGACCAGGCTCATCCGGCAGCCCACCGAGGGTGACTGGAACGGCGTCGTCGAAGACGTCAGGGCAGAGTTGTTACGGCTCCTCGGTCGCGTCTCATGAACAAACACCACCGGGGGCTATCGAAGACAGGGCGCGTGTGGGACGAGTACGACGCCTACCTCTTCGATATCGACGGAACCCTGTTGAGCTGCACGGATGCTGTGCACTATTTCGCCTTTTGCGACGCGTTAGGCTCGCTCGCAGGCCGCCCCTTGAACCTGGACGGCGTCACCGCACATGGGAATACAGACGTCGGTATTCTTCGCGACGCCTTGGAACTCGCCAACGTTCCGGATCATGTGTGGCGGCCGCACCTCGCGGAAGCGCGAAGACGCATGTGCACCTTCGTCGACGAGCGGAGGGCGGACCTCCGCGCTACGGTGCTCCCGTCAGTTACCGAGGTGCTTGGTCACCTGGCAGCAAAGGGTGCCGTGCTGGGCGTTGCGACCGGCAATCTTGAAGGTATCGGGAGACTGAAGCTGAGCCACTGCGGCCTGCTCGATCACTTCACCTTTGGCGGGTACAGTGACGCCTACGAGTTCCGGCGCGATGTGTTCGCTGGCGCACTGTCACAGGCAAGGGCGTTGGCGGGATCCGATGCGGCTGTATGTGTCGTCGGGGATACGCCGGAGGACGTCCGTTCCGCGCATGCGAATGACCTCGAAGTGATTGCCGTGGCGACCGGGATCTATAGCTCCGAGCAGCTTCAATCAGAAGACCCCGACTGGTGTCTTCAATCGCTCGATGAGCTATTTACTTTGTAACTCTTTCAGTCGCGAATCTTCTATCAGCCACAGTCGGATACGATCTGCTCAAACTCTGCAGCCCGGTGCTCGGCGGTATGCTCTGCCAGGATCCGCTCTCGGGCCTGGAGACCGATGCGCCTGGACTGCTCTTCGGTCATGTCTCGCAGGATGGATGTCACCTCCGCGCCGTCGGATGGAAGAAGAATCTCGGTGCCGGGCGTAAGGAAGTGGTCGAGGCCCGGCCAAGCATCCGAAAGGATGGCCGCACCGCACGCAGACGCCTCAAAGAGTCGCACCGAAGGCGAGTACCCTGCGGCAACCATGTCGTCTCGCGTCAGGTTCAACGTAAAGCGCGACGAAGAGTAGAAGGCCGGGTGATCCGGCGGAGATATGTGGATCACGCGGCGCACATTCGGCTGCCAAGAGATCTGATCCGGATACTGCGGACCTGCGACGATGAACTTCGACGCGGGCAGAGATCGGGCGCTGTCGTCGAGCAACGTGCACAACTTGGGCTGACGATCGGGAGCGTATGTTCCCAGGTAGCTCAGGTCACACCGGAACTCCGGTCGGGGCGCGGTGGGATGGTAGAGATCCGGGTCCACCGAGCAGAAGAAGGGCACCGCGCGAGGCGAGCCAAAGCTCCCCTCCAGCTCACGAAGCGCAGGCCCTCCGGTGAAGCTGAGATAGGCCGCATACTGCGGAATCAGGGCGGCGCGCAGATACTCCGTCTCGCCCCTCGAACGGAGGTGCGCCAGCGTGATCGGCGTGTCGATGTCGTAGAAGAGCACAGGGCAGGGCCGAGCCTCGAACAGCCGCTTGGAGGCATCGATTGCGTCCGGGAAGTAGCTTCCCATCACCACCACGTCCGCGCCGTTCGCAAGCTCAACCAACCTGGCCCCTTCCTCCGCCCACCGCTCGTACAGGTGAACCGTACAGAAGGCCGGCTCAGGGAGATCCCGATTGCTGCGATACCACTCCACGTCCTTCTCGACGAAGTGGATCTGTGCCCACGCCGGGCCAGCGCCTTGCACAACGAGCGGTACGTGGTCGCATGGCCGTTCCCCCACGAGGACGTGATCGTCAGGCCGTAGAGTACGATCTTCACCTTGCAGCTGCTCCCGCTGCACGAGCTGACAGGCACGATACGAATGCCTGCTCGGCCTGTGCGGCACGTTGTGCGTAGGTGTGATCCCGCAGCGCCCGCGCGTGAAATGCGTCCCCGATCCTCTTCCGCGCCGGGCCATCATGGAGCGCGAGAGCGTCGACGACGTCCTGGGCATTCCGGACCACGAGGATCTCTTCACCGGGAACAAAGCAGTCGTCGATGCCTGGCCAGTCATCGCACAGCAGACACGTCCCCGCACCGGCGACCTCGAATACCCTGGTCGGAGGAGAGAATCCCGACTGCGCCATCGACGCGCGATTAATGTTCATCACCATGCCCGCGGAGCAGTTCACCCGGTTGTGATCCGCCGTCGGAACATGCCCGATCCAGCGAACATTCGGGGGCATCCGCTTATCTCCCCAGCCCTCTCCTCCGAGAAGGAAGCTGTGCTTCGGGGCGAGTTCGGCAGCACGAAGGAAGAGTTCATCCACGCGTGCCTCCCGGTCAGGAAGTCGGTTTCCGAGAAAAGCGACGTCGCAGGCAAGCGACGGATCGGGAGGCACCGGGAAGTGTGTCTCAGGATCCAGCCCGTTGTACATGCTGAAGTACGCGCGCGCGCCCAGCGCGAGGTACTGCTCGCGGCACCACGGCCCTCCACCATATGTCAGGACCGCGTCGTACTTCGGCATGGAGCTTCGAAAGGCGTCGTTCGGGTCACCGTGCATTCGGGCGATCGTCGCCGGCGCGTCCACATCCCAAAAAGTGATCGCCGAGCGCGATTGCAGCTCCAGGATGCGGCGCTCCAGCGTCTCGTCGTCCACCCCGACGCCGCTGTGCTTGACGACCACATCCGCACCCGCCGCGCGGTCCAGCATCTCGTCGATCCCAGAACCCGGCTCGTACACAATCGATCTCACGTACGAAAAGTCATCGGAGTCCCGATGTTGCTGACGTCCGTAAGCGTCCGGCTCGGCAAACGTGATCGTGTGGCCAAGGCGAGCGAGGTATTTGTAACAGCCGCGGTAATAGGTGGCAGCGCCGTTCCAGTAAGACGAGACGATGCTCGAGCCAAAGGCGAAGATCTTCACGAGAGCAGGCCCTCACAGATAGTCGTAAGTTGACGGGCGCGGTGCCCGCAGGTGTGACGTTCCAGCACAGTCTCAAGACCGCGTTTCGCCCGCGCCTGAGCTGCGGCTGGGTCCCGAAGCACATCGCCGATGGCATCCCTCATCTCGTCTCCGCTCGCCACAAACCGAAGATCTCCAGGACGGAAAAGCTGCTCCGTATCCTGCCATGGCGCGGAGATCAGCGGGATCCCGCAGGCAAGCGCTTCAAAGACTCGAATGGTGGGAATGCCGAGCATCGTCGAGGCATACTGGCGCCGAGGGATGTGCACCGTCATCTGCGCCCCGGCATAGACCTCGGGCGCATCCAGGTTTGGCAGATATCCCCCATACCGAACGCCGGATTCGTGCAAAGCATCGAGCCCCTCCTGTGGGTAGCGAACCCCGTAGATGGTGGCCTTGAGCCCGGGGACCCCGCTCGCAGGTCTCAACAGAAAGTCGCGGATCTCTGCGGACCGTTCACCATCACCCCAGTTGCCGATCCAGACGAGATCGTCGCCTTTTTCCGTCTCGGGCGACGGCCGGAAGACGCTCGTGTCAGCGGCCTCATGCAGCGTCCAAACATTCGCGATACCGAAGCGATCGCGGTAGATCCTCTCGAGCACCTGCCCAAAGGCGAGGATGCCGTCGAAGCGTTGCAGCCCGAAGAGTTCCATCTGCTCCGGTGAGGAGGACGCGCGGTGATGGGTGTCGTGGAAGAGCAGACGGAATCCGAGCTCGTCACGAAGTCGAAGCAGCCGCTGAGCAAGCGCAGGCGCATTCCATTCATGCAGAATCACGATGTCGGTCTCGCACAGGTGCTCTGACCATTGCTGCTCCGAGTCCTGCGCTGCATAGGTCCGCACGTCAAGATCGGAGTACGTGCTCGAGAATCGGGAGAGCGACGCCGCGCCGAGGTCTTCCGTGCGCAGATTTTCGATCGACCATTCCGTCTCAGGCTCGAGCACCACCACCTTGTGCCCGAAGTGCACTATCGCGCGGAGCAGGCCCCGAAGGAAATGTGCGTTGCCGTTGTTCCAGTCGGAACGCAGCGAATGAGCGAGGTACGCGATCCGGAGCTTACGAGACACGCGGCTGAACCTCGGCGCCCACTTGCGCAGGGTGGAACGGATACTCCGGTTCCAGGAGGTGGCGGTACAGGTCCACGTAGCGTTCGGTCATGTGCGACCGGCTCATCTGCCGCGCACAGGTCATGGCGCGCAGTCGATATCGTTCAAGGAGCGCTGGCTCTCGCGCGAGCTGATCGAGAAGGCTGCTGAGCGATCGGGCGTCCTCAAAGTACAACGCGGCGTCGCTCCAGACCTCGCGCAGAGACGCGAGGTCGCGCGCAACGATCGCGCACCCGCAAAGCGCAGCTTCGAGCGGAGCCAGGCCGAAGGGCTCATAGATTGAGAGCGCAAGATAGATGGAGCTCGAACGGAGAAGCCCGAGCAGCTCCTCGTCCTCGAGGCGCCCGAGCGCATTCGCCTGTCCAAGCGATCGGGGTGCACTCTCCGACCCATGACGATCTTCGCCGGCCACAAGGATCGGAAAAGGCGCGGTCACCTCGGCCAGAGTTGCAAGCCCTTTTGCCTCGTCCCAGAGACGCCCAATGGTCGCCGCTTGCAGCTTGCGTCGTGGTGGCTCGAGAACGGGAGGGACATCGCGACCGTTATGAATTACGTATTTCCTGGAACGCATTTGGAAGCCATGGGCAAGCGCCCCAAGCATCCAGTGCGTCGGCGCGATCACCGCATCGGTTGAGTCGAGGCCGGTCTGAACCAACTGTCTGTACCGGTCCAGCCAGGGTGACGATTCAAGACCATTGGGCCTGCATCGAGCCGCCCAGCTTAGAACGTCGCTATGCGCAGCCACGAGCTTTGGGATGTCGACGGGCAGCGCTCCGAAGCAGAACTGGTTCGTGTGGAGGAGGTCAGCTTTGAAGCTCTGCGTCAGCTCCAGCAGCAAACTCTCCGCACCGGCATAAGCCGTCTCATTCCCGTCCATCCATTCCAATGACACCTCGGAGGCGACGTACGAAAAGCGATCGGCATACTGATCCGTGATTGCCGAACACCAGGCGCGCTGATCGCGTGAAGGAGATCGGCCAAAGCTGACGAGGAATACGGAATGGAAACGCTCCAGCAGGCCCTCCGTCAACTCCTTCGTGTACGTCCAGACGCCACCGATTGTGTCGGTGGTCAGCAGGACGCGCATTCGAGCTCCTGGAGAGTAAGCGGTTGCTGCTCCTGGATGTCACTGTAGCCCCGGTCCGCGAAGATCTGCAGATAGAACTCGTGTGCCCGCTCCCACGCCTGCTCGTCCGGCTGCGCTCCAAACGTGGTTACATACTCCGGACTACCGGGAAACGGGAACATCGGAACGGGCTCACTCACCCATACACCCGCAGATTTCAGATGCGCCTGCCAGGAGCTGACAAGGGCCGCGTCATCCTCGGGAGTCTTGATAAGGTTCGCCTGCACCCACGGGATGTACCGCCGCGCATACAGCAGCAGTTCTGTAATGCGGTCGGTCGACAGGCGACAGTTCTTGTTCATGGCGTCGCGACCCTCTTCGGTAATCGACTCGACGCCACACTCGAACGAGACGCAATGAGCCCGGCCAAGAAGCTCGAGAAGGTCCTCGTTCCACAGATCGATGCGCGACTGGAAGCCGATCGAGACTGGCCGCTTTGCGATCTCTTCCAGCAGCGAACGAACCTGCTTCCCCACGCCAAAGATCTCGTCGATGAAATAGATGTAGTCCACACCGCGCGCGATCAACTGGTCGATCTCGGCAAGTACGGACGAGAGCTCGCGCTCGCGATACTTGTTGCGGAAGAGGGTCTTGTTGCAGAAGGTACAGGCGTACGGACAACCTCGGGCGAACTCCACCTCGGCGCCAAGCCTCAGGTGATCCGCACCGTTCCCGGGAAAGATGTGGTGCTTGTGCGCATGCCGCTCAATCGGGTAATCGGCGTAGTCGAGCGGACCGAGAGCCCGCATGTCGGTCGCCCCAAGTCCAGGGCTGGTGCGCAGAACTCCACTGCGATCACGCCAGCAGCAGCCGGCGATCATCTCCCAGGGGAGTGTCGCCAGCTGAGGCAAGGTCTGGTCAGGCTCACCCCGGAGAACCACATCGGCGCCCGTCTTCTCGAGCGTCGCAATCGGCGTCACCGAGCCGTGGGGCCCGATGACGACCGTCTTCGCGGGGTCGGGCGATGCCCCCCTGAGAGCCGCGATCCACTGCGAGGGAATCCGCAGCTCAGGCTGCGGACATCGCCAGAAGAGGTACGACGGCGCAGTCGGAACGACCAGGAAGTCGTGCCGGAAGCCGCGGAGGCGCTCGCGTGTCTGCTCGGGCGAGAGTTCCTCCATGTTGGCGTCAATCAGAAGCACCTCATGGCCGGCATAGCGCAGGAACTCGCGCGCAGACAGGAGCTCCAGAGGCAGATGAGGATCCGCGCAGCCGAAGTAGGTCGACCCACCGAAGCTCCAGCGCGGATTGACCAGGGCGTACCTCATGCAACCTCCTCGGCGACGAGCTCTGCCTTGGTGTCCCGCACTCGCTGCCTGGAGATGAGATCCCGGTTTTCCTCCCAGAATCTACGGATGGACGCCAGCGTCTCGGGAAGACTATGCCGGGCACTCCAGCCTGTAACACGCGAAAGCTTGGTCGTATCCGAGATGTAAAGCGGCTGATCTCCCGGTCTGACCTCCCGGTATTGAAGGTCGGGAGTCCTCCTCGTCTCGTCGCCTATGGCCTGGAGCATCTCGAGAACAGAGACGGCTCTCTCCGGTCCGCCGCCCAGGTTGAAGACCTCTCCGGAGGTGCCCGGAGGCTCCCTCGAAACCACCTCCATGGCGTCGATCAGATCGGACACATGCAGCACGTCCCGGACCTGGAAGCCATTGCCATAGACCGTGATCGGCTTGCCCTCGAGAACGCTGTACATAAAGTGTGCGACCCAACCCTGATCTTCGTTCCCGAACTGCCGCGGCCCGGCAATGCACGACATTCGAAACACAACCGTCGGCAGGTTGTAGATGCGCGCGTAGTCGCGGACGTACTGATCAGCGGCGCCCTTCGAACACCCATACGGAGAGTGGAAGTCAAGCATCTCCGACTCGGCCACACCGCTGAAGCCCGGCGCTTCGGCCCGGTAGCGAGTCTCCCCCGCCACTACCGGGACAGACTCGAGCGATCCGTAGACCTTGTTCGTCGACGTGAAGAGCAGAAAGGGTCTCCGGCCGGTTCGTCGCGCTGCTTCGAGCACATTGAAGGTGCCCATCGCGTTGACCTCGAAGTCGGAGCGCGGATCGGCGACCGACGTCGTCACCGCAACCTGCGCCGCGAGATGGTAGATCTCGCTCCGATCCCGTACGGCGTCGTTGATCGCCGAAACATTGCGAACATCGCCCTGCACGAACTCCATTCGCCCGCGTCCTGGAAGCGAATGGAGCCAGTCCAGGTTGTGGCTCACGCCTGGGCGCGACAGGTTATCGAAGATGCGTACGTGCGTCCCGGGCTGCGAGAGAAGACGTTCCGCGAGGTTGGAACCAATGAAGCCTGCGCCTCCAGTGATGAGAATCTTTCGCTCTCGACCACTCTTCATGGTTTGAAATCCTTTCTTTCCCGCTTGCTGTCGTCCGTGTTTCCCTACGCAGTCAGGCCGTAAGAGTTGAGTTCGCGGAGCATGGTATCCGCCCTGTCTTCCGCTTCCTGCTTGGCGAGCCACGCTGCCAACTCACGGAAGCCCTCTTCGTGCGTCACCTCGGGCTCGTACCCGAGCAGCAGTCGCGCCTTGGTCAGATCCGCGAAGCAGTGGCGTATATCGCCCGCACGGTACTTCTGCGAGATCACCGGTTCGACCTTCTGCCCCAGCGCGGCGGCAAGAATCTCTGCAACGCGACGAATTGTAATTGGCTTGCCACACCCCACATTGATCACCTCACCGTCTGACTCAGGCCGCTCCATAGCCAGAAGATTGGCGCGAACGATGTCGTGAATGCTCACGAAGTCCCGCATCTGTTCGCCATCTTCAAACACCATCGGTGCGAGACCGTTCAACAGGCGCGCCGCGAAGATAGCCGCGACCCCCGTATACGGGTTCGAAAGCGCCTGGCGGGTTCCGTAGATGTTGAAGAACCGAAGCGCCGTGACCGGTATCCCGTAGGTTCGTCCGTAGATCAGGCAAAGCTCCTCCTGGTCGCGCTTCGAGAGAGCGTACACCGAGTTGATCTCGGACGGCTTGTCCTCGCCGGTGGGCATTGGCTTTAACACACCGCTGCAGTCGCTGCAGTGGAGCTCCCAGCGGCTGGCTCGCAGTTGCGCCACGGGTCGAACCGGTGGAGACGCATGCCTGCCGCACTTCGAGCAGACATATCGGCCCTCCCCATAGATCGACATCGACGACGCCACGATCAGCTTTTCCGGCGTGTGCTTCGCGTCCAGCATCGCCTGCAGCAACTCGGCCGTGCCCTGCGTATTCACGCTCATGTACCGGCTGATCTCGTACATCGACTGGCCGACGCCGACCGTCGCGGCAAAGTGGAAGACTACATCCACGCCCTGCAATACCTCGCGCAGCCGGTTGGGATCCCGCACATCTCCCACGACCAGCTCGACAGCAGGCGCAAGGTAGTCAGGCGCGCCGTCACGATGCACTTGCGGCGTCAGGTCGTCCAGCACACGCACCCGGTGTCCCGCGGTAAGGAGCCCGTCGGCGAGGTGGGAGCCGACAAATCCCGCACCTCCCGTAATCAGAATCTGCTTCGATCGTCTCTTCGTTTCGTTCATCGTCGTGAGCGGCTCCGCAGATCCGGTTGTGTGGCAGATTGGGTGGCCGCCGCTACCAGCGGCGGGGCATAGCGCGATACCGCCCAGGCGGCGAAGTCTGCAAAGCTCTCGGGATCCTTCGGCGGGCTCGTATGGTGCTCCTCTAGGCCCAGATGTTCCGGCGTGAAGCAGAGTGTCAGAGCGACCCGGAACGGCTCAAGCGCTTCCATCTGGCGATCAAACCATCGCGTCGCATCAGGCCGAAACGAGTCCGCCCAGCTCAGCCCCGTTCGCAGGTACTCCACCCGGTGCGACGTCATCCAGTCGACCGCATCATCCAGTCGGTGATCCTCGTAGTGAAACCACTGGCAGAAGCCCACGCTCCCGTCATTCGGAAAGATGTTCGCCGCCAGCTTCGGGGTGCCGTCCGGCTTTACGAGCCCCAGGTAGTAGTGCCTGTAATACGAAGAGCCCTCGGCCTCCTTGTGGCGCGTCTCCGCAGGCCACGTAGGCGGCAGGTCGAACAGGCTGTACCAGTGAATGCGCTCAACTCGTCCACGAAGAAGCTCGAGCGTGCGCTGAAGACCAAAGGCCTGGACCTCCTCTGCCCCAAACGAAGAGACGCCAACCTCCGTAACCCAGATCGGTTTACGCGTGATCTCGGCAGCCTCGGCCACGCGATCGGGCCACTCTGAAAGCTGCCAATGGTTCCAGTCCAGGGGAAATCCGTGAACGCCGACCGCATCGACGTACTCCATCAGCCCGTAGGACGCCATAAGCCGCAGGAAATCGCAGTCACAGGAGGAGACGCCTCCGAGCACAATCGGAATCTCCGGGTTCGCGGATCGGATGGCCCTCGATGCCAGCTTGATCATCTCGGCGAAGCGCTTCCACTCCGGATCGAGGTGGAAGTTCCAGTGCGACAGATTGTTCGGTTCGTTCCAGAGTACGACTGCTTCGACCATGAATTGCATTCCTTAGCCAGGGCCCAGACTCAAGCAAATCTGACAAAAAGCCGACAAGCTTCCTCGGTACATGTAACGAAACCGAAGGCGTACAAAGGAGTTCGAGCTCCTCCCACGACCTTCTTTATCCCAGACAGTTGTTTGAAGGATTGTAGAACGTCTGAGTTGCCTGTGAGGGCAAATCGTCTAAACCTTTGCCCATACTTGCGGGTATCGAGCAATCCCAGGGCAAACCGCCCGGCAATTAGCTCCACCCTTGGTGCGTCGAAGCATCGTCACGTCGAAGCAGAGGGACAGCGTACCTCGAACGGCTATCCTCCTCCGAGATCGTTCCGCGGGCAAAACAAGCCTTCTCGCGTAATCAGGGAGACACTGATGCAGCTTCGCTGGATACATAGCTTATGGGACGCGCTGATCCTCCTCTCACTCGCCGCTGCAGGTGCGGCGGCCGAGATCAGGCTTCCGCACATCCTCAGCACCACGCCGTGCTTCAACGCGATCGGCCCATCCACATCTGGGGCTGGAGCGACCCCGGCGAGGCATTGAGATGTCGCCTTTCACGCGCAGAAATTGCACCTCACGGCGAATAGTCTGGGCCAGTTCTCCGGCTGGCTCTCTCCGGAGAAGGCCGGCGGTCCCTACTCGCTTACCGTCACAGGAGCTCAGCCCACATCGACTGCAACCGCGGAAGATCTGCTGGTCGGCGACGTCTGGTTCGCCTCCGGCCAGTCCAACATGGAGATGCCGCTCAAGGGCTTCGGTGCCGGAACCGTGGTGAAGAACGGCGAGCAGGAGATCGCAGGCGTCAGCCCACCCCAACATCCGCCTGCTGCGCCTGGAGCGCCGGGCCAGCGACTTCCCGCTCAATGACATGGCTGCCGTCTGGACCCCCTGCGATCCCGCAAACGCATCCGACTTCTCCGCCGTAGCCTACTTCTTCGGTCGCGAAATCGCCGAAAAGAGCACGTCCCTATAGGGCTGATCGATTCCACCTGGGGCGGGACGCCGATCGACTCCTGGATAAGCCTCGAGTCAATCGCCTCATCGCCCTCGCTTATGCCCGTCTTTTCGGCCAGGGCCCACTTCGCTGCTGGCCAGGCGGACCTGCAGCGAACCATCGATCTACGAAAAGCGAGAAGACGCGGAGGCGAGGGCCAACAACAAGCCAGTCCCCGAACACCCCTGGCACCCGGACCAGCGCTCCTGGAACCCCAGCCTCCTCTATAACGGCATGGTCGCCCCGGCCACCCCCTACACCATTCGCGGCTTCCTCTGGTACCAGGGCGAGACCGACAGCAGCCCCGAGCGCGCACCCATGTACGCCCGTCTCTTCCCCACCATGATCGAAGATTGGCGAAGCAAGTGGAAAGAGGGTGAGCTGCCCTTTCTCTTCGTCCAGATCTCGAGCTTCGACTCACCCCCCGAAATCTGGGGTGTCGTCCGCGACGCGCAACGTCAAACGCTCTCCGTAAGCAACACCGCCATGGCCGTCAGCCTCGATCGTGGCCTCGAGAAAAACGTCCATCCGCCCGACAAGCAGACCATCGGACACCGCCTCGCCCTTGGAGCAAGGAAGCTCAGCTACGGCGAGACCCTGGAGTGGAGCGGGCCTCTCTTCCGCCAGGCGACCCGCGAGGGCGCAACCGTCCGTCTCTGGTTCGATCACGCCGAGAGTGGACTTCGGGTCAGCGGAGCTGCCATCGGCTTCGAACTCGCCGGCACGGACGGGCACTTTGTCCCTGCCAGGGCATCCATTCATGAGCAGACCGTCCTCGTCGAGGCCGAGGGCGTATCCCTACCCGCGATCGGTCCGGTACGCCTGGTCCAACGTCACCAACGCCAACCTCTACAACGCGGAAGGCCTGCCCGCCTCCACCTTCACCGCCTCCATTCCTTAGCAAGCCTCGACAAGTCCGGGATGACCGCAAACGCTTCCTCCCCCGAAAATCCGACCCACACGATCTCCCCGCAGGCGTAAACTCAGCACAGGGGGAGTTACGTTCATGTTAAGAGATCTTTGCGGCTGTCTGCAGCCTTGGGCGCGATGTGCGTCCTGGCCACGGCCGCCCGTGCGCAGACCGGCATCTACGCCGAGTTCACCGGAGGCAAGATCCCCTCCGCAAACACGCCGTGGATGTATGGACCGACCGTCGGCCTCTACCACGACAACGGCTTCGGTCCAATCGCCCTCGGTCTCGACGTTCGCGGCTCCTTTCTCCGCCGCGGAGACACAAATGGCGCGGACACCCACCAGTCCCTGAACACGCTCGAGGGCGGCGTGCGCCTTGCGATCACACCTCACGTGCTGCCCGTTCAAACCTTACGTCGAGGCGCTCGGCGGCTATGGTGGCCTCACTACCGGGCAGGGGACCCTGCGCACCAGCGCGAGTCATCTCACCTACCAGTTTCTCGGCGGCCTGGATTTCACCTTCTTTCCCCGGCTTGACTGGCGCGTGGCGGAGTTCAGCTACGGGCGGCTCTCCGGTCTACAGCGGCAGCTATGCTCCGAAGACTCTCAGCACCGGCCTGGTACTCCGTTTGCCGTAGGAAGGGCCCCGCGGCCTCGAAGCCCCGCTGCATGCTACCGTTTAACCATCGCTTATGAGTGAACAGACCTTGGTAGAAACGGCAGCGCCGGCGCAGGGACATGCGTCGAAGTACACGCGCAACAACCCCTATCTTTCAACGGTGCAGGAGAACTATCTCCTCACCGCCCCCGGTTCCGAAAAAGAGACCCGGCACGTCCAACTCAGCCTCGACCAGGGCATGACCTACACGCCCGGAGACGCCGTCGGCATCATCGCCGAAAATCGCCGCGAGGCCGTCGACGAGGTACTCCGAATCCTCGAATTCACCGGAGAGGAGCGCGTGCTCGACCACTACAAGGTCGAGATCTCTCTCGATGAGGCCCTGCGAACACGCCTCGCCATCGGCAAACTCGCCCGCGGCAGCGTCAACCAGTACGCCAAGCTCGCCCCCACGCTGAACGGTCTCAAGGACCTCGTCGGCCCCGAAAACAAGGCCCGCGGGGAGGAGTACTGCTGGGGGCGCGAGTTCGTCGACCTCGTCACCGACTTCAGTGGCGTCGTTACCGAGCCGCAGCAGCTCTTCAACATCCTCCAGCGCCTCACTCCCCGCATGTACTCCATCGCGTCCAGTCAGGCCCGGCACCCTGACAACGTCCAGACCACCGTCCGCGTCGTCCGCTACGACGCGCATGGACGCGAGCGGCAGGGCCTGGCCAGCGGACACATGGGCGATCGTGCCCCGGTTGGAGCCATCTTCCCCATCTTTCTGCATGGAAACGCCAACTTTCGCCTGCCCGAAGACACCACGGCGCCCATCATCATGATCGGCCCCGGAACCGGCATCGCACCCTTCCGGGCCTTTCTCGAAGAGCGGCAGGCGACCGGCCAGACCGGCGACAACTGGCTCTTCTTCGGCGAGCAGCGTCGATCCCTCGACTACCTCTACCAGGAGCAGTTCGAGAGCATGCACAAGGACGGTCTGCTCACCCGGCTCGACACCGCCTTCTCGCGCGACCAGGCAAGAAAGGTCTACGTGCAGGATCGTATGCAGGAGCACGCGGCGGAGCTGTACGCCTGGCTCGAACGCGGCGCGTACTTCTACGTCTGCGGCGACGCAACGCGCATGGCCAAGGACGTCGAGCTGTCACTCCTCGACGCAATCGCCCGGGGCTCGAACGGCACCCTGGACCACGCGAATGAATACCTTGCCGCGATGAAGAAACAGAAGCGCTACCAGCGGGACGTCTACTAGCCCTCCCGCTTCTTCGACCTCCAGGAAGCGCACCACCCACTCTGTCCATCCCGATCAGCCCACGGAATGCAGCTCATTCCAGGGCATGCGGTCTCCTATACCCGGAAGTTGTCGGGACGCCAGCTCGTAATGCTTTCCTTGATCTGCTTAGCAGTCAGATTCTCGGCAAGCGTTCGGCTTACCAGCGCCGGTAACTCAGCGTCCGAGGCGAAGCGAAGCGCAATCAGCTGCCGTTCGGTCAGCGACCTGGACCGGCTGAGTTCATCCGGCGAAAGAAGAGACGCAAGCCGAAGCCGCTCCTCCAGGCGAATGATGCGGTCCTGCGCCTTCAGAGCCGAACCTCGCGCGACACCGGCGAGAACAATCAACGCCAGCGACATCAAAATCCACCAGAGAAACAGCTCGCGATGCTGCGGCCAGTGATGGATAGTGGAATAAACCGCAAAGCCGAGATTCAGCAGAAGAATCGGAAGCAGAAAGAAATGGAACGGCGGTTCGAAACGGGCGTGGCTCCTGTAACTCTGGCTTTCAGGCATACGCCGGATCCTCTCTACCTGCACAATTCGCGATAGTGCCCACCAGCCCAGACGGCAACTCGCCATCAACTACAAGTTTCGCGACCACCCCGGCAGAGCGTGATCAGGAAGTCTCGCTCTGGAAGGGAAGAAACAACGTAAAGACGGTTCCACTGCCGGGCTCAGCCAACCTGCTGCGAACCAGGAGGCGGCCACGGTGCCGCTCCACGATCTCGCTGCTGATCCAAAGACCCAGGCCAGTGCCGCCGATCCCTTTTGTGGTGTAGAACGCCTGAAACATATGCTGGAGGGTCTCGTCGTCGATCCCGGTCCCTGTATCCGCGACGGTGATGACGATCCCCTGGTCTCCGGATCGCCAGTCCGTGGCCTCGCGGCTGCGAATCACGAGCCTCCCGCCCCGGCCGTGCATTGCATCGATCGCATTCCCGACGAGGTTGTTGAGCACCTGCCGGATCTCGCTCTCCATGCACACGATCGGTCTCGTCAACCGATCTCTCCGGTCAATCAAGACGGCCGAGTTTTGAATCCGGGACTGGTGCATGGTGAGCAGGGAATCCAGAAGCTCCGAACACCCCACCCCCTGCGGGCGCGTCGACTGCTTGTAAAACCGAAGCGACTTCGAGGTGATCAGCTTCACCCGCTGCAGCTCCGTGTCTGCCATCGCCAGAAAGCTTCGGGTCTCCGCCTGGGACTCGGTCCGCTGCGCGATGTAGACAAGGTTCATCACCGACTCGAGCGGGTTGTTGATCTCGTGTGCGATCGTCGAGGCAAGACGCCCCACAGCCGCCAGCTTCTCGCTGTCCCGCAGTGCTGTCTCAAACTCCACGCGTTCCGTGATATCCATCTGGATGCCAACCACATGCGTCAGCACGCCATCGCGATTGCGTACGGGCGAGAGCGATAACTCGTTCCAGAACGGCGTTCCGTCTTTCTTGAAGTTCTTCAAGATCGCGACCGCCTCCCGCTGATCTCGCAGCGCTTCGCGGATGACGGCCAGCCCAGGCTGGTCCCGCTCGTCACCCTGCAGAAACCTGCAGTTCCTTCCCCGCACCTCCTCGAATGTGTATCCGGTCATGGACTCAAAGGCCGGATTCACATAGCTGACCGGCGAATCAGGCAACGTCGCGTCCACAACGCAGATTCCACTCGTCACCGAGCGAAAGATGCTGCGATTCAGGCGCAGCTCCTCCATTGCGGACCGGTACCGCTTGGCAAAGCCGCGATGCGCATAGAGGATCAGGCTAAGCTGGACCGCCAATGGCGCCGGTGCCTGGGGAAGCGGCAGGACCCCGTCCAGTATGCTGTCGCCGTCCGCGACCCAATCTCGAACCTCCGTCCGCATCGGAATCGCAGCAATCACCGCAGGGTTGATGCCCTCACGCGTCTCTTCCCGCGTCGCCAGCAGATTCCGGATCTCTTGTGCGGTCGATCCATCCGCCACGATCAGCTCCAGGCTGGCCAGCGCGCTGAGGTCCAGATTCTTCGGGGTAAGAAGCACGGGCGTAAGTTCGAGATGCGCCGACGCACTCTCGACAAGGCCACGGTGGGTCGCATCTTCGATCAGGATCCCTACTCCGGGCCTCGAAGAAGGGGAGGAAACACGGACGGTCCCGGCGTCGGGTAGATCTCCCGGCCGCGCAGGGTACGACGATATCGAACCCATCCGTCCTCCTCTAAACCTGTTCAAAACGTTTTTGATGCAATCCGCGTTTCGCGGAACGGATTTGACGGAACGAAGTGGCCGGTGAGGTACCTCGAACAGAACGGATCCGCTATCAGTACATCGATCGTAATGTCTTTGGAGCGAGCCTTCAACGTCGTAGCTTGACTCTCGGTGATCCCGCGAACTCACTCAGCCTCGGGACGTTGTGTCTGGAATCAGCTCGTTCCCGGCTCCAGCCTGTCCGGCCGGAACGCAATCGCCGCCCGGCGAACCCGATTGTGCGGGCGCACCTTCGCCGCTGCCGCGGCTTTAGTGCAATACTGTTACCAGCAGGTGAACGGCTGTAGATGCCAATCCCTGCACTTCGGTCCGCTCCTTGAGGCGCCAGGCGCCAACGAGCGGCAACATACAAGACTTTTAGAAGAAAAGGCCGGCCAGCCAGAGAATCATCGAACTCCGTTGGCCGGGCAGGTTTCAAGGGAATGATCGCATCCGGAAGGCAAACGGCCCCGCCTCGCACCTGGGAGGTTGTCCTGGTCACAGACTCCGCATGCCCCTTCGCGTTTCAAGCGTCTTCTCGTGTACCCGATTCATCCAGTGCCGCTCCCCGACGCGACCACCAGGCCGCGCGAGGAGCAGAGCTGTTTCTACATCTCGCACCGGCCATCGCACCCCCGAGCCTCCGCACGACGCACCTGCCCGCTCTGCGGTGAGCTGCAACCTTGCTCCTCCCAGGAGCCAGGGCGCACCTCTCCGATCGACCTCTGTCTCGTCTGCCGTCCGCAATCCCTTACCGGGAGCGGGCAGAAAGAGCAGAACCAATGTCGAAAGAGATCTACATCTCCTCCACGCCGCACGAAACGCGGCTAGCCATCGTCGAAAACGACGATCTCACTGAAATCTATTACGAGCGCGAGAACGAATACACCCTCGCCGGCTCCATCTACAACGGCAAAGTGACGCGCGTACTCCCGGGTATGCAGTCGTCCTTTGTGGACGTCGGGCTCGAGCGCGACGCGTTTCTTTACATCACCGACTTCATGGAAGAGGCAGGCGACTCGGCCGAGTTCGACTCGGGTGATGGCGCCTCTGCATCGCGTCGCGGAAGCCCCCGCACGGAAAACAGGGATGACCGCGGCTCCAACAGGGAGGGCCGGGCTCCTCGCGACGAGGCATCTGCACCTCGCGCCGAGGGCAGCAGCCCAGCCCAGCCCACCGCAACCCAGGGATCCCTTTCCGGGAACGAGCCGCGCACAGAGCGTACCGAGCGCCCGGACCGCGGTGAACGCGAAGGCGGCAGGCGCCGCCGAGGTGGCAATCGCGATCGAAACAGCCTCTCCGACGACCGCGGCGGCAACCGGGATCGTTCCCTGGAAGCTCGCGTTCCCGAGCCTTCGTCCGAGATGAGCTTCGATACGCCAGCCCCCGTCGTGCACTCCGGATATGTGGAGCCTGGCGGCGAAGCCGCCTCCAGCGAGCTTGGAGAGGGCGCACCCGGCGCAGACGGCAGCCGCCGGTGGCGCGGCCGCCGCGGCCGGCGCCGAGGTCGCAGCACATCCCAGCGCGAAGATTTGCAAGGGCTTCAGCAGCCCGGTGCAACGTCTGACCCGAGCGCGAGTACCGAACCCGTACTCGGACGGGAGTACCAGGCCGACCCGACAACCGGCGAAGACGCGGAAGAGAACTTCGATAAGGAGTACGAGGACAGCTTCGACCTCCATGGCTCGGCCGCTCCAGCGCCCGAAGAGTCCATGACCCCGGGCAGGACCCCCGTTGCGCCTCCTCAGGAGCTCGCGGCACCCAGCGGCGAACAAGGCGAGCGCCCCCGCCGCGATCGCGACGAGCGTTCCGACCACAAGGACCGTGACTCGCGCGAGCGTGGCCGTCGCGATCGCGGTGGTCGGGAAGGCCGAGCCCCCAGGGCTCCCCGCGGCTTTGAACCGTCGCGCGCTCTCTACGGCGTCGACAGCGCCGCCGACGGGGAGACCCAGACCTTCGACGACGCCAATCGATTGGCCCCCGAGCCGCTGATCCTTCCCGGAGAATCGCTCTCGAAGTACAGAAAAGGCGACGACCCGCAGGCCTCCTCTCAGATCCTATCGAGCGCGCCCGCGTCCGCCGCGCCCCCCGAGTTCAAGCTCGGCGCAGCATGGGACGGCGGCAACGTCCTTCCTGGCGAGACGATCCGCCCACGCGCAAACGCCGGCTCCGCCCAGGGCTCACCTGACCGCTCGTCCTCCGACCGCTACGGTTCAGACCGCCATGGCGAAGGCCGAGGCTCACGGGGCCGGAGGGATGACCGCCGAGGACGCCCAGACCGCCCAGACCGCAACGACAGCCCAGACCGCACCGACCGCAATCGCTCCAGCTCTCAGGCTGCCCCGCCCGCCGCAGCTCCCTTCCGCAATGAGCGTTTCCCGGCGCAGCAACCGTCCCATCAGCCCGCACCAACTCCCGTCTCCTTGAACGCCTCCGCCGAAGAGACTGCGCCGGCCACTCTCGCATCCTCCCTGCCTTCCGCATTCGAGACGCACCACCCTGAGCCGACCCATCCGTTTGCTGAAGCTCGAGCGACGGAACACGCCGCCGAAGACCTGCCCGCCGCGCCCGACTCGGCATCGGCCGAGTACGAGCCCGGCGAGGCCTCGGCCTCCGTTCGCTTCGATACGGCGGGACGCAGCGACTTTCGCCAGAGTGCGCCAGTCCTCGAACCCTCCGGCGTCACCGAGTCCGAGCCGGTGCCAGTTCAGGAGGCTGAGCCGTCGGCCCACCTCCCAACGCCTGAGCCTCTCTCCCGCTGGGAATCGGACTCCTCGACTCCCGAGGTACACTCCATCGCTCACAGCATCACCCCGGAGCCTGGCGTCCCCATGGCCCCGATCCAGCTTGATGTCACCGATGAGCCGCCGTTCGCTCGCCACACACCAGCTCCGGAAACCTTTGTAAGCGAGTCCGCCCTGATCGAACTTGCGCCGGTCTTCGAACCCGCACCCACACTCCACACCACTTCGACCGAGGAAGCCGCCCACACTCACGAGGAGGCACACACGAGTACCTCGTTCGGGGACCAGGCGGTCCCCACCCACGAGTTCACCTCCATCCACGACACCGGCGAGATGGTCACAGACCTCCCCGCGCCACCCGAGGGCGAGATCGCGGGGCCAACCTCCCCCCTCCACCACGAAGGTGCCGTCGTTGAAGCCGCTGCAGGAGCCGAAAGCTCGCCCGCCGCTCTGGGGCAGACCATCCCGAACGGCGTCCAGCGAACAAGAGGAACTCCTGGACGACGAGGAAGACTACAAGGCCACCACTCTTCACGCCAGCTCGATCGAGGAGATGGACTACGAAGAAGAAGAGGAGACCCTCGAGGGTGCAGCGGACCTCGGCACCATGATCCGCGAGATGACCATCGACCAGATCACCCGCACCGCCCAGGAACCCGACGAGGACGGGGATATTCTCGAAGAAGAGGACGCCATAGACGACCACCTCGACGGCTCCTACGAGGAGTCGGACGCCGAGGAGGAGGCGGACGGCGGCGGCTACAACGAGGTCGGCCATTCGCAGGATCAGGAAGCCGCTCCCGCAAGCGAACGCGCCTACGCCGCAGATGCGGTCCTCGACTCTCCCGCCAGCAGGGAGGAAACCTCCCGTGATCCTGACCGCCGCTCCAGCCGCCGCGATGGCGGGGGCCGACGTGACGGACGACGCGATGGCCGCTCACGAGACCGCGACCGTGGTGGAGACCGCGCCCGCTCAACCGGTGGCAGCGGCGATCACTCCACCAGCCGCCCCGGCCGGCGCGATGGACGCCACTCCGCACAGACCACCAACCTGCCCGCGATCAGCGATCTGCTCAAGCCCGGACAGGAGGTCCTGGTCCAGATCGCCAAGGAGCCCATCGCCAAAAAGGGTGCCCGCATCACCTCGCACATCGCCCTCCCTGGCCGCTTCCTGGTCTTCATGCCGACCGTCAACCACACCGGCGTCTCCCGCAAGATCGAGTCCGACGGCGAGCGCCGCCGCCTCAAGGAGATCCTGCTCTCCGAAAAGGGCGAGGCCGCAGGCGGCTTCATCGTTCGCACCGCCGCCTCAGGCGCCAGCGAAGAGGAGCTCCGCTCCGACCTCCGCTTCCTCCTCAACCTGTGGGCCGACATCAAGCAGCGCTCCGAGTCGTCAAAGTCGCCCGCGCTCATCTACCACGACCTCAACCTCGTCGAACGCATCCTCCGCGACCAGGTCACCGACACCTTCTCCGCCATCTGGGTCGATACGGAAACCGAGTACGAACGCGTCCTCCGCTTCCTCCAGCGCTTCCAGCCGTCCCTCATTCGCCGCGTCAAGCTCTACACCAAGGAGACCCCGCTCTTCGAACAGTTCGGCATCACCGAAGAGATCAACAAGGCGCTCCGTTCCAAGGTGTGGCTCAAGTCCGGCGGATCCATCGTCATCAACCAGACCGAGGCCCTCGTCGCCATCGACATCAACACCGGCAAGTACGTCGGCAAGACCGCTCGCCTCGAAGACACCATCGTCAAAACCAATCTCGACGCCATCCCCGAGATCGTCCGGCAGATTCGCCTCCGCGACCTCGGCGGCATCATCATCATCGACTTCATCGACATGGACGAGCGCAAGAACCGCGCCAAGGTCATGGCAGCTCTCGAAGAAGAGTTGAAAAAGGATCGCGCTCCCTCAAAGGTGCTCCAGTTCAACGATTTCGGCCTCGTTGCCATCACCCGCAAGCGCGTCAAGCAGTCGCTCGAGCGCACCCTCTCCTCCACCTGCAACGTCTGCCAGGGCACCGGCATGACCAAGTCTCCGGTCACCGTCTGCAACGACATCTACATCGAAATGCGCAAGATGCAGAAGCACCTGGATCGCGGCGATGTCATGCTTCGCGTCAACCCGGAGGTCGTCAAGCAGCTCAAGGCCACCGGCACCAGGTGGCTTCAGGAGATGGAGGAGATGGTCGGCAAAACCATCCTCGTCAAATCCGATCCGAGCCTCCATCCGGAGCAGTTCGACATCCACTAAAACCGATCCGCTCGACCGCGATCAGCCATACCGAGTACAGAAGGCGCCCGCAGGGCGCCTTCTTCGGTCTGGCGCCGACCGTTTCCACCTCACGAAATGGTCGTGTGGTCTAAATTGCAAATCCGTGCGTCTTACACAACAAGAGAGATGAGTTCGTGTTCACTCTCAAAAGGGGACACCCGAGTACGATTCTCAGCAACCTAGGGAGTAACTATCTGATGCACTCGCTTCTACCCCGCACCTCGCCTCTCTCCGGGATCGCCCGTGCCGCAGCTGTCGCGTTTCTTACTTCATGCGCGGCCGCTGCCTGCGCCCAGCAGCCTGCAGCGCAGGCTGTGCCAACCCTTGATCTATCGCACCCATCCCTCAGCCTTCAGGCCTCACTCAGGTCTCCAGGCATTTCAGCCGGGGATGAGAGTTTCAGCTCAAGCAGCAGCAGCTCCACCGACGCAGCAGCCCTCCCCGCCGATCCTGGTACCACGAGCAGCAACCTCCAGCCGCCCCCGCGACAGCGTCGCTACGGTCGGCCCAACTACAGCGACAAGTATCGCAACGCGGATGGTTCTAACCGCTTCGCCTTTGTCGTGGGCGGCGGCTTCAACATCCCGAGCGGCAGCGCCAGCTCCGATTACCTCAACCTCGGCTACCGATTTGAAGCCGGTGCCGGCATCAATCTGAATAAGAAGCTCGGGGCCCTGGTCCAGTTCGATTACGACCACTTCGGCATCCCGGGGAACGTCCTGCAGAATCAGGCAGACCTCTACAACAACATCGACGGTACCGGGACCAATCCCTACACGGGCCTCGGCGGCAGCTCGCACATCTGGTCCCTAACCCTCAACCCGACCTTCAACTTCTACCAGGGCGATCAGTTCGGCGCCTACGCCATCTTCGGCGGCGGCTTCTACCACAAGGTGACCAACTTCACTGTCCCCACCACCCAGCAGTACTGCGACTACTACTACGGCTGCTACCAGTACACCGCCAATCAGGTTGTCGACCACTACACCAGCAACGCACCCGGAGCCACGGGCGGCGTCGGCGTCACCTACAAGTTCTCCCGCTGGTCGAACGAGCGCCTCTTCGCCGAGGCCCGTTTCGTCCATACCTTCAACCAGGCCCGCCTCGCCGACTCCACCTACACCGGTATTAGCGGCGGAACCCGCAACAACTTCTATCCACCGAACAGCAACGAGACCAGCTACATCCCGGTCACGTTCGGCATCCGCTTCTAATCCAGCTACATGCAAAGCAGTAGAAAGGCCCGGCACTGTGCCGGGCCTTTTCATATTGCGCTGCGATATCAGATCATCTGCCGCTGAAGCATGTATCCCCCAGCAACCCCGGCCAGGGTGAACAGGCTGATCAGCATCTGGTGCGCAATGCCTCTCTGCCGCGCCTCCCAGCTGTTATCCCACAGTATCCAGATAAGCGACGCCGCGAGAAGGCCCTCCGTCACCATGGTGTGCACACCTCGGCAAACGAGCGAAGTGACATACCCTCCGGCAAACGCGCATAGCAGCCAAAGAGCCTCGTGCACCAGCTTGTACCCGTTCCGTACGAGGTAGTCCGCCTCCACAAACTTCGGCAGCGCCATCGTGATCGCAAACGTCGTCAGCATTGAGAGCACAACCGTCACCGTGTAGCCCGCGGCCAGTCCTGCCGCCATCATCACGACTGTAAACATCGCACCCCTTGCACTGTTGAACCGGACGCCTTTGCCTTCGAAGCGAAGGCTTTCTTCGCTCCCAAGTCTACCAGTCAGGCTCTCGCCAGATCCCCCGCCAGCCCGTGAGGTCAGATTCCCACCGGGTAGGGCTTCTCGTGCATCTCCTGCCCGCCGCTTCCGAACCGCTCAAACCGCCCCTGCAGCAGACTCAACATCCCCGTCGACCAGTACCCCAGCACAAACAGCAGCAGGAACGGAACCGTAAAGAAGTTCTCGGTCGAGATCGCATACCACACCGTGTAGGCGAAGTAGCACCCCAGCGCCAGCTCGATCCACGGCACAATCCCCAGCCGCTTCCGGTACTTCTTCGCCTGGCTCCGCTCGCCCTTCTTCTCCACCCGGTACTTCGGCGTCCGCGCAAACGCACTCTGCACGCCGAACAGCGCCTCCATCACCGCCTTGGTGTTCGTGATCGTCAAACCCACGCCCAGCGCCATCAGAAACGGCACATACGCAAACGTCTTCCACCAGGTCTTCGGATGGAGCTCCTTCTGGCTCACCAGGTAGAAGCTCGAGACCGACATCGTGCTCGCCATGAACAGCGGCAGGTCGATCAGAAACATCTGGATGTACCCCTGCCAGCTCCGAATAATCATCGCCGGCATCAGCAGCGTGCTCAGCACAATCATCAGCGGATAGCTGATATTCGCCGTCAGGTGGTACCACGCCTCAAGCTTCGTATGCCACGGCGCATCGCTCCGCATCACCCGCGGCAGAATCTTCTTTCCCGTCTGGATCAGCCCCTTCGCCCATCGCGCCTGCTGCGTCTTGAACGCTGTCATCTCGATCGGCAGCTCCGCCGGGCACTCCACATCCTGCAGGTACTTGAACTTCCACCCGATCAGCTGCGCCCGGTAGCTCAGATCCGTATCCTCGGTCAGCGTATCGTGCTGCCACCCGCCCGCCTCCGCAATCACGATCCGCCGCCACATCCCCGCCGTCCCATTGAAGTTGAAGAACACGCCCGCCCGGCTCCGCCCCCCATGCTCCAGAACAAAATGCCCGTCGAGCAGGATCGCCTCCACCTCCGTCAGGAAGCTGTAGCTCCGGTTCAGGTGCGTCCACCGCGTCTGCACCATGCCCACACCCGGCTCCGCGAAGTGGTGAATCACCTGCATCACCCACTCCGGCGGAGGCACAAAATCCGCATCGAAGATCGCCACAAACTCGCCGCGTGCCGCATTCAGCCCCGCATCGAGCGCCCCCGCCTTGTACCCATGCCGGTTCGTCCGGTGGATGTAGACGATCGGCTGCGGCGCCAAGATCCCCATCCCCCGCCGCGTACCGTTCGACGATATCCCGCGCCACCTCCCGCGTCTCGTCCGTCGAATCGTCCAGCACCTGGATCTCAAACCGGTCCCGCGGATAGCGAAGCCGGCAGCACGCGTCCACCAGCCGGTCGATCACAAACTGCTCATTGAAGATCGGCAGCTGAATCGTCACAAACGGCAGCTCGCCCTCGTCGAACCGCGCCGGAGGCTCCGCCCCACGAGCCTCTTTCCCCTTGTTCCGGTAGTACAGCCACACCAGCTGGTAACGGTGAATCCCGTAGAACGCCAGGATCACCATCACGATGAAGTAAGGAATCAGCAGCGCCGTATCAAACGCATTCCACCGGTACAGGTGCTCAAACGTCTTGTCCGCGTAGTGCGTCTTCCAGTAGTGCCCAATCCCGCGCGGCGCGGCCAGCATGCACATCCCCAGCATGTCCTTCACAACCAGCAGAAATCACCTCAGGCGTTCAGGCAAATTCTACGTGATGCACACCGCCTCTTCCCCACGCGAACCCCGCTGGCACACCGGCGCATCCGCCCACATCGAGGTGCGGAATCGGAGTGCATCCCCTCGGTCGCCCTCCCTAGCATCATGCCAGGAGAACCCGCCATGGCATTCCGCATCCACGCCCTCGACCCCGCACCCTTCGCCTCCCTCTTCAACCTCCCTCACGAAGCCCTGCTCGAGCATGGCGCCATGCGCGTCACAGCCACACGCAAGCCCGGCTTCCCTTGCCGCGCGAGCCTCGTTGACGCCGAACCCGGAGAAGATCTGCTGCTGGTCAACTTCGAGCACCAGCCCGCCACAACGCCCTTTCGCGCCAGCCACGCGATCTACCTTCGCAAAGGCGCACAGCAAGCCACACCAGCCCCGGACGAGGTCCCGACCTACCTCCGCACGCGCACCCTCTCTCTGCGGGCCTTCAACGGAGACGGCATGATCCTCTCGGCCGAACTAGCCAGCGGAACCGAGCTCGAAGCCGCGCTCCAGCGTATGCTCGCCAGCAGCCCGGATGTCGCTACGATCCACCTCCACAACGCCGCAATGGGCTGTTACCTCGCCCGCGCAGAGCGGGCCTGAATCGCCTAGTTCAAAAACATCGTCCGGTACAGCGTATCCCTCTGCACCGGCCTGAACCCCGCATCGCGAATCATCCGCCGCAGCTCCTCCTCCGTCGTGCAGTTCGCCGTCCCCGCCGCCCGCACCACGTTCTCCTCCAGCATCACCGAGCCCACATCGTTGCCGCCAAACCGCAGCCCCATCTGCAGCACCTTCAGGCCCTGCGTCACCCAGCTCGACTGCACATTCTCGATGTTGTCGAGGTACATCCGCGAGATCGCCAGCGTCTTCAGGTACTCGACCGACGTCGCCTCATCCCATCCCCGTCCGCCCAGCGCCGTGTTCCCCGGCTGAAAGCTCCAGGGAATAAACGCCGTAAACCCGCCCGTCTCCTCCTGCAGCCGCCGCACCACCTCGAAGTGGTTCACCCGGTGCTCCATCCTCTCGCCCACCCCAAACATCATCGTCGCCGTCGTCCGCATCCCCAGCTCATGCGCCGTCCGGTGCACGCTCACCCAGTCCTCCGTCCGGCACTTCAGCCGCGCAATCTTGAACCGCACCTCGTCGTCCAGGATCTCCGCCCCGCCGCCCGGGATCGAATCCAGCCCCGCATCCCGCAGCCGCATGATCGTGTCCCGCAGCGAAAGCTCCGAGTACTCCGCGATCGCCAGGATCTCACTCGCGCTCAGGCAGTGGAGCCAGATCGAAGGGAAGCGCTCCTTGATCCCGCGAAACAGCCCCTCAAACCAGTCGATCTTCAGATCCGGATGAATCCCGCCCTGCATCAGCACGCCCGTCCCGCCCATCTCCAGCGTCTCCGCAATCTTCGCGTAGATCGTCTCGAAGTCCAGGATGTACCCCTCCGCCGCCAGCTTCCCCTTCAGCGGCCGGTAGAACGCGCAGAAGGTGCAGTACTCCGTGCAGAAGTTCGTGTAGTTGATGTTCCGGTCGATGATGTAGCTCACCACACCCTCAGGATGCAGCCGCCGCCGCACCGCATCGGCCTCCATCCCGATCCCGATCAGATCGTCACTCGCAAAGCAGTCCAAAGCCTGTTCCCGGCTGATTCCCATACTGTTAACGTCTACGCCTGCCACCTTCCCGAGCCACGCCGCGACGCGCCTCAGCCAGTCATCTTGCGACGGCACCAAAGCGACTGTTCCACTGGTATGCTCGACTCTCGCCCGAAGTTGCCGGCACCTTGGAAGATCTCGCGAGCCTGATCGAGCGCGCGCGTCCGGACGGTCCGCTGGATTCCGGGAGATGATCCGCAGCAGGAGCGTCTTCGCCTATGACATGTCCGAGCATCACTGTGATTTCACCGTTCTTCATCGTCAGAAATGTTGGTGAAACTATCGCCTTCTACCGCGAGAAACTCGGCCGTTGTAGACAAAGAGATTGTCAGGAGCCGGACCTGCGATCCGATAGTCTTCGCGATAATCGGCCGAGACCGGAGCGCAGATCTTCGTCAAATCCGACAAGGGTGTTGATCGCCGCTCCCGAGACAACCAAGCGTCATCCCTCCATGTAGGTGGGACGCCTATGTTTATGTAACCGGACCCCGACGTACTGCCGCCGAGTTTGCCGATCTCGGCGCGCCAGGTTCAGCGCGCCGCTACCGGGACACACACGACGGCTTGGGCGGCTTCGAGATCACGGCGACCCTGACGGCTACGTCCTGTTTTTCGGCCGTCCGATCTAGCCGGGCACTTGCGCCATCCCCCGCAGCCGCCTTCTCAACTCCGCAGTCTCCTCCCGATGGCAAGGCAGGCACAGCGTCCTAAGATTATCCACGTCGCACTGCCCACCACCCTCCGCTACCGGGCGGATATGATCCGCGTCCCAAAGCGATCTCCGGCTCCGGATCGTCTTCATACCGTACAGCGAAAGCCCGGCAGCCTGCGCCGCCCCACGCGCCCGCTTCAGGGCGTTGAAGATCGCCACCGTATCCGCCCCACACCCCGCGCACACGCCCCGATCCCGCGCAAACACCTGGTCGCGCAGATACCCCGGGTCCGACCGCAGCCGCCACTGGTGAACGCAGTAATCCGAGCAAAAGGTCCGCCGCCGCTTCTTGAGGATCTCCATCTGGCACCACCGGCAAAGCGGCAGCCCGTTCGGCCCTGCCGGCAGCTCGTCCCGGCGTCCAAGGCGCCCAGCCTCGGGCAGAACTCGTGGAGGCACCGACGTCGTTTTCACCAAAGTTTGCTTCAGAGCCATGGCAGTCGTTCCAGACTAGGCAGCCCAGTGGCCGGCAGGGAAGTGCTGAAGGAGCTTCTCCGCCCTTGAACTCAACCCAAAAGCGCTAGGCCCCGAAGACGTTCCGATCCAAAAACGCATTCCGGAGCTTACCTTCGGGATCATCCTTCTTCGCCGCTGCCTGGAACTCCGCCATCTTCGGATACAGCCTCCGCAGCCGCGCCGGATCCATGGTGAACAGCTTCGCCCAGTGCGGCCTGGCCTCAAACGGCTCGAGCTTCGCCTCGATCAGCGGCAGCACTCCCTTCACCGCCTCCCACTCCGGCTTCCACGTGAAGTGAATCGCCATCGAATCGCGCCGGTACGCCATGCTCATCCACAGATCGTCCGCCGCAATCGTCCGCAGCTCCGTGATAAACAGGTGCGGCGTCACCTGGTCCCGCAGCTCCTCAACCGCCAGGATCGCCGCATACCCCCTCTCCCGCGGCACGAAGTACTCCGTCTGCAGCTCCGCCCCACTCGACGGCGTAAAGTTCATCCGGAAGTGCGGCATCCGCTCGTACCACGGCCCCGGTATCCCCATCTGCTCGGTGCAGTTCTCGGCCGAGTGCCCCGCCAGCGGGTGCAGCTTCTGCTTCGCCGCCGTCGCCCCGAAAAACTCCGGCTTCACCGCCGGCGCCGCCTTCGCGTCATACCGGCTCTTGATCCACACCTGCGTCGCCCGGTGGTTCTGCCAGTCCGTAAACAGGCTCACGCTGTACCCGCTCGCAAAGATCTCCTCGAGGTGATGCTCCAGCTGGTCGAACGAAAGGTTCTCGTACACCACCTGCGTCATCTGAAACGTCGGCTGCACGTCGAGCGTGATCCTCGTCACCACGCCCAGCGCACCCAGCCCCACCACCGCCGCCCGAAAACGCTCCCCGTCCTTCGCCCGCGAGAGCTTCACCACCTCCCCGCCCGCCGTCACCATCTCCAGCCCTGAAACCGCCGTCGAAAGATTGCCGTTCTTCACCCCCGACCCGTGCGTCGCCGTCGCACACGCGCCCACCACCGTCACATGCGGCAGCGAAGCCAGGTTATGCAGCGCAAACCCCTCCTTGTCGAGATACGGAGCCAGCCGCCCATACCGCACGCCCGCGCCCACCGTTACCGTGTGCGCCGCGCGGTCGATGGTCATCTCGTCCATGTGCTCGAGCGACACCTGCTCGCCCGTCGAGTCCGCAATCCCGTTGAACGAGTGCCGCGCCCCCAGCGCCTTCAATCTCGCTCCCGTCGCCGAGCACGACTCCGCAGCTCGCCGTCCGACCTGCCGGCGCATCCAGTCGGTCCGTACTGTACGTGTAGTTGCCCGACCAGTTCGTCCGGCCGGGCGCCTTCTGCTGCTCCGCCGCACCCAGCTTCGACATCACGCTGCTCCCAATCACCATGCCGGTCGCCTTCAGAAACTCTCTCTTATCCATCATCGTTCTCCGTACGTTCTCGTCGGGAGCTCCCACCGCGACCTCTTCGTTCCCGACCCGAAAACCAGACTTGCTCCTGCCGTAACAAGGTATAGAGTCGTGGGGACCGGCGCGCAAGTCAAACCTCGCTCACGCACCCGCAACCAGGCCTAGCTATTATGTTTGGGGAGCACATACGCTTCCGGGAGAAACCTGTGTCGAAGACAGAATCAACCATGGTCAAACTGGGCACACCCGCTCCCGCCTTTGAGCTGGTCGATGTCCTCAGCGGCCGCGCCCTGGGGCGCGATGACGTCTTCGCCCTCAGCTGGGACGACGAAAGCTCCGACCAGGCCAACAGGATGCCCGGCGGCGGCACCTCGAAGAAGTGGCCGCCACGGTCTCCTCGTCATGTTCGTCTGCGTCCACTGCCCCTACGTCAAGCACGTCGAACAGGAGCTCGCCCGCATCGGCGAGGACTACTTCAACGATGGCAACGGCCCCATCGCCATCGCCGCCATCCAGTCCAACGACATCAGCGCCTACCCCGAAGACGGCCCTGACGGCATGCGCGAACAGGCAAAACGCCTCGGCTGGCGGTTCCCCTACCTCCTCGACGACACCCAGGAGGTCGCCCGCTCCTACGGCGCCGCGTGCACCCCGGACTTCTTTCTCTTCGACGCCGAGATGAAGCTCGTCTACCGCGGCCAGCTCGACGCAAGCCGCCCCCGCCGCGGTGACTCCGGCAACGACATCCCCGTCACCGGCGAAGATCTCCGCGCCGCCATGGACGCCGTCATCGCCGGAAAACGTCCCGACCCGAACCAGCGCACCAGCATCGGCTGCAACATCAAGTGGCGGCAAGAGGCGTAACTCCGGGCCCGCGCTCCAAACCAAATCCAACAAGAGGAAAGAGGACAAGCCCATGGGCGAAACACTGGAAAAGCTGAAGGCAGGAGTTCGTAAATTTCAGGAAGGCGTCCACGCCGAAAAGGCCGAAGAGTACGAGCGCGCCGAGGCCGAACCGCAGCGCCCCCACACCCTCTTCATCGCCTGCGCCGACTCCCGCGTCGACGTCGAAGCCATCACCAGCTCCGGCCCCGGCGAGGTCTTCGTCACCCGCAACATCGGCAACATGGTTCCCGCCTACGGCGAAATGCTCGGCGGCGTCAGCGCCGTCATCGAGTACGCCGTGCTCGCGCTCAAGGTCAAGCACATCGTCGTCTGCGGCCACTCCGACTGCGGCGCCATGAAGGCCCTGCTCAACCCCGCATCCACCGCCGGCATGCCCACCGTCACCTCCTGGCTCACCAACGCCAAGGCCGCCCTCACCGTCGCCGAAAGCATGGGCACAACAGGACGCGCGCCCCACCGAGCGCCTCCGCCGCCTCACCGAGGAGAACGTCCTCCTGCAGCTCGCGCACCTCAAAACCCATCCCTCCGATCGCCGGAGCCCTCGCCCGCGGTGAAATCACCTACTCCGGTTGGGTCTTCCAGATCGGCTCCGGCGATATCCGCATCGCCGAGGGTGACAGCCGCACCTTCGAACCCGTCAGCCGCCACCAGGCTCAGCAGGACCTGAAGGGAACTCTCTCCTCCACTGGCCTCGCCGCTCAACCAGGCGAGGTGGCGAAAGCATGATCCTTCCCCGCGGACCACATCTGGTCCAGATGGTGAAGTACGCGGGCCGGCCTCTCCTCGCGCTGCTTGCATGGGACGTCGTCGTCGTCGTCGCCTACAAGGTCATGCATTGGGAGTGGGTCGGCTCCCGCCACATCCCGCTCGCCCTCTACGGTGGCGCGATCGGCGTCATCGTCGGCTTCCGCAACAACTCCGCCTACGCCCGCTGGTGGGAGGCCCGCACCCTGTGGGGCGCGATCGTCAACAACAGCCGCAGCTTCGCGCGTGAGGTCGCTTTCCACCATGCAGGCACAGCCCGGCGAAGATCCCGGCCCCGTCCGCGCGCTCGCCCGCAGCCTCGTCTACCACCAGATCGCCTACGTCCACGCCCTTCGCCAGCACCTGCGTGGTCTCGCTCCCTGGGAACAGCTCACGCCTCTACTCGGGGAGGCGGAGACCGCCGCACTCAAACCCGAAAAAAACGTCCCCGTCGCTCTCCAGATGCGGATCGGCATCCTGCTCCACCAGGCCCGTTCCGCCGGCTGGATCCAACCTCTCGAATGGCATGCGATCGACACTACCGTCAGCGCTCTTGCCAACGCGCAGGGCGGTACCGAGCGCATCAAAAACACCCCCATGCCCAAGCAGTACGACTACTTCCCCATGCTCTTCGTCCAGATCTACTGCGTCCTTCTGCCTCTCGGCCTGGTCGAAAACCTCGGCTGGTTCACACCCCTCGGCTCCACCGTCGTCGGCTTTATGTTCCTCGCGCTTGACCGGATCGGTCGCGATCTCGAAGACCCATTCGACAACACCATCTACGACCTCCCGCTCACCTCCATCGCGACCGGCATCGAGATCAACCTCCGCCAGATGCTCGCCGAGCCAGACCTTCCCCCACCCGTCAGCGCCGTCCACGGCGTACTCTGGTAAGCCGTCGAGGCTTCCTCTCCTCTCTCTCCCACCCGGTTCCTCTCCAGCAAAAGAGTCGACCCCGGCACGCTGGCCGGGGTTGACCCTTCCGCTGCTCACCAATCCCTACACACCGCGGGTCGCCGCGTCCGAACCATGCTGCTTCACCAGCTTGTTATAGATCCCCAGAAGAAGGAATGGCGCAACCCACTGCCCAACAAACAGAGCCTCGTGCTTCTTCTTCGCGACCTGGAACGACACCGAGGTCAGGATAGACGCAATGGCGAGAGCGAGGTAAATACTCGACGGCACCTGCGAGGTGACCTTCTCGATGGCTGCCGTTACTTGATCTTCACTGGCTTCGCCGGCGGCGACGCGATAATCAGTCATAAACTTAATCTCCCTTGGGCGAGTTGCCCGGTGTTCTGTGGGATGCCTGTTCAGGACGCGTCCGTCAGATTCATCACGAAATAATTTTCCGGCCACCGTTTTACCTCCCCCACAAATCCCCGCAGAACTTTCGCGCATCGCTTGCCCCGACCTCGGCCGCTCGCCTGTCTCAAAGCCACCTCATCTTGCGCAGTACCCCCAGCAGGATTGACGTCGACCCGATCGTGACCGCCCCCACGATCCAGGCACCATGCGGCGACTCCTGGAACGGCAATCCCTTCAAATTCATCCCGTACACCCCCGAGATCGCAATCACCGGCAACGCGATCGTCCCCAGCACGGTGAGCACCTTCATCACCTCGTTCGTCCGGTTCGCCACCGACGACAGGTAAATGTCGAGTGCATTGTTCACCAGGTCCCTCTGCGTCTCCACCGAGTCCAGCAGACGCACCACGTGGTCGTAGATGTCCCGCACAAACGGCTGGTGCTCGGCGTCAATAATCGATTGCGGATCCCTCTGCAGATGCAGCGTCGCATCCCGCGTTCCCACCAGCACCCGCCGCAGATCGATCAGTTCGCGCTTCAGGGCAAACACCTGCTGCAGCACCTGTGGCTCAGGCTGCGCCACTACCCGGTCCTCGAGCTCATCGATCCGGTCGTCATAGTGGTCGATTGCCGGAAAATACAGGTCCACTATCGTGTCCAGGATCAGGTACAGCAGCCGCGCCGGATTGTCGTCCTGCCCTTCGCGCCGTGCCCGCGCCAGCGCCTCCTGCGCGCTCGGACACGTGGCATCCGCAATGCTGATAAAGAACGGCTCCCCATCCTTTCGGCCCGCAAAGATGTCGATCGTCGAAAACCCCAGCTCAGCCCCGGCCTCGGCTCCGAAACCAGCCTCAATCCCAGCTCCAGACTGAGCGCCTGCTCTTAGTCCCGCCGTCGCCGCTCCATTCGCCCGCAGGACCTCGATGTGCACTGGCTTCAGTACCGCAAACGTATAGCTCGTCGTCTGGTCCACCTTGATGCGTTCATCAGGCGACCGCGCATCCTCGAGGTGCAGTGGATGAAGCCCGTACCGCGCAGCCAGCTCGTTCAGCTTGGGGTCGTCCGCAGAGGTAAGCTCAAACCAGGGCATTCAAGGCATTGTCGCAGATTGCCTCGCGATAGCTAAAGCTCCACCGGCTCCATCGGAATCTGCTGCTCGGCCAGCAGTATCCGGTTTCCAAGCAAGGTCATCCGGTCCCCGATCGCCTGCTCCGCCGAATCCGCGCCAGCTCCGGAGCATTGTTCGACTCCACAGGTGCCCAAGAATGATCGTGTGCGCCCCCCCGTCATAGTCGCGCTCCAGAAACTCCGCCGCCGCCAGGTTCGAAAGGTGCCCCACCCGCGACAGCACCCGCTGCTTCACCGACCACGGGTACGGCCCGTCCTTCAGCATCTCCAGATCGTGGTTGACTCTCGAGCAGAAGCACATCCACATTCCGCAGCGCAGACTTCACATTCGGCGGCATATACCCCAGGTCCGTGGCAATCGCCATCCGTATCCCCGCCGACGCATAAACACAAATCCACACGGGTCCGCCGCATCGTGCGGAATCGTAAACGGACACACTCGATGTCGCCGATCCGGAAGCTCGTCCCCGAATGGAAGTACTCCACCGCCGGCAGATACGTCGGATCAGCCTTCGCCGCCGGCCGCGACTCGTCGCTCTCGCACGGCTCCTCCATCACTGCGCCTCCTTCGAAGCTCCGATCGGCAGCTCCGCATCCGGGTCCCCGCTCCGGTTCAGCGACGGGTCCAGCGTCGCCGCCTCCGCTGAAAGGCTCAGGATCGCCTCCATCCGCGACGCCTCGCGCGACCGCTCGCCGTACGCCGGCCACCATACGCCGCGCGCCGCAGCCTTTGCCTCCCGCTCCACTGCCAGCTTGTCCAGCCACTGTGCATACGTCATCGTCGTCCGCGGCGTCAGCATCCGAACCCACGCACGGTGGGTCGGCTCCGTGAAAAACACCGGGATCTTAATCGCCGTGCCAGCACCGCCAGCCCCGCCACGTGGTCCTGGTGCTCATGCGTCACCAGGATCGCCGAAAGCAGCTCCGGATCCTCCCCCGCCATCGACATCCGCCGCAGCAACTCCCGGCAGGAGAGCCCCGCATCCACCAGAACCCGCGTCCTCCCCGAAGAGACCACCGCGCTGTTGCCCTTCGACCCCGAGGCCAGTACCGTCATGCGCATTTGGTTAACATACGCCGGATTGCATGTGGAAAGCGGAAGAAAGGCGAAGGACCCCGCACCGTCGAACCACCGGTGATGCGCAACTAGGGGCGCACCGCACCGGCACACAACTCTGCCCCAGCAGCGGCGGTCAACCGCGCAAACCTACACCCGCGAGACCGCCATCCGCGTCCCTCAGCGGGGCCAGGAAGTTCACCGTGCTCCGCATCACCACCTCGTTGCGCTGGTTATAGACCGTCGTTCGCGACCGCACGATCCCAAAGCTCGGCCGGCGACTCGATCGCCGTACATGCTGGATCTCCGCCTCGGTCCGCAGCGTGTCGCCAGGCCGCACCGCCTGCGTCCATCGGATATCTTCGACACCCGCGCCAATCATCCCGCCAAAACCGGCATCGATTCCACCCGTAACCGCATCACGATCGCCGCCGTCAGCCAGCCCGACGCCGCCAGTCCCTTGAAAAACGAGTTTTCTCCCGCTGCTTCGTCCATATGAAACGGCTGCGGGTCGTACTTCTCCCCAAACTCCTTGATCTCTTCCGCCGTTACCTTGTAGCTGTACACGGAATCAAAGACCTTGCCCGGATGAAAATCCTCAAAGTACATCAATCGGCAAGCGCTCTCCGAACCCTTGTCCCACGCCGGAGCAGCGAGTCCACCGGCGTTGGTCACTCTGTAGAAGAGTGACCCTCAGGCGCCCAAGTGAAGCGCGCATCCACCATCCTCACCACCGTCGGACAAGGCCGCTACTTCGGGTCTCGTCCCATCCCCCACCAAAAGGCTGAGCCAGGCGCCGTCCAGCCCGATAAAATCCGCCAGGTCAGAGGCCCCGTCGATGTGTCATCCCCAGCCAACAGCTCATATGGCCTCCGCAATAAGCCGCCTTCCATCACGGCAAGTCGCGTCGTTGAGCGGCGGCATAGACCGATCGAGAAACCGCAATCTCCGCATTCGTCAGCTCCCGGGTCTTGCCCGTCCGACGCCAGGATGTACACGTCTCCGCTCTGCGCTCGATAGCTCTGGAACCGGCTCCACATGTCCCTGCGGTCCCACTGCCCGCGTGATGTAGTCCGCAGCGGCGAAATGGCCGCCTGCACCGCAGTGATCTGTCCCGCCAGCACCTGTTCCCCCACAAAGGAGTGATCCGTCGAAAGCTGCTGGAACTCTCCACCCCGACGCCGTAGCAGCGGCTATCACCAACGTTTGCCAGAAATAATGTGGGCGGCGCCACAAAGCGGGCCTTCGGCTCCCGTGCCGTCATGCGCCTGTCCTTCTCCGGTCCAGGAACGTAAAGCAGCGCTACCAGCGTGGTCCCCATCCCCGACATATCCTCAACCGTCCCCGACCTCTCGAAGACCGCCTGGTTCGCCGCAATAAACAGCCGCATGCAGACGGCTCTGCGGCCGCGCACGCACACTGCTCGGTCGCACCCCCGGAGTCGAGACCACGTTCTCCGGGCCCATGCCCCGCCGCCGCCGGCGCGGATGAAGGTGGGCCAGAAACTGATCGATCGCCAGCCGGCTCGCAACCTCACCCGCGGCCGCCCCGCCCATTCCGTCGCAGACGATATAGGCGCCCAGACCCGGAGCCGCCGCCGCCGCGTCCTCGTTTTGGCTGCGGACCCGCCCGGGGTCGGTCGCAAGAGCGTGAATAATTTTGGGTTCGGACACGGCTTCGAAGTCGCTGCAGAGAAGACTCTATATCCTCTGATGCCCCCAACCAAGACAACGAACGTGGACACCGGTGCCAGACGGCGCCTACACCCTATGCGGTGTGAAACCAGATGACAACCAGATCGTGCACGGCGATAACCTCCCCGTACTCCGCACTCGCCGGCAACTCCGTCCCGCTTATCTACATCGACCCGCCCTTCAACACCGGCCGTCTCAGCACCGCACCCGCATGCGCACCGTTCGCGACCCCAACGGCGACCGCACCGGCTTCGGCGGCCACCGCTACCGAACCGGAGCCCGCTCCGCAGACCCCCAGCTACGCCGACAGCTTCGACGACTTCGTCGGCTTCCTCCGTCCCCGCATGGTCGAAGCGCACCGCATCCTCACCCCCAACGGCTCGCTCTTCTTCCACATCGACCCTCGCGAGGTACACTACTGCAAGGTCATGCTCGACACGATCTTCGGCCGCGCCTGCTTCCAGAACGAGATCATCTGGGCCTACGACTACGGCGCCCGCGCCAGCAAACGCTGGCCTGCCAAGCACGACAACATCCTCTGGTACACCCGCCACCCCGACGTCTACACCTTCAACCTCGACGCCATCGACCGCATCCCCTACATGGCCCCCACCCTGGTCGGCCCCGAAAAGGCCGCCCGCGGCAAAACCCCCACCGACGTCTGGTGGCACACCATCGTCTCCCCACCGGCAAAGAAAAGACCGGCTACCCCACCCAGAAGCCTCTCGGCATCCTCGAACGCATCGTCCGCGTCCACTCCAACCCCGGCGACACCGTCCTCGACTTCTTCGCCGGCAGCGGAACCACCGGCGAAGCCGCCGCCGCAACGGCCGCCACTTCCTGCTCGTCGACTCCAACCCCGAAGCTATCGCCATCATGCACCGCCGCCTCACCCCCTGGCTGGCCACTCCAATCACGCCGTAGCCCTGGCCCGACCACGCTGTCATCCTGAGCACAGCGAACGTTCCCGACGAATCCCCCCAACCAGAACCGCCCAAACCCATTCCGCCATCGTACCGCTCTCCCACCCCTCGCGCGCCCTACTGGGCGAAGTCGGACTCGTAATCGCACCTCCCAAACGAGCACAAGTCCTCAATAAGACCGCACCTTCGTCCCACACGCCTCACCTAAGGCCGCGGCTCCGTCCTTCGTCCGCGCTTTCCACTCGGCGGATCTACTTTGTCGGCTTGGCCGGTCGTCGGTCGTGAGCCCGCGATCAGGATCTCGACGATTCGCCGTGCGCTTGGCTCCCAGCCGGGCAGAGCCGTGGTGTGGAACACGCCGACCAGCGCGCGAACGAAGTCGTTGGGATCGGTATCGGCGCGGAGATCGCCGCTGGCGATAGCGCGCTTGACGACGCGACGAAAGCGGCGTGGATGAGCGGCGCGAACCTCGATCAGGCGCATGGAACCGCCCGCGACCGTGTCCATGGCGGGAATGATCAGCTTTTTTGCGGCCACATGGTCGATGAAGAGCAGCATCCAGGCGCGCAGAGCTTCGAGCGGCGGAATGGTGGCTCCGAAGCGCTGTTCGGCCGCAGCCAGCTTTTCGACTTCGCTGCGGTAGACGGCTTCGATCAGGGCGTCGCGGGTTGGAAAGTGGCGATACAGGGTGCCGGAGCCGACGCCGGATTCGCGCGCGATGTCGTCGAGGCTCGCAGCTGCCCCATCCCGCGTGAAAGCCTTCTTCGCTACCTCAAGAATGCGCTCGCGGTTGCGCTGCGCATCAGCGCGAGGCTTGCGGGCCGGCGGAGGTGGCGGGGCTTCTTTTTCGGCATGGCAAAATCGCGGAAAGTTCTGCAACCGGAGACATCCCCGGTTATCGAGATATCCGGGGACTAGTCCCCGTTTATCGTCAGAAACTCGCATGCAACTCTTGGCACGGCTTCCGCAGCCGCGCCAGCAACAACAGGAGAAACAATGCGCGTATTTGTGACGGGAGCAACGGGATTTATCGGAACGGAACTGGTCAAAGAGCTGATCGAGGCAGGACACCAGGTGCGCGGGCTTACACGCAGCGAGGCAGGCGCGGAACAGTTGAAGGCAGTGGGCGCGGAGGTGCATCGCGGGGACCTACAGGATCTCGACAGCCTGCGCAGCGGAGCGACGGGAATGGATGCGGTCGTGCACCTGGCGTTCAGCCATGACTTTTCGAAGTTCGCGGAGAACGCGGCGGATGAGATAAAGGCGATTGAGGCGCTGGGATCGGTGCTGGAGCCGGGCAAGATCCTGGTGGTGACCTCAGGGGTCGGATTGGCCAGCCGGCGAGCCGGGCCACGTGCGCACAGAAAAGCGATCCTCCGAGCGGATGCCCTGCCATCCCGCGAAGACCGGAGCAGGCGGCGCAGGCTGCGGCGGAAAAGGGTGTGCATGTTGCAATCGTGCGGCTGCCGCAGGTGCATGACACCCGCAAGCAGGGGCTCGTGCCGCTGCTGACGCAAATTGCGCGCGAGAAGGGTGTTTCAGCGTACGTCGGCGACGGAGCAAACCGATGGGCTGCGGCTCCGCTGAAGGACGTGGCGCACCTGTACCGTTTGGTCGGTCGAAGGGGACGGGACCGGGCATGACGGTGTACAACGCGGTGCAGGAGGAAGGTGTTCGGCGCGGGAAATTGCAGAGACGATCGGAAAGGGGCTCAAGGTGCCCGTGGTCTCGATTACCCCGGAGCGGGCCGGCCGAGCACTTCGGGTGGTTCGCCCACTTTGCCCAGCTCGACATGCCGGCGTCCAGCGAATGGACACGCAGGACGCTGGGCTGGAAGCCGACCGGTCCCGGTCTGATCGAGGACCTCACAAACATGAAGTACTGACCGCTCCCCGGATGGACGCTCCTTCCGCCTGGCGTCGGCAATTCCGACCGGAGCAGAGGCCTGTGCCTTCAACAGGCACAGGCCCTGCGCGCAGCCCACCTACCCCAAACCCAAGTAAACTGCTCTCATGAAGTATCTCATCGCCCTGCTCGCCATCGCAGGCATCTTCGTCAGCATCCTCGCCCTCCGCGTTCACAACCAGGACCCCGCCGCCGCTCCCCCCTGCGCCGTCACCGAAAAGTTCGACTGCGGCGCCGTCAACCACTCGCGCTATGCCGTCTTCCCCGCGCGCACCTTCGACGAAGATCCCGCCGCCCACAAACTCCACATCCCCATCGCCGACATCGGCATCGCCGGCTACGCCCTTATCGCCATCGCTCGCCCTCTCCGGCCGCCTCTGGATCACCCTCGAACTCGCCCAGATCGGCTTCTTCTTCGCCGCCATGCTCACCTACCTCGAGGCCTACGTCATCCAGAAATGGTGCATCTACTGCCTCTGGTCGCAGGCCATCGTCACCGCCATCCTGCTCCTCACCGCCGCCACCCTCGTCGCCCGCTGGTACACCCGGCGCAGCCACCGCCACACCGCCGCACCACCGTAAAAGCCGCGTAGCGAAGGCGCACCTTCGGAAGGCCAGCGAATAGAGACGCAACATGACACGGACATCGCCCCTCCGCCGTCCTCCTGCTTCTCCTGACCACCTTCGCCGTCGCCCAGCAGCAGCCCCAGGCCCTCAAGCTCTCCGGCGACGTCGTCGGCACCCACGACCCCTCCATCGCCCGTGAAGGCAGCAACTGGTACGTCTTCGCCACCGGCAAAACCAAACAGGGCGGCGAGTTCGCCATCCGCTGCTCCGATGACCTCAAAGTGCTGGCGCCTCTGCGGACAGGTCTTCGACGACATCCCCGCCTGGATCAAGCAGAAGAGCCCCGGCACCCGCGAGCTCTGGGCCCCCGACGTCCACCGCGTGGGCAGCCTCTACCGCATGTACTACAGCTACTCCCTCTTCGGCAAAAACACCTCCGGCATCGGCCTCGCCATCAACAAGACCCTCAACCCCAAAAGCCCCGACTACAAGTGGGTCGACCAGGGCCTCGTCCTCGAGTCCAAAGCCACCGACCGCTTCAACGCCATCGACCCTAACTACGTCGAGGACGCCGACGGCCACGGCTGGCTCGCCTTCGGCATCCTTCTGGGATGGCATCAAGCTCCGCCGCCTCGACGACACCACCGGCATGGCCAGCAGACCGATACCCGCACCTACTCGCTCGCCCGCCGATCCCGCGCCTCCGAGACCCGCGACCCAGCCGGCACAAAGCCCGCTCCCGCCGCCCAAACCTCTGGGACGGAGGCTATCTCCGGCCTCAACGAAAAGATCAGCACCCTCCCGCCCGACACCGAGGCCATCGAAGCCCCCTTCATCGTCCCCTACGCCGGCTACTATTACCTCTTCACCTCGTGGGACCTATGCTGCCGCGGCACCCACAGCACCTACCACACGGTGGTCGGACGATCGCGTTCCATCACCGGCCCCTACGTCGACCAGACCGGCAAATCTCTCGAAGATGGCGGTGGCACACCTCTCCTCACCGCGAACTCCCGCTGGCTCGGCCCCGGCGGTGAAAGCGTCCTGATCCACGGAGGCAGACTCGATCCAACGGTCGGCAGAAGCGACATCATCGTCTTCCACGCCTACGACGCCACCACCGGCAAGCCCTCCATGCAAATCTCCACCATCGACTGGACCGGCGGCTGGCCCCACGCCGCCCTCAGCACCGAGTAGCCCCACCGCCCAACACGGACACGGACCACACCCATGCAACAGCCCATAGTCGCCTTCCATCAGGATGACGCAGGCAACTGGATCGCCGACCTCGCCTGCGGCCACTCGCAGCACCTCCGCCATCAACCACCCTGGCAGCTGCGCCCCTGGGTCACCACCGCCGAAGGCAGGACCGCAAGGCTCGGCACCCACCTCAACTGCCCGCTCTGCGACTCTCTCTAAGCCGCTACAGCAATCCTCTGCACCAGGTCGTTCTGCTCCTTCTCCGACTCCGCTCCGATCGTGAACGCGTCCAGCACCCCGGACGCCAGCGCATAACGGATCGCCTCCTGCTGCCTGTCCCGCAGATCGCCCTGCCCCAGGATCTTCATGCCCACAATCCCAACACCCTTCGCCCGCATCTCCTTGATCACCGAGATCACCGTCGCCGGGTCCGCATCCATGTGCGACCCGATCGGGTTCAGCCGCACCAGGTCCACCTCCACCCACGGCGAGGCCGCCGCCGCCTTCAGCGCCGGCAGGCTGTGGCACGAGACCCCGTGCGCCCGGATCACGCCCTTCTCCTTCGCCTCCGAAAGCACATCCATCACACCCCGGTAGCGCGTCGTCCAGTCCGCCTCCGTCACGCAGTGGATCAGCACCACGTCAATGTGATCCACGCCCAGCTCCCGTCGAAACCGGTCGATATCGGCCTTCACCCCCGCCGGGTTCCGCGTATCCGTCTTCGTCAGCACCGTCACCTTGTCCCGCGGCAGCCCCTTCAGGGCCTCGCGCACATACGGGTGGCTTCCGTAGGAGTCCGCCGAGTCAAAGAACCGCAGCCCATTCTCGTTGTACCCATCCGCCAGCAGCTTCACAAACGGGCTGTCCCCAGCCGCGTCTGGTTCGGACTGCTCGACCACCGCCGATCGTCCCCGTCCCCATCGCCAGCCGGCTCGTCCGGATCCCGGTCTTGCCCAGCACCACCTCGTCATGCGCCTGGAACCTCTGGGGCAGCGCCGGCTCATCTCCCGGAACCAGCGACGCCGCCCGACCCACTCCACGCCCCATCCACGCCGCACCGATGGTGCCCGCCGTCCGTCGAAGAAAGTCTCTCCTCAGCATCGCGATTCCTCCCGAAAACATGCCTGCTTACCGCACACAATACGCCCCGACCGCTGGTCCGGGAACACTCCAATCGCACCACTTCCGTGCCGCCCACAAAACCACGCACCGCATAGTCGGCACTCCCTTTTCCACCCCTTCCACACCCACCACCCTCGATCCTCCCTTGCCACCTCCAGCAACCCGCGCCTACGCTCAGAAAGCACCGGAGGCCCAAAGCAACAGACCCCGGCGCAGCCATACCGAGCCACAACGCCCCGAAACGGGCGCCCCGGAACCCACGCCCAAGGAGGCCCGCGTGAGTCTTCCACAGGCGAACTCCTTGTATTCCCATGCACCTCGCCCAGAAACCCCGGTCATCACAGGGAACTGCTCAGGGAACACTACATGTTGTGCTTTATACTTGACATGCACCACATGGGGCGCTACTTTCACTCCTGCAACAGCAACATAGCAACCCAGACACGACGCCCCACCCCAAGAGCAGCACCCCCGGAGTTCCTCCAGGGATCGCCTCCCAGCGACCGTTTCACCAAGCCGGCTCCCCGCACCACAAGCCCGGCGCGCCACCCACGACGGCCCCGGCCTAGAGCCCACGATCTTCGACCCACACGGTTCCTCACCCCGCGATCCTGAAGGCCGCAACGCCTGAAGCCAAAGATCCGGACTCATCGCCGCCACCCAGAGCGGCCCGCCTCACCTACTGATTCAGCCAAGGAGTCTCCCCCGAATGTCGACCACCCACAATCCCTCTCAGACCAGCGCAACGTCCCCCGCTTCCTCGCCCCGGCAGACCGACCGCCGCGCCCCCGGTCTCAGCTTCCGCCGCCACTTCACCACGGCCGGCGTCTGCCCCTACGACGAGGTCACCTGGGAGCTCCGCGACGCCATCATCCAGGACTTCAAGGGCAAGATCATCTTCGAGCAGAAGGACGTCGAGGTCCCCTCCGACTGGTCCATGACCGCGACCAACATCGTCGCCTCGCAAGTACCTCCACGGCCTCAACGGCACCGACGAGCGCGAGACCGGCGTCCGCGCCCTCATCACCCGCGTCGCCGAGACCATCCGCGACTGGGGCATCCGCGACGGCTACTTCGCCACCCCCGACGACGCCGACCACCTTCTACGACGAGCTCTGCCACCTCCTCCTCAACCAGAAGGTCGCCTTCAACTCCCCCGTCTGGTTCAACGTCGGCTGCGATCGCCTCGAGCCCAACTCCGACGCCCAGAACTGGCACTGGAACACCACCACCGGCGAGGTCGAGTTCTCCGTCACCGGCTACACCAAGCCCCAGTGCTCCGCCTGCTTCATCAACTCCGTCCAGGATTCGCTCGACTCCATCCTCACCCTCGCCAAGACCGAGGGCATGCTCTTCAAGTGGGGCTCCGGCGCCGGCTCCAACCTCTCAGCGATCCGCGGCTCCATGGAGACCCTCAGCGGCGGCGGCACCGCCTCCGGCCCGCTCTCCTTCATGCGCGGCTTCGACGCCTTCGCCGGCGTCATCAAGTCCGGCGGCAAGACCCGCCGCGCCGCCAAGATGGTCATCCTCAACGTCGACCACCCCGACATCGAAGACTTCATCCAGTGCAAGGTCGACGAAGAGAAGAAGGCCTGGACCCTCGTCCAGGCCGGCTACGACGGCTCCGGCCCCGACTCCGAGGCCTACACCTCCATCTTCTTCCAGAACGCCAACAACTCCGTCCGCGTCAACGACGAGTTCATGCACGCCGTCGAGCAGGACCTCCCCTTCTCCACCCGCGCCGTCAAAGGCCGCACCCCCGTCAAGGAGTACCGCGCCCGCGACCTCATGAACTCCATCGCCGAAGCCACCTGGCAGTGCGGCGACCCCGGCATGCAGTACGACACCACCATCAACCGCTGGCACACCTCCAAAAACACCGCCCGCATCAACGCCTCCAACCCCTGCTCGGAGTACATGTTCCTCGACGACTCCGCCTGCAACCTCGCCAGCTTCAACCTCCTCAAGTTCGTCACCCCCGGCGGCCAGTTCGACATCCCCGCCTACCGCCACGCCATCGCCATCGTCACCACCGCCATGGAGATCATCGTCGACTCCGCCGGCTACCCCACCGAGATGATCGCGAAGAACTCGCACGACTACCGCCCGCTCGGCCTCGGCTACGCCAACCTCGGCGCGCTCCTCATGGCCTTCGGCCTCCCCTACGACTCCGACGCCGGCCGCGACTTCGCCGGCGCCCTCACCGCCATCCTCTGCGGCGACGCCTACTGGCAGTCCTCGCGCATCGCCGAGACCTGCCCCGCCCTCGGCGCCGCCACCCCCCTCACCCAGCAGGCCCAGGCCACCGGCGGCGCCTGCCCCGGCTTCTACGTCAACCGCGAGCCCTTCCTCGACGTCATCCGCATGCACCGCGCCGAGGTCAACAAGATCGGCGCTCGCCACCCTCCACTCCGAGGAGCCCTTCATCGTCCCGCAGCTCGAACGAGCTCATCGCCGCCTCCAAGCACGCCTGGGACGGCGCCCTCGCCCACGGCGAACGCTACGGCTACCGCAACTCCCAGGTCACCGTCCTCGCCCCCACCGGCACCATCGGCTTCATGATGGACTGCGACACCACCGGCGTCGAGCCCGACCTCGCCCTCGTCAAGTACAAGAAGCTCGTCGGCGGCGGCATGATCAAGATCGTCAACAACACCGTCCCCTCCGCGCTCATCAAGCTCGGCTACACCGACGACCGAGATGAACGCCATCGTCTCCTACATCGACGCCACCGGCACCATCGAAGGCGCGCCCGCACATCAAGCCCGAGCACCTCGCCGTCTTCGACTGCTCCTTCAAGCCCGCCAAGGGCACCCGCTCCATCCACTACATGGGCCACATCAAGATGATGGCCGCCGCCCAGCCCTTCCTCTCGGGCGCCATCTCGAAGACCGTCAACCTCCCCCACGACTGCTCCGTCGACGACATCGCCGAGGCCTACATCGAGGCCTGGCGTCAGGGCATCAAGGCCGTAGCCATCTACCGCGACGGCTCCAAGGGCACCCAGCCCCTCAACGTCTCCGCCCAGCCGACGACAAGAAGAAGTCCCCCGAGACCCGCTCCGCCACCGGCCTCCCCACCCCCATCCAGGCCGACGACGCCATCTCCAAAACCCCCATCGCCGCCGGCTCCATCGAGGTCCGCGAAGCCGTTCTCGGTGAGAAGCTAGGCGCCGGCATCACACCCGCCGAGGCCGAACTCGCCGAGGTCCGCGCCGACCACGCCACCATCCTCGAAAGCCAGATCAACCGCATCTCCCAGCTCGAAACCCAGCTCCAGCACCTCCAGCCGCCATCACCCAGAACGCCGACAGCTTCGACGCCAAGGAACCCCCGCGCGCCGTCCGCCATCGCCTCCCGTCCGAACGCGCCTCCGTCACCCACAAGTTCTCGCATCGGCGGCCACGAAGGCTACATCACCGTCGGCCTCTACCCCAACGGCTGCCCCGGCGAAATCTTCATCCGCATGGCCAAGGAAGGCTCCACCGTCTCCGGCCTCATGGACTCCTTCGCCACCGCCATCTCCCTCGCCCTCCAGCACGGCGTCCCCCTCCGGGTCCTCGCCGAAAAGTTCGCCCACACCCGCTTCGAGCCCTCCGGCTGGACCGGCAACGAGCAGATCGGCTACGCCAAATCCATCATGGATTACCTCTTCCGCTGGATCCAGATCCGCTTCCTCTCCGGCCACCAGCTCGACCTCTTCCAAACCCTCGCACCCAACCAGAACCACCCCTCCATCCCCGTCCTCGGAACCATCGGCAGCACCGGAACCGGAGGCAGCACCGGATCTATCGGCAGCACAGGAACCACCGCAGCACAGGAACCACCGGCAGCACAGCAACCATCGGCACCACAGGAACCGTCGGCAGCAGCACGGCACCCGCATCGTCCCCGACCTCGCCACCGCCACCCGCCAGGCCAGCACCTCCACCCAGGCTGTCACCTCGACCAGGGCTGTCATTCTGAGCGAAGCGAAGAACCCCCGCATTTCGCCTGAAGCGCCACCACCGCCCACCCACACTCCGGCTCCCCCATCCCTCCTCGCCGGCAGCGGCCTCGAGTCCATCGAGGAGCCACAGGACGCCGACGCCTTCACCAACGCCGACCGCTCCGCACCCGCCGGTGGCATCGCCCCCGACCTCGCCGCACGCTCCGGCCTCGAACCCCAACGCCCCCTCGAAGCCCAGGACCGCGGCCTCTACGGCATCCCCGGCACAGACAACGCAGCCGCAACCTACCACGCCGCCGAAGCCATGAAGAGCCTCTACGACATGGGCGACGCACCCTCCTGCGCCACCTGCGGAGCCATCATGACCCGCTCCGGATCCTGCTACCGCTGCATGTCCTGCGGCAACACCTCCGGCTGCAGCTAACGGAAGCAGCTGACAGCGTGGTGTTCATGCTGTCAGCTTTTCTCCGGGTCTCCGACCTGCGCGAAATCCTTAGCCGTCGATGGGGCTTTACTCGAGCCTTCTAACCTGGGCGGCTGCACCTCTAAGAGCCTAATCGGCTCTTTCTCCGACTGATACTTTTCCGTTCGCTGCAGCCAGCCCTCGAACGTGGTTCTCAGCGCGTCCATGAGATAAGGATCTCTGGTGAGTACAGCAGATCCGCTGTATGCCCCTTCTTGCTGATTTTCAGTTCGAACCGAGAAGATCGCGCCGGCATCCGTTATCCAGCAGTACAGCGGGTAAATCTGGTCGCCCGCATAGCAACTGACATCCCTGTAGGTGCTCTTTAGCTCGTTCATGTCTTGCGATACCCTCGCCTTCAAGAAGGAATCAAAGGTCAGTTCCATCGTGCGGTCTGGTGAAGTAGCGCTCTTGGTAAGGGCTGCGATCTTGCTCCGTTGATTGTCTCTCCAGGACTCCCAGCTGTTACCGCCAAAACTGAGCGTGGAGTAGAGGTCCTCGTAGTTCTCTCTTACCTTTTCATCCGTGCCGTGGACGAGAATAGCTTGAAACGATGGATCGGCGACGTGCAGCTTTCGACGGATGGCTAAACTGATCTCCTCCCACCCGTTCGGGTCTGTAAACAAGCCATGAGAAGGCACTGTAGCCAGAATCCAAAGAAAGCGTTTGCTCTGGTCGATCAAGCGTGCGATCTCCGGCAGGTACTCGGGGAAATGGCCAATGAAGCGAGTTGTAAGAGATTTAGTGATCTCCTCCGCTTTGTCTAAACTCGCTCTGGAAACCTTCCCTGCCACATCAAGACTCGCGATCATACCCCGCATATTTGTTTCGTTCAGCTTTGCGGACTCCTCGAGCTTCTCACTTAATCTCCGACCATCCTTAAGAGCCAATACAGCGAAGACAAGGCTGATGACTGTAAGAAGCAGCGCAACCAGATCAGCAATTCGGATAATGATGTCGGGAATCCGAAGCAGCGCCAAGCCGCCATAAAGGTGAAAGCTCAAGGCCCCAAGAAGAAGGCAACCCAAAGCCAAAACGACGATCAAGACCGATGCCGGGCTGCGGAGGAACTTAGGCAGTCGCATGTCGAGGAGTATAACTGCGACGATCGCCTATATCTCGCGGGTGACTGGCCATACGCCTTCCGGGCCGAGCCGTAGAGGGCGAGTCACCGTCACGCCAGACACAGCCTTCCAAAATCCTGTGCTCAATGCTCGCATTCATACATGCGCAAACACCTAACGGCTCCCAAAGGAATCCCTTGACACCCGCAACAACAAACGTGCAACCTCCTCCCATCCTCCCCGGAACGTGAATCGAGGCCAAACCGCATGCGCCCCACGCTCCTCGCCCTCTCCGCCCTCCTCACCCTCGCCCCCCTAGCCCACGCCAGCACCCTCGACGACTTCGTCCTCACCGGCGACGGTCACACCTTCCGTTTTTCTCTCCCTACCCCTACCCCGCAATACGTCAACAGAAATGGCGTGAGTGGGTTCTTTACTCCGTCGATTCCTCAAGCGACCGTGGACGGAGTTGGTGGCTATACAGGCGGCGCCTTCTTACACTACACACCGTCCCCGTTTGGAAGTGATGGTTTCAGTTTCACGAACTCCATGCTTGGAAGCAGCTTCGACTACCAGTTCTTCATCCGGCCGCTCATCTACTACACCGACGGAAACGATCCCAATAACTTCAACCTCGTGAATGTCTTCTACAGTCTTGGCACCTTTAACCTGACGACGTCCGCTTCTGACCCTGCATCTCGACTGCCTTTCACCCTCACCATCACGCCTGAAGCCACCACCACGCCCGAGCCCGCCACCCTTCTCCTTCTCGCCACCGGCTCCCTCGGCCTGCTCTCCAGGCTGCGCCGATCCCTCCCTTGAAGGCGGTTTCCAGGCCCCGGCGTAAAACCGCGGCCGGCGTGGCGCAACTACCCCCACCACCCAGGTAAACTGGTACCAGTACCAAAACTTACAGGCTGCAGTCGTCCCGACCAGGAGGTCGAGACGACGAGCAGCCTTTCGTCGTTTAACCTGCAACAGCAACGGAAGGGAACCGACACAATGAACATCGAAAAGAGCGTCACCATTCATCACTCCGGCGTCACTCGCAACCTCCCAACCCACGAGGTTCGCGCCCGCCAGGCTCGGGTTCGGACACCCAGCCTCGCCACCGGTCCGTTCAAGACCGTCCCCGCCGCCACCCGGCGCGTCGCCGCTCTCCATCTCCATCCATCGGCGCCCGCCGTAAAGTCCTTCTAACTCCAAAGGATAGAAGACTTTACCTGTAAGCCCAATGTCTCGAAGACTTTACGGCGTACCCGGAAGTCATGTCGATGGAAACAAAGACGTTGGGTAACAAGTAGGGGGGGAGGGGTGGGTACCTCCCCTCCACAAGTACCCTCGCACCGGAAATCCCATGGACGGGTCTTGTAGACGAAAGTACTCGGATCACCCTCGATACCTGCTACCATAGAGATTCCACGCGACACATCATCGCGCGAAAGCGAGCATCATGCCAAACGGAACAGTAAAGTGGTTTAACGACTCAAAAGGCTTCGGCTTCATCACCCCTGAGGATGGCAGCGAGGATCTCTTCGCTCACTACTCCGCAATCAACTCTTCGGGCTTCAAGTCCCTTCAGGAAGGCCAGCGCGTCTCCTTCGACGTCACCAAAGGCCCCAAGGGCAAGCAGGCTGCAAACATCCAGCCCGCATAACCTCACCCCAAGCTTATAAACACAAGGCCGCGACTCCAGTCGCGGCCTTCTTTCGTCCAGGCAAACGTATCATCGCAGGATGCCCCTCTCCGCCGAAGCCCGCGCCCGCAACATCAAAGTCCTCATCTTCGACGTCGACGGCGTCCTCACCGACGGCGAGATCATCGTCCTCCTATCCCTTCCTCGCGCACCGCAGAAGACTCCATCGGAACCGGCGTCGAGGTCAAAGGCTTCGCCGCCCACGACGGCCTCGGCATCTCGCTCGCCCGCCTCGGCGGCCTCCGCGTCGGCATCATCACCAAGCGCCAAGTCCCAGACCGTCGCCATCCGCGCCCGCGACCTCAACCTCGAATTCGTCTACCAGGGCCAGTCCCACAAGATCGCACGCCATCCAGGAGATCGCCGCCAAGGCCGGCATCACCATCGACCAGATGGCCTACGTCGGCGACGACATCGTCGACCTCCCCGTCATGCGCGTCTGCGGCCTCGCCATCGCCACCGCCAACGCCCGCCCGCAGGTCAAGCCGTGGCCCACTACACCACCCCTCACCCCGGCGGCCAGGGCGCCGGCCGCGACGCCATCGACTTCATCCTCACCGCCCAGGGCACCCTCGACCAGGTCATCGAGCAGTACCTCGACGCAGAACAACCCCGCCGCCGCCAGCAGCCGACGTCGGCTCCGGCAACATGTAAGCGGCGTCACCACAGGCGAACAACCGGCGAACAGGCTAGAATCCGCGCATGCCCACCGCCGCACGATGCCCGTCAATCCCACCGACGCCCTCGCCTGGGCCCACCCCATCACCGCCGAGTGGTTCCTCACCAAATTCGGCACCCCCACCGAGCCCCAGGAGCGCCGGCTGGCCCGCCATCCTCGCCGGCGAATCCACCCTCATCTCCGCCCCCACCGGCTCCGGCAAAACCCTCGCCGCCTTCCTCGTCTGCATCGACCACCTCCTCCGCCAGGCCATCGCCGGCCGCCTCGCCGCCCACACGCAAGTCGTCTACATCTCCCCCCTCAAAGCCCTCTCGAACGACATCCAGAAGAACCTCGACGAGCCCCTCGCGCGAGATCCAGCAACTCGCCCTCGAACGCGGCTACCTCTGCCCCGCAGATCCGCACCGGCGTCCGCACCGGCGACACCCTCGCCAAAGACCGCGCGGCCATGCTCCGGCATCCGCCGCACATCCTCGTCACCACGCCCGAATCCCTCTACATCCTCCTCACCGCCGGCAAGTCCCGCGAACATCCTCCGCCGCGTCGACACCGTCATCGTCGACGAGATCCACGCCGTCGCCGACGACAAGCGCGGCGCCCACCTCGCCCTCTCGCTCGAACGCCTCGAAGCCCTCGTCTGCGGCGAAAACCGCCTCTCCCCCGGCGCCTTCCTCACCGGCCTCGCCACGCCCGCCGCAGCGCATCGGCCTCTCCGCCACCCAGAACCCCATCGAGCTCGTCGCCGACTTCCTCACCGGCTCGCACCCCTCACCGCCCCCCCGCCACCATCATCCAGGTAGGCCAGCGCCGCCACCTCGATCTCGCCATCGAGGTCCCCTCCGACGAGCTCGGCTCCCTCACCACCACCGCCATGTGGGAGGAGATCTTCGACAAACTCGCCGCCCACACCGAGCACCACCGCTCCACCCTCGTCTTCGTCAACACCCGCCGCCTCGTCGAAAAGATCGCCTTCGAGCTCGCCGAGCGCCTCGGCCCCGAGCACGTCGCCGCCCACCACGGCTCGCTCTCCCGCGCCCTCCGCCTCGACGCCGAGCAGCGCCTCAAGAACGGCGAAATCAAGATCCTCATCGCCACCGCCTCGCTCGAACTCGGCATCGACATCGGCGACATCGACCTCGTCTGCCAGATCGCCACCACCCGCGCCGTCGCCGTCGCCATGCAGCGCGTCGGCCGCGCCGGCCACTGGCGCGGAGCCATCCCCAAAGGCCGCCTCTTCGCCACCACCCGCGACGACCTCCTCGAGCAGGCCGCCCTCATCCGCAAGATGCGCGCCGGCGAGCTCGACCAGCTCGAAATTCCCCACGCCCCCATCGACGTCCTCATGCAGCAGATCGTCGCCTGCTGCGGCGCCGAAGCCTGGGACGAAGACTCCCTCTACAACGTCCTCCGCCGCGCCTACCCCTACCGCAACCTCACCCGCGAGCACTTCGACGAGCTCCTCAAACTCCTCCACCAAGGCATCGAATCCAGCCGCGGCCGCTACGGCGCCTACCTCCTCCGCGACAGCATCCAGGGCCAGCTCCATCCCCGCCGCGGCGCCCGCATGATCGCCATCTCAAACGGCGGCGCCATCCCCGACACCGCGCTCTTCGCCGTCATCCTGCAACCGGAAGGCGTACAAATCGCCACCCTCGACGAGCACTTCGCCGTCGACTCCTCCCCCGGCGACGTCGTCCTCCTCGGCAACACCAGCTGGCGCATCCAGCGCATCGAAGCCGCCGGCACGCGTCCTCGTCGAAGACGCCCACGGCGCGCCGCCCAGCATCCCCTTCTGGGAGGGCGAAGCCCCGCAGCGCACCGCCGTCCTCTCCGCCGGCGTCGGCGACCTCCGCGAAGCAGATCTCCGCCCGCACCTCCGACCGTCTCGCCCCCAGACCCTCTCGCCCACCCACCCCGAGGTCGCCGCCTGCACCGCACTGGCTCACAGCAGGAGTGCGGCGTCTGCCCCTCCGGCGCCCATGCAGCTCATCACCTACATCGTCTCCGGCCGCGCCGTCCTCGGTGCCGTCCCCTCCAAGACCACCATCATCGCCGAGCGCTTCTTCGACGAGGGCGGCGGCCAGCAGCTCATCCTCCACGCCCCCTTCGGCGGCCGCGTCAACAAGGCCTGGGGCCTCGCCCTGCGCAAACGCTTCTGCCGCGGCTTCAACTTCGAGCTCCAGGCCGCCGCCACCGACAACGGCATCAACATCTCCCTCGCCGAGCAGCACAGCTTCCCGCTCGCCGACGTCTTCCAGTTCCTCACCGAGAACACCGCCCAGGAGCTCCTCGAGCAGGCCGCCATCGCCTCGCCCATCTTCAAGAACCGCTGGCGCTGGGCCGCCGGCCGCTAGCCTCCAGCTCCTCCGCATGCAGAAGGGCAAGCGCATCGCCCCGCAGATCCAGCGCACCCGCTCCGACGACCTCCTCGCCAACGTCTTCCCCCAGGCCGCAGCCTGCTTCGAGACCATCGTCGGCGACATCCAGATCCCCGACCACCCGCTCGTCCGCGAGGTCATGCAGGACGTCCTCTCCGGAAGCGATGGACCTCGAAGGCCTCAACGAAATCCTGCGCGGCATCGCCGCCGGCGCCATCCGCTGCCTCGCCGTCGACACGCCCGTCCCCTCGCAGTTCGCGCACGAGCTCCTCAACGCCATGCCCTACGCCTTCCTCGACGACGCGGACGCCGAGCACCGCCGCGCCCGCGCCGTCACCCTCCGCCGCACGCCTCCCGTCGAGCGTCGCCGACGACGCCGGCAAGCTCGACCCAGCCGCCATCGCCACCGTCCGCGCGCAGTGCTGGCCCGACCTCCGCGACGAGCACGAGCTCCACGACCTCCTCCTCTCGCTCGTCGCCCTCCCCCTCGCCTTCCTCGACAACCGCCCCGAAGCCCGCCACTGGCCCACCTTCTACGAGCGCCTCACCCAACACCGGCCGCGTCCAAACCGTCGACTGCAACGGCACCCCTGCTGGATCGCCACCGAGCGCCTCCCCCACGTCGCCGCCCTCTGGCCCTCACCCGACGCTGTCATCCTGAGCGCAGCCACGGAGTCGAAGCGACCTCGATTTCGCCACAGACCCTCTCGAGCCACCGCCAACAGCAACAACCCAGTTACAAAACAATCTGCCGCCGCTCAACTAGTTCAAGGCTGGTTACAAATTCTCGGCCCCACCACCTCCAGCCTCCCTCGCCGCCCTCCTCAACCTCGACCCCGCCGCCATCTACGCAGGCCTTCCTCGCCATGGAGATGCAGGGCCTCGCTCATGCGCGGAGCCTTCGAAGCACCCCGCCACCGACCGACCCGACCACGACATCGAGTGGTGCGAGCGCCGCATCCTCCAGCGCATCCATCGCCTCACCCTCGCCACCCTCCGCAAGCGCATCGAGCCCGTCACCGCCCGCCGTCTACATGCGCTGGCTCCTCGGCTGGCAGCACCTCGCCCCGCAGACCCAGCTCACCGGCGAAGAAGGCGTCCTCGCACGCCCTCTCGCAGCTCGAAGGCTTCGAAGCCCCCGCCGTCGAGTGGGAGCGCACCCTCCTCCCCGCCCGCGTCGCCAACTACGTCCCCCGCTGGCTCGACAACCTCTGCCTCTCCGGCGCCGTCGGCTGGGGCCGCATCTCCCCGCACCCCGCCTGGTCCGCAGGCGAGGGCAGCGCACCGCGCCGCGTCATCCCCACCAACGCCGCCCCCATCACCTTCTACCTCCGCGAGTCCGCCGACTGGCTCCCCCACGCCCTCGCCGAGCAATGCGTCGAAGAGAACAACCTCGCCCACGCCCTCAGCCCCGAAGCCCTCCGCGTCCGCTCCCTCCTCGACCAGCGCGGCGCCTGCTTCACCGCCGACCTCCAGCGCAACCTCGCCCTCACCAGACAGCAGACCCAGCACGCCCTCTGGGAGCTCGCCACCGCCGGCCTCGCCGCCGCCGACGGCTTCGACCAGCTCCGCGCCCTGATGGATCCCAGCCGCAAGTCCGCCGCCGCCGAGCCGCCCCACCTCCACCCGCCGCCGCGCCGCCGCCCGCACCACCGCCGGCCGCTGGTCGCTCCTCTGCGCAGACGCCGCACGTCGCGCTCGCGACGCCAACACCCCCGAGCGCAGCCGCGCATCGCCCGGGCCCACCTCCACGACGCCGCCATGGAGTCCGCCGCCCGCATGCTCCTCGCCCGCTACGGCATCCTCTTCCGCGATCTCCTCACCCGCGAGTCGAACGCCCCCAAGTGGCGCGATCTCACTCGCCATCCTCCGCCGCCTCGAAGCCCGCGGCGAGATCCGCGGCGGCCGCTTCGTCTCCGGCTTCTCCGGCGAGCAGTTCGCCCTCCCCGAAGCCGTCGAATCCCTCCGCGCTCAATCCAAGCAGCCCGACGACTCCGTCATCGAGATCGCCGCCGCCGACCCCATGAACCTCGCCGGCATCGTCGTCCCCGGCGACCGCGTCCCCTCCACTCCCGGGCCGCCGAGTCCGCTTCCGCAACGGCGTCGTCGTTCCGGAGACTCCCGCCCCCGGACCCCATGCTCCGTACAAGCCAGCTGTCCCTCCCAGGCCCCAGCACCTCCGCTCCAGCAGCCAGCGGCACCGCTACCGGCAGCCTCGGATTCCTCTAGCCAGCACGTCCCCAGCCCTCGAAGCCTCCTCTAGACTCGAGAACAAGCCATGCCAGATCCCTCCGGCCAAACCGCAGACGACAAGCCACCCGCCGCCATCGAGATCGCAGCACCTCAAGACGAGCTCGCCCCCGAAGACTTCTACTGGAAGGCCCCTACCTGGTCTTCACCGCCGCCTACCACCTCAGGCGCGGCTACTGCTGCAACTCCGGCTGCCGCCACTGCCCCTACAAATAGCAGCTGACCCTCGCAGCCGTCACCGGCCCTTGTCGGAGTCCACCTTCAGATCCGGAATACTGGCAAGCGACACCACCTGCTGTCCGCAGCGCCTTCGAACTCTGCGTCAGCACCGTCACCCTCGGGTCGTTGCGATACTTCGCCATCTGCGCATCGTCCGACATCCCTGCCCGCAGGTCGAATCCGCTCTCAACTCGCCTTCGTCAGCCAATGGAGCATCTCCGCCTCATCGCCCCTCGCCAGCGCCAGCTTGCGCCAGCTCATAGCAGAACCGCCCTCGGTCCGCCGGCGAAAGCATATGCGCCATCACCCCGTTCCCGCTGTGCTTCTCAAACACCTCGGGATCGAGCCTGATCGCGATCGTAAACTCGCTGCGCCGCTCGCTTGTAACTCTTCTGCTCAAACACGCCGTCCCCAGGTTCGAGTGAAAGGTCGCCACGCTTCGGTTCAGCTTCACCGCCCTCTTGTAGTCCGAGATGCTGTGCCGAAGCTCCGACTGCAGATACTCCGTCGCGCGCCAGGTTGTTCCATGCCTCCGCGTTCTTCGGGTCCAGCTTCACCGCACGCCGAAACAGCACCTGTGCCGCGGCACATTCTGCAGCTCCAGCTCCGTCACACCCTGCTTCAGGCTCAACCGCGCCGCATCCCCGCCGCGCGCCAGCGCATACCCGTAGTACTCCAGCGCATCCTCAGGCATCCGCCGTGCCCGCAGAACATCCGCCGGCCAGTCTCCAGATCTGTTGGCCGATCGCCGTTGCCGGGTCCGGCAGGTGCGGCGCCACCGCGATCCACTGCATATCGCTGTGTCGCAGCGCACGGTCCAGCTGCGCATTCGTCGCGGTTGCTGCTGCGCCTGAGAGCCGCACCTCCGACAAAGAAGAACAGTGCAAGAGACAACGAGAGCTGAGGAAGGGAGAGGACGACCTGGTCGAAGGAAGACGCATGGCGAACCTCCGTCATGGCAGGCATCTATACTCCTCCTCCATCTCGCCGCTGTCAATACACTCAATCGCCTTGTTGCTTGCCCTGTACGCCGGACGTTGCCACCGGTGCCGGAGCCGCCGCCGCCGGCACCGGTCACCCGCAGCGCCATCCGCGGAAAGCTGAAGCTCCCCCCGCGTCGTCGATCACGTTGACCTGGCACACATACGTCCCCGGCTTCAGCTGCGCCAGCGGCACATCGAACTGGAACCCCACCGCCTCCCGCTCCGGGATGTTGATCGCCGTCGCCTCCACCAGCGGCGTCTCGTACACCTTCGTTCCGCCCCTCAGAAACTCGATGCTCGTCAGCACCCGCACCGCCCCGCTCGGCCGCCGCCCCAGCCCTGGCGACGCTCGCCGCGACGTCCGCCCTCCTGTCTTCCGCGCCGGGTCATAGACCTCGTACAGAAAATAAAGGTGCTGGTCCTGCCGAAACACGTGCGGCACATTCGGAATCCACTCCACCCCATCCCGTACCAGCGGGACTCACCGCATTCTTCGCCGTATTCGGCGTCCGCTGGCTCGCCAGCACAATCGAGCTCAGCTTCATCGGAGCTCTTCTTCAAATCCGGAACCTGCAGGTCCGTCTCAAAGCTCCCCATGCTTCCCGTCTGGTTCTCCCGCACCACAAACTTCAGGTGATATCGCCCCGGAGCCAGCGTAAATCCCGTCGAATACTGGATATTCTTCCGCTGCACCTGCTGCGCCGCATCGAGCGCCAGCTTCACCGTGTCGCGAACATTCCCGACCACGAATCCCCTGCGCATTCTTCACCTGCCCGATCACGTCGATGTTCGCCTTATCCCGATCGCCGTTCTTCAGAAACGGAATCTGCGAGCCCGGCACAATCAGCGACACCGGCACAAAGAACCGATTCTCCTCCAGCCGGAAGTACAGCGCCTGCAGATACACCGCAACATCCGTCGCCGGCAGATCGCTCCGCAGCTGCTCGTCAGCTACCTGCTCGCGATCCTCCGTCTTCTGGTGCTGAAAGTCCGCCGGCGCATAGTATCCCGGCCGATAGTCCAGCTTCACATCGCTCCGGTTCAGCTTCACCGTCAGATGCCGGTAGCTCCCGTCCCTCGCCGTGTTCGTCGAGTGGAACCCCAGGATGTAGTACGCCTCCGTATCATGCTGCACCTGCTGAAACGCCGGCGCAAAATCGTTCGAGTCCGAAGAAGACCTTGCCCCCCGTATCCGCTCGCCAGCGTCCCCAGCGTCTCCTGCGATCCGAAGTTCGCGTCCAGCTGGCTCTGCATCGCTCCGCCGTTATACGCCGACACCCCGCGCAGGCTGCCCTGTCGACGCATTGCCCACCGGCGGCAGCGCCTCCAGCCCCCGCGAGTCCACGCTGTAGATCGCCATGTTCGCCCGCACCGCCGCGTTCGTCGCCGCCCGCATGCTCGCCTGGTTCTCGATCCCGTTCCGCGTCAGCCCGCCCTGAAAAGTACAGCAGGCTCTTCCGCTGGTCCACCCGCTCCAGGCTCTTCGCAATCGTCTGGATCGCGTACAACTCGCGATCCGTGTTCAGGCTGTTGTACTCGCTGTCGTCCGCCGTAAAGCTCGACGCATCATCCGCCGTCCCATCCGTCGACCCCGTCGTCCCGCCAGTTCGCGAATCCCGTGCCCTCCGTCCCGTTGTACCGCCCCACCGCCCTCAGCAGCGCCTCCTTGTCCGCCGTAAAGTCCTGGTCCATGCTCAGCGCCGTCGCCATGCTCACCGCCGCCACCAGGTCCGCCGGCTGCATCTTTTTCTTGATGTAGTCCTGCGCCGCCTCCACCGCGCGGTCGATGTCCTCCGGCTGCATGCTGCTCAGGTCGAAGAACATCACGATCAGCCGGTGATCCCGCAGCGCCTCCGGCATCCGCCGCCATGTCCCGGTTCAGCAGATCCGCGATCGTCGCCTTCCCGGCCACGGTACGTCTTCTCGCGCCAGCACCGCCGCCTCGTCCACATTCTGGTAGTCGAAGCTCGCGATCTTCTGCGGCTTGCCGTTCTCGAGAACCGTAAAGTCGCTCGCCTTCAGCCCCTTCACCACCGCGCCCGTCTTCTTGTCCCGCACCACCACATTCGTCAGCACAATGTCGCGTCTGCACCTTCAACGTAAACGTGCCCTGCCCGCGGCTCCTGCGCCCGCGCCGAGACGCCACCGGCGTCACAGCCAACGCAGCAGCCAGCACCCCGGCCAGCAATCCATCCCGCACACCTCATCGCCTCGCTACTCTCACGCCCGATCGACCCCGCTCCTCTAAAACCGGTACCGCGCCGTAAACGTCAGCGCCTCGCTGCGCCGCCGTCCCCGTCACCTGCCCAAACGTCGCCGAGTTCAGCGCCGTGTCGATCCCGCGAGTACTGCACCGTGTTGAACACATTGTTCGCCGTCACCCGCGCCTCAAACGATCGCGTCTCCCCCAGCGCCACCGTCCGCGCCAAGCGAAGCATTCATCGCCACCGTCCCCGGCCCCTCGATCGAGTTCCGCGAAGCCGTCCCGAACCCGTTCGCCGGCGACGCAAACGCCGCCTTGTTGAACCAGTCAAACACCGTCCCCGCACCCGCGATCGGCGTCCCAAACACCCGGTCCGGCCGCAGCGTATATGTTGCTGCCCGCCGCAATCTGCGCCGCCGTCGAGACATACTGCGGCGTGTAGTACAGCCCCGTCGCAAAGTCAAAGTCGCCGCTCACCGAAAACCCATCCAGCGCCTTCGACATCCGCCCGCCCTTCTCAAGAAACGCCCGGTTCGGCCCGAACGGCAGCTCCAGCACCCAGTTCCCGTCACCTCGTGCCGCACGTCGAACGCGCGAGTTGCCCTCCTCCGAGGTCCAGCCGCTGATCGTTCTGCGCGATCGCCACACCGCTACGCCGTTCACCGACCCCGCCAATCGACGACGCATTATCGATCGAGTGCCCATACTTGTACGTCGCCTGCAGCGAGATCCCCTTCTGCATCCGCTTCCGCGCATTCACCGCCAGCGTGTTGAACCGCGAGAACGCCACCGAATCCTCATACGTAAACGCCTGCGCATCGGCCGTCGTCACCGCCGTCGCCGTGTGGTTCGGCGCCCGCACAATATCCAGGTCCCCGCCCTTCGACCCGTTGTACCCAACATTCAGCACCACGCCCATGCGGCAGCGTCCGCTGCACATCCAGGTTCCACACCTGCACATGCCCCAGCCGATAATCCTTGTTCACCGCAGTAGTTGTTCTGCATCGCCTTCGTCGAGCAGCCGAACCCATTCGCCAGCGTCATGTTCCCGAGCGTGCACCCGTCTGATTTGTCACCGTCGCCAGCACATTCGTCTGCGTCACCGCAAACGGCGGCTGAAACGCCAGCGACTGCGCAAACGTCGCAAACTGCCCCGTGTTGTAGTTGATCCCGTACCCGCCCGCGCACCACCGTGTTCTTTGCAAACGCAACTTCGGCCGCCACGCAACACCCGAACCGCGGCGAGTACATCGTCCGGTCCGGATTCACCAGCGACCGCGGAAACGCTCCCGCTGTACGGCCCCGTCGCATCCCGGCAGCACCGCCGCCACCTGCGTAAAGTCCGCATTGTGGTCCAGGTTCACCAGCCGGTTGTTCTTCTCCACATACGGCGAAAAATACTCATACCGCAGCCCAAAGTTCAGCGTCAGCGCTCGGCCGCACCCGCCAGTCGTCCTGCGCATACCAGTCATACACATTCGCCCGCAGATAGATCTTGTTCAGCCCCGCCTGCATCTTCGTCTGCTGCGGCAGCCCCAGCAGAAAATCCGCAAACCCCGCACCGGACGTCGGCTGCGCCGTGCTCCCGTCGCATCCACCGCCGCCCGGTCCGCCGGGCTCTGCGTCGCATAGCCCGAGAACACAAACGTCCCCAGCGGATTCCACCCGTTCCCCGCCGCCGAGCCGTCCGCATGCACCCGCCGCACATCCACCCCAAACCGCATGTTGTGCTTCTTGTGGCTCCAGCTCACAAAGTCCGAAAACGAGATCGTCTGGTTGATCGCGTCGCGCGGCGTCGCCTCGTTCAACGAGCTGAAGTTCGTAGATCGTGATCGCCGGCAGCGCCGTTGTAGAACCCCGGCTGCGCCCCCAGTCGCCGCCCTGGCTCGGCACCGCAATCCCCGCCGTCTCCCGCCGGATTCGATCGCCGTATTCGTAAAGTAGTTCCGCGCCGTCGCATGCGACCGGTTCCAGTTGATCGACGCATTGTTCGTCAGCCGCCCATACCCCACCGTGTACCCCGCCGACACCCCGTACCCATCCGTCACGCTCGCCCCGCCCAGCGGCAGAAAGATGTTCCGGCTGTCGCTCGCCGAGTGCGAGTAGCTCCCGTTGAAGTTGATGTTCTGCCGCAGCGTCTTCGGCGCGCTCGTCTGCTGCCGCCGTCGCCCGCCGCCCACGCCGAACGCCCGTCGCTGCTGCCCAAAGTTCCGCACATACCGCAGCGACCGCCTGCGTCGCATTCTGCCCGCCGTCGTGATCGTCTGGTAGTTCAACCGCTGCGTGCCCGACGCCGTCACATTCGGCGCCGGATAGTACTTCAGCAGCGCCAGCGCCTGCTGCGATTGCGACACCGGCCGGCAGATCACGTTCAGCACTCCCCCGCAGCTGAACTGCTGCCCCGTCGCCGGGTCGTAGATCGGCGTCTGCACGACCTGCCCGTTCACCGTCTGCGTCAGCCCGCAGAAGTCCCCGCCACGCTCCGCCACCGTCGGCACCGTCGCCATACAGATTCAGCGGATTGATATTCCGCTGCCCCGTCACGTTCAAAAACACAAACTGCTTCGTACTCGGCTTCGTCAGCCCCGGAATATACGGCGACCCCGTAAAGCTCACCCCAAACCGATTCGTTGCTGTACGCCGGCTTCACCACCGGCGCCCCCGTCAACGAGTAGCTCGTCGCATTCAGCGCACCGAACCCGCCCTGATAGAAGACAGCCTCCGTGCGGCTGCGTCGGGTTGAAGCTTCCGAAATCCGCCTCCGCCCGCCACCGCCCGCCGCCACCTCCGCCACCGCGTCCACCCCCCCACCGCCTCCGCCGAATCCGCCAGCCCGCCACCCATCATCCCGCCCAGCATCCCCACCACCGCATTCGCCATGTCCCCCGCCGCCCCACCCTGCCGCCGCGCCTGCGCCATCGCATCCTCCACCCGCTGCCGGATGTCGTCCTCGTTGAAGTTCGCCAGCCCATTCGTCTGCCCCATCTGCCCGCTCACCGCCACCGAGTCCTGCCCCGCCCCCGCATCACCCGCGCCCAGCCCGCCCAGCGACGGCAGCTGCGCCCCCGCATTCCCCGCACCCGCACTCGCATCCGCCGCATCCCCGCTCGCCGCTCAGCACGCTCAGCGCCTGCAACCCCGCCGCCCCGCGCCGCTCCCCGCCAGCGCCACGCCCGGCTCGCCCGTCGCCGCTGCCTCCTGCTTGCGCCACCCGCGACGCCAGCTGCATCCCAAACTCCGCCACCTGCTCCGGCTTGCCCCCGTTCTCGCCCGCCGCATTCACAGCACCTCCTTCGTCTCCGTCGCAAACGCCGCCAGCTCCGCCCTCACCACGTACCGCCCGTTCCGCGGAATCGCCATCGCAAACGCGCCCGTCACGTCGGTCGTCGTCGCAGTACTTCTTTCCCGTCAGCGTATTCGTCGCCGTCACCGCCACCCCCGGCAGCGGCACCGCTCCCCGCCTTCACCGTCCCCCGAATCGTCCCGCCGCTCGCCGCCTCGTCGCAGCCGCGTGCCGCCCGCCTGCACCAGCCGGCAGCCGCTGCCGGCGCCGCAGCGCCGCCGGAGCCTGCCCCAGCCGTGCAGCCATGATCCGGCCACGACGCCAGCACCGCAACGCCCACCGCGACCAGCACTCCATGCCCAAGCCCGCCACATCGCCTCACCTCAGCGCTCCGCTCACGCGGCACTACTCCGGAGAGCTGCCGGCACCGTCAGCCGCCGCCGCACCCAGCCGCCCCACCCGCTCGCCGCACCTCCGCCGCCGCCCTCGCCGCCGGATCCATCACCCGCCAGCTCCGTCGGCACAAACACCCCATTCTTCAGCGCGCCCCTGCCCCACCACGTGTCCCCCACCTTCACATCCGCCAGCGTAATGCTCTCCCCGCCGCCGCCGCGCCGCCACTCGCCCTGCGCCGCCGCCGGCCGCTCGCCCCCGAGGCGTCGCTCACGCCATCCACGCCGCCGCCCATCATACCCGACCATCCCGCCGCCCGCCGCGCCGGAACGACGTCCCCTCATCCACCTCGATCACCTGCGTCACCCCATCCGCCCGCTTGATCGTCAGCTTCAGCTCGTCGATCGCCGTCACCTTCCCCGCGATATACGTCTTCCCCAGATCCTCCTGCGCCTTCTTCATCTGCTCCGCGTCCACCACCGTGACAAACATCGCATGCACCGTCTTGGTCGGCAGCGTCCATCACCCCCATCGCACCCACCCCATCGCCCGCCTTGATCTCTGCCAGCTTCGCCGGCTCGCCGCCCCTTCATCACCCGCGTATTCGCGCGTCACCGCACCTGTGTACACCTCGCCCGTCTCCGTCTTCACCGTCAGCCCTGTCCCCGGCCGCCGCCGTCACCGTTCCGCGCACCATCTGCCCGCCGCCGGCATGCCACCGCCGCCCCGCCCGGTCCTCCTGCCCCGCCCACCGCCACCTGCGCCCGCAGCCAGCGCGCACCCGCAAGCTGCAACCCATCAGCGCAGCCCGCCATCCATACCCCGTCACTCATCCCAACGCCGTCTCCGTATCCACTCCGCATCGATCCCGCTCTGCTGAAGCGTCCCGGCCTGCCGATCGCCGACCTCCGTGCTCTAGCAGACGGACGCCTCGTGCCGGAAAGACGCTTTCATCCACTTGAAACGCTCTGCCGAACCAGCCGCGGAATACCGCTCTCCGTCTGCCGGTAAACTACCGGCAATGCGCCGACCCAACCTCGCATCCAGCCAACCCACGCGTCACCGCCGCACCGCCACCACGAGCACCACTTCGAATCCACCGAGGCCGTCCGCGACATCGTCATCGGCCTCTCCGACGGCCTCACCGTCCCCTTCGCCCTCGCCGCCGGCCTCTCCGGCGCCGTCAGCTCCTCACACCTCGTCGTCCTCGCCGGCCTCGCCGAGATCGCCGCCGGCTCCATCGCCATGGGCCTCGGCGGATACCTCGCCGCCCGCGGCGACGCCGAGCACTACGCCTCCGAGCTCCTCCGCGAGCAGCGCGAGATCGTCGACCGCACCCACGACGAAGCAGAAGAGATCTACGAGATCTTCGAGCAGTACCACGTCCCCCGCGCCAGCGCCGACACCCGTCCTCGCCGCCCTCAAGCAGAACCCCACAGCCTGGGTCGACTTCATGATGCGCTTCGAGCTCGGCCTCGAAGAGCCCGCCGCCAACCGCGCCCACCGCTCCGCCCTCACCATCGCCGTCTCCTACATCGCCGGCGGCTTCGTCCCGCTCGCTCCCCTACATGCTCATCGCCGACACTGCCACCGCGCTCCGCCTCTCCGTCGTCATCACCCTCCTCGCCCTCGCCCTCTTCGGCGCCCTCAAAGGCCGCCTGTCGGCACCGGAACCCTCCGCAGCGCCCTCCAGACCGACGCTCATCGGAGGCGCCGCCGCCGCCGTCGCCTACGGCCTCGCCACGCCTCCTCAACAGTCGCCACCCCTGACCGACGGCCGCTATCATCGAAGATCGCTCACTCTTCTGGCTCGCATCCTTCACCGGCCCGCAAACGCACTCTGCGACCTTTCACGACCCAGCAACTCTAACTCTTGAGACTCGCGTACCCTGACTAACGTGTATCCCTTCGGTAAGCTTTGACGCTCAGTGGAGCAGCAACCCAAAGTCGACACCGCATCACATACCCTCTGCTCATAGGAGATACGAGCATGCCGACGACGGAGCAAGCATCGACCCGTCAGCCCTCATCTCGGCCTCTACCCTGCTCGCCCGCTTCCGCGCCGTCCGCCGCGCCACCCTCGACTTCTGCGCCCCGCTCTCCCCCGAAGACATGATGGTCCAGTCCTGTCCCGAGGCGAGCCCCGTCAAGTGGCACCTCGCCCACACCTCCTGGTTCTTCGAGACCTTCGTCCTCCGCGACTTCGTCGCCCGGCTACAAGCCCTTCCACCCCGACTTCCACTGGCTCTTCAACAGCTACTACAACTCGCTCGGCGACATGCCGGAGAAGAAGCTCCGCGCCTCCTTCTCCCGCCCTCCGCTCGACGACATCCTCGCCTACCGCGCCCACGTCGACGCCGCCATCGCGCGCTCCTCGGACGCTCCGCCAGCACCCGCGTCGACGACGAAGCCGTCCGCCGCATCGTCCTCGGCCTCGAGCACGAGCAGCAGCACCTGGAACTCATCGCCACCGACATCAAGCACGCCTTCTTCACCAACCCGCTCCACCCCGCCTACTGCCTCCAGCCACCGACGCGCCTGGCAGCCCGGCCCCGGCATCGCCCCGCCGCTCGACTGGATCAGCTTCGCCCCCGGCCTCATCGAGATCGGCGTCACCCCCGACCCCGCCGACCCCCGCAGGCCTTCGCCTTCGACAACGAGACCCCGCGCCACACCGTCTACCTCGCTCCCTTTCCGCTCGCCACCCGCCTCGTCACCTGCGCCGAGTACCTCGCCTTCATCGACGACAACGGCTACACCCGCCCCGAGCTCTGGCTCTCCGAAGGCTGGACCACCATGCGCGCCAGCAAGGCTGGCAGGCGCCCCTCTACTGGCAGCGCGACAGCAGCACCGCCTCCGGCTGGCGCATCTACACCCTCCACGGCTTCCGCCCCCTGGACGACCTCTCCGAAACCCCCGTCTGCCACCTCAGCTTCTTCGAGGCCGACGCCTTCGCCCGCTGGTCCGGACACCGCCTCCCCACCGAGTTCGAATGGGAGTACGCCGCCACCTCTCGTCACACCGCCTCTCCAGCACCAACCGCCATCCTGAGCCGAGCGGAACAGCCGCGCAGCCAAGGACCTGCATCCCCGTCGCTCCAGTCAACCTCCTCGAAGCCGACAACCTCCACCCCACACCCGCCCCCGCAGCCCCGGCCTCCAGCAGATCTTCGGCGATGTCTGGGAGTGGACCTCCTCCGCCTACACCGGCTACCCCGGCTACCGCCCGCTCCCCGGCGCGCTCGGCGAGTACAACGGCAAGTTCATGTCCTCGCAGATCATCCTTCGCGGCGGCTCCTGCGTCACCCCCGCCACCCACATCCGCGCCACCTACCGCAACTTCTTCTCGCCCTCCACCCGCTGGCAGTTCTCCGGCCTCCGCCTCGCGAAAGACGCTGCCCGACATCCTCGCTCCCAGGAAGCCAAGTGACCCCCACAACCACCGAGAAGCCCCCGGCAGCATCGCCAACAGAACATCAGATCCGCCGTTCAGGACGCCGCCGTCAGCGACGCCGTCGCGCTCGACGCCCGCGACGGCCTCCTCGCCTACCCCGCGCACCCTCTCGCCCTGGCTCTTCTACGACGAGCGCGGCTCCGCTCTCTTTGAGCAGATCACCGCCCTGCCCGAGTACTACCTCACCCGCACCGAGCGCGCCATCTTCACCGCGCACGCCGACGAGATCCTCGACACCGCCGCCGCCGGCCACACCCTCACCCTCGTCGAACTCGGCGCCGGCACCGCCACCAAGACCGGCATCCTCCTCGCCGCCGCCGTCCGCCGGCAGGGCAGCGTCCTCTACCAGCCCATCGACGTCTCCCCCACCGCCCTCGACGAAGCCGCCGCCAACATCCAGGCCAACATCCCCGGCGTCACCGTCCAGCCGCAGGTCGCCAACTACATCACCGAGCCCATCCCCCTCGACCGCGCCCCGCACGGCACGCCGCATCCTGGCCCTCTACATCGGCTCCAGCATCGGCAACTTCTCCCCCGCCGAGGCCCGCGACATCCTCAGCAACCTCCGCGCACAGCTCCGTCCCGGCGACACGCTCCTGCTCGGCACCGACCTCGCCCCCGGCCCGCAAACAACGTCGCAGTCTGCCGACTCTCCTCGCCGCCTACGACGACGCCGCCGGCGTCACCGCCGCCTTCAACCGCAACATCCTCGACCCGCCTCAACCGCGACCTCGGCGCCAACTTCGACCCCGAATGCTTCCCCCACCACGCCCGCTGGAACCCCGACCGAATCCCGCATCGAGATGCACCTCGAGTCCCTCACCCGCCAGACCGTCCACATCCCCGCCAACTCCGCCGGCCCCGCCCTCTACCTTCGACCTTCACTCGAAGGCGAAACCATCCACACCGAAAACAGCTACAAGTTCACCGCCGGCTCCATCGCCGCGCTCCTCTCGGCCGCCGGCTTCGTCATCGCCCGCACCTGGCACGACCCCGACCACCTCTTCGCCGTCACCCTCGCTACCGCCTCCTGAAATAACCTGCAACCAAACCCGTGGCGAACTCGCATATCATTCCCGGTATGAAGATTCTGCCAGCCTGCGCTCCGCTTGCGTTGCTCCTCGCGCTCCTCTCCTCCGGCTGCTCCAACAGCCCCCGCGACCAGGAGCGTGTCCGCGAAAACACCGCAAACGCCACCGCGGCCATCGCCAGCAGCGCCAAGTCCGCCGTACTCGGCATCAAGGACGGCCTCACCAGGAACGCCGCCGAGAAAGGCGTCAACATCAACACAGCCAGCCGCCTCGAGCTCGAATCCTCCCCGGCGTCACACGGATATGGCCGACGGAATCATCGCGAATCGCCCCTACACCAACCCCATCGAACTCCGCAAAAAGAAGATCCTCCCAAGGACGTCTACGACAGAATCTCCGGCCGCCTCACCCTCAACACGAAGTAGCCCGACGACCCCGACGCCCACCCTACCCCCGCCGGTACTCCCCACTCTTCCCCCCGCTCTTCCGCAGCAGCACCACCTCGCGAATCCGTATCCCCTTATCCAGCGCCTTGGTCATGTCGTACACCGTCAGCGCCGCCACCGACGCCGCCACCATCGCCTCCATCTCCACCCCCGTCCCCGCCACCGTCGCCGCCGTCGCCTCGATCCGCACCCCACCCGCCACCACCGTCGCCTGCACATCCACAAAGCTCAGCGCCAGCGGATGACACATCGGAATCAGCTCCGACGTCCGCTTCGCCGCCTGGATCCCCGCAAACCGCGCCACCTCCAGCGGATTCCCCTTCGGATTCTTCGGCAGCGCCCGCAGCACCGCCTCCGTCAACTCCACAAACGCCCCCGCCACCGCCTCCCGCCGCGTCTCCGCCTTCGCGCTCACATCCACCATGTGCGCCCGCCCAGTCTCGTCGTAATGCGAAAGCTTCTCGCCCCCGTCTGACCGCTCTTCACTGCATCCCACGAAGCCTACCGCAGCAGCACCGAGCATCACATCGCCCGCCGCGAAATCCCTCCACATCCCCCGGCAGCACCGCATAGCAGTTCGCCCGCGCATTCGCCGCCAGATCCCCCGACCCCTGCCACCCCACCAGCCGCACCTCCGGCCGCACCCGCTCGCAGTCAACCGCGCCGGCAGCAACCGCGTCAACCCCGCCTTGCCCGCCACATCCTCCGCCAGCGTCGCCTGCACAAACCGCGGCCCCGCCCGCTCCGCCCCGCACAGCGCCCGCAGCATCGGCTCCACAAAGCAGTGAAACGTCACCTGCGTCGACACCGGATTCCCCGGCAGCCCAAAGAAGTACGTCGCCTTCCGCCCACCCTCGCGCGCCGGCAGCCGCCCAAACACCACCGGCTTCCCCGGCTGCATCCTCACCCCGGTAAAGAAAAACTCCGCCCCCAACTCCGCCAGCACCTCCTCCACCAGGTCATACTTGCCCATCGAAACCCCACCCGACAGCACCAGCAGATCGCACCTCCGCCGCCTCCGCAATCCGCCCCCGCAGCGTCCTCCCGCGTATCCCGCGCAATCGCCAGCCGCACCGCCTCGCCGCCCGCCGCCTCCACCAGCGCCGCCAGCGCGTAGCTGTTCGAGTTCCGAATCTGCCACGCCTCCGGCATCTCCTCCAGCTCCACCAGCTCATCGCCCGTCGCCACGATCGCCACCCTCGGCCGCGCAAACACCGGCACCTCCGCCGCCCCGCACGCCGCCGCCAGCGCAATCTCCGCCGCCCCCATCGGCGTCCCGCCCGGCAGCACCACCTCCCCGCGCCGCGCCTCCGCCCCCCGCGGCACCACATTCTCTCCCGCCGCCAGCGCGCCGCCCCGCCATCTACCCGCACCCATCCCTCCGCCACCGACGACATGCTCCACCATCACCACCGCATCCGCCCCCTCCGGCAGCGGCGCGCCCGTCATGATCTCGACCGCCTCGCCCCGCTCCAACCGCCTCCCCCGTCCACCCCTCGCCCGCCCGCACCTGCCCCACCACCCGCAGCTCCGCCCCGTCGACATCCGCCGCCCGCACCGCAAACCCATCCCGCGTCGCCCGGTCAAACGGCGGCTGATCCCGGTCCGCCACCACCGCCTCCGCCAGCACCCGCCCCCGCGCCTCCAGCAGCCCCACACCTCTCCCACCTCGGCAGCGCCACGCCCGCCGCCTCCTCCAGCACCACTCGCCAGCGCCGCCTCGAAATCCAACACCCCACCGTCGCTCGTCATCAGCCCTCCACAGCAAACAAAAGGCCCCAGGCACACGCCCGGGGCCGCTCTCCCTCGATCTCAGACTCTCGTCCTAGCGACTTCTTCCCAGCCTTGTACGTCGACTTCATCTGCGCCCCGATGCCGGTCAGAATCGCCTTCACCTCTTCCGCATGCGGCCCCGTCCGGTGCCAGTCCAGGTACTGCTGGTACGCCTCGACGCATCCCGGAGGCGCCGTGATCTTCTGCGTCTTCGGGTCCACCGACGCCTTCGGAATCAGCGCCTGCCCCTTGATGTAGTACGCATCCGCCCGCTTCGGATCGGCCGCAATCGCCTTGTCCGCCGCAACCGCCGCATCGTCCGTCTTGCCCGCGTTGTACAGCGTCGCCGCCTCGTTGAAGTAGTACATGCCCGCCTTCGTCGGGTCCGTCTTCGCCGCCGCTTCGTACGCAGCCGAGGCGTCCTTCGCTTCGCCGCTGTTCGCCAGCGCCTGGCCCATCTGGTTCTGCGCCGCGCCTGCCGTCTCCGGACTCGGCTTCTTCGAAGCCGCATTCAGCGTCCATAGCCTTCTTGTACGAGTCCGCCGCGTCCTTGAAGCTTCTGCGCCACCGACGCGATCCGTCGTTGGCTTGCCCGCTGCCTTCGCTGCCGCGTCTCCCTTGCCCAGCTGCGCATCGCCCAGCGCAACCCACAGAATCGCCTCGTCCGGCTTCTGCTGTCGTCGCGTCCTTCATCGCCTTCATCGCCGCGTCGAAGTTGCCCGCGACTTCGTGTCCGCACGCGCCTGCTTCAGCGTCGTGTTCAGGTTCGCGATCTTGCGCGTTCGCCTGCGTCGCCTCGGCGTTCTTCTTCTTGTACTCCTCGAGCGCCTTCTTCTCCTCCGGGGTCATCTTGTCGATGTACTCCGGCCGCGTCATGTCGAAGTTCACGACCTTGTCGTCGCTCGCCTTCAGCTCCAGGCTGTCGATGAAGTCCAGGCTCTTGTCGTCCTGGAAGACGATCGCGACGTAGTTCGCCGGCGCAATCCCCGTGCCCTTGTAGTCGCCGTTCGCATCCAGCGGAAAGTCGTACGGATACTTGCGCTTCTTCGCCTCCGACGTCTTGTCCGTCGTCAGCCTCACGTCGCCCTTCGTCACCGGCTGCCCGGCCGCATTCTGCACATGCCCGTGGATCGTTGCCGGCCGCCGCGTCTGCGCCATCAGGCCATCGGGCTCCACATCGCCGCCGCAAACACACCGGCAGCAAGTCCGCTGCTTAGCTTCGTCATCTTCCGTCCAAAACGTTCCATCGTCCTATCCCTCTTCCCGGCCACAACCGCGCCGCACTGCAACACTCAACTTCGATGCCAGACCGCTAACCCGTGCCGTCTGTCAGCGATCTGCCCGCATACGGAATCGGGTCCGTCGCCCCGGCCTCTCGAAACGCCCGCAGCCGCAGAGCACAGCTCTCGCACACGCCGCAGGCCTCGCGTCTCACCCGAATAGCATGACCAACTTACATGGAACGGAGCGCCCAGTTCAACTCCCAGCCGCACGATCTCGCTCTTCCGCATCGCAATCAGCGGCGTCTCCACCCGGATATCGCCGTCCTTCGTCCCCTGCTCGATCAGCCGGTTGAACGCCTCGTAGTACGCCGGCCGGCAGTCCGGATACCCCGAGCTGTCCTGCTCCACCGCCCCGATCACCACCCGCTCCGCCCCCAGCACCTCCGCCCAGCTCACCGCCGCCGACAGAAAATGCGCATTCCGAAACGGCACATACGTCACCGGAACCTCGCTCCCGATCGCGCTCTCCTCCGTCGACGCCTCCGGCACCGCAATCGCCGCGTCCGTCAGCGCCGACCCGCCAATCCTCCGGAACAGGTCCATCCTCAGCGGCAGAAACTCCTTCGCCCCCGTCAGCCGCGCCACCGCCTCCGCCGACCGCAGCTCGCGCGCCTCCGTCCTCTGCCCATAGCTGAAGTGCAGCGCATACACGTCATACTCCCTCGCCGCCAGCGCCGCGCACACGCAGGAGTCCATCCCGCCCGAAAGGCACAGCACCGCCTTCGGCCTCGCCGCTCCCGCCACCACCCGTCACTCGCCATCATCCACCCACCCCTCCGGCACCAGCTCCGTCGTCCTCTCATCGCTCCACCCCGCCCAGCACCTCGCGCGCCGCCGCCTCATCCTCCGCCCGCACCATCAGCCGCGCCCGAAACGCAAACGCCAGCATCGCATTCGCATTCTCCCCCTGCACAAAGCACTCGATCCCCGCCGACTCCAGCGCGCCCTTCGCCATCTGCACCCGGATCGGCTCCAGAAACCGCGCCACCATCACCAGCCGGTCGCCATCCTCGTCCTCCCGTGCCACTCGCTCCAGCTCCGTCATCTACTTCGCCTCGTAGCTCTGCAGGTGAAACGTAATCGTCCCCCAGAACAGCCGCGCCTGGATCTGCACCGGCATATGCCGCGCGATCGTCCGTGTACCAGATCCGGATCGTGCCCCCGGTTCCTCACCACGCCCTCCTCCGCCGTCGGCTGCACCCGGATCGTCTGGAACGTCCCCGCCGGCGTCTTGATCTCTTCCTTGCCCTCCACCTTCATCGTCACCGTCACCGTCCGCATCGCGTCCGCCAGCGGAAACCCGAAGCTCTGCCCCACCACCATCGGCTGCGTCGCCGCATAAAAGATCCCCGACAAGCGAGTCCGTCACGCACGCCGGAATCGACGCCGTCTGCTCCTTCTGCGTCCCCTTCACCAGGTTCCTCTCCAGCTGGTGCTGCTTGCCCTGCCCATAGTCGAACGTCAGGTCGCTCGAGACCTTCCGCCGGCCCTCCTGCAGCTGCTTCGTGAACCCCGTCGAGCAGCCCGTCTTCGTGTCGAACCCCGACTGGAACCGGTCCACCACCGGAAACAGCATCGTCACCCCGCCCACCGTGTCCGCCGTCGCCGTAACCTTCTCGACCGTCCCCTCCTGCTCCAGGTGGAAGACCGCCGTCCCCGCCGTAAACACGCGCCAGTCCACCGTAAACGTCAGCGTCTGCCGCGCCGGAAACGGAAACCCCGGCATCGGCGGCTTCAGCGTCGGGATCACCACCGGCGCCGCCGGAGCCTCGCGGCCCCAGCAGCTGCGCCGTCGCAGGAGCCGTCACCAGGGCCGCCACAGCGCCCACCAAAACCAGGAAACATCGCATGCACTCAACAGTGTGGAGCTCGCAGACGGGAAAAGAAGTAAGTTCATCCGTGCCTCAACATCATCAGCCGCGTCAAAAGCGCAGCATAGATCGCCACGGCACCTATAGCAGCATTGTACTCACGGTGATGCAGGTACCGCTCGCGCGAGAACACCCCCGCAGCCGCCGTCGTCCGGTGCCGGCGTCAGCCGCGGCAGCAGCCTCGGAACCGCCTGCGCATACTCCTCGAACTCCGGAAACTCACCCCGCAGAAACGCCTCCTCCGACTGGATCGTCGGCCAGTAGATCACCGCAAACAACACCGCCAGCACCACCGGGATCACCCAGCTCCGCGACGCCCCCGCAAACCCGAACGCAATCATCATCGACCCCAGGTACAGCGGATTCCGCGTATACGCATACGGCCCCGTCCGCGTCAGCTCCTGGTTCTTCTTCACATACCCCGCCGCATACCCGCGCAGCCACACCCCCGGCACCACCAGCAGCAGGCTCAGCCCCAGGCTCATCCACGTCGGCCGCGCCAGCCACAAGAAACACCCCCGCAAACACAAACCCCAGCGGCACCCGGATCCGCCGCGCAATCCTCTGCCATCGTCGTCCGCTCAACTCACTCGCGCAACAGCTCCATCGCCGCCCTCACCACCTCGTCCACACCCACTCCCAACAGCCCCGCCTCCGTCGCCCCCACGCGCTTGTGACTCGTCACACTGACCTCGCTCCGAAGCACCCGCGCCCTCGTCCCGAACGGCCCATTCCGCGCCGGATCCGTCGGCCCAAACAACCCTACCACCGGCCGCCCGAGCGCCGCCGCCAGGTGCAGCGGCCCCGTATCCCCCGCAATCACCAGGCTCGCTCTCCGCACCATCGCCACCATCTGCGCCACCGATCGAACTCACCGCCCGCGCCCGGCCTCCACTCGCCTCCACCACTGCCGCCGCCACCGCATCGCGTCTAGCACCCACCGCATTCACCACCACCCCGTACCCCGCCCCGACGAGCTCACCGCGCCACCGCCCCAAACCGCTCCGCCGGCCACATGCTTCGCCCCCCATCCAGCCGTAGGAGCCACAAAGCAGAACCGTCCCACACCCTCCATCTCCCGGTCGCACCACGCCTCCGCCTCCGCATCCACCGGCAGCTCCACCGGCCCGCGCCTCCAGCCCCACTCCCAGACCGCCTCCCCCAGCAGTGCAGAACCCTGCTCCACCACATGCCTTCCCCGCACCTCCACCCGCTCCCCATACATCCACCGCGCCGCCGCCTCCCTCGGCTCGCGCCGGCCCCACAAACCGCCCCGCCCCCGCCATCCACCCAATCACCGCCGACCGCAGCGTCCCCTGCAGATCCACGCACAACGTCATACCTCTCCGCCCGCAGCTCCCGCCGAAGCCCCGCAATCGACCTCGCCGTGTCCCATCGACATCGGGGCCCGCTTCCACTCCCGCGTCTCGCGCCAGGTGCACCCGGTCCACCACCGGCCCACTCTGCTCCCCCTCGTTCGCCAGCAGCGGAGCCCACCGCGGATCCACCACCCACCCGATCTCCCACTCCGGCCTCGCCCGCCTCAGCGCCGCCACCGCCGGCAGCGCATGCAGCACATCCCCCATCGCCCCCACCCGCACCACCAGCACCCGCATCAGCTCTCCCGCCGGCGCAGCCGCGGCACCATCGCCATCATCTGCTCCATCACCCCGCGCTCATCCACCAGCTCCACCTGGAGCTCCGCAACCACCACCGGCCCCACCCGCTCCAGCCGCTCCCGCATCCGCTCGCGTCAGCTTCACCGCATCCTTCTCCGTCGTCACAAACCCGTCCGCCCCCACCTCCGCCGCCCGCCGAGCAGCCCCGCCACATCCCGCTCCCCATACCGGTGATGATCCCCAAAGATCACCGTAGCCGCCCCCACCACACCCTCCGCCTCCAGCATCTCCGAGAAACCCCTCCGGCCGCGCAATCCCGCAGAACACCACCGGCCTCTTCGGCACATCCACGCCCCCAAACCCCAGCCGCCGCCGAATCAGCCACACCGGCCGCGCACTCCACCTCCCGCAGACATCCGCCGCAGGAAATGCCCCACCACCTCCGCCTCCTCCTCCCGCACCACAATCACCCCCGCCGCCCTCATCGCCGACAGCGGCTCCCGCAGATTCCCCGCCGGCAGCAGCGCAGTCCTCCACATCCTCCCGCGTCAGCGAGAACCACATCCAGCTCCCGCCGCAGCCGCCGGTGCTGAAACCCATCATCCAGCAGATGCACCACCCCGTCCCCGCCAACCTCCTCCTCCGCCATCACCCCAGCCCGATACCGATCCGCCCCCACATACACCGGCACCCCCGACCTCCGCGCCAGCAGCATCGGCTCATCCCCAAACCGCCGCGCATCCCCAGCCGGATCCACCCGCTCCACCTCGCGCACCGCCTCCCGCCCATACCCCCGCGTCAGGATCCGCACCGCATACCCCCGCCGCCCCAGCATCTCCGCCAGCAGCAGCACCACCGGCGTCTTCCCCGCACCCCCCGCCGACAGGCTCCCCACACTGATCACCACCCCCCGCAGCTGACCGCGTTCGGAGCCGTCCCCGCGGCAAACAGGTCCGTCGCTTCAACCGCACGACCGCCGCCATAGATCGGCACCAGCGGCCAGCAGCAAAGCTCGGCGCGATCCTCAAGGCTCCCGCACCATCGCCCGTTCGCCCATGGTCTTCGCCCGGCCCCGGAGAACCCCCTGTCCCTAGCAGCCCCAGCAGCTCCCGAACCGTCCGCCCCGTAGCTCCCGCCTCCATCCGCAAACACCGCCCGCCCCCGCTCCCCCAGCGCCCGCGCCCTCTCCTCGTCCCGCCAGCAGCTCTCGCCAGCACCCCCGGCATCTCCTCCGCTGTCACCACGCAGATCCCGTCCATCGCCCGCATCCTCTCCACCACCTCCCGAAAGTTCTCCGAGCTCCGACCCATCACCACCGGCACCCCAAACCGCGCCGGCTCCAGCGGATTATGCCCCCCGGCCGCAACCAGACTCCCCCCCACAAACGCCACCGTCCCCAGCGAATACACCCCCGCCAGGTCCCCGATCGTATCCAGCAGAAGCACCGCACCCCGGCGCCAGCTCCGCTACCTGCAACTCCCTCAACGCACTCACCCGGTAAAGCCTTCGAGAACCGCCTTCAATCAGCTTGGCGACCGCTCCGAAGCGATCCGGATGCCTCGGCGCAACCACCAGCACCGCCTCAGGCACCGCTGCGAAGTACCCCGTCCCATGCACCCAGCAGCAGCGCCTCCTCCCCCTCCAGCGTGCTTCCCGCCACCAGCACCTTTCGCCCCGCAAGCAGCGGCCTGCAACAACGTGACCGTCGCCGTATCAACGGCCGGCCGTCACGTCGTACTTCAAATTCCCAACCACCCGCACCCGCTCCCCCTCCACCCCGATCGCCCGCAGCCGCGCCGCCGTCTCCTCCCCCTGCGCCAGAAACACCGCCAACCCGCCGCAGCAGCGGCCGCCACAACCGCCGCAGCCGCATGTACCGCGGAAACGACCGGTCCGACACCCGCGCATTCACCACCGCCACCGGCACCCCCGCCCGCCCACACTCCCGCAGCAGGTTCGGCCACAGCTCACTCTCCATCAGCACCAGCAGCCGCGGCCGCAGCACCCGCAGATACCGCCGCACCACCCACGCAAAGTCCAGCGGCAGATAAAACACCGGCATCCCCTCCATCCGCTGCTTCGCCAGCGCCTGCCCCGTCGCCGTCGTCGTCGAAACCGCCACCACCAGCCCCGGCCGCGCCGTCCAGCAGCCCCGCACCACCCCCACCGCCGCCATCACCTCGCCCACACTCACCGCATGCACCCACACCACCTCGCGCCCCCGCACCGCCTCGCGCAGCCCCGCCGGCACCCTCCCCAGCCGCCCCGCCAGCCCCGCCCGGTACCGCCCGCTCGTCGCCATCCGCACGAGCCAGTAACGGCGCGCCCACCACCAGCACCAGGCCCAGCAGCGAGCTATACCCCAGCATCAGAACCGTCTCCACCGCGCTCCCCTCAGCTCCGGCCTTTACCGCCGCTCGCCACCGACGATCATAATCAACGGCGGCACCCGCCTCACCCATTCCACCCGCCGCTGCGTCTCTCACTCAGCATGCCCCATAAACTCCCCGGCCTCCTCAGGCCCGCCGCCTCGCCCTCGCCGACTCGTCGCCGCTCTCCAGGCCCGCTCGCCCACGCCGCCGACAAGCCCAAGTCCCGCGCCCCCCGTCAAACCCGCCTCCCAGTACATCAGCTTCGACACCCACCCCAACGAGCACGTCACCGTCGCCGCCGATCCCTGCCTCGACCCCAAAAACTGCGGCTTCTTCCGCCTCCCCTACCTCCAGCACGGCTTCGTCCCCGTCCGCGTCATCATCTCCAACGACTCCGACCACGCGCTCGCCCTCAACGACGTCCGCATCCAGTTCATCTCCGCCAACCACGACGTCATCCCCGCCGCCACCCTCGAGGACATCAACCGCCGCCTCTTCTCCACCCGCTCCGCCATGGGCACCAAGGTCCCCCTCGTCCCCATCACCATCCACCACGCCCCCGTCGACAAGAAGGTCACCGAGGACGACACCGACTTCGGCTTCCCCGGCCACCACCGTCAACCCCCACTCCAACCTCGCCGGATACCTCTTCTACGACATCCGCGAGCTCGACGACCCCGCCCTCCGCCACGCCGAGCTCTACATCAAAATGATCCACTCCGCCGACTCGAAGCAGCAGCTCTTCGCCTTCACCATCCCCTTCGACAAGTGGCTCGACGCCCAACCCAAGGACGCCCCCAGAGTCCCCCAGAAGTCCACCACCTCCGCCAACGCCCCCGACACCCTCCCCGCCCCCCACTAAGATTCACTCGCCCAAGAACCCTCCTCCGACCCCGAAACTGTCATCCTGAGCGAAGTCGAAGGACCTGCGTCTCCCCCTGCTCGCCCCACACCCCGAACCCAAGACCAGGCAAATCCTCTCCTCGCCTCGCAACACCTCTTCCCGCTACACTAGCCCACAGCATGACGCCCCCATCCCTCCAGATCCGCCTCGCCAACGCCAAGGACGTACCCACCATCCTCGGCTTCATCCGCCAGCTCGCCGTCTACGAGCGCGAACCCGACGCCGTCCTCGCCACCGCCACCGACCTCCACCGCGACGGCTTCGGCCCCGTCCCCCGCTTCCACGTCTTCCTCGCCGAGTGGGACGGCGCCCCCGCCGGCTTCGCCCTCTACTTCTACAACTACTCCACCTGGCAGGGACACCACGGCATCCACCTCGAAGACCTCTTCGTCGAGCCCGCCCACCGCGGCAAGGGCATCGGCAAAGCCCTGCTCGCCAAGGTCGCCGCCGTCGCCGTCGTCGAAGGCTGCCCCCGCCTCGAGTGGAACGTCCTCGACTGGAACACCGACGCCATCGACTTCTACCACCAGATGGGCGCCCAGATGTCCACCGACTGGCGCATCATGCGCCTCACCGGAGACCAACTCTGCCAGGTCTCCGAACGCTGCACCTGACCCGCCCTCAACGTCCGAGCATCTCGTATCCTCAGCAGCAGCACGCAGAGGTTCAAAGTACTCGTCCTGGCGGATCCGAGGCGTTCGACGTCCGCCCACAGAGGCCGCTATCCTCGACTCAGCACGAAGAAATCGATTCATCGATATGGCGGCCAGTGCCGCACCACCGCATCTAAACCGGACCTGCGACTCAGCCGATTTCGTCTACTCGAAGTTCCTCAGGTGGAGGTAGGTGAGCCACTGACGACTCGGGAAACCTCGCCAATGCAAGAGATGCAAATAACGTGGGCGACCTTGCTCCGGCTAGACTGCCGAGCCACGTATCCTCAAAGCAGCATGAAGAAGATCAAAGTCATCGGCGGCGGCCTCGCCGGCCCCGAAGCCGCCCTCCAGGCCGCCAGCCCGGCTGCCAGGTCGACCTCTACGAGATGCGCCCGCACCGCTCCACCGAGGCCCACCAGACCTCCGACTTCGCCGAACTCGTCTGCTCCAACTCCCTCAAGATCCGAGTCCGAAAACTCCGCCCCCTGGCTCCTCAAGCAGGAGATGCGCCGCGCCAACTCCTTCCTCCTCCTCGACGCCGACGCCACCGCCGTCCCCGCCGGCCACGCCCTCGCCGTCGACCGCGAACTCTTCTCCGCCCGCGTCCGCCGAGCGCCTCGAGCAGCACCCCAACATCACCATCCATCGCGAAGAGGTCACTCACCCTCGACGAGACCAGCGAAGACACCATCACCATCCTCGCCACCGGCCCCCTCACCTGCCCCGCCCTCACCGCCGAGCTCACCCGCCTCACCGGCTCCGACCACCTCGCCTTCTACGACTCCATCTCCCCCATCGTCGACGCCTCCACCATCGACATGGACAAGGTCTACCTCGCCGCCCGCTGGGACAAGGGCACCGCCGACTACATCAACTGCCCCTTCACCAAAGAGGAATACGACACCTTCCTCGACGCCCTCACCACCGCCGAAAAGATCGAACAGAAATCCTGGGAGCAACTCCCCGCCGACAACAACCCAACCCACCTGCCCCACGACCTCATCCTCCCCTCACCCCGTCATCCTGAGCAAAGCGGCGAAGCCGCAGACCCGAAGGATCCGCCACCCGGCCCGCACCTGGAACACCGTCTGGACCCTTCGCGCCACGCAGCTCCTTGGCGACGCAACAACTCACCCCAAAACTCCAGTACTTCGAAGGCTGCCTCCCCATCGAAGAGACCGCCCGCCGCGGCCGAGACACCCTCCGCTTCGGCCCCATGAAGCCCGCCGGCCTCACCGACCCGAAGACCGGCCGCTGGCCCTACGCCTGCGTCCAGCTCCGCCAGGAAAACCTCCGCGCCGACTCCTACAACCTCGTCGGCTTCCAGAACCACCTCAAGTTCGGCGAGCAGGCCCGCGTCCTCCGCCTCATCCCCGGCCTCGAGCACGCCACCTTCCTCCGCTACGGCCAGATCCACCGCAACACCTACATCCACGCCCCCTCGCTCCTCACCGAAACCCTCCAGCTCCGCGCCCACCCCACCATCCTCATCGCCGGCCAACTCTCCGGCGTCGAAGGCTACACCGAGTCCATCGCCTCCGGCCTCCTCGCCGGCCGCTACGCCGCCGCCCTCGCCCAGGGCCGCACACCCAACGCCCGCCCCCCGCGCCTCCGCCAACGGCTCCCTCACCCACTACATCACCCACGCCGACCACAAGAAATTCCAACCCGCCAACATCACCTTCGACCTCCTCCCCCCACTCGAAGAAGAGCTCCGCAAGAAGATCCGCGACAAAAAAGAACGCCACCGCCTCCAGTGCGACCGAGCCCTCGAAGCCTGGTCCCAGTGGCTTGAGGCAAGGCCTTCCCAAGCCGACCAGGCACTCATGCTTACCGGGTCCAGAGGCTCAAACCTACCTCAGAGTGTTGCCAGATAGGCGTCAAGGTCTTGCCCAAGATCCCTCAAAGAGCTCGCAACAGCATCAACCGTCGGAAGATTGCCCGAGAGCGGAGGAACACCAGAGCGCGTGCCGATCGCAATGATCAGCGCACTAATGGCAGGAGGGAACTCCGCAACCGCATTCAGCGCCGTGATATAGCTATCCTGCAGCGCCAGCACCTGGTCAAGGTGCAGCGGATCATGCGCGAAGACAGAATCATCGTTGTCTTCATCCGTAAAGATCTTGCCGGAGGCTGCCCCCACCGCCTGCCTCAAGCTAAGAACATAGGTTTTTAGATCAGCTGGGGAGAGTGCGTTTAATCTGTTCGGTCGTGAGCCATACCGGGTTCGCCATGAGGTGGTCCATCCCTTTCAAGGTCGTACATCGCTTCGTCGCAAACGGGGACCGAGCGTCCTCGTACAATTTTGACCCCGTCCGTCGCGCAGCCCCTCTAGCGAGCGCCGCTTTTCCAATGGCCGAGATGTTGCTCGGGAAATGAAGATCTCCA